>JBCDHD010000006.1:0-284617 GCA_038750505.1 Bacteroidota bacterium | reverse complement strand
ATATTATATGTATTTCGTGGTAAAATTAAAACAAACTGAAAGAAAGCAAATTTTAACGCATTTTTAAAAAACAGCAAGAGGTTTAACCGCTAGCTTTGGCGGGTAACAAAATCGAAAAAAAATCATGAAAAACTTATTTGTACTTACTTTTTTCACTTTGGCCTTGTTAGGAACTGAAGCTACGGCTCAAAAATTTTCCGGACTGGATAAAAGCCCCGCGGATATTGCTTCTTTTCCTCCCAGTTATAAAGAAGCCAACAAAGCGGTACGTGTTATTTATAGCCGCCCACAATTAAAGGGTCGTGACATGGGCACTTTAGCACCGGAGGGAAAGGTATGGCGAACCGGAGCAAACGAAGCTACGGAAATCACATTTTATAAAGATGCTTCCTTTGGTGGTCAATCGGTAAAAGCAGGCACTTATGCCTTATTCACCATTCCCGGAGAGAACGAGTGGACGCTCATTTTAAATGGCAACCTTAATCAGTGGGGGGCCTATACGTATGACAAGGCCGCTGATGTGGTTCGTGTTACTTCCAAAACATCCCAAGGGGGTGAGGCGCTAGAGGCATTCTCTATTGCCTTTAAGGAAGTAGATGGAGGTGCCCATTTGGTCATGGGATGGGGAACTACACGTGTAGAAACACCTGTAATGTTCTAATCAACTTCCTTGGAAAAAATAGAAACCCCCCAAGAGTTGTTGGGGGGTTTTTTTTTGAAAACGATTTCAATTGGTCTGGCATCAATCGGAGGTATTCAAAAATGCTTTATAACCGCGCTTCAGCTATCTTCTCTTGCACCCTTATGCTATAGCGAGGACTCAGATAACAGTAACGAACAAAAGAAATACAACGCTATGACAAATAGCAAGGAACACGTCCAAAAGTAGATCTTGAACCCGTTTCTTTTGATCTTGCGGGCTACCTTCCTGAATGAGATCGTGTACTCTTTTGTCTGCACTGAAATTCGACGCATCCTTTACTTGTTAATCCACTACAAAATTAAGCTTGTACCAGTCGAATGGGCTTTCTTTTTTGTCGAATAACACATAAATGCGGGTAAACGGTAGAAAGCTGACCAATGCGATAAGAGCGCAGGATTTGCTTTGCGATCGATCTTCTACAAAACCCCTGTTTTATACGACAAAATACCCCCTAGCACCTAGTATGCTCCGGCTATTTGATTTTCTTAACGGCCTCCCCGCCAACATATACCTGTTCTGCCTCGATGTACGGAATACTATCTATCTCCACGGTCATAATATCATGGCTCAGCACTACAAAATCCGCATTCTTCCCAACTTCTATACTTCCTTTTTCCCCCTCTTCAAAATTGGAGTATGCCGCCCATAAAGTCATTCCTTTGAGGGTTTCTTCCCGGCTTAAGGCGTCTTTGCGTTGAAATCCCCCTTTGGGGTAATTCTTTAGATCCTGGCGGTCTACCGCTGCATAGAAGGTAAGGAACGGACTCACTTTCTCAACAGGAAAATCTGTTCCTAAGGCTACCGTACCTGCTTGATCCAATAAGGTCTTAAAGGCATATGCTCCTTTTATCCTTTTTGGCCCCAATCGAAAGCCTGCCCAGTACATATCACTTGTAGCATGAGTAGGTTGTACGGAAGGGATGATCCCTTTCTCAAAGTAATCAAAGTCGTTATCGGTTATGACCTGGGCGTGCTCTACCCGCCAACGTCGATCGGGCTTATCTACCAACGCTTTGTTATAGGCTCTTAATACCACAACATTGGCCGAATCGCCTATAGCATGCGTGTTCATTTGGTAGTCAGAAGCAGCAATGCGTTCCGCTAGCGCGCCAATTTCACCGGCAGGGGTGATCATAGCACCAAAATGTCCGGGTTGATCGGAATACGGGACTTTTAAGGCCGCGCCGCGAGAACCCAGGGCACCATCTCCATATACCTTAACTGACCGGACATTCAAGCGATCCGTTTTTAGAATACCTTGTTTTAGAAAGTGATCTAAATTATCCGGCGTATTACTAACCATGGCATATACGCGTATCTTTAGCTCACCAATACCTTGAAGGCTGTCGATCAGTTCTATGGTAGAACGATCCAGTCCCGCATCGTCTACTGTAGTCAATCCGTAGTCAAAACAGATGGCTTCCGCTTCTTTTAACGCACGAATCTGTGTAGCCCGATCGGGCTGGGGCATCACTGCAGCTACGAGTTTCATAGGACTATCTACTAAAACCCCTGTAACCTGTCCGTCTTCTTTTACAATTTTTCCCCCCGGAACCTCAGTGGTGGCATCAATACCCGCCATATCCAAGGCTTTTTGGTTTACTAGTAAGGCATGCCCATCAACTCTTCCGAGGGCTACGGGGGTGTCTGGAAATAATACGTCTAATCTTGCTTTGGTAGGAAATTCCTTGACCTCCCAATCGTTTTGATCCCATCCCCTACCCCGAATAAAGTTGGAGGGATTTGCTTTCTGAAAGGCCACAACACGATCCAGGACTTCCTCATAGCTTTCAGTTCCCACAAGGTCCACTACCTGTTGGTCAAGTCCTAATCTGTAAAAATGACAATGGGCATCTATGATACCGGGAATTACGGTTTTTCCCTTTATATCGCGAAGCACTTTAGCACTATATTCTTCAAAAAGATCAGCGTTTTCAGCTACAGCAATGATTTTTCCATCATCTACCGCAAAACAGCTAGCCGTTGGAAGGTTTTCATCAACAGTGTAGACCTTGGCGTTAAACACCAACATATCTACCTCTTTCTTTGCATTACATGCGCCTAATACAAGCAGTAAAAGCAGTACGGAAAATGTCCTCATTTGCGTATCGGTTTCCCCAAAAATACGCAAACCTTACTGTAGGCAAAGGCTACTGTTCGTCAAAAGTAGTCATCACAAATTCCACCCTACGATTCGCCAGATGGTCCTGCTTGATTTTTCCGTTACGTAGTGGCTTGGAGTCGCCAACGCCTTCCCAAACAATACGGTCATCATCAATACCTAATTTTTTCAGGTAAAGTGCAACTGCCCGTGCTCTTAAGGAAGAAATAAACTTATTGTATTCGGGAGTGCCGGAACTATCGGAGTGGCCAGTAATTTTCATTTGTACCTCTGCATTTTCTCTAAGGTATTTGAATATTTTCTTTACACTGGCCATGGCCTTTCCATCTAACTTATACCCTTTGGGTTCATACGGATTCTGTTCTAACACGTAGATCTTGTCCTTTTCATAATTCACTCGTGGAAGTTCCTCCATGGTAAAGTCATCGATGTAGTAGTACGAAAAGTCGCTGGAACGGATCGTCCTATTAGCCTCCAATATCCGAGTATTTTTATTGGGCTGGAAATTACCAAGGATCATGTAATTTTCGAATCCTTTAGCTTCAAATTCAGCAGTTAGTGTTACCCAACCTGCTGTATCGTCAAGAGATTTTTCCGGGATTAGTTTTACCTTCTGAAATTTAAGTCCTTGTTGCAAATCCAGACGCCCATTGGTAAGCGTAGAACTATTGGGTAATTTTATTTTTTTATTGGTAAATACGATTGCCATGTCTCGTATGGCCAAGGTTGAAGCTTCAGCCAGACTAACCTTTAAAGAGATCTTATGGGGATATTTTTCGCGTAATGTCCTTGTTGTATTCAGCTGTAGATATTCGCGATAGTCATTAAGGGCGTAAAAATAAAGCCCAATATACCCGGTGCCTTCAAATGCTTTTTGCTCTCCTTTGAAATTTGTTGGAACACCAAAATCGGTACTGCTGCAAGTATTGAAATAATCTCCGGAACTTGAGGTTGGTGTTGCTACAGCTTCCAGGGTAGCATCTACATTAGTGAAATTTGAGGGGCAGGTCTTGTATTCTTCAAAACCGCCGTTTATTACAAGGTTTTGTCCATTAACAAGACATGAAATAAAAAGGCCGAGGCCAAAGAGTGTGCGAGAACTGTGGTTCATGGTTATCCAGTTTGGGTTCTCGCGTGATACTTAAAACGACTATTCCCCGGTAATATTGTTTCCAAATTACGTAATCCGCACCTAAGCGTCACATGTAGTTCACCCTCAATAAAATACTAATCCTTTAGTTTCTTCGTTAGTATAGTCCAAATCTTATCGAAATGCGCAGTTGGACCTTTGTGCTGGCAGTGGTGATAGTCCCTCTTTTGGGCTACACGCAAAACGAGATCCATGGCAAGGTAGTGGACGAACTCGGTCTTCCGATCTACCTGGCTTCCGTGGTACTTGAAGACACCAAAGTTGGAGTATACACCGATTTTGACGGCAATTTTTTGTTAGAGAGTGAGCAACCATTCCACTGGCAAATCTTAATCAGCTCTACCGGGTATCAACCCGAATCCTTTTTTGTATTAAGCGGAGGATATACTGGTGAGTTAATCCTAAAGTACGGGGAGGAAATGAATGCCCTTCTTGTAGATGATCCCTGATCTATGACATTCTTCCTTATATACGTCCACAGAAAGGTGTAATTGCTCTTTCAAAACCTATTCCCGGTATACAAATTCTACCCTCCTGTTTTTTGCGCGTCCCGGTGAGGTAGCATTACTTGCCCTTGGTTTGGCACTGGCATGCCCAAACCAAGTAATTCGTTCAGTAGCGATTCCCTGTGCAACAAGATATTCCGCTATAGCCCGAGCTCTTTTTTTTGAAAGGATAGCATTGTACTGCGCTGTTCCCAGATTATCGGTATAACCGTGTAGTTCCAGATAGAGATGTGGGTATTGGTGTAAGGTTTCAATCACTTGAACCAATTCTCTTTTTGTTTGCTGCGCTAAGCGGTAATCATCAAATGGAAAATGAACATTCTCCAATACCTGCATACTATCTACTATTATTTCTGAATGTACCGGTGTTCCTTCGGATATAGGGCGGATAGCAACAGCGTCAATATAGTAGTACGCCCCTTTTTTTGTTTCTTTTCGCTTTGTCTTAATTTTTTGAGTGTTGGCATTATCCTCAAAATTACCAAGGGTAACAAAATTCTCATATCCTTTGGCTTCAAAAGTGGAACGAATTTTAAGCCAGACGGATTTATCCTCATGGAATTTGGTTTGATTCAGTTCCAGGATGTAGTGCTTATTCCCTTTTGCCTGGTAGCGTTTTGCCTTGGACAAGGTTTTTCTCGTGGCTACCTCCCAGGGTTTATAACTAAAAACTACGCCGAAATCGCGAACCGCAAAGTCCGATCCCTCTGCCAAACTCACGTAAAATTCCAATTGATAGCGCCGTCCTTTTCTGAGGGTCCGGTGTAATGGAGCTTGCAAATATTCCCGATAATCTCCAGGAGCATAAAAATACACGCCCGCATAGGCCCCTCCGTCCTTGGGGTATTGCACCCCATTGAAGTTCTCGGGAGCCCCCATGATCTTACTACAGGTATTGAAATAGTCTGAGGAACCCTCAGTGGGCGTACTCCAATGCGTGACCAACTGATGAAATACCCCCAAGGCCTCCGGGCATTCTACATAATTCTCAAAACTTGGGTTTTTTACCAAATTTTGACCCCACAATACGAATGGGAAAAAAGCAAAACCGGAAATAATCGTAAACTGCAAATAAAAGGAGGTTAACTCCTTTAAGGTACTAAAAATTGATTTCACAAGCACTGCTTTACCCTATAAATTAAGCGCATTCAGCATTGTTGAGATCCTAGCAATAGCCCATACCTCATACAACCCGCTCAAAGAATAAGTGCTATATTGAGGACCAATTCAGATCGTATATTTTTCTTAGCTGATAATGATTCTAAACTACGAAAGTCATAAGTTGGGTGACTTTTCTGTCTTCGAAAGAGTGACGTTCAGTCCACCTTTTAAGCCTTCTATTACCTATCATAACGAAGCCTGCTTCATCTATTCGGTGAACGGAAGTGGAATTTCTTACGGGGGTGTAAAGCGTGATGCTATCGAAACCGGAGAAAGTATATTGATGAAGTGCGGCTCTTTCCTGAACCATTGGAAGGCTTCACCCCGAAGCAGTATGCCCTATAAGGTTATTGCTATTCACATTACTCCGGATATCGTAAACCGCATTTTTAAGAATAAGATCCCCGATTTTCTATATAAAGCTGACAATACCACAACTACAGTATTTCAAAAGATCCCCCAACAACAGATCGTTGACGAATACATAAGAGGACTTACTTTTTATCTTGACCATCCTGATCTGATAAACGAGGACCTGATCGCATTAAAGGTAAAGGAGTTGATCCTTCTTTTACATAAAATAGACCATAACGAACTTAGAGAAATTCTGGGCACGCTTTTTAATCCGGTAGCCCTGAATTTTAAATCTATTATCGAAGCCCACCTTTTTGAGGATTTAGAGCTTAAGGATTATGCCGCACTTACCAATACCAGCTTGTCCACCTTTAAACGGACATTTAAGAAGTTATTTAATGCCTCACCAGCGCGCTATATTTCAAATAAGCGTTTGGAAAAAGCTGCCCAATTACTCAAGCTTTCGGACCTTAGGATATCAGATATTTGCTTTGAATGTGGATTTAAGAATCTGAGTACGTTTTCCAAATCGTTTTCCCTTAAGTACCAGATGACACCCTCGGCATACCGAATTGCCAACTGAACCTATCTGCCAAATTTTTGACCTTCTTCGTCAAACAACAGGGCCCTACCGCTTCATAACTTGCACTGTAACTGAAATAGTATGATACAGGTACACGTTAAAGCATCCATTTTTATTGCTGTTCCCATTAAAGCGGTATGGGAAATCACTGCCCATCAATTTGACAAGATTGCTACCTGGAGTTCAGGTGTTACGGAATCTACAGGGCATGGCGTCGGATTAAATGGTGCTGTTTGTAAAGAAAGGCAATGTACTCCCCGGTACAAGGGTTTTAAAAAGACTACCGAACGTATTGTAGCGTATCAACCGGAAAACTATGTTTTTAGATATGAAATTCCCAAGGGATTACCAAATATGGTGGTGAAAGCTTCCAATACCTGGACCCATGAGGTTGATGGAAATGGCACGATCCTTACCATGGATGTAAACATGCAGTTAAAAGGACTAATGGCCTATCTTATGAAAGGGGTAATGAAAAGGAAAATGGGACACATCCTGCAGGAGAACCTGGAAGAAATAAAGGTGTATGCAGAGACCGGTGAGCTGCATGAACGAAAGCGCAAACTCAATGAGCAACTTGCCGCTGTGTAGAACACAACTTTGATTTCACGTATTTCAAATGTTGCCTTAGGTTGTTTGGGGTATTAGCGATACTGGATTACAGAAGAATGTATGCTATCAAAAAAAATTATAGACGGGTGGTCAACTTTTACTATCTTTACCCCAAAAGGGGAAGTATGTCTGTGACGATGAAACACGAGGCCAAGCAGGAGTACCTTATTGAGAAGGGGATGATGTTACTATGGAGCAAAGGGTATAACGCAACCAGTGTTAGTGATATTGTGAAGGCGGCAGGAGTGCCAAAAGGTTCTTTTTACTTCTATTTTGACAGTAAGGAAGACTTTGCGGTCAAAGCCATTAACGCCTATTTTAACATGCAGTTCCCCAAGGCTCTGGAAGTGCTGCAAA
Organism: Bacteroidota bacterium; assembly: GCA_038750505.1. Classification (GTDB taxonomy): domain Bacteria; phylum Bacteroidota; class Bacteroidia; order Flavobacteriales; family Flavobacteriaceae; genus Croceivirga. The sequence continues at coordinate 277,069 of JBCDHD010000006.1, read as the reverse complement.
ACCCAAATGTAGGCCCAAAGCAGCGATTACTTGATTTTTATGAGTTTAGAAATCAAATTCTAAAGGAAGAATTTGAATGTAAAATGGGTTGTTTGGGTTGTAATTTGGTCAATGAAATGGGAGAGCACAACGAGGCCATTCGAAAAGCGGTTGAAAACAAAACCAAAATTGTCAAGAAGTATATCTGTGAGGTGGTAGAAGAAGGACAAAATTATGGAGAGTTAGATGCCACTGTAGAAGCCATGGATCTGGTCAACTTCATGGAAGATGCCGGAAGAGGGGCAATGGTAAGTATGAAAGAAATGAATACCTGTTATCCTATTGATAATTTTATTCGAATGCTGAGACGTTTCTTGGCTTAAAAATTTTTAAACAATAATAGACGACCGGTCAATTACAACGGCCACTGAACTGGAAAAAATTGTAGTGCTGTAAATTTTTAATAGTTGACTGGTCAATTACTTATCAACACCATAAATAAATAATCATAATGAACGCTTCCAAAAAATCAAAGCATGTTGGGAATGCCTTCGCCAGGCGATGGGCAGAATTTGTAATTCGCTATAAATGGCCTGTATTAGTTCTAAGCCTATTGCTAGCAGTAGGTTTAGGTTCACAAGGAAAATTAGAATTCGATGGCGACTACCATGTATTTTTTTCCGAAAGTAACCCGGAATTAGAGGCTTTTGACGCTTTACAAGAGAAATATACCAAGGACGACAATATTGTACTGGTCCTAGCCCCGGAAAACGGAGATATTTTTACCCGTGACAATCTCATTGCTATAGAAGAGCTAACCGCAGAAGCATGGAACACCCCCTACTCTTCCCGGGTGGATGCAATAACAAATTTTCAATATACCCGTGCCGTTGGAGATGATCTTTATGTAGATGATCTATCCTACGAATCCTCAAAAAAAACCGATGCAGAGATCGCTAAAATCCGAGAAATTGCGCTTAAAGAACCACTCCTGGTACACCGAATAATCAATACCGAGGGAAGCGTCACAGCAATTAATATTACGGTCCGACTGCCTGGAGAGAACAGTGCCACGGAAATTCCGGAAGTCACAGTGGCTACTAGAAAAATGATTGCTGATTTCCAGGAAATGCATCCGGAATTTACAATCTATACCACGGGACTGGTTCCCTTAAACACCGCTTTTTTTGAACATTCGGAGAAAGATTTCACAAGGGTTGGCATGATGATCCTAATTGTTATGGTACTGACACTTTTACTTACGCGTAATTTCTTTGCGATGTTTTCTACGCTACTGGTGTTTTTACTTTCCTTTATGAGCACCCTTGGCTTTGTAGGATTAATGGGCATAAAACTTACCCCTCCCTCTGCGGTATTTCCTACCATGATACTGACCCTGGCCGTAGCGGACAGTATTCATATCCTTATCACCTTTTTACAAAAAGTACGAACGGAAGGATATCAAAAGAAAGCAGCCCTGATCGAAAGTATGCGGCTTAATTTTATGCCTGTCTTTATCACAAGTTTAACCACCGTTATTGGTTTCCTAACGATGAACTTTGGGGATGTCCCTCCTTTTTGGGATTTAGGCAATATCGTTGCCTTTGGGATGATCATGGCTTTTACATTCTCTACTACTTTACTTCCGGCGTTAATGGCTGTTTTCCCTATTTGGAAAAGAAAAACCACAGCACAACAAAGCGAAAAGCAATTGGGCTGGTATACCCAATTGGGCCTTTGGGTTGTGGGGCGGCCAAAGGCTATAAGCCTTATTTCTTTGACCATTATTGGGCTGCTGGCCTATTTTGCCACCTTTAATGTGTTTAATGATGAATTTGTTGAATACTTTGATACCTCCGTAAAATTCAGACAAGACAGTGATTTTATAAACGAAAACCTGACCGGCTTTTACAATGTGGAATTCTCGGTGGGCTCAGGGGAAAGTGGGGGGATCAATACCCCGGAATATCTATCCAAACTAAATGCCTTTGAAAAATGGCTTGAGGAACAGCCCGAAGTAGTTCACGTAAATGCGTTCAGCGAGGTAGCGCGAAGAGTGAATCGTTCAATGCATGGGGATGATGACACCTATTACAAAGTACCGACGGACCGCCAGGAAGCAGCGCAATACCTCCTACTTTATGAATTATCACTGCCCTTTGGCTTGGATTTGAACAACCAGATCAACGTAGACAAATCGGAGACAAGGGTTACCGCTACTTTAGAAAACAGTTCCAGCGTAGAGATGATCGCCTTTACGGAAAGGGCAGAGCAGTGGCTTAGGAACAACACACCTGAAGCGATGCATACCATTGGTGTAAGCCCCACCCTTATGTTTTCACGACTGGGGTTCCGGCAGGCCGACAGCATGTTCAATGGAAATATTATCGCACTACTGTTAATCTCCCTGGTCTTAATGTTTGCACTGCGTAATGCCAAATTGGGGCTTTTAAGTATTATACCGAATGTGGCCCCGGTATTAGTGGGTTTTGGCCTTTGGTGGCTTTATAAAGGTACGATCAATACGGGTATGGTCATTGTTTTTGGGATGACCCTGGGAATTATAGTAGACGATACCGTCCATTTCATGAGTAAATTTTTAAGGGCTAGAAGAGAGCTGGGATACGACGTCCGAGCTGCCGTAATCTACGCGTTCGAAACTGTCGGAAGAGCATTAGTTACCACCACTGTAGTATTGATCGCTGGTTTTGCGGTGCTCTCCACTTCTCCATTTGCTTTAAACAGCTATATGGCAAGAATAACACTGATCATTATTTCAGCAGCATTGATCATCGATTTTCTGTTACTGCCTGCACTACTCATTCTAATAAACAAAAAGGAACCTGAACTGCTTGAAGCATCACGAAAATTATCCAAAATATAAAATCAATAACCATAAAAAATAGAACAATGAAGTATTCATTTTTTGCAGGATTCGCCATTATTTCCACCGTATTATCAGCTCAAACCGCCACAGAAAAGGGTTTGCAGATCGCCAAAGCCGCCGAAGAGGCAGATTTAGGTTTTGGAAGCTCACTGGTGGAATTGAAGATGACCTTAAAAAACAAGAACGGTCAGACCAGCCAACGTTATCTGCAGACCAAAACGTTGGAGTTGGTGGAGGACGGGGATAAATCACTAATTGTATTCAATAGCCCCAAAGACGTAAAGGGAACATCTACACTAACCTTTACCCATAAAGAGGGCAGTGATGACCAGTGGTTATATCTTCCTTCCATAGCTCGGGTAAAACGGATCTCCTCGAATAATAAATCCGGACCGTTTGTTGGGAGTGAATTTGCATACGAAGATCTTTCCTCCCAGGAGGTGGAAAAATATGCGTACACCTTCTTACAGGAAGAAGGTCCACTATACATGGTAGAGCAAGATCCTGTGGACCCAAAATCAGGATATACTCGTAGGATTGCTACCTACAATAAGGACAAAGGCTACAGGCTAGAGAAGATTGAATTCTACGATCGTAAAAATGCATTGTTAAAAACACTTAGCTACAGCAATTACAAGCTGTATAAGAATAAATTTTGGCGGGCCGGTAAACTACATATGGTAAACCATCAAAGTAATAAAGAAACGCTTTTAGAATTCAGTGATTACAATTTTGAGGTAAATCTTACCGACGATGATTTTACGCAGGTAGCACTTAAAAGAGCTGGAAGCTGATTGCTATTACATGGTCCGATAGGCTATATCCCGGAATAGGGTTGATCGTTTCTTCATCAGGTTTTGCGAAGGAAGGATGTAACACGTGTTTTGTGGATATGTTTTACGTACGGGATATAGCCGTGGACCACCATTTGAAATTAAAGATTTAGTTAGATGGGACACCAAAACTTAGTGGTTCTCATAGGGGTCCTAACTTTGATCCCTGGGGCAGCATTAAACAGTCAAAATACAGAAAATGAAAATGGGCTGCGGCAAGATTTTGAGCTGGAAATAGAAGGAGAATACCGTTATTTCTATGAGGAAGCACAATTCAATGGTCAGGCAGATCATTACCCTGCTTTAGCTTTTCGTCCGGAATACGCTCTGGAATGGGAAACAGGTTATCAAAGCCTTAATTTTAAAGGGTTTTTAAGATTGGATAGAGATGGCCCCAGGACCCATTGGGATATTCGTGAACTTTATTATCAAAAGGCAAAAAACAATTGGGAGCTAAGTATTGGTCTAAAAAAGATCTTTTGGGGGGTCATAGAAAGCAATCATCTCGTAGACATTATCAATCAAACGGATGCCGTTGAAACTTTTGATGGCGAAGAGAAATTAGGGCAACCGCTCGTGCAATTCAGTTGGATCACCAATAACGTTGGCACCTTCGATTTTTTCTATCTCCCCTTTCACAGAGAAAGGACTTTTGCCGGTAGCGAAGGCCGGTTGCGCTTTGCCACGGTAATCGATAAAGACGATCTTGGTTATGAAAGTGGGGCCCAGCAGTGGCGACAGGATCTGGCCATACGATGGAAGCATTATATCGGTGCTTTTGATATTGGCCTATCCCATTTTTATGGCACAGGAAGGGAGCCCTTATTCGTTTTTGCGCCTTCAGGGGATATTGAAGCATTTTATCCCGTAATTCATCAGAGCGGTATTGATCTGCAGATTACCCACAACGCTTTCCTTTGGAAGTTGGAGGGTATTTACAGAGATGCCGATGCACAAAACTTCGTTGCATTTGCTGCGGGATTAGAATATACCTTTAGCAACATTGATGGTAACGGACTGGATATCGGAGTTTTGGGGGAATACTCTTATGACGAGCGCGATGAATTAGCTCTTACGGCATTGCAAAATGATCTGTTTTTGGGAAGTAGAATAGCCTTTAACGATGTTCAGGATACCTCCATTTTGTTTGGTGGTATAACGGATCTCCAAACTTCCAGTACGATTTACTCTTTGGAAGCCTCCCGGCGATTTGGTCAGAGCATTACTGTAGCAGTTGAAGCACGTATTTTTGACAATATCGCCACCGATGAACTTATCCTCTCCAACTTTGCGGAGGACAGTTTTCTTCGCATTGCTGTCTCCTGGTTCCTTTAACATAGAACTATGCTGGACTGTGCATGATGCTAAGGGGTAAGGAACAGCAATGCTTTTTTCGTTTACACTGCTTCGCTTATTTTTCCTTCTTATGGAAAGAAATATGTTAAAAAAATGGCCAACTGACGTATCCAATTGAAGTGATCATGCCCCCCATCGGTATCGAGGGTTTGGAGCTCCCAGCCCTTGGTGTGATATATTTTCTCCAGGGAGGCCACGTAGTTTTCCGCGTCATTGATGCCAGTGGAAATAAAAATACGCCTTTGCGTAAATGAAGAAAATACGATTGACTCGGTAATCGATGGGCAGGGATAGGTAATTGGGGAGAGCAAGGCAAAGTTTTTGAAAGCCTCCGATTTGGCTGAAAACCAGGCTGCGTTGAGGCCACCAAAGGAAATCCCTACCAGGAGGCGCTTGTCCGGTGTAAACTTCTTCCCAATCGTTCCTTCCACTTCAGGCAATAGCTCTTTCTCAAAAAAAGCAACATACCTGGGATTACAAAAGAAATAGTCGTTTCGCATTTCGGCTTGGGTCCTATTGTCAATGGTGCTTATAAAAACATAGTAACCAGGAGGTATACTACCCTTTTGATGTAGTACCGTCAAAGAATCACGGTACTTATTGTCATGGAGTTTTCCGCCGTCCGTGAAATAAATAATGTTTTTGGCCAAGCTATCGTGACCCATCCGGAAAATAAAATAGGTTGTTTCAGTTCCCAGGATATCGCTCTGAATACTAGCTCGTTGCCCCCACGAAGCCGTAATCAACACAAGGCAACACAATGTAACGGTAACTATTTTCATTTGTGGTATAGTACACATCAAATAGGGCGCCAGCCCGGACTGGCGCCGTCTTATATCCAAGTAAAACCCTTAGGATTTAACGCTGTGCAGTTTATTCAATCTATCCATTAATTGGTTGGATACCATGTCCAGGAAAGCCAAAAACTGTTCCTCGGTCATTTGTGGGTTCTCTATAAAGGTCCAACCTGATGAACTCCAGACCACCATGCACTTTTTATACCCCAGGTCTACTACTTTAAAAGAGTTCACCATGTTTTTTGCAGGGATACCCGCAACGGCATAGGAGTAAAAACGTTTTTCATCATCATACATAAGTACTGTTTCTGTGTAGGCCGGCTTTTCTGCGGTCTTTCGGGTTTCGCCCGGGGCGGTACAACTTCTTTTCGCGCCTACACCGACCGCTCCCTCAATCCAGGAATCCCCAACAAAATCCGGGGTTAATTCTTCAATTTTATCCAATTTCCTCAGCCGGGACCAAACCTCATCTGCAGAGGCATTAATGACTACGGATTTTGATAGGATAGCATCCGGATTCTGAGCAAAAGCATTGGTAAAGCCGATTAAAAAAAGACCCAAACCAAATAAAATTTTTCTTAATCTCATCGTTTAATTTTTAAGTAATTGTTATGGGTTAAACATGCCTCTAAATTCGTATTAATCCAGAATGAAGATGTGGAAATACGGCTCAAAAATTTGCCTCCGAAGTTCAGCGAATCCTTCTGAAATTGGCCCTGGATGGCCACTTAAAAATCAAACTTATACGATATTCCTGCCAAGGCCTGAAACCCCTGTACCCTAAAATTAGACCAACGTTGATAGGTATTGTTTGCCAGATTGGAAACCCGGGCAAAAACGGAAAGTTGTTCGTTAAATCGGTATCCTAAATGGGCATTGGCATCAAAAAAACTATCCAGGGTAACCGTGTTAGAAACAAACTCACTAGGTGTGGCATTTTCTGCAGCTATTGCCTGTAAGTCCTGGCGCTCTCCTACAAAAAAGAGATTAGCACCTGCAAACCATTGTTTCGTGATTTGATAGTCAAGGAAAAGGGACCCTTGCATCTCAGGCAAATTCCAGGCGGGATTGTCTGTTTCCGTATTGTAATTGAAATATTCTGCGTTAAACCCCAGGGTGAAGTCCCTGTTAACATCAATCGTAAGCTCCGCAAAGAAACCTAAAGTTCTTAAGTCGTCATAAAATACCTGAAAGGAGTTGCCAAAGGTATAGCCTTTGGTGTCCTCCCGAAACAGGTTCCGTGGGTTCAGTAAAAAGAGCGGCTTGCGATTTTCTGCACGATAAAAGACTTTCACTTTGTACCCCACATTGGTGAGCAATTGTCCCTTTATTCCCGCATATCCCTCGTATTGTTGGTCTGTAGGCTGAATTTCCAGGGTTGGGGAGACAAAAGGATTCTCGTCCACAAAATCCTGATACGAATTCTGACGAAGTTCACCTGTAATACCTCCAAAAGCAATCACCTGATCTTCCAAAATACGGTACGAAGCCGTGACCGCAGGATAAATGAAGAAACTCCCATCGCTGCGCTCCAGGTCGGTACCATAGACCAGATTTGCGCCCAGTTGCAACGTAAGTTCATCCCGTAGGACCAAAAAACTGGGATTTATCCCTACGATCAAATGGCCGTAATCTATCCCGGCCGTATTTTCGGTGGCATTGAGGCTTGCATTGAGAAACTCCCCCCCTACATAATCTATGTTGGTTTTGATAGTAATGAGTTCTCCGCTGATGGGTAATTCAAGTTCGGAAAGGAATATTGCCCGATTTTCTGCTGATTCTACAGCATCCCAAAATCGCTTAAGGACCACTTTTCCATTCTTAAAGAAGGAATCTTCCAGCGCCAGCTCTGCATCCGCCCCAACATTGAAATAATTTTGCCTTTCATCAATTCCGGGGATCTGCTCTTCGGTGAAAACTCCCGCTGCCAGGCCATACCAATTATAGAGTTGATGCCCTCCATCAAGCCCCACATTCCATTGGATATCCCTATCCTTTTTACCATACGATACCTCCAAATTGGTATTGTAAAAGTCAGCATCAAGGGGAGTACTATCGATATCGCCCCTTGAGGAAAAATGCGTAAGACCAACATCAAAAAGGTTTTCATTTCGGCCTACTTCCCGGCTGGTGTAAAAGTCCACAATAGCGTTGTTAAAATTCCCCAGACCCACGGAAGCGTAAGAGTTGTATACCGTAGGAGGTGGAATTCGTTCCACCCTTGCTGCCTTGGCTTTGGCCGGAGTAAACGTTGATGCTACAGGCACCGAAAAAATGCTGTAGGAAACCGGCTTTTTTTGCAACGCTATGGAATCGTTGATCAGCGGGTCTCTTTTTATTTTAAAGGCATCGGAAACGGAGGGGGCATACGGTTTTACAACCGTTACCGTTTCTGTGCCTATAGGATCGGTTTGTTGGGCCCGAACCACGCCCATAAGGCTCAAAAAAAGGAGGAGGATAAATATTTTGATCGTTCGCATTGTTTTTGATTAATTACCGTCGGGATTGATTGATGAATTGATTTCGGCTTCTCTTGACTTTATCAGGGAGAGTTCGCCTTTAGCCGTAGCGACAATTTCAGGATATTCCGAAAAATTCTCAGTAACACTTTCCAAAATATAGGTAGCCTGAAAGGCGTCTCCCAACGCGTAAAAATTCTTAGCCATTAGTACAAGGCCTTTTCCGCCCCATTCCTTATAAGAGGAAAAATCTTTTACCAACCTTTGTACCGACGCATTGGAAGCTTCAAAAGCAGCGTTCCTATTTTTAAAATACGCATCGTAGTACCAGGCTTCCGCAGCAGCCTCTCCCGAAGCAATGCTTTTTACTTCGGCAAATGCCGTCTCCGCCAAAGCCTCATCCCCAGTGGCTATAGCCGCTCGGGCAATCATAATTTGTGCATCGCTTTTAATGCGATTATCAATAGCACCGGCATTCAAAACCTTTTCCGCATAGATCAGGGTATTGGGATAATTCTGTTGCTCATAATATCCTTTCATAAGATTGCTCTGGGCAAATGTCCGGTTTTGTTCAATTTCTGCTTCTTCTTCCAAACGCTTTAGGAAAGGTAGGGCCTGTTGGTATTCCTGTCCGGCTACATAAATTTCACAAACCCGTGCCAGCGCTTGCTCACTGTACTCGCTGGCACCGCTTTCTGCAACAGCCAGGTAGTTGGACAAGGCCTTTTGTTTATCCCCTTTGGAAAAATGGAGTTGTGCCAATGTAAAATTGGCCTGAAGGGCGTGCAGCCCATTTGGAAATTCCTCAAGATACCCTATAAAACCTCGAATTGCTGCCTCTGCCTTTCCTTCTGCGTACTTCCGCTCTGCTGCTTCAAAACTGGCATCGTCCAGTTCAGTATCTGTTACCTCAACGATATCTAAGCTTCTTGCCCAAGCCGCGTACTCATTTACCCGGCCCATATCTACATATACTAACTTTGCGGTTGCCACCGCTTGTATCGCTTCCTGCGATCTCGGATACAAGGCCACTACCTTCTTAAGGCGTTGTAATGCTTCCTCATTACTGTTGGCATTATACTGCACCAAACCTTGTCGTAACATCGCCTGAGGAGCAAATTTGCTTCTTCCGAATTGCTCAATTAGTTGATCATAGGTCCGTAACCCTTCCTGAACCTTGTTTGTTTTTACCAGGGTATTTCCCAGCTCAAATAGTGCATCATCTTTAAGTGACGAGTTTGGAAATCGGTTAACAAACTGCTGGAGTTCGCCTATTTTGGCGGAAGCATTGCCCAGGAAGCCCATACACATGGCCTTTTGATAAGTGGCATAATCCCGCTCAGGGCCATTCCGCCGTGACGCTTCTTCATAGGCAGCACTTGCCGCCCTGTAGTTACTGCTTACAAAATAGCTGTCTCCCAATCGTAATAGCGCATCCACTTGTATGTCAGCTTCTTCGGATTGCGACGCTTTCTTTAAGCTGGGAATTGCTTTATCGTAGTTCTTTTGCTTAAAAAAACAATACCCTAAATTGTAATCCAACTGTCCGTACTCAGCCAGGTTCCTCGCTACTGGATTTTGTTGAAATACCGTAAAACTACGTATTGCTTCTTCAAAGCGGTTCAACCGGTATGCTGTTTCCCCTTTCCAATACTGTGCCCTGGCTTCAATTAATCCATCCGGTGCCGTTCGCAACGATTTCTCAAATGCGGTTAAAGCCTCAGCATACGCTTTATCTACAAATAGTTCTGCGCCCCTATAAAACGCTACTTTTTGATAGGTATCTTCTCCTGCGTATCCCGGATTTTTTTCCAGCAGTTCCATCGCTCCGGCAAAATTTTTGGAAGTAATAAAAGAATCTACAAGGAGTTTTTTGATTTCCGCTTCGTGCACATCGTTGGGGTACTTTTCAAGATATGTCGTCATCACCTGAGGTACCGGTTCATACGCATTACCTACTTCATAACTGAGGCGCGCGTAATTGAGAAGCGCATCTTTTTCGATTTCCGGACTGAACGCCATTTGAGACGCATTTCTAAAGGCGTTTAGTGCCTCCGACTTTTTATCCAACTTCAGATAGCACTCCGCAAGGTGGTAATAGGCATTTTGTGCTACGGAATTGCTACCGTCAATGATCTTATTGAACTGTCCGATAGCGCTTTCAAAATCGCCCTGCTTATAATAACTATATCCTAAAAGATAAAAATCGGTATTGCTCCATTTCCCACGTTTTCCCTTATACTTCTTAAGATAGGGTATGGCCTGATCGTATTGCTTTAGGTTGAAGTAGCTTTCGCCTATGATCTTATTGAGTTCGGAGACTTCCCTTCGATTCGATTTTGCAAGTTGCTTTTCTGCCATAGCAATGGCTTCCTCAAAATTCCCTTGCTTAAAATTGAGATCCGCCTGATAATACGACAACTTTTCATCAAGTACGGCCGGATCTGCAATTTTGTCGAAACGTTCGTTTGCCGTTGCATAATCATCTTGCTCATAAGCGATATACCCCAAGTAATATTTGGCCTGGGAACCGTATTTTGGTGAGTTGGAAACCTTGCTTAGGTAACGTTCCGCCTCCTTGGGTCTGTTGGCCGCATAATAGGAATACCCTGTATTAAAATTGAAACGTGCACGATCCTTACGGGACATTGCATTCTGCTCCACTTTTTTATACCATTTTAGAGCATACGGATATTTTCCAGTTTCAAAATAATAATCTGCTACATCCATAAAGGCCGAATTCCGTTTTGTGGAGGTGGGAAAGCGTTCTACAAAATCCTCCATACGTTGGTCTGCGCCTCTTTCATTTAAACGAATAGCAGCATTGGCACTGTAATAGGCACTATTGGCACGAGTCTCCTCATCCTTAGTGGTTGCTGACACCTTTTCAAACAATGCCATAGCCGCCTGATACTGTTGATTGTTATATAGCGCTAGTGCATCCTGATAGGATTTGTTCTGATGGGAAAAAATTTGAGTTTCTTGTGCCGTGCCGGAAAGAACCATTCCCAAAAAAAGGAATGGAATGGCTTTAAAATTCCATCTCATAGTGTTCTACGTGGTTCTCTGATTGTATATACGTAACGTCAAAATTCACGCCAAAGTATGGCACACCTCCGAAACCCATGCTTTGCCGTGTACTGTTAAGCATGGTATTGGCCACATATCAAGAGGTACTAAAATTGGTTTTTAGCCTATTTCTAAAAAGCCAAACCACTCATAATCAATTGGTAAAACTTTAAAAATTGTATCTTGCCGTACAACGTAATCATTAAAACACAACATCATGAAAATTCTAAAGTATGCATTGCTGTTCCTGTTGGTTGTTATTATAGGACTGGCCATTTATGCCGCTGTACAGCCAAATTCTTATGAGATTACACGAAGTCGTGTCATCACGGCCCCTAATGAACTTGTATACAACAATGTTAGCGATTACAAAAACTGGACGGCTTGGCTTCCTTGGTTGGAAGAAGACCCTGGCATGACCTTTGAATATGGAGACCTTACTAAGGGAGAAGGCGCTTCTTACAGCTGGAATGGTAAAGATGGTACGGGAAGTCAAAAAATGATCAGTGCCTTACCGTATGAATCCATTACCAACGAACTCACTTTTGATGGAATGGGTGTAGCTACGGGTTTTTGGAAATTTAACCCTGTGGACGATGGCACCGAGGTAACTTGGGGGATTAAAGCCGATGAGGTACCTTATATCTTCAAATTTTTTGGAGCTATAAGCGGTGGATATGACGCCATGATGGGCCCAATGTTTGAAAGGGGCCTTGAACGTTTGGATAGCGTAGTGGTACTGGAAGCAGAAGCTTACGAAAAACTGGCATCCACTTGGTCCATGGGTGAAATTTCAAAAGTGGCGGTCAATGGGAAAAACTTCATTGGCTTTGCCCACAGTGCCAAGGCTGACCAAGAAGAGATGTCCAAATTATTTGAAGAATCCATGCCCAAGGTTGGGGAATATGCCCTAACCCAAGGCCTTCAATATGGCCAATTTACCCCGGGAGCCATCTATACAAAATGGGATGAAGAAACCGGTGACGTTGACCTTATGATCGGTGTTTTTTCTGATAGTGCTATAACACCGGGTGAGCATATGCAATCCATGAACCTGCCCAAAGGAGAAGTGGTTACCGTATCCAAATTTGGAGACTACGGTGTAGGTGATATGGAAGCTCATGCCGCAATTGCAGCATTCATGGAAAAGAACAATATCACAATGACGGGAATTGTATACGAACTATATATGAATGACCCAACCGAGGTAACACCAGATAAAATTCAAACAGATATCTTTTATCCCATAAAATAATACGGCATTATTTTTAAACAAAACGTCGCTTTGGCAGTACGGAAAGCGGCGTTTTTTTGATTTTAAAATACAACGGTACGGCATCCGCGCATTTGTTTCCTCAAAACTTGATACTTTTACGCAAGTAAAGTTTGTAATGCCAGAAACGATTTTAAAACTTCAGGATGTTGCCGTTTTTCAGGATGAAAATCTTGTACTGGGCGACATCACTCTCCAGGTGAAAAAAGGAGAATTTGTCTACATCATCGGGAAAACAGGAAGTGGAAAAAGTAGTTTTATGAAAACCTTATATGGGGATCTTCCCCTGCGCAAAGGGGAGGCTTCAGTGGTAGATTTTGATCTAAAAACCCTGGAAGAGAAGGATATCCCATATCTCCGCAGAAAACTGGGTATTGTTTTTCAGGACTTTAAGCTGTTACCCGATCGCAATATCAACAACAATCTGAAGTTTGTACTAAAAGCTACCGGATGGACAGATCTGGCAAAAATGGATGCCAGAATAACAGAAGTATTGGATAAAGTAGAGATGAAGACCAAAGGTTTTAAATTCCCACATGAACTTTCCGGAGGAGAACAACAACGTGTGGCTATCGCCCGTGCCCTTCTAAACGATCCGGAGCTTATTCTTGCCGATGAACCCACGGGAAACCTCGACCCACAAACCAGCGTAGAGGTAATGAAGGTGCTTCAGGAAATCAACGAAAGTGGACGTACTATCCTGATGGCCACCCATGACTACGCTTTAATCTTAAAATATCCTCACAAAACCATCAAATGCGATGCCAGCAAGATGTTTGAGGTGATTCAGAAAGCGGTCTAAAGCAATTGGTGTTTAAGGATTGAACTATATGTCAGTCGGTTGTTTTTCAACCGTCTAAAGATGGTATTCCCTCGACCCCACTGCTTTCCTTGGCTAAAAGCCTTCAACGAGGTATACGGCATACTATGGTTAAAAACTGTTGGATATTCTTCTAAACCCACATTTTCATTAACCTAAAAGATTTTTGTTTCTTTGTTCCTATTCAAAATTTACTTCCATTTATGGAACTTTTAGGTATCGACATTGGCGGCTCTGGTATAAAAGGAGCTTTGGTCAATGCAGAAACAGGGGAAATGCTAACGGAACGCTTTCGCATCCCCACTCCAACGTCCCGAAAGCCTGATGACATGGCTGAGGTAATCAAACAAATTGTAGATCATTTCGAGTACAGTGGTCCCGTGGGCTGTGGTTTCCCAACTATAGTTAAAAACGGGATCTGTATCTCTCCCGGGAATTTGCATAAAAGCTGGGTAGGGGTCAATGTGGATGAATTGTTTACGAAAGTTGTCGGGAATGAATTTACCGTAGTGAACGACGCCGATGCCGCAGGGTATGCCTCCATGAATTACGGTGTAGGCCGCGGAAAACAGGGCCTGGTCATTATGATCACGGTTGGAACAGGTTTAGGAAGTGGCGCCTTCTATAATGGTGAACTGCTAGCCAATTTTGAGTTGGGCCAGATTCCCTACAAGAAGTACAAAAAAATTGAAGATTGGGCCTCTTCCGGAGCTCGGGAACGCGAAGGGCTTTCCTACGAGAAATGGGCCAAACGCTTCAATCGGTTTCTGAAGTATGTCGAGACTATTGTTGCCCCGGATCTTATCATTGTTGGCGGTGGTATTTCTAAGAAATGGCAGGAATTTGGGCATCTCATTGAAATAGAAACTGATGTGGTTAAAGCAGAATTAATGAACCATGCCGGGATCATTGGTGCAGCAATTTCATGCTTACGGGAACAACATCACGGGCATTTGAGTTAAGCACGTAAAAGTGCTTGTCGTTGCGCACTGATCGTCATTCCTGCCCTTTTTACGTTCTAAGGATTACCTTCGGCAGAATCTATTTTGAACATACTGCATTCCTGATGCGTTTAAGCACCTGCGACAACTACAGAATAACAAGCGAGAAAAGAATCTATTTGTTCCTTTTTCGATCCACTTCCTTAAGGTAAATTTTACGAAGGCGAAGATGATTTGGGGTAACCTCTACATATTCATCCTTCTGGATATACTCGAGGGCCTCTTCCAGGGAGAATTTAATTGCCGGGACAATTCGCGATTTATCGTCGGCACCCGCTGCACGTACGTTGGTCAGCTTTTTGGTCTTAGTTACATTGACCACCATATCGTCTTGACGGGAATTTTCTCCTATCACCTGTCCTTCATAAATATCTTCCCCCGGGTCCACAAAGAATTTCCCGCGTTCCTGTAATTTATCTATGGAATACGGAATAGCTGTTCCATTCTCCATCGATACTAAAGAACCATTGATCCGTTGTGCAATTTCTCCTTTTAGCGGTTGGTATTCCAAAAACCGATGCGCCATAATTGCTTCTCCCGCTGTTGCAGTTAACAATTGATTCCGAAGTCCAATGATCCCCCTTGAAGGGATCTGGAATTCGCAAACCATACGGCTGCCTTTAGCTTCCATGCTAATCATTTCTCCTTTGCGAATGGATACTAATTCCACCGCTTTGCCCGATACCGCCTCAGGTAGATCTATCGTTAAATGTTCTACGGGTTCACATTTTACTCCATTAATTTGCTTAATAATAACCTGAGGTTGGCCAATTTGCAGTTCATAGCCTTCCCGGCGCATGGTCTCAATTAGTACGGAGAGGTGCAGCACCCCCCGTCCGTAGACCATAAACTTATCCGCACTATTGGTTTCTTCCACTCGCAGCGCCAAATTTTTTTCCAATTCGCGCTCCAGGCGCTCTTTTAGGTGACGGGAAGTGACATATTTTCCATCTTTCCCAAAAAACGGACTATCGTTTATAGTGAAAAGCATACTCATCGTAGGTTCGTCAATAGCGATGGTCTGCAAGCCTTCGGGCTGCTCAAGATCGGCTACGGTATCACCAATATCAAAACCTTCCATCCCCACCAAGGCACAGATATCCCCGGTCTGTACTTCCTGGACTTTTTTTCGACCCAGACCATCAAACACAAAAACTTCTTTTATCCTGGATTTTACATGGGTACCATCGCGTTTTACCAAGGTAACTTGTTGATTTTCCCGCAATGTCCCACGTTGCAATCGCCCAATCGCGATCCTCCCGGTAAACGATGAAAAGTCCAAAGAAGTAATTAACATTTGGGTAGTACCCGCAACAGGTTTAAATTCGGGAACATGTTCCAAAACCATATCCAATAAGGGGGCAATGGAATCTGTAGGCTGCTGCCAATCCTCGCCCATCCATCCTTGTTTCGCGGAACCATATACCGTAGGGAAATCTAGTTGCCACTCTTCTGCACCTAATTCGAACATGAGGTCGAATACCTTTTCATGTACCCCTTCAGGATCACAATTTTCCTTGTCCACCTTATTGATCACCACACAAGGTTTTAGCCCTAAAGCTATTGCTTTCTGTAATACAAAACGCGTTTGTGGCATAGGCCCTTCAAAGGCGTCTACCAGGAGCAGGACTCCATCAGCCATGTTAAGCACACGTTCTACCTCTCCCCCAAAATCGGCGTGCCCGGGGGTATCGATAATATTGATCTTAGTTTCCTTGTATACTACAGATACGTTTTTAGACACAATAGTTATTCCCCGCTCCCGCTCAAGATCATTGTTATCCAAAATCAATTCCCCTTTGTTCTCGTTATCACGGAACAGCTGACAGTGGTACATGATCTTGTCTACCAAAGTGGTTTTCCCATGATCAACATGAGCAATTATGGCAATATTTTTAATTCGTTGCATGGCCTTTTTTCAGGCCGCAAAGGTAGTGCTAATTCCCATAGCAACACCTGGGTTACGTAAAATTGCCGGTAGCGCTTAAAAGACCGTTAGGACATTATGATCTTCAATGCTTAACCCTTCTAATGGGCTTGCTTTAAAGCGGGTGCAGTTACTTAATTCCCTAAGGTGGATTGAAAAAGGAGATTTTAAATTCAATCCAGCAGGGCTAAAATTTGTTGTCTTATTGTATTATTTATGTTCTGGCATCTTCTACGGTGAGAGAGATAACCCCTTATGTATTCTTGTTTTTTATCCAAATAGTTCATCGCCAGGATGGCATCCGAAGTATTCAATAGTACATGGGTAGAATCGCTAAAATCAAAACGCTGGAGTAACGTCTCTTGCATTCGGTTAAGACTCTCATTGTACTCATTATCCATTAGTTTTAATTGATCTATATATTGATAATACGATATTAGTTTATAACGCAGGCCTTTATCTTGAATTAAATTCAAACGGCCCGAATTATTTAAATCCTCAAAAGCCGTATTGGTAACAAAAATACGGTACCAATCGGTAAGATTTTTCACGCCCCTGAGGCTTGAAATCTGTATTGGTCTATGGCTCTCTCTGATATGCTTTTTGGCACTGTCAATATCTGAACTAATGTCTGAAAAATAGTTTGTCGCCAATTCATAATATAGGCTATCATTCTGTAAGCCCACCTCCAGATCGGCAAGGTAACCGATAATCAAGTCATTATTGTAGCGCCTTTCTTTCCAACTATCCAATTGAAATGCAACCACTATCCCAAAAACAACAATTAAAAATTCCCCAATAGCATAACGCCAGTTAATTTTGAATTTTAGTTTACCCACAATACCTTTTTAATACCATTTTACCGTCTTTTCGCACCTCTCCCGCTGCGATTCAATTTATAATGTAGTACGCTCTTAAATGCTAAAAGTAGTACTTATTGGCAATACTTCCTTTGGCCCTGCGATGTTATCTCCTACTTTGAATGAAATATCCATATCCGCCTGCAGAAGGTCAAGATACCCTTTTTGGTTAATGCCCTAGAAGTAGCAAAACGCTTCACCAAAACAAAAAAGGAGTGGAAAGGTAATTTTGGTTTTTTAATTTCAACATTGGAATTGAAAAGGGTTTTACAATTCAAAAAGTGGGGTAAGCGAAATTGCAATCAGGAGATTGCTCGCATTCTGTTGTTTCGCTTTTCGTGCGTTACTTCTGCTAGTCCCAAATACTCCAAAAGGGGTGGGATGTACATCCCAAATCTTCCCCTAAAATTTTTTTTTAGGCCGTACCATCCTCCTATGGGATTAGTAGCTGAGCGTCCCCATTGCTCTACCGTACCTTCTTTCGCTTGCTGTTTTTCATCTTTACTTCCCAGTACTATCCAATCCCCATGATTTTTGAGCATCTCATGTAAATCCGTAATACACCTAAGGTCGTATTCTAACCTTGTGGTACCTACTTGACATACCAGAATATCTACTCCATTTTTTTCTTCTACATGTACTGTGTATTCCGAACTCAAGGGGGGTGTCTTCAAGACCAACGGACGATCAAATTCGCCTATTTCTTTTCTGAAATCCATATCAATTTTGTTCTGCTTTTTTCTTTAGATCTCTTGCAAATACTTCAAAAGTTGTATCGAAAGAGGGAACAAAATCTACCTATTTCTTGCTCCATTTTAAAAACAGTAGCCCGCTTCTTGCTCATTCTAAGTAAACGTTCTTTGTCCCATAGTTCCTTTCCCAACCCTTTTTTTTGAGGCACGTCTCCCGAAACTCTCAATTTGAAGCTTCGGACACCTGCTAAAAAGCTTTTAAGCCGAATACTACCTACTTTTTGAATTTTACCCTCCGAGGATACAACAGTAGTATTCCATATAGGATATGCTTCGCTATTGGTGAGTTGCTTTCATATGTTTTCAAGACTAGAACCAATAGCCGCTTCTACTGGTGTAGTGCTCTTAAAAGTCCTTTTACGGTAATTACGTTTTCCATGCCCCGGGTTGACTACTAAACCTTATGATCCTAACGTACCGTTTTTAAAAGATACCTTAGTCGTTAAAGATCGCATTCAATTGTTTTTCCAGATTTTCTTCTCTAACGTCTGTATCCATAGCAATGATCTTTCCATTGGCATCAACAAGTACCGGTTTGGGAATAGCTATCAATTGAAAATCTTTTGCCATTTGACTTTTAAATCCGTCTTGAAGATGCGCACTTAACTCCCATGGAAAAGGGTTTTCTGCTAAATACTTGTCTAGTCTTGATGTATCGGCATCCATAGAAATACTGAAAACCTCAAAACCTTTGTTCTTGTAGTTTTCATAATTACGCTCAATATTAGGTAACTCTTCAATACAGGGTTTACACCAGGTTGCCCAAAAATCAATAAGCGTTATTTTGCCTTTTAAATCGTTGTTAGTGATCTTTTCTTTACGGGAAAGTAAATCGATTTCGAATTCCGGCAGTTGAGCACCTTCCGCAATAGCAAACCAACTTTTCTTTTTTTCAAACGTACTCTCGGCCACCGGAGTGTTCACCAAAATTTCATCGTATGCCGTAATCTCTTTGTATTGCGCTTGCTCAATAGCTAATTCTTCTTTATGTGGTAGTAAATAGTCCCCTACCCACTTAAAGGTGGTAAACGTGGTTATTGCGGTACCATAAGCGTTGCTTTCTTCTTTTGCCTCCAATAAAAAGGAGTCTTCATTGAAGATGTACTTGGCAGCTTCCTTTGTGTCCCAAATCAAATAGGCCGTTTTGTTCTGCCATAGCGTATCTCTCAATTCCAAATCGCCTACCCTGTTAATTAGCTCGTATGCCGGATTTGGAAATACACTTTGCCGCTCTAATTTCGTATATCCTACAGGGATATTCTTTTGGAACTGCACCAATAAAGAGGCTACAGAATCCGTGAGTACCAATGCTACCAAGGTGTCCTTAACATAAGTTTCTACACGACTTTTATTAGGAAATTGTGCCTTTGTTACCCTATTTTCTTCAACAACTTTGTTTTCTTTTATGAATTTAGAGAATTGCAAGGTTGCCACTGCTGTCGATAGTTCATTCCAGTTGTTCGCTTTACTGGTTGCCTTAAGATTTTGTTCTAAGACCCACTTGGCCGTTTTTGGACCATTATTGCAAGAGGGAAAGAAGAGAACAGTGAGCAGGAGAAAAACAATTATTCGACCTAACATATTTCAAATGGGTTGGGTTACTACATTTTTTTTGAACACCTGGAATTACCTTTATATTCAGGAACCAGACAAAATATTCCTTGGAAGATTGGTCTTATTTTCATTTTTGATACTACAAAATTGAAGCTTTTTAATCCTTACATGCTTTTATAACCCTCCGAAGTATCCTTTTCTAAACCGCTTCTTCCATCCAAGGGCAGCAAAATTTGATCTGAGGTCAGGAAAGCACCTTATGCTTTTTACCATTAGACCCTAAAAAAAATCTATTTCGTACAAAATACAAAAACCTTGGACAGTTGTTTGTGATAAGGTTTCAATTGATAACACGGACAGTGGCTAAATACAGTTGTGCCAGGTCATCTCGATGATCGGACCAAACCACCTTAAAATCACCGTTTGGTGTAGTTGCCATTCCAAAATAGTCGCCTCCTGCCGGCCATCTGTTATCATTCATATATTTTTCACCATCCGGAGTAGACGGTTTGGAAGAGATTTTCGTTGGTTCGCTAAAACTTTTGCCCTGATCTGCTGAATAGGCGAAATAAAAATTATGACTTTTATTATCCATATTTCCCCTATCGAACCAGAACACCCCGATAACGCCTTTATTATTAAGTATCCAATCTCCATTTCTCATATAGGCGTCATCCCCTTGGTATGGGGTGATTACTACTTTCTTATCCCAAGTGTAACCGAAGTCTGTAGAAGAACTCGACAAATAGCCTAAAAATTTTCTGGACCCTTCTTTTTCATGCAATTGGTACAAAATATCAGCTTTTGTGCCTAAGGTGTCTACAAGCAGATGTGGAAAACTGGTGTTTTCACTAATCATAATGGGTTCGGACAGTGTTCGCCCCAGATCATTGGATCGCACAATCCAATGGCGTTTGTTTTTTACCACTCCCCCTGGTCGGGAAGAATAATCAATGATCGGAATAATTAATTCGTTCTCACTGGTAATCAACGGTGTACCATTTATCTTGTCTACATTAAAAATACCGTGCCAATTCGATTCAATAAATCTACCATCCCTGGTAAAGGTGGTAATATTTACTCCTCTCATCCGCTTTCGGTCATAATTACGATTGGCATTGGTAGAAACTACTATAAATTTCTCCCGAACAGGATGAACAACGATACTTTGTCGATCATGAGAAGTACCTAAGTTTATTGGAGTATCTGTCCACGTCTTGCCGCCGTCTTTTGAGATGAAGACCAGGAAGTGTAAAAAGCGTTGATCGGTAAAGGTGTTCAGAGAGGTAAGAAGCACAGTACCATCGTTATTCATTGCTAGCCAAGGATCATATCCCGAAGCGATATTATTCGTGTCAAAATGCTTTTCTTGCCAGGTCGTCCCGGAGTCCCAAGACTGTAGTAAAATAATATGGCTATCGGCCGCCTGACCCTTTCGCCAGTCCGCCGCTTCGCCCTTTTTCCACGTTTTTGATAGAATGGCAGCTACTAAAAAATGTTTAGGGTCTTTGGGATCAATGATGAAATGTGCTTCATTCAAGGGAAAATCTATGGTGCTACTGATGGATCTTTCTTCTAGTATCTGTACGGACTGACCGGTACAGTGGAAATAGATCATCCCGGCTAATAGTACTGGTAACAACTTTTTCACGAATGTTACGAATTTAGGATTGTCCATAGTTAAGACAGGCATCCATTGATAATTCAACGTCCCTGGATCACAATACTGCCTACATGCTAGAGCAATATCAAAAAAAGGACGTTCATCCCACTAAAAAACTAGTCTCAATACCTAAGTTGATACGTAATTGTTACAGTATACCAATCGGTTTTAGCGGTGTATCATTAATTTCCTTTAAGGTGGTTGCCACTTTCTTTTTATCTCAAATACCTATTGGAGCAGACAATCGCGCTGACATGAGCCTACTTTAATTGTAACCTTTTTAACAAGTGAATCAGAAATCCAATATCCAGGAGGTAGAAAAGTTCTTGGCAGGAATCCGTTTTATAAATTCGGAGCACTATGAAATGATCGTTGACATTAGAGCCGTACTATATGATTCCTACCCTGAAGTAACGGAAAGAATACAATTTGGCGGTATTGTCTTTTACCAGGTAAAACGACTGTGTTGTGGGTTATTTTCAAATAAACATCACCTAACCCTGGAGTTTTCAAATGGATACCTTTTTAAGGATCCGGATGGCCTTTTACAAGGCAAAGGCAAATACAGAAGACACTTGAAATTGGTTTACAAAAAAGACATACCCCTAATGCATGTAGGATGGTTTATTAAACAAGAATTTACCATCTAAGGCCAACAATGGCTGGTTCCTAACCTTTGCTGAGATAAAACAAGCTATCCAAAAGTTAGCGCTATTCCCTCTAATGCAGGGAAAAACCCCATTTTATCAATGTCATAGCTTCTAAAAAATCATCGCTCCGGGTACGAATGTGTTTGCTCTTCCCGTTCGTTAAAAAATTGCAATCGGGCTATGTTTGTGGAATCGATGTATAACTGTACTCTTTTATTACCTAGTTTATCTTTTAGCACGAATTGGGGGACCTCGTTTACACTGCCAATAAAAAGCCTTTCTTTTCCCAATTCTCCACGCTCTTTTAGCCTATTTATTTCGGCAACGATTTCCTTCCTACGAGCATCGCTTACTTCAGTATATTGGTACTCATACATTAAGTCCAGATGCTTCCGGAAACTTCCGTTTCCTGTTCTGTCGTATATGGTTAAACCCGACTTAACTAGCCCATGAATGTTTTCCTTATGTTCAAGGTTAAGTACTTGATTATCTTTATATCTATCGAAGGAGAGATGTCCCAGACCGTATTTTTTCCCATCCGGAAATTCACTGCTATTAAACACCAGTCCGCCCATCTCATCTCCGTGCTCATTAAAAAAAACAATTCCCGCAAGTAATTGCCGTTCTATCATTTCAACTGGATACTCTATATTGTCCATTTTTGGGGCAGCAATACGCTCTTTATTGGCTATTGCCATGACTGTGGTACCATCCGCATTAACAATATTTACACGTTCTACATTGAGTTCTTTTGGTTGGGGTTGGTTGGCCCAATAGATCACTATTGCTATAGCAAATAGCCAAAGTAGAATAGTACTAAAAACTAATAGGCCAAACTGATTTTTTTTCGATATCATTTGTTCTATTTTTTATGCAACCTACCCAATTTGAACTTGCAGTATGCTATGATCGATACAGCACTGCCTTTTCCCTATCATTATTGCAAAAGCAACTTTTTCGATAGCGAAACAAACTTTCCCGTATTGGCGATTCTTTGATCCGTAGTGGCTTTCGGTCGGTCAGAATCCGTAACTACTAGTAGCACTTCCAAAAGCGCTCCTTGCCTAGGTACTATTTTCAGTGTTTTCCAATAATATTTTATCTCGAGCTGTGCCTCTTGGCCTTGGCTGTGATACGCATAGCCAGGAATTGGGGAATGTGCCGGGTAAGATGTTCCACTTTCCTTTAAACGCAAGGAGTGCCATTGCAGCGCCTCTTCCCCATTGGTAAACCAAGTAGTACTTCTCAATTCGCGGGTGCTTAACTGTATTTTTAAATTATCGAATAAATACATCTTGTCCAGGCGACGTCCTTTAGGTGTGGTTAAGATCGCTGCAGACTGCTCTATTTTTTGCTGATCGATTACGTCATCAAGCCATTTGACAAAAACATAGAGCCCCTCTGTATTCCAAGCTATACTAATTTTAGCGCTCAGATCCTGAGGCGCAAAGCTCCCATGGACATCCCAACCGTCGCTGGAGTTATCCTCAAAAGAAAAAACGGTAGCCTCTCCCCATTCCGTATCCGCACCGTCTACCACTACCGTCTGTAAAAACGGTACCACTGTCGTTTCCTGGGTAAAGCACAGACAGGGTAAACTAAATATTAAAATACGTAGGCATTGCGTTAATTTTTCCATGTATTCATTTCAGTTTTACCTTTGCTGTTTCTTTCGTTCAATTGGTGAGTTACGTTAAATGCTAAAAAAATGCACATTATTCTTGTCTAAACCTAGTACAAATAGTCTGGCCAATTGTGGAATATTAGTTCTCAATTCCGAATTTGATACCCTTTAGGCCTCAGGCATTTTTGAAACGTATCTGGAAAATTGACAGTGGTATTTTAAGTGTTGACCACTACAAATCATACGCTTTCTATTGGAAAGGACTAGCGCATCATTGTTCCCTACTAGCAGTCGAAAATTGGGTAGTGGGCATTTTTTTTTCAAAAAACTGTTTTGGTGTTATCCCTTCGTTCAGTTTAAACTGTCTGTAAAAAGTAGCTTTGGAACTGAACCCCACCTTTTGTGCTACGCCTGTTAAACTGTACTTTTTGTTCTCTTCGAGAAATAGAATGGATTTAAACTCCTCTATTCTGAACTTATTAATAAATTCTACCGGGGTTTGATCGTACTCTTTTCGCAAATACAATTTAAACTCGGAGGTAGTGATATTTTCCTTTTTCAATAGGGGTTTTAAATCAAGTCCATTCTGAATGAAAACCTTTTCGATTTCAAAATACTTTTTTACAAAGTCCCTAATTTTTGCGTCCTCTGAAATGGAATCGTATTCGTTATAAATATTTTTCCTTCGCAGTATTTTAAGCGAACTAAGCGCCTCCAGAGACGCCAAAACCAAGACACTGGCTATTTGTAGAAACGCGCAGACTTCAACAACGCCATGCACCCAATTTTTATAAGGAGAAGTATAAAATGTAGCAGAAAACGTCAATTCATATACTGCAAGACTGTAGATTACTACCCCACTTAAAATGACCATTAAAAACCCAAATCGATAGCGTTGATAGAATGTTTTGATCAATAGTGGTTGTATCTGCTTTAACAGTACCCACCCCATTAAAAAATAAACCAGATAAGAGATCAGAATAAACCAATGGAGAAGTATCAATACGTTTCCAAGATGTTGGGCATAGTAATCAAAAAAGGCAAACTTTAGCACGAGATAGGCAAAATGAACTACGAAAGGTAGAAGAAGATGGGGTACCCATTGTGTTATTCTTGTTTCTTTGTTTTTTATAGGAATCAGGTAGATAAAGACAAGAGAAGGAATAAACATGGATTTATAGCTACCCAAAACAATATTGAATACTATGCTTTTATTAAAGGTAGGCCAAAACAAAGTGTATGCAAATGATAGCGATAATATCAAACATATTACCCCAATAATTCTCTTACGTAGCGAAGGACCTAACAGATTGAACAGCCCCACAATAAACAACTGCGCATACAATACGCTAAAAATTCCAGTAACAATGGAATCTTCCCACCATGGATTCATTATTAAAAGTCTATCTATTCCGGAATAAAGCTATAAAATTTCAGCCTTCCTCCAATTTTCGATTTTTACTAGTTTTCCCTTTTCAATTTCAAGAAACACCCAGATCAATGCTTTGATAAATTAGGTCTCAATTAAGATTTTAAGACGGTTTAGCACCGAAAAGATAAAGCACATTAGCCATCAAATTTTGAAATTAGTACAAATACGTTCATGAGGATTCCCTTAAACAAAGGCGTTTTTAGGCTGTCCTACCTCCCTTTTCTAATTAAAATGAAGTACTATGAAAAATAATTCTATTCCATTTTTATCCAATCGGATGCTCTTTAGAACGGTTATTAGTTTACTTTTTATTTTGGTATCCTGTTCAGACGATTCTGACGGATCTGATGACGATTCGGGCAATGCAGATGATACTGTCGATTTCTCTCTAATCACAGGCCTTTACGATGGCACTTCAACCGCACCTCAGGGGACCACTATTGTTTCCGCAAGAATACTCCCTACCGGTACTCCAAATGAATTTCGCTTTGAATACTATGGGAGCTTTGGACAAATGGCGTGTTGCAATACCAATCTATCCAGGCCCGACGCTGCAGGGAATTTTATTTTAGAAGCTGATAACGATATTGATTTAAACTTAAACTGGTCAACGGACGATCCTGATTGTTCGGGTACGTTTAGTGGGAACGACGGTGTGTTTAGTGATGGTCAAATTACCATACGGTTGACTGCAGAAGTGGATTGCACTCCCGTAGACAGCTTTGATCTTTTGTTTTTTAAAACAGAAGATATACAATAGCATAGCCAATGCTTGAAAGGCTTTTTTATTACTACAATCTTGTAATGAAAATCTCATCAAATCAAAACAAGTTCAAACTGCTTAAAATTTGTGCGCTGTTCTTCCTTATCCTGCTAGCGGGTGCTTCCTGTAGCAATGATGACGAGAATACGGAAGCGTCTATTTTAGTAGGTCCCTTATGGATTCAATTGCGAACGGAGTTTACCAATTGTAATGCTGTGGAGGACAACGTTGTTCAAGATCTTAATTGTGATGGTACCAACTGTATTTCGCTGAAATTTCGGGAGGGTATAGCCACCTATACCGAGCGGGTTAATGGCATTGAAACCATTATTGATCAACTTCCCTACACAGAAGAGGAAAACGCGCTTGTTCTGCAGGGGATCACTGCTACTTTTGAATTCACAAATGATGATGTACTGGTAATTACCTCCTCGGGCGTTAACGGTTGCTCCCTGATTGAAACCTGGGGCCGCACTTTTGAATGTGAACAATACGGTAGCAATAGGTAATTTTTCAGCATTCTCCTTTTACTCGATATACCTGGCAATAGGGAAGCATGAAGTACCCGTTGTGATGAAAACCATGGAACTAGCAATGTTCATCTTAGATGACTACAATGCAAATTCTTTGTGAAGGCATACATCTGAAACACAAGAGCATATTCTGGAGTAAGGCAGCGATTAATTAAAATGTATAGTTCTGAGTAAGTGAAGATCATGAAGTACGTTCTAGTCACCGGGTTACTCCTCATTGTACAAACCCTTAACGCACAAAACTTTTCTACCTATCCATATACTGCGGCGTTCGACAGTGTTATTGACGATTACCATGGCGTATTGGTAAAGGACCCGTACCGCTGGTTAGAAACTCCAATAGATTCATCCGAAGCAGTAAAAAAATGGGTGGAGGAGCAAAATAATTTCACCCAAAACTATTTAGATGCTCCTGCCTTAAGAAAGAGCATCCAATCTCGACTCCGGACCCTATGGAAAAGTGAAACGCATGGTCTTCCCGTAAAAGCTGGGGACAATTATTTCTATCTCTACAATGATGGTACGTTTGAACAGTCCCGTGTTTACATGACCAAAGGCGTAAATGGCGCACCTCAACTTCTCCTAAACCCTGGTGAATGGTCCGAAAATAATACCACTGCTATCACACAAATAGCGCCTAGTCCTGATGGAAAGTATTTGGCCTATGCCATTCAGGAAGGTGGATCAGATTGGAGAACGTTTAAAATTGTTGCGCTTGAGACCGGAAAAGAACTACCTGAAACCATTCGATGGATAAAATATAGTAGCGTACGATGGCTTTCGGATGGTTCTGGCTTCTTTTACAGTGCCTTTTTTGATCCGCAGGATGTCAACCATAAGAATGGGTTTTTCAATAGACGTCTTTACTTTCATCGATTGGGCACGCAGCAAGAAGAGGATGAACTAGTATTTAAGGGCTTTACCAGTCCCAATTGGGTGGCAACTTGCCGAGTAACAGATGATGGCAAACACCTGATCATATACTACTCTGATACGCAAAACAAGGACGCCCCAAGCCGTATTATAGTTAAAAACCTGGAAAATGGAAATCATACTATAATCAAAGAATATGTTGTTGATGATTTCAGTTTGGGATATGCTTATCTCGATAATATAGGCAGCAGGTTGTTTTTTATAACATCAGATAAGGCCGAAAACCGAAAAATTCTATCCATTAATATGGACAACAATTCAAAGGATCATTTGAAATGGAAGGAAATTATCCCGGAATCTGAGTTCCCTATTCTATGGACGAATGTAAGAGGAAGGCACTTACTGGTGCACTACCTGGAAGACGTGCAATCTAAGGTTAAGGTTTTTGATACTAAAGGAACCTACAAGCACACCATAGCATTACCCGGAATAGGTATCCTATCAGGGTTTAGCGGGTCTTCAAAGGACAACGAAACCTACTTCTCATTTTCCAGCTTAAATCGACCAAAATCTATCTACCGCTATACTGTAAACACCAATACAACCGAACTCTATCACCGTCCTGATTTACCGTTTGAACCTAATGATATCGTAACCAAGCAGGTGTTTTACCATTCAAAAGACGGCACTAAAATTCCCTTGTTTATCATGCATAAAAAAGACCTGGAAATGGATGGTAAACGCCCCCTTCTTTTACACGGTTATGGGGGATTTGGAGTTACTAAATTCCCCTCTTTTCAAACCCGATGGCTTTCTTGGGTAGATTTCGGTGGGATTTTCGCCATGGCTAATATTAGAGGGGGGAATGAATACGGGGAGGCATGGCACGATGCGGGAAAAAAGGCCAATAAACAAAACGTATTTGACGATTTTATTGCAGCGGCCGAGTATTTAATTCATGAAAAGTATAGCTGTAGCGAAAAACTCGCCATAGCCGGAGAATCTAACGGTGGACTATTAATAGGAGCGGTAGTGAATCAACGACCTGACTTATTTGCGGCAGCACTTCCCGATGTCGGTGTTATGGATATGTTACGATTTCAGTTGTTTAATTTGGGAAATACCACAACAGATGAATATGGGGTATCCACAAAATCAGAGGACTTTCCCTATTTATACAACTACTCCCCATATCACAACATTAAAAATGGGATCGCCTATCCTGCGGTCATGGCTACAACTGCTGCAAATGATAACAATGTGTTACCGGGCCATTCCATGAAGTACATAGCGCGTCTGCAAAACGCCCAGAAAGCGAACCGTCCCATCCTTTTACGCGTTGAAATGGAAGCAGGGCATTTTAGCGGACGATCTAAAGCACAATTGATACAGCAATACACAGACAAGTGGGTATTTCTGATAAAAACATTAGAGATGGACTTGGATAAATAACCTTTCATTAAATAACCAAACAATATGCACTATTTTCTGACCACCGTATTGCTTGCAATTTCACTAACGCTTACTGCTCAAAATTTTGAGATACATTTAAAAAACGGAAGTGAGAAAGAAAAGCAAGCCCGCAAGCAATTAAAACGAATCCTAGCAACATATGATAGTAAAATTAACCAATGGTACTTTACCAACAAGATTGAAATAGATGAAAATACTATCCCCTTTAGCCACCCCACCCTAACCCTTAATTGTAACTTCTTGAATGAGGATGTGAAACAATTAGCCACCTTTTTGCATGAGCAATTTCATTGGTTGGAAGAGGAGAAAAAGGAAGTTCGCGAAAAGGCTATTGCTGAATTTAGGCAAATCTTCCCAGAGGTGCCCGTGCGTGGCGGGCAAGGGGCAAGAAACGAATACAGTACCTATCTACATTTTATCGTTTGTGATCTTGAATTGCAAGCAATGACCCAAGTTGTTGGAGAAAAAATGGCCAGACAACTGTTATCGGAATGGACCTATTATCAATGGATCTATGATAAAGTGCTAAATGACAAACGAATACGAGCGGTAAATACCAAATATGGATTTATTTTATAATGAAACGATTCATTTACATCACCTGCCTCCTGCTGTTCACCTATTCCTGTAAAACACCTACAACAAAACGGGAGATTGCCTCAGACAGAATTGTGCATCTGGAAGATTCCATACATTACACGATTCCGGAACTACCCAGGCTATGTGACAGTTTGGAACTCGTAATTCGGAAAGTCAATATTGGCGATTGTAGACTTTATGTAGAACAGGAAGGAAAGGGAACTCCTATGATCTTGATCAATGGTGGTCCCGGAGGGACGCATCATTATTTTCACCCAGAATTTTCAAGCATTAAGGATCGCCATACGATTATCTATTATGACCAAAGAGGTACCGGGCAATCGGATTTTGAAGCAGGGAAGGGGTATTCCTTTGAACAAGCCGTTGATGATCTGGAGCAACTAAGAAAGCAACTTGGTATTTCAAAATGGGTGGTATGTGGCTTCTCTTATGGAGGAGGCTTGGCGCAATTTTACACCCTCAAATATCCCGAAAACGTATTGGGATTGGTGCTTATCAGTGCGCTCCCTCTTTTCGAGGATGAAGGGTTCCAAAGCGAACAGGAGAAATACTTATCCGCATTTGAAAAAGATAAGAAAAACGAGATCATCAAAGAATTTGCGACCGGTAAACTACAAATGAAACCCTTTCTCTACAATCTGGCACTTAATGGGGATTGGAAAAGACAGCGGTATTACAAGCCCTCTAGGAACGAAATGATCAGGAGCGCATTATATGAATGGGTCAATGATAAAAATTTTAATAAGATCATGAGTAAAAGCTACCGCAGCTATAACTTCCGGGGTCTTTTTGATTCCTGTCCTGTCCCCACCCTGATTTTTGAAGGAAAACATGATCTTACCTGGGGTAGTAAAAAGGCAACTATTTTTAGAGCAAATCACCCAAACGCCAAGTTTCTGCTTTTTGAACGTGCCGGACATATGCTGTACCGTGATGTTCCTAAGCAGTTCTTCTTGGAATTAAGCAATTTTACGGGGTCGTTAAAACACCCCTCGCAGCGTTCCATACAAGATTGGAAGGAAAGTATTTCAAATAAGCTACTAGATTAACCAAAAATAGAGCACACCCGTATTTATGGAAAATCCTGTTTGTCGGTATCCAAATGGCTTCCAAATTAGGCCTTTCCGGGGTGGTATCTCAAAAGGGTATGCCGAATTAGGGTTACGCAACAAAAGGCTTAGCGCGTTAAAATAGTTAACAAAGTCAAAA
Source organism: Bacteroidota bacterium (assembly GCA_038750505.1). GTDB lineage: Bacteria > Bacteroidota > Bacteroidia > Flavobacteriales > Flavobacteriaceae > Croceivirga. The sequence goes on along the minus strand of JBCDHD010000006.1, from coordinate 246,682 downwards.
GAAAAATTTATGATATCCCTCTTTTAAAACCACCAAAATCAACAGCAAATCGGTTACAGAAGTAAAATGAATACATTTTAATCCTAACTAAAGCACACCCAACAATGACACAAAGCATGATCAAGATACTTGTACTTATTTGGGCCTTTACAATTTTTCCTTGCCTTCAGGGTCAATTTCAAAAAAAGGTGGGAAAGCATGAAAATCAAATTCCTTCTTTTAGTATTGCGGCTCAAATTGATGACCAGCTCAACCTCAAAGGTAATTTAGACTTCAGCTTGAATACCCCTTTCAACAATACAATTGGCATCTATGTTTTTTCTGCGGGTAAAGACTCCCTAGGTAGTCCTCTTTTAAAAATAAATACGGTAAAAATAAATGAGCAGGACATCGAATACACCACAAAAGAAGGTTGGATTATACTGGGCAATTTAAGGGAAACGGAAAAACTACATATTTCATTTGAACTCGACTTGAAGCGTATCGAAGATTGGCGGTCAACTTTTGGATATTCTATTTTTCCTTCTCATAACAAGGCGACTTGTTGGTATCCCGATATCTATTTAGATAACAGTCGGAAGTATTTTAAAGATTTTACCGTAGATCTTTCATATCCCTCTGATGTGGTAATTCAGACATCCGGCCTACTGAACAATCAACTAAAAACTAACACCAATTTTAATTCTAAATTCACAGCCCAAAACATCGAGCATTTTGGACTCAATGTTGCGAAGGATTTCGTTCAAAAGACTGTGACTTTAGCCGGTGGCGTTCAACTTTCCTATTTCTGTGCTGCGGCATTAGAAGACACCTATCAAAAAATCTCAGAAATTGCTGCCGAGATCGTGAAATGGTATTCTTCGAAATATGGGTTTTTTCCAAAAAAGCATATCGGTATTGCAATGGGACATGAAAGATGGAAGGGTGGTTTTCCCACGGAGAACCTTTTTTACATCCATAGGGGTAATTTGAAACCAGAATTCCTTAAATGGATAACAGCTCATGAATTAGGCCATTATTATTGGGGGTATCACGTACAATCCGCTTCATCCAGATTTCTTTCTGGTTTAATGCTGGCCCATGGCATCTGGATAGATCAGCTTTACATTTCGGAAGAAACGAATGACGCTTTGGAAGAGGTATGGCATAATACAAATTCAGCATCGGGAATGATGGAAAGATATTTAACAGCAACGCTAATGAATGTGGATCAAAGGATGAAGATCACTAAAGAGGAGCAAAATAAACAACACTTTGACTCTAACATGCTAATTTTTCATGGTAAAGCGGCCACCGGAATGTATCTCTTATCTCGTCAAATGGGATATCACAACTTTCTAAAGGTGCAAAAGGAATTGCTCAATGATTTTGCTTCAAAGCCGCTTACAGAAGATGATTTCTTGGAAAGATGTTCCGGCTACTGGTCGCAATCCGATAAATTTTATCGAGAATGGATGAGAGGAGACGCGATTATTGAATATACTATCGAGGGTATAAAGACTGTTGAGAAAAACAACAGTTGGCACTATTCGTTTGATGTTGTAAAGAAAGGAACAGTTGACTACCCTGTAGAAATAGCAGTGGTGGATGCTTTGGGGCAGGTAAACATGCATAAAAGCACGTCATTGTCCAAAGAAACGATTACAGGGAGTTTAACGAGTGAACCTAAATCTTTTACTCTGGACCCCTTTGGAGCCGTACCCATGTGGAACAGTTCGCATCCATCTATTCAGGCATTGTTCATTAAAGCACTATACCGAGCGGGGCACACGCGGGTAGCAAAAGAATTGGCCAAATCGTATCTTCAAGACCACGAAGATGAAGCAATAGCAGTAATATTGAAGCGATAGGGTATTAGGAGTACTAAAAGGTGATTACAATTTTGGATCGCTCTTTTAAACTTTTCGTTAAACTCTTAAAGCATATCAAAGTTGTCTATAAGGTGTATTTACTACTCCTTTGAAATCCAAGGTCAAAGTAATACGTATTCTAGTTTAGGGATTTAAACGATTCCACCATAAATAACCAATGTACTATTGTTGTGATTATAGCGGCTCCGGTAACCCAGTTATAATTGGTTCCCGCATTGAATAGCGCCAAAGCAACACCTAGGAGTAAAAGAGAACTAATTAAATAGTAGGTATTGGTTCTAGACCATTTTTGTAACAAAAAGTGAGGTTCTTTATAATCTAAATAGATCCAAATAAGGGTGAGCAATAGAAAAATAAAAGCCGGAAAAAAGCCAATCCACATGGGGATTTCCCAATGTAGCCCCTGACCTTGTAAGGTTCCTTCCGCTCCAAAACTTTTTACCCCTGACAACAAGACGAAACAGATGACCAACTGCCAGAGGAGTAGCGCCATATAAAAGGGTTTTCTATTTTGCAGTCGGTAGGCACTGTAAAGTAAGAAAATGACAAAAACGGATGAAATTATAAAAATCCAAAAAGGCCCATTGCTTCCCTCACCAGAGAACCATAAGATCCCCCAAAAGTAGGCTTTTGGTTTACCAACAATTCTTACAAGGGGTAACCACGAAAAAAGGGAGGTAATTATCGTCCATATCATTATCGCCTTGAACAATACAAGGTTTTTCCTTCTTAAGTTCTTAGTTGCTAACATATCTTTCTTATCATTTCAATAGTATTTACTATCCTTATTGGACCGAATGCTACACTTTTCTAAAGTACTATTGCCTTTTTTGATTTCTACTATCGGGTTTACATAGGTGATAGCCCCTTTCTCCCGTTGCCTCCTTTACCAAAACAATAATCAACAACGCTATACAGGATTAGGATTTACCTGAGCTAGAAACCTGCTTCTTAAAGATGTAAAGCTGTTCAAAAACGTTTACAAAAAGACAGCTGTTTCGGGCACCAATCCCCTTTTTATTTGTTTAATACACGAATTGATAAATTGCTGCTCTTCAAAGTAACTCCTAGTAAGTTGATTGTTCTTCGAAAGGCAGCCAGAAAACAGTCTTACAATTGGTTATGAGACTAAATGCCGTATCACATTGTAACCAGGCACGAATTTTAGGCGTATCTAGGTAGTGTAAAACTTCCTTTTTCAATGACTAATTCCTGACCGTCCCATCCCTAAAATTATTTTTGTTATTTGGTACTACGCAAAAAGAGAATGTTCATAAAAATACCTTTTCGATACCTATTTTCCTTGGGGTTAATAATTAGCTGCTGCCCTGAAACAGAACCCGATATAGTTCCGCTATCGGTCTCTGGTTTGGAAGTACAGCAATGGGATCGGGCACGTGCGGTAGAAGCCGATCAAGCTCCCATAGCAATTACGAACTATACACTAGTACTTTCAACGGTAACTCGTGGCTTAGAAAATTATCAACCTCAAGAAAGAAGGGTTTTTTTAAGATCCCCAGACTGCAGTGATCCACCGCCAGAAATATTTTTAGAAACCCCGGTTAGGGAGATACAGGTGTTCACGATTACCGATCTGACTGACACCTTCCCTTCGGGTTCGGAAATAACCTCGCTCTTTACAACCCGACTCCTAAACCTAAACCCTTTGCTTGACGATCCGGAAATTATACAGCTGGACCAAATTGATATAGACGCCCTTAATACCCATATTGCCAACCGCGCTTCTGTAGAACAACTCAGAGGTCAGGCCCCGTTTCGATATTATGGGCTGGCTTTCAAAAATTTTGAGTTAACAAATAACCCTACTCCAATTTCCCTAAGGGTGGTGCTACACTTAGATGACCAGATGTCTATTGAAAATGAAGTTAACCGTGTATTGCTGCCTTTGAAATAGTATAAAAAACAACTTATCCAGGGCGATATCCTGGAATTTTTTAGATAATTAAAAATGAAAATCCTATGAAGATCTCAACCGTTTTCGGAATAATTTTAGTCCTTCTTAACCTAGTGCTTTTAGGAATTCTCTTCAAAGGTCCTGGTAAAATCCAAAAATTTGAAGAGATTGAGGTGCAAAGAATAAATCTTGTTGAACCCGATGGTACCTTAAAGCTAGCATTTTTTAATTCAAAAAAACTTGGGAGGGGACTTGATGGAGATAAGCGGCAGGGTACCGGAACAATATCAGGTATGTTCTTCTACAATGAAGAAGGCTATGAAACCGGCGGTCTGGTATTTGATGGTAAAAAAATTGTGGGAGGACAAAAATCCGGGATAGGACTAATGTTTGACGGCTATCGACAAGACCAGACGATAGCCTTACAGCACAATGAACAAAAGGATAGCAGTACCAGCTATTACGAAGATGGCTTGCGTATAATGTCCAGACCGGACCGGTCTGATGTTAGCGAAGAATATGATTTTTACAAACTAAAATATCCGGATGTTTTTGGTGACGAAAATACCCCAAGGCTGGCAAAAGAAGTTCTCGATTCCATGGACCTGGAATTGGCAAGACAGTATAAAGTGGCCAAACAGCGGATATATTTAGGAAGCGTTAGGGGAAATAAAGGAGATGGCTGGTTTGACAACTCAGGTTTATACATCAAAAACAAGTACGGTAAGGATATGATTAAAATCTATGTTGATAAAGATAACCACCCAAAAATCGAAATATTGGATACTTTAGGACAAGTTGTCAAGTACAACTTAATTCCGGAGTATGAATAAATCGATTTCTGGAAACTTCATAGAAAATCTTTTCGCCAAGAAAACCAGTCATCTTTTGCGATGGTGAATTGTTCGCTATTGCGATAGAGAATAGCTATTAGCGGGAAACCCCGGGATTGTTAAATTCTTTAAAAATCCAGTGATCTAACGCAATTTTGATGACAATCTTCTGGAAAAAGGGTTAGCATAAGTAATTCCAATAGCAACTCTCATTTTTTATATCCCACCAAAGGCATTCTTCAGTCTGGGTTTACTGAAAAAGCTTATGTTCATTATCACTGGACACCTGACAGTAATGCATGAATTTTATCTACCAGGATCATCTTCTCATGATCTAAAAGGGCAATGCTGCTAATGCTTTACTAACATGATTTTAGTGCATAAAAAAAGTGTTTTTGCTCCTACGCCATCAAAAAAGGTAAAACTCCGGAGTATCCTGGTGCCCAAACTATTCTAAAATTCTACCTTGCTTTATCCGTAGCACAATATTCTTGATTGCTCTAAAATCTTTTAACGGATCGTGTTCAAGTGCTAAAAAGCTAGCTTCATAACCCTTTTTCAACCGTCCTATCTTACGGGTGGGATAGCAGATCTTCGCGCCATTTTCAGTCATCATATTCAGCAAATCCAAATTAGTAATAAGCTTATTGTCCTGTAAGTAATCTACTTCCTTCATCAATGTTTCCCCAAAATCGTCAGCGCCCAACGCCATTGGAATTTCAAACTGTATTGCTGCTTCAAAAAATGATCTTTGGAACTCCAGGATAGCAGATAAGGCTTTTTCTTTTGCAGCAGCATTCCCGCGAGGTAACCTGCGCAATGCCAAATAGGCTGTGGGAATAATGGCAATTCCTTGATCAGCCGCCCGTTTAAAATCCTCAGGTGTTAGCTGATATTTACCCAAGTCGCCGGTTCCTCCATAACCGTACCCGGGCATGTGTGCAAAAACATCAACACCAATATCCAATCCCAACCTAAAATCATTCGCGGTTTCTATATGCGCAAAGACGCGGAGTCCAGCCGCATGTGCCTTTTTTACTACGTGTTGTGCAACTTTGGGAGAGACGCCCTTTCTCCCAATGTAGGTAGCCTCTTTTTGCTGCTGCTGATAGTTTTCGGCATCTATCAGCATTATTTTTATAACATCCGGCCGGGTTTTCATAAGCGTATCCCAGTATTGTTCCACATCTAATACAGTGTCGAAAAACCAGTAGGCATCGTTTTGTGCTAAACGGCTGTTTATGATCTCCTGGTATCGGTTCTTTCTGGTTTGAGGATCATAGATCCCCATTGCCAGGGGTTCGTAGATCATAAAAGGATGCCCAAGACTGGAGGTAATACCCCCGTTGGAAAACGAAGATTCTAAAAACGATCCGGAGCTTGCGAGTAGTTCCAAAACGTCCATGCGGGCCTCATGTGAACATCCCAATACCTGCACATAAAATGTACCTTCCTTATAATACGCCTGCAAGATAGCGTCAAGTCCATAGCTGCTACTTAAGTTATGGGTATGTGCCTCCACAAAGGGGGGTATCAGGTATTTTCCTGAAAGATCTAGTGTAGCATCTAGTATTGGCGGCACCTCATTTGAAAAAAAACCCTCGTTTACGTACACAGTGTCCTTCTGCTCAAATTGTTTCCCATCGAACCAGAAACCATTTACGAGTTTTAGATTTTGTCCAGCTCCCTGAGTAGTGATCAGGGCAAGTAGAAAGAGTACGGTTGCCTTAGAAATACTATTATTCATCTTCGTTGCATTGAGAAATTTACAACTTCAATTTTTATTGGAAAGGTAGGACTTAGGGTTTAGCTGCCAATCCTTTCGTTTTCATCTGCAAGTCCGGTCTTTCTATTGCGTGCTTTTTTAATTTCTTTCCGGCCAAAATCATACGTAAGTGAAAAGGCCACATTTCTGGAATCCCTTCCGCCGCCACCATTTATGAACACATCGCCAAATTCGGTTATTCCACTCCATGGTGAAGTAAAAAGGATATCGTTAAAGGAAAGTCTACCGGTAAATCTGCCTTTATAAAATTTCTGCTGGAAGGCTACATTTAAAGCTCCTATAGCATCAATTTGGTAGGTACCGCCCCAAATGGAAGGAGAACTATACCATCCGGACACTTCCATTTTAAGTTTTTTGGAAAGGCTAAAGGTGTTCTGGGCGTACAAGCTTAGAGTTTCCTGGCGGACCGCTAGAAACTCCGGACTGGTCGCTTTAAAATCGCTTATAAAGGCATTTACGCTAAAATAGATATTCCACCACTCATAGATCTTTTTAGGATAGGATATTCCCAGATTTAGCACCTGCTGATCTGCCACGTTTAACGTGGTCAAAAAATTGACACTTTCCCCATCCGCTTGGGTTACCTGGGCAAAAAAATCGCTAATATAACTGTAACTTATCGAGGTGGTTAACCGATAGTTATAGGTATGGGAGAGCTTAATGTTATTAGTATACTGGGGCTGTAAAAAGGGGTTCCCCAGCTGAAAAGAAAGCTCATTTAACTGGTATCGAAACGGATTGAGCGATTGATAATTGGGCCGTTGAATTCTGCGGCTATAGGTTAGCGCCAATTGGTTTTTTCGGTTCATCTGATACGTAAGGCCCCCGGAAGGAAAGAAGTCTGTATAATTCCGTTGTACGCGTTCATTTTCTGTTTGTTGCAAGCTAATGAGACGGCCGTCAGAATCGGTGTTTTCCATACGCAGCCCAAATTGTAAATTCCATTTACCCCATTTTCGGTTGTAGTTTACGTAGGCTGCATGAATGTTTTCCTGGTATGCAAAGGTGTTACTTTGCGTAGGATCCAGGATATTTTGCCCGTTGACCTGGTTAAAAAAATCAAAGGTATTATCGGTATTGATATAGGAAAACTTGAATCCTATTCCCAGAACGCCCTTTCCCAGAGGTTGCTCATAATCCGTCTTTATAGTGGCAATACTAATGTCTATTGGGGTATCCTGGAAGTTGATGTTTTCACTCAACACCAGGGATTCGTCGCCAGCAACATAGGTATTGGGTTGAAAGGCATCCCGTTCACTGTTATAACGGCCAAGATCCAAATCTACATTTATGCTGTACCCTAAGGTATCTGCATAGCGATAGTTGAGGTTTCCATTGATATTATACGAGGTATTTTGGGTCTGGTTCAATGCCAGAAGCACACTATCATTCTGAATAGTGTTCTCTTCGCGAATAGGGGTTCTGGTGGTGTTGGTGCCAAAACTATTATTGAAATTCCCATTAAAAATGGCGCTAAGGGTATGTTTGGAATTAATGTAATAATCATATCCGAGTTTAAGGTTGTTGGAGTTTCGGTCATATATACTGTTGGTACGCTGCTCAAACCGTGTCCCAAATTGATTGCGAAGAAGATTCAAAAATCCTGTACTTTTTCCAAAGCGATTGCTGTAAGTACCATAGAAATTCCCCTTCCGCTCTCTATTATTAAAATTGAGACTGGAATTGCTACGTCCAAAATCTCCTACCGTAAGTCCTGAAGTAAAGGTGCCATTAGTTCCTAGACTCTTGTCCTTCTTGAGTTTAATATTAATTATGCCGGCATTCCCGGCAGCGTCATACTTTGATGAGGGTTGCGTAATGATCTCCACAGCTTCTATATCAGTAGCCTGTAAACTCTCCAGGTAGTTAAAGAGATCCTCTCCTTGTAATACGGATAGCTTTCCATCGATAAAGATCTGCACCCCCGTTTTCCCTTCTACTATAATTCCGCCGCTGTTATCGATTATTACTCCGGGTGCTTTCCGCAATAATTCATAAGCACTGGTTCCCGTGGCATTAATGGTGTTTTCTACATTAAATACGGTCTTATCCGCTAGTACTTGAACCATGGGTTTCTCAGAGATAACGACTACCTCTTCCAGGTTCTGCGTTTGAGAATTTAGCACAAAAACCCCCAGATCCAGATCCGTTCCGTCAAAGTTGATCTTTTTAGAGAAATCGGCATAGCCCAGATTGGAGATCTTTAGGATATACTTCCCGGCTAAAATCCCTGTTAATTCAAAAATGCCAAAATCGGCAGTTATGGTCGCTTTGACTAAAGTTGAATCTTTCTCGCTATTTAAGGTTATTGCTGCAAATACTACGGGGGCATCATTCTCGTCCAGTACCCTTCCCGTAATGGTCTGTGCCGAAAGCGATATTCCGAAAAGCAACATAAAAAAGAAAAGAAAAGTTTTCATAATTGTTTGTTTTTGATTGGCTCAAAACTCTAGCAAAAGGGGTATCCCCGAAAACGGTTTCCGTTGAGTTGCCCTATAGCAAGCTGGATGGGCAGGGAACATTCAACGACCTATAGGTCAATTCAGCGAAAGTTATTAGGACTGTTATCCCAGAACTCCTTATTTTCCTGTCAAATTCAAGAAAGAGATGGATAAAAAGTTAGTTTGGGGGGTTACCGTACGGGAATTGCTTTGTGTTTTGTCACTTTATATTATCTCCGCTTTTACCTATCGTGTAGCGGTATGGTTTGGTCAGTCGGATTTTGTAGAAGTTAACACCCCTTTATTTGGATTAAAGGCATTTATCGATGAAGGAGGATTGCACTACGCCGTCCTTTTCGTTTTCACCATTCCTATTTGGTGGATCATTTTTGTACGACTAAAAAACCAGAGGTTGGTGGGAAGGCTTTTGTTACACCTTCTTTTTCTTCCTATGTTTATTGTGCTTACAAAACGGGTATATTATGGGATTTCTGAAGCCTTAGGTTGGGGCCATATGACAGGATCCGGGACTGTATGGGACCTCTATATTCCTGCAATGTTCTATATGATACAGTTTGGGATCTTTCACAGCTATGAACATTATAAAGTGGCCCAGCAAAAACTCAGAATGGAAGGTGAATTGCGGCAAGCTGCCCTAAAAAGTGAACTGGCTGCAATAAAAGCACAGCTGAATCCCCATTTTTTGTACAATGTCTTCAACACCATCAATGCTTCTGTGCCGCCCAACCAAGAAAATACACGGCAGTTAATCGCTACGCTGGCCGACCTCTTTCGATATCAATTGCGGGCTTCCAAAACGGAACTTGTGCCTTTATCTGATGAATTGGACTTTGTCAATAAATATCTGGAGTTGGAAAAGGCGCGGTTTGAAGAACGATTGGATATTGAAATTAACGTTCCGGAAAACCTTTGGAACGAAAAGATACCCCCCATGTTATTACAACCTTTGGTAGAGAATTCGGTTAAGCACGGCATATCCAATTCCCTAAAAGGTGGTCGGATCTCATTAACCGTATTTAAAGAGGATGACAAGCTTAAATTTGAGATTGCCGATACAGGGACCGGTGTAAAAGATAAAACCAGTTTGTTTGGTAAGGGCGTTGGATTGAGCAATACGCAATTGCGTCTTCAAAAGATGTATCAAAGCCAATTGGAAATATTGGATAATACCCCTAGAGGGCTTAAGATCCGTTTTGCCCTATGAAGAAGGTAATTATTGCCGATGACGAAAAAGCCGGAAGAACCTTAATCAAGGAATATCTGCAGGACTACCCGGAATTGGTGTTGGTGGCCGAAGTTAATAATGGTGTGGATGCTATTACGGAAATCAACCGTTTTAAACCCGATCTGATCTTTCTCGACATTCAGATGCCTGGAAAAACCGGGTTTGAAGTGCTCACCTATCTGGAAGAACTTCCAGACATTATTTTTTCTACGGCCTATGACGAATATGCACTAAAAGCCTTTGAGGTACACGCGGTGGATTATTTGCTTAAACCCTATACCAAAGAACGTTTTAAGTCAGCAGTTGCGCGACTTAACGGAGATAATCAAAAGCTGGGAGACTTAACGGAAAGCCTGTTGCTGGAAAAAACCACTTATCCTTCAAGAGTATTGGTACAACACAACCGAAAATTGATAACTACTGCTGTAGATGATATACAATGGGTAGAAGCTTTTGGGGATTATTCCAAATTGCACATAGATAGTCAGGTCTTCCTAAGCAATTTCGGGATATCGGATCTGGAGGAACGCCTGGATCCGAAAAAATTCCTTAGGATACATCGCTCTTCCATAATTAATCTGGATAAGGTAAAAGAACTCAACAAGTACGGGAAGAGTTATGATGTTACCCTCCTCAACGGAGAAGTGGTTCGTGTAAGCCGAGGCTATATGGACGCCTTGAAAAAAATTATGTTGTAATCTTCGCGCTTGGGGTCAACGTTTTCTTCCCACAACCCAACCTATGGTTACCCTAAAGTTAGGATACACAGAAGATTCTCGTGTTACCGTTACTCCCCCGCTAGTATCCGAAAAGTCCACAGAGATCACCCCGATGCCTAATTGAAGGCCCCAGTTGAATCCGGAAGCGTATGTCCGCTGTAGACCATAGGTGGCTCCAATATAAAATGTTTCAAAAGAGGCTGGCCCAAAAGCTATGATATTTCCAATATCCGGTTCAAAATCACTCCCCAACAGAGAAACATCAGAAGTATAATATAGGTTAACTCCATAGAAATTCCCGGAATTACCAGTTACCTTTTTTCCCTTGGTTTCCCTTCTTTTAAAATTGTAATAGTTCCGGACCTGGGCATCAAATCTTGGATACAGGTCAAAACCCCCTCCGTCAAAGGAGATCACCCCTAAAGAGGTGGCAGCGTCTAGCCGTACTGAAAGATGTTGCGCAATGCCAAATTCATAAGCAACCCCCGGCCAAAGGGCGTTGATCAAAAATTGATTTTCCACACGCGGATCATTGGATTGTCCCCTGCCGGTAAACGTTACGAAAATAAGTAGTAACCCTACTAGTAAGTGTTTCATGATTGTTTATTTTGGTGAAGTTCGATAGGGATACACAAATATTGCGCCAAACTCAATCGATCCGGTAATCTGTTGACCTGGATTTCCGGCGGGTGGCCACCCATCCAAAGGTAAAGTTAACCAATGGACCATAACCGTTTAGGACGCCATCTCCCCGATAATAGCCAAACCCAAATTCCGCATTAAAATTAAAGCCCTTCCTGTATGTCCGTTGTATTCCGTACACCCCGCCGTAGAAGGCCAATGCAAAATCCGTATCCTCCCGAAGGTCTTGGGTTACCTGAAGTGGGCCCCAAAAGATACTTTGTGCCGGAGCCAGATAGTCGGCAGAATTTCCAACAATGTTTTTATTGATATCCAACCGATTCTCAAAATTATGATAGTACCGGATACGGGTATGCCATGCAAAACCAAAGGTATATCCCTCCTGGTAGGTGGCCAAACCAGGAGTAAAACTAGTAGATACGCTTACATTCCGAAAAAGTCCAAATTCATAGCGAAATCCAGGACCCAGCAGATTTATAGTGAATTGGTGCCGTTCCAAATTGATGATCCCAAGTCCTCGTTCTTGTAAAGGTTGCGCATTAAGTTGGAAGGATAAACCAAGAAGAAAACAACATAATAGGAGCATTCGGTATCTCATGGCCAGATGGTTTGGATCCTTTAAATCTAATGTCTTTGGTAGTGTTTACACGCATGTTTACGATAAGTTTAGCATCTGGACTTACCTTCCCACACACCATCGTTTCTCACTGATGATCCATCCCAAGCTTATATTAAAAACCGGATAAACGCCGCCTTCAAAAGGTCCGAGGTAATAGGCTCCGCCAACATCGATAGAAAAACTAAGACCAGAATCGTAGCTACGCTGCAGCCCGGTAACCAGTCCTGCAGTGGCAAATACCCCTTCAGCTACCTGCCCTTCCACAAGGCGGCTCCCCGGCTCCACCACAGCAACCGAAGGTGCCACATAATTCGCCGAATTACCGTAAATGGAACGCCGGGTACGCGCACGGCTTCCAAAATTGTAGTAATATCGGTTTTGTACCGTAATAGCTGGAAATAACTCGTAATTTTCCAAAGGAGTTGCCGTAAACGGATCCAGAGAAGGTTGTAAGGCAATACGAATATCCAAAGTGGAGTTAATGCCTAGGCCCATTTCATATTCAATTCCGGGACTGAAGGCATTTATCTTTAGTTGCCTGAGCTCGCAATTTTTACCAAATTGGGCATGGGTAAAACAGAGCGTACTAAACAGCATAAGCAGTAAGAAGCTTCGCATAGTAGGTGCATTTGGGATAAAATATAACTCTTCGAATTCCAAAATAGTATTTTTGCCTAAAATGGAATTCTATGGAATTAGGTCGTATTCCTCAGTTAAAACATACAACAAGTGGTAATTTTTTCCTTCTTGCCGGGCCCTGTGCTATTGAAGGGGAGGATATGGCCCTGAGAATAGCAGAGAAAGTAGTTGGCATTACGGAGCGATTAAAAATCCCTTACGTATTTAAAGGTAGTTTTAAAAAGGCGAATCGGAGTCGCATCGATTCTTTTACTGGCATCGGCGATGAAAAAGCGCTTCACATCCTAAAGAAAGTATCAGAAACCTTTGCCGTTCCCACTGTGACCGACATCCATGTGCCTGAGGATGCAGCCATGGCCGCAGAATACGTAGATGTACTTCAAATCCCTGCTTTCCTGGTCCGCCAGACGGATCTTGTTGTGGCGGCAGCGGAAACCGGAAAAGTGGTAAATCTGAAAAAAGGGCAATTCATGAGCCCGGAAAGCATGCAGCATGCGGTAAAAAAAGTCACGGATGCTCAAAACGAACAGGTAATGCTCACCGAGCGGGGTACCATGTTCGGCTACCAGGATATGGTGGTGGATTTCAGGGGAATCCCAACCATGCAGCAGTACGCCCCTGTAGTGTTGGATGTAACCCACTCTTTACAACAACCTAATCAGGCTTCCGGGGTCACTGGGGGGCGCCCTGCACTGATTGGAACTATGGCCCGAGCCGGAATAGCTGCAGGAGTAGACGGCATTTTCCTAGAAACGCATTTTGATCCTGCCAATGCCAAAAGTGATGGTGCCAATATGCTGGATTTGAGTTTGTTGGATAAATTGTTGAGTACCCTCACCGAACTACGGCAAACCATGAATTCATTGGATTGATTTACGATACTCACGAGGGGTTTTTCCATAGTAGCGCTTAAACGCCGCAGTAAAATGGGTTCCATTGCGATATCCCACCTGTTCCGCGATTTCATAGACCAACATTTCAGTATCCTTTAAAAGCTTTTTTGATGCACACATCTTTTCAGCCACAATAAATTCGTGAACGGAGACCCCAAATACCGCAATGAACCGTTCGTTCAGGCTTTGTTGTTGCATACCAAAATGCATGGACAAATCGAGTAAGGTAAAATTCTTATGCAAATTGTTTTTCACGTGTTTACGCAAATTATAAAGAGCGGAAAGCTTATTGTCCCGTAAAGATCTTATCCTGGGCATTTGCCCGTCATTAAGGCTGTTTAGTTGAAGAATCAACAATTCCAGAATCTTTGCTCTGTAGTATATTGATTTTAATTCCCCTGTAGGATTTTGCACTTCCAGACTTTCAAGAACTGACATGATATCTTCCGTTAGCGGTAAAATTTGAAAATCCTTTGATAATCCATAAATTTTTACCAAATCCATGAGATTGTTCTCCTCTAAAAATGCCTTGGTGACCCGTATACTTACTTCCCTATACAAACGATCCCTGTAAATGGTACTTTTACCCTGATACGAATCTTTGAAAAAGAGCATTCCATAGCCACCCTCCAAAACTAGATCAGGCTTTTTCTTCGGCGCGATCACCTTCTCGCCTTCCACCAAAAACGACATTTGTAAAAAAGCACGGCCCAGCTCCCGCTCATAGTTAATGTTAACTTTTGGCATAAAGTTGCTAATGGTAAGCATAACACAGGTATCCGCATATTTTAACACTTTTCCCCGGCCATATTCACTGCGCAGATCAAAATAAACTTCCCTAACCCTACCATGGGATGATCGGTACTCCGATTTATCTTTTTCATCTAGCCATTCCCCATTTTCTTTCAAGTACGCTGTTGTCATTCCATTCCCATTTTTTGCGTCTCATTTTTACGGAAACACGTCATTTTCCCCTAAGAGGTCGTAAGTAAATTTGCAGAAATTTATTTAGACCAAATTTAAATAAGCAAAATGAGAAACACTATTTTATTGAATTTTTTTATAGTTTTTGGTATTGGCTTTGCGACCGCACAGACGGGAAGCATTTCCGGGAAGGTGGTCGAAAAAGGCAATAACCCAGTACCCAATGTAAACATCAGTATACTCGGTACAGTATTGGGAACCACTACGGATACCAAAGGGAATTACACTATTACTAACCTGGAGGCAGGAAACTATATTTTAAAATTTTCCTCACTGGGTTATTCCATTAGGGAACAAAAGGTTGTAGTTATTTCAGGACAACCCACCGTTTTAGATATTACCCTATCAAGAAAAGAAGAAAATCTGGACGAGGTGGTCGTGGAAGGCAGACGAAACCTATTTACCGTTAGGGAACCTTCCGAAAGCCTCAGATTAAAAACCGAATTGGTTAAACTGCCTCAGAATATTCAGGTGATTAGTAATGCCTTGTTACAAGATCAACAAGTCACCTCTATAATGGAAGGTACCATACGAAATGTAAGTGGGGTTACCATGTTAGAACATTGGGGTCACTTTGCCAGGGTACATATGCGTGGTTTTAGAATACCTGCTTTTAGAAATGGTTTCAACTTTGATGATTCCTGGGGGCCATTGGCAGAAGATTTTAACAACGTAGAACGGATAGAATTTATAAAAGGACCCGCAGGATTTACTATTTCGGCAGGAGAACCGGGTGGGTTTTACAATGTAGTGACAAAAAAACCAACGGAAAGCTTTATAACAAGTGTAAATGCCATCGGTGGTAGTTTTGATTTTTACCGTGGCGCTGTGGATGTGAGTGGAAAACTATCAGAAAACGGTAAACTTCTAGGTCGTTTTAACGCGGCCTATCAGACCGGGGATACCCATAGGGGCAATGAACAATCTATCCGATACTCCATAAACCCAACGGTCACCTACAATTTTAGCGAAAGAACTTCAGTAAATGCGGAATTAAATTTAAATCAAGCCGAAGTATTTATTGGTTCGGCCTACGTGTTTGCACCCGCATCCAGAGGGTTTGGTAGCCTTGATCGTGATTTTCGATTTGTTGATACGAACTACCCTGAATCCGACATTGAAGAAATGACTTTTTTCGGCACTTTTAATCATGCGTTTTCTGATAACTGGAGCATTACGGGGAAGTTCTCGTATCTGCGCTATGATCAGGTAGGTAGTTCGGCATGGGTTTTTGACCCCGACGGCACTGATGGTCCCCTGGGACCCGTTAATGAAAATGGCGATGTATTTCGATACACCAATATATGGGATGCCTTGTCCGTGGGTAAATATGTACAGGCATATACGAATGTAGCGTTCAATACAGCGGGAGTACAACACAAAGTGCTAGGTGCTTTTGACTTTACCGAAAAAGAATATTGGGCAGATTTTAGCCAATTTGCCCCGGTAGACACTACGGCTCCTTTTAACATTTTTAATCCGGTTTATGGCAATGGTACACCTGCAAATTTTGACCGTTCCATTGCCTTAAGGGACCGGCCCGGTAATTTCAATTACGGTTTTAGAAACCGTTCGGCCTATGTTCAGGATGAAATTGGATTTTTTGAAGGAAAAGCCCGTTTGACGCTGGCTGCCAGATATACGAACATTACCACTTTTGAGCTAAATCAAGAGGATGACAAGTTTACACCCAGAATAGGACTTAGCGTAGACATTTTGCCTAGTTTGACCGCTTACGGCTTATATGACCAGTCTTTTATTCCCCAATCTGCACTTGGCTCGGATAATGGGGTAGATGCATTTGCCATTACCGATCCGGAAGAAGCCAGTGATATTGAAGGTGGTTTAAAAAAATCGTTCCTAGAGGGTAAATTAAGAACTTCTTTAGGCGTCTACTTGATCACTAAAGAGAACATCGTTGTTGCGGACCCAAGATTCCCAAACGGAAACTTCTCTATTCTATTGGGGGAAGTTCAATCCAAAGGAATCGAATTTGATCTACAAGGTCAAATAACACCGGAACTCAATGTAGTTCTGAATTATGCGAATACCAATGTTGAGATCACCGAAGATAGCAACCCGGATAATGTGGGGGACCGTATTGCCGGTCACGCCAGACATATGACCAATGGTTGGTTCAATTATGTGTTTAACGAAAAAACCACACTAAAAGGTTTCGGTGCCTCTTTGGGGTATCAATACCAAATTGACCGCTCTACTTGGAACTGGGGTGCAGATAACGAGTCGCAATTGCCCGATTATTTCAGACTGGATGGCGCTTTATCATGGAGAAACAATAACATAAGAGTGCAGCTAAATGTTAACAATATTTTGAACGAATTCTTGTACTCAGGTTCTGATTTTGCCGATTTTCTTTATTGGCAAAGTGAACCGGGTATTAACGGACGGTTGGGCATTACCTACACGTTTTAGAAAAATGAATGATCACGTTAAGTAGTTTGAGTTAGTTGAATTAGGCGTACCCATGGCATTGTATTGCCTAGGGTACGCCTTTAAAAATAGTAGTATGAAGAGAACAGTAATAACGCTTATAATCGCCCTGTTTATAGCAATTCCCGGTTTTGCCCATTACATGTGGCTGGAAACATCAACTACCGGCTCACTTGAAGTGAAGCACGAGGTAAAGGTATATTTTGGGGAGTATACCTACGGTATTTTGGAAAAAACATCCGGAGATGCCTATAAAAAAGTAGCCAATTTTAAACTTTGGGTCATTGCTCCTGATGGCACAAAAATGCGCTTAAAGCCTATGGCAGGCACGGACCATTATACGGCTTACTTTACGCCTGAACAAGAGGGCGTATATACCGTGGTCCTGAACAATAATGAAATTGAAGTCATTGATTATACCCAATACGATTTTGGGATCTTCAAGACCCATTACCATGCTACCTCCAAAGTTAGTGTTGAACAAGGCAGTACCGGCACAGCGACCTTAAATCCTGAGGGGCTTGTTGTAAAGCAACTTGCTAATGAAGATAACCGGATAAAGCTTCAAGTCCTCTTCAAAGGCCAACCTTTGAAAGAACATGAGTTCAAGGTCTTTGTAGCTGATCACTGGTCAAAAACCCTGTACACAGATGAAAATGGTGAAGTTGTTTTTTCCTTACCCTGGACCACCAAATATATTGTTGAAGCAACAAAAAAAGAAGAAGTTCCGGGCACCTATAAAGGAAAAGACTATGAATTTATATGGCATTGTGCCACCCTATGCTTACCATAGATTTTTCCGGTGGCTTTTACAAGCCGCAAATTGTGTTGTTCAGGGTTCTATTTATATAGGCGTAGTTCAAAAAATCAGAAACACTACAATTTTCAGTTTTGAGGGTTGGGCCAAAAAAAATGAAGTAGCTACTAAGGGCATTACTCTTGCAGTATTGAACAGCGCTTTGGTAATGACCATTGGGCGTTTGGTCGTATTACTTACTCGGCTTCAGTTGATACATCGAACCTCCATAGCAATAGTTTCCATAGGTTTTCTTTTGGCCGAAAT
The DNA here is from genome assembly GCA_038750505.1 of Bacteroidota bacterium. Lineage (GTDB taxonomy): Bacteria > Bacteroidota > Bacteroidia > Flavobacteriales > Flavobacteriaceae > Croceivirga. The sequence goes on along the minus strand of JBCDHD010000006.1, from coordinate 228,580 downwards.
CCTTTTCCTTTAAAAAATGTCCGCCAATAAAAAATACCTGACCCGTTCAATTTGGCAACGGACCGCAAAACGTATTGCTGCAATTTTTGGCGCCTATGGGATTGCCACGCTTCTGCGTGGGCTATTTGCGCTTTGGTTAGATAGCGCTACGGTGGTCAATACAGGCTCCTATTCCATTTACCTCGTGTAGATCACCTTTATGGTTTTAGCAAGCATACATGCAAGGATTCATCGAACTATTTGTAATTGATGTATTATGGCTCCTTTTAGGAGGGCTCAGTCTTTGGGTGGACGACTTTAAACTAAAGCCCTCACTCAAGAAGGGTAAAGTAACTACCGCCTAATCCCGCTTGTAAAAACCTTTATGCTTTAAACGATGTACTTCTTCGAGCACTTCCATTAGTATGGCGTCATTGATGTCCTCCAAAGTTGTATAGCGAAACGATTTGACCACTTTACGCTTTTCGGAATACATCAGTGCTACATGTTTGGTGAGATGGGCTGAATTCCAAAAAGCAATATCAACGTATTTACCTTTAGGAGAAGCATTTAAATAGCAGATAGGATGTTTTCCGGAATAAAAACAAGGGATCCGCCATTTGTATTTCATTGTAACGCCTGGAATAGTGCTTTCTATAACAGATCTGATATGAAGCAACATACTTCGAAACGGTTCTTCTTGTTCTAAAATGTAGGTTTCGGCGGGGTTCATGGCAACGCTTTACTTCAATACAGGTTAGGTTTTATTCTTTTCCTTTAATCGGAATTCATAATGCTCAAATCGTCATGTCTAAATTACAGATTGGAGCTTATTTTGAGAATTAAGCCACTCGATTTGTGTTGTTCGTATTGAACTGCAGGTCAAAATCCTTTATGGCAGTGCGGCGGAATTCCCATGGGGTTTTTCGGGAAATACGTACAATACCGGTAGCTACCTCAACATCAAAATAAAAGCAGCTAAAATCGCCACAACAATCGGTTTCAAAACGATCCAATAAAAATCGGGTGAGTTTTGGACGGAGCGCGTATTCCAGTTCAATACAACGCTTCTTAAGGTTTTGGTCGAGTTGGTCAGGTAGTATCCAGTTAAAGTGCAACGTTCTCGCGATTGAAAGTTTTCAATATACAAAAAAGTCAAATCTATTCCAGAGGTAACCGAGAGAATTTCGTTGAACACAATTTTCAGTCGACATAATCCTGCAGATAGGAATATCGCGGGGTTAATTTTCCATTTTTCGTCATTCTTGCCCGTTCCAGGATCCCATCCTTATCCCCATTGAAAAAAGCGGGGATTACCGATTTGGCAAACGCCTCTCCAAAACCGTCACTGGCGTCCCTCGGCAATTCCGCTGGTAAGTTATCTACCGCCATCACAGCAACCGCCTCGGGATGCAGAAAATCCACCTCTTTTTCGGTCTCGGGGTGGTAACCATAGAGTGGTGATGCAATGGTAGAAGCGCGAATGGTAGTAGCCACCGGACCATCAATATCGCAACTAATATCCGCCACTACCTTGATCTTAAAATCCGGATGTTTTACCTCCTCCCGGGTGTATAAATACGGTGCTCCATCGCCATAAAAATGTCCGGCCATATAAAGATCAGTTACCCGGGCAAAGCGAAAAAAATCGGAGCGGTAGGCTTCGGGATGGGCAAAGAATTCCGATTGATTCCCTGGTGTTCCGTCTTGGCGTTTGTTGTAATCCAAGACATCAATTTGGCAATAGACCGCCTGGTTAAAACTGCGGTTGAGATAGTCACTTACCTCTACTTTTTTAAGTCCCATAGCATCTAGCATTTCACGGGCACCATTGCCTACCCTTCCCCTACCGGTGAGTAAAATTTTTATGTTAGGCAGGCGTACTGTCTTCAACGCTGTTATCAAGGCCGCTTGATCCTTTACGTTTTCTGCCTTGGGCAATTCAAATTGATTGGATTTTAGTCCATAGGCGCGGATGCCGTTATAGGCCCCTACAATACCTGCATAACGTCCAAAAGCTACCAAGCGCTGTCCTTTTGGATTCGTAATTACTTCGTGATCATAAAATTCGATATGCTTTTCAAGGATAGCCCGCAATAGCTCCCGGTTGTATGGTTGCTTCTTAATGGTATGTGAGAAGAAAAAGTACTTTTTGTTAGGGATCAGGGCATGTATAGGCACTTCCTTTACACCGAGCAGTACATCACAGGTTTCCATTTTCGAGGCGACTTCGATACCCAGTTCCTGGTATTCCGTGTCCTCAAACACACGGATGGGAGAAGGTTCTACAATAATTCTTGCTTCAGGGAAACGCCCTAAGACAGATTGGCAGCGTGTTGGAGAAAGGACCACCCTATGATCTGGTGGGGTTTTGCGCTCCTGGATGATTCCGAATTGCATATTCTAGGTTTGGTATACTTCTTGGACTAAAATACGGGGAACCTTAGGGGTACGCAAACTTTTCCGTTAAAGGTTGACACAACCAAAGTTGACTTAGAATTGACTAAGTTTGTGCCCCAAAAGTACACCAAAGGTTTAGCGTAGGTGTACCGCGTTAGGGATTGAAGCAACATCCTTTTTTATGTCATTTCGAGCACAGTCGAGAAACAGAAAAAAGATATCGCGAAAAGCCCGGTGCTCCGAAACCTTAGTGAAGGAGCAAACGCCAAGAAACCGTTCTTTGACAATACAATGAGTTGAATAACAGCCCTTCGACTACGGTCAGGGCATAATTCGATTACGCGAATCGTAGATTTACTGTTACTAAACGTTGATAAGGTCCCGAACTAAATTCGGGACGTAATTCGACTACGCAAATCATAGATTTGCTGTTTCATTACGGGGCCGACTGGTTTTGACTGCAAGACCAATGGCGATGTAAGCATGCCGAGCTATGGGAATGATGCTCGTTAATACAATGTCTCAACCTTTTAAATGGCGAGTCTAACTACGCTTTAGCTGCTTAATTGACTGAATTATAGTAAGTCCAAGCCTAGTCCCGCGAGGCGGGAAAGCTGAATGTCCCAGGGTAGCCCTTGTTGACGGCGACCTCCCGATAGCTATCGGGATACGGGGCACCATAAAAGTCAACACAGGATGGTTAGGGCTTCGCTAACGATCTCAAATTAAAGAAGCTAAGCGTACGATAGGCGGTTTTAGGTCGGTCGTACGTCGAAAACGGAACTAAAACTAAGCATGTAGAAAGCATGGCAATTGCTTGTTTGGACGAGGGTTCGAATCCCTCCGGCTCCACTCTAAAAAGCTACCCTTTGGTAGCTTTTTTTCGTTACGCCTATAGGATTCGAAGGCCAGCGCGCCAACTCGCTCCTTCGCTAAAAAGGTCCAAAGGACCTTTTCTTTTCGCTTGGCCGTCTCCGGCTCCACGACACTCAAGAAACCACGCCAAATGGCGTGGTTTTTTATTTCAGAACGGACCAGAACCTTATTCTCGGGACGTAATGAAATACAAAACAAAAAGCGCCAGCTTTGTGGTTTCTTATTTGCAACATAGGTAAGGAGGGAAGAACGTAGTTAATCCCTCCGGCTCCACTTTTTAGACTTCATTTTAAACCAAAATCCTGCAAACATCTGATTTACAGGATTTTTTATTTTATTTGGTTTCATTTACTGTCAAATAAAGACACTTTTTAAGTCACCAAATCGACACCTATTTCAAAAATACAAAAGTGGTGTCGATTTCTTTTCAATTTATTCTTTTTTAGGTAATTACAAAATTACATTACTTCTTTTTACTACCCTTATTTGGTATAAATTGACACCTAAAAATCAATGAATTCCTTTTCTACTCTTTTTTACATCAAAGACGAACGTCGTGACAAAAACGGAAAAGCGGGCTTATACCTAAGAATTACGGTACATGGGCGGCGAACATCTATTAGTTTGAACCGAAAAATCAACCCGTCCAAATGGGATTCTCGAATGAACAAAATGAGGGGAAAATGTGTGGAAGCTGAAGAACTGAATCGGTTCATGACTACATCCATTCCCTTTAGTCATATAGTTGCCTGGGTTATTGGACATGTGGCTTATCCCAAATAATTTTTTCTGGTAATTCTATCCCATAATAGATACTATCAAATACATTTTCATTGTATCCTACACGTTTAAATATTGCTTTCCAAATCTTGATTCTCTTCGATTCATCAATACACTTTATTTTCTCTAGCACACTGGAAGTTGTTATTACAGAAATTCGATTTTTTATAATTTTTTGAAGATTAAAGTCAAGCATCCGATTGTTTTCAATTCGTAAAAGTAGTCTTTCCTCATCGGCATTTTCAATGTCGCACATACTCATAACGGCCGTATTTTTAGCATTGCAGTCTTCAATCATGTCTGAAAAGATGTAAACATTTAAACTTATTGTATCCCTAGTTTTATTTTTCAAGATGGAATGGGAAGCATTAAGTGTGTTGATCAGACAGCTTTGGCTTAAATACCCTTCACTTTTTAAATCCCCTTTAGTTTTACTCTTCTTTTTTATTAATCTAAATACACTATCCGCTTGTTTGTTATGGAATTCTTTGGCAGTTATGTTAACTGAATCTGTTGAAAATTCTGATGTGGGCAATGGGGAATAGGTATAAATAGGCTCAGGAAATAGAAACTCGCTTACAGGATAGATAGTTACTTTTATATCTTGATTCAGTTTGGCTATTAATTCTTTGAGTTTTTGGGCTTGAAGGTGCACGCTTGAAGTGTCAAGACTCTTGCTCAAGTCGAAAAAGATAACAGCTTCTTTCTTGGAAGTCTCTTCACAAGACCAATACAATATCAATAGCGGTAGCATAAGAGCAGGTAATAGTATTCTTTTATTCACAGTAGTATTTATTTGAATTCATAGTCAAAATGCTCAGGCTGGTATAACCTCCTTATTTCTTTAGCTTTATCCAGAATATCCAGCTTGGCGTTCTTCTTTTGAAGCCCATAATCGTAACCATGCACATAGCAGGAGTAAAAAAAACGTTTCAACTCTTTAAGAAAATCATGGTTCTCACCATCGCACCATTCAATGTAGCTCCTACAGTTCTCCAAATCCTGTTTGCTCTGACCGTATTCCTCTTGAGCTTTTTGTAGGCGATCTGCCAGTCTCTTATGATGCCGTTTTGTTTCCTTCCATAAACTGAGTAATCTGAATTTTTTGATTGCTAATGCCATACAAACGGCACCAATGACCGGAAAAAGCAAGGAAAATAACTGAAATGTCGTTTTCACCCAACCTTGACCGGACTCATCCATCTTTTCAAGGAACGTCCATCCCATGACGACCGTCTTGAGGTATTCAAAGCGTAAATCGGCCAACCACCAGAACGCTAACAATGTACTCCCAAACAAAACCGTTTTGACCATAAACCGAAATGTCCAAACACCCTGTAACCAAAAGGTGTGCTCGGAAGAATAGATACCAGGCAAGTTCTCGGGCTTAAATATCGTAATACTCCGTTCTAGTCCGGGCAGTATGTACTCATCGAAATACACTTTCATATAAATAGCACATACGGTAATGCCCAATGTCATAGGCCATTTCGACCACCCTTCCAAGCGGAACACCTCTTTGGTCACGTTCAGAGCCAGTGCTGCATCAGCAGCCAATAACAAGAGTCCAGCAATAAAGAACAACCACGCCCAGTTGGAATAGTCTTCGGGCCTCCACCGAAGCTCTTGAGTCATCTGATCCATGTACCGCTCATGTGAATCGAGGTCTTTCTTGGCCTTTTCAAGGGCACCTTCGTTAATATCAACTTCGGGTTCCAGTCCTTTTTTGAGACCCAAAAAAATGGTCTTAATGTATAGCTTAGTTCGCTCCGCGACATTATCGATAAGCTCTAGTACGGTCTTTTGCATTTGTTGATATGGCCCGTCCACCTCCCCAAGCTTGCGGAATCTAGACCCCATCTTTTCAATGTCTCGCAAGATAGCCTTTAGGTTTTTAGACACATCCTCATTGTGGCTTATGGTGTCAATGCCCAATACACTATCAAAAATCATATTGGGATCGGGAATATCCTTATACACCGGATACTCGGATTGAGGTTTTGCTTTTTTTTCTGAAAAAGCAGCTTTCAACCATCTTACTATTCTAATCCATAATTGCTTCCAAAATGAACCCATAATAATTTGTTTTAATCAGATGTCCCATTTGTTCCATATTTTAGGTGCCAAAGACCTAGGTCGTGTCCATTGTCAATAGCTGCCCGTTGCTCTCGGCTTTCCGTTTTAAACGCCAAAAGGGCACCGGAATGCCTTCGAAGTTCTTCCGTAATCTCTTGTTCACATTGATCTATACGCTCTAGGATGGCCTGCTTAAATATTTTAAGTTCCCGTTGATAAGCTGTGCGTTCTTCCTCAAAATCTTGGGCGTACTGTTTCAGACGTTTCAATTCTTCTTTTAGTTCATGATATTCCCTTTCCTTTTCTTTAATCTTAACAATCTTTTCAGGATAATGTTCTTCTTGGTGTTTGGTAAACTGGGTGGTCTCATAATGCGAAGTAGATTCCTTTGTGGATATATCCTTGTGTGATCGAATACCAAAAAAATGCAAGACCCTTCGCCAAAACTTGTTCTTTATTGTAGCAGTGCCGTTGGTGTTTGTTGATTTTCGGGTCTCCCTTCGTATCGTATTCATTTTTTTAGGGTTACTACCAACCTTGTTGAACGATGTGTTCCTTTGGACCAACATATCCATCAAATTTTTCTCCAAAATCATCAGTCTGTTTTTAAAAACAAGGCTTTCGGAGGTATTATGAGGTGAGAGGTTCAATCGGCCTAGGTAATGGTTGGCATTGTGACTGGCTATCCAAAGTTGCGCTTCCAATTCCTTTTTGGCGTCCAAAAGGCCATAGTATCGGATACCTGTTCCCAAAAGATACCCGGATAATAGACTAACAGCGACAAAACCAATTAATGCTCCCGCACCGTTTTCTTCATTGATATACATGACCACGAAAGTTGTCAAAAAAACGAGTAGCAGAAGGATTAGCTCAAAACTTTGACCAAAAAAGCGGATACTAGACTTAAAACCTCTTTTAGGGACGTCTTCCAATTGGATATCGTTGAATCTAGGTGCTATGATATGAGTGATGTAGGCAAAACCCAACCCTCCAATAACTAAGGCCAAAGTACTGCCCACGACTTGTCCAGAAAGCGAGACGTCCAATGCCCTTAATTTGGTGACATCCGTACCTAGCTGTACCACCACATATAATATCGATAATACAAAAACATAAGGCATCCATCGCAACCATAAGGCCAGAAAACTTTTAGCCTTACCCCGTACTTTTTTCCCTGCCATAGTCGTATCGTGCAACGTATCATCTAGTGCAGAATTAGGGATAGTATCTTCATGGGTCGGTGACACCCATTGGCCATATAGTATGTGGCATATCCAACCTATAAACGTCGTTAAAATGAGTAGAGTGAGAAAACTACTTAAAAAGAACAAGATCCATTGCCAATCCGCCAGACCATTGGTATTTCTGATGTCCTCGGCAAAACGGTACAGGGATTCCAAAAAAAAGAACTTCCAATCTTCATCATCTATTTTCCGTATCGAGGAAAATATCGCGAACAGCCATCCTGCCATACCTGTGGCTAACAATCCTAAGACAGTAAAAAAATACGCTACCCTTCTTGTGATTCCGTCCTTGAAAAGACCTATAGACCTCTCGTTCAGAGCCTCCATCACTTTCTCATAACGTTCGGCTAAATTGTCCCAAAAATCGGTAAACCGTTTTAATACGGTTTTATGATGTACGTTGTTCTGATCGTAAAACTTTTGGTTTTTCTCCGCCATCTCAAAAATGGTAGATAAAAGGTCATCGAGATCTTCACGTACCTGTTTCAGCTTGTCCTTTATAAATGTTTTGTCCTGCTCTGCTAAATTGCTTTTTAGATGTTCTATTTCCTTTTCCAGATGAGCAATCTCTTTTTTTAAAGTTTCCATCCGTTCAGGATTTTTGGTCAATGCCTCATGGGAGTGGGATGCAAAAGCTCGCTTTTCATCGTCCAAGGATGTTTCAAATTCCCTAATTTTCCTGTATAACCTTTCAAGCGTACTATTATGGACCAATTCTTCCTTTTGCCATAGCAACTGACGTTCCTGTTTGTACTCTTGTAACATTTCTTCATAGGCGGCTCGTGTACTATTAGAGTTGTTGATAACAGTAAAAAAACCAAGTCGTTCAAAAGATTCGATTTTTGATCTTTCTGGAAATTGCGACCTTTCGTCATCTCTGTCTGAAGATGTATGTGACTTTTCTTTATAATACACGGGCGCAAAAAAGCGGGTTTCCATTTCCTCAATATCTTTTTTCATTGTGTTCAAACTAATGGTAAAGTATTCTTGATTTGACGATACATAGCGGTGGTACTTTAAGCGGAATAGGACAACTCTAATTCTTCTAAAAGCTCGATTAAATAAGTAGATCGAACAGCCCAGTTGACCCGAACTCCACGATATTCATGTTGTGTACCAGCATAATGGATTCCCACAACTTTCCCTGTATTTAAGTCCACTAGAGGTGATCCAGAATTACCATACCAAGTGCTGCAATCGTGCATATATATGTATGAAGCTGCACTTGATGGAAATATATCTCCAGGAGCCAACCGTTTTACATCAGAAATACCTTTAAAAATGAAATCGTAAATTTTGATTTCCTCAATCGGATCATACGCAGGGTAACCTACCACATATACATTATCGTGAGGTCGAGAGACATTTTGTGAAATTTCTAAACCCTCTGGCAAAGGCTTTCCTTTTTCATTCACTGGATTTACTTCTAAAAGAGCAATGTCGGGCTCATCATTTTCTGCAACATGTATCACTTTTTTTATCTGAAACTCATTTTCTTCGGCTATTTCATGCTCTTCCTTGAAGTCTATGTTCACACTTAAAACATTGCCCCTATAATCCGTATTGATTCCAAATGATTTCTTTCTTCTTGAAGAAAAAATATTAGCTACATGTCTATTGGTAACCAATATATTAGTTCCTTTTATAAGCCAACCTGTGCCTACCCATGGATATCTTGGATGCCCGCTCAATTCTATCCTTCCCACACTTGGAATAACCCTGGAGATCTGATCATTGGATTGATCCATCCTTTCCTTCCATTTTGTAGTTATAGAATCATCTATTTTATCATTCCTGATGATAAATGCAGGCCTATTGATGGTCATTATTATACTTTCTTCTGCCTTTCTGTATGAATTTCCATCTACGGCATTTGTTACAATTTGTTGCGCCATTTCCTTACCATCTCCAAGGCTTATCTTTTTTCCATAATCAAGTAAAAATGTTTTAACACTTTCAAAAAAGCTTTCTTCGTTCTCAAAGTTGATATGATTACAGATTTCCGCCAGGATTTCCATATCGTCAATATTTTCTTTCAAGCTTAAAAAAACGGCAAAGGGAGTGTTATTGAGGTTTTCCTGCTCCAATAACTTTTTGAGAGTGGTCATTACGTTTGGTTTTAACAGCAATTACGCAATGGCCAAAAGGAAATACAATACCTTAAAGAAGGTATTTTTCAATCAAAATCATATCTTTTTTTAATGGCATAACTTATTAAGGCATGTTGGCCACTTATATCCAATTTTTGCATGATATTTTTCCTATGGGTAGCTACAGTATGTTTTCCTATAAAAAGGATTTCAGAGATTTCTGTATTTGTCTTTCCTTCTCCAATCAATTCCAAAATCTCATATTGCCTTTTTGATAATTTCCCCTTCTTTTTAGTGCCCGTAGGAGATAAGGTCTCTACGGAGCCAACTGGCAAATTGGAATCGTAATACGTATTGCCCTTTTCGACTTGCCTAACCGCTTCCAAAAGATTTTTTAAGCTGGAATTTTTCAGTAAATATCCTTTGGCACCTGCCTGTAGCATTTTTGCCACTGCAATCTTTTGATCGAACATGGTAAAAGCAATCACCTTGATTTCTGGATATTTTTTGGAAATCAGCCTAGTGGCTTCAATTCCATCCATATCTGGCATTCTAATGTCCACAATAACAATATTTACCCTTTTCTTTTCTAAAAGGCCCATTAAATCTTTACCCGTGTTAGCAGTTCCAACAATGGAAATATCATCTTCAAATTCAAAGAAAAGTTCTATCCCCTCAATTAGGCTTTCATGGTCTTCAGCAATAACAACGTTTATCATAATGGTATTTCTAAAATTATGGTGGTTCCTTTTCCTTCTATTGATTCTAGGGTAAACTCTCCCCCCATCTTTTCAATCTTTCGTTTTATGGTACGAAGACCCAAACCTTGATTTTGGTCAAGTACATAAATATCAAACCCTTTACCATTATCCTCAACAATAATGTTAATGCTCCTTTTTCTTTGCGTTATATCCACTGAAATTTCCTTAGCCATTGCATGCTTTACTGCATTGGCTATCAATTCAATGGTAAATCTTCTTAGGTCACTTTGCTTTATTTCATCCAAAGAATCATCCAACCCGTAATGATTTACCTCTACAGATAGATTTTCGTTTTTACTGATTTTATCGGCAAAATTTTCTATTGAAGTAATCAAACCTTCCGAATTATTTGAGGCGGCATCTTCAATTTGCGCAATATTTCTAATCTTTTGATAAGCCTCATCAAGCAATATTTTGGCTCTTGATACCAGTTTCTCTTCTTCTTGAAGAAATCGGTCTTTTCTTTCTTTCAAATTTTGAAAACAGTGTTGAATTGCTACCATCAAACTACCTAGGTCATCGTGAAGTTCCCCTGCAATCCTCTGCCTTTGCTTGTCTTTTTCCTCATTTCGAGCATCCATTTCCATCAACTCCCTTTCTCTTTCAGCTAAAAGTCTCTTTTTATGTAGGTTCATTGAAACCATAATTGCCAGAATAAGTACCATAATCAAGCCAGCTATCGTAATGAAATTAATGTAACGACTCCTATCTCTTTCAGAAGTCAACTTGAAGTTTTGTTTTTGTAATTCCGTAGTTTGGAGTAATGACAAAATTGTATTTTGAGAATTAATGTTTACACTATCCTTATACTTATTCATTTTTTTTGAATATTCAAAAGCAGAATCTATTTGTTTTAAATATTCATAATTGAGAGATAGATATTGATACAACCCCCTTTTTCTATTATAGATATTCTCATTGATGGGCAGCTTGTCCGCCTCCATAAGTTTAGTAATCGCTAAGTCATAATTTCCCTGTAATGTGTGGTTATATGCTATGGTCTTTAATGAGGATTCAATCTTATTTGGAACCTGTAAAATTCTTGCATAGTAGAGCATACTATCTGCATGGATTGCTGCTTTCTCTAAATCCGAGGTAAAGTTTTGGTGATAAACCGCTCGATAATTATTAACCTTAAAAGAGGCATCTGGCGTACCCAAAAGTTTAGCATATTTGTCTGCTAGATTTAAATTATAGGATGCCTCATCAAGAAATTCTGGAGAAATCTTCAATAGTGCCAAGCTTAAGTGAGCAGATAACAATTGTTCAATGTCGTTGTTCCTTTTCGCATTTTCGAAAAAATCATTCAAATATGATTCTCCATCATATTCTAAAAAATCTTGTGATACTAAAGTATAATGCAGATCATAATTAACTGCATTGGTCATTTTTTGATTTCCTGCTTTGTCAAAATAGTCCTGTGCTTGAAGCTTAAGTGAAAAGGCTTTTTCTTCCTGATTGGCATAACGATACGTATTTCCTAATTCATAAAGAAACCAACCTTTATAGTTATTGGATAGCTTTGTTGTATCCACATTATCAAAAGTGTGAACAGCTTTACCTAACTCTCGTTTCTGTAAATAGGATTTACCCCGATAATACCAATAAATTGTACTGTCATTATCGAGGTTATCCATTTTTTGCATCAAAGAATCAAACTTATGATGGGCTTTATTTTTCAATAAAGAATCCAATACCTTATTCTGGCAAATGGATTGTGCACATATTGTAAGACAAAAGATTAGGGGTAAATATCTCAAAGCATTATGTGTTTTGATTCATCATTGTGTAGGTTCCAATACACCTCCACCCGCAGTTCGAGGTTCTTCATTTTCATTGACGACCCGGTCAGATCCGTTTATGAACTCCTGCAACGCGTTTAAATCATATATATATTCTCCCTTAACCTTATCATAAGCGACATGATTTTGCACAAAAAAACGATACATCTCCGTATGCCATTTTTCAAAATCTTCATCATGGATAGTGATTACCAGAATTTTATCTAATGGAAAACCCTTCTTATTGAATACTTTGGACAGCTTCATCTCTTTTTTTTCCCAAAAGAGATTTTCTTGGGGAAGCTTACTCCTATGCGTTGGGTGACCATGATGAAATATGCTCAACATGCAGGGCACATTCTTTGTTGAAATATCATGGCAATCCATATGTTGAAGTTTAAAACTTTTCCCATCCGAATGGGATAACTGGACATTGGGGATTTCCGTAAAAAATTCAAGGGTATCTTTCTCGACTGAGTAAGTTCCTTTACTAAAAAATGCTTGCACATGTTGTGACTCTTTAGGTAATACTTTTTCCATAATTTTAAATTTTAATGAAACATTGAGTTTGTTAATCGTCTCAAAACTATATCTCATCATCTCACTAAAAAATACCTTATAGATGGTAATTTTCCTATGAAAAAGCATGCAAAGGAAAATACAAAAGAAAATCCATTATTATGAATTTTCCTTCGTATTCTTTTAAAAATTAGGCAGTTGGAATGAAAAAAATTAAAATCTCAGCTACACTTCTATCTCTTCATAAGAGACATCTTCAAACGTTACTTCGCCAAAATAGTTCAAATTATTATCCAATGCCGTAAAATCTTTCTCAAGCATTTTATCGGAGAACAGTTTGTTGAATTCAAAAATTGCTGGTTTTAAAAATCTAGATTTAACTTTTGATGCTTTGAACAGTGGGGTCAATCCTGATTCTGCAATAATCTCAGTACTTAATCCTTTAGAAAAAGTTGTGCTAAAACCTAAAGAGGCATCCGCTATGTCAATTGCATTGTTACCCGCTTGTCCATTTGCTTTTAGTTCAATCTTACCTGTTTTTTCAGAAGAAATCATAATGGTAGAACTTTTAGCTTCAACCAATTCGGTAATGACCACATAATCCTTATCCCATTTACCCTCCTTATATAATTCGAGTATTTGATCTCCTAGTTTAATCTGGTCTTTTATTGTGTTATTTAAAGTTCCCTTAGCTTTAAACAAAATAGCATTCTCCTTGGAGAACTCTACTGTAACCCCTGCATCAACCTGTGTCAGTGTACTACCACTCGGTGAAGCTGACCCAGCAGCCTTAATAGAAATTGTGACGGCCCCTTTAGAGCTATGATTTATATCTGCCGGCGTGGTGTCCTTTTCTATATCAAAATCAATTTTGAATTTCTCGTCCTTCAAGTTTCCAATTTTGGTAAACTCCCGCCCTTTTAAAATACCAATATCTCCCAAAGCAAAAGGTGTTCCAGGCAACCATGCTGCCAAATACTTAAACTGTCTGTATAATTCCCTTGTGTATTTTTTACTTGTCTTCATTTGTCAGATTTAATCAATTAAACTTGATTTGTTATCTGTCAAACCTAATACAAGGAATTTCATGAAAAAATACCCATAATAGGGTATTTATGACCTTGGTTTTCGAAAAATTACATTTATGATAGTGTTAGTGAAGGCTTCCCTGTTTTTCGGACAGATTAAAAATCAATTATTTTTAAATCATGAAGAATTAGTTGATGACAGTCGCCTACTAAATTATGCCAAGAAACCACTCATTGATGGAAATGGCAAACGACTAACTAAAGAAAATATGCCTAGTAAACATTCAAAGTACTGGAATATTTTTAGCCTTATGGCTATCTTAACACCTAGGTTCCAAGTCTACCGTTTCCTGATAAAGAAACGCCCATAAAAGATGTAGGGACCACAAACGACTATTCCAGTTTAATTGAACTCAGATTCAGATTCTGTTACACTTAAATACTTTTCGATAGAATCAGTTATCGAAATAATATCAACTTCTAAAAAATTAAAAGATATACCCGTTTTGGTAAGATACCTCCTATATTGTATACCTTGATCATAATAAGTAATCATTAACTTTGCAAATTCCTTCTTTTTTTTACTTCTGATACAATTCATTGCAATTGTATAATTTTCCAGAGATAATCTGGCTCGTATCTTTTTTAAACTATCTAATATTTTAGCAGTCTTTATTCCCCCGTATACTTTTACTAAATATTCCGCACGAGCTGATAAAGGTATTTTCAAAAAAATAATATTTCCTTTTTCGAGCATCTCATAAAACAATTTTGGTAAACAAATACGTCCTATAAAAGGACCCTCAGCTTCTACAAATATGGGCAATTCCGTATTAAGATTTCTACACAGTTCAAAAAGATTATGTTGAAATTGAATTGATGTAGGCTGCGAATCATCATGATTAATTCCGCCAAAAACAGAGCCTTGATGTCTTGCCAAAAGCGATAGGTTTATTACTTGCCTCCCTCTTTTTTGTAATGTATCTAGAGTAGCTGTTTTACCACTACCAGTACCTCCTGCCAAAACATACAATCTTCGAAACTGAAGTTCCGAAAAAAATTGATTTTGAAAATAACAATATCCTTCATAACCTTTACCCAAAAAATAAATTTGCCTTTTGTACTTTTCCCATAATTTAAAAAAATAATAGGAGCGTAATCCTCCAGATTGGCAATAGATATAGGTAGGTGTATCCTGAGATAAAACTGCCTTTGTTTTTATCCTCCATTCCTCGTAGTCCTCAATAAAGGGTTTTAAATCCCTTAAAGGAATCCCAGAACCAAATTGTTTTCTAATTTCTTTGAGTTGAATGGGAAAAGGAAGGTGGATGGCGCCAGGGAGATGGCCCTTTAGGAATGCTTCTTTTGTTCGAATATCCAGTATTTTTACTTTTTTTGGGCCATTGATAAACGGTAGCACTTCCAAACTATGCATTGAAAAAAAATTTACGGAACAATCGAAATTCGAATGTTACGATTCCAGCGACAAAATAAAATAACATATTTTCCTATAATGGCCAATGGAACATATCTTGTAAGAATTTACTAAAAATAAAAGCCTCGATCTTTAAGATCGGGGCTTTTATTTAATTTTTTAAACCTGTTAAAAAGAGAATTCTAGCACTGATAAAGGTTTCTGAAGAAATCTGAGCTTCCACAACAGAAGAACTACAGGACACTGCCCGAAGGACTGAAATGTGCCATCAATACATCATACACACAATAATACGAAGAGTGACTAATTATCAAATTTTATCTCAGGTGTTTTGCCACTTATTGCCTCAATAACAACCGTGCTTTTAACACTGAACGACTCCACTAAACTATATGTTAAAATAACTAAAAATCAAAGAATTATGCAAATTTTTTCTATAGATAATTCGTGTTTTTTCATTTTTTTACGTTTCCTTTTTTGACACGAATTCGGTATGGTCATATTGCAAGCCACTGGCTCCTTCTCCCCTACCTAAGGTTTTACGCCTTCCCTGCCAATTGTAGGTTTTGCCAGAATACCATCTAGTGCGTTGATGGGTGCTAGTGAGGTGTATTCCCGATTTTGTAATTTCCTCTTCAATAACAAAATACGGTTCTTCCTGCTCCTCAGCCGACGCATTCACAAAAGGGGATATCGCCTCGCCGATATCGTTTTTCATACCATATCCTAAAATCAGGGTTCTTGGCCGTACCGGTAAATATCCTTCTTTCATTATCCTCGGCATGGATGCCCGTTGTAGGCGTACGTCCCTATTCTGCCCTGGGGAATGTACCGCCATAAAAGGAATCCAATTTTCTGGTACGGAATTGCCTAAGGTATAACGTAGCATTGCTTCATTGGCAAGCTCGATTTCCTCAGCTTCCAAATCGTATTCCTGATCCAACATTTCTTTCAAATTCCTTGCGGCCGCATCTCCTTCCTGCCCCTTTCCCAACATATTGGGAATAGTGGTTTCTATGGCCCAAACCAGATTCGCCATCTCATCCCGAACAAAACGAACTTCTTCCAAGGGTTCGCTCTCCTGCACCTTGGCCACAGTAGGTGGAATAAACAATCTCGTATCCGCGGCAATAGGAACATTGTTTTTCAAGGTCGATTCATCTTGAGTTTTCCTCGTCGTCAAATTGAACATTCCCCATCCGGACCAATCCTCATTTTCGCCTTGGTTGGCAGCTTGCACCAAAGTTTGCTGCCCAAATACATCTTTTACAACAATTCCTTTGATTTTAGAAATGCTTCCTACAGGTATACGATGGGGTAGGGAAAACCAATCGTTTCCATAAATCAGTGCAAATTCGGCAAGAATTATTTTGGCCACATCCGTGGTGGAAGCAGTAATATTGCCCAAATCTACCTGCCCGTCCTCAAATTCCCACCATCGGGAATTGGGCATTCCCGGAAATTGTACTTCCGTAGGAATAATGGTCAAGGTTTCCGTGCTAATATGGGATTCCCGCTCCGCTGGATTCCATCCTTGCATTTCATTGGCATCTCCATTGATATCGAAGGTATACCAATCTAATGTACCCGTATAATATTCTTCGGCCGTCAAAACGGTATTGTTCCCATTTTCATTAGGAAGGGCACACCCAAATTGATACTCCAATTGAGATGGGTTCCAGGCACTTTCCGCTGTGGTTATCACATCATATTTTTCTCCAAACCAAGTTTTATAGGCTTCCAAGCTATCCTTTACAAAATTCCGATGGGTATTGTCCTGTGCCAAAAAAGCAACCACACCCGGAACTCCGGCGGCACTGCTGATGGCTTCATACAAGGCCACACCATCAAACGCCCTGCCCTTTACTGTATGAAAAAATTGCTCCAAATCTTTATTGGCCCTCAATTTGGCCTTTTGTACTTGTAATTTTGGGCTATCATTGGGGTCAAGTTCGGGCAGGACCATAGGAAATCTTTGTAATAAAACATCCAAATATTCCCCTTTTACATAACCTACATTGGGTAGGGCATGCCGATCTAAAAGGCGCATAAAATACTTGCCTGCCTGTACCCTGGACTTAAAATCCAAACTATGGGTCTCCCGCTCTACCAAGGTTTCAATAGGTACCTCATCCCCATAAGACCTGGGCATCTGCCCCTTTTTTAGTTGCAGTTGACTGATTTTGGTGTTTTCTATCTGAATCTTGGCAAAAATTGCAGAACCTGTGTCTTCTCCCTTAAATTCCCCAAACTGCCATTGACGTGTCAAGAACCAAAGCGGGTCTTGAATCCTTGCCTGTAAGGTCTGATCGAAATCTTCTTTTCGGGTACGTCCTTCCAATCGATTCCAAGCTCTAAAGGGCTCACAAGTTTTATAATCTTTTCGTAACATATTCTTTGATATCCCTAGTTATTCATCTTCTTTTAAATTGTCGGCAAAATCCAATACCACCTGTGTTCCCAATGGATTCCTGAAGTCACCGCTCCCTATTTCTTCACGGAGTTGAGGCGGTACTACCTCGGCCATAATTGCCGGAAGCGTTTGGGCAAAGAGCGTCTTTTCCAGATGATCTGGTTCTACTGCCCTATTTTTAGCCAGGTTAAGGGTATCTACCAAGCTCATGACCAAATCATCCCATTCCCATTTTCCAGTTTCTTGGGGAGTCACGGCCAGCAGTACACTTTGAGGTGCCGTGGCATCTGGTTGATCATAGTGGAACGTTAGGCCCGTAGTGCTTTCCCGTTGCGGGATAATTTCTATCCACTCGTCTATAATAAATCCAAGTCTTGGGCTTTCTGCAACGCCTTGTACAAGATGTTCTGCCTGGAGCATTACCAAAGAGAGCTTATCTTCTTTAGGGACATAGGATGTTGGATATTCTGCCCCCGACCAATAGTCATTTTTGGTATGGTCCACATGGTTTTCAAAAGGGAATTGAATGGGCACTGCCTCGGGAAAATCCTGTCCCAAGGTATCACTGAGCATCGCGGCCATTTCTGTAGCATACATTTTCTGGCGCACCCTTCCCAAACTCTGCAGCCATTCGTCCATGGCCAGGCCATCCGTGTCATGCCGTAGCAACCCCTTCCCCTGTTCATGAAGCTCTAATTGTGTTTTGATCGCCTCAAAATTCTCCAGATGGTATTGGGGAAGCATGGTAAATTGCTTTCCGAACACGCTTTTCCCCATATCCCGATAAATTTCCACTTTTCTGGATGCAGGCGCATCATCGGCAAGCCCCGCTTCCAGGGATTTAGCCTCCCCCAAACGTTTTTTGAGCTGTTTGGAGATGACGACCAATTGTCGCAATTGATCTCTACCCACGGTATCGTCCAGTTCTATGACCGCATCCGGAATACTATTGGGGATTCCAAATCGGGAAGCTCTTAATAAAAGTTGAGGCATCTGATCCAAGGCCGCAGGTGAAAAAGACAGGGTCGCTATATCGGTATCCGTGGTCAAGGGGGTGATCAAAGCCGAAATCTGATCGGATAATTGCTGTTGTTCCTGTAACGCTATGCTAATCCTATCTTTCAATTCGCCTGCATTCACGCCACCGGGATTTTCTCTTTTGGGCTGCTCTGGGGGAAGTTGTAATTCGGTTGCCGTTAAGGGGATGGCGTCGTTGAGCAGTTCCAAAATTTGTTGCAACAAGGGCTGTATTTCATAAAAGGAAACTATGGTGTTGTCCCAACCCACATCCCTTTCTTTAAATTGTAAATGCAGCGGTACCGATAAGGGCAAATTCTGTTCTTTCCGCACAAAATAGGCGATTTGCTTATTTAAATCATTGCTTCCTTCGTGGGATGCACTGCCCAAAAGGTATAGAAAATCTATAGGCTGCAACTTTAAATCGGCAACGGTCACCATTTCTTTTTTAGAGGTATCCCCATCCATATAAGCAACCAAACATTGTATCTTTTGGGGGTTCCCCATAAGCCCGCCCAACCAATTGTTCAAGGAAGGCTCGGCCAGTGCCCTGGGCGTCATTTCAAAACTCCAATCCGCAGGCTGCGCATTGGCCGATGAAGCAATGGGGTCTAGATGCATACTGACCCTTTGGGTCACTACGGTGCCTACACGGGGGCTATGGATAATCTGTGGCATGGGCGGGTTTTTACCTTCGGCCAACGCATTCACCATGGCCGCTGCCCGTACATGGTTTCCTTGTACAATTTGATAGACACTTTCAGACAATGCCAAATCCCCCAAAGCATCAAAGGCATTGGCCATACGGTCAATTTCTGCAATAATGACCCGTAACTCATTATCACCACCGCCATGGGTATTTACAAAAGTCTTTAACCATAAGGGGCATTGAGCAAAATCAGCGTCGGTAAATAGTTCATATAATGTTTTGTCCGCTTTGAAATCTATGCCATCCACAAAATCCTGAATCCGATCCAAGAAGGTCATGCCATTGACAACGGTAGTTTCCCTTACCGCGCCATTGGCTTCTTCTTCTACGGGTATGGTCAAGGGGAATTCTTTACGGAAGGGCTGTATGAACTTATTCAACTCTGCAATAGCATAGCGTTCGTGCAGACCCCTCTCGAATTGGAAGCCCAGCACTGCACCGACCTCTAGGCCATTTTGTACCCCACTCAATAGGTTTAGGGCCATTCTTACCCTGGAGGAAGATAGGTTTACGGCCATGGTATTGGATAAGTCTTCGGCAGCGGAATTGGCGCTGTATCCACTGCGCAATACTGCCGCGGCAATAGCCTGATTCAGGGAAGGCGCATGAATAAAGCCTTCATTATCGGCATCCGTATACACGGGTTCCCCTGTTGCAGTAAGGTCTTTTGGAACATCCGGGGCCTCCGCTCGCTCTCCGCCTGGACGAAGGTCCTCCACCCAGCCAAAAGCGCCCAAATGAATACCGTTTGCTTGGGAAGACCGTTGTTTTTCCAATCGTTCATTGCTCTGCCCGAGCATCCAGGCATCCAAGCGATAGGTACAGAGGTCCAGATGTTCTTTCAACAAACCGTCCAAACTGGCCGTAGATAAGGTATTTAAATGCTTTAAGGCCTGCTGTACTTCCTTTATCCGGTCAATATAGGGAAGATGGGCCGCCCGGCCAGAAAAGCTATTGAAAAGGGAACTGGTATTCCCGGATGCACTAAGGCGCAAATAATCCGCCATGGATTTCTTATTGTCCGCCAGCCCTACGTTTAGGTGATTGAACAAGGGTTTTCCCTCCAATTTGATATAGTCTAAGCCATCCAGTCGATCAATATCTTTCATGAGAAAGGTCCAACTAGACATATAGGTCATATGGCCTTTTTTGGTATGGTAAACGGAATATTTCAACCTATTTCCAATTTCCCGGGCATAGGACTCCGAGAAAAAGTCTTCTTTTTGCATCACTTTGAGTGCCGCTTCATTATACACGGACATCAACGACTGGCGCAATAGCAGAAAAAGAAGGGATCTGGAGGGCAGTTCGTGGATTTGATTGG
The DNA here is from genome assembly GCA_038750505.1 of Bacteroidota bacterium. GTDB lineage: Bacteria > Bacteroidota > Bacteroidia > Flavobacteriales > Flavobacteriaceae > Croceivirga. Next base: position 208,148 of record JBCDHD010000006.1, on the reverse strand, counting down.
ATGATAAAATCGTATACAAGCTACTTTTCAACAACCAATCAATATAGGTCTCTGTCTCGCTTTCTGGTATAGGGGCCAAGGTATTTTGTTCGGAGAGCAGTTCTCCATCGATCATCTCTCCGTTCAAACGCACATGCTTGTCAAGGAATCGGGAGGTAAATAGGCGCGCACCCTCAAATTGTCGGGCAATCCTAGAGGCTTTTAGATTCTTCTGTATGTTTTCGTCAGTGTTAGGGGATTGCTCGTCGCCAAAATTGAATGAATTGTAGAAGTATCCCTCGTCCATAAACTTCTTAAAAAGGCCCAAGAGGGCTGATGGACTGTATTCTTCATCCTTAAAATTCACATTAAAGTCCATATCGTCTCCAGAAGGTCCCCGCATGGCAATATTGACGCCATACCTAAAGAAATACTCTACCGTTGTGGCATTTAGGCCCAACATTTCCATAAAATGTTGTTGTGGATTTTGATCTTTGACATTTCCCAAATGTTTCACGTTGCCAGCACGGATCACGGTCCAAAGGGCATCCATAAACTGTAGCAACTCTTTTTTACGAATATCGTAGCGCAACTGCAATTGATTTTCGATCGCCGCAAGATTCTCAAAATTTGCCTTGTTCAAGGTAGGCGGTACATCTTTATCCCCAACATTGGTATATCTCAGTTGGGAAAAAGCCGTTGTGGTTAAAATACCATAGGGCTGTGTCCCGATGCGAAGGGAAGGCAAATTCCCCCTCCCCAAGACATTTTCGGTGAAAAATTTACGGCTGCGATCAATATTATCATAGGTGAAAACACTATCCCATATGTCGGTCATGGTATGCCCTACCGTTGCATGCCATAGCGCCTTATTCATTGCCTTGGCATCAGAAATTTGGCTCCCATCACTATGTTCCACATTTTGAAAGAATCTGGAACGTACTCCCAGAGCCGAAGCAAGGCGTTGCCCATCGGATATCCCGAAACCTTGGGCACCATTGGAAAAGAGTTCTTGACTCATCTCTACACGGAAACTTTCTTCATCATTATCGTCCGTAGAATCATAACCGGCCCTACCTTCTTCCGTATTATTGGTGGGTGTCGCTTTTTTAAGCACACTCATACCATCCGGAGAAAATCTGTGGTTCTCTAAAAGTTTTTCCAATTCATTTCGAGCCTTGGTCGGCGAGATATCTTTAATCCCGATTACCAATACTTTGTCAAAACCTTCTGCGGCTTCCTCAGTGGTCAGGGGAAGTGTAATTCCCATTCCCAATCTAACGGCCTCTTGATAATCGGTCATCCATAGCATTCCTTCATCTACTTGGAGATTTCCCTCTCCATCCAATTGAAAAACATCTTCCAAATCAAACTTCTTGGGATCAAGCCCCAATTGAAGGTTTTCGGGCACGGGTTTTCCGACGGCAATATGTTTATATTGACCCTTTTGAATCGTGATCGCCACAAAACGATTGGGTAAAGTTTTAGCATGGGGAGCTGTGGTCCAATCTTCTCTCTTTGTAGCTACCCTGGGGAAGGTAATGGGAATGGGGGTAGTTTCGGCATAATCCTTTGCGCTCAGTGCTTTTATTTTTGAAAGATGCTCTCGAATCAAGGTGTAGGTCTCAAAAATGCCCTGCAAATGCATCAAACTTGCAGTATGGGCATTCATTGCTTGTTGGTCCAGCTTTGCTATGGCCTCTTGGATTAGATTAAAAATACCTTCTATTCTGCGTAAAGGTGTACTTGTTTTTTGTAAAAAATGCTGTTGCTCCCTAGCTATGGTCTTGGCCTTAGTCAAAATCGTTTTGAACGCATTGTGAACCTGTACCAAATCGATTTTCTGTTCAATTTTGGCATAAGAATCGTCTATAGTGACTCCTTTTAGCATGCCGTGTACTTCCTTCATCTGCTGCACCAATCCAATAATAGTTTTGGAAGGTACATTTTGAAAAAAAGGGCGTTTGTTTTTATAGCGATGTTCTCTGGGTTGAAGTTTTTTTGCGACCCATGCCGCTCTACGTACCCCTAGAGCCAATCGTAAGCCGCGCCAAGCGGTAGTCTCCAAATCCTTTTCACCACTAGCCATCCAATAATAGGTCCAAAAGTCTTTTCCCAATCGGATTTCATTCTCTGTAAGGCCTTCTTCATGCGTATGTACATGGATATCATCTGGGAAAATACGCAGCCAAAGCTCGTTTTTCGTCTTGGTTGAGTTTACTAAAACAGGAGGCGTACTGAAGCCTTCGGGAAGACCGGAAACACTAGGCAGTTCAACAAAGTCATTGGTTACCACGGCTTCCATTTCCGATATACTTTTTTCCGTGCTAGAGTCTACTCTGCCTGCTATATGCTTCAGTGTCTTTAGATCGTTTTCCAAAGTGTTCTTATCCGCTTCGGGAAGCACGACATTCTTACGGGAGGCAATTTTAAACTGATTGCCCACTTGAAACACTTTGGCCGTAAATGCTTCTATTTCTTTTGAAGTAGCATTTCCATTTGCCAATCCTTCCGCTGCAATTTTCAATTCCTGTACACTCTGACTTGAAGCAAGATAAAAATTACTACTCTCCCTAATTTCCTGATGATTGAAATAGGTAAAATTCTTTGGGGGCTCACTAGTTAAACCTGCTATGGCCGTTTTTGCCGTAGTGTTCACAAAATTAACCGTAAGATCTATTCCAAAACGCTGGCTGTTATTCGAACTTGGAAGTGTATTTACTTTGGTTTGGTATTGCTCCAGTAAAGGGTTCAAAGATCGCCAAAGTGCTTGTATACGCAGTATCTGATCGGGTTGTGCCGATACAGCTTGATCGGTCATCGTCGCTAGGGATTTTACTCTAGCATCTAGTTTTTTCCTTGATTTTTTAACATCTTTATACCCCTTAAAATGATGTTCATTAAACCGTTTCAGGTCTACCAAAGTCTGAATCCCCTTAAAGTAAATTTCCTTGGCGCTGCTTTGCTTGTATTTTTCCAAGAGTCGCAATCTCGTGAGTATGATTCTTGAAAAATCTTGTGCTTCAGGAAGTATCTTCGTATGGATATTCAAATTCACATTCGTTAAGAATTTTTCCCAATTCCCATCTGTAAAAAAGGATGCCAAGCGTCTTGGAGCTCCCTCTATGTTTGAGGATATCTCTTTAAGCAGTTTTTCAATCTGATCTACTTGATTCTTTCGAACGAACCTTAGCTCCTCAATGGCATTTTCCCCCAACGCATAAAACGCTGTTACTTCCGTTAAGCTCGATGATAAGTACTGATACAATCGCTTTTTCATTCTAGGATTGGAATAGGGCATATTTTTTCCTCCTATAGCACTCCATTTCCTATTAAAATAATGAAGCCTCTCTATAAAATTGCTCGCGGCCCAGTAGGTGTTGTCCTTCGTTCTTCCTAAGCCATCCATACGTTTTTTAAGTGTAACCAAGCCCCGTACCAATGCCAATTGCTGGGCTCTATGGACCCGGATACGGCGGGCGGCATGGCCGCCTTCTTTCTGCGTAATCGTATGTTGTTGTTTGAGCCAATGTATTTCTTGAGCAGTCATTTTTGGGGAATTCTTCAAACCGAGATTTAAGGCCTTGATTTGTGCTATTATCTTTACGTACTTGTTTCGAATTTGTACTGAGGTCAATTGCCTTTCGCCCTCTAACAAAGAAATATTAATGTTTCCAAACAATTCCAAAAATTGTTCAACCGGACTTACAGTTTCCGAAAAAATTGATTTTTGAACCTTCATAAAACGGGTTTCCAAACGCACGGGAAGCAACAAAAATGGGATGTTGTCCTTTTTTGTATTTACCCGGGCCTTTATACTATCCAATAAGGGGTCTGTATAGTTTGCGGTTATAGGAATGCGCATTTTTTTGGTTTTTAGATTTACGGCAGCATTTCAGCGGCATGACGTGCAAAGATGACGGGGTTCTGGTATAAAATAGAGGCAAGATCGGCCGAATTACTACCCCAAGTGGGGTCTGGTATGTCATCGAGCAAATTCGGATTTTCAAGCGCCAAATTCTTCTCAAAATTGATTTGATACTCTTCCAAGGTCTCCATCTCATCCACAAGGTGTTCCCAGGCCAAGTCGTTCCAGCTGTCCAAGGTTTCGTCCGTATTATTCTCTCCTGGCATCACACGGTTTCCAAGGTCATCGGTAAAATCATCAAGTCCAAAAGTGATTTGCCCAGGGCGTTCTTTGAATACAAAGAACCAGCCTGCATCATCATTATTTACTGCAGCATTGTCATTCTGTACACGAATTCCTTTAGCTTCTTCTGCGTCCAGATCAAAGCCGAAAAGCATGATGTCTGGTTCCAATTCTGCAGAAAACAAAGGGAATTTGGTGTTTTCCGGGCTAATAGAGACTGGAAGTTCCCTAGCTTCACTGGGCTTATTGGGATGATATTTCGCTTTTTGGGCATAAATCATAGTGTTGGGGTATTTATTCAAGAGCTCCCCACGAACGACTAATACAAGATTTGCGGGCTTGTCCTTAGCGCTATGCGTTCCTAAAGCACCCTTCCAGGTATGCATTTTTTTGATGTCTAACTGAGAACTACCCTCTTCAGCCAGAAGATTGTCCTTTATATTCCAAAATTGCCTGAAATAAGTGCCTCTTTTGTCGGTAGGAAATTCTCTCCATACCAATTCTCGTGCCATTTCATGGTTCAATCCTGCCATATAGGCTTCAATAAAACGTTGATTGGATTCCAACAAAGTCAAAGAGTTATTGGGCAATTGGTCAATATTGGGAAGGATAAAATTTTGAGAAATCTTCCCCAGATATTCATAAACGGCTTCCGGAAACTCCGGGTGCGCCATAATGGGCTTTAGCTTGGGAATGGGCACCAATTTTCCGTTGTCCCAGACTTTGATACGCCTACTGATCTTTCGTTCTACAGTACGTTTGGGATCTAATTTTTGCCTTAAGTTGAGATAAACACGGTCTAGTTGGTTGATTATGGGCAATGTCTCTGGACCCTTCAACCCTGTAGCCTTTCCGCTTAAATCACCATACATCGCCTGAAATGACTTTAGGTCCTGCGAAGAAGTGGCCGAAGAGAAGCTCTCTTTTCCATTGTCCTCATCTTCCAAAGGACGACTCACCTTAATGGATTCATAGAATTTTGAAGTAGAAGTCTCCCCAAAAACCTCTTTATAGCGAGTAATTTTTATAGAAATTTCTATGAATCCCAAATCATCTACATTCTTCTGATACGTAAGAATATCGGTAATTACCCCTTCAACGAGGGATTTTATATCGGCAGAAGGAACAGGGTCTGTGAGATTGTTGAGCGCATTCCTCAAGGTGTTCCTGTTCAGCGTGTTCATATCCGCTATTCTAACAATCCTAAAAAAAGTTTCTTGGGCAATATTGTTATCATCTGTCTGATAGTTCGTTACTGCATCGTCAATCGCAGCACCCACAGCAGCTAGGGTAAGGGTGTTTTCTGGGGCTTTCTTAAGTCCTGCGGCCTTGAGGACAATGGAAGCATTATCAGCATTGAAATTCAGCAATAGGTTTTTCTGAAAGTCAATAGTGGGGTCGCTTAACTTGTTTATCAGTTTATTCCCTTTTTTCCCTGGCCTTGTTAAACGTTTAAAAGCAGCACTCTTTGCCGCCAAAGGAACACGACTTTCTGCAAAATCGGTCTGTATGGTTTTTGTTCCCGTTTGGTTTAAAATACGCTTGTGAAAGGCCGAAGTTCTAGCCAGTCCTTTATCAAAAGTGGCCGAAGTAATATGTTTGTTAAAAAGGGCACGACTTGACATCTTGGCCAACTCGGCCTCCTTTATTTTTTGATTGGCATCATTTACCTCCCCAATTTGCTGCCAAGCCCTGTGCATTAGATGCTCTTGTTTATCCTGTACGGTTTTAGTTCCAAGTCCCGCAGTAGCGCGAAGTGTTGGGTTTTTGTTGAGGCTTTCAATCCATTTGGGATTTCGTTGTCCGCGCCTAGATCCCAATTTTTTGAGCATGGCGTGATGTAAACCGTAAATGGGAGGTACCAAAACCGGGTCTTCTTGTAGCGGTATATTGTAAAAAGGATTGTTCGTTAAATGCCCGCTAGCAGGATTCCTTTCCGTGCTATCATGGGAAAAATTAAGCAGTTGTTGAAGCCCTGTTTCAAAATCTTTGTCCCCCCCAGTTTTAGGCCATACATCTGGCTGCGCCCCGGGCGGTTTTAGCGCACCTTCCATTCCCAATGTTTTGGATTCTGAAACACCGTCCAAGGCAAAACCTGGGGATTGAATGTCCATGGCCATTTTACCAGAATCATTCTCCATGACAATGGGCTCCAACATGGCCACGAGGCTTTCAAAGTCTCCAAATTCTCCAGTATGAAAGGACCATTGATGATATACCGGAAAATATCCCGGTCGTGTTTGGGAAAACGAAACTGTTCCATTCCCTTCTGTACGCCATGAAGGATCTTGCGCCTTTATTCCTATGACGGCTTCTCCCAATCCGGCCAATCGCCCTGTTTCAAATGCAGGAATCAAGAAAGCACTATAAGCTGTTGATTTTACCAGTTTTCGAGGGCACAATAGCCTTGAAATACCATTATCTGGGTCTTCTTCAAGCGAATTGTTCACTTCATCTGTAAGGGCATTGCCCTGATTATTTGAAAGGGGCTGGTTCATTTGCACATGTCCCCACGCCCAAGTTTCCGTGTGTTTTGGAAAAACATGATCCTTAGCGGTATCGTTAATGATCAATGCGGCCAAACCTTCTGGATCTTTCTGAAGCTCAAATTCTGTTTCCTTTAACACCAATAAGGTCAGCCATGGACGCAAACGTTTTGCAGAGAGCGGGGTATCGGTATCTGGATTTGCCGGGGTATAACGCCATAAAAAGTCCTCTTCATAAAAATCGATATAAACCAAACTATTGGCTTCAAAATTCGTGATATTCTTTCTGGGATTGGTCTGTACAATAGCGCGGTCGCTCAATCCAACAATATCTCCTGGACCTACCAAGTGGACATTCTTGCTGATAAGGGTCTCATTGACACTATCATCCTCAATACCGGTATCTTCTACAGTAACATCTACTTTCAATGTTGCCCTAACGATGGCGTCGTCCAAACCTGTACCACCTCTTCCAAGGGTATCTTTCTCCGCAATTTTGGTAGACAGGCCTTGCCGCAACCAGGGCAGAAAGGAATAGTGGGCTAAATCACTCATAATATCACTTTTTTATAGTACTTCTTCCAATTCATCTTCCGGCACTACCTGAAGTGTTCCACGTAAACCGGGGTTAGTTCTTAATAAGCTTTTTAACCTATCATCTGCCTCGGCTTTACTTCCTGCGGTAAAACCTGCCAGGGTAGCCTTGGCCAGATCCTTAGTATTGACAATAGTATAGCTAACCTCTCCCAACCGTACCGATTTCCCGCTCAATACTTGTTTATTTGCCATATTTGCCCGCGACAATGGAGAATTTGCAATCGCTCCGCCTTTGGACATTTTTCCAAAAAACAACTGTTCGTCCTGGAACAAGCCCAATTTTAAAGGTTGGGACAGTTCATAGGATTTTTCGGAGTCCCTATCAAAGTCCGAAGCCCTTACTTCATAGGTTACCGGATGGTTAATGGCGTATTCCATGGTCATGCTTTCCGTATCACTAAGCTGTACCCCGTTTTTCTCTTCCACGAAAGAGGGCGATTTTAGCTTATCATCATCTTCCATATCCTTATAGTTGGACGGGGCAAAGCTGCCTTTGATCATCCGGAACGGCATGGGAATCCCTGAAATGTGTACGGCTTTAATAGTAGCCCTGGAGATATCCTGCACCTTGTATTGCCCATACTTACTGACACCGACTTCAAAAGGCATTACCTTTTGTTGAATCCTAAGGCTTCCCATAGGGGGAAGGCGTACCACGCCCTGTTGATCTTCCATTTCCTTAAGGCTTACCAATTGGAATCTACGTGCCGGTAAAACACTGGTCCAACTACTTTGGTCTTCCAACTCCCTCATCATGGGTTGTAGCAATGAAACCGAAGTTTCGATACCATCGGCCTCATTCCCCCAATTCTTATTAAAGCGTACTTTGAAGGAGAAGAAAAGAATTTTAAACTTCGCCGTTCCCCTGGCTGACCAGGGCTCAGGACCTGCCAACTCAAATTCCAGACCAATAGCAAAAAGGGTACGGCTTCCCAAGCGCACTTCTATTCCGGCTCGGATTCCGGCAATAAAGCGGAAAGGTGAAAATTGAAACAACACATCAAAGCCCAGGTATCCAACGACCCTGAATTTTGAAATCTTAAACAAGAAATCTATCGAAGCGCCAAACTGCACGGTATTGGAGGTAATGGCAAAATAATTGGTCAGTGTAAGTTTGGGATTACCTGTCAAAAGGCTAAGGGTAATCCGTTTCATGTTCCCCAGGTTATAACGGGCGGGCGGTGTAAAAGAGGGATGGAACCCTCCTACGGAAAGCAGAAAATCTTTTTGTTCCCCCCAACTGATCCGCAGGGCCATATCACCTTCCAAGGTGAAGGCCAGTAAACGTGAATTAAAGATACTGGCGTCAAAAGAAAGTTCTTTATTCTCGAAATCGATAATGCCCAAAAAGCTCACTTGTAGAATAAGAACGGCTTTTTCCGGATCTGGCAGAGCTGCTTTGATTACCCCTAGAATGGCAAGGCGAACAGGATTCTTAAACTCTACGACCAAGCCTAGCTCAATGGTCAACAAGGTGGGAACGCCCCAGTTGATCTTGGCCATTAATCCAATCACAAATTGATCTCTCTTTGGCGGGAAAATCACTCTTAAATCACTAATGATCTGTGAAATGTTGGCGATGACATTCTCTGGAAATAAAATATGGTCCAGAGTATTGTTTTTTATCCCAGCCCTTAGTACTTCTACCTGTATGCTTCTGTTATATCCTATAATTAGGCCTATTCCTCCCCAAGAAAAGCCCATCCCAATTTGAATGGCCGGCTCGAACTCCAAACTCACAAGCAGCAGCATGGAAAATCCTTTTTCCCCATCCGGCAAACGGGTGGTAATCAATCCAATGGCCGTTAAGACGTATTTATCGAAAATTTTAAGCTGTAAAGCACCGGCGTAGCGCTCATTGTCCGGATCAAAGAACAAATACCCCCCTCCTTTGACGACCTCGGCATCCACGGAAATTCCCACGCCATTGGGCGGCTTAAACTTAATTGCGCTCCCTCCGGCTTCCGTTTCATTGACCTTGGCCTCCAAACCTATTTGATCCACCACGGCAACTACGGGCCCCAAGGTGACGGTAAAGCCAATAGAAGTTTCTAGGGCAAATAGGGCCTGTTTTTCCCTATTTCCAGCCTTCAAACCAAGCATTAAAGTATTTAATCGCAAAGGCCCTAGATCTTTATGGATCGGGAAGGTGAAAAAGAGTTTCGCCCCTCCTTCAATAAAAAATCCTTTCTTTTTGGAATAACCAATAGCCAGGTCAAATACGCTTTTTAAGCCCTCTGGTGGAAGAATAGCCGAGAGAAAGCCATCGCCTCCTTTGATGACCAGACTATTTTTTTCTGTAAATAGCTTGAATTTATAATCATCTTCCCCATTTCGGACGGAAACTTTAGCTTCCCCACCGATTTTTCCCAATTTGAAGTGGGTTCCATTGGGGTTCCCGAACAAGGGCTCTCCCTTATGGGTATAGACGAGTTTCATACTTACCCCACCCCCGGTAGAACCAGGGACATTGCCCAAATTACCCAATGAAAGAAGGATATCAGGGGCGTCTACATTAATATCTAATTTAAATTTCTTTAGAAAACTGCTTGAGCTGTTCTCAAATTTTGTGCTTAACCCTCCAGAACCATTGATTCGTACTAGCATTCCCGGACCTCCATGGCTCCGCGGAACCGGAGCCAACGAAAAAACGAGCTCTCCTTTTACTTTATTTCCGCTGCCATCGTCCTTCTTTCCCTGCAACGCAAAGGTCATTGCCGCCAAAGAAGCGGCATCTGCGATCGGGGAATTGGACTGGGGATCGGCTTCCCAGCCATGTTGGAAAGGCATTTTCAACCAAAAACCAAAGACCCCTAATCCTAAGATCGGAAAAAGTAGGCCATTGGAAAAGTTTTGGACATGTTCCGGAGTATTCCAAGTAAAGGCACCATCGTAAAGTGAGCCCAGATAAACCCCACTATCCCCGAACATATTGTAAATTCCCCCATAATGTATGGCATGTTCCTGAATGATTCCCAAGGCTTCAAAAATAACATAGGCCCCGGGGTTCTGAACCCGCACATGGCCCAGTAGGAGCATGTTGAGCCAAGTTGCCAACATTTCATTAACAATAATATCCGGATGCTCGGTCCTTATGGCGATGATGAAGGATTCCATGGCATCCACAATTCTTAGAATGTCCTCTAAAAGATCATAGAATTCCTCTAAATCGGTATCCTCTGTATTTTCATCTCCAAAAGCGGCAACCTCATCAAAAATATTAGGGGGCAAATTAATGTCAGGAGCAGTATTTCCGTCTCCTATGGGATAGCCCAAGGTTCTTAAAAAATCCCTTCTTAAGTGCTCGTCTTCTGCCAGTGCCTTGACCGGCTCCAATATTTGGGAAAAACCTTTTCCCAACTCGTGCAATACATTACTCATAAGGTTCTTGGTATTACAGGTTCCGGGGCATCACTTGGAGTCAAGGCCGCTTCAAATTCCATATAAGGTTGGGGGTCATTGGGCTGTGGTTCTTGGGGATGGTAAAAATAAAGTTGATGTTTTACCTTCAATGTAGTTCCCGTCCCTGAGAACGTTACTTTGCCAATATTTGCATTCCAATTGATCCTTCTGGAAAAATTATTCTTAAAAAATTTCTCGTGACGCTGTAAAACCTTGGCATATCCCGTTCCAGCATCCGCAGGATCTATATCGGTATCCCCAAAAGAGAGCTGTGCTTTGGACGGACGGTCTTCATCAGCGCGTTCATCCCGTACAAACTCTAATCGCCAAGACCAATCAGAAGGAACATCAATTTGTGTTCCTTCTGGCCAACCCGAAGTAGGAAGCAGCACCGGATTATCATTTAGGCGTACCCGCATGCCATGTGGTATGACCCTTCCATCGGGCACATCTACTTCCTCGATAAGGGTGGTGGCGTTCTTCCATCCTTTCCGTTCCATGGGAATATAGGCTTGTTCAAAAATCTTCTGACCGGTAGCATTGGGAAGGATGCTCCGCTTCCAACCTTCTATCTCATTCTTTGCGCCACTGGCCACCAATTGAATAAAACTGCTGGTTGTTGCTTCGTTTTTCTTCCAATATTCCATTTTGGTGGTAAATCCATAGTGAACATCTCCCGAGAGAAAGACTACCTTTTTAAAGGGTTGGAGGTGCGCGAGGAATTGTTCCAGATTTTTGGGATTTAATCCCCAAGCCTCCACATCAAAGTCTTCATGGCCTTTGATCAATTTTTCATCCGGCCCTGGCTTTTTAAAGTGATGGACCACATCTACAATACGGGATGCTAAAGGTTGTAGGAGTTCTTCAAAGATCCCTAAACCTAAAACCGGTGCTGTTGCCACTACCAAGAGCACTTCGGCTCCAGCTGTTGGAACAAGAGTTTGTGGTAGCTGTTCCAGTAATGAACTTAGTTTGATCAGTCCGGGGGGACTATATTTTCCCTTGAGTTCTCTTTGGGTTCTGCTATCCAGTACGGCCGTATTGGTCGGACCACTTTTTACGGTATAATGCCATTGTACCAAAGGTTCGGCATCGGTAAGACCAAAAATAACATCCAAGCGATCTCCAGGAGCGGCTACGGGTCCTTCAGCTGTACTATCGGGAAAAAGGGCTTCTGTTTTTTCCAAAATTTCGGCGCCTATACCACTTTCATAGTACTTTGGCATATTACCCCATGCCTGAAACAGCGCAAAACCCAGCAGGCCATTGCGCAAAACCCGTTTTCCAAAGGGAGCGGCCAAGACGTCGCTCCGCCATTGGGCCGTAAGATTCCAATCGTCCGTGACTTCATGATCGTCGAACATCATATAAACTGGAACGTTTGCCAATAAACGCATCACCTTGGGCAGGGCTTTGGTAAAGACTTTTAAGTGTTCTTTTTCTTCCTTGAATTTTTCCTTTAGGGCATCTACTTTTTTCTGTCGTTTTTCCTGTCGCTCGGCCGGAGTGTCCTCATCATCATCATCCGAATCATCGTTTGCGGGAAGCTTGGAAAGGATTTCCGGCTTGGATGGAGGAGGCGTTGGTTCGGTCAGTGCCACGCTATCCTCGGGAAAGTCCTCCGTCCACAGTGCATTGGACCAATAAAATAGATATAGGGCGCAGTATTCCCCAAATGAAAAGGCATGGCAACTTGCGGCAGTACTGCTAAAGTTTGCTGTTTTAAGCGTGGTTTTCATTCGCCTGCCCGTAGGAAGGTTATTTAAATTTATCTCGATCTTCTCGGTAGCATTGAGCGGCATTTTTTCTTTTTTCCCCAAGAGCACCTTTCCAGCATCCGTGAGCATGGGTAGCAAGGGCATTGCAATATCATCCGCATAGACCTGATCGCCCGTAAGAAAAAGTTGATGCGGCCGCTTCAAAGGATCGGTCCCCGCTTTTTTTATGAGGACATCGATGCCCTGCATGGCATCCACATTACCCAGACCATGGGCTTTTCTGCAAGAGGTATGTAAAATATTCAGATGATGCAAAGCTATGGGAGAGATCACAAAGTTGGGAAGTAATCTGGGCTGATATCCCAAAGCCAAATGTTTGGGGTGGGACGTTTTGTCTTTGAGCAATCCTAAAGATTTTAAATCTTTGGTAGGTCCATCTCCTATAAATATTAGGTTATAGGAATATAGGGTCTGTGGTGTTAAGGCAACTTGGGCCTCCGGAATAGTCAGGGTTACCAAAGCCAGGTGCAGATGTTGTCCAATACGTTTGGTAGCAGCTGTTGCCGTATGCGTTGCCCCACTATTGTCAAACGGTCCGGAACCGGCTCCCGTATCAACAATACCTGGGGTTAGATGCATTCCAATGGTACTGGATTTGGACAAGGCGATCCAAATGCTTACACTATGCGGTTCTACCCTACGCAATATAGGTCCAGCTAAAATAAGCGGTAGGCTATTCACTCTATTTTCTAATGAAGTCCAAGGCATTTCTTCGATATTTTAAATCGTACGCAATCCTTGGGGGAACTAGAGGGGGAAGAAATTTTACCGCTATAAATTAGGAAATTAAAATTAAAATTAAAATATTTTCTTACAATTTATTTATCTCTTAAATATATCAACCAGTCAGTAAAGGAATTCTAAAACTTAAGTGCGCTTTTGTAATTTAGAGTTTTCGTTTTAACGACAAAACTCCTCAAACAGGTTTAAAACCAAGTTTCAATTAGCAAATCGGGTTAAAATGAAGCAACTAATCTCACATCTAAAAGGCAAATATTCCATTACAACTTTAAAACTATGTTCTATAGTGTGTTCAAACTAGGTTCTGGAGATTAAGCGATGACTTAAGAATAGTAAATCTTTTTACACCCTTTTGGCGAATCTATAGAATAGTCACCTAATCGGTGAGTATAGATTTTCAAAAAACTCGAATGGCCTTATTTATTAGAGGTTTAAAGGCTAGGCTCTAGTCCCTCTGGATTTTCTTGAAGCATCCTAGCGGTAAGTACACTGACCAATACTTCTGCTACTGTGAAAATCATAAGTATTGGATCTACCTCGCAACAGGACAACAATCTCCACCAAGGCAAAATCCTTAGATACCTTATTTATGTTTACATTCTCCTTTTTGGGAGGGAACTCGCGTTTTAAAAGTAGGGCTATTCAAGGCAGGAGGTAATCCCCATTTTTAGGTTTTTTTTCAAAGTAGCAGTAGGCAGGCTACCGAGAATAGTGAAGCTTTGGAGGTTGTTCCTTTGTCTAAGCATAGGTGGTAATCTCCGGGAGATAGGGAACTCCCACTTTTTTATGGCGCCATTTTCGTGACACCTACTAAAGGTTTTCTGCAGAATATAGTGAAGTAGCCAAAGACCAAGTAGGTGCTACTGGGAGGCTCTCATTGGGTTTGGAAAGGTTTTAGGTCCAAGGTTATATTTTACACAACTGCTTTTCCTATTTCGATCGGTTGGGTGTTAGATACTAAAGTTATTTAACTTTGCGCCCTATGGTGTGGGGAGTAGCACCCACCGAAAACAGATGATAAAATGGACAACAAAAAGAAAAAGAATTGGAGGGCCTTTGCCATTGGCCTTGTAGTTGGTGTTATTGTATATCTATTACTATTTAATGTAATTATCCCGAATCTTTCCTAAAATCAATGGTTCAAATCAAGGACACTTTTAGTATTAGATGGGCTCATATGAACTAGCTTCATTGTAATATACCTGTAGAAAAAGTTGAATAAAACAATAATTTCAAAAATTAAAAATGCATCTATTTACTAAAACCTACTTCCAATTAAAGCCATAGTTTCCACATCACTCTTATTGTTATTTTGGGTTTCCTCCTGCAAGGATTCTAAAAACGATCCGCATTTAGATTCGGACCAGATTGAACAAATCCATGGATTTATAAAAGATATGACCCAATCCCTGGATAATTTTGAATTTGATTTTGTAAAAAAAGCTTGGAGTCATGATTTGTTTAAGCGCAGAATCGGAAAGTTAGGGAACACAGGATATGGTGTGTTCAATCACATTTATGAAACTTCGATTAAAAATTCAATACTGAATTTTAACTTAAATCTAATCAATAAGGTTAAGCATTCGGGGGCAACCCTCAAACATATAAACACCAACATTGTCAGTAATTATGTCGAAGCAACATATATGCTGGTTCAGGATGGCTATTATTACTTTGTAAAATATAGAATTGATATTCATAAAGACCTACCTTATCTAACTGACATTTATAGCTTTAAAGACGATGAATGGTACAGTAATAAGATGAGAGAGATGGTACTACTTAATCTGAAACATACTGCTTTATCTCCAAATAGACATGAAGCCAATCGTGCTTTTGAAGATTTTCAATCTTCTATTAATGACAACGATTACGAACATGCTTTTTATGCTTTGGATCGAATTCCAGAAAGTCACAGGATTTTTAATAATTACAAGATTGCTAGATTAAATACCGCTGCAATTTTGGGCGATTCTATTCTTTTAGAAACGATTGAGCAAGAAAACGATTCGATACGAGGCAACACTATTTACATCGATTATTTAATTGCATTTTATCTTAGAGACGCAATATATCAAGAGGAAGTTAGCACTAGGATGAGAAAAGAAATAGGAATTTCCAAACACTTGTTAGATTCACTTCAATCAAATAACCTGATCCGGGAGTGAAAATTAGCAGAAAAGTTTAAGATCATGGAAATTCAAAGTGACTGTTTCCTTTATACCTTCCTCGCCTTACCTTAAGTTTCTTTTCAGGAGTATAAAGGCTATACCGTTAAGTACGGTTCCCATAAGAAACAGCACAAGTACGATCTTTAAAAAATGAGGAGCAAAAAAGGAGGTGTCCCGTAAGAAAATATCATAAAACCCTTGCATGCCCCAGTAGTTTACAGAAAATTGTGACACTTCCTGCATAAAGTCGGGCATCATATTTACAGGGACCATACTTCCACCAATACCACTCATGGTCAGTATGACCAGGGTAGCATAAGCATTTATCTGTTTTCTGGATTTACCTATGGCCGCGAGAAAAATTCCAAAACCAGAACCAGCATAGGATACGGCCATAATCATCATACCAATAGCGGGGATATTTTTAAATAGTTCCAGACCAAAAACGATATTTCCAAAGAGAAAAACGATGACAAGTTGCAGCATTACAATACTATTGGCATACAGGATCTTGGCATACAAAATATGGCTTTTGGGGATGGGGGCCCAAAGCAGTTTTTTAAGCATTCCCTCCTCTTTTTCCCCTAAAAAACTGGCCCCTACCTCCGCCACCGAAAACAGGGACATCATAATAGCGGTGCCAATTATGGCCTGCACAATCCCTGCCTGATTAACTTCTCCCCTGGGACCCATTCTGCCAAAAATTAACGCAAATAACGAGGCCAAAGCCACCGGGAGTAAGAAAGTCACCAGCAGATCCCGCCGGTTGTTGAATAACAATAGAAAATCTTTACGAACTAATTTGATCATGTATCTCTCAGTTTTTTTCCGGTTAACCCAAGGAATATGCTTTCCAGATTGCTTTTTATGATATCCACCTGACGAATTTCCAGTCCGATACGGGTGCATTTTAAAATGATTTCAACAAGTTCTTCTTGTATTTTTGGGGTATAGAAATGTACGCTGTTCCCAATTCGTCTGGTAGTTTTTGTTTGCAGCAGTTGGTACTTTTTATCAGAAAGGTACACAAAGGTAATATTGGCACCTTCGCCATCCTTGGTGAGGGTTTTCAGTTCTTTTACGCTGCCTTCCGCAATGATCTTGCCATCATCTATAATCCCTATTCGGTCGCATAGCCGTTCGGCCTCCTCCATATAATGCGTGGTGTAGACCAGGGTCATCCCTTCTTCGCGGAGCTCTTCCACAATCTCAAAAATCAGGTTACGGCTTTGCGGGTCTATACCAACCGTAGGCTCATCCATAAACAGTACCTGGGGCTTATGAAGCAGGGCTGCAGCGATATTCACCCTTCGTTTCATACCACCGGAATAGGTTTTGATCTTCTCATGCTTTCTACCAGTTAAACCCACCTGGTGTAGAATGGCATCGATTCGCTGGGCCAGTAGGTTTGGTTGTAAACCATATAAGCTCCCCCAAAACCGGAGATTTTCATAGCCCGAAAGTTCTTCATATAACGCAATTTCCTGGGGGACCACCCCAATACTCTTTTTACAATCGGTAGGTGAACTTTTAACGTCATACCCGTTGATCTCGGCAGATCCCTTATCCATCGGGATCAAAGTACTTAGTATGCCTATTGCAGTGGTTTTACCGGCACCGTTCGGTCCTAAAAGCCCGTAACATTCTCCTTTTTTTATATGTAATGCTATTCCGTTAAGTGCGCTATTTTTACCATACGTCTTATGAATATTATTGGCCAGAATCATAGATGAAATTTGCTCGGTTTTAGAGTAGCAAATATTCCCTTTTAACGACCATGGTGCAAAATGGGATCACTCGATTGTTGTTTTTATGGGATGAATTGTATTGTTGGATATTTGATCGTTACCTATAGTCGAGATGGCAGCATGGAAGTATCGATTGCCCTAGTTGCAAGCAACTATAACATTTCCCATTACAAAGTAGAATAGTTTGAAAGAGAATATAAATACCTGAAAATTGGGGATGAACAATGTTATTGCTCCCATTAAAATAAGTATTGAAATCCGGAATAAAAAATAACGCGTTGTATTTGGAGTTTCCTAGCAAATAATCAGTGGCTTTAACTCAAAAAATCTTGTAAAACTCTATTTTCAATTTTATCAGCCTCTTCATTACCCGGGATTTTCAAAACGCATACTTCTTCTCCACAGCATACCGCAACAATTCCCCTGCCCCGCTAAGCCCCAGTTTTCGGATCATATTTTTCCGGTGGGTATCTACTGTGCTTTTGCCAATAAAGAGGGCGTCTGCAATTTGATGGGAAGTGCGGCCCTTGGCGATGAGTTGTAGGATCTCGCGCTCCCGGGAGGACAAGACACTTTTGGAGCTGTTCTTTTTGGTATTGGGGAGGTAGATCTTTTTGTCGTAATAGGGCTTTCCGGAAGCTACGGTACGAATGGCTTCCAACACTACTTTCAGGCTGCTGTTTTTGAGAATATAGCCCTGGGCTCCTGCTGCCAGCATCTGTTGTACGGCTTCCTCCTGGTCAAACATGGTAAAGGCGACCACCCTGATATGGGGAAATTCCTTGAGGATGACTTTGGTGGCCTCAATGCCATCCAATTTGGGCATGCGGATATCGCAAAGCACGACCTTGGGTTGTTTTAGGCGAACCAGTTTCAGTAATTCCTCGCCATTATTGGCTGTACCCAGGATCGTAATGTCCTCTTCGTATCGGGCATACGACTTGATCCCATCGATCAGTGCCTGGTGGTCTTCGGCTATGGCTACGGTGATCCTCATACCGGGATATCAATTAAGATGGAAGTGCCTTTCCCCAACACACTGTCTATGGTAAAGGTCCCCTCCAGGTGTTCTATGCGTTTTTCTACATTGGTAAGTCCCATTCCAGTATCGTTATCATTCCTTTGTGCGTGCTCAAAGCCTTTCCCATTATCCGCCACAATAATGTTTAGGTTGTCTTCATGCTGGGTCAAGTGAATGTCTACTGCAGTAGCTTCCGCATGTTTGATGGCATTGGCCACCAGTTCCTGGATCATTCGGAAGAGGGTGAGCTCCAGGGAATTTTCCATGCGCTCTCCCATTCCAAAATCGGCTACGGTGACTTCCAGCGCATTCGTCTCCGAAATGGTCCGGGCCATCCTTTGAATAGCAGGGAGCAAACCCTGGTCACTCATCACCCCGGAATTTTTTGAGTGCGCTATCCCGCGTACTTTTTGGTATGCTTTTTCAAGCAACTTTTGGGCATTTTTTAGGGCGGGATCTTTTTTGGAGACTTTGACATTATCAAAGTGTAGCTTAATAGTAGCCATCAGGCTTCCCAGATCATCATGCAATTCGTTGGCTACTTGTTGGCGTTCCTTTTCCTGCCCGGCGATCATGGCATCAATACTCACCAATTCCTGCTCCTTTAAGAGGTTATCCACGCGCTGTTGTTTGAGCAACGCTTCTTGTTCCGCTAATTGGCGTTTTTTGGTGGTGTTTTTTTGGAGAAGGATGGCGATCCCGGAACCTAGTAATAAAGCCAGCACAGCAGCGATCAGCCAATTCCGATTGGCGAGGGCTTTTTGTTGTTCTATAAGAATTTGTTTTTCTTTTTCGACAGTTTGATATTTAGTCTCTAAGTCCGCAATAGACATGTCAATTTTATCTTTATAGTAATCCCTCAGGAATTTAGCTTCATCTGTCCTGTACAAATAAGCTGAATCTACTCTCCCTTGCTTTTTTAAATTATCGGCATACCAGTGATAATACAGTCCCAAATGATAGTCATTGTCATTTTTTATCCCATCTTTTGCCAATCTTAAATAAAAGGCGGCAGAATCCAATACCTTTTGAAAATGATAATTGATACCCTTATCTAAGTAAATGCCCATCAAGCTTTTCCTAGCCCATGCAAAAGAAAGGTGTTTTTTATAGAACAGTATTGCGGAATTATAGTGTGTAATAGATTTTTTATAATTGTTTTTAGAAATCGATTCTCGTTCCAAATAATCTGAATAATACTCATATTTAACCCCTAAAAGCTTATCATAATGAGCGACTATGAGTTTGTTTCCATTTAGTTCTGCCTGTTGTTTTCCCTCCAGAAGTTCGTAGATAAATGGCATTTGCTCAAATGCTGACCTTGCTCTTATTGCTAATAATTCCGAGTAATCACGCTCAAAAGAATCGTATGCCAGAGATTTGTAAGAAGCTATCTTTTTGTACAAATCCAACTTGTTGTGCTGTCGGTTGTTTAAAAATCGTGCCATTCGTTTCAACGCTTCACATGATATTAATGAAGATTGTATTACTTCTCCTATTTTTTCAGCATTAGAATAGTGATTATATGCCTCCTCATCTACACCATCTTTTGCCATGATGTAGTCGCCATACAGAATAAAATAGACTGCAGATAATGCATTTCTGTCATTTTGAAATAGGTCTACCCCTTGAACGGGAAAATCATCAATAATGCCATACGATACATAAGAAAACTTCCAAACAAAGGCGTTTAACAAGAGTTGCTCTTTTTCAGAATTTGGTCTTATTTGATTGCATTTTAATTCCCAACTTTCCAATTGAAACAAACGCAAATCATTTAAAAGATTTAAAAACTGATCAGTCCGATTTTTTGCAGAACAATGGGATTGAATAATAAGTAAAAAAACGAAGTACATCCACTTCTTATCCATTTCCAAGGCCTACATCACAAGATCTTAAGTCATCGATATTTACAGAAGATTTATCATCGAACAACATACCTTTAACTAGATTTGCAATGAACTTTCGGGGATTTTGAAGAGGTTTAACCTGCAAAATATCTTTTTTCATGTCGAAAGGGTGTTCAAAAATGAGTTCTATAGGGTTGTTTATAGCATCTTTAGCTTTTATAATGTTTAACCTAAAAAATAATTCATGTGTTACCGCACTACCATCAGAAGTATTAGAGGACTCGGAAGGTTTTATAGCTCCATCGATAGAATGCAGTGCAAAATTCATAATTCCTCCAAGGATTTCACTAATAAATTTAGCTTTGATTTTAACTATTTTTCCATCGTTCATTTCCTGTATGATAAATTTAGCCCCAATTGTAAACGTTGTTCCGTAAAAATGCCCGTAATATATGCCCTGAAATTTATCGTTATGGGCGGCATAACTATCAAAATCATAACTCAAGGTTATTCTTGCTGATTTTTCGTCCTGGTTTCTGGTATCCATTCTTGAATTGTTTAAGTTATTTTTTATGTTCGCAAAAGATTTAAAGGTTAACGATATTTCTTCTCCCGTAGGCCATTGCTTCTTGATGGTTTTTTCAAGGATTCTCAGACTCATTAAATAGTTAAAATCTCCAAATTTGTGCACTTCATCCACTAGCCCGATCGCATTCTTATTGCTGTCATAAGCAATGGACCCGGAATCCGTGTGAATTGCAAATAATTCAGTTTGAATTCTTCCAATTAATAACAAATTGCTGTCTCTTTTCTTTCTTTTTACACAATACAAAGCCTTTACTTTAGCTTTTTTTTCAATTATCCCTTTATAGCAAAAAAAGACCTCTTGATTTTCAGAAACAATAACTTTCGAATCGAAAACAAGGTCAACATTACAAGAATTGTTAAAGTCAACCCTATTTAAATCAGTTACTTTTACTAAAGCTATATCTTCAAATTGATCGTTTTTATGATAGTATAACTCTCCAATGGGCTTACCTGTATGAAAAGGTGAATTCATTTTATCTCCGTATTGCGGAATTACTTTTTTCCCATTCACAAGCCATTCATATTCGGCAATATGACCTGAAGTCAGTATATACAGGTCTTTTGATTCCTTAAATTTAACAAAAGCACCAACTCTTCCCATTCCTTGGTTTCCATTTCGCGTTAACATCAATGGGGAACCCAACTGTACATTTTTAGTTTTTATTTTTTCATTAACTTCTTGACTGGAATAGATTTTTTCATCAAAATTTTGGTTTACTTGTATAAAACTGAATGTGACTTCGAAATCGTCCTCCAAGACATTAAATAATAAATCGACATTGATGAAGTCTTTATCATGTTCAATGAGCTTTCCTTTAAGGATTAATTCTCCTTCCAGCACCTCTATATTTAAAGATTTAGAGCTCCACCTAAGCTTTTCTAATTCCAGGTCATATACTCCTACCTTAAAATATGGATTGCCATATTCATTTTGTTTATCATGCCAAACTGCAATAAAATCCACGTTAGCACTATCACGTAAGAAAACTTCTCCAACAATAGAAAACATTTTTGTTACCTCTTGATATGAAACGTTGTTACCTTTCATCGTATAGTTTTCTGTTTAGTTGACAAAACGAACTAATATCAAATACTTAATTGTTCTTATGAATTTGAATTTTTTGCCATAACTAATATTTTGTTCGAGGCTATCACTCCAATTTTTATCCATATGTCATTATCCTGCTTCATCCGCAACGAAGTTGATACTATGATCATCTAGTATTAATGTATTCATTAAAACAACCGTTAGCATTATCAATACCCGAAAAACTCATAGGGCCAAATCGCCTTCGGTAAAATCTCCCTGATGCACAATTAGAGTTACTACTCCAAACGCCATGATTCCTAAAAAGGACATAGCTCTAGCAGTTGTTTTCATTGTAATTTTATTTCGCTGGTTACTTACAAATAAATTACTTTAACAAGAACAGTAGTATCCCCATCCCTAGGGATTTTACCAAAACAAAGTAGCGGAAAGAACAAGAGTCAATGAAAAGAGGCATTGGAAAACTAGCATTTTGCTTTTCAAAATCATTACGGAAAACCGTAAAAAAACTGGGGTTTTTCTACAAAAATCCCTATCAATGGGGATAGTGCCACGGCGTACCCTGAATTACTTTTCCAAAAATTTTACCGCCAACCTTTTTCAAGCATTCGTAATGTCTTGACAAAGAGTAGAAAAGGTAATCTAAAAGCGCTTTAATAATCTGTTCACAGATCATCCGCGGCAGTGATGGTCCGTGTAGTACTGCCGATTTCATAACCGATTTAAAACGAAAAACTATGAAATCGTTTGCAAAACTGCTTATCGCCCTTTTTGCACTAGGGGCCATTTCCTGTACCCATGAGGATAGTGTTGAAAATGAGGAAGCGTTGTTCACTACGAATGAACTGACTCTGGAAACAAAGGCCGATACTGGAAATACGGGAGCCGCTGAAGATCCACCGCCAGATAAGTGATTGTTCAGCACCTGGAAAAAAGTAACTTTTCCAAAATACTGTAGAAAGTGGATAATTTTTTATCCACTTTCTTTATTTTGTCGCATACTAAACATAACACCATGGGGAAATGGAGGGCATGGATCATCATTATAGAGTGCCTGGCGTGTGTACCTTCGCCCGCTATTGAAGACACAGCTAACTTTGAGGCCACCGCCCTACGCTACGAGGAGAGTCAAGAACAAGCGCTCCCCGTGGCTCAGCGCATTGCAGGGCTAAAACACCTTTTGAAAACGGTAAGCCCGGAGGATACCATTAGTGGGTATGCTACCTATGCTTTGTGCAGGAATTACTACAGCCTACGACAATACGACAGTGTGCAGTATTACGGACGCGTGCTCATGACTGCTGAAAAAACCAAACAAAATTTGGTCAACCTTGGGAAATACTACCACTTACTGGGGTACTATCATGAAAAAAGTACAGCAAAGTTTGATAGTGCCTATTACTACCACGATTTGGCCAAAAGAGCCTATCTGCAATGCAGGGATACGGCCAGGGCTTTTGGACGCATTGTAAGGCTAGGCTATTTGCAACGCTTTCAAGGGGATTATTTTGGAGCGAAGGAGACCTTAATACAAGCACTATCCCTGGCAAGGGATAAGCGGGACAACGATAGCTATGCAAGTCTTTTTAATGAATTGGGTGTGGTGAATATGGAACTGGAGAATATTCCGGAAGCCCAAAAATTTTATGCACAAGCCATAGCCAGTACCAATTCCTCCAAGGACCGCCTGAGGTATCAAAACAATTACGGGGTGGCCTTAATGGGAGCCGATCAGCACACCGAAGCCCAAGCCGTATTTGACCGTTTGCTTAGGGATTCCCTTATCCATAAGGATTCTGCGCAGTTGGCAAGAGCACTTCAAAATCGGGGTCATGTGAAATGGAAAATGGAAGAGTCCGGGGCCTTACAGGATCTCCAAAAGGCCTATGCCATAAGTACAACGATCAACGATATCAACGGTCTGACGTTCAGTCATCAACGATTTGGCCAATATTACGGTAGCGCAGCTCCCGCCAGGGCTATTCAACATTTGGACACGGCAATTACTTTGGCAAAGACCATGCAACGGCCCCGACTGGAGCGGGATGCTTTGGAGCTACTCCTGAAAATTGCCCCAAAAAATATCGCCTATAAGGATCGTTTTATTCGCCTTAGCGACAGTCTTTACAAACAGGAATTACAAGTAAAGACCCAGTTTGCGTATTTAAAATACCAGGACCAGCAAGAAAAAGAACAGTTACTGCAGTTAGAGGCAGCTACCGCCAGACAAGAAGCGGAGTTGGCCCGGAAGGAGACCCAAACCATCGTGTTCTTCGCGCTGGGTGCCCTGGGGGTTGCAGGTGGTTTTGTACTTTTCTTCCTCGTAAAACAACAACATAAAAGAGAGAAACTGAAAGTGGTCTATAACACGGAAAAACGGATCAGCCAGGAATTACACGATGGATTAGCCAATGATGTGTTTGGCCTTATGACGCAGATCCAGGGTAAAAAGAAAACGGACAAAGAAGTACTGGATCACCTGGAAGGTATTTACCAAACTTCTCGAAGGATCTCCCATCAAAATGCTCCGATACAAACCGGCGCTCAGTTTGCGGCGGAGCTAGGCGTACTGGTTGATACCTATCAGGACGACGCTACTACCCTACTGGTAAAAGGCATGACCGCCATTGACTGGACCGTATTTAACGATCATAAATGTATCGCTGTACATCGTGCAATCAAGGAACTTTTGGTGAACATGAAGAAACATGCGGGAGCAAGTTTGGTCTTGTTGCAATTTGACATGGAACCCAAACAGCTCGTTATTAGCTACAGGGACAATGGCATAGGACTTGACCCCAATAGACCGCAAGGGATGGGCCTGCGGAGTACGGAAAGCCGTATTAAAGCTGTGGGCGGTACTACTATTTTTGAAGTAGAACACGAACAGGGAACGCAGATCACCTTCTCCATTCCCCTATAAGCGTCAGACTCATGTTCAAGAAAGTACTGGTTGTGGAAGATTTGGATACCGTAGGCTACGGTATTGCAACGATGTTGGAAAAGGAACTGGGCATACCGGAGGTGGTATTGACGCAGTATTGCGATGAAGGGTATCTGAAGTTTCAAAAGGCCCTGAACAGCCGGGTTCCTTTTGAGCTAATTATTACCGACCTTTCGTTTGTTCAGGATCACAGGCCATTAACCTTAAGTTCAGGGCGAGCGCTCATCCAAAAGATCCGGGAACAGGGACACCCTACCCCAATTATCATTTGTACCGTTGATGAAAATCCCGGGATGTTACGGCAGCTCATGGACAAAAAAACGATCTCCGCTTATGTGCTTAAAGGTCGCGATGGCTTAAACGATCTCAAGACCGCCATAACATCCGCCTACCAGGGGGAATCTTTTGTTTCCAGTAAAATGATGCGGGCAACAGCTAAAAAAATGGCTTTTGAGATACAAGAGTACGATGTCTCCTTATTGTCTCATCTTTCCAACGGCTTTACACAAGAACAAATATCTGCGATGTTTAAAATCAAAAAGATCTCACCAAATAGTCTAAGTTCTATTGAAAAACGATTGAATAAATTAAAAGACGTCCTTAGGGCAAACAACAATGTGCAACTCGTGGCCAATGCTAAAGATTTAGGATTAATCTGACATCTTGTGCTGTTTTCCCTGAACCTTGTATACGAATTACACATAAGCTTTGAAAAGTCGTGGTGGTTTTATGGAAAACCGTAAAATCATATGTTAGGACCACTTTAGGTTTGTGACTTAAGCAAGTTAGTAGTTGCTCTCTATGCGAATTTCAATTGGAGGTACTGCTTGCTTACTAGTATTTGAAAAGACCGCACTTGGGGGAGGGCGGTCTTTTTTTATCTGAATTGTAGCCTTTTCAAGGGTACAAGTAACTAGGATTATAGTAGTAACCCCTGCTACGTTTCTAAATTGCCGACCATGCGATTGCCCTGGCGCCTAAAAAAGTGTTTTTGCTTTTTTTGAATTTAAAAGGTTGGATTGTGAAACTATAAAAACGCGGTGGTATGGTATTTTTCCAACCCATCTACCCCAAAAGGCTATTCACAATAGGCTTCTGTGCTATATACTTCTCGAATAAGGGGTTCATCAAGTTTTGCTACAATTTCATCAACGGGATTTTCCTTCGGGGATTTCCATTGAAGTTGCTGTAATTCCCTCCGCTCAAAAGCGATTAAAAAATGAACTTGATTATCATTAAAAAAGTCATCCAAATATGAGGTGTCTTTTAGAAAGGTATTTAGTGTATCCCCTCGGGTATGAAAACTCTTTGCATTCTTATTGGCTTGCAGCGCTAAATTCAGGTGATACACCTCGCTCAAGTGCATCAAGGATTCGGAGTTGAGGACCTTTTTACGTAGGAGCTCACGTATCTTTTTATCTTCCGGTATTTTTTTCAATTCCGAGCACCAGAAAGCCATTTTGTTATGTGCTTGAGCTAGCATCAAATTGTAAGTAACCACATAATCTATATCGAGTAAATAGATGGTCTTTAAAAGTTCGTTACACGCCCCCAAGCTATCCAATATCAAAAAATACCTAATCCAATCCTTCTTTCCCGTTGCTATATCTTCTTGTGTAAAACCAAGTTCGGCAAGAAAACCATTGTCCAGAGTTCCACTATTATCAAACAGATCTCTATTTGCTCTTAACCTAAGGTTAAGTTCTATAATACGATCCTGTTTCCGCCCTACCATGGCATATGGATTTATGTTTTGATAAACATATCTGTAAAACGTCTTCTTCTGTTCAAAATCCGCATCTTTTGCTTTATGATGTTGATACTCCCTTATTTTATAGAGATTTACAATTTCTGAAATCTCTGCCATGGCTATTGAGTTTTTAGTAATGTTGCTCTCTAAACCCTTTGGTCCTACAAATTCTTTAATTTTTTCAATTTCCATATGATGGCTGTCATTATACGTTTGATAGATCAATCGTATACAATCATCACACAACTGCACAAAATTTCTTTTTCCCTTACTTCCCCAAACAACCTGCTCTATTTTCCCCTTTTGTATGGAATATATTATCTTAAGGAGTTGTGCTTTGGCCAATCGATATTCCTCTAAGTCCCGATAAAGCTCATACGCTCTGTAATACCACTGTAAGATTTCATGCTCTTTTTTGCAAAGGCATTTATAAATCATGGAAATCTCCCCAATACTACTGAAAGCATCATTACTTTCGTTTAATACAAAGCAGGATAAAGCATCCGTGAGATCTACCACACAATTTGCAATGGCCCCCAAATATTCATGGGAATATCTGTCTCTGATGCTCTTATTTTCTAGCATTTTATCCAATTCTTGCTGGATTTCTTCAAGATTATCCTTAACTCCCTTTAAGAATTCTTTTAAACAAGAAATAGTTTTTTCCCTACTGCCCTCATCACTATACATATAGAATTTCTCAAGCTTTATCTTAGTTCTTTCTTTTTCTTTTTTTTCGTGACACGGGATTAAAAGGATGGCTAAAGATTTTATATAACAAAATATAGCATCAATAGGGGCCATTAAGAGATTCCTCGCTCTGTTATTTTCTACACTACCCTTGCCATCCAGCTGGGCGACTAATTGTTTTTTCAAAAAAATATTTAAGGTTCCGTTCTTGAAATACAGGATATCTCCAATTTTATTGTAGAATTCTGATACGACTACGCGCTTCTCTTTTGTTTTAAGTGGAATTTTCAAAAAATTGAACTCTGCAATTGCACGGTTAAGGTCGATATCCTTCAATTTTTCAGAACCTGATTTTTCCATCAAATACAATTTGGCAATAATCGGTTGATACAATACCCTAATATTCTCAAGCGTAGATTGCAAAAAATAGAGTTTTAATGGATATTGGTTTACCGCCATATTTTCTATTTTTTCCGCTAGGATTTTCACATCATGTGTGTAAAAAGCTTCCATATCTGAAATGGAAAAAATGGTGTTCCATTGGTATTCACTGAGATAATTATTGTTTTCATTAGTCTCTTTATCTAGTCTTTCTTGTTTAAGTCTGCCTATTACTATCAGCTCGTTATCTTTATTTTCCGGATCGGAATACCATTTATATCCAATAGTGAACAACCGTTCATAGTAGACGATATCATCGAAGAACCTGGAATTCTGTAAATCCGTCTTTTTTATAACGAACCGGGCCAACCCAAACCGCTTTAAGGGAATGCTGCGTTTCCGTAACACCAAATCAGTGATCTCGGAATACGTCATTAGAGCATTATCGTACATTTTGTTTTTTTCAAAAGCGAGGGCAAGCTTTAACTTATTCCTTACAAAAAGTACAAAGTCGTATAAGTTCATGTGTTCCACATCCCGCTGTCGCAGGATTTGTATGGAATCTAAATAATGGGTTACCGCCTCATGATATTCCTCATCATGAAAGTGCAGATCTCCCAGCATTACATTCAACAAGGATTGGGCATTGATATGATCATCGTATTCCCGATTAGCGTTCTTAATGACTACCGGTGTAGAGTTAACCGACATCATATGTTCCAGTCGCCGACTAAAATGCCTTTTGAGTTCAATGGATTCATCCAAGGTAAAATTAAAGGCGGCAGCTTCCAATTCGTCTATCTTAGACAAAAAGCTAATTTCCGAGGTTATATCACCATTGAATTTATAATCATACATCCCGCTTACAATAGGCCTGAGATGGTTTTTGGAAAGGGAATGTACTAACTTGTCCAGAAATTCTCTGAATTGGGGTTCTTTATCTACATCAACAATCTCCGGAGTTAAGGAAAGGCTCCGGTAAGAAAGCCCAGATTTATGGAATTTGTAGAGGTGGTCTAACATATAGCTTATAGACACCAGTAACTTATCGCTATACTCATGCATGTATTTCCCAAGGCCTAGAAAAATAGGTGTCGTCAAATAAGAGACCAACGTTACTTTATACTGGCTGTAATACCCGATTTCCAGATAAAGATTCTCATCTGTATTGCCCACATACAATACATCTCCGGGTTTAAACTCCTTGTCTTTAACAGGAGTGAGATACCGTTCCAATAAGTTAGAAAGTTTCTTGGGAGCACCATTACTCCGATAGGTGAGATACACAATAAAATCTTTAAGGACCATAATGATTTTATTGATCTTGGCCTCAACGTCAGGCTCGTTAAGGTAGGGCTCGCGAGGCCAATTTAATGCTTCCTTGATCCGATCTTTTAGTCTGAAAACCTCTTCTTTGAAATGATCCCAAATTAACACGTTTAAATAGCGGTTATCCGTTATTGCCAGTGGTCTTTGGAAGTTCTGGTTCCGGTTTTGTTTTTTGGCACCAAAATATTCGAATAGATAATCCCGATATGCTTTCAAATTGCTTTGCCCCCCCTGCCTTGTCTGGTAGTATGCGGGAATCAAGAATTGACACAAATATTTTTCGGTAATACTTGTGAGGTCACTCAAGTTATTGTCTTCAATTTCAGTGTAAAAACTATTTACGTAGATTTTGTTTTCATTGAAAATACTGTCTAGGCTCGATTCTCGATCTGATATTCCCGCTAAGGCGGCATCATACATCTCTCTACCTGCAATGAATATAAATTTGGCTTTGGCGGAGTTAAAAAAATGCTTCATACTAGAAAGTATTCTTGATATCCGTTCTTTTCTCCGTGTCTCATACCTTCCATTAATACTATCCGATTCCTGATCGTCATCCTTATCCAGTGGTAAATCGGTGGTGACAATGGGGCTAATTTTATCCAACTCATCGAATACCACTACAAATTTAGCTTTGGTAAATAAAAAGGGAAGGCTATGAATGTCATCCAGAAGATGTATTAATTTTTGAGAAATATCCTTTGCATCTAAGGGTTGGTATGACAGCTGTTTGCGAAAGCTGAACCAGGATGTGTTTAAAGAACTTGCATTACCGCCTTGTTCAAAGGTGATTGAAGCGTCAATCTGGTCCTTTATTTTTTTTAGTGCTCGGAGCGTAGAACCATGCCCTTTTATAAAACGAAATTTGTTAGGAATAAGCCAGAAAGCAAACACCAAAGTAATCATTAAGAGATAGACCGAAAGAATAGGTACCTTGGGATATATTTTGTTTACTAATGCCTTTGGAAGTTCAAATCGCTTTGACAACAACGGCTCAAAATAGGAAGACAAAAATATTTTTCTGGTACTATGCCATAATTTAAGGGTGAAGTAATCCAGTTTGTTACAGATTTTGGTTAGAGACACATGAAATGACTCCCACAACGAATAGGACATTTTGGGGTAGCTTACTTTACGGCTATCTATTCTGATCGGTGAATACCATTTCTCGAAAACCATATTTGCCTTTCCAATTGAATCCTTTAGAAGCAAGGATTGTTCTAACTCTTTATATCCAATCGGAATTTCAGCCGATGACTTCTTACTGTGCTCACTTAAGTGTACAATATCGCTGAGATAAGTATCAAGGGGATCACCATCATAGCTTTCAGAAAAAAGCTTGTCCATTTCAACCAACTTTAGACCTTGCTCGCCAACCATATATTGGCTTGGAAAATACCTGCCAAGTTTTAGTGTCTCTCGACTAAAATCCGAGAAACGTTTATCCAAAAAACCGTTGTAAATGCCTGCAGAGACCATGTAGACAAGAAAAGCAAGTAAAAATACATTTACGATACGCTTTACACTTTTGATGTTGTGGAACCATTGACTATACTCCCGGTACAATTCATTAGTAATAAACTTTAATACTTCCTTTTCAGAAAGATTATCCTTCCCCAGATTTACCCTTACAATTATGTGATGCTGAAAATCAAAAAGCGTCCTAAATGTGCTCATCGTAGTCGCGTAAACATTTGCATCTTGTTGAAGTCGCTTACGTTTCCAACTAAGCTTAGCGAATAAATAAAGATGTGAAATCAGCGCAAGAAATATAAAGCCTTGTAAAGCCGTTTGTCCATGATCACTGTTCGCAACTGTTCCTACCCAACCTGTTACTTCTGAACTTATCCAAAAGAATAACCACGTGGATAAAGCGATTAACTCTACACAATTTATTTTGGCAGCAAAAAGAAATTCTTTGGCATTCCCTGTTTCTAACGCTTTACCTGGGGAGATCGAATATTTTAAATATTCCAATCTTTCCGTGTATATACTGATCGCCATATAGGTGTAAATAAGGAAATGATTAAGACACCAAAAAGCTTCATGACGTGTTAGCGTACTATCCAAAACGAAGTAATCAAAGAGGACGAGACCGGAAACGATCCATATAAAAATTGCTATAAAACGCAGATTCCTACTAAAGCTGTGTTTACTTCGTTCAAAAATTGGATTGAAGAGTGCAACAAACCCATATTTAATTCCCCTTGTGAAATAATACCAAAATCTGTACGCTACTCCTACTTTATTGTTTTGTGTATTAAAAATCCTTTCGTTTCTTGGGTCCTGATACCCTAGGATAAAAACTACAATTAGCGATAAGAAGCCGAGAAACTCTACTATGCCCGGATATTCTTCTATAAAACCCTTTGCAACACCCTGAATATTCGCCCAAAAAATAACGACAGGCACCAACAAAATCCAGTATGAAAAATAGCTTCCACTTTTTGAGATGGGGTTAAGTGTAGCTAGGGCCTTATTTACTACTAAGGTCTTGCCCATTCCCCGAAAACCCGTTATCAAATAAGCGCCCGTATTGGAGGTAGACTCATGGATATAACTCAATAGTTTGTTTATGATTTTTTTTCTTCCCACAAACCTTTCCTTAATACGTTCTTCCCCTCCCGGAGCCGAGGTGTGGTGGTAGTTATAATTTTGAAATTCAAGAAATATTGGTTTTACTTTAAAAGAATTTGAATTAAGGCTATTGCTTAATGCTTTAAATTGATTCTTATCAAAATTTCCCATATGTATTTTGGTTTATGCTATCACCTCGAAGCGATATTCCAATATCGGATTCATGCTTTTTTGTTGCATAGTAAATTAAGTTAGCACCGGACCGGCGATTCCAGAAATATCGATCTAATCATCACAGGAAAGCACCTTACAACCAGGTTATAATATTGGATTTTGGGGGGAGAGATATTATATCAATTACAAAATGCTTAAAAAACGCATAGATATACTGGCTATATTACTATTATTCTTTTTGAATTGACTAATTGAAAACCTTAAAAAAATTAGGGTTTTTCCATAAAAAAACCCACAGTAAGGGATGTTGTAAACCCTTTCTTATAACTACCTTAGGTAAAATTTTAAGATAATCCTTTAACAATGGTGCTATAAGCCTTTTGGGGAGAGGATATATGGGCGAACTTAAAGGGTATTTACCTAGTTTTACAAACAGAGATCGGGCCATAAAAATCCATTTTACGATCCGCTACTGCCTTATCTTTTGAAGGAATACAATACTGCCGAGGTACAGCGATGTATTGGTAGCAGGCTCAGTTTTAGTTGTAGCACATTGTTGCTGGCTAAGAAACCAAAAAAAGCACATGTACAGATTATCCCTCCGGTTCCAGGATAAGAGTGATCTTATTAAAATCAGCCGCTGAATTGATTACCGTGCGAAACTCTTCAAACAGCGCTGGGCTTACACTATTCTTACGATAGTGTTCATCTGCCGTGATCTGCAGTACGTTATCCTGTACTTCGTAATATGAGGTAAACGAAAAGAGTTCTTTGCCATCCGCCTCGTATGTATTGTCAATGTTCAAATCGTCCAGGTTGGCGATACGGTACCCTTTCGGCAGCTCCACCCTGAGTGTGCGATAGTAGCTTCGGTTGTGATCGTTTTCATAGGGCAATTCCCGCTTCTTTTCCTGGTACATCGCAATCTGGGGGCCTATAAGTTCTCCTATTTTAAAGAGATACTTCCGCCCAGCTTTTTCCATAAAAGCATCCGAGGTAAAATCCAACGCGAACTGTATGGGTTGTACCCCAAATAGCTCCGGATCTTCGTTTCGCACCTCGGCCGTATTCACCACAGCATTTTGATCCATGGTTTTTACCAAACCTTCCAGTATCTTCTCCCGTTCTTCCCCTACCGCAAGATGCATATACGGGTGGATCTGCATGCCGTAATACCCACTAAACGAGCGTTCCATTTGCACCTGATTCGAGCTAATGTTCTCCGGATCGAACCGGATATTGATCACCATTTTATCTTCCGTTTTTTCCGCAGGAATCGGGGTAATGTACTTTATTTTCCCAATGGCAGAAGTAAAATCCCCTACCTTGACTTCCTTAATAAAAAGGCCGTAGTTATCCATTAAGTTCCCTGGGGGATACCCGTAGCGGGTAAACATGTCCGTGGGCGATAAATACGTATCGAAATCCGGAAAATAGATCAGAAAGTCGGTCAAAAAATTATGGGCTTCAAAATCCTTATCAAAGCGAAGCTGCTGCCGGTCACTGGTTAACACCATTTCATGTTTGATCTTAAGGGTGTTCAGCAAACCCACATACAATTTGATCAATCCTGTGGTGTTGGCCACTCGCTGCTCCAAAACCATAGCAAGATCCGATAGGTTTTCCCCACTGGTTTCGGACAGTGTAAACCCAGACTTGATGGCGTTATCTAACAAGCGAAGGGTGGCTTCCGGATCCGAAGTATCGGGAACGGCACTGGTAATCAATTCCTGGAGTTGAGCCTCAACCGCTTTGTCCGGGGCTGCATAGTAAAAATTATACAGGTTTTGGGCTACGCTGCTATACGACGACAAATCGCCTTTGCCGGTTTTAAGGTTCTTATCCAGCTTATACACCAGATAGCCACGAGAAGCCTGGTAGGGCGCTTGCGCTTCTTCCGATAGTGCTTTCAGGTCCGTCACCTTCAGCTGCCAATGTAGTCGGTCCTGTGCAGTAGTATCCTGGACTACGTCCGGTAAGCCATTGTACGTTCTAAACTGAAACACCAGATTCGCCGGGGAAAACAGATCAAACTCTACCACTTTTTTGTCGAAGCTGGATTGTAGACGAAATGCCGTACCATTATAACTGGGATCTTTTTTTTCTTTGTAATAGTATTCAATAATACTCCCCTTCTCTACCCCTTCAAAGGCAAAATATTTATAGTTTTTTCCACTTTCTTCGTCGTAGGCTGTGAGAATTTTGGAATTGTCCAGGTCAATGACCTTACCCGCACTAGTGATCACTCTCGCCTTACTTTCCAACAGTATGGAATTGGTATCATAGGGCAAATAGATCTTGTTATAGTCCTCAATTTTATCGTTACTATTTAACCAATACGCCTTGTGTTCCAAATAGTATTCCGTAAAGGTTCTATCCGCTGCATACGCAAATTCGGTTACGTATTTTTCCATTACGGCGAGCATATCGGTTTCGCTATCTATCGGAGTTTCGTAGTTTGGGGTGGCCTCCCAACTATAGTTGGACACATATCCTGCTTCCTGCCCATATAAAGAAGTCACAAAAAACGCTACAACTATCAAATAAGTAAACCGCATAGTTTTCTAGAAATTGAATTAGTTCTTTTTTAACACCACCACTTCCTTATACTGCTGCTCCACCTTTCGGACCAGCGCATTGACCTCTTTTTGCGCTTCAATATCCAGGACCAGTGCTTTAAGCTGAAAGGTATGGGTATGCTTGATTTGATTGCCCACCAGTTCATACCGAATACTGCTATCCAAATAGTCACAGGAAACCGTGATGCCCTCAGGCAAATAGTCCACGACATATCCTTCCGGAATATCAAATATCGTTTCGAACGCAACTGCATCCATATATTCATGTTCAAAGGGAAAGACCCTGTCCGCACGTGTTCGCACATTACGCAAGGGCTTTTTTAAATTTAGGTTCAGGTAGATCTCATCTCCCAGACGCTTTGCATAATTGGGGATCACAAAATCATAATCCACTTCAAAATCCTTGTCGTAACTGTATTTATTTCCTTCGGTAAATTGTGTCACCTGGAAACTATTGTTTCCTTTACGGAATACCCTATTATAGAGTTCCAATTGCCTGGTTTTGTTAGTCGCTTTTTCCAGTTGATAAAAAAGGTCGGATTTGCCGTAGCCCGAAATTGTAGCCTGGCTCTTTCCTTTCAGGTCACTATCATCCAAAGTGACCACTGTTTTATCTTCAAACAAATTCTCAATAGCGGCTACCATAGGTACTTTTTTGATACTAAACGAGTCCTTGCCCATAGCTACCAGTGCCTCTTTTCCCTGAATAAAGGAAGTGGGGGTCTCCATCGGGGTAAACCTCCCTGTAGCATCCAGAAAATAGGACTTGCCTTCGTATTCATAATGCAGGATCATATGATTATCCACAGAGGGAGTAGGTACTTCTTTATAGCTGTAGGGAATGGTTCGTGTGCCAATCCAGGTCAGATTGCCTTGTATCCCGGCGATGTCCAACATGGTTAACAAGAGGCTGGAATTGTCTTTGCAATCCCCGTATTTTTTCGCAAATACCGTATTGGCTTCTCGTGGTACAAAGCCGCCCAGGGCATATTCAAAGGCGATATATTTTATGTTTTCCTGTACCCAATAATAAATACTTCGCACCTTCTCCAATTCGTTGGCCTTATTAGCCGTAAGTGCTGCTACTAATTGTACCAACTCTTCGGCGGGCGGATTAGCATTAACATGCTCAATAAGCGAGTAGTACCATCGATATAGGTCATTAACGTCTTCCAGCAAGGCGACTCTTTCCCCATCATCTTCATACGACTCGATGATCGGTATAATATGAGGTAAAATGCTTTTATAGCTGGGGGCATCTTTCTCATATTGAAACTCATCTATGGTATTGAGTTGCCAGGTATAGATCTTGTTCTTTCGGGTTTCCTTGGTTGTAAATTCATAGGGGATCCCCTCCATATTAAATTCCTGAAATCTCAGGTTGATCCGCTTATCTGCAACTATGGTGAAGCTATTGTTTTCAATGGGATAGTACCCTCCGAAGAATACCGAGTTCAGAAAACGTGGGTTTTTGATACGCTGGGTATAGTGGAGCCGGGTTTTTGCGCCCTGCCCCAAACCGGGGTAAATGAAATTGATCGATTTTATGTCGTCATAAAAAGAGGTATCCAATTCGTCCTTGATCTTAAAATCAGAGACTTTGAGCTCTTCATACGTTCCATCCTTAATGACAAACGAAGAAGCTTCCACATTCTTTAATTCATAAAAACTTGAAAAGCTCAACGACTGTTTGGAATCGTATTTTGCATTTTCATACAGGTAGAGATCTTCCTCTGTGGATTCCTGGGTGATATCGAACTGCCCTTCATTCAGGGAGATGTTCAGGGTAATATGTTGTTTCAGCCGGACGGATTGTGCATTTGGATACTGCGCTTTATAGGTGTTGTAATCCGTAGATATTTGTGCAAACGCACTCCCCCAGAAGTGCAGTGCTACTACCAAAAACACATATCGAATTCCTTTACCGTTTAGTGCTGTTTGAAATCTTGTCATCAAAATAAGTTTCTTCCTTTGTCACTTTTCCACTTTCATCATACTGTTTAGAAACGCCTTCCAAAGTATCGAAAAGATAGGTTTGTTCCTTTTTCAGGTTTCCGTTCTCATGGTATTCCTTTACAACACCATGTAATGTGCCAAACTGGTAGGGTTCTTCTACTTTTATGGTCCCATTCGGAAAATATTCCACCCGCTTCCCTTCAAATTCTCCATCCACATAGCGCACTTCCTCTAACAATTGCCCGGTATAATAGTATTCCTTGAATTCGTTGATCAGGTTGCCATTCTTGTACTCCATATTCCTGGAAATGTTGCCGTTATCGTAGTAGGTAGTAAGGATGCCTGTTTCATTTTCAATTGGGATCATGGGGACCTCCTCTGCATTTTTATCCAGATAGCTGTAGCCTATCAGAAAACCGTGATCGTAAAAGCGAACCAGTTGTAGTTCCCCCTCAGGACTGTAGGTTTCCCTTCTGCCATGGCGAACATCATCACGATATTCAGATTTGTTGTTTATCGCCCCATTTTCGTAATAGGAGATCGCTTCGCCTTCTAGTTTACCCATTTTGTAGAAATAGCGGGCATCCGGAGCACCATCTTCATAATAGTAGCGGTATTCCCCATCCAATTCCCCATTTAGGTATTGGGCCGTGGTTGCTACCTTGCCATTGTTGTGATACCAGGTCCATTTCCCATGTAAGTTGCCATTTAAATAGTATCCTTCTGTTTGCTTTTTGCCATAGTAATCAAAAAACGTGTACGATCCATGCTTCACTCCGTTAACATATGTGATCTTAGTGCTGGGTTGTTGATTCGGATGTGAATACACCAATTCATAGCTTTTCGCCTCATTTTCATAGTCCACCGTGTGGAAGACTTCCCCATTGGGCAAATAGAAAATATCGTGTAACACTTCTCCATAGTCATAGTGCCGAGTACCCGTTTTCACACCCTTTCCGGAGAAAAACTGCTGTTCTCCATGAAATGCCCCTTTGTGATAAAAGTTGATTTCTACAACCGTGCCTCCAGGATTGTAGCTTTTCCACTCGCCATGCTCCAGGTTGTCCTTATACCAACCTTGTTTTTTTATCGCACCATGCCGGTAGTAACTTACATAATAACCGTTAAGCGAATCATTTTGGTACCCTGCCTTTGATTCCACTTTTCCATTGGTATAATAGGAGGTATAGGTTCCCTGCAGCTTATTGTCCAGGTATTCTCCTTCTTCTGTTAGGTTACCATTCCTGGAATAGTACTTCCAAACACCTTTCTTCCCCCCTTTGATGTCATACAATCCCTCGGTGGTGATTCCACCAAGTGATGAACGGCCCTTATAATAGAATTCGCCACCCTTTTTTCGATTTTCAGCAATTACATTACCCTCTTTATCGTAGAACTTGTATGCGATAAATTCCCCTCTGCGATATTCGTAGCGGTAATACAATTTCCCATCGCGATCATAATACTTGTATTCCCCATCTAATTCTTCTCTCTCGTCATACTGGTATTCGCTTTCCAGGGTACCGTCACTGTAGAAGGTCTGCCATTGTCCGGAATAATACCCCTCGGTGGTTTGCCCGGATGCCTTAAGCACTCCATTGGGATAGAACGTCTTGTAATAGCCATCGGCCAGCCCATCTACATTGTTGAGATCCGTGGATAACTTTCCATTTGCATAGTTTTTAAACTCCCTGCCATTGGCCTTTCCACTTGTAAACAGCATTTCAGAATAAATGGCTCCGGTGGGGAAGTATTCTACGTATTTTTCGGTAATCGTTCCATCGCTATAGTTGGTTGCTCCCTCTACCAGGGCTTCCCCAACCTTATGGTAGGAATAAAACTTTCCCTCCAGCTTTCCCGCTTTAAAATTTTTTGCTTGCTGTAAGGCCCCCTGTTCATTGTAGTAACGGTATTCCCCATCCAATGCATCATTGGTGTAATTCGCTTCGATCTGGACCTTGCCATTGTCGAAATAAATCACATTGGCGCCATGCAACTTCCCATCTACATACATTGCGGTTTCGCTAACTTTTCCTTTGCTGTTGTACCAGGTCCATACGCCTTGTCTCTCGGCATTTGTGTTAAAGGTACCTTTTAAAATACGTCTGCCGTTAGCATTGAATAATTCCCATGGGCCCATAACCGTAGCGCCATCCATAGGGCCTATCCCCTTTAGATACCCCTCCTCATAGTAGTAGGCCACGTTTTTAGCAGTGTTGTCCGCAGAAGGCCAATTGGGCCGCACCATTTCCATCCATTTGCTTCGCGAAAGGTCAAAGAATTCCCCAATTTCTTTTTCATTTTTCTCGATTATCTTTTTGTAGGTTTCATTTTCTATGGCGTAGCACAAGGTATGTGTAAAAACATCAAAATAGCCGTTTTCATTGATCCACTGAAAAAAGGGCACAAATCGGGTTTCCCAAAATCCCCCCTTACCGGAGAAGTCCTTTAAGGATTGTAGTAAAGCATGGTTCTGTCGGGTAAGTGCAATATCAATTTCGTTACCCGTATCGTATTTTTCATTTAGGGCGATCCGGTTCTTTAGGATAAGATCGATCTCTTCGAAAGCAGTATCATCTTCCGAAATAGTAATCTCCGGATCCCGGGAATTCTCATTTTTATTTTGGACGAGGTTGTTCAGGGATTTTAGGGAGTCAAAGGCATCGGGGGCATCAGGTTGTAACAATAGATACATATTGAAACAGAGCAATGCCTGGCTGAACAGATCTTGTCGGTAGCAGGTGTTCCCGAGCTGTAAGTAGACTTTTCTATTCAGCGGATCTATCCGGATCGTACGCTGGTAGGCGGCAACGGCTTCTTCTATTCTACCCTCGCTTTCCAGTGCTACTCCCATGTTGTACCATAAGGTTTTGTTCTGCGGAAATCGTTCCAGCCCTGCTTCACATAACTGAATCCCTTCCTTATGGCGTTCCTGGCGTAACAGTGCTACTACTTTGTTGATATAAAACGAGTTGTGGATATCGTGGCAGGCAAGTGCAAGGCCTTCATCCGCAACCGCAATCGCCTCGTCATATCTGCTAAGTCTAAGGAGGTAGTACGACTTGGAAACCAGTGTAGAACAATAGGTAGAATCATTCTTATTTATCCTATTTAACAGCAGCAGTGCCTTTTCATAATCCTCATTTTTGGCACTTTCCTTGACCTCTTTATAGACCTCCTCGTAGTCGATAAAAGGAATTTTTTCCTGTGCCTGAAGGTAGCAACTAATAAGAAAGGTGAGTAGTAGTAGGTTTTTATTCATTGCTCAAATATAGAAAAGCAAGGCAAAATTCTACAGTATTTGTAAGCAATTTCCATATTACCTCCTATAGTACTGTCAAAAGACCATCTTGCTCAAAAACACTAACGCCAATGGTGGTTTTTTATTCTATTTGGGAAGTGCGGGAAAGTAGGAAATGCGGAATGCGAATTCAAGGGTCTTAATTGGCCTAAAACACCAATCCTTTAACAACCTCCACTATGGTCTTGACCACCTTGTTTTTAAAGTGGCCCAAACTTATTTTAGAGATGCCTACTTGTTGAAGCCCTTTCAAGGTCAAAAGGTCCTTTTGACTTTTCACCAACCACTCGTATTCTTCAGGGCTCAGTTCGCCATTGGCCAGTAGTTTTGTCCAGCGTTCCAGCTTATCCTTAGAAGCTTCCAAAAAGCCCTCTATATCTGCTTTCGTCTCCTTTTTAAAATCCGTGTACTGGTCCCCTAAAATTTCGGCAAGATTTTTTTTGAGATCCTTTAGTAGTTCCTGAAAGTCCATTGCTTATTCGGTTTATTGGTTCCCTAATATGATATTTCTTAAGCTATTCTCCGATTCCTTGTCTTTCTTCCCTTCATATTGGATCAGAATATCCATTGCTGCTACAATCTGGGGCTTGGCTTGCTGTAAAAAGACATCCGAAAATTGTCCGGTCTCCTTCCATTCTTTGAAAAACCCAGCTAAAGAGTTCTTCTCCTCGTCGGAGATGAATCGCCACATTTCATAGGAAATACCGTTGTTGGGCTTGTTCTGCTCATAGACTACCATTTTTTCCACCGCTACCAACAATTCCTCCACCTCATCAACATTATCCTGATAGGGGGTACTGGCTTTGTCCATTAATCTTGAGGCATCTACTTTTATTTCTACCGCCTTTTGATACGAATATTGATCAAATGGCGCAGTTCTTAGGGCGGTACAAGCACTCATCAACAGGAGAAAACCACTTACAAGGAGAAACCGTCGTATTTGCATTTTTTCTTTTTTACAGGATTAGTGATTCGTAAGGGTATTCGTATACTTCGAATAGCGTTGTTAACCTAGTGAACCTTCTGCCGTATTGGGTCCGGATACTACTTTGTTACTCTGTACCAAGATACCCATAGTTTACGGAATCTCTCCTCCTATTTATACAGTAATACCTACAATTTATACAAATCTATTCCTGTTAATATGGAATTCCCACTATCTTCTCAGCGGTCACTTTCCCTATTCGATGCGTTTATTTTTACCAACTATACAACATACACCATGAGAAAACAATCCCACATACTTTTGTTCCATTTTCTTTTACTTGCCTTTGCGCTCACTTCTTGCGTAAGTACCCGAGTGGAAGCCAATCCATATCAAGATACTGTTGAAAATCTGGAATGTCAGCGGAAATCTAGTTGGAGCTATTGGTGGGGCGTAGCCCCGGGAAGTACGAAGGTGGTTAGTGCAAACCCCGAAATTGCTGATACTGTTTGTCCCTGCCAAGAAAAGGCGATGTCCTGGGTAGTGGTAAAAACCTCTTTTACAGATTATGTCTTGAGCTTGGTGACCCTGGGCATAGTGAACCATAGGACGGCTATTTACGGTTGCTCCCGACCACAAAATAGCGAAGGAGACCTTGATAACTAAAAATAAAACCCATGCTTCCAGAAGGAATTACGCAGTTACCCATACAACAATGGACGAATAAGCATGAAAATTTTACACATGCTCTTACAGAAAACGCTTCGTTCAAATTACGGAATCCTCCCGGACAAAGTCATCGGGAGCGCTATCGTAAAACCACGGAGAACTTTCAATGGCTCATCCAAAATGCGCTTGACAAATCACTACGACTTCGTGCTATGGGAAGTGGCTGGTCCTTTACAAAAGTAGGCGTTACAGAAGGTGGGTTAATTGATACTGCTGCATTGAACTTTTCCTTCCCGCTTACCCAAAAGTATGTGGATCCTAACTACCAAAACCCTCCGGAAGATCTTTATTTTTTGCAATGCGGCACGATTATTTATGAGATCAACAATCGGTTAAATGCTAAGAATCCTCCACGATCCATTAAAGCTTCGGGAGCCAGCAATGGGCAAACTGTTGCCGGAGCACTTTCTACGGGGACCCATGGTGCCGCCTTTAATGTAGGAGCTATCCCCGATTTTGTAGTAGGATTGCATCTTATTACGGGTCCGGATACCCATATTTGGTTGGAACGCGCTACTGCTCCCACCGCTTCTCAGACATTTGTGGACTGGTTAGATGCCACTTTAATTCGGGATGATGC
Organism: Bacteroidota bacterium; assembly: GCA_038750505.1. Taxonomy (GTDB): domain Bacteria; phylum Bacteroidota; class Bacteroidia; order Flavobacteriales; family Flavobacteriaceae; genus Croceivirga. The sequence continues at coordinate 166,674 of JBCDHD010000006.1, read as the reverse complement.
CTTGTTCAACGCTGCTTTGGTATCCTTTGGAAGCTTTGGCTTTATTCATGGGGTTATGATCGAAACCGAACCGCAGTTTTTATTAACCGAGCATCGTGTGGCCAAGATCCCCTACAACAACACCTTAAAAAAAGCGATGACCCAGCAGGATTTTGCCGGGTTACAACTTCCGGGAACCGGGCAAAATGGGGCACTATACCATTTTGAGGTGCTGTTTAACATTCACGATTTTGAACGGAACAATCCTGACAAGGGTGCTTTTATTAAGTACATGTTTAAAAAGCCCCTGGCACCACACCCCCCCATTATGCGCACCAATGATTTTACCTATGGCGATGATCTCCTTGGGATAATCTCGACAGTTCTGGACAAGTTACCGGGATCGGGATTGCTAATCCCCACCCTGGTGAATGCCATGTTTGGCCTTGCCTTTGAGGCGCAGGATCCCGTGCAAGGAACCATAAAAGAAATCTTCAACTACACCAAATTTAGAGGAAAAGTAGCGAGCGCGGCCATTGGCATTGATATTGCGGACTCCCCTAAAGCGCTGGAACTTATTGTGGAAGTAAATAAACAAAAACCCTTTCCCGGTGGCTTGTCACTACGTTATGTAAAAGGGACACAGGCTACCCTGGGTTTTACAAAATTCCCCAATTGCTGCGTGTTGGAAATGGATGGTGTAGACGGTAGCAAAGCCCGCGAGTTTTATGAAGCTGTCTGGAACAGATTCGAACAGGAAGGCCTTCCCTACACCCTTCATTGGGGCAAGATCAACTTTAATCTGGACGAAAACCGGGTCAAAACCATGTATGGCCCTACTGCTGTACAGTCCTGGATCGATGCCCGGAACCAATTGCTTACCCCACCGGTATTGGAGGTGTTCAATAACAAGTTTATCGAGGCTTGTGGTCTGGATAAGGTCTTGGGAGCGATTGTTTAATCGCTTGTTTCGGTTTTCCTGCTGTTTGCTATATTTCCGTAGGTTCAACTACCTAAAGCGCATTCTACCGAAACAACGATAGGTGCCAACATATTTTTCATATCTTTTGGTGTGAACGCAAATCGTAGTAATTATGAGCGATACAAACTATTTGACCCATCGATTGCAAGATCAAATTGATTGGTACGATAAAAAAAGCGTGGGCAATCAAAAATGGTATAAATTTTTTCAAATTACCAAAATTGTTCTCGCAGTAGCCATACCGGTACTTACCCTTGTTATTACGCTAGAGATCGTGCTCAAAGTGACCTTATCCGTTATCGGAGCCTTAATTGCCATCATAGAGAGTGTTTCCCGACTAAATAACTACAAAGACCTATGGTTGAAATACCGAATGATCTCCGAGGCGTTACAACGGGAAAAGTTGCTGTTCACTTCCCAGGTCCCTCCCTATGATAAAGCGGATGCCTTACACCTTTTGGTTCTAAAGTGTGAGAAATTGATGGCTACTGAAAACCGGGCATGGCTGGAGCTACAAAATGAAAAAGACGCCGAAGGATAGCGTGCTGTTTTAAGAGGAAAACGTGAAGTACTTTTTAGTAATTCCTAAAATTAGGATGCACTATCAGCTTGGCTTAATGCTCTACTATTTCTCTAACGTATTACTAGAAATTTTCAAACCTGAACTGTTCTCCTTATAGCGCTGCAATAGCCGAGATGGGGCACTTCCCTAAAACAGAACTGTGATAACTAGGAATATGTGGAGTTTCCCTACCGCTGATACGCAGTTTTGTTAGGAATAAACCCTTGTAATACTACGATAAAATCGTACGAAAATATGAAGTATTATCTCTGTTTTTCAATCTTACCGACTTTCATTCTTCAGTATTTTGTTGTACTTTTTAAACGTAATATCCTCCCCCTTTTTCACTAAATCAAATTTTTACTAAGATGACCCAACTAGAAACCTTAACCCTATTCGGTTCTAAAATCAGTGAAGACGCCGGTGTGATCACTTACCAGATTGAACCAAGTACTCGCGATAGTTCAAAAAAAATAGATCTCCCTTTAGCAGACAATGTTTTTGAACTTGTTTTAGAAGATGGGTCTACATGGATGTTGGATAAATCCACTTTGCATGAGGTGTATCCTGAAATTGACCCTATAGACCCATTATACGCCACCCGGGATAGTGATGATAGCTCCTTTGTGCTGCCAGGCACTATTGGTTATACAGAATCGGAAAGAGGTATCGCCGGTAAAATCGTGGTTAAATTCCTGAAATTATTTGCCAAAGAAAAGATTGCAAAGGGTATTGGAGCCTACGCGGAAAGTTTGGAAAATAAGCTGTTGTTAAACGGGATTCCTGAAGGCGGAGATTGGAAGGGAGAAACGATTCTGGAAGCGGGTGGCGCCCTGTTTCAGGTTACTGAAAATTTTACCTATTTACCCTTCCGTGAAAATACTCCTGGCCAACTGTATCTCCTTTTTATACACGGCACTAACTCGGATACCTATGGCGCATTTGAAGACCTGCAAACTACCGGTGCATGGAAGACCTTACATCATATTTACGGGAAAAATGTTATCGCATTTCAACATCGTACACTGACCAAAAGCCCGCTGGAGAATGCACTAAAACTGGCAGAATTGCTTCCGGACGATAGTGAAGTGCACATCATCAGCCATTCAAGAGGCGGTATTGTAGGGGATGTCCTAAGTAAATACAATAGCGAAAATAAAACGATTGGTTTTACCAACGATCAAATTATCGCTTTGGAAGGGGAAGGCGATCGGGAAGAGGACCTAAAGGCTATTGAAGGTTTAAACACACTTTTCTCAAAAAAGAAGTTACGCATCACCAAGTTCATTCGGGTAGCTTGTCCTGCAGCGGGAACTACCCTGGTGTCTAAAAGATTGGACACCTATTTAAATGTGATCGCCAACTTAATCGGGAAAGGGCCCGTGCTTAGCACTGTAAAGGAATTGTTGCGCTATGCGATATCACATAAAGATGATGTTGATGTTTTACCTGGAGTGGAAGCCCAAAACCCAGATTCCCCTTTTCAAAAGGTATTAAATCATCCCTCGGATGATGCCAAGATCTATGGACAATCGCTGGTGGTAATTTCAGGAAACAGCCAGGTAAGTGTTTCCAAAAGGGGGCTCCTGGCTATCCTTAGCAAGTTGTTCTATTGGAAACGAAATGATTTGGTGGTAGATACTAACTCAATGTATCTGGGGGGGTTACGAAGCAATCAGATCCAATATTTCTTTGATGAGGGGGCGCATGTAGACCACTTCAACTTTTTTGGAAATCCCTCTACAAGCGGTGCAATAGAATTGGCGTTAACTACTGGGGCGGATTCAAATATTCCCGGCTTTAAAGCTACCGATCAGGTTAAAGTTCCGGCAGAAGATCGCGCATTAGTAGAATACGGCGAGTTAAGGAATGAAAAACCACCCTCCGGTGAACGCCCTATAGTAGTATTATTACCCGGTATAATGGGGTCCAACCTCTATCAGCAGGGAAAAGAGCTTTGGCTTCACTATGGAAGAATACTAAGCGGGGGATTATTAAACCTTAAGTTTGATAGTTTAAATACGATCACAGCAGAATCCGTAGTAAAAACCTCCTATGGTGCGCTTTACGATCATTTAAGTAAAACCTATGACGTTGTTTTATATCCTTTTGACTGGAGAAAACCCTTACCAGAAGCTGCCGGAGAGTTTAAGGATAAAATCGAGGAATTACTGGAGTTAAACCAACCCATTAAGATTATTGGACATTCCATGGGTGGCGTTTTGGTACGGGATTTTATAATTGATCATCCGAATACCTGGAAAAGAGTAAACACCTCTCCTCAGTTTCAACTCATCTTTTTAGGTAGTCCTTTAAAAGGGTCACATCGTATTTTAACGGTACTGTTTGGAAAGGATGCTATCATTCGAAAACTGGCGGGTCTGGATATCATTAATGGAAGAAAGCGGTTGATTGCGATGTTTAGGGAATTTCCCGGGATCTTAGGCCTGTTGCCATTAAAAAATGATACTGACGATTTTTCTTCAATTACCCTATGGCGTAAAATCGGAAATGCATTTGGCCGCAAAAACTGGCCCTTGCCCGGCAAAGAAGATTTAAAGGATTTTGATCAATATCAAAAGAATGTTTTGTCCAAGAGCAAAGGGATTGACTACACCAATATTTGTTATATAGCAGGCCATGATAAATTAACACCTAGCGGATATTACATTGAAGAAAATCCTTCAAAAAAACTCTATTTTCTCTACACCGGCAAGGGTGATCAAAGTGTAACCTGGGCATTGGGAATCCCATCGGAATTGCGGGATACCAACTCGGTTTACTATACAAGAGTATCTCATGGTGCCTTGGCGAATGATAAAGCGATATTCCCTGGTATTGATGAGATTTTGAAAAAAGGTAAGACGAGTTTGCTGAGGACTTCAATGCCATTGGTCCGATCTGATGAAACCGTATTCCGGGCGGAACCCACTTATGATTTTGACCTTTCCTCAGAAGGATTGAAAAATACCCTATTTGGAGGGGATAGCGATGATGGATTTGTTAGGGCGCAGCTTCCGCTGACAATTACGGTAAGTAAAGGCCATCTCAAATATTCAAGTTACCCCATTCTGGCGGGTCACTTTTTCGGTGATGGCATCTTATATGCTGAAAAGGCTATAAACAGTAGTCTTGATGGTCAATTAAGTGATAGGCATAGCCTTGGGCTTTACCCCGGAGAAATTGCCTCCTATCATCATTTTTCTTCTAAAAAATCAAGCGACTTTGCCGGGGCTATCATCCTGGGAATGGGCGAGCAAGGGAAGTTAACCCCTTTCCTTTTGGCGAAATCCGTGGAGAAAGGTGTACTGAATTATCTCCTTGAACAGGGTAAAGAAACCAATGGGGAGCAACAAGTGGGAATATCTTCCTTGATCATTTGTAGTGATTATGGAGGGCTGTCCATTGAAGGTTCAGTTCGAGGTATAATTGACGGTATTAATAGCGCCAATGACAAAATAATACAAAACTTTGCTTCCAATCATCCTACGGTACAATTTCTGGAATTTGTAGAACTCTATTCAGATCGTGCCCTTAGTTGTATGTATGCCATAAAACAAATGGTTCAGCGGGATGACAGGAGTTTAAATATTCGACTGGGTAATTTATCCATCAAAAAGCTATTGGGCTATCGCAATAGAATTCCATTAAATGACGCTGCTGATTGGTGGAATAGAATATCCATAAAATACAAGCGGAGTGAGAAAGACGCCAAAGTTCCGGATAAGTTCATCTTTAACGTAGCTACCGGGGATTCCCGGGAAGAGGAAAGCGAACTTTACAACGGTACTGCGCTTATCGATACTTTTATCAATGACATTTCCATAAAAAACCGATGGGACGGTTGTGACGCTAAAACGCTATTTGAACTGCTGATCCCAAATCCATTTAAGGAAAGACTAAAACAAAAAGGAAATATAGCTTTGATCGTGGATGTGGATGCTGCCTCTTATCCATGGGAATTGTTACAAGATAATTCGATAGGGGCCAAACCTTTGTGCATTAATGCAGGTATGATACGCCAATTGTCCATACCTATTTACAGGACTAAAATTAAACGGGCGAACAACAATCAAGCCCTCGTGGTAGCGGACCCAAATACCGAGGAGTTCTTGAATCAATTGCCTGGTGCTAAAAAAGAGGGAAGTGTTATAAGTGGCATTTTACATGATGCCAATTACAAACCCAAAACCCTAATTTCCAGTGGGCCGGCAGAAATTATTAGAAATCTATTTTGCCAGGACTATTCAATCATTCACCTGGCGGGTCATGGGATCTATAATCCGGATTCCCCTAAAGAATCAGGAATGGTCATTGGGAACAATCAATTTCTAACTGTTTTCCAAATCGAGCAACTTCCCATTGTCCCGGACCTGGTATTCGTAAATTGTTGCCATCTCGGATTTGCCAACTCAAAGGATGAACGCTTTTATAAGGATCGCTATAAACTGGCGGCAAACATTGGTACAGAGCTTATTAAAATTGGGGTAAGAGCTGTAATTGCCTCCGGCTGGGCGGTAAATGATACCGCTGCTTTGGAATTTGCCGAACGCTTTTATGAAGAAATGTTTGATGGGAATACTTTTGGTAATGCCGTAAAAGAAGCACGCAATAACGTATATGAAGCTTACAAAGATATCAGCAACACCTGGGGTGCCTATCAATGTTATGGGGATCCTTTCTTTACCCTAAAAGATCACTCCAGAGGACCCTACCAACCCAACTATATTGTTCCTGAAGAGGTGGAGGTTGATCTTGAAAATCTCTTTAACAATATGCAGGTCGGTTCGGGGGATGCGGAGTATTTTCACCAACAACTGGAAATTATTGTTCAAGCTGCCGAAAAGAGTGTTGCTCTGAGCCCAGGAATTTCTGAAAAAATTGCTGAGATCTATCAGGAATTAGGAGCGTACGAAAAGGCAAACAAACAGTATGCCACCCTTTTGCAAAACGAAAGAGCTGATTTTTCCCTAAAGGCCATGGAAAAATACTGCAATATTAGCATTAAGCTCTTTGTAAACCGGTACTTAGAAAAACAGCGAAAAAAGGAAAAACCGGAAAACGTTGCTGTAAAAATAGAACGTGTTATCCAAGATTTGGAAATATTGTTAAATGCAGGGACTACTGCAGAACGACAAAACCTTTTGGGTAGCGCTTATAAACGATTATCCATGGTGGCCACTACTAAAAAAGAGCGGGTCGAAGCGCTAGAACAATCCCAAAAGTTTTATGAAGCTGCCTACGCCCACAAAGGGAATCGCAATACCTCTTATTCCTTGACCAATGTACTGGAGATTGCCAGTATTCTGTCGCTGATGGCAAAAAAAGATCCCGAGCAATCGCTACAAGTAGCGCTTCATACAGATGTTCAAACCGTTACCGACTATCAAGGTGCTTTACAACTTTTAAAGGAAGAGCAGGAATCCATCAACAATGTAACCGCATTTGAAGAATTGGATTATTGGGACATGGTGGCCTTAAATAATATTGAATTGACCTATTTACTATTAACGCAAAACGCAGAAAGCGGACGTTGGAAGGCCCTAAATGAAAATTTTAACAAGCTCTGGGTTAAGGCAGGTTCCCGCGCTAAAAAAATTGCTGAGCAAGAACAATTACAGTTTTTGATCCTGGCCTTACACCACTCCAAAAACGGGGATCCAAAAGTGTATTTAGAACTACTGGAAAAAACCAGTCATATTCCGGAAGATCTGTCTATTAATCTTAATCTTTTAAAGGGGATGATTTGAATTGTAATTCTGTTTCATTTCAAAGGAGGGGCGTTTTACTATCAATATTCACATGGTGAATTGCTAATTTCCTGCCCTCTCATTTGAACATAACTGTCAGTAAAGGAAGAAGAAGTCACAAGCTTGAGCTCATATTTGTTGACAGTTTGCCTAAAATAAATGAATAATTGATCATCCCCATCTTGAGAGCACCACATGTAAACGGGATTATCTTCTCCATCCGCAAAATCAGATTTGCAGGTTCTTTTTCCAAAAACACCATCCTGATCATCATCATCATCCATAAAAAAAGGGTCTCCCGCACTTGAAGAGCATTCCGAGAAATATAATATCGGACCATCATTAATTAACCTAAACTCACTTTTATCTCCAGTTGTGTTCAATGTCATTTCATAGGTTTTGCTACATATCAGTTTAAACTCCTTTCTCGTTTGAGTGTAACTTGATAATTTACAGATAATTACCAATAAAACAAAAAGTTTAATGTTTAGATTTTGAAGGTGATTTTTCATCTTAAGTTATATTTGAACGTTCCCAAGCAATTTGTTTTCTATAATTTAATTCTTCTGATTTTAATACTGCAACTTCAACAATCTCATTCTCAATTTTATTTAAAATTTCTTCTTCTTCCTTGAATTCAACAACATCCAAAACCCATTCGTACTTCCAATAGTCCTTAAACATTGAAAACACCTTAGCTTCCTTTTCATTTTTAAACAACGGTACAATGGGAACAGCCATATGAGGTGCAATAGCAGCGATTTCCTGTTGAACACTTGTAGCATTAGTTAAGTCGGCAATTATGAATTTTGAAATTCTGGCTAATAGGGTTACCGTTTCGGTAACATCACGGGTAAAGGGCCGTTTAAAAACAAAAATTATGGGCAACCAACCCAATTCAGATAACTTCTTTTTGATAGCTTCTAATCTTCTCATATGCTCTTTATGAAAACTTCCCAAAATCAAAACGGCTTTTTCAGTAACTTCATTTATGATTTCATGCAATCTATCTTGACTTATCATCCTTATAAACTGCGAAGTTTCAATATTATTCACCTCTAGGGCGGAACCTTTTTTTATGGTATATTTTTCCTGTTTATTACTGAAATCCGAATTGGAAAGCCTTTCTTCTCCACTAAAAAGAGTGCCTACCGCGATACAATCAATGAATTCACTTTTTCGAATTTGGCAATTGTTGAAAATGGCATAGGAAATATTGGCTTTAACAAATTCACAATTCAACATTCTAGTCCTCACAAAAATGCAATTGGACAAATCGGCGCTATTAAAAGAGGTATCCTTTATTATTCTGCAGGAGAAATTAGATTCCCTACAGTTTGTGTTGGAAAAATCATTTTCTATCAAATTAGCCCCTCTAAAATTATTACCTAACAACTCAAATCTCCCCATTGTAGTTCGAAGCTTGTTTTTTTCAATCGTCGATCCTTTGAATTTGCAGTCTTTTATTTCAGAATTTTCAAATATGCATTGATATATTTTAGCCACAGCAAAGTCACAATTGTAAAAAACACAATTGATAAATCGGATATTATAAAACTTTGTATTTTCGAAAACGGCATCATTAAATTTGAACCCTTTGATAACTGTTTTAGGGCTTGTTACTTCTTCTTTCCCAATTATTTGTCCACTAAGAAAAGGGCTTATTTTTCTTGGTGCAAATTCTTTATTCCACTCCTTAGGATCTTGATTCAAGATACATTCCTGCAGTAAATTGAAATGCTTTTGATATTCTTCTTTATAGTCGTCTTTCATGCGCTTCCCATAATTTATCTAAGCAATTCCAAAGTTTGAAGGGCGTCTGCAGCGTTAAATCCACCTACAATGTCTAGTGATTCCTCCCGCCCAAGCGTATAATACACATGAGTTACCCCGGGTGGAGCATAACACAATATCAAATCTGCACAGACATTGTACGCGCCTTTGGTTTTCTTCGCGCTATCATTCAATTGGCTGTAGTTGGTCGCTGCAAATTGGGAACAGTCTATTACCTTGCCGAGATGGTTCATATAGCTTTTGCCTACGACCACCTGACACCCTGCGGACCAGTTTGAACTGCCAATACCCGACCAGTGAATATTGATCGTAGTATTGGGGTGTTTATCCAATCCCTTTTTCAAATCAGCCTGGCTCAACGCATTATCGTCATCGCGGTCCCGAAACACCAAAACTCCTGTATTAAAAGGCCGTAAGGCACGATACACCTTTTCCTCAGATGAGATCTTATGCCATCCGAAACGATATTTATGTTGTCCTTCCACCAAAAATGCTTCATCGGTTCTTCCCGCCATATGTTGACTGGGATCTGTAGAACCCCAAAACTTAAATACCATTCCGTTGACCAATAGGATAAAAAGGTCATCATTTTCTCTCTTCCTGGCCTTTTTGTCAAAATTTCTACGAATTCCAATAAGGTGGACCTCCGCTTCGCTTGTATTCCACTCCGTGGCTTTAATGGTATCCGTTACACCTTCAAAAGCATCTACCTGAGACAAGATAGGGTCGTTCCGATGTGCATAATGCGATTTTGCCTTTTTGAACAGCTCCATCCATTGAGCGTACTCGGCAGTGGGTCTTTCCGAGCTAGTCTTACCCCAATCGGACATCTTATCCGCCGCCTTCCATCGGTTAATATGATGCCATGTGCCGGGGCCCACAATACCATCAGGGAGCATTGTGGTAATGCCTTCAACAGTGCGCACATATTCTTGAAAAAGTCGCACAGCAGCCTGAGTAACGTAGTCAAAAACACCGTCTATTATCCCCCTTGGCATAAAGCCAGCTCGAAACAAAAACTGCTGTAGTTCCGTCACCTCATTCCCGGAAATCTCCTGAAATTCCCGCCATTTGCTACGATCGTCATCGCGAAAGGATTCGGAACCTCGCAAAACACCAAGATTATGATAAGGCGCTAAAAAATCAGCAGCATCTCCTTGCAATTTTCCCGAATCATAACTGCCTAAAACGAGGGTATTCATGTTATTGCTATTAGGTTGTTATTGTTTTTTAAACTGTATCGTTGTCCCACTTTCCAGCTGCTTTAGATATTTCTCAAATGTGGCTTTTTCTTTGGTGCCCTGAGGGCCAATGTATACCTTCCTTTCTGCAATGGCTTTGTTCAAGGCGGTCATTGTTGTCCTGGCAGTATAGATCAGTTTTTCGTCCCAGGCAGATCTCTTTGTTTTGTTCAGGTAGTAAAAAGTGTTTACCATTTCTTCCGGACTTAGCTTTCCCCTATTCCTTTCGTTAAGCGTATTTAAGGTTTCCAAAATGACTTTAGGGTCTCCACTATGGTTCTTTATCTTCATCTGGAGATTGTACTGCCTAATATCCCTTTCGGACTTTTGGTCAATAGCATCCTCCAATTTTTCTGCCACCTCTCCTAATTTAGTTTTGGTTTCCATATCTGCATACGAATTCTCTATAATGTTACGGATAGAATCATTGGCCCCTTTGATCACTGCTAATTGGGCCAAAGCTTCGTCCCTTTCGCGCCTTGCCATAAAAGCGGCGCTATCCCTTTCCCTGGCAAATCGCTCGGTTGTTTCGTTCAATCCTGTAATTTCCTTGTTCAGTTTTTGGAACCGGAAGGTTGCAACAATGAAAAGTGCGGCTACCACTACTAAGGAGCCTATCCCAAACGTTAGCGATCGTATTCGTTTTCTACTACGTTTCTCTGCCTTTAGTCGTTCTGCTTCCTGGTCTTTTTCTCGCTTCCATTGTACTTCACTGGTATCCAAATAGGCCATTGCGGCTGTAAATCCTTTTTTATAACGGTTGGCCCAAACTGCTTTAGGGTTCCATTTTTCCTTCCATGCCAGTGCTAATTGTAATTCGCTCCCAGCCAAAAGGTCTTTTTTACCCTGTTCATGAAGTTCAGAGGCATTCACCAGCCGTTGATAGAGTTTTGCAGCCTCTGCTTCTTCATCCATCCAACGGTCCAACCTGTTCCACTCCCGGATCAAGCTTTCGTGGGATATATCGATAAGGATATCTTCCGAATCGGGCAGGTCATTCAGAATTAGGAAAGAACGCTGGTTTTCGATAAAACGGTTAACAATTTTGAGCAATTGTTTTCGATTAGCACCGGTTAGCTCCAAAAGTTCACTTAACATCACAGGACGTCTTATTTTTCTACCGTGTTCATCAATCATCGTCAGTGCCTGAAAGAGTTCTTTAGCCACTATGAATTCCGTTTTATCTAATGTTGCAAGAGCCTCATCTGCGTGCTTGGAAAGCGCTTTTCTAAGGCCGCCTATGAACGTATAATCTTCCATGTCCAATTCTCCGTTGCGATCTACCTCCATCTCATGGTCCCAAATTCGCATCATGGCATGTTGCAGTAGCGGTAGTTGGTCCTCCAAACCACCGATTTCATTGAGCAGCCGGTGCTTCAATGCAGCGTTAAGTTTCCCACCATAGAGTTTTGCAGGAGCCTCAATAGCCATTTTTAGCTGCACCCGATTGGGTTTTGGGACCAGGAACAGACTCTCATTCAATGCTTCGGGAAGACCATGAAATTCTGCACAATCCCCCAGGAAATCAGATCGCATCGTAATAACTATGTAGATAGGTAGCTCTTTTTCACGGCAAAGACTTAGCATCATATTGACAAAATCGGTAGCCTCATCTTTGCTCGTAACCCTCTCGTGGTCCGCGGTATATCGAAAAAGCTCTTCGAATTGATCGATCAGTAGAAAAAAATTCTTGTTTTCGCGCTTCAATTTTTCTTCCAAAATGTCTAACAGTACGCGAGCGCCTTTTTCTTTTACTTCCTGGAATTTTGTTTCCAGGTCTTTGCTGGTGTTGGCAAGGGGGGTACCTTCCTGCTGGTATATGGTCTTCACAAGATTGTAAACAGGGCTACTTCCGGGCCGCATTATCCGAATAAGCCATTGGTCGTTATTCTGCAGTAAGTACCCTGCCTTAAGAGCAGGTATAACCCCAGCGCGTAGCAGGGAGGACTTCCCACAACCGGAACTCCCCACAACGGCAACAAAATGAAAGTGATGGAGCTTTTCAAGCAGTTCTTTGATTTGATTATTACGCCCAAAAAACAAAATGCTCTCCTCCACATCAAAAGGTCGTAAACCTACATATGGATTGCTACTCATCTGCGTCATCTTATTTCCCTTTTAGATCATTCAAAAATTTATGCAACCCGATTTTATCGAGCGTCTTCTTTTTGCTTTGATCCACAACATTTATCCGCAGGAATTTTTGATTGATCAGGATCTCATTTGTACGCTTCTCAGGTGGCGCCATATACACAAAGAATTCCTCAACTGGATAGTTACGGGTAATAATAAGCTGAAGCGCGGCACTCATACGTTCCAAAACCCACTCCTTTGAGACTTTCCCATAGAGAAAGATCATCTTGCTTACACGACCAATTCTATCCGCTAAAAAATTGATGTTTTTCCTGGGATCATCTTCATGGGGATTAATAAATGGTTGAATTTCATTTTCTAAAAGCGCTTTGCCAAGGTCAAAAGCATAGGATTGATCCTTAAAATGGGTATCCAAAAGAACCGCCAGTTTCTCATCTTCACTGGGTACTACCTGCCGGGATACTTTTATTTGCTCCGCGAAATCTACAATTTCTGCAGCCAAGGTACTTTTGGACCCTCTTATAAATTCATACAGTCCGGAACTTGCCTTCCCCACTTCCACATTTTCGAGAAAAGCCTTGTAGTCCTCTTCTTCAACGGTTTCAAAATCCGTTTCCTCCGGAATCCATAGCAATGGTGGGGTGTTCTCTGATTCAAGCGCGATCTCTGCTTGCCTTTGCGGGTACCAAATGGTATTCCCGCCGTCAATTTGGCGTCCGGCATATCGGTCTAACAGATGTACTGCAAGATCACAGTCTTCCAAGGCATTGCGGACAGCTTCTTCATGTTCTTTCTCCGGATATGGCGGGGGAATTCCGGAAATAACTTCATATCCTCTTTCTGTTAATTCAGTAGTAACCCGCCCGCTTAGTGTCCGCAAAGAATCCGGGACCTCTCCAAGAAATATGGAAAACCTGGCGTCTTCGTTTTCATGCTCTCTTTTTTCAGGACTACCCCGCTGCGGCTGCTCCTGCAGCTCTTTAATAAGTTCCCAAAGTGCATCCCGCAACTCTTTTATCTTATCAGTAAAGGCCACGGAACCCACCTCAAGCGGATCGCCAAGATCTTCCTGATCTTCGGAATCGTGAAAGGGAAATCCGGAAGTGCCTTTCAGGGAGGTAGGCCATTCCTTATGGTGGATGTTATTAAGCAAAATATTCAGTATCCTGGGTCGATTCATTACTTCTAATCCCTGAGGTTCTTTTAAGGCCTTGTTATAAAAAAGTTCCAATTCTTGTTGGCAATAATCAGATTGCTGATATCCGGGAGAATTAAGACAAACCATTATGGCCGACTTTTCTATCCCGGAAGCAATTTCTTTATCAAATAGTACACCACCATCCAGTCGTTTAGTGTCCCACCATATCTTTATGGCATCCACACGACCGTGTCTTTTATCCAGCATTTGTTTTAAATAGCTGTGAAATTGCGCTATCCATCCCAATTCGCCTTCCACAGGGACGATATTATCCACGTGGGCATAACTAACAAAAATATCATACTCAAAACCAGGGATTAGGGCCATTACTGTTGCATTTCAATACGACAAAACTTTTTAAAAAATCGGGAGAGCCCATTAAGTTACTTAAAAAGCTTTAAAACTGGTGGTATTTAAACCACAAATATTTTAAGGTTTTATCGTAGTCATTTAACAGTACTTTCGTTACCAATCGGGCTATTCCCGATCTGGAGTGTTCCCTACTTTATAAATTTTTATACCTTGTATTCGGATGTTTTGTTGCGGTTTTTGTTCACTGCGGCCATGTAATCCCGAAAATCGGGGATGCATTTTTAAAAACAATACTTTCTATCAAATTGTTCGCTATAGTAGACATAGAAACCACCGGCAACGGGATTAGGGGAAATAAGATCACGGAAATTGCCATTTTTAAATTTGACGGGCAACAGGTGGTTGAAGAATTTACCAGCCTTGTTAATCCGTTGTGCCCTATCCCCAATTTCATTACTGGTCTAACCGGTATCGACAATCAAATGGTAGATCAAGCTCCAACCTTTGAGGAAATTGCAGACAACATCCTGGAGATCACTAAAGACACCATCTTTGTAGCCCATTCGGTGAATTTTGACTATGGGGTTATAAAAGAGGAATTTCGGAGACTGGGCAAGCATTTTGTACGTAAAAAATTATGTACGGTGCGTCTTTCCAGAAAGCTCATCCCAGGACTCAGATCCTACAGTTTGGGAAAGCTGTGTACCGCGGTCCAAATTCCAATAACGGACCGACATCGTGCCCGTGGAGATGCGAAAGCCACGGTTTCCCTTTTTAAAAGACTTCTGGAAACTCCTGGTGCTCCTACGATCGTAAAGCACTTTCTAAATGCCAGAAGTCAGGAAGCAACACTTCCACCACATTTGGATCAGACGGTACTGCAACGTATTCCCCACCAGCCTGGGATTTATTTTTTTCATAACCAAAAAGGAAATGTAATCTACGTTGGTAAGGCAAAAAATCTTAGAAAACGGGTCCTGGGACACTTTTACGACAAGTCGGAACACGAAATCTTGCTTTGTAGAGAAGTTGCGGATATTACCTTTGAGCTATCGGGAGATGAGTTGATCGCTTTGCTTATGGAAGCAGCAGCAATTAAAGAATACTGGCCCAGGTTTAACCGGGCTCAAAAACGAACGACCAAACAATTTGGTATCTTCTATTACGAAGACCGTTCGGGAATACTACATTTAGGGTTTGGACCAGCAAGAAACCTTTCAAATCCTCTGACCACTTTTAGCAGTCTTACAGCATCCCGAAATTTTGTGAACCAACTTTGTACAGAATTCATGTTATGCCCCAAATATTGTCAACTCCGTTCTTCAACAAACTCATGTTCTTCCGGTTTACCTTCGGGATGCGAAGGAGTTTGTCAGGGAGCCGAAGATCGCATCCTTTACAACGCTAAAGTTGAAAAAGCAATCGCTTTTTTGCAAACGGCTAAAGAGGACCGTATTATTGAGCAAAATGGACGTCATGCAGGGGAAAAAGGATTTGTTTTAATACGTAGGGGATGTTACCAGGGCTATGGCTTTATAGGTGCAGAGCACTCCGTAAATACCTTCGACGATCTGGAAGCGTTTCTTATTCCTCAAAAGAATACGTTGGAAACGCAACAAATTATTAAGGCCTATCACAACAACACTTCATTAAACACGACAAGGTCGATGCACTTTTAGAATGTACTTTTTGAATGAGGAAGTGACCTTTTTTCAAACAGCGTGTCTGAAGAGTGAAGGCACTACTAAATTGCCCAAGGAGTAGTACCAGCGTTCCTATGAGAAATCGTCTTAAAATTGCATTGATTGGGGATGCAGATGAGGTAATCCATCTTGAAAAATTACTCCAACTCACCCAAATTCACCTTGAAATTATCGGTCGCCTAAGCACCACCGATGCTATTCGCTCTTTCTTGTCCACTTCTACAGGATGCGATCTTTTGATTTTAGGAGCTACCAGCGAAAAGCGTATCGTACTCCATTTATTGCATTCCCTGGATGTTCTTCGTCCGATCATAGTGTGCTCAACAAACGAAGAACATGCCCTTAAAACTTTTGATTTTGATCAACATTGCATTGGTTATCTGATCACTCCGATAACCGCGAAGCGTTTAAAGCAGGTATTGGAGAAATATACCCATCTGGAAGAAATGTGGAAGGAACACGTACTATGTGCTCAAAAAATTACGTTGTCAACTGCTGCCATGGCTAAGCACAAAAAACGATTTCTGGTTCGAAACAACCAAGGACTGGAACTTGTGGGCGTTAAACATATCCTCTGTTTTTATTCCGAAAACGGACGTAGTTTTCTGGTGGGACAAACGGGAAAACAATTTCATATCGATTTTACGCTCGAACGACTGGAAGGGCTACTAGACCCTGAGCAGTTTTACAGAATTAATCGCAAAGTGATGGTAAATATTGATCAGATCCAGCGTATTGAAGAATATGTAAACAATCGTTTGAAAATCAAACTACATCATAAAACTCCGGTAACGCTTGTTGTTAGCAGAAAAAGAGTAAAAAACTTTAAGTTGTGGTTGCGGGGAATGGTATAAGCTATTTATCCATTTTATTATACATACGGGCAATAAACACTAACCACAATAGAAAGATAAGTGCCACAATAATGGAATAAATTAGTATAAAATCCATCACTTTTTGTATTTCAGGTAATTCATAAAACCTAAAATGGTTGGTGCCCAGAATGCGATAAAAATGGCATCCATTTTTTTTCCACTAAGGAAAAGTGCTTCAGCGACAATGATAATGGAGACCACTACCAAGAGCATAATACAATTCATTACACCCACCCGCTTAATGAAATTCTTCAACATTTAATAAGACCATGTACTATTTTGCCTACTAAATTACAAATTAAAACGTTAAAACTGTTAAGAATATTGTGTTTTCCTTAACAGTTTTGTTGAAGTTTGGGTTAACAAAATACCCCCGAAAAACGGGGGTATTTCTTAACCAACTAAATCAAAGTACTTCAAAACTGAGCGGTTTCAGTACTTCCTTTCATTGCCACGGTACTAGCAGTTCCGGAAGTGACAATATTTTGAACCGTATCGAAATAACCGGTACCTACAAATCCTTGATGTTTTACCGCTTTAAAGCCATGGTCCTGAAGGGCAAATTCGCGCTGCTGCAATTCGGAGTATCCTGCCATACCTTTTTCTTTATAAGCTTTAGAAAGTTCAAACATGCTGGTATTCAGCGCGTGGAATCCTGCCAGGGTAATGAATTGGAAGGCATAGCCCATATTGGCCAGCTCTTCACGGAAGGTCTCCATTTCGGCAACACTTAGTTTTGCGGCCCAATTAAAAGAAGGCGAGCAATTGTACGCCAGCATTTTATTCGGGTATTTGGCATGGATGCCTTTGGCAAATAATCGTGCCTGCTCCAAGTCCGGAGTTGAGGTCTCTAGCCAAATCAAATCTGCGAAAGGGGCATAGCTCAATCCCCTATCTATACCTTGTTGTAATCCATTTTTAACATAAAAGAATCCCTCAGGAGAGCGTTCTCCAGTAATAAACTTGTGATCCCGCTCATCAATATCGCTGGTGAGTAGATTCGCAGCATCGGCATCAGTTCTTGCGATGATTACTGTTGGCACACCCATTACATCGGCCGCCAATCGTGCTGCAATTAGTTTGTTTATCGCCTCCTGTGTAGGTACAAGCACCTTTCCGCCCAAATGCCCACATTTTTTTGCTGAGCTCAGCTGATCTTCAAAGTGTACCCCAGCAGCTCCACTTTCGATCATGGATTTCATGAGTTCAAAAGCATTGAGATTACCTCCAAAACCAGCTTCGGCATCCGCAACTATCGGAACCAGGTAGTCTTTTTTCGTTTCAGTTCCATTGACGGTCTGAATCTGGTCTGCCCGGAGCAACGCATTATTAATACGCTTTACTACCATGGGGACACTATTGGCAGGGTATAACGACTGATCCGGGTACATTTCACCAGCGAGATTTGCATCTGCGGCTACTTGCCAACCGCTGAGATAAATCGCCTCCAGACCGGCTTCTACCTCCTGAATGGCCTGATTACCAGTCAATGCACCTAGTCCTGCTACAAAATCCTGGTGGTTGAGTTTGTCCCAAAGTTTTTCAGCTCCCATTCGCGCGATGGAGTAATCAATGTCATATGACCCCCTTAGCTTTACGACTTCTTCAGCCGTATAGGGGCGCTCTATCCCTTTCCATCTTGGATTTATTGTCCAATCCGTTACCAATGCTTGAATTTTCTCTTTTGTTTCCATAATTTTGAAGTTGAATATTGAATTGAAAATCCCTTGTAATGTTTCCCCATTCCTGGGATTTTTTTATTGAATTATTTTGATCTTTACGGTGTTTCTCTTAAATCTCGTCGTAAGCTTTAAGGGTTAGGAACTCCTGGAATTCCTTTCCTTTGATCAGCTCATCGAAGAGCAAAAAGGCTTTCTCAAATTGCGTCGTATCTATATTGCTTTCCCCAACCAGGCGCTTTATTTTTTGCGCCTCTTCAGCAAAAAGTTGTTCATACAGCGCATTGGTGAATATTCTGCCATCGTCTAGTTGGGCCTTAAATTTTCGCCATTGCCACACCTGGGTTCTGGAAATCTCTGCCGTTGCAGCATCTTCCATAAGATTATAAAGGGCTACACAGCCATTTCCCCTAAGCCAAGATTCCAGATAGAGTATCCCGACATTAATATTCTTACGGATCCCTTCTTCAGTGATTGTACCTTCCGGAACAGCGATTAGATCGGCTTCGGTAATTGTATCTTTTTCTCGTAGCTTATCCAACTGATTCGGTTCCGGCATATATTTGTTAAATTCATCCATGGCAATCGCTACCAGGGCAGGATGTGCTACCCAGGTACCATCATGACCGTTTTTAACTTCGCGCTCTTTATCCAACCTAACTTTCTCCAAGGCTGCTTGATTAGCAGCAGGATTATTTTTTATTGGAATTTGGGCTGCCATTCCTCCCATAGCGTGGATTCCACGTTTATGGCAACGTTGAATTACAAGTCGGGAATAGGCATCCATAAAAGGAACAGCCATAGTAACCTGATCCCGGTTTGGAAGCAAAAACTCAGGATGATTCTTAAACTTTTTAATATAGGAAAAGATGTAGTCCCAGCGCCCGCAGTTTAATCCAACAATATGATTCTTAAGTTCATAAATGATCTCGTCTAGCTGAAAGCTGGCCGTAATGGTTTCAATTAGAATAGTAGCTTTAAAGGTTCCTACCGGAATGCTTAAGTACTCCTCAGCAAAAGCAAATACCTCATCCCACCATCTGGCCTCCAGATAATGTTCCAACTTGGGTAAATAAAAATAAGGCGCTGTTCCTTTTTCGATCAAGGTCCTTGCATTGTGAAATACGTACAACCCAAAATCCACCAGGCTACCCGATGCCTCAGCATCCTGTATGAACAAATGTCTTTCGTTCAGGTGAAGTCCTCTTGGACGAACCAAAAGCACTGCAACGTTCTCATTTAATTGGTACGACTTGTCCTTTTTTATATCGTAAAAGTCGATTGTGCCCGTATTAGCATCGATCAAATTTTGCTGTCCCTGCATACAATTGTCCCAGGATGGCGCGTTGCTGTCCTCAAAATCAGCCATAAAGGTTTTAGCCCCGGAGTTTAGCGCATTAATTACCATTTTGCGCTCGACAGGTCCGGTGATCTCCACCCTCCTGTCCAGCAAATCCTCAGGAATATGCGAGATCTTCCAGTCCGCTTTACGGGTTTCTATGGTCTCTTCCGGAAATGTTGGGAATACTCCTGCATCGACATCCGCCTGTCTTCGTATTCGCTCTTCCAACAATTGCAATCTTCCCTTATTGAATCGGGAATGTAAAGCAATTAAAAAATCCAAAGCTTCATCTGTGAGTAGCTTGGGATAGTAGTTCTTTACCCCTTCAGAGAACTGCAATTGGGTATTTGTGGTAAGTAGCTGTTCCATAACATTCAAATTTTAATCCATACAAGGATAGAACAAATGATTTGAAAATACAAGCGAACGTTCGCTAAATTGTATTTATTCGCTATTTTTATCATATTCGCAAAATATATTATCTTTGATTGCGAAAAATGGAAGAAGAATACATCAAATTAATTTTTGGGCTCAAGCTCAAGCAACTGCGACTAAAAAAAAATCTATCACTTTTTGGACTCTCCAAGCTAACGGGACTGTCCAAATCGTACTTGAATGAGATAGAAAAGGGCAAAAAATATCCAAAAACAGATAAGATCGCGCTACTGGCGGAAAGATTGGAAGTTCCCTATGATAGTCTGGTCTCTTTAAAACTAGATAAAAACTTAGCTCCGGTAGGGGAGTTATTACGATCCAAAATTTTAAAGGAGCTTCCTCTTGAACTTTTTGGGATCAAGGAAAGTGACCTTATCGATATCGTGGCCAACGCTCCTACCAAAGTCAATGCCTTTATAAGCACCATTATAGACATCGCCAAGCAATACAATTTTGGAAAGGAAAATTTTTATTTGGCGTCGGTACGTTCTTTTCAGGAAGCTAACAATAATTTTTTTCCGGATTTGGAGAAAGCGGTTGAGGACTTTGCCGTGTTCTATCAAATTAATTTAGAAAGTTCTGTATCCTCTAAAGAGCTTGAAGAAATCCTACTGGAAGAATATGGTTATACCATTACTAATGAAGATCTTAGAAAGCATAAGGAAATGGACAACGTACGTTCCATTTTTGTTCCGGGGACCAAAACCTTGCTTATTGCAGACCACGTGGATGAGTCACAACGCACTTTTATCTATGCGAAGGAAATCGGGTATAATTATCTCAACATTAAGGAAAGATTGTATACGTTCACCTGGATAAAATTTGAAAACTTTGACCAGGTCCTTAACAATTTTTACGCCTCTTATTTTGCGGGAGCACTTATCATTCCCCGCCAGCTGATCCGAAAACATTTAGATACCTTTCTGGCCCGACCCAAATTTGACAAAAGCTTCATAACCCGGATTAAAAGTGAATACAACGCCTCATCGGAATCAATATACCAACGGCTGACCAATATTCTACCTAATGATTACCATTTGGAAAACCTCTTCTTTTTGCGGTTCAGTCATAAAAAAGGAAGCGAGCGTTTTGAAATTACCAAAGAATTTCATCTCACCCATCAGCACCTGGCGCAAGGGAACGAAATTGACGAAAAGTATTGCCGCAGATGGGTGGCCATACAGGTCTTACAGGAAATTGTCAAAACAGATAGTGATCACCACACAGAAGTTTGGATCTCCAGTTATCCTGTTAATGGTCAGTCCTACCTGATTTTCTCTTCATCTGTTAAACATCCGTTTAAGACCGAAGAGTACCGGACTATTCTTTTGGGTTTATTGATCAATGATCAACTTAAGAAGAAAGTGAACTTTATCGAAGATCCTTCCATAAAAAAACATACGGTTGGCGCAACCTACGAACGTTGGGAAATTTTTGATTACCAAGTGCCTAACCGGCCGGCGAAGGTGCTACAGCAAAAAGAAAAAAACGACAAAACCGCTCAAGTGGTCACAGCACTTCAAAGCAAGTACAGTTAAACTTGAGGTAGAAGTTTAACCTTAAGGACTTCCATCTCCTCAAGATATTGAAAACCTTCGTACAACTTCTTTTGTTCCACTGCATAGGGGTAGAAGGTGATAGGTTCGATACAGATCATATTTCGTACCGGAGACCACAACATGAAATGTCCGAATCCCGCTGTTGTAATAGTAATTTGCTTCTCATCCATCAGAGTAATGTTGTTACAACCAGGTATCTCCATTGCCCTATCCCCAACAGCCATTACTTCTTCCAACGTAATTTCGCGTTCATCGATGGCAATTACCGGGGATTCCGAATAAAGTTTAAATGCGGGATGATAGCCCAACATGTAGGGCATACCACGTTCTCCTGATACATGAAAAGTAATTTCCAGCCCATTTTCTTTCAAGACAAATCGCTTTTCAAATGCAAAGCTGTAGGGCCATACCAGCCATTGCTCGGAGGACTTCTCCGGAAATTTCGAGTTCTTTATAGGTGTTTTCGCTATATACTTTTTTCCGAATGTTGCTTCTGTATCAGAAGTTTCTAATGACGTATATGCAAATTGCCGCAAATGCCCATGTTGATCCTGAATAGCGGTACCTCCCCGTGGAACCTGCACTCGAAAATCTGCTTCGTTCACGGGACCAATAATCGGAAACATTTCAGCATCCGAACTACCCCAGCCAGGGCTCCCCTTCTGGTGGATAAACTCATGCCCCGCAACGGCATATCCTACTAATTCTCCCTGATCGATTCGTACAGAATGATCGCCTAAGTGTAAGTGTGTCATTTTTGATTCTTGTCCCGCTGTACGGGTATACCTTTGCTTTTAAACGCTGTCCTCTTCAAATGTACAGTTTCTTGAAGAGAATATGTCCCAATACCCAAGTGCTTGATCTGCATCTCCTGTAGGAATATCCACTACGATCACAACCACTATGGCATTTGGTTATAAAACAAGCACACCACGTGGCTTAAGAGGAATTGGGGTGTAGCTTATGATTGGAATGATTTTTGATTTAGTTTTTAAAACACATAAGCCTTCACAACACTATACTCATAAAAATGATGCTTTCAAAACAACAATTGCTACACGTCTGTTTCCTTTACGGTGCATTGCTCTTTGTTACTGCGGCCTATCCGCAACAGGAGGACAAACTACAGAAAATCATTACGGATGCCCAAAGTACTAAAGCGGCTTTTATTGCAGCAGATGCCAAGATGGGTCCACTATTTGAAAATGCTTACGGCTACGCTATTTTTCCCAATTTAGGCAAAGGTGGACTTTTGCTAGGCATAACCGCAGGAAATGGAGTGGTCTGGCAAAACGGGGAAGTGATTGGTATGGCAAAACTTCGGGAGGTAAGTTTTGGGTTGCAATTAGGAGGGCAAGCATTTAGTCAGGTTATCTTTTATGACAGCGACGAGGCTTTTAGTCGTATTAAGGCGAATAAGGTGGAGTTTCGTGCGCAAGCGGCTGCTTTAGCGGATTCAAAAAGTGCTTCTACCGATATTCAAATGGCCAATGGTATTCAGGTATTTGTAAAATCTAAAAAAGGGTTGATGGGAGAAGCTGCGATTGGCGGTCAGAAGTTCAGATTCAAACGCATTAAAAATCTACCAGTAATCAAGAAAGTAGATAAGGACAAGGATTTGGTGAAGGATTATTTTTGACCTTTTTCTACTAAAGCTGTTTTTTCATCTTCCAGAAAACCTTGTGCTCGCATCCAATCGTCATTATACATTTTTCCTACGTAACGACTACCATGATCGTGGAACAAGACCACTACCACATCATCTTTGCTAAAGTGTTCTTTTAATTGCAACACCCCTTTAATGGCTGCGCCAGCGGAGTTCCCCAGAAACATACCTTCTTCTTTGGATAATCTTTGGGTATAGACCGCCGCATCTTTATCCGTAACTTTTGTGAACCCATCTATCAGCGAAAAATTGACATTTTCAGGGAGAATATCTTCTCCTATTCCTTCGGTAATATAGGGGTATATCTCATTCTCATCGAAAATCCCGGTTTCATGATATTTTTTAAAAACCGAGCCATAGGTGTCAACACCCCAAATCTTTACTTCAGGATTTTGCTCTTTTAAATACTTGCCTACTCCGGAAATCGTACCACCAGTGCCTACGCCAACTACAAAATGGGTGACCTTGCCTTGGGTCTGTTCCCAAATTTCAGGTCCTGTGGTTAAATAGTGGCCCTTGGTATTGCTGGGGTTATCGTATTGATTCACATACCAAGAATTGGGAATTTCCTTTGAAAGTCGGCGCGCGGTGGAATAGTAACTCCTGGGGTCGTCCGGGGCTACATCTGTAGGACAAACATAAACTTCGCTCCCTACGGCCTTAAGGATATCCATTTTTTCTTTAGACTGCTTATCGCTCATTACACAGATCATCTTATACCCTTTTACGATAGCTGCCAAAGCCAGGCCCATTCCGGTATTCCCGGATGTTCCTTCAATAATGGTTCCTCCGGGTTGTAAACGCCCATCCGCTTCTGCGTCCAGTACCATTTGTAATGCCATACGATCCTTTACCGAATTTCCCGGATTGAAGGTTTCATATTTTGCAAGCACAAGACAAGGTAATTCTTCGGTTAACCTGTTGATCTTTACCAAAGGGGTATTGCCAATAGTCTCCAGAATGTTGTTTGCGTACTCCATAGTTATTGCAAAGGTAGCCTTTTGGGGTTTTAAAACACGACTTTATCCTTAGTTTACAAATTGGGTGTAGTCAGGAGTCGATGAAGTGATCCACCTTGCAATCATCCATAATCTGAGGAGGATCATTCAAACTTCATCGCTTTTACCGGAGAAATCTTCGAAATCGCATACGAAGGCAGTAAGAGCATTAATAAACACAGCAACAGGACCCCGATATTTAGTAGCAAAATATGTGGGAGAGAAAGATGTACCGGGATGTACTTCACGTAGTATTCCTCCGGATTGGGAAATTCAAAAAATTGAAATTTTTGTTGCAGCCAGAGCAGTCCCAATCCAATCAAATTACCCCAAAAGAGTCCCAGTCCAATTAAATAAGTTGCATTGATCAGAAAAACCTTTCTGATACTCCAATTCTGAGCACCAAGCGCTTTTAATGTGCCGATCATTGGTGTTCTTTCTAAAATTAAGACAAGCAACGCGGTAATCATGTTGATACCCCCTACTATGATCATTATTCCGATAATAAGCGCAATATTGAAATCGAAAAGCCCCAGCCATTCAAAAATCTTAAAGTACTTCCGCTTCAAGTTCTGAGCATCCAAACTGGAGACCGTTGCACCATAGATCTCCGCTGTTTTTTCTTCCAGCTTATCAAAATCTTTCAGAAAAACCTCAAAATGTCCCACTTCGTCCACTGCCCATTTATTCATACGCTGCAGATGGCGGAGATCAATAAAAATGTAGGTTTCATCAAGCTCTTCGAAACCACTATCGTAAATGCCCACCACAGTAAACCTTCTGTTATTTGGATTTTTGGACAGATCGCCATCTTTCAGGAAAATCGATAAAAAAGTATCCCCTACCTTCAGTTCTAACTTATTCGCCAAAGTTCTGGAAATCAAAGCCTCTTCCTGTAATTCTCCGGAAAATTCCGGGAGTTTCCCTTCTACCAGAAACTCGTCAAAAGGATCCCAGTAAAAGTCTTTCCCTACCCCTTTAGCGAGAATACCCTCAAACGTTTTTTCCGTTCTTATAATACCTGCTTTTACCGCTACCGCATGTACATGTTGCACCCCGTCCACCCCTTCAAAATCCGGGTAAAACTCCTGGCTTAGGGACACCGGTTGTACTGAAACATCTGAACGATTATTATCGTAATTATAAATTTGAACATGCCCATTAAAGGCAGCAACCTTTTCCCTAATTTTACGTTGAAGACCTACTCCGGTAGCAATCGCGATAAGCATCATTACCAAACCGATGGCAATAGCTGCAATGGCTATTTTAATTATAGGTGCGGAAATACTACTTTTATGTTCCGTTCCTGAAATCAGGCGTTTGGCAATAAACAATTCTAAATTCAACGGATGCCCTTTTTCTTGAATCTCAAAAGTACGGTTTTATGGTTTAGTGTTTGCCTTGTGGCATGCGGACAACAAACAAGTATAAAACCCAAGTCTCAAAATCCAAATCCCAAGGAGGTACTAGCAGAAATTGTTGTTGGTGCGAATCGCACAGCTTCTTATATACCCTTAGTAAAAGGAAAAAGCGTTGGAGTAGTTGCCAATCAAACCTCTGTAATTTTTAAGGAAAACGGATATACCCACCTGGTGGATTCCCTGCTTAACCTAGGGATCACTATTGAAAAGGTATTTGCTCCTGAACATGGTTTTCGCGGACAAGCGGATGCTGGTGAAATGGTAAAGGACGGTAAGGACGCCAGAACAGGGCTACCCATTATTTCCCTATACGGAAAGAACAAGAAACCCACCCGGGCACAATTAGAAGGAGTGGACATTGTGCTCTTTGATATCCAGGATGTTGGCGTGCGGTTCTACACCTATATCGCAACACTTCAATTGGTGATGGAGGCCTGTGTGGAAGCGCAAATCCCTGTTCTGGTATTGGACCGCCCCAATCCCAATGGCCATTATGTAGACGGTCCTACCATGGAAAAAGCGCACACCAGTTTCCTTGGCCTTACTACTATCCCGTTGGTCTATGGTATGACTATCGGGGAATACGCAACCATGTTAAATAAGGAAGGCTGGCTTACCGATAGCTTACAAGCTTCACTTACGGTGATCCCTTTGAAAAACTATACCCATAGATCGATCTACGATTTACCTATTCGCCCATCCCCTAACTTACCAAATGCCACAGCAATTTCCCTCTATCCCAGTTTAGGGTTGTTTGAAGGCACGGACGTCAATGCCGGTAGGGGCACAGAGTTTCAATTTCAGCGGTATGGCGCTTCTTTTCTGGATAGTACGGTTTACGATTTTCGCTATGTCCCCCAACCTAATTTTGGAGCTAAATCCCCCAAAGAACAGGGTGAAACCTGCTATGGTAGTGATTTGTCCGAAACTCCCAGAATGCATACACTTTCTCTCCAATGGTTGCTCGATGCCTACCAAAACTGTACAGATCCCTCTCGATTCTTCAATACCTCTGGATTTACCAAACATGCCGGAACAGAAAAATTGCAACAACATATTGAAACTGGGGGTACGGAGGCGGAAATAAAAGCCACCTGGCAGGAAGATCTAACGCAATTTAGAAAAATTAGGCAGCGCTACTTGCTCTACGATTAGTAGTACAAACTACCGTCATCCATAGTACACGCATTATCACTATTCCGGTAGAATATCGTAATCGCAATGGCATTAAGCCGATGCAAAAAAGCAATAGTGCGGCTTATTGCCCCCGCTTGTCTTTTAGGGTCAAGAACTATCCCTAGAAATGGGAAATTACTTTTCCAAAACAGATTGTAATACTTCTAAACGACCGTCAATGGGAGTCCCTACTTTTAAACCAAGGATCTGGGCTGCTAAAGGATATAGATGTATATTTTCAGAAGGAGGTAGCACATACCCTTTTTTTACATTAGGCCCTTCTATATAAAGGATGCCACCCATAGTTCTCGTAGTGTAGGGGTCAAAGCCGTGATCTGCCTTGATTTGGGCCATTTCTGTATTGCCTGACTCCAAATGCGCTATACTGTATGGGGGTTCTGCGATTAATACCAACTCGCCAATTCTGGGGTTGTTGCCATAATTCAAGTAATCCGGTAATTCTTGTTTTCTGTACACCCGAAAAAATTCCTTTTTGCTAAGGACATTGTACAAGTGATCTGTCTCTTCTTGATCTGTTGTGTAAATCATGGCCGCTGGTCCGCCCACAAATCGCGACCTATCTACAGCTACATACTGGTTTATATTGATCAATGAGGTAACTTCTTGCATACCATGGTCAGAGGTCACGATCAAATATACCGGAAGTCCGGTCTTTGCAATTCCAGATCGTAACGCTCCTATTTGCTGATCCACATATTGCACTGCTTCTCTTATTTCTTTTGCCTCCGGGCCATAAGTATGTCCCACGGTATCCACCAGTGAAAAATAAAGCGTGATCATGTGGGGCCGTTCGTTCTCCGGAAGTGCAAGCCATTCCAAAACCCGTCTTACCCTAAATTCATAAGGGGTTTGCTTTTGATAGATATAATAGTATTTGGGATGCATTCCGTTTATATTCGCTTCGCTGCCTACCCAATAATAGGAGGCGGCACACATCCCTTGCATTTGTGCTAAGTTCCATAAGGGTATTCCGCCATACCAACTACCATCCTTCACAACTTTTCTATTACGAATACGATAGAATTCGTCAAATTCCGGGTCATAAAACGTATTCCCAACGATGCCGTGGCTTTTTGGATACAATCCTGTAACAAGGGTATAGTGATTGGGAAAGGTTTTGGAAGGAAACGAGGGAATAAGCCACTTGACATGACTCCCATTTTTAGCAATTTCCAGGATATTACTAGCACCATGTTTTTGAGCATAATCATATCGAAATCCATCTATCGATACCAGGATTACGTACGGACTTCTTTTTGCTTTTTCCGTATTTTCCATAGGAGTCGATACTATTTCCTTATTCAGAGCGGCAGTGTAATCGGTGTTTTGTGCTTGTATTTCCGAAATGCAGCCTTGAAAGAGCACAAAAAAGAGCGGGAGCAAGCCGAAAAGGGCGGTTTCTTTCATGCCGGCAAACTACAAAATCTGTTGTAACGAAAAGGTTAAGAATACCGTTTGATCAGGAAAGCTGATCTTTTTGATATACAGGTTCCCCAACGGTCGTTGGTTTTCGATACTTATGAAAAGGCTGTTTTAACAATCCTAAAATACTTGCATTTTCCTTTTCATCAGGAAAGGTGTCTACGCCATAGGTAATTTTATCAGGGTCTAAGTACCTATAGGTACCAAATAGCCTATCCCAGATCGAAAAGATATTCCCGTAGTTGGAATCGGTGTAGGGGAGTACAAAATGATGATGTACTTTATGCATGTCCGGAGAGACAATTACCCAGCTTAAGGCCTTATCTACATTTTTCGGTAGACTAATATTAGCATGATTGAATTGTGAAAGCACTACGGAAAGGCTTTGATATAGCATGATAATACCAACCGGGGCTCCTACCAGAAAAACCCCAATTAGCGTAAAAATATAGCGAATAAGACTTTCCAATGGATGATGACGATTTGCGGTAGTGGTATCTACGTTGTGATCCGTATGATGCACCAGGTGTACCATCCAAAGGGGTTTTACCTTATGTTCCACCAGATGTGCCATGTAGGCCCCTATTAAATCCAACAAAAGCACTCCAAGTACTACGTAGAGCCATAATGGCATCTGAGGTAGCCAGTTAATAATCCCAAAATCATTGGCCACCGCCCAATCCGATGTTTTTAAAAGCAAAAATGCAAGCGGAAAGTTTACAATTATTGTGGTCAGCGTAAAAAAGAAATTTGGCACTGCGTGCCGCCATTTCTTGTATGTAACCGAAAAAAGCGGGACGATGCCTTCTAATATCCAGAAAAAGGTGATCCCACCCACCAAAATTAGGGTACGATGTAGCGGGGGAATAGTTTCGAAATACGTAATTACTTGTTCCATAGCAGTCTAAAAATACAAAATACAAGGTGCAAACTCCAAATTTCAAATTCCAAATCTCAAATCCCAAATTGCAAATTGCAAATTGCAAATTGCAAATCGTAAATCGTAAACTTTAAGGCAGCCGGGCTTTCATAGCTTCTACAATGTTGAAAGCCGCAGGACAAACGGCTACATTTTTTAGTGTTACATGTGAAATTTGATGGAACTTCTTTCGATTGGTGTGTGGAAACTCGCTACATGCTTTAGGTCGTACTGGATAGATGCTGCAATAATTATCAGCGTCCAGAAAGGCGCAGGGAACTTGCTGCAATACATAGTCCTTGTCTTCATCAATACGAAGATACTTGGCAATAAAATCGGAAGGTTTTAGCCGTAGGTGTTTTGCAATACGTTCAATATCTGCGTTGGTAAAAAGAGGTCCGGTTGTTTTGCAGCAATTGGCACATTGCAAGCAAGCCGTGCGTTCAAACTCGGCCTCATGCAGTTCTACCATAATATAATCTAAGCCTTTGGGGGGCCGCTTCTTTAACCGGCCAAAGAATTTTTTGTTTTCCGCCTTTTTAGCTGATGCTTTTTGAGGTAGCGCTTTAAGTTGAAGTTGTATGGGATGCACAATACACCTAAAATAGGTATTCTCGTTTAAACACAATAATTACTATTCAAAGACCACGAATGTACACCGTTGTTTTTCCGAAAAAGTGAAAAGAAACAAAGGATTTCAGCAGATCGCGAAAATGTTTAGTACCGCACTTTGTTTATCGCCTAGAATTGATAAAAACAGCATGCTATCTTAACGCTTTCACCTATTCATCGGAAGGTTATTTTCCATAATCACCCTTGGCATAAGAAGCTAAAATACTGCTATTGGGAGATTTGCAATTGTTTGGAAAATCGAAGAAGTAAATACATTTGGGCAGACCATTTGTAAAGGTAATCCTAACAGATCCCGGACTTACCCCGGTGAAGCCTTTGTATTTGTAGTTTGCCGTTAGCGCATTCGCCCTGCCATTATTGTCCCGGGATTCTTTTACATTAGAAATACTCCCAGGAAGGTAGCGATTGAAACCCCAGGTTCTGGACTGGTCAATGACCAGATCATCAATCAATTTATTGAAGTTTTGTGGTCCGGAAGGTCCTCCGGATTTCTTCATTTCCAGATATTTACTTGATGCCTCCATGCGAATTGATGGTCGGTTCAGCGCAAACAAACGGAGATTTTTCTCAAAGCGCCGTATAGCTTCACTCCCACACGGGTTGCGTGTAAAGATCAATGCCATATCATTTCTCAGGCCTTTGGCTTTATGCATCATATCAACAGAATTACCAATAGCATTTGGATCGGCAATCATCCCAACTGCCTTACGGAGTGCGTCTGCACTTTGGAGATGTTCTACGGCTAGTTTTGCATCGTAAAGTTCTGCTCGTGCATAGAGCCCGGTGCCTACTGTTTCCCACTGCACGCACACCCTATTGGTTTCAATACCATATCCGTTAGTGGTAACCTCTTCCATAGCACATACCTTCTCCATAATCTCAACCTTATCAGCAGGCAGGGCCGCTGAGCATTGACGGCCAAAAGCCCTTAAATATTGTTCAAATATCATTAAAAACTGCAGGTCTTCTCTGCTCATTTTAACATGTTCGAAGTGACCTCTGAAGATATAATCAAAAAACTCCGCATAATAGAGTCCGTCTGTATTCAATTCGAGGGATTGCAGAGAAAAATGGGCTACTCCAGGGACTTCTTTGGATACCGGTGTAAAGGAGATCATGAAGGCCATGATCAAACCTGCTAAAAGAGTGTTTTTTACCTTCATCGTATTTAGTTTTCTTTATATAGCAACTGTCGCATGTCTATACTTCCCAATTTTTGAGTCAACTGAATGTCTTCAAATATCTCAATGATCGGATCTTCAAAGTGGTAGCTGTAGGAAGGGTAAAAGCGAAATCTATTCGCATCCTCCAGACCCTCAAATACAACCTTAACCTTGGCAACGATCTGAAGGTCCCGGTAGCGATCATTCACAAGTTTCTCAGCTTGCTCAGCATCAATTTTAAACAGTACTTTACCGTTGATATATGCCCCCTGACTGGTTTTATTTAATACCTCTTGCCCATAGTTCGTCTTCGGCAGAAAAGTAAAGAAGTAATTCTTCCTGGTACTGGTATAATCAAAGCCACGACCATTGCGGATCTTATGTGGTAGGGAGATCCAAAAACCATTGTTGTCAAAGTCATACTTGCCGAGGTCCCTGAGTTGTTGCACAAAATAAAATGTTTGTGTCCCTTCCGAAAAGAAGGATGTACTCCATTTTAAAATTTTGTCCAGGTGCTTCTCCACAAAATCCACATATTTCTCATTTTCTGTGAAATCATCAGCTTGGAATCCTCCCCATTCGTTCACCATTTGACAAGGGCCTGAGTTGTACTCTTCATTACAGAAATAGGTCTCTTTTAGGGCCTCGGTTCCATTGTAAAAGGCGAAATCTTTCATCATTTGCTGTGCCTTTCGGGATTTGAACGCTTCTTCATTCAAGGTTTCGGGTTCCGGGGTAAGAGCTGTTTTATCCATAGCGGCAAAAAGGTCGATCAAAAGATGTATGTCGGTCAATCGCATGAACCCGGAATACCCTGCCTCCATACGTTTTCGTTTGGCCTTCCCTTCTGGTGAGCCATCAGGTCGGTGGGGAGACGCAAAATAAAAATCACAGGAACCAAACCGCGGCATACCATTATATTGCTGCACCGATATGTCCATAAACAAAGGACTTGGTGCATCATAGGTCAATATTGCGGAATCCTGTACCAGAATTGATCCCTCTGCTTCAGTTGAACCTTGAGCGTCAACTTGAACAGGTTCGGATTTCGGATGTTCTTTCTGTGTGTTGTTCGTATCATCGCTGAGAATTTGCTCTGTAACCTCTTCGGTTTTCTGAAGGAGTTTGGCTTTAGTTTTTTTAGTCAGTTTTTTCAAGAATTGCCCGCTTATATTTTGAGGAGCGCAAATCAGGAAGAAAGTGGCACCTATTGCAATATACTTTTTAAAGGTCATTGGCTTTACTATTTTGAGACGAGTTCATTGATATTCAGTTCTCCAATTTTTTCCGTCAATTGGACATTTTTATACACTTCCAGGACATCCCTTTCCAATTCGTATTCGAAGCGCACGTAAGGCTTTCCTGATGCATCCAATTTTGGGAGTATTTTCACCTTACTTACCAGGAAAATCGGCATTCTATCCCGTAATCCCAAAGACTTGGCCTGCTCTGGAGGCAGGGCGAATAATACTTTTTTGTTCGTGTTTCCTTTGAGCAACTTCTCGCCTTCGGTATAGGCTATAAATTCCGCATAGGGCGGCATGGAACCCATCCCTTCTGATCGGAGGGAAATCCAATAGCCTTTGCTCTTAAAATCATACTTGCCCCCTATATAGGTTATCGAAACGTAGTATGCGGTCTTTTTACCCCCGTTATAGAAGCCATCGGCCCAGCTTTGCAAAGGTTCGAGAAGGTTTTCTAAAAAATACTTGTAGCTTCGGAGCTGGCGGAATTCATTGCTTCCGCTTCCCCCCCAGTGGCCGATAAATTGTCGTTCTCCCGCAGAATTATTGAAGCGGCACTTCGCTGTTTTGCCACCTATAGGTTTCTTTACAACCCTCGCATTAGGATCGCAAAAGTGCTCCAGGAGAACTTCTTCAGAACAAATGTAGCTGGCCAGGTTTAGCAAGTGCCGCTGTGCTGCTGCTGAATTGATGGCAGCCTGTTCGCTGGGGCTACTGTACATATCCAATTTAGAGCGGTTCATATCGCTGAGAATCGCTTTCATGAATTTTAGCTCTAACAAAGCGATGTAGGCTTTATTGGTAGTAGGAATCGTTACCCCTCTTCTGTAATACAAATGCCCATATCTCGGTAACCCTTGATGCGATTGAATTACCAAATCGATAAAATCATCACTTGGGGCGGCATACCGAAGTACATTATCTTCTTGAGCGTGCACTGTCGCTTTGAAGAAAAAGAAGAGTAGCAATGCTGTACCTATACGTCTATAGCTGTGTAAAATCATGGTATTCCTGTTTAGCCGATGTTACTATCTGGTCTTTGTGATCATGGTATTGATCGTTATTTCACTTATTTTTTGAGTAAGGTTTTCGTCCTTAAAAATTTCGATTTGGGGACTACCAAGGTTAAATAGGGTTTTTAACTGATTTGCTTTGTAGTTATCAATGCCTTCAAAGGAAACCACCACGTTAAAGACCACAAATAAAAATTGGTGTTTCTCAGTAAGTTTTTCCGCTTCTCCGGGAGATAGCGCTAATAATATCTGACAGCCTTTGGGGCTCGCTAGTTTTCGTTCCGCCGAATTGCTCGGTTGAAACTGGTGCCACCTCAAAAAAAAATCGGTGTTTTGGAAGGCCTTCAGATCTAGCCAGTACCCCCCATTTTTAAAATCGTATTTACCCAGCCGGATCCTACCTACGAAGTAGCCCTCGGCTGAATTTTCCTTATGAAGCCCATTGCCCCACTGCTGTATTTTTGGAAAAAGTTCCTTGACAAAGGTAGTATAGGCACGTAGCCGTTGAAATTCGGAAGCCCCCCTACCTCCCCAGGTCAATGTGCTTCCGTATCCACCATAGTAATACCCTTCACGAAATCTATTAGCGCAATCTTCAGCTTTTTCATTACAGAAAAAGCGTTTCTTTTGCATTGTAGCACACAACGCATTGGCCAGGGTCAAAACCTGCTGCTGGGCAGTGTAGGATTTTAACTCCCTTTCATACATATTCTGTGCTCTTGTGGTCAGAAGATCACTATCCATTACGCTAAATAGCTCTTCCTGAAATCTAATTTTTAACAGTTCTACAAAAGCATGCCTGCTAATCACATTGTGGCTTGCTCTCTTTTCCGCTTCTGAAAACGCTTTACCAACATTGTCCACAAAACTCCCATCGGCATTTAGGTAATAATTACCCTGCAATCCAAAACGGAGCTTATTGTTGTGGGTCTGGAGGCGCAAATTGATGAATTCTGCAGCAGGAGCGTTATATAGAATTTCATCGACCTGCTGTGCTGAGGCCATAACCGAAAATAGAAATGCTATTGCGCAGACATACCAATTTTTAAAGGATATCATAGGCGTTTTAATATCAGGTGGTCCAGAGATAGTGTGCTTAGTAATGTTGTTAACGCCAGATCCTCATAAATTTCTAGTACAGGGTCGAGGTGAGCATAATTGAATGTTATCGGATGTGTAGCATTTTCTATGGTCTTCCCTCCGTGTTGTATCCTTATTTTTTTCACGAGGTAAAGCCTTGTAACTCCCTCCGTCTGGTAGCGCTCAGCTGTCTCTTCATTCATTTTTAACAAGAACTGGAGGGTATTTCCTCGCCCCAGTTTATTTTTTATGTTGTTTTCATAGGGTGTTTTGGGTTCGAACACGATTCGTATATGGCGACTATTGCCCATGGAAAACGCACTGTTCATGCCAAAACCGTGATTTATCCAATAGCCTTTACGATCAAAATCATATTGCCTGCCAAGGGAAACGGAAGACACGTGATACACTGTAAGCTGGTCATCTTTAAAAAAGGTTTGTGACCATTCCTGCAAGGGTTGGAGAAATTGCGAAGTAAACGCTTTATAATTCCGTAGTCGTTCAAATTCGTTCTTGCCCTTCCCAAGTTTTTGGCAGGCCTCAGCGAGACAGATACTGGATGCTAGTCTAGTTCGTATGAACCTTTGAAGGAATACGGAGTTCCGCTGGGCCTGGCTGGTATTTCCGCTTACCGGAGTTAACCGTTCTTTGTCCAGATCACCCATCAAGGGAGCCAGGTATTTTAATTGGGTCATTAAGAAATAATTGGAAAGTCCGGTCCGAACCTTTTTGGTTTTCTCGCGAATTTCAGGGGTAGAAGAGGACCTTGTAGCCCTTGTACCTTGTGATACATAATTGTCCAACACCCCAAATCTTGGTAAGCCCTTGTGTGTCTGAAGATGGATGGAAACAAAATGGTCTTCCTCAGGATGTAAAGAGACCATGCCCCCGGAGCCTTGCGCAATGATTACCGCAGAGCCAAAGCTAAAAATAAGTGCTATGTAAAGTTCCAGGCGCCACTGCATAAAAATTTGTTTAGATAGGCTTTCAAAACCGGTTAGGAAACTAGAAGCTACCCAGAAGTTCTGAGGTGTACCATGGCCAATTATTAAGCGTAGCGATTTACCAAATGAACGTTGTGTTTTCCATAAGGAACGTCGTATATGAATTTCTAAACCTCTGAATGTCTTAGGCTTAAAAAAAATGTAAATTTGGGCTCGACCTAACAAGACGCAAATGAAAGGATATGTAACGGTTCTCTTTTTCTTGGCCTTCTTTTTTTGCGCTGCCCAGGAACTTGCTTTGGATTCCCTAAAAAGTGTTCTCCAAACCCAACCCAATAAGGATTCTATCCGGGTTAAAACACTTTTGGATATCGCTGGCGAAATGATCTATACCGATCCGGAAAATGCTTTTCCCTATACCGGTGAGGCCTTGGAGATTAGCGAGAATTTAAGCTGGGAGAAAGGGGAGGCCATGGCACTACGTCAAAAGGGACACCTTTATTATGTGGTGGCCGATAATTTGAACGCCTTAGACGCCTATCAAAAGGCTTTGCGACTGAGCCAAAAAATTTCAGATAACGAACTGGAAAATTCCTTGTTAAGCAATATTGGAAACATTTATGCCGATTTGAAGGATTATGATAAAGCATTGGAAAACTACAATGCCTTTCTCTCTGCCGCCAAGACCTCAAACCATATTGCCAATGAAATAAGAGGGTTATCAAACATCGGCATCGTGTACAATGATCTTGGGGATTACCAGCAAGGGCTTCCGTATTTGGAAAACGCCCTAGCACTGGCTATAAAAGAGCAAAACCAATTTTTTCAGGCAGCCATTATCAATAATCTTGCTCTTGGCTATAAGGGCATGGGACAATACCAAGCTTCACTTTCAAAATACGAGGAAGCCGCGGCATTAGCGCAAGGGTTAGGGAACACCTACATTTTGGCTTCAGCCTTGAACAGTATTGGTAAAGTAAACATTTTGCTTGGCAACTTCGAGGCTGCAGGTATGGCTGGGCAGGAGGCACTGGAACTTTCAAGGGAAATCGGAGCGATTGAATGGCAGGCCGATTCCTGGCAGGTCCTGAGCACAGTTTATGAAAAAAGCAAAAAGCCCGGTAAGGCACTTGAAGCGTATAAGCAACATATTGTATTTAGGGACAGCGTCCTTAACGAGGAAAAAAGATCTGAACTTACCCGTAAAGAGATGCTGTTTGCCATGGAGAAACAACAGGCCGCGGCAGAAAGCGAGCTGAAGCGAGAACAACTGATCAAAAATGGGTATTTGGTAGGAGCTATCCTTCTTGGGGCTATGGCGCTTATCGGGTACTTGCTCTACAAGCGAAGAAGGGATGCTAAAGAAGCTCAAAAAATTGCAAATTTTAAGGCCCAGGTTTCCGAAACCGAGCTAAAGGCCCTGAGGTCGCAGATGAACCCTCATTTTATTTTCAATTCGCTGAATTCCATAAGCGACTTCCTCTTAAAGAATGATGTAGGCCAAGCCAATGCGTATTTGCTAAAATTCGCCAAACTCACACGGGCAATCCTTGAGAATTCGGAAAAGAAATGGATTCCTATCTCGGAAGATCTGAATTTAATGGAGTTATACATGCAAATTGAAAGCTTACGGCTTGGCAAAAAATTTACCTATTCCATTACTGTCGATGAAACTATTGACCAGGAGAATACTATGATCCCACCACTAATCCTTCAACCTTTTATTGAGAACAGTATTTGGCACGGAATTGCAGATAACGAAGAGGAAGGTCATATTTCCATACTATTTAGGAAAGAAGAGGATATGATTTTATGTATTGTTGAAGATAATGGTTCAGGCAGGCCTGCCGCCGTACCGATGACTATGAATAGGAACTCTTTGGGACTAAAAATCACAGCAAGTCGGCTGGAGATCATAAATAAACTCAAGAATAAGAAGGGCTCCTTACAAATGATCGATAAAACCGAGGGGCTTAGGGTAGAATTAAAAATACCTATAGAATTTCAATTTTAGCATGAGCAGATTTACAGCCATCATTGTAGACGATGAACAGCATTGTATAGACCGATTGCTGTTGTTGCTTGAAGCGCATTCTGAGACGGTAAACGTCATCGGGACATGTAATTCTGTTAAGGCAGCTAAAGCGTTATTCGAGAGAGAAAAACCAGATATTATTTTCCTGGATATACAGCTCAATGCACTTACGGGTTTTGATCTGCTTACCCAAATTGACAATTCGGAAGTTGAGGTCATCTTCACCACTGCATTTGACAACTATGCAATACAAGCATTTAAATTCTCGGCACTTGATTATCTTTTGAAGCCTTTGGATGCAGCAGACCTAAACGCTACCCTAGAAAGGCTTATTTCCCAAAAAGGGCTCAAGAATGCCTCCAGGAAAATAGAGACGCTCCTCTATAATTTCAACAAAAACATACAGCAGGAAAAGCGCTTGGCCATTCCCACAATGGAGGGACTTGACATGATTGAGGTTAAACACATTATCTATCTGCAGTCCGATGCCAACTATACCCATATCCATATCCTAGCCAACAAAAAGATCACCGCTCCAAAAACCTTAAAATATTTTGAGGAAATTTTAGATGAGCGTCTTTTTTTTAGAGTACACAAATCGTATCTGGTAAACGTATCGTTTATTAGTTCGTATGTAAAAGGGAAAGGCGGTTATGTTGTACTGTCGGAGGGTTCAAAACTTGAGGTTGCGGTTAGAAGAAAAGATGAATTGCTCAAAAGGTTAAATCGGAGCACCTAATTTGATAAGCAAGGTTTCTTCATACTGCAATTCTTTCTATTAAACCTCAGTTTTACAGCATACGTCTTCTGCAAAACGTTTAATATCTTACTTAGCAAAGAACTTCTCGATTATTAGCAGATGGCCTAAAACTCAAAAAGAGTTCAGTGCTTACTTTCGCTATTTTACTTGGATCGTTTGTAAGTAGCGTAAAAGTAAAGCGAATGTTTTTTCACCTCAACCCCAAACATATCTTCAATCGTTCTTTGGATCTGTTGAATTCTCGGGTCACAGAATTCAAGGATATCGCCGGTGTCTGTAAGGATCACATGATCATGCTGTCCCCGGAAATAGCACTTTTCGTAATGTGTCGTTCCCTTGCTGAACTGGTGCTTCCGTATCAGGTTGGCCTCAATAAGCAAATCCAGGTTGTTGTAGATGGTCGCCTTACTGACCTTGTAGTTATTCAGGCGCATTTTAAAGTGTAGGGTATCTACATCCATATGTTCGTCATGCGCATAGATCTCTTCCAAAATAGCATAGCGTTCCGAGGTTTTTCGGAGTCCTTTTTTATCAAGGTGTCTTTCAAGGACCTCCTTTACTATCGCTAAGTTTTCGTTCTCTGTAACCATTAACTCAGATTTTTACTAGACTTTCATTGGTTACTCCTTTTTCTGATTTTATCTTTTTTTCAACTGGCTTTGCATAATATGCGCCCAGTAATGCGAGGGAACCCATAACGAGCCATCCTATATCCACAAAAAAGGAATCCGGATATCCCATGGACAGGGATTTCCAGAACCAGAGCCCGGATTGAAGACCATTCAAAACAGGCACCAACAGGCCCAATACGCCGCCCAAAACCAACGCATATTTGTTGATTTTGAACGGACTTTTTATGAAGAATGCATAAAGAGTGTACCCCAACCAAAACAGAAAAAAGACGTTGGACATTTGATCAAAATTGTTCGGAAAGACCTTGACCAAACAAAAGAAGAGGGCAATGGCAGGGTAGAGCCCCATACAGGCACCAATGAATAGGGCGCCAACGTTTCGATTGAACTTAGCCTTATGCGCATACATTTTCTTTTCCCGTGCCGTGAGCCAGACTAGGACTCCGGAGAGGATCACAAAGCAGGTGATCAATGAAAGACCAAAATAAAGGGCCTTAATCAAGTAGCCTCCGAAACTGGCAAAATGTAGTTTAAAAATGGTACTTGTACTCAAATCGAGATAGGAGTTTTCATCCATAGGTTTATGGCTTAAAACTGTTCCATCAGAAAGTTGAAAGGTAGTGACCACATTGTTCATAAAGTGCTTTTGACTGTTCATTTGAGCAGTAAATACCAATTCTGCTTCCTGCTTACCATAGTTGGTTATTAATACACTCATGAACTCAACTTCTGAACGGTTCAATCTTGAAAGTGCCCTTTTTACCAATCCATTGATACTTGTATCATTATAGGAAGTAGTGATAGTATCTGTGCTCGCTTCAATTTTGGGTTGAAGCAAAGCCACTAACTTCTCTTGGTCTCCATCAAATACTATTACTAGGACAGGAATATAAAGTAGAAGAATAAGCCCGTAAAAGGCACCCGTAATGGCATACATGAATTGAAAAGGAAGCCCTAGCACTCCAAGCGCCGTATGCGCATCCATCCATAGGTTCTTGATACCGGCCTTGATACGGAAGGTAAAGAAGTTGGAAACGATCTTTTTCCAATGGATGATAATACCTGAGAGAATGGCAAAAGCGAAGAACAGGGAAACAAGGCCGGCAATGCGGATACCGATGACAGGAATTTGGCCGAAGTAATGTAAGTGGAACAGAAACGTACCAAGCCGGGTAGTTTCCTGATTGCGTCCTCTTTCCTCGATTCGATACGTTTCAGGATCGATTTCCATGAAAATAGCAGTCCTTGCCAAAGCGTCTTTTTGCGAAAATAGCTTCACAGTATCTTTAGCTTCCGTAAGGGCTTCGGAGCGGACTCGGATATGGTTTTGGACATCTTCACGTAGTGAAATGGAAATAGTTCTTCCTTCAAGCTGATAGGCTTCTTGGGCTAGAGTATCCATCACCCTTTCAAAGTCAATATCGGTGGTGTACTCTTGCTTTTTCACCCCATCTTGCCAACGGTTGATCTCGCGCACGAACAGGGAATAAGCCCCTGCCAGAAAGATGACGAAGAGTCCAATGCTTATAGCGATACCAGTAACGGTATGGGTGTTGAAATAGACGTTGTATATTCGACGTTTTTGATTCATAGTACTTTGTTAGGGTGTTTTTCCTAGATAAATGGCAAAGACCGATAGAAAAAGAATGAAGACCAGAACGGCCCAAGAGACCCAGGGCCTTTTTACATAATACACCATCAGCATGAGCAGTACCCAACTAATAAAAATGGAAT
The DNA here is from genome assembly GCA_038750505.1 of Bacteroidota bacterium. GTDB lineage: Bacteria > Bacteroidota > Bacteroidia > Flavobacteriales > Flavobacteriaceae > Croceivirga. Next base: position 126,308 of record JBCDHD010000006.1, on the reverse strand, counting down.
ACAATGCGGTTGCCAATACTTTGGACTTGTCAAAAAAGAAAAGCAGGGCAACATGGAAGGAAGCAGTGCTTAAAAAACTGCCTATTGTAGCTGCCAGTATCTTGCTGGTGCGCCCCAATCTTGTCCTAAGTAAATATTTCTTGTTGGCTGGCATAAAAGTCTTTTAGCTTAGCTATTAATATCAGTTACCTCTATCGTCGTTTAAGTATAAAGGGCGCAAGAAGCACCCAACAGGAGGCCATGAATACCCACAGCATCATAACTATCACAATGGAAATGAACGCATCATATTCGAGCACTATCATCAGTCCTATGGCTGTTAACAGCAATACAAGACCTGTACTTCTTAGCCACTTAAAATAGCGGAAAAGTCGTTTTGGTACCATCCCCATAAACCTCCCTTGCCCTGCCCTAATGTAAAAGCAGAGGACGGACAAAAACGTTAGTATGTAAATTATGATCAACATTGGTTTATTGAAAAGGCACCGGTTTTAACCAGTGCCTTATTTGTTTTACAAATTATCGTTACCTATATCCAAAACACGTCCAAGTGTTGCGCCGGTCGCGCTAAAAACTTCCACCGTTTCATTAACGGTAGGATCGTACCGATACAGTGCGCTCGTCGAGAGATTATTGACAACAAAGTGGGGCAGACCGGCAACAATGGTGAAATTAGAGCTTGCAAAGGGCCCGCTCCTGGGTAGATTTGGAACCTCCGCCACACTTCCGGTATTCAGGTCGATCTCAACAAAATTTGCGACTTCACTGGTGTTGGCCAAAAACAAAAGAAGGTTGATCTGTTCTTCCGTCAATTGAGAAATATCCCCATCCACGCTTTCCAATAATGCCAAAGCTTGCGGATCGTTTTCCAATGCTGCAAGTCCGTAGCCAAGACCATCTTGGTAGTATCCAAAGCGGCTGAACGTAGATACAAGTTGATCCGGGTTCAGGACATTGTTAGGCCGTAGGTCAAAATTAGGGTCAAACTCAGTACTATTTGCGGGTATCTTCAAGATGCCCCCGGGAATAGGCGCCAATAGATTTATGACTCCACCATGAGGCATAAAAATGTTCCCCTCCTCGTCCACTACGTTCGGTAAAAAATTCCCTGTGAATGTAACTCCGGAATTCGAGTCTAATTGGTTTTGGAAGGTACCGCTCGTTAGGCTTCCCCTTACCACCGTAAAGTTATCCAAGAACTGCGGAAATTCCTCCATTACGGCATACACGTAATCCCCTCGTATGACCGCCGTTTGAACAAAGGCCATTGGAAATTCCGTGAATACAGGGGCAGCGGATAGGTCAATATTGCCCGTAACCTCCATGGTGGTTGGGTTGAATACTGGTAAGTTCTTGGGGTTGTTGGAATCTGAAAAAACCCCTGTTTCCGCATCACGAACACGGATCCATCTCCCTGAACCTGTGGTCGGGAGAATTCCGTCCTCAACGATGTCCCCATTGCCATTTATCCCTAATTTTACATACCCATTGGAACCGTCCGTTCGAGTTGAAAAGATTGCACCATCGAAAGTATCTAGATAGCCGAAATTCTGAACGGCAAGCCCTTGGGTCAGGTCCACTGTTCCCGTGGGCAGTTCCGCAAAATAATTGAGAAAAGTGGTACTTCCATCTTCACTGGAGGCGGTAATCACGAAACCACTCGTTAACCTTACATTTTCAGGATCTAAGGATACCGTTATGGATTGGGTAGTGGCATTGGATTCAGTACCATTCGTGCCGGTCAATATCACGGTATAGGTGCCCCCTTGTTGATAGGTATGCACGGGGTCCACTTCCTCCGAAGTGGTATCATCGCCAAAGTCCCACACATAACTGTTAGCATTTGATGAGGTGTTCTCAAAAGTAACTCGCAGTTCATCGGTTTCAAAGGTAAAACCGGCCACGGGATCCCTATCCGTTCCCAGGGCATCATCGTCATCACTTCCACAGGAGCATAAAAGAATCAAAAGACTTAGTGCAAAAAATCGATTTATGGTTTTCATCTTCATGTATTTAAAAAAAATTTATAGTTCATATCTGATCTTGAATCGGTAATTACGTCCCGGTTTCGGCAAGCGGAAATTGTCAAAAAGCTCAGCATCGGTAAGGTTGTTCAATTGAAGGGAAAAGGTCAGGCCCAATTTGGGCAATCGGTAACTGAGTCCGGCATCGATTTGATCCTGGACCGGGATAAAGTTCGCGTCGTTCCGAACTTCCCCCTCGAAAATGAGGCTGAACTCATCGATATGGGTGTAATTGCCGAAAAAAGCCAATGCATTGCCCGAGTTAAAAAGATTGTCCAGTCTATAGCCGAGTCCCACATTGTAGAAAAGTTGGGGAATATTGGGTATGGGCTTCCCGGAATCGTTGGTATTGTTTTCGTTCGGTACCTCGGAATTGATAATATCTTGAAAGGTAAAGGCGAAATCCAAATCCAGACGTTTTAACGGGGCCATCTTCAATGCAATTTCCACCCCTTGGGATTCTACCTCGGCCTGATTGATAAATCTTGCCGGCAGATTCGGACTTTGGGGAACATCCAAGCGTATAAGGTCTTTTAAATCCCTTAAAAACCAGTCTACCTGTAAAGAGGCAAAGGTGCGGTCCGAAAAATCATGCCGATAGAACAGACCGATATTCAGGTTTTCGCTTTGTTCGGGTCGAAGAAGAAAATTTGGCACTATCTGAATAAAATCTCCGAAAACCTCTCTGGCCGAAGGTACCCGGATGGCATTTTCATAACCTATCCTAAGGTATCGTTGTGCATCCCATGCCAGTTTCAGGGCACCTCCAAAACCGAAATCCTCCCCTGTTTCCCTTATGGCGTCGAAAACAATGCTATTGCTTGTTTGATTGAAGTCCGAGGTTTTGTTGCTAAAGCTGTAAAATTTTCCGAATAGGGAGGTCTCCATAGTATTGTCCAGCCATTTGGAATTCAGCTGTGCCGCCAGAATATTCCTGCCCAAGGAGGAAGGGATCGTATTGGGATCTACGGTGGGGTTGTCCAGGGGCACGCGTTGCGCCGCAGGGTCTTCCCCCACGATACGCTGATAGGCAAAAAAATTGTTCAGGACGAATTCAAAACGGTCGGACAACTTGAACTTCCCCGTAAGTCGGTGGGTCGTGGAAAAGTTTTCCCCATCGCGTAAGGTCGGCTCATTCAAAATTTCTGCCCCACTGAGTAATATGTTTTCCGTTTCTATCTCACCGAACCAATTGTAGAGGTTTAGCGTAGAGTCCCTAAATTTTTCATTGATCAAGGTGTAGTTGCCATTGTATTTCAACTGGATATTTTTCTTCAACTTTTTTTCATATTTCAAGGTCTGGAAAAAGGCGGATGCCCGTTGTTCCGTTTCTCCCGCGGGTCTGGCCCTGATGCGCTGCCCGGTTTGTAATTCATCGAACCGTTGGGAAAATCCCATTGAGATCGAAATTTTATCCGCCCATTTGAGATTTTTCACACCCAATTGCATATCCAAAAATGAGGATTGATGAACATCATGGAACCGATCGACCGTCTCTACGGTTTCAACGATTCGCGATTGCTCGTTGCCCTGTGCATTGATAAAGGTTTCAAAGGTGGCCACAGGGATGTTCCGCATGCGGTAATCGTTATCGGAATAATTGAAGAAACCGTTAAACCCAACGTACCAGTTGTCGTTTAACATCTGGGCCCCGTTGACCGTTGCAATATGGGTGTTAAAGGATCCGAATTCATAGGATATATCCGTATAGGACCTGTCGATTTCCTTTGGGACGATGTTGATTCCCCCGGCCAGGGCGTCCGTACCAATTTCGATGGGCACCACCCCCTTGTATATCTCTATATTGTCAATGGCGTTCGTGGGCAGGTTGTCGAGATTGATGCCGCCATTCAGAAATTCCATGGGTATCCCGTTATAGTATTGGCGAACGGCAGCGCCACTCAAACCGTTCAGTTGGACCTGGGTGGGACTACCCAGACCACCAAATTGACGTATCCGCACCCCCGTTGTCCGGTTCAATATCTGGGGGACACTAACGGGTTGGGTCTGGAACTTGGCAAGGTTCACAACATCCACCTTGATAGGCTCTTCACGTTTTATCTGCTCTTTGGACTTTCCTTTGACCACTACCTCTTGCAACTTTTCATCCTTTGCCTTAAGCACGATGTTTATTTCCGTTTCACTTTCTGGAATTACCGTAATGGCTTTTTGGAAGGTTTCATAGCCAATGGAAGAGACCATAATCACATAGTTTTCTGGGGGAGCCTGAAATGAAAAATTGCCATTTTCATTGGAAGGAGCCCCATAAGTGGTATTTTTTAAGATTACTGAAACAAAAGGGAGGGGCTGGTTAAGATTATTAGTAATCGTACCGGTAATAGTTCCTTTTCGGTTTTCTGTTTTAATCACCAAAATATCAATGGCAGTACCATCAGCTTCCAATAGGATATTGTTCCTTCCCCAGACATCCTTGATGATTTTGGCTATGGAGCTGTTCCTAAATGAGGAAGAAATTCTCCGGTTCCTGTCCGCTTTTGAACTTGAAAAATTGATGACGTAACCGGTTTGCCTACTTAATTGGGTCAAGGCCTCTCTTACCGTTGCTTTGGAAAAGGCAATTGTGATTTCCTGATCCAGGATGGTTTCTTGCCCATAGGAATAAGGACACCCAAACCCGCCCCAAAAAAGAATAAAAACCAACCAAGTACATTTTAAGGGCATTACCGAAATCTGTCTTTTATGTGTTGATCTCATTGAATGGTTACCGCTTCACCTACCACTCGATACTCAAAATCCAGCATTTTACTCATCCTTTCCAATAGTTTCTTCAAAGGGGGATTCTCGTAGGAAAGGGTCAAGCGTTCTTCCAACAAGGGTGTATTTTCTACATGTATCCGCACATTGTACCAAGGTTCAAGCACTTTTATTATACCGCCAAGGGTCTCATCATCAAATACCAACCTATCCGTTTTCCAGGCAGTCAGTCGCTGTGCGTCTACCTCATTCAGCGCAATTGTTTTTTCATCACTGATCACCGCTCTTTGATCGACCGTGAGGGTAACACGATTATCCAGATTGTTCTTTTCTGAAAAGACCACCTTACCGCTTGTCACAATAATCTCCGTACCTAAATCGGGATCGTTAGTATTGATATCAAAGGAGGTTCCCAATACTTGGGTCTTGGTACCCTCGGTGTAGATGATAAAAGGTTTTTCAGGGTTTCGGATCACATGAAAGTGGGCATGGCCTGCCAGATATACGATACGTTCCTCCTCACTAAATTCTTCCGGGACCTTAATTTGGGTATCGTTATTTAGCCATACGGTAGTACCATCAGGAAGTTCCACTGATTTTCGTTGACCCCGGCCATTTGATATCGTTTGGTAATCTTCCAAAGCAACTGAGGGTTTTCCGGAATCTACTCCCGTAGTACTTAAAAAGTAATAGCTGGTGAAGCCCAAAGAAATGGCCATTACGGCTACCGCTGCATAGCGGAATACCTTTCTGTATAAAGGTAAGATCGTAGCTTTGCTTTCTTTAAATGCGCTTTCTCCGGATACTTCAAGACGGAATTGATGACGTTTTTCCAATTTTTCCCAGGTACGCTCCTTCATTTGGGCTACCTCTCGCGTTGAAAAATCTGAAAGTGTACCCTCTCCGGAGTTCAACCATTCTTCAACCAATCGTTTCTCCTGCTCCGTACATTCTCCTTCAATATATTTTTTAAAAAGTGCCTCAGTGATTTTCATAATCTAGGATATAAAACCAGTTATCTATCCTAAGTCTGAAAAAAATAGGTGTACCCCCAATTGGGAAGTAAACTTTTTTGGAAATTGCCTATTTCAGGCCAATTTTTATAAAGTGCAGTGCTCTGGTCATGTGCCTCTCAACGGTTTTTTCAGAAATGTTCAGCCCAGTAGCGATATCCTTATTACTCATCAGTTTTTCACGACGCAATCGGAATACCTCCTGGCAACGTAGCGGGAGCTGACTGACCAAATGAGCAAGTTCTCCCTGAAGCTCGCGAGCATGGATTTCTTCTTCAATGGGATTCCCGGAAACTACGGTCATTGTCGATATTTCCTTGTTTGCTTTTTCTTTTTTTATTTTTTCTTTAAGCCGGTCAAATGCGGTGAATTTAACAGCCCTTACTGCATAGGCTTCAAGGGGGACATTAATACTTAATGTTTTACGCCTTTCCCAAATATCGCTGAATACGTCGTGAACGATGCCTTCCGCAATCGGTTTGTCATTGACAATTTTAAGGGCAACATGGAATAGTTTTTCGGCGCTGGTATTGTAAAAGTGTTCAAAATCGCGGGCGTTACGTATCATGCCTCCGGCAACTTCTTGAGCTGCTTTCACATTCCTATTTTTACCGAAAGTGATTTTCATTTTCTCTTTGTAGGGAAGGAAAAGATGATTTCCTGTAACAAGCAATTTTAAACGAAACTATATTTCTAAAGTAAAAAATCCTAAATTAATTTAGATTAATTATAGTTTAACCGTGATAAAAGAAATAATTATAAAGGTTTTACTTACAAATCAAAGCCTACCGGATAGCCCATTTTTGCGGTTTTCCCTTGCTTGCTTTTTAGAACATTCAGGGCTACTATCAAGCAGGTAGTGGTTCATTTGTTCAGCAAGGCCTTAATTTCAAATAGTTACCAAAAAAATCCTCTTACTATTCAATGCCTCCATTTCCAGCTTATCTCGATTTAATCTCCTCTTTCGGTTAAACCTTTTTAAAAAATACACATCTTACCTTTGGGTAATGGATATTTTGGGAAAGGCATTGTTGGATTATCAAAATGGAAAATATACCCGCGATATTACGACCTTTTCCACCTTAGAGGAAAAAGGGACCCTTCCACTGCCCTATTTGTTTCGCTCTTTTGACAAAATGCCAAAATTGGAACGTCAAGCACTAAAGCTCTGTAGCGGTAAAGTTTTAGATATAGGGTGTGGTGCGGGGAGCCATGCACTATACTTGCAGGAGAAAGGGTTTTCCGTAACCGGATTAGATCATTCCGCAGGTGCCATTCAGGTTTGCCAACAGCGTGGGCTTAAGCATACCGTTCAAACCGATTTCTTATCCTATTCTGGAGAAGCATTCGATACTTTATTGCTTCTTATGAACGGTATTGGCCTGGCAGGAACCCTTCAAGCGCTACCCGAATTTTTAGCCCATTGCAAAACGCTGCTTCAGCCCAACGGACAGGTGCTGTTGGATTCCAGTAACCTTATCTATATGTTTGAGCAAGACGAAGACGGCGGATATTGGATTCCAGGGGATATCGCCTACTATGGAGAAGTTCGCTTTCAAATGGAATATATGGGTAAAAAGGGTCTGGTTTTTGATTGGTTATATCTTGATTACGTAACCCTTGCCAACTATGCCGAGGCGAAAAGATTTGAATGTGAATTGATAAGCGAGGGGGAACACTACGACTATTTGGCCAGACTTCGCTTACCTTAAAATACTATTACCACTGTGTAGCCGTTGTTAAAAAAATACTAGCTATGAAAAAATGTTTAGTCCACTATCTATTAGCACTTATCCTCCTTTCTGCGTGCTCTTCCGGAGATGATGGGGGTACTACGTCTTCTGAAGATGATGATCCGATTGAGGTAGACCGATCACAAAACCTGTTAGCCACCGGTGCCTCAGCTAATGACCTCCTTTCCAATACTAACTTTGACCGGATATTGATTGAAGCGGCTTTCGTTACGGGGTTTCGCCCTACGCAACAAACCATGGACAATTTTATCGCCTATTTGCGGCAACATACCTTTAAGGAGAATATTGATATCAGCTTTTTGGAACTTCCTTCTCCGGAAGAAGAGACTCTTACCCTTCAGCAAGTTGCAGCCTTGGAGACCGAGAATCGTACTGCATATAACAATGGGACTACGCTTGCAGTATATATCTACTTTGCAGATGCTCCCTCCGATACCGATGAGGAAGATGAGGGTTTGGTGACCTTGGGAGCTGTCTATCGGAATACCTCTATGGTAATTTTTGAGCGTACTATCCGTACCCTGTCCGGAAGAAGTGGTTTAATTACTTTGACGGATGTAGAGACCGCTACGCTAAACCACGAATTTGGACATCTCTTTGGTTTGGTTAATCTTGGTACTATTCCTGTAAATGATCACGAAGACACTACTATTGATGAAGATGGAAACGAAGTGGGGAACAACCATTGTAATGTAGACGGTTGCTTGATGCGCGCTCAGCTCGAGTTTGGAGGGACCGCTAGAGTTTTCCCTATGGGAAAATTCGAAATACAATCTGCTTGCTCTTTATCTGGAATGAGCTTATTGAACATGCTTGAAACACGGGCTTCTCGTACGGCAGCAGTGGTTCCTGTCCTAGACGACGAATGTGTTTTGGACCTTCAAAACAACGGCGGCCGATAGATCAGGGAATATTCAAATATTTATGGCTTTGTAGTGAAACGCGCCATTTTGGATGCTGCATCACATAATCTACGATCAGCGGCATCATCTTCTCTCGAACGCCCCATTCCGGCTGCAGTAGGAGAACACAATCATCCCGAACACTTTTGGCCTGAGCTTCGGCAAATTTAAAATCGTGCTTATTGTAAACAATCACCTTTAATTCATCGGCTTTTTGATGGATATCCCCTACGGGCAACTTCATTTTTTTGGGAGAAAGACAAATCCAATCCCAATAACCGGTTAAGGGATGTGATCCGGAAGTTTCTACATGGACCTTTAACTTTTTCTCTTTTAATCCCTTTGTAAGTGGTGCCATATCCCAGGATAAGGGCTCTCCTCCCGTTATGACAATCGTATCCGAATACTTTGTGGCATTTTCTATGATATGTTCAATAGGCGTTGGGGGATGACGTGCTGCGTCCCAACTCTCTTTCACATCACACCAGTGACAGCCTACATCACAACCTCCCACACGAATAAAATAGGCAGCCTTGCCTTTATGGAACCCTTCTCCTTGAATTGTGTAGAATTCTTCCATTAAAGGGAGCATTAGACCCTGATCTACCAAATTCATTACTTCCTTAACCATACTGCAAAGATACATCACCTGAGTTCTTTATACCATTTTGGGAGGTAGGGTTTACGCATTCTACATACTAGCAAAGTTTTAGATGCCTTTCTGATGGTTGGAAGCCTTGCGTCGTATATTGACTTTACCCGAAGCCTTGTTTTATAAATTACGGTGACCTTGCCTCTCAGATTACGAGGCTCTACTAGCCGACATAGAGGAAATTGGCAACTGTTTACAGCTTTTAGTGGTTAGGGCTATAGCGTATCCACGGTCTACTTAACTGCGATTATATCGATCTCGATTTTTGCTCCGGCGGCCAGACCTGCTGCGGCATAGGTAGTTCTTGCAGGCTTTTTTGTGAAGTACTTTGTATATACGGCATTGAACGCTTGAAAATCGTTGATATCGCTTAATATTACCGTACACTTGACCACATTGTCCAGGGTTAGCCCATGGTAATTAAGAACGCCTTGAATGTTTTTAATGGTCTGTTCCGTCTCCCCCTGTATACCTCCAACAGCTAGTTTTCCAACTGTTCTATCCATTCCAATTTGCCCGGCTAAAAAAAATAGGTTTCCTGCTTGTACCGCCTCGCTGAATGGCGCTGAAGCTCTTTGAGGATTTTCGGGACTGTGAAAAATGATTTCGGTATCCTCTTGCGCTGCTAAACCGCTATAGAGGAAAATGCTTAGTACAGAAATGGAAAGTTTACTATACGTATTCATGATTGTTCTACTATTTTCTATTGACTTTTCTTCTTCTGCCAAATTAGGCTATTTTTATCGGAAACAACAGTACATGGATAGAAAAGAAAAATTCCTGGCCCACCTAGAAAAAGGCTATACCATGAAAGGCGATTATATTGCCATGGGGGCCGGAATGGTAGATGGAGAAACGGTTACTAATGCTTTTGTAAAGGTACCACTAAAAACCCTCAATCGGCACGGTTTAATTGCAGGAGCCACTGGGACGGGAAAGACCAAAACACTACAGGTAATTGCAGAAAACCTTTCCGAAAAGGGCATTCCAGTATTGCTGATGGATCTGAAAGGCGATTTAAGTGGCATTGCTCAACCCAGCCCCGGACATCCTAAAATTGATGAACGCCATGAAAAAATTGGGCTCTCTTTTGAAGCCAAAGGATTTCCTGTGGAAATGCTTACCCTTTCGGAGCAAGATGGAGTACGCCTTAGAGCTACCGTTTCGGAATTCGGCCCGGTACTCCTTTCCAGGATACTGGATTTAACAGTAACTCAGGAAGGTATCGTCGCTGTGGTGTTTAAGTATTGCGACGACAACCAACTTCCTTTGCTCGATCTCAAGGATTTTAAAAAGGTGTTACAATACGCCACCGGAGAGGGAAAAAAGGAATTCCAGAAGAGCTATGGTCGAATTTCTACCAGTTCTACGGGTACTATTCTCAGAAAGATCATAGAGCTAGAGCAACAAGGGGCAGATCTTTTTTTCGGAGAAAAATCCTTTGAGGTAGACGACCTCTGCAGAATAGACGAAAACGGAAGAGGGTACATCAACATTGTACGACTTACTGACATACAGGACAAACCTAAGTTGTTCTCTACCTTTATGTTGAGCTTACTGGCAGAGATCTATGCCACCTTCCCGGAACAAGGGGATAGCGATAGGCCTGAACTTATTTTCTTTATTGATGAAGCACATTTAATCTTTGATAACGCTTCTAAAGCCCTCTTGGATCAGATTGAAAGTATCGTTAAACTAATTCGCTCAAAAGGAATTGGGTTGTACTTTGTAACCCAAAATCCAACGGATGTCCCTGAGGAGGTCCTGGCGCAACTGGGTCTAAAAGTGCAACATGCGCTTAGGGCGTTTACCGCCAAAGATCGTAAGGCCATCAAGTTAACCGCGCAGAATTATCCGGATTCGGAGTTCTACGCAACCGAGGAAATCCTTACTTCCCTGGGAATTGGAGAAGCGCTCATCTCCGCCCTTGATGAAAAAGGACGTCCGACACCTTTGGCGGCCACTTTGCTAAGAGCGCCTATGAGCCGGATGGATGTTTTGACGCCTGCTGAACTCAAAGCAGCAATAGGCAAATCCCAATTAACAAAAAAATACAACGATACGGTGGACCGGGAAAGCGCCTATGAAATTTTAAACGAAAAAATAGCGCATGCCGAGAAGGAGGCGGAAAAAGAAAAGGCCAGAGCGGAAACACAGAAAGCCACCCGAAGAAAATCTTCCGGGAGAAGCAGTACACGAATGAACCCGGTGGTAAAGGTACTTACAAGCGCTACTTTTATTCGCGGAGTATTAGGGGTCTTAAAGAAAGTCATTCGTTAGGTGTTAGGTGTTAGGTGTTAGGTGTTAGGTGTTAGGTGTTAGGTGTTAGGTGTTAGGTGTTAGGTGTTAGGAAATGAAAAAAAGTATTTTGACCAGCGAAGGCTATATATGGGGCGATAATTGTAGCGCATGGGTTTTGGTAGATTCCGAAACCTTAACTGTAAAACAAGAGCAAATGCCTCCGGGGACATCGGAAAAAATCCACTTCCATACGGCTTCGCAACAGTTCTTCTTTGTACTGAAGGGTAAAGCCACTTTGCAAGTGGCGCAGAAAACTATAGAGCTAGTACCCAACGAAGGGTTTTTAGTACTTCCAGGAATTAAACATCAAATTAAAAACACTGCCTCAGAGGAATTAAACTTTTTGGTTATCTCGGAACCCAGTACTTTTGAAGATCGAATTGAAGAACCTTTTTAACAATATGCGAAAATTAGTATTCTTAAGGAGTTGTATCCTACTCTTGTTTATTGGTTGCGGCGAAAAAGACACCACTTTTCTGATTACAGAGGAGAGTGTGGGGAAACTAGACAAAATAAGCCTTGTTCGCGATTTGGAGCTTATTTATGCCAATGATTCTATCGTTAAGGACACCCTGATCTCCCGAATAAGTGCAGGGGTACAAAAGGTAAAAATTTTCGAAAAAGGAGGTAAACATTTGTTGACCTTAACCCCTAGCAAGGACAGTATTCCCACTGTAGAAAACATTCAAGTACTGGATGAGCGTTTTGTATCGGAAGCCGGTATTGGCCTTAGCAGTACTTTTGGCGATATCCACAAGAAATATACCATAAAAAAGATTGTTACTGCCCTAAACAACGTGGTCATTTTTGTAAATGAAACCAGTATGTATTTTACTATTGACAAAGACCAACTTCCAGAAAATCTTCGGTATTCTATGGCTACAGTAGAGACGGTACAAATTCCGGAAGAAGCTAAGATCAAGTACCTAATGATTGGCTGGGAATGATTCCGTATTTTTCTCTGTTGGCCAAAACTTTCGGACTGTTTTGTTGCATCCACTCCGTAAGCTCTAATAATCGTTGTACATAACTTTTTCCAAAATCGGTTAAATTGTATTCCACCCGAATCGGGACTTCAGGATACGCCTTACGTTCCAAGTAGCCATCGGCTTCCAATACCTTTAAACGTTGGCTCAAGACCTTATTTGATATCCCGTACACATACTTTTTCAACTTGTTAAATCGTAAGAGCGGAAAATAGCCTAACCACAGCAAGATGAGAATACTCCACTGATCCGAAGCCACAGACATCACGTCCCGAACCGGACAAAGTTCAGGAGGATTTTTATAGTCCAAATGCCCGAACATTTTTTCCAATTTTTTACTCATGGTAAGTTGCTGATTTTCAGTTATGGTTTCCATTGCTATACTTAGTTATATTTTGAATACCTCTTTTCCCTTCGAAAAGAATTGTCTATTTTTAGTTTCTAATTTAGAGTAAGTTACTAAAAGTAACCAAAATGAAAAAATTATTCGCGCAGTTTGTTCCCTTAATTTATGGCCAGTATTTTAATTTTTTAGCGCTATTATCCCAAAAAGCAGCAGCTACCAATGCCTTCAATGTCTTTTGTGTTGTTCGTAAGGGTCGTATTCAACCACAGCAAGAAGGCTATTTGAACCAGGCGAAATACACCGCAGAAACCATTAGTGATCATAAGATCCAATTGTATCGTTGGAAAGGTACAGGAAGTAAAGTGCTGCTGCTGCATGGTTGGGAAAGCAACACTTTTCGTTGGCGTAATCTTGTTCGCAACCTTCAGGCCGCTAACTTTGATATTTTTGCTTTTGACGGGCCCGGACATGGTTATTCGTCAGGTAACAAAATGCATGTCCCGCTATATGCTGCCTGCGAACAACATATTATAACCAAATATAACCCTCGATTTGTTATCGGTCATTCCGTGGGAGGTATGACCGCACTTTATAACGAATACAAAAACCCAAATTCTTCTGTAGAAAGAATTGTTACTATAGGATCTCCCTCCGAGTTCTCTGATATTATGAAGCATTTCCAGAGATTATTAAATTTCAATAACCGTGTTATGGCAGCGCTGGACGGTTTTGTTCAAGACCATTTTGGGTTTACAATTCAAGAGTTTTCCACCTCCAAATTTGTAAAGACCAATGCCAAAAAAGGACTACTCATTCACGACGAACTAGATGCCGTGGCGCCCGTGGCAGCCTCAGAGCAGGTACATGCCAATTGGAGCGGTAGCAGGCTGTTAAAAACCAGTGGGCTTGGTCATTCCATGCATCAAGAGGAAGTAAATGAAAGTATTATCTCTTTTTTACAGGGATAATTCTTCTGCATGTACGATTCAAATACGCTAATTTTACGCAAACCTCAAACCCTAGTCCGTCATGAGTATCACGCCCTTTCATGTTGCTATTCCCGTACATAATCTTAAGGAATGTAGAACCTTTTATCGCGAGGTGTTAGGTTGCTCTGAAGGCAGGAGTAGCGAGCATTGGGTAGACTTTGATCTTTTTGGGCATCAGGTCGTGATTCACTATAAACCTAAAAGTGAGGAAGATTTGCACACCAATCCCGTAGATGGAAAAGATGTTCCCGTACCACATTACGGGGTGGTATTACCCTGGGAACGCTTTCAATCTTTTTCGGAAAGGCTGCGCTCCAAAGGGGTGGCCTTTGTCATTGAACCTTATATACGGTTTGAGGGTCAGCCCGGAGAACAGGCTACCATGTTCTTTCTGGATCCTGCCGGAAATGCTTTAGAGTTCAAAGCATTTAAGGATATGGGACAGCTTTTTGCTAAATAGACCTGGCGGTTAATAATTCGGCTATCCCAGAATGATCCCCTTACGTTTTACGATGTAAGAAGCAAAAAACATATTGGGTACCCAGCAAAGCCAAGCTACGATGGTATACGCAACCCGAAAATCTCCAAGTAAAAACTGTAACACCGGAAGCCATAGTCGAAAAGTCACTGCTGCAAAGCAAGCTGCAAAACTGTATATAAGCATGCCATTATACAGGTTAAGGTCCTTTTCCCGGTATGCAGCATACGCTGAATAGGTTGTATACAACCAAGCAACCCCTAAAAGTACAAAGCCAAAAGAGGCGATCCATCCGGCTTCAGAAAAAAGACCAATACCCACATTACATATACCGGCCACAAGTGCTGCAAGGAAATATATTTTTCGAAGCTTTTCAACTAATTTGAGGTATTGGTTCTTTACTCCTTGACTAAACAGGCACCACCCTATTAACAATGCCAAACCATGGAAGAAAATATGACCATAAAATCCCACGTTCCAAAGTATATTTTCAGAGATGAGGTCGGATCTTGGATAAAGTAAGCCAAGATTTCTGGTAGTAAAAAAATAAACGATAGGATAAAGCCCCAATGCGATGGACAAAAAAACAAATACAAACCAGGCCACTTTGTTTGTTTTCATTTTACCGGTATCTCCAACTGGTTAAATCGGCATCTTTTGGAGCAGACTCCGCAATCCGTTGCATTATTTTTGGGACATACATGCTATTGTAACGTAATCGGCTTATGTGATTAGGATTTTGCTGATCACCATTCCAGCAATGCTCAGCGCGATCTCCATAGTCTACTTCCCCATCATAATACGGCGCCGAAGTGCTCTCCAAAAAATCTTCCATTAAATACACTGCGTTATTCAGATAATAATTGTCCATATCTCCGCAGTAAATATGGATTTTTCCTCGGAGGGATTGGCCCAGTTTTTCCCAATCCCGTTCTAAAATATATCGCAAATCGTAATTTTCTTTCCAGTATTGCGCTACTTCGGGATCAATTACTCCTGTTTGTTTATCCCATATGCGTTGTGGATAACCATCTTCTCCCTGTGGGGAGTAGGTAGCTTCCCAAATATCCCATTGTTGACCGGATCTGGATTTGGTCCCAAGTACCAGTTCAAGATGGTTGTATTCTCTTACAGTAGTTTGAATATGTCCTAAATAATCCCTATGTGCTGGTACCTCTAGCTGCTTATGTTCACCAGGATAGAAATAGGCGTTTTCATCTTCGTAAATATTGGTTAAACAATACGCGCGAAAATCGATAGGGTCCGGGCAGGCTGCAAAGCAGCCATTGTATTCTTCCGGATATTTTACCTGAACCGCCAGGGCTTCCCAGCCTCCAGTTGAGCCCCCATAAAGGAAGCGTGACCAGCCCTCTCCGATCCCGCGGAATTCTTTCTCGATATAGGGGATCAATTCATACGTAATTGCATCCCCATAAGGCCCCTGGCTGGCAGAGTTCACGGCATAGGAATCATCATAGTAAGGGGTTGGATGCTGAACCTCGATTATCAAAAACCTTGGGAAATCCGGATCGTTCCAGCGTTTATAAAAATCGTAAGCTTCTTGTTGTTGGATAATATTGTATCCTTTCACATCAAAGCGTGCCGAATAGTCCGGTTCCAAATTAGGATCGGGCGGGGTGGTCCTAAACCCTCCAAAATCATCCGGAAAATGTCCGTGAAAAACCATTAGTGGATATCGGGCCTCCGGATGCTCCTCAAAACCTTTGGGCAAGAGTACATGCGCTCCCAGATACATATCCCTTCCCCAAAACTTTGAAAGCTTTTCGGACCTAATTTTGATGTGCTTTATCCATTCCGTATCCTCCGGTTCGGGAATCGGAGGGATAACTTGTTGCATCACTATACTAACATTTTGTACTCCGTTTGCGTCAATAGTGATCTTAAACGGTGTGCTGTACAGATTACCGGGAGAGCGATTCCATTGCTGGCCTTCTCCATTATCCATAGGTAGCCGGACCTCATGTCCTGTTGACAACGTAAAAGTCTCATATACATGTAACAATGCTTGTGCGTTATATTCTCCGGGGGGGACATCCGCCAAACTGCCATAGGGAAAACCAAATATAGAAGCGTCAAAGACCACCTCCTGTCCCGGTTGCATCTCTGCAACATCCATCCCAAATACCAGTTGGGGCTCCTTCCCGGCATTTATTTGAAACCGGGGTTCCTTTTCGTCATTGGTTGATAGCATTAACAATAAACGCCCATCTATCATTTCGGCACTGGCTTCTTTAGAAAAAGAAACTGCAATTTGTACACTTTTGGCATTTTCGCCCTGGCATCCCAATAGCAACAACAGCCAAAACAACTTGAAAAAAGTATGTTTCATGATTGGTATTTGATCTGAATAAGATAGGAAATTTAACCTTCTGAATAAAGACACTTTAAAGCCACAAATAAAGACTGTGCTCCTGCATTTTGTCGAATAGACAACCTACAGAACACGATTACAAGCCAAAAACACGTTAGATACTTTAACAAATGCCCAAATGTTACGATGTTATGAAAACAATTTTACTCTTGCTTACGGTGATCTTTACAAGTTTGGCAGTATCTAGTTGTACTAACGATGAAGGGGAAGATCTGGATGTTATTACCCCTAATGATGATGAGGAATTGTTGCTGGAGGAATTCCAAAGTACTGACCAAAAAAAATAAGGGCTAGACCAAAGGCAAAGTGCTCATTCGTTTTTAGTAGTACGCCTTTATTTAGATCCCAAAGACTCCACTGCTTTATCCATCCTGGCGGTAATTTCTTCAACCCGTTCTTGATAGGTTTCGTTTTGCGCACACGAAACCGAAAGTGATAACCATTGCTGCGACCACTTAGAGGCTTTTTGCATCATTTCGCCATATTCCGGAGCAGTAACTGCTTCTACAGGATTGTCCTTATATTTTCTCATAAATGTGACGTACTCCTCGGCCCATTCTTCAAATTGATCAACAAAATCGTCACAATCTTTAGCACTTTCAGGGGTCGCTTCATTACCTCCGTTAGTTTTTTCTTCGGATAATGTTACTGCCTCATTTTTTGGAGAAGGATCGTTTTCCTTTTTCTTTTTACAAGAAACTAAACAAAGTAAAATACATAATGATACGGTCCAGACTTTCATGACTATACTATAGAAGGATTACCAGCTATGAATATAGAACAATTAAATTAACGGATATTGCAAATCCCCTTATCGTCTATCTCAATTTTGCTTGCGTGCCCTGGCTAAAAGTGTGTTTTTTAAAAGCATCGCTATGGTCATGGGCCCAACACCACCAGGAACCGGGGTAATATAGGATGCTTTTGGAGCAACCTCTTCAAAATCCACATCACCGGTAATATAATACCCTTTTTCTTTCGTTTCGTCTGGTACACGGGTAATACCAACATCAATGATCACTACGCCTTCTTTTACCATACTACCTTTAAGAAAATCAGGAACGCCCAGAGCCGAAACTATAATGTCCGCTTTTTTAGTGAACTCAACCAAATCTTTGGTTCTGCTGTGCGTAAGCGTTACGGTGGCATTAGCCGCTTTCCCCTTTTGGCTCATGAGAATGCTAATAGGTCTTCCTACGATATGACTCCTTCCGATCACTACAGTGTTTTTTCCTTCAGTGTCAATATCATAGCGGCGCAATAGTTCCATAATACCAAACGGCGTGGCCGGTATAAACGTCTCCATATCTAAGGCCATTTTGCCAAAGTTTGTCGGATGAAATCCATCTACATCCTTGTCCGGATGCACGGCCATTAATATCTTCTCTTCATCAATATGTTTTGGTAAGGGAAGTTGTACAATATATCCATCAATATCGGCATTGTTATTTAAGTCCGTAACCTTTTGGAGCAAAGCCGCTTCCGAGGTGTCTTCGGCGAGATGAACTAAGGTGGATTCAAAACCAATTCTTTTGCAAGAACGTACCTTACTCCCAACATACGTGAGGCTAGCACCGTCATTTCCTACCAGAACAGCTGCCAAATGCGGTACCTTTTCGCCACGGGCTTTCATTTCAGCGACTTCAACAGCGATCTCTTCTTTGATCTGATTGGCTATTTTTTTTCCATCGAGAAGGTTCATGAGGTTTAAGGTTTAAAGTTGGTGTTATCTATTCTTGAATTTGAATCCTCCATATTCAGATTTTGAAAGATGGTTCATGAAGGAACCTATTTTCTACTGTGTTTACTCTTAAATGAGACCATCGTTGAACCTTGAACCCGGAAACAAATCATCTCAGCGCATATTTTGCATCATTTGCATCATTTGTTTGCCTTTACCCCCTTGCATCATCTTCATCATCTTGCTCATTTGATCAAACTGTTTCAAGAGTTGATTTACATCTTGAATACTCCGCCCACTCCCGGCAGCAATACGTTTTTTCCTGCTGGAATTCAGTTTTGCAGGATTTGCTCGTTCATCAGGGGTCATCGAATAGATCATGGCTTCAATATGTTTAAAAGCGTCATCATCAATATCCAAACCTTTCATAGCTTTTCCAACTCCTGGAATCATACCCATTAAATCCTTCATACTACCCATTTTCTTTATCTGCTGGATTTGGGTAAGGAAATCGTCAAAACCAAATCGATTTTTGGCAATCTTCTTCTGGATCTTACGTGCCTGTTCCTCATCAAATTGTTCCTGGGCCCGTTCTACAAGAGATACTACATCGCCCATTCCGAGTATTCGATCGGCCATTCTGGAAGGATGGAATACATCTATTGCATCCATCTTCTCCCCGGTTCCAATAAATTTAATGGGTTTATTAACAACCGATTTAATAGAGATAGCAGCACCCCCGCGGGTATCCCCGTCCAATTTGGTTAAGATCACCCCGTCAAAATTCAAGACATCATTAAAAGCCTTTGCCGTATTTACAGCATCCTGACCGGTCATTGCATCCACCACAAAAAGAGTTTCCTGGGGAACAACGGCTTTGTGGATATTAGAAATCTCATCCATCATCTGTTCATCGATGGCCAGACGTCCTGCGGTATCTATGATTACTGCATTACATCCCAAAGATTTAGCATGTTCAATACCTGCCTTGGCAATAGCAACCGGGTTTTTGTTCTCGCGCTCAGAGTAGACCTCTACTCCTATTTGC
Organism: Bacteroidota bacterium; assembly: GCA_038750505.1. Classification (GTDB taxonomy): domain Bacteria; phylum Bacteroidota; class Bacteroidia; order Flavobacteriales; family Flavobacteriaceae; genus Croceivirga. Next base: position 107,027 of record JBCDHD010000006.1, on the reverse strand, counting down.
TCCCCTACAATATGCAATTGGTCAATTGCCGCTGGGCGATACACGTCACAAGCTACCAAAAGTGGTTTCTTGCTTTTTTTACTTTTTAAATAGTTCGCTAGTTTTCCCGAGAAAGTGGTTTTACCAGAACCCTGAAGTCCGGACATTAAGATTACGGATGGGGCACCGCTTAGATCAATTCCCTCTGCTTCCCCACCCATCAATTGGGTAAGCTCATCCTTGACTAATTTTACCATTAACTGGCCAGGCTGCAACGTAGTTAATACGTTCTGGCCCAGCGCTTTTTCCTTAACAGTATTGGTAAATGTTTTGGCTATTTTAAAATTTACATCAGCATCCAACAAGGCCCTACGAACCTCTTTTAGGGTTTCGGCTATATTGATCTCGGTGATCTTCCCATGGCCTTTAAGGGTATGGAAAGCCTTGTCCAGTTTTTCACTTAAATTATCAAACATTAGTGCGTGTTCCTTTTTGAAGAAAAGCAAATTTAAGGATATTGCCGGATTCCTTGGTTAGCCAAAAGGCTAAAAACCAGGGCTACTGCAAAAAGAAAAGGACGGCTTTGGGGCAAGCCGTCCTTTTCAACTAAAGATTTGGAGCAAAAAAGGTTACATCTTTTTCTCGAACACCAGGGTTTTAAAGTTGATTTCCTCATCTTCATAGACCAACTCGATTCGGTCGGTAGTGAATTGAGTGACGTACCATGGCTCTGTGAGTTCTCCGAAAGGCGAATCCGTACCAAGGTTCAAATACACTTGGAGATTTCCTCTGGCATCCCTGATAGCCCTCCAAACGCCTGCAACGATAGGGTCATCATTAATGGAAACTTCCACTTGGTTGAACATAGAGAACCCAAAATCCATTCCGGCATAGTCATCTGTGCTATCCATTCCTTCATTATCATATAAGGTAACGTTCCATAGACCACCGCCTAACATAATATTACGGATTTCGCCTACTTCGTTATCACCGTCATCACAAGACTTCTGGAGCGTCATTTCAGAGTCAGAAGCTTCATCTTTTAGTACCACCTCACTGGTTTTTACTACACTCTCCCCGTCGATTTCAACAACCGGCCATTGCAAGTTTACCGAAGGTTCGCTCATTACTTCTATAAATAATGTTCTTTCTCCATTTGCGTTTGCGCCAACTTCCCAGGTACCGTCAAAGGTGGTGATGCCATCTCCGAGTGTAAGCATGCCGCCTTCTCCAAAAATGAATTCGTACCCCAAAAGCCTGTCCACATCTTCTCCCTGCAATTCTAATTCCTCAATGATCCACTCACACTCTTTTAGCGTATTAGTTAGGGTTTCTATGCTAATTATACCATTATCGTCATTACCATCATCACCGGTATCGTCATCATCGTCATCACCGTTGTCATCCATATCACAACGTCTTTTCAAAATAATTTTGTTTTCGCTATCTGAGTAGAACTTTATGACATCTTCTTCTATCTCATAAACATACCAAACCAGATTGAAATCAGTGAGCATTCCAAAATTCAATTCCACTTTTGGGCCTTCATCAGTAAATTCAAAAGTCCAGCTTCCAAGAACATCAGCACTTGTCATACCGGTCAAGGCTACTTCACCATTTTCCATGAAATTGAGCATAGCACCTGGATATTGTTCTACCTGATCAATACTAGCTCTTCTTAATTCCCTTATTTTCCAAGGACATTCAGTGAGATATTCCACAAAACGTTCTTCATCAAAATCGTCATCGTTGAAATCATCGTCATCATCTTCGTCACATTCTTCTGCGGCGGCATCCAAAACACGAGCTAACTCTGCATTGCTATTCACAACAATCTCGGTTCCGTCGAATTTCATAAGTGTGACAGGAAAGTCAATGCTAACAAGCTCGTCATCTTCACGGTCTTCAAAAAAACGATGAAGCTCCCTATCGCTATTAATTACAAAACTATCTGCCTGCTGTCCATCAATGTCAAAGGTGAACAGTGTAATTGGATAAACGAAGTCTATACATTCAATATCATCATCTGCTCCTCCTTCAAGGCAGTTTGCAGCCAACTCGCGAAGTGCTTCCTTACTTTCAATAACTACTTCGGTAAAATCCGCAAGAACAATGGTGATAGGAAAGATAATTTCTAAAATGTCCTCGTCGTCATCAAACTCATCAAAGATCTCTTCGATCAATCTAAGATCTTCTATACTATCAATGGTAATTTGCACACCACCAACATCTACCGTATATGGAAATTGTACGGCTATACAACTCGCCTCATCCACTATATTATCAAAGGAGCCATCATTTGATGCTGTTTTCACGATCAGCTCTGCAGTAGCTGAACCTGCTTCCAGGGTTTCCTGGTCATTGTTCCCTACCTCTTCAAATTCATCTTGACATGCGGTGAACAAGAGCACCATAGCCACGAAGCTCGTATACAACACATTTTTGATTAACTTTTTCATAACGATTTGGATTATTTTTTTGTTAGTATGCCCTTAAAACAATCAATTGTTAAAATACCCTACTTAAGTTTCACATTTTTTAAAATATCTTTGGCAATGCTTGAAAAAACCTTTGCATGAGCACTGTTTGTGAGGAAACTATTTTTAACACCGTCTTTAGGGACAATTCTAAAACGGTTTTCAACTATATCTATTATAAATTTGGGAATGAAGAGCGGGCAAATGATGCAGTACAAGAAGCTTTTGTGAAACTTTGGGAAAATTGTGCCAAAGTGAGCCCGGAAAAAGCCAAGGCATATTTGTATACTGTGGCTAACAATTTATATCTCAATGTCATCAAAGCCGATAAGGTTCGATTAAAGTATGCTGATAACCATTCCAATAGCATTAACCGGGAATCTCCGGAATATGTTCTTGAGGAAAAACAATTTCAAAAAAAACTGGACGATGCGCTAAACGCTCTACCCGAAAATCAGCGTACCACTTTTTTATTGAATAGGATAGACGGTAAAAAATATTCAGAAATTGCGGAGATGGAAGGGGTAAGTGTAAAAGCAATAGAAAAAAGAATGCACCTGGCCCTAAAAACACTACGGGAAAAAATTGATGGAATTTAGGGTTTGGTGTTAAATCAAATTAATAGCCGTTGCAATGAAAAATTTGCTTACAGCCTTGTTTTGGTAGTGCTGTATGGGTGTAATCCGTAAAATACTTCGGATTGGTACGTACTGAGGCCGCCGGAGGCAACTATCAGAAACCTATTACCAAAGGTGAGATACCTTGGGCAGTAGTAGCTGTGTAGCAAAACATTTGGATTAACGACGCCCAATTGAAAAGGGCGTACCACACTTATTATGAGGTGTACAAAGAAAAAGCATAGCAAGCGGAGAACCCCGAAGCTACTATTTGTGGTATCCGTTAAAGAGTTTTTTTGAAATTTGATCCCGATACGTATGGGGATTGGAATTTGAAATTTATCTAAAAGTAGGGTTTATTGCGCTTTGGTTGTTATAACATTGTAAAGCATAGAAATCATGCAAGAGAATTATCTCGCAAAATGGTTGAATAACGAACTCTCTGAAGAAGAGTTGGCCGAATTTAAACAGTCGGCAGAATTTGCTTCGTATCAGAAGATTCTCGGGGCGTCAGGCAGGCTGAAAGCTCCAGAGTTCGATGTGGACCAGGCATGGGATACTTTCAAAACGAATAGTACATCCCAGGAGCCTAAGGTAATTCCACTTTCTCCATTCAAGCAATTTTTGAGAGTAGCTGCAGTAATTGCTGTACTGTTGGCTGGTGCCTATTTTTATCTCAATTCGGGAAAAGAAAATTTTTCTACTCAATTTGCGGAGCGCACTCAGCTTGCATTACCTGATAATTCCGAAGTTTTTCTTAACGCGGGCTCGGAGCTTTCCTACAATGAAAAGCAGTGGGGAGAACAGCGACAGGTAAAACTTGAGGGTGAAGCTTTTTTTAAAGTAGCCAAAGGCAAGAAATTTACTGTAGTTACCGAAGCAGGAGCGGTAGCGGTATTGGGCACACAGTTCAATGTTGAAAACCGCGAGGGTTTCTTTGAGGTGACCTGCTACGAAGGTTTAGTACGTGTTACGTTCAAAGACCAGGAAAGCAAACTCGCTGCTGGTGATTCTTTTGTTGCAATAAATGGCCTTGTTTTGACCAGGGATAAAATTATTGCGGTGCAGCCTTCATGGATGGAAAATGAAAGCACTTTTAAAAGTATCCCTCTTAAATATGTTTTGGCTGAGTTAGAGCGACAATTTGATATTACCATATCCGCTGACAATATAGATACCGAGCAACTTTTTACAGGTACCTTTAACAACACGGACCTTCATTTAGCGTTAGAAAGTATTAGTACACCTTCCCAAATAGGTTATAAATTGGAAGGGGATAAGGTACTTTTCTATGCTGGGGACACACCATAGTAAAATTTTTGTAGTTGCGATACTGCTGTTTTCGCTGAGCTTACCACATGCGACTGCCCAGGATGAGCCATCTGTGGAGCTAAAGGTGCTTATCGCTCAACTTGAAACCCGCTTTAACATTAAATTCTCCTACGTTGATGCCGATCTGGAAGGTATACGGATTAATGTACCTTCTTCTGAATCCTTAACTACCATCCTGGATGCCATTTCGGCGCAGTCGCAAATCGAGGTCCAACGTCTAAGCAATCGGTACTACACCTTGCGTAAAAACAACCTAGTCTCTATCTGCGGCCGAATTTTAGATAATTATGCCAAAAACAATGTTCCGGGAGCCACTGTTCAAGTTTTGGGTAGTGATACCGCTGTGGTATCCGACATAGACGGGAATTTTCTCCTTGAAGAGGTGTCACGTACTGCCTCATTACAAATTCGCTTTTTGGGATACGAAACTAAAATTGTCCCTGTCCTAGATCTGCTTGACCAAAAAGATTGCGCCAAGATCTTATTGGCTGAACGAAGGGAGATCTTAAACGAAGTGGTAGTTTATGAATTCCTAACCTCCGGTATTACCAAAGAAACGGATGGAAGCATCTCCTTAACTCCTGGAGAACTTGGAATTTTACCTGGTTTAATAGAGCCCGATGTCTTATTTGGGGTTCAAGCCTTACCGGGAATAAAAAGTATAGATGAAACGGTATCAGACATCAACGTTCGCGGTGGTACTAACGACCAAAACCTGATTCTTTGGAACGGAATTAAGATGTACCAATCCGGTCACTTTTTCGGACTTATTTCGGCCTTTAATCCTTACCTTACTGAATCCGTTTCTATTTATAAGAATGGCACTCCGGCAGAGTTTGGAGATGGCGTAAGTAGTGTAATTAATATGGAGACCAACAACACCATTACCGAGGCTTTTTACGGGGGTGCCGGCATAAATTTTATTAGCGGTGATGTTTTTGGGCAAGTTCCCATTAGAGACAACCTTGCCTTTCAGTTTTCAGCGAGAAGATCCACCACAGATTTCCTTGATACACCAGCATATGACCGTTTTACGGATCGTGCCTTTCAGGATACGGAGATCACCAACCAACAGAATCAGGAAGTTGAGGAAAATCTCGAACGGGAGGAAACCTTTTTCTTTTACGACCTGTCTGCCAAACTCCTATATGATCTTAGTGATTCCCATAAATTCCGACTCAGTTTTATCGGTATAGATAACGATCTGGATTTTTCAGAAACGAATCTTGAAGTAGACGAAACTTCACAAAGTTTTTTGGATCAAACCAACTTATCTGCGGGTTTACAATGGTTTGGGAACTGGTCAGAACGGTTTTCCACCTACGTAAATGTTTATTTTTCCTGGTATAATTTGGACGCGCAAAGCTTTTTCCCCAACCAGGTGCAGCGACTCTTTCAGAACAACACCGTGGAGGAACGCCAGGCAAAATTTACTTCCCGATATCGATTTTCAGACCGTTTCCACTGGAACAATGGCTATCAATACATAGAAACCGGCATCACCAATGAAGCAAGGGTTACTGAGCCACAATTTGATCTGTTCGTTAAGGGTGTGGTTCGCATCCAGGCGCCTTTTTCAGAAGTCAGTTATTTTTCTTCCAACAACAACTTTATCGCCAATTTAGGTGTCCGCGCGAATCATATTGAAAACCTGGGTACTTTTTCCGAGTGGATATTTGAACCTCGGCTAAATCTTAATGTAAGATTGGCCCGAAATTTAAGAGCCCAGGTCCTAGGGGAGTTCAAAAGTCAAAGTACCAACCAAGTTATTGATCTGGAGCAAAACTTTTTAGGCATTGAAAAGCGTCGCTGGATATTGTCCAATGAAGAAGACTTACCCATAACAAAAAGTAAGCAGGGATCCTTAGGTTTAAATTATGAAAGGAAGCAGTTTTATGTAGGTGTAGAAGCCTTTTACAAAGAAGTAGATGGGGTAAGTACGCGTACCCAGGGCTTCCAAAATCAAAATCAGTTTGATGGAGAAATTGGAAATTACGAAGTAGAAGGTGTGGAATTTTTGGTGAATAAAAAGGGTAAAAACTACAGTACTTGGTTGAGCTACACCTACAATCAAAATGAATATACCTATGACAGCATTGTGCCCCCGCAATTTCCCAATAACCTGGATGTACGACACACCATAACCTTTGCTTCCACCTACGACATAGACCGTCTACAATTGGGACTCGGCCTCAACTACAGAACCGGGAGACCTTTTACCCAACCGGACCGTGACACACCACTAGACACAAGCGTTTTTCCCCTTCAGATCAATTACGAAGCCCCAAATAGCAGTCGGTTACCCGAATATTTTCGTTTGGATGCTTCAGCTACCTATAATTTTAGTTTAGGCGGTAGAACGCGGGCTAAAGCTGGGGTTTCTCTTCTCAACCTTACCAATAGAAAAAACATATTGAACCGCTATTTCAGGGTATCGGAACAGGATGAATTGGAATCCGTTGAAAATGTATCCTTGGGCATTACCCCTAATGTTAGTCTGCGTTTGCATTTTTAAGTGCCTCAACTTTGGACATTACCAAAACATGGGGAAAGGTAATCGCGGCAAGAAGGTAGAGCAGAATTGTAATGAAATAATCTACTTTTTCCCGAAGCACAAAATACAGTACTGTTAGGCTTAGCAAGGCCGCTAACCAGTACCACCAGGAGGTTTTTAAATAGCGTAGAAAGGTCGTTCGGTTCACTCTCCCGTACAGGAAAGTTAGTTGATCTCGCAATGAGGGTAGGCTGTGCCAGAATATGAAATAAATAGCAAAAGCCCAAATCAGAGAAGCGATATAAAAAACAATTCCTAAGACCAGGAACATAAAGAGTTCCTCAATATAATTGACTTTGATCTGTTTTGTGATGAAATGATACCCCAATTGCAGAAGAAAAACAAAACCAACCACGACCAATCCATAACTATAAAAATTAGGTCCGATAGAAAGTCCGGTTATTTCGTTTACTATGGGAATTACCTCGTTCATCTTGATGAAGAAGATCATAAACAAAATGGTCAATCCATAGCTAAGAAAAAATAAGGGTCGCCATGGGGAATTTTTATGCAGACTGGTTCCGAAATGTTGTTCCCCAAAATGATAGCCGCTAATTAAAACGAACAAGAGTAACGTTCCTGTTCGTGAGAGCAAAAACACCGCGGAAACCAACAGTACAATAGCCAAGTATCGTACTAGCGATGCTACAAACCCCTGATTTTCCTTTCGTAAGCTTGCTATTAAAGTAAGATCGTTGGCTCCGTGTAATACACCAAATGTAAGAATAAGGCTATACGCAACGTAGTCTTGAACAGCGGGGCTTAGCTGCGTGGACAACCAGAGGCAAAAGAAGGTACTAACAACAGTCCAATTTCTCACATCTGCATTTTTTCTATATTATGTTTAAAGATATAACAAAAAAATTATACAAATTTTATCATTTAATGTTCAACTTTTGATTATATTCGCTGAACAAAATTAATTAACTACAATCATATGAAATATTTCTTATCCAGTTTGCCTTTATTCGCAGACGTTTCAAAAATTGCCAACGATGATTACGTTGGTTTCACTTTCTTTGTAGGGTGTATGGCCATGATGGCCGCCTCCGCTTTTTTCTTCTTATCGATGAATAATTTCGATAGAAAATGGAAAACATCAATCCTGGTTTCAGGACTTATTACTTTTATTGCTGCTGTACATTACTGGTACATGCGTGATTACTGGGCATCGGTTGGAGAATCTCCAACATTTTTCCGCTATGTGGATTGGACCCTTACGGTTCCATTGATGTGTGTTGAGTTCTACCTTATTTTAAAAGTGGCCGGTGCAACAAAAGCATTGATGTGGAAACTTATTGCCGCTTCCGTAGTAATGTTGGTAACCGGATATTTTGGAGAGGCTGTTTATACAACCGGTTCAGGTCCAGCGATATGGGGATTTGTTTCAGGGGTGGCTTATTTCTACATTGTTTATGAAATATGGTTTGGAAGTGCGAAGAAATTGGCGGAAGCCGCAGGGGGCTCAGTACTGAAAGCACATAAAACTTTATGTTGGTTTGTATTAGTAGGATGGGCTATCTATCCCATCGGATATATGGTAGGTACTCCCGGATGGTATGATGGCATTTTTGATAACCTGGGTCTTAATATGGATGTCATTTATAATATTGGAGACGCCATTAATAAAATCGGCTTCGGTCTTGTAGTCTACGGGGCAGCCGTTGCCGCTACCTCTACTGCAGCTACTGCAGACTCGTAGAAACATATATTTAGTTGGTTATTTAGGAAAGCCCTTGTCAGTACAGGGGCTTTTTTACATTCTATCGGGAACAGCAATACCCAACACAGCAAAACCATCCCGAATCACTTCACCTACTTTTCGAGATAAGGCAATCCGGAAATACCGTTTTGCTACATCGCTCTCCCCTAGGATAGAGACCTGTTGATAAAAGGAATTAAATTCCTTTACCAGATCGTAAACATAATTAGCGATAAGGGCCGGGCTATAGTTTTCGGCAGCTTCTTGTATCTTACTAGGAAAATTTCCAATAAACTTAAGTAGCTCTTTCTCTTTTTCATGCAAGGCAAGGGTAGACGCTATTTCGGGTGGTGCCTTCTTTAGCGCCGCTTTCCTTAAAATAGACTGAATACGCGCATAGGTATATTGTATAAAAGGTCCGGTATTGCCCTGAAAATCCACAGATTCTTCCGGATCAAATAAAATACGTTTTTTGGGATCTACCTTAAGAATATAGTACTTTAACGCTCCTAGACCAATAGTGCGATATAGTGTTTTTTTCTCTTGGTTGTTATATCCTTCCAGTTTGCCTAATTCTTGAGATATCGCTTCCGCAGTTTCCTCCATTTTCAAAATAAGATCATCAGCATCAACAACAGTCCCTTCTCTACTTTTCATTTTTCCAGAGGGCAAATCTACCATGCCATAGCTTAGGTGATATAGTTTTTCTGCCCAGCGATATCCCAGTTTTTTTAAGATCAAGAATAACACTTTAAAATGATAGTCCTGTTCATTTCCTACCGTATATACCATCCCTTGGATATCCGTAAAATCGGTGACCCGTTGAATAGCAGTTCCGATATCCTGGGTCATATACACAGCCGTTCCGTCGGCACGAAGCACTATTTTTTCGTCTAAACCTTCATCGGTAAGATCAATCCAAACACTTCCATCATCTTTCTTGTAGAAAACGCCTTGCTCCAGACCTTTCCGTACCACATCCCTCCCCAGCAGATAGGTGTCACTTTCGTAATACAGGGTGTCAAAATCCACCCCTAAGTTCTTGTAGGTGATATCAAAACCTGCATATACCCAGCCATTCATGGTTTTCCATAAATCCACTACTTTTTCTTCTCCTGCTTCCCATTGGCGAAGCATACTGTAAGCCGTGGACATAATCTCTGTCCGATTCCTGGCGTACTCGTTTATTTTAGAAGTGTTCTCCTTTATCTTCTCTTCTATTTTACTGAGATCAGCAGCACTTTTTTCATGATTTTCATTTTGTGAAATAGTATGTCTTTCCTCCTCAAAATGCTTTATTTCGTTAACCAAAAAATGGATCTCCTCGCTTCCGACTGCTGGTGGAACACTATTTCCTTTGATATATTCCTGAAAAATAGGTTTTGCTTGTTTTCTTAGTTCTTCTTCGAATTTAACATAGTACTTACCTACCAAATGATCTCCCTTAATGCCGGAAGAATCCGGTGTCTCCCCCTGACCAAAACGCTGCCAGGCTACCATACTTTTGCAAATATGGATGCCTCTGTCATTTACAATTTGGGTCTTATACACCTTATGTCCGGCAGCCTTTAAAATTTCAGCAACAGAATACCCTAGCAAATTGTTTCGGATATGTCCCAGGTGCAACGGTTTGTTCGTATTGGGGGAAGAGTATTCTACCATTACTGCTTCCCTCGAGTCTTTTGGAGCATATCCATATTGCTCCTCAGAACTGATCGTATTGAAGAAATTGAGGTAATACACATCCGAAATGACAAGATTCAAAAACCCTTTTACCACATTAAACTTGGAGACTTCTGCTACCTCCTGTTCAAGATATTGTCCAATTGCGGTACCAATAGCAACTGGATTTCCCTTAAGTACTTTTAACATCGGAAAAACTACGACTGTAATATCCCCCTCAAAATCCTTTCGGGTGGGTTGGAATTCAACCGTGGGAAGTTCTACGGAGAATAGCGATTGTACTGCGTCTTTTACTTTTTGCTCCAAGACCTTGTGTAGCTCCATTACTGCATAAATTTCGGCAGCAAAACTACATTTTTTATGGTGTTTTAGCGAAGTTTTAAGAGGGAACCGTGTCCATTTCATTAATTTTAAGCAATGCTGTTAAACGTTTCCTATTCCGACAAGAATGTATCCCGAAAAATTGATTCCGAAGTTGGAAAACCTTTTACACTAAAAGAGCGGCTAAAATTGGGAGGAATAGGTTCTCCCAAACTAGAAATTACCTCTGCCAGTGTAGAAATCCGTAATCTGCTAATTTTAGATAATAATGCGAATACCTGCAATATTGAAATGCGGCCCAAAGGCATTGTTCTGGGATTCCGCTCATTGCTGGAGTCCTATGCGCTTATAATTCCTTACTACAAACTCACCCTTTATAAAGGCGACTTTGCTGTCTATTCCATCTACAAGGATAATTATTTTGTCAAGGTACGGGCAGACACCAAAGCCGTACAAAAATTCTTTAAAAAACTACTGGACTACAAAGCAGATAACACGCCTACTTCAATAGAAGATTTATAGCTGATATATAAGATGCAAGACATTACAACTACGACAGGAGCGATATGAAATTCATACAATTCTCATCCCATAGCACAACCTGTACATTGTTTCTTCAGAATACGATCAAAGCAGTCTTTCCTCTTTATTCAAAACATACACCTATCCAAATGATGCGGTGCCGTCTATCAGCAAAGCGATCTATTTTCTTACCTCTAATATCATTCCAGAATGAAAATACTCCTCACTGGCGCTAACGGATATATTGGGATGCGGTTGTTGCCTCGCTTACTCGAGTTGGGGCATCAGGTGGTCTGTACCGTACGTGATGAAAAACGACTTTCAATTGACAAAGAAACCCGGAAACGAATAGAGGTTATCGAAATTGACTTCTTACAAGAGGTTGTCGAAAACAAACTACCAAAAGATATTGATGTTGCGTATTTCCTTATCCATTTGATGACAGTAAGCACTAAGAATTTTGATGCATTGGAAGCGCAGACAGCTCGAAATTTCAACACCTATGTTAAAGCCACTAAAATAAAACAGGTTATTTATTTAAGTGGTATTGTAAATGACAAGAACCTTTCCAAACACCTTTGGTCCAGGAAAAATGTTGAGGAAATACTTTATGAAGGCGATTTTAGTTTAACCGTTTTGCGTGCTGGTATTATTGTGGGCTCAGGCAGCTCTTCTTTCGAAATTATTCGCGATCTATGTGAAAAACTACCCGTAATGATCACTCCAAAATGGGTGCTCACCAAGTCACAACCCATCGCAATCCGAAATGTCATCGAATTTCTATTGGGTGTGCTGGGCAACGAAAAAACGTACAATGCTTCTTTTGATATAGCAGGGCCCGATGTGCTAACCTACAAGGAAATGTTACAGCAATATGCGGAAGTACGGGGATTTAAGAATTGGATTTTTACTGTACCTGTGATGACTCCAAAATTGTCCTCCTATTGGCTTTATTTTGTGACTTCAACTTCTTACAAACTCGCGTTGAATCTGGTAGACAGTATGAAAATTGAAGTTATTGCTGAAGATGATAGACTTCAAAAATTGTTCAACATTACTCCATATACCTACAAGGAGGCTATTGATATGGCCTTTAAAAGGATAGAACAGAATTCTGTAATTAGCAGTTGGAAAGACAGTATGGTTAGTGGTCGTTTCAACAACAATTTGGAAAAACATATCCAGGTGCCCAGATATGGTGTATTACGGGATGTAAAATCCATAAGGCTACCGGATGCAAAAAAAACGTTGGATAACATCTGGAAAATTGGTGGGGAAACCGGTTGGTATTATGGTAGTTGGTTATGGAAAATTAGAGGCATTCTGGATAAGTTAAATGGAGGACCCGGATTACGAAGAGGTAGAACTCACCCCGATAAGATCTTCCCGGGAGATGCATTGGATTTTTGGAGGGTTCTCCTTGCCGACAAAAAAGGGAAACGATTGCTATTATTTGCTGAAATGCGGCTTCCTGGGGAGGCCTGGTTAGAATTTAAGATCGATCACAATAATGTATTGCACCAGATTGCTACTTTCCGCCCCAAAGGCTTAAAAGGAAGACTCTATTGGTACAGCGTTCTCCCATTTCATTATTTTATTTTTGGAGGAATGATCCGAAACATTGCCAAGGCCCAATAAGGTGCTAACTGAAACAAAAACGAATAAAAATCGTCTGTTATACAACTATAACGGAAAAATTTACGTCTATTCCAGTAAATTCAACTATTAAAAATGCTATCGCTCCCCAAACCTATCGCCCCCGGTATCCTATTTTTTCTATTTACCAATGCATTGTTGACTGCACAAACTTTTAGTTCCAGGTTGGTAGATGCTAAAAACGGTAAGGGCATTCCTTATGCCACCATACAGTATGGTGAAAACCTTGGAGTGGTCACTAACGAAGAAGGCCGTTTTTCTTTTCTCTTAGAAGAAGGGGTACAACTCCCAGATTCTATTTATGTTTCCAGCATGGGCTATGCCAGAACAGGATTGAGTCCGGAACAATTGCAAGACAGTGTAATTCTCATCTCCCCCAAGGCCATTGTGCTTAGTGGAGTTTATTTATTTGACAAGGAGCTCTCAGTTGATGAAATTGTTTCGAAAATGAAAGAAAGATTACCACAAAACGTTAACAATGAACCGGTGCAACAACGTTATTTTTTGCGACAATCCGTTTTTGGTAATGTGCAAAAAATAGATATGGGGTTCGAAAAATCTTCGATTGCGGAATTAAATAAAGAACTGGTGGACAGTATAGCCAATGCCATCCCTAGAAATTCTTATCATTATACCGAAACCCTTGGGGACTTTCTAAAAACCAACAAAGCGTATAAGGTAAATGTCCTGAAGGCCGCAGAACTCTATGACAAAGCAGACGTGAACTCTATTGAAGATCTTGGGCAACGAATGGAAGCGATCTTTAAGGCCAATGTTAAACCTGACTCTTATTTGAAGATTAAATCGGGACTCTTTAGCCAGAAAGTACAACTCGATTCTCTACTTCAGGAAGTAGATGATGAGACCGCTGAAACGGTTGAAAAAGAAATACAGCGCGACACCGTCTCTGGTTTGATAGATGGTCAGAAATCTATTTTTGATGAGATCCTTGGGGAGGTGTTTTACCAGGAGGATAGCAAACTTGATCTGATCGCTAAAACAAGGAAATACAAGTTTCAATTGGCAGGGTATACAGATATTGATAGCACAGGGGTATATGTGGTTGATTTCTTTCCTAAAGGAGGTGCTGATTTTAAAGGTCGGCTTTACATCAACATAGAAGATTTCGCCGTAATGCGCATTGACTTTGAGAATCTTAAAAACTTAAGAAATTTTAGGTTATTGGGTATTTATTACCGTGAAACCTTGTACAAAGGGAGCATGCAGTTTTCCAAATTACCAAATAACCGGTATGAGCTTACGTTTATGGAATTCAACTTTGGGCGGTGGTTTCGTATGGACCGCCCCTTGGATGTGATCGAAAAAAACAAAAACGTAAAAGGGCGTCGGAAACAGAACGAGTTACGTCTAAATATCGATTTCCAATTGGCTAACCGAAACAAATGGGAGTTGGTGGTCTTTGATAATGCATTGATCACTACTTCCCAATTTGAAAGTTTTGCTGAAGATAAAAGTCTGGAGGCCACCTATCTCCCCAAGTACGATCCCGAATTTTGGAAAGGGTACAACATTATGGAACCCAACCAGGCCATACGGGAGTTTTCGGTTGGCAAAGAGTAAAAATATATTTAGTTTTCAATCGACTCCAAAGATAAAATCTAATAGTTTTATTTAAGCAAGTTTCTGCTAAAACCAGAAAATAATCATTACTTAAATTTCCCCACTTTTAAACAGTTTTTCAATTTGACTTTCAATTCTTTGATAAAGATCTTCGGAATTTCTGTATTTGGTTGAATAATGTTTAAGTCTTTTTAGTTTAGCTTGAAAATCGAATAAGCTATTCGATTCCTCTTTTGACAATTCCCCCGACATGATTGGAGCGTCTTTAAAGAAGGTATATATGATTGGTTTATTTGTATCTTGAAAACTTTTATGGGCAGTATCAAATTCTGTTGATGTGTAAGGACCCACTTTCTTGAAAAATAACATTACAAAAATATCAGATTCCGCAACAGCCTTGTTATATTCATTTTGAAGACCTTTTTGCGTCATTCTATCAATAAAATTTTCCCATATTATTAAATCAAAGAAAATTCCTTTATCAAAATACGCTTGATTCATTCTACTAATAAAAATCTCAAAGTCTTTTCTATCATCTTTAAGTTCTTGTGATGAAGCTAGAAAAATCTGAACTTTTCTGCTCTCCCTTTCATTTCTGTGTATTTCTAAACATTTTTTTGTGAAAAACTGACTTATGGAATAGTGATTATTCTTAAACAGCCTACAATCAATTTTTTCTGTGCCATTACCAATAACCTTGAAGGGTTCTACTATTATTAAACCTTCTTTTGGCACAATAGTGTTGAAAGTCAAGTCAGTATACTTTTTGTCCTCCCATATCACTTTTTTATTGCAATGTTGGATTTTGAGCCTAATCTTATGATTTCGGAATCTCACAGGCAAATAGTTGGCAATGATACTGTATGCTCCTTTACACGTAATTGTTTCGCTTGGTTCATCTATGCTCTCTATTCCACTTGAAACTGATGTCGCAACTTGAAACCCTTTATAAAAAGATTGACCATATGGCAATTCTTGATTTAGTGCTTTTTTCTTCCAATTATCAAGTAATTCTTTATTCTTCTTCATTGTAGGTGTTTTTAATAATGAATAGAATAACATTTGCCATTAATTCCGAAAAATCTCCACCTGGTGTGGAACTAATCATTGTTGAGAAACATATTAATTTTGAAAGACTTTTATAATTGTTGGCCAAGTCAGATTTGGTTATTCTTATACCTGCTTGCATTTCGATATCCTCGATGTTGGGTTCTAAGTCGCAATACATGACAAAATCTTCGTATGAGATTTTTAAATATATACAATCATCTAAATACCAGTCTTTTGAACCAAGTTCCTTTTTCATAAAACTTTCCTTGATAGTATTTTTTGTATCGCCTCTTTGGTTGATTAATTCAATGGTGTGTTTGGAATGTATTTTTGGCATCATTGTTTGATGAAAATCAAATAATGCCTCAATAATTGTTTTTTTATCGCAATAATGTGGCCAAGAAAAACAATAATATCTCTCCTTTTTTCTTTCTAGGTCAATCGACAAAAACGAACCGTTGAGTATGTTGAAACTGAAACCCAGAAAAGCCCTGGTTTCATAATCTAAATTCGAAATTTCACCTATTTCATTTTTTGATATAATTTCAGTAAAAGGAAGTCCGTTATCTTTATCCCTACTTATTACCTGAGATTTGATAATTGCACCTAAAGACTCAAATTTGCTCTCGATTCTGGATGAAAAAACAATCGAGGTAAATTCGTTCTCATCATAAAGCTTTTTCTGTATTATATGTATTGCTTCATCGATTAGCTTGGTATCTTCATCTGTTTTATTTATTAATGAGTAATCAAAATTAAGGTTGTTGATTTTTTCGATGCCATCAAGATTGGTATTGTAAATGAAAGGATGAAAAAGCCAATTCCATGTATCGAAAAACTTTGAATACTCATATTCTACTATTTCTGAATGTCTTGGCAAATTATCTATGTCACCATCCGAATCGGCCTCAAGTTCCTGAAGTAATGACATTATTGCACCTTTCAAAGTTTCAATGTCTTGATATAAATGCTTGCTAAATATAAAACACAAGTCCAAATCATTTTCCAAGTATTCCAACATCATCTGGGAGAAATACAAGTAGTAATATTTATTGAAAACTTGAAATTGATTTATATCATCAAAAAGCCCCCCCGCTTTAAAAATTCGATCTGTTTGCGTTATGAATACTGGCACATTTTTTTCGACTCTCAAATCCTTATTAAATATTAATGGGATTGTCGATATATTTAAGGCATCATTTAAGTTACTGGACTCTTTTAAGGGCCTTTCAGTTTCCAGATAATTCAAGGCCTTTTTAAATGTTTTGGTATTGTCGAAATTCGAATCAACGGATATAATATTATTTAGGTCAAGGTTGTTCTCCAAAACCCTGTCCAAATAATCAAAATCTTTCATTGAAATATTCAATTCTTCAAATTCTTCCGTAATTATCTTATGAACATCTGATGAGTCATACTTGTTTTGAATATAGAGAATGGGATTACTTTGATTTTTCGATTCCCTTAAAGTATTCTGAAAATCTTGCGCCCTTTTACCTACTTTTTTAGCTATATATCTTTTCCTATTAATAAGCTCATTTTGAGTTCCTATTGGCAAATGGTAATGCTGCATTCTGCTTAGAAGAAAGTGTATTGAACTGCTACCAGGCTTATTGGGTGAAGCTATTCCCTTCCTAAAAGAATCAAAATTTAAAATACAGTCAATGGAGGAAAAACTACTAAGACCTGAATATATAATGTCAAAATCAATAAGTGGAAGCTGTTGATTTATCTTATGAAGTTTTTGCCAGGTAATATTGGTTGTAAAATAACTTATGCTTAAGCCAATTTCATCGAATTTCGTAATCTGTTCAACCAGTACTTTTCTTATATCCATATTTGAATTCATGCTAAGATTTGTCAAGAATATTAGGGAAATTCAGCTGACTTTTGAATACCGACTTAATAACGCCTTCATTTGGAAACCTTAATCTTTGTGTTTCAGAGTTGCTAAGAGATAATAGCAAAGCACCACATACAGGACGCATCGCCTCGTAAGAGTCCTTTGTAATAAAATTGAATTTGTGATTGTAAGATTTGTTAATTTTTTGTTTGAACAAATTTGTGAACTTCGGATTGTGGTTAAAAACACCGCCATAGAGGACAAGATGATCAGATATTTTACTTTGGCTTACATTAAAGGCTTCTTTGTGTTGCCATACCAGTTGCCCTATTGCTTTTTCAACTATCTCTTTGGCAATTTTGTCTTTATCATAAGCCCTCATCAACGGCACAACAAAACCTCCCGTTATGTTTCTCCATAATTCTAAACCATTATTGGCATTGTGTTTACTGCTATTGTTGTAATGGTTTGAGAAGTAAAATAGCAGCGTCCTTGGGTCTATTTTCCCATTATTTGTCAAATTATTTTCATATTGCTTCTTAATTTCGTTCCAACAAATTGCACCTAGTTTCCAGGCATAATTTGATTGTTCGGGATTAGATAGCCATGCATCAACTTCTTTCCACAATATTGATAAGGGTTCTTTTTTATCATAAGATAAACTTATATTTTTCAAGACATCCAAACCCATTTTGTATGCCGAACCCTCATCCCCGATTATTTGCCCCCAACCACCAAACCTTGTAAATCTAATTGTATCGTTTTCAGCATTAACAACCAAAACAGTTGAACCCAAATGAGATATTACAATACTACCGTGTCGCTTTTGGGCACATGACACAAAAGTTATTTCGGCATCCCCGGTACAAATGATTTTTGGAAAGTTGAGCTTTGCTTTTTTAAAAATATTTTCTTTCAGATTAAACTCTCTATCATAAGTAAAAGTTGCACCTCCTAATCCAATACAAATACTTGTTTCTGGAATAATTTGGGTACTAAGATTTGCCTCATTCAAGAGGGTTTTTACAATTTTTATTAGTCTCATTACCAATGTATCTTCAGGAATTGTGTGTAAAGAAATGGGTTGGCTTCTTATTGCTGAAATAATCGTACCCTCTGAGTTAGCTAGAACACCAACACTAAATTTTGCTGCCATTCCCTCGATACCAATGTGATAATTGATTGTGCCTTTCATATTGTTAATACGGAGAAAAACGTCGTTCATTTACACTTAAATCTTTGTCCCACATAGAGCTTTCTCTAAAATGTTCAACCTTGGATTTAGTGTAAAATGTAAGGATTCTTTTTCCTTTTGATAACTGACTAATTATTTATAGGGGAGAGTATTTTTAACGTTTTTAAATATAAGCTTTTAATTCGAAAAGCTGAAAAACTCTTACTTTTATAGAAGAAGAGCGTCGATCAGTGTTAAATCTAGGATTATGGATAGGCAATTATTAAAAGCTGGAATAAACCTCACATTTTGATGGCCTAAAATCATTCCGCGACCTACCAAAATGAGGCTCCAAAAAGTGATTTACGGATCGGTTTTGCAATCGGCCCGCTAGGCAAATAATATTTCATTCAGCCAAAATACCTCCGTCATCATGCAACGGGCAGAACCGCCCCCACCTAAAGCTCTTCCCTTTACTAAAGGGAGGTGGTCTCGGCCAAGCCGGGAGCGGAGGGATTGAACATCAAGACAAAACAAAACTTCAATCTCCCCGATTCAGACATGCTGAATCAGCCCTCTTAAAACTAAGAGGGGAGCGTTTTCTAGTTATTTTTCAGGCAAAAAAACTTGCGCCATCATACAACGGGCGAAACCACCCCCACCCGAAGCTCCTCCCTTTACTAAAGGGAGGTGGTCCCGGCCAAGCCGGGAGCGGAGGGATTGAAAACTATTGGAAAAAGTTCAATCTACCCGATTCAGCTATGCTGAATCTCCCCTCTTAAAACTAAGAGGGGAGGGTTTTCCAGTTATTTTTCAGGCAAAAAAACCTCTGCCATCATGCAACGGGCAGAACCACCACCGCAAGTTTCAATGGTATCCAAAGGGCTGTGGATAATTGCACAATGGTTTTCTATAGCATCAATTTGATCTTGTTTCAAACTTTTATACGCCTGCGTACTCATTACCATAAATCGTTGCTCATTCGCCCCAATTACCTGGAGCATATTACCGGCAAAGTGATGCATTTGTTCTTCTGTGATGGAGATTACTTCCCGGCCATCTTTTTTAATATGATGGACTACATTTTGTCTTTCTTTTTTATCGTCTATACTATCCAGACAGATCACAACAAAGCTTTCTGCCATGGCCATCATGACATTGGTATGGTAAATAGGCTTACGTTCCCCATTTACGGTCTGGTTCGCAGTAAAAATTACCGGAAAACAATCAAAATCCTCACAAAATTCAAGAAAGAGGTCTTCGTGTGCACGCTCGGACAAAGCGCAATATGCTTTTTGGTTTACGCGATCCTTAAGAATGCTTCCTGTACCTTCCAGAAAGATACCATCCTGCTCTGCAGAAGTGTAGTCCATTATATTAGCTATACGAAACCCCTGATGCTCCAAAAAATCAAAAATATCTGCTCTTCGCTCCTTTCTTCGGTTTTCGGCAAACATCGGATAAATAGTTGCGGTACCGGTAGCGTGAAAGGAAACCCAATTATTAGGAAAAATGGAATCCGGGGTATCGTTTTCCTTGTTATCGTCGATCACCAATACTTGTATCCCATGATCCCGTAGTTCTCTTACAAATTGATCAAACTCCTGTTGCGCCCGCGTATTTATGGCTTGGTTCTGCAGCCCCAAATCTTCTTGAAAATAGTTATTTACCGCCGTTTGTTCATTCTTCCGAAAAGCTACCGGACGGATCATGAGTATGGTATTCGTAATTTGCATGGAATAAAAAATCGCGGGACAAAAGTAGCAAATACCCCTATCATTTTGTAACAAAAAAAAGCGATCGGTATCTTTAGGAGCAAACGGTAACACATGTGGTCAAAATACCTCGGAAAATACAAGGATGGACTCCTGTGTCTGGTATTGATTCCGGTGATTAATACCATAAATTATCACCTTACCTATGCGCACATTCGGTGGGATTGGTATACGTATACTACCTATGCTATTGACACGGCTTCCGGTTTTATCTGCTGGTGGCTTGTACGTAAAATCACCGATCATTTGGACAAGCGTGTACCGTATGAGACTTCTTTGCCAAAACGCCTAACCCATCAAATTGTTTGGACCACCCTAATTGTGTTAGGTTTCATTATACTCTCTACGGAAGTGGTCAACGCCTTGTTTGGCGATGGCCCACTTCCAAGAAAGTTTTATACGTATAACCTGTTCATTTTCTTTATCTGGATACTAGTGATCAACGCGGTATATATTGGGATGTATTTTTATGACGAGTGGAAGGAAACACAAAAGTTGCGGGACAAAGACAAGCAACTTCGTGATAGGGGTTTCGAAGTTGTAGTAGGGAACCAATTAAAAATGATTGCTTTTGAGAAGATCGCTCACTTCTACAGCGATGAAGGTTCAACATATCTGCATACGATAAACGGCCATCGCTATGTATTAGACGATTCCCTGAATAAGATAATGCCCAAGCTTCCCGAAGAGTTTTTTTTTCGCTTAAACCGAAAATACATCGTCCATCGCGATCGTATTGACGGTTACAAAAAAGAGGTAAACGGGAAACTGGCGGTACGAATTAGGATGGATGAAAAACAAACGGAACAGATCGTAAGCAGAACTACTGCCCCACAATTTAAAAGATGGTTTCGCCCTAAAGTTCAACAACTTTAAATTACAACTCCTACACTTCAACTACTAAAACACTACGTTTCACCTATTTCCTGTGCAAAGCGGGCCACATTGCTTGGTAGGCTAAGCGATATTTGGGAAAACATCAATCATGAAACGCATATTATTTTGCTTAGCAATGCTATTGAGCGGCGCTACAATACACGCTCAACAAAGTCAATTCCCTCTCGAAAAACAGGAAGCCGTTAAAGCCGTTCTTAAAAAATACACGGATATGGGCATCCCAGGATTGGCCTTAACCGTCTACAACAATGAATTCGGGTATTGGTCCTCCGCAGAAGGATGGTCCAATGTAGAAAACAAAAAAACCCTTACTCCTGAGCATTTGTTTTACTTGCAAAGCACGAGTAAGACCTATATGGCAGTGGCTATCCTACAGTTATATGAACAAGGGAAACTAAAACTAGAAGATCCTATTACCCGGTATTTGGACTACCCCTGGCTTAAAGATAAAACAGGAGTAGAAAAAATTACCATCAAAATGTTACTCAACCATACCTCAGGACTGCCGGAGTACAATACTGATGCTATTTTGGTATCCAAAACCGTGCAAAATCCGCTACAGGTGCGTACGGTAGAAGAGATGCTTGGCCACATTGGGGGAAAACCATTGGACTTTGAGCCGGGGAGTGAATACAGTTATCGAAATAGCAATTACGAAGTACTTTCTTTACTTGCAGATGTGATTACAGGAGACCATATCACCTACATGGAGAAAAACATCTTTGATAAACTGGGATTACGCTCAACGTTCTATCTCTCAAAAGACAACTATATGGATTCCCTTAATATTACAGATGCCTACTGGGACATACTACTGGAAGGAATTCCTACCAATATTTCTAAAATGCAACGCGCCAATGTGGCTTCCATGAAGGGAGATGACGGTATTGTGGCTTCTACCAAAGACGCTGTGCTTTTTTTACAGGGATTGGTTTCCGGTAAACTTCTAAAAGACAGTACTCTTGCCTTAATGCAAGAGTTTGTATATGATAAAGAAGGGAAGCGAAGATACGGTTTGGGTATCCAATATTACGATTTGGATACCACCTACGCCCTAGGTCATTCCGGTGGAGGAATAGGCTCGGGTTGTGTTCTACTTTATTTGCCTGAACTAGGCTCAATTGTTTTTCTAGCTACCAATTTTAACACTATGATGGATTCTCCCATAAGAAGGGAAGCAATAGATTTACAAATGGACTTACTAATGGCCTTGTTCTTATAATAAGGTCATTCATTCTCGTACTAGAGGCATGGTACTGCAGCGCAAAAGTCCGCCTTGTTTGGAAACTTCAGTATACGGGATCTCCTCAACAACAAATCCCTGGTCGCGCAACCAATTATTAAGGCGTGTAAACTGACGTTCAGAAACTACAACTTCCGGGGAAATCGAAAACACATTACTAAACATATGGTACATCTCATCGGCTGTAATCTCAAAAACCTTATCCTTACCGAAATGATCTACCAGCCATTGGTATTCTTCTTCTACCAAAAACCCATTTTTATGTAGTATAGCTTTATCCTTTCCCACTGGTTGAAAGCAACAATCCAGGTGTAAAGCATTCTCCCTGGGATGTTCAATTGACTTTCGCAACTCAAAGGACTTCACCTTTTTGTTGGGAAACATTTTCATAATATAATCCACTCCTTCCTTATTGGTTCTCGCAGTTATGTAGTCAGGATAATCATGCCCGGTATATGTTCCGATGAAAATATGGTCGTTCCAAGGCATTACATCCCCGCCTTCAATATGCACTTCCTCAGGAGGGTACAGGATATGATCTGGATGAATGTATTCCAGTACGTGGAGTATTGCATCAAACTCCTCTTCCCTATCGGGAAGGATGTTGGCCTTTACCAACTTATTTTCAATGACAAAAGCAATATCTCTGGAGAAAATTTGATTACAATTTTCGATGACTTTAGGTCGAAAGACCTGAACTCCGTATTTTTCAAAAACCCTGGCGAAAGCATTCATCTCTGCTAACATATCCTCTTCTTTAGGATAAGTGCCTGCTAAGATATGTTGTAGTGATTTGGGGTCATACGCATCTTCTGGTCGAGGAATGGGGCCAGAGCTTTCGGCAGTACCAAGAACAACTGCCTTTAGTGGAGCAGTTTCATTAACAATATTTAAAGGTAACATCACTTTTTAGATTTGGACATAAAAATGTCCACTTTCATTATCAATGAAAATGGACGGAATATATTTTAAAAACAAGGGAATTATCTTTTTTCAAGGGGTGGAAAAGCCCTGTGATTTTCACCAATATAGATCTGTCTTGGTCGCCCTATGGGTTCTTTTCTAAGACGCATTTCCCGCCATTGTGCAATCCATCCGGGTAGTCGCCCCAGGGCAAACATTACGGTAAACATATCTATGGGAATTCCCAAAGCCCGATAAATGATACCGGAATAGAAATCTACATTGGGATATAATTTGCGATCTACGAAGTACTGATCTTCCAAGGCTTCTTTTTCCAATCCTTTTGCAATCTCCAATATGGGATCTTCAATACCCAGGGCACCCAACACTTGATCTGCTGATTTTTTGATAATTCTAGCTCTTGGATCAAAGTTCTTGTACACTCTATGACCGAATCCCATTAAACGGAAGGGATCTTCTTTATCTTTTGCTTTGGCCATATACTTTTTAGTATCTCCGCCATCATTCTCAATTGCCTGTAACATTTCCAAAACAGCTTGATTAGCACCACCGTGTAAGGGGCCCCAAAGTGCTGAAATTCCAGCTGACAAGGAGGCAAATAACCCTGCGTGGGAAGATCCTACGATACGAACAGTGGAGGTGGAGCAGTTTTGCTCATGATCCGCATGCAGGATCAAAAGCTTATCCAGAGCATCAATTGCTATAGTATCCTTGGCGTATTCTTTGTTAGGTCGCTTAAACATCATTTTGTGAATGTTCTCTACATAGCCAAGAGAGTCATCCCCATAATCCAAAGGAAGCCCCATTTTCTTTCGCATAGTCCAGGCAACTAAAACCGGAAATTTGGCCAATATCCTTACAATGGATTTGTACATTGCCTCCTCGGAAGAAACGTCTACAGAAGATGGATTAAATGCCACCAAAGCACTTGTAAGGGAAGAAAGTACGCCCATCGGGTGTGCTGATTTTGGAAAACCATCCAAAATTTTCTTCATCTCCTCGTCTACATGGGATTCCGCCTTAATATCATTGTGAAATTTAGAAAGCTGTTCTGCATTAGGCAACTCTCCAAAAATCAATAAATAGGCCACTTCAAGGAAATCGGCTTTTTCGGCTAAGTCCTCTATAGCATAGCCTCTATATCGTAAAATACCTTTTTCTCCATCCAAAAACGTAATAGCACTTTCACAGGAACCTGTGTTTTTATACCCCGGATCAATAGTAACTATTCCACTCGCTCCTCGTAGTGTTTTGATATCAATTGCCAGTTCATCTTCGGTTCCTATAATCACAGGGAAGTCGTATTTTTTGCCTTCAAATTCTATTGTTGCGGTCTTGGACATGGAATTAAATTGTTTATTTTAGGTGGAGGATAAATTTACGAAAAAGCCAAGGCTTTAACAATTCAATCGGCCAGATTTGAATTATTCTTAACAATAGTCGGAACTCCCTGTAGTACTTACAACTGGTAAAGGAGTTCGTAGTATTTATCTACTGATTTTTTCCAGGTAAAACGCTTGCGTTTTGCAGCTGTTTGTATTTTCTTCCATTTAGGCTGATCGTTCTGAAAAACATCAATTGCTTCATCAAATGCCTTAAGCATATTGGTGATCTTTTCGTCATAGGTTGCTCCATCAAACGCAAAGCCGGTTTTCAGGTGTGTAACGGTATCGATCAGTCCTCCGGTATGATGCACTAAACAAGGGTTTCCATTCCGCATCGCTAACATTTGGCTAATCCCACAAGGTTCAAACAGACTCGGCATAAAATACAGGTCAGATTCGAGATACATGGAATCGATCAGACTTTCAGATTGCCCGTTAGTAAAAATGAAATTCTTGTTTTCATAACTTATTTTACGGAACAATTCTTCATACTCGGGTGCTCCTGTTCCCAATAACATGAAAATTCCATCTACTTTCTCAAGCTTTTTTAGCAAGGCTATGAAAGCCTCGGGAGAACGTTTAAAGAAATAGAATTTTTGCTCTGTTAATCGAGCCACACTGGAAACAATGAATTTAGGTCGGTTCCCTACAAATTGCATTATTTTTTCTCCGGTATGCGCCAGAAAGTCCGCTTTGTATTTTTTGTTTTCATCCTGCAGCCATCTGAAAAGGGCTTTAACCGTATTTCGATAGATCTGCCCCTTCGCTTCTACATTTATGTTTTTGTAATTACAACCATTTAGTATTCCAAATAACCTCCCTTCTGTGTCGGCTTGTTTCAGGTCCTCTTCCAGTCCTTCTCCTCCAATGAACTCGGGTGGCGAACTAGGACGCATTACATCTTCCTTGTAGGAGGGCGATACGGTATGTACCGCATCGGCAAGACGTATCCCAACAGCCATTAGGTTAATACAGTCTTGGTATCGATAGTCCTTTAGACGTTCATAGTCCATCGCAACATTCGGAAACCAGTTCTGCATAGAAGCGTAGTTGTTATGAAAGGGTCGTATCCCTTGAATTGCCAAGTTATGAATACTGTAAACAAATCGAATGTCCTTAAGGTTGTTGTAATTTGAATGGTATTCTCGGAGAAATAGTAATAAACTGGAATGCCAGTCGTGCAAATGAATTACGTCTAGTTTCCCAAAAGCATTTTGCTTTATGGCTTCTGCGACAGCGGTACAGAAAATGACATATTTCACAAAATCAGTGAAAAAGGGCTCTTCCGGATCATCGTGATAAATATGGGCAATACTACCTGCTTCGATCTCAGGATGATGAATGACATAGTGATGAATGCTTTCGAAATGCTTTTTTCCCGGCACCTCATATAATTCGGCTACATATGGTACTCCTCTAAGTTCAAAACGGAGATGGGTTATAAACTTACCATTTTGGTGTAATCTTCCGTAGGACGGTACTACAATATGGACGCTATCACCGCTCTCGGCAATTTGTCTGGGAACGTCACGGACCACATCTCCCATTCCACCCGCCTTACAGTGGGGGATAGCATCATTTTCAGCTGCGGCGAATAGGAAATTATTCATTATATCAAATGCGCTTAGTTGTGTTTGGTTAGGCTTAAGTTACACTATAAACTGCGCAAAAAAAAGCCTTTCCTAGGTAAGAAAGGCTTTTTAGATGCTAAAAAATCGTTATGGTTTTACTTTAAATGCTTTTTCCTGTGGATAGTAAGCAATATCCCCTAGTTCTTCTTCAATTCTAAGCAATTGATTGTACTTTGCCATACGGTCACTACGCGAGGCCGATCCTGTCTTTATCTGACCCGTATTTAAAGCAACGGCTAAATCCGCGATGGTGTTATCTTCTGTTTCTCCGGACCTATGGGACATTACTGAAGTGTAACCCGCATTTTTAGCC
This sequence comes from Bacteroidota bacterium, assembly GCA_038750505.1. Lineage (GTDB taxonomy): Bacteria > Bacteroidota > Bacteroidia > Flavobacteriales > Flavobacteriaceae > Croceivirga. The sequence goes on along the minus strand of JBCDHD010000006.1, from coordinate 80,368 downwards.
ATATTAACAGCGGCGATGGTTTCAGTTAAGGTGCCTATCTGATTTACTTTGATCAAGATGGAGTTGGCTATACCATTTTCGATCCCTCTGGAGAGTCGCTCTACATTGGTCACAAATAAGTCGTCTCCCACTAGTTGAACTTTATCGCCAACTTTTTCAGTTAGCACTTTCCAACCGTCCCAATCATTTTCATCCATGCCATCTTCTATGGAGATAATAGGATATTTTTCACAAAGTTCTGCCAGGTAAGTGGCCTGTTCTTCGGAAGTTCGTACAGCACCTTTATCCCCTTCAAATTTGGTATAATCATATTTTCCATTTTCATAAAACTCGGCCGCAGCACAATCCAAAGCGATCTTTACATCAGTACCAAACTGATATCCCGCCTGTTCTACAGCTTTCCCAATGGTATCCAAGGCATCTTCCGTACCGTCAAGCGTAGGGGCAAACCCGCCTTCGTCCCCAACTGCAGTACTTAAATTCCTGGCATGAAGTACTTTTTTCAGATTGTGAAAGATCTCTGTCCCCATTTGCATGGCCTGACTAAAATCTTTGGCTTTTACAGGCATTATCATGAACTCCTGAAAAGCAATAGGAGCATCAGAGTGCGAACCCCCATTAATGATGTTCATCATGGGAACCGGTAAGGTATTGGCACTTACCCCTCCTACATAGCGATATAGCGGCATAGCTAGTTCCTCTGCAGCGGCTTTGGCTACAGCCAGTGAAACACCGAGAATAGCATTGGCTCCCAATTTTGATTTGTTTGCCGTACCATCCAAGGCAATCATAGTAGCATCAATATAGTTTTGTTCAAAAACCGAAGTACCCAGCAATGCTTCTGCTATAATGGTGTTCACATTGTTTACTGCTTTTCCAACACCCTTGCCCATGAAACTATCTCCTCCATCGCGCAATTCTACGGCTTCGTGTTCTCCAGTGGAAGCACCTGAAGGAACCGCAGCTCTACCCAGTATGCCATTTTCCGTAACCACATCCACTTCTACCGTGGGGTTACCTCGGGAATCCAATATTTGCCGGGCGTGAATGTTGATGATACTACTCATATTGTCTGATTTAGTGGTTGAAATTAAAGCAACGAAAATACAAAAGCATATGCTTAAAGCAGCATGATATTAGTCATAATCTGCATGGTATTAACCTAAATATAAACTAAGTACCTCTAGTTACGGCTCGCTTTGATTGCCTGAAAAAACTGATCAAAAAGGTATTCCGCATCATGCGGTCCAGGACTTGCTTCAGGATGGTACTGCACAGAGAACACATTTTTGTATTTCATACGGATACCAGCCACGGTCCCATCATTCAAATGTGAATGTGTAATCTCAAGATCCGGATGGGCTTCTGTTTCTTCCCGATTGATAGCAAAACCATGGTTTTGTGAAGTAATTTCACCTTTACCGGTTAGAAGATTAAGAATGGGATGATTAATGCCACGATGCCCGTGATGCATTTTATAGGTAGAAACGCCATTTGCCAATGCCAACACCTGATGGCCGAGACAAATACCAAATAGCGGGATATTCTTTTTTAAGATCTGTTTTGTGGTTTCTATAGCCTCGGTGAGGGGTTCCGGATCTCCAGGACCATTAGAAATGAAATACCCATCAGGGTTCCAGGCCGACATTTCTTCAATGGTTGCATTATAGGGAAACACTTTAATGTACGCTCCTCTTTTGGAAAGATTTCGCAGAATGTTCTTTTTGATCCCGATATCCAAAGCTGCAATTTTAAAGGATGCATTTTCATCGCCAAAGAAATAGGGTGCTGCAGTGGACACCTTTGACGCTAACTCCAAACCTTCCATATGCGGGATTTGCGCTAACTCCTTTTTAAGCGCTTCCACTTCATTAACCCGAGTGGATATCACCGCATTCATGGCTCCATTATCTCGAATATAGCTCACAAGGGCACGAGTATCCACATCTGAAATTGCGAAGAGCTTATTCTCTTCCAGGAATTGAAGCAAACTTTTATCAGCACCCGGACGAGAGTATTCATAACTGAAATTCTTACAGATAAGGCCAGCGATCTTGATGCTATCCGACTCCACTTCGTCGGCCATAGTACCATAATTTCCAATATGAGCATTGGTTGTTACCATCAATTGGCCAAAATAAGAAGGATCTGTAAAGATTTCCTGGTATCCCGTCATCCCTGTATTGAAACAGACTTCTCCAAAAGCAGTACCTTCTTTATCTCCCACAGCTTTACCGTAAAAAATGGTTCCATCTTCCAATAATAGTAGCGCCTTATTCTTTTTTTGGTATTTCATAATGCATTCAAAATTTCACAAAAAAACATAAAAAAAGGATACATTTTTATGTACCCTTTTCTTTATTGTAAACGAATAATCAACATCTTATTCTTCAGAATCGTCTGTAGCTACCGGCGTCTCAGCCACAGGGGCAACCGCGGCAGGTTTCCCTTTTCCTCTTCTGCTCCTCCTGGTTGACTTTTTCTTGGATTTACCTGCGTTATAGGTTTCATTGAAGTCCACTAGCTCAATCATCGCCATATCTGCATTATCTCCCAAACGATTTCCTAATTTAATAATACGCGTATATCCTCCTGGTCGGTCACCTACCTTTTCTGCTACGGTGCTAAAGAGTTCCGTAATTGCATATTTGCTCCTTAAGTTGCTAAAAACAATTCTTCTATTATGCATTCCCTTTTCGGAACTCTGATTGTTTTCCAGCTTTGCTTTTGTGATCAAGGGCTCTACAAACTGCTTTAATGCTTTGGCTTTAGCTACTGTTGTATTAATTCTCTTGTGCTCAATTAAGGAACAGGCCATATTAGCCAGCATCGCCTTTCTATGGGATGCGGTTCTCCCTAAATGATTGAATTTTTTACCGTGTCTCATCTGCTATCTACGTTTTTGAACAATTAGTCTTTGTCCAATTTATACTTGGTCAAATCCATCCCAAACTGAAGCCCTTTGTTAATTACCAGTTCTTCCAACTCAGTCAATGATTTTTTACCAAAGTTTCGAAACTTCATCAAATCGTTTTTGTTAAAAGCTACTAGATCCCCTAAGGTATCTACTTCAGCAGCTTTTAAGCAATTCAACGCTCTTACGGACAGATCCATATCTACCAGCTTTGTCTTTAATAACTGACGCATATGCAAGGATTCCTCATCATATGTTTCTGTTTGTGCTATTTCATCAGCTTCTAAGGTAATACGCTCATCAGAAAATAGCATAAAATGATGGATCAATACCTTTGCTGCTTCGGTCAAAGCATCCTTTGGATGTATAGAACCATCAGTAGCAATTTCGAAAACCAATTTTTCATAATCGGTTTTTTGTTCTACCCTAAAGTTTTCAATACTGTACTTTACATTTTTTACCGGAGTAAATACAGAATCCACAGCTATAGTCCCCAAAGGAGAATTAGACTTTTTATTTTCTTCCGCAGGAACGTAACCACGACCCTTCTCGATAATGATTTCTAAGTTGATCGCCACTTTGGGATCCATATTACAGATCACCAAGTCCGGATTTAATACTTGGTAACCCGATATAAACTTTTGAAAATCTCCTGCGGTTAGCTGTTCTTTTCCGTTCACAGAAACAGAAACGGTCTCACTCTCCACATCATCTATCTGTCTTTTAAAACGCACCTGCTTTAGGTTGAGAATAATCTCTGTAACATCTTCTACTACACCAGGGATAACGGAGAACTCGTGCTCCACCCCATCCATCCGAACCGAGGTAATTGCAAAACCTTCCAAAGAAGAAAGCAATACCCTCCGTAATGCATTCCCTACAGTTAATCCATAACCAGGTTCCAAAGGGCGAAATTCGAATTTCCCTTCGAAATCTGTAGAGTCTATCATTATAACTTTATCGGGCTTTTGAAAATTAAGTAATGCCATAATTGGATTAATCTGATTTTTATTTTGAGTATAACTCGACGATTAGTTGTTCCTTGATATTCTCGGGAATCTGGATACGTTCCGGGATGGTAACAAAGGTACCTTCCTTTTTTTCATCATTCCAGGTCATCCATTCGTATACACTGCTGTTGTTGGCCAATGACTCTGTTATGGAGTTAAGCGACTTGGATTTTTCGCGGACACCTACCACATCACCAGCCTTTAACGAATACGAAGGAATATTCACTAGTTTGCCATTTACCGTAATGTGACGGTGAGAAACCAGTTGTCTTGCTCCCCTTCGGGAAGGAGAAATTCCCATCCTGTACACCACATTATCCAGGCGTGCTTCGCATAATTGTAAAAGGACTTCACCGGTAACCCCTTCACGGCGTTTTGCCTCTGAAAAGAGATTTCTAAACTGCCGCTCTAAAATACCATAGGTATATTTTGCTTTTTGCTTTTCCTGAAGCTGGATAGCGTACTCCGATTTCTTTCCACGACGTCTATTATTGCCGTGCTGTCCCGGAGGATAATTTTTTTTCTCAAACGACTTATCGTCGCCGAAAATTGCTTCGCCAAACTTTCGGGCGATCTTTGTTTTAGGTCCTGTGTATCTTGCCATTTTCTCATTTTTAGGAAGTGCGATTATGAATTAAGGCTATCCTTCGATAATCTTTGAGACACTTCCGGTGAAAATCCGTAGTAATTAAGGATTCTATTTAATTAAACTCTTCTTCTTTTTGGAGGTCTGCATCCATTGTGAGGAAGTGGCGTAACATCAATAATTTCTGTTACCTCTATCCCTGAGTTGTGGATGGTTCGAATAGCAGATTCCCTGCCATTTCCGGGTCCTTTTACATACACCTTAACCTTTCTTAAGCCCGCCTCAAGCGCTACTTTAGCACACTCTTCAGCAGCAACCTGGGCAGCATATGGGGTGTTCTTTTTAGAACCCCTAAACCCCATCTTCCCAGCAGAAGACCAAGAGATAACATCTCCCTTTTTGTTGGTTAAGGAAATGATAATGTTATTGAAGGAGGCCACAACATGGGCTTCCCCAGTGGCATCCACAACCACTTTTCTTTTCTTTGCAGTTTTTGTACTTGCTTTTGCCATAACGACTTAGCTATTATTTGGTTGCTTTCTTTTTATTAGCAACTGTTTTACGTTTTCCTTTTCTGGTACGGGAGTTGTTTTTAGTGCGTTGCCCTCTTAAAGGTAAACCAGATCTGTGACGGATACCCCGATAACAACCGATATCCATCAATCGCTTGATGTTTAATTGGGTTTCGGAACGAAGTTCTCCTTCGATAGTGTATTCGGAAACTGCTTCCCGAATTTTTCCTATTTGGTCATCATTCCAATCGGAAACTTTGGTATCCTCATCAACACCTGCTTTTTCCAAAATTTCTTTGGCACGGCTATTACCAATTCCGTAAATGTAGGTAAGCGCTATAGCTCCCCTTTTCTGTTTTGGTATGTCTACACCAGCAATTCTTGCCATAACTATCCTTGTCTTTGTTTAAATCTAGGATTCTTTTTGTTGATTACGTACAACCTTCCTTTTCTGCGGACAATCTTGCAGTCAGCACTTCTTTTCTTTATTGACGCCCTTACCTTCATATCTAAATTTTCTTAATATCTGTAAGTAATTCTAGCTTTGGTCAAATCATAGGGGCTCATTTCCAATTTTACCTTATCCCCAGGTAATAGTTTAATATAATGCATGCGCATTTTACCCGAGATATGTGCGGTAACAATGTGCCCGTTTTCCAACTCTACCCGAAACATGGCATTGGACAATGCCTCAATAATTGTCCCATCTTGTTCAATAGCTGGTTGTTTTGCCATATTACGCTACTTTTCTATTTTTTCCGGTTTTCATCAAACCATCATAATGTCTATTCAGCAAATAGGAGTTCACTTGTTGGACCGTATCAATAGCTACTCCCACCATGATCAACAATGAAGTACCTCCGTAAAACAAGGCCCATCCGGCTTGTACATCCATCAACTTCACTACCACCGCAGGGAGCACTGCCAAAGCAGCGAGAAAAACAGAACCCGGAAAAGTGATCAAAGACATAATCTTATCCAAATAGTCTGCTGTTTCTTTGCCCGGTCGTATCCCCGGAATGAATCCTCCACTTCGCTTTAGGTCATCTGCCATTTTATTGGTAGGTACTGTGATCGCGGTGTAGAAATAGGTGAAAATAATGATCAACACAGCGAAAAGGATATTGTACGCCAAACCAAAAATATCTGCAAATTGTACTTCCATCCACTGCCCTGCCGCTGTACTATTAAATGTTCTCCCTATCAAACTAGGGGCAAACATAATGGCCTGTGCAAATATTATAGGCATTACCCCGGAGGCATTTAACTTAAGTGGAATGTACTGACGGGAACCCATCATATTCTTTTCATATCCTCCGGAAGCACTTCTACGTGCATATTGTACTGGAATCTGCCGAATTGCCATCACCAATAAAACACTGGCCAAAATTACCAGGAACCAGATAATGATCTCAATCAACATAAACATCAATCCCCCGGTATTGTTCGTTGTTCTGGAAATAAACTCCTGAACAAAGGATTGCGGCATAGTGGCAATAATTCCGATCATGATCAATAGTGAAATTCCATTTCCAATACCCTTATCTGTTATCTTCTCTCCCAGCCACATGGCAAAAACACAACCCGTAACCAAAATAACCACTGCAGGTACAATAAAATCCAATCCTTTACCAAGAACGAACGCACTGTCCGGTACGCCTAAAGCACCCAAACCATATAGGTAAGCAGGCGCCTGAACAATACAGATAGCTATAGTTAACCAGCGTGTGATTTGATTTTTTGTTTTTCTCCCGCTTTCTCCTTCCTTATCCAGTTTTTGCAAATAGGGAATAGCAATACTCATTAACTGCACCACAATGGAAGCTGAGATATAGGGCATGATCCCCAGTGCAAAAACAGAGGCATTAGCAAATGCACCTCCCGTGAAAGCGTTTAGAATTCCTAAAATTCCTTGTTCTGTCTGGGAGGATAACTCCGCCAATTGAGTCGTATCAATACCTGGAAGAACTACCTGTGCTCCAAAACGATACACCAATAAAAGTCCTAAGGTTACCAAGATACGTTGCCTTAGTTCCTCTATTTTCCAAATATTTGATATGGTCTCAATAAATTTCTTCATAATCTTATGCGCTTATAAAAGTACTGCTTCACCTCCTGCCGCTTCAATAGCTGCTTTTGCGGAAGCACTAAATTTATGTGCGGATACTTTAAGTTTTGCCTTTACCTCTCCATTCCCCAGGATCTTCACCAAATCATTCTTACCAGCTAAGCCATTTTCTATTAAGGTGTCCAGGGAAATTTCATTTTTAACCACTTTAGTATCAACCAAAGCTTGAAGTTTGTCAAGATTTACTGGTTGATACTCTTTTCGGTTAATATTTTTAAAACCGAATTTCGGTACCCTTCGCTGCAAAGGCATCTGGCCGCCTTCAAATCCAATTTTTTTGGAGTAACCAGATCTCGATTTGGCCCCTTTGTGCCCTCGTGCAGCAGTTCCTCCTTTACCGGAGCCTTCTCCGCGACCCAGTCGTTTTCCTTCTTTATGTTTAGCGCCTTCTGCTGGTTTTAGATTGCTCAAGTCCATGCTTCAACTTTTTTAAGCCTCCTCGGTGGAAACCAAATGTTTTACCTTATTAATCATTCCAAGGATATTGGGCGTACTATCATGCTCAACAACCTGGCCTATTTTCCTAAGCCCCAATGCGGTTAACGTCCTTTTCTGATTCTGTGGACGTTTTATAGCGCTTCTTACTTGGGTTACTCTAATCTTCGCCATCTTGTTATCCTTTAAAAACTTTCTCCATACTTATGCCACGTTGCCGTGCAACGGTTCTTGCATCCCTAAGCTGAAGCAACGCATCAAATGTTGCCTTCACCACATTATGAGGATTTGAGGAACCTTGTGATTTTGAAAGTACATCATGTACTCCAACAGATTCCAAAACAGCTCTTACAGCACCTCCTGCAATAACACCGGTACCCTGAGATGCTGGTTTAATGAATACCTTAGCACCTCCATATTTACCTTTCTGCTCGTGAGGAAGCGTTCCTTTGTTTAAGGGTATACGTATTAAGTTCTTTTTTGCATCTTCAACCGCTTTAGCAATAGCTGTAGCAACTTCCTTGGATTTACCCAAACCATGGCCAACTACTCCATTCTCATCTCCTACCACAACGATAGCAGAAAAACCAAACGCTCGTCCACCTTTCGTTACTTTGGTAACCCGTTGTACTCCTACAAGGCGATCTTTCAATTCTAAACCGCCTGGTTTTACGGTTTCTACGTTCTTATACTTTTGATACATCTTCTTTTAGAATTTTAGTCCTCCCGCTCTGGCCCCTTCTGCCAAAGATTTTACTCGTCCGTGATATAGATTACCGCCTCTGTCAAAAGAAACAATTTCAATACCTGCTGTTTTTGCTTTTTCAGCAATAGCCTTACCTACAGCGTTTGCGATTTCAGTCTTTGTCCCTTTTATTGCGATATCCTTATCTCTGGATGAAGCTGCCGCCAGGGTTGTCCCGCTTATATCGTCAATCACCTGGGCATAAATTTCCTTGTTGCTTCGAAAAACAGCCAATCGGGGACGAGACTCGGTACCAAAGGAAACCTTTCGTATTCGTCTTCTAATCCTTGTCTTTCTGTCATATTTTGATAATCCCATGTTGCTCTCCTATTATGCTGATTTACCTGCTTTTCTTCTAATTTGTTCTCCAACAAACTTGATTCCTTTTCCTTTGTAGGGCTCTGGTTTTCTAAATGATCGGATCTTTGCCGCTACAGCACCCACAAGTTGTTTGTCATGAGAAGTCAATTTCACTCTGGGATTTTTCCCCTTTTCGGAAATGGTCTCAATCTTAACCTCAGGAGCAATATCCATTACGATATTGTGCGAAAATCCTAAAGCTAAATCCAGTTTTTGTCCCTGATTACTGGCGCGATATCCAACTCCTACCAATTCCAGTTCCTTGGTCCAGCCATGGGATACGCCTGCCACCATATTATTGATCAGCGCTCTGTAAAGCCCGTGCTTGGCTTTTTGCGCTTTTGAGTCTGAAGATCGATTTAAGGTCAACATGCCATCTTCCATCTTAACTTCAACTTCGGAAAACTCTTGAGACAACTCTCCCAACTTTCCCTTGACCACTACGGTATTGTCCTTTACCTCCACGGTTACCCCTTCGGGAATTGTAATTGGACTATTTCCTATTCGTGACATTTTTTTACTTTTTATTTAGTATACGTAGCACAATACTTCTCCACCAACATTCTCTTGCTTGGCTTGCTTACTAGTCATTACGCCATGCGATGTAGAAATAATTGCAATACCCAAACCATTTAATACCCTTGGTAACTCCTGCGAATTGGCATATCTCCTCAACCCGGGCTTACTTGCGCGTTGTAATTTTTTGATTACCGGCTCTTTGGTCATCCGATCGTATTTAAGCGCGATCTTAATAATTCCTTGCACCGAATTATCTTCAAACTTATAACTAAGGATATACCCTTGATCAAAAAGGATCTTAGTCATTTCCTTTTTCAAGTTGGAAGCGGGAATATTCACTACCCTATGTCCCGCTCTATTAGCGTTCCGTATACGGGTTAAATAATCTGAAATTGGATCTGTTACCATTTTTAATTCTGAATTACGAATTACGAATTACGAATTTCATCTGTTTTTCATTCAACATTCTGAATTCTATATTCTGCATTCAATTATTACCAACTTGCTTTCTTAACTCCCGGAATAAGGCCTTGATTTGCCATTTCTCTAAAGGTTACCCTTGAGATCCCAAAATCACGCATGTACCCTCTTGGTCTTCCCGTAAGTTTACAGCGGTTACGCATTCGCACCGGAGACGCATTTTTGGGAAGCTTTTGCAACGCTTCATAATCTCCAGCCTCCTTTAGCGCTTTTCGCTTCGCAGCATATTTGGCTACCATTTTTGCTCGCTTTCTTTCACGAGCTTTCATTGATTCTTTGGCCATATTAATTCTTTTTAAAAGGTAATCCCAATTCACTTAATAAGGACTTAGCCTCTTTATCCGTATCGGCGGAAGTAACAAATGTGATATCCATCCCATTTATCCGGTTAATCTTATCGATATTAATTTCAGGGAATATGATTTGCTCAGTAACCCCTAAATTATAGTTCCCACGCCCGTCAAAACCAGTAGCTTTTACACCCTGGAAATCCCGTACCCTTGGAAGCGCGGTAGTAATTAGGCGATCAAGGAATTCGTACATCCGTTCTCCACGTAGCGTTACTTTGGCACCTATGGGCATTCCCTTTCGTAATTTGAAGGAAGCCACATCTTTCTTGGAAAGGGTTGCTATCGCTTTCTGACCGGTAATCATAGAAAGTTCATCCACAGCGTGATCTATCAGCTTTTTGTCTGCTACCGCTGCACCAACTCCACGACTTACCACTATTTTTTGTAGCCGGGGAACCTCCATAATATTCTTGTATCCGAATTCTTCGGAAAGGGCCTTCATTACCCTTTCTTTGTATTCTTTTTTCAGTCTTGGAATATAACTCATGACTAGATTATTTCTCCTGTTTTCTTGGAAACCCTTACTTTCTTTCCCTCCTTAAATTCAAAACCCACACGAACCGCTTCGCCATTTTCCATTAAGGATAGATTTGAAATATGAATGGGCGCTTCCTTTTCAACAATTCCTCCTTGCGGATTGTTCGCACTTGGCTTTTCGTGTTTCTTCACCATGTTGATGCCCTCAACGATCGCTTTGTTATTTTCGCGATCTACACGAAGTACCTTTCCTTCCGAGCCTTTATGATCCCCAGAAATTACTGTAACCGTATCGCCTGATTTTATCTTCAATTTCATCTCTCTTCTTCTTTAATTAAAGTACTTCTGGTGCCAAGGAAACAATTTTCATGTACTGCTTCTCCCGAAGTTCTCTGGCTACAGGGCCAAATACGCGGGTTCCCCGCATCTCTCCGGCCGGATTAAGAAGTACACAAGCATTATCATCGAAACGTATATAAGAGCCATCAGGTCTTCTTACTTCTTTTTTGGTGCGGACAACAACAGCGGTGGAAACTGCTCCTTTTTTAACAGCACCGTTAGGCGCTGCTTCTTTAACCGTAACCACAATTTTGTCACCCAATGAAGCGTATCTTCTTTTTGTTCCCCCAAGTACGCGGATAGTAAGTACTTCTTTTGCACCTGTATTATCCGCCACCTTTAATCTTGATTCCTGTTGTACCATGATTATTTAGCTCTTTCAATAATTTCTACTAGTCTCCAGCATTTGGTTTTGCTCAAAGGCCGCGTCTCCATGATGCGCACTGTATCTCCCTCATTGCAATCATTACTTTCGTCGTGGGCAACATACTTTTTGGTCTTTAAAACGAACTTACCATACATGGGGTGCTTTACACGTTTTACTTCAGAAACGACAATGGATTTTTCCATTTTGTTACTGGTAACAACGCCTATTCTCTCTTTCCTTAAATTTCTTGTATTTTCTTCCATAAGGCCCAATTCGTTATTCTTGTTCCCTTTTAGTTAATTCTGTTGCCAATCTTGCTACTGTTCTCCTGGTCTTTCGTATCTGCAAAGGATTTTCCAAGGGCGTAACAGCATGCGCCATCTTCAAATCCGCATATTCTTTCTTCAAATCAGCAAGTTTTTGCTGAAGTTCTTCAACCGATAACTCTTTTATCTCAGCTTGTTTCATCTCCTATCCGTTTTATCCAGCGTAGTCCCTGGCAACTATAAATTTCGTTTTAACGGGTAGCTTTTGCGCCGCTAGCCGCAATGCTTCCTTAGCGATGTCATGAGGAACACCTGCTACCTCAAACATAATTCTTCCTGGTTTTACAACGGCTACCCAGTACTCAGGAGCTCCCTTTCCTTTACCCATACGGACCTCCAAAGGCTTCTTCGTAATAGGCTTATCCGGGAAAATTTTGATCCACAACTGCCCTTGTCGTTTCATATAACGCGTGGCTGCGATACGTGCTGCTTCGATCTGACGGGAAGTAATAAAGTGCGAATCCAGGGATTTGATACCAAACATTCCGTTAGATAGCTGATGTCCCCTTTGGGAAATCCCTTTCATTCTTCCCTTCTGGGCTTTACGATATTTTGTTCTTTTTGGCTGTAACATCTTCGCTGCGCTTTATCTCTTTTATTTTCTACGGCGTTGCCTTTTTAACCCGTCTTGTTTGCCTCTTTTTGAACCTCCTTTTGAAAGTCCAACTAATGGAGAAAGTTCTCGTTTACCGTAAACTTCGCCTTTCATTATCCAAACCTTGATGCCCAATCTGCCGTAGGTGGTATGCGCTTCATCCAAGGCATAATCCACATCGGCTCGGAAAGTAGACAACGGTATTCTTCCCTCCTTGTAGGTTTCTGTCCTGGCCATCTCCGCACCATTCAATCTTCCTGCAATCTGCACCTTGATCCCTTCAGCATTCATTCGAATTGCAGCCGCTATGGCCATCTTAATCGCACGTCTATAGGAAATCCTACTCTCAATTTGTCGGGCAATACTCGCTGCTACCAAATTAGCATCCAATTCAGGTCGCTTAATTTCATGGATATTGATCTGAACTTCCTTATTGGTAATCTTTTTTAACTCCTCCTTAAGCTTATCAACTTCCTGCCCACCTTTACCAATAATAATACCGGGCCGGGCCGTGGTAATTGTAATGGTAATTAATTTTAGCGTTCGTTCTATAATTACACGAGAAACGCTGGCTTTTGCCAAACGGGCATGAATATACTTGCGTATCTTATCATCCTCCGCCAATTTATCGCCATAATCAGTTCCGCCGTACCAGTTGGACTCCCATCCTCTGATAATTCCCAGACGATTCCCTATTGGATTTGTCTTTTGTCCCATATATCTATGCCGTTGTTTCTGTTGTTATCGTGTTATGAGCACCCAATACCAAGGTTACATGATTGGATCGCTTTCTAATTCTATGTGCACGTCCTTGAGGTGCAGGGCGCAAACGTTTTAACATGGTGCCACTGTCTACCCGGATCTCCTTTATATAGAGATCAGCATCCTCCACATTTCCGTCCTCGTTCTTCGCCTCCCAATTGGCAATTGCGGAAAGCAATAATTTTTCCAATCGTTTTGAAGCTTCTTTTTGGTTGAACCTCAAAATAGCCAGTGCCATTTCTATCTTCTTTCCCCGGATTAAATCCGCAACCAAACGCATCTTCCTTGGAGAAGTAGGACAATCGTTTAGTTTCGCAAAAGCGATGTCCTTCTTTTCCGTTTTAATGCGCTCCGCCATTTGTCTCTTTCGCACTCCCATAGCTTACTTTTTACCTTTGTTTTTAGCGCCTGCGTGACCCCGAAACGACCGGGTTGGTGAAAATTCTCCTAGCTTATGCCCTACCATATTTTCAGTGATATACACCGGTACAAATTGTTTCCCATTGTGTACAGCGATGGTTTGCCCTACAAAATCCGGAGTTATCATAGAAGCTCGAGACCAGGTTTTGATAACCGCCTTTTTACCGGACGATATATTCGACTGAACCTTTTTCTCTAAACTATGATGGACGAAGGGTCCTTTTTTGAGTGAACGTGCCATGTCCTTTTATTTCTTTCTTCGTTCTATAATATATCTGTTGCTATCCTTGGTCAAGGAACGAGTTCTGTACCCTTTGGCGGGTAAGCCTTTGCGAGAACGCGGATGTCCTCCCGAAGCTCGTCCTTCACCACCACCCATTGGGTGATCCACCGGGTTCATCGCTACTGGTCTTGTTCTAGGTCTTCTGCCCAACCAACGACTTCTTCCTGCTTTACCAGAAACAATAAGCTGATGATCGGAATTTGAAACAGCTCCAATTGTAGCCATACAACCGGCCAAAACCAAACGGGTTTCCCCAGAAGGTAATTTAATGGTTACGAATTTGCCATCCTTTGCCATCAATTGGGCGAATGTACCTGCACTTCTTGCAATGGTGGCACCCTGTCCGGGTCGTAATTCGATACACGAAATGATAGTCCCCAAAGGGATTTCCGCCAATTGCATGGCGTTACCAATTTCCGGTGCGGTCTTCTCTCCAGAAACAACTTTCTGACCCACCTGTAGACCATTTTGAGCAATAACATAGCGCTTCTCTCCATCCTTATATTCCAACAAGGCGATAAAAGCGGTCCTGTTAGGATCGTACTGGATTGATTTTATTTCTGCCTCAACACCAAATTTATCCCGTTTGAAATCAATAACACGATATCTTCTCTTGTGACCTCCACCACGATAGCGCATGGTCATTTTCCCTTGACTGTTCCTTCCTCCAGACCTCTTTAACGGAGCAAGCAAGCTTTTCTCAGGCTTGTCCGAAGTAAGCGCATCAAATCCGTTTACTACTCTAAAACGCTGTCCTGGAGTTATAGGTTTTAATTTTCTAACTGCCATTGCTCTTTCTTACAGATTACTATAAAAATCAATAATATCACCTTCTGCAACATCCACTATGGCCTTCTTCATTGCATTGGTTTTACCGTGCTGAATCCCGGTTTTTGTGTATCTCGTCTTACGAGTCGGACCATAATTCATGGTTCTTACCTTCTCCACCGAGACGCCATAGGTATTTTCCACAGCTTCCTTGATTTGCAATTTATTGGCTTTCGGATCTACATAGAAGCCATATCGGTTGAACAACTCGCTATCCGCGGTCATTTTTTCCGTAATTATTGGTCTGATCAACACACTCATTTCCCTATTTTATCAAATTGGCTTGAATTCCTTCTACTGCATCTTCCATCAAGACCAAGCGCTTAGCATTCAAAATTTTGTATGTACTTAACTCATCACTGGTTACTACCTCCGATTGCGTTAGGTTCCGGGAAGACAAGTACACATTCGTATTGTTCCCCCCCAAAACCACTAAAGATTTGTGATCTGCTATGCCAAGAGAACTTAGAAAAGCTATAAAATCTTTGGTCTTAGGTGCTTCGAAACTGAAGTTTTCTACCACCATCAACGACTTATCTTTAGATTTTAAGCTCAATGCCGATTTTCTTGCCAGGCGTTTCACATTCTTATTTAGCTTTTGCGAATAGCTTCTGGGTCTAGGCCCAAAAATTCGACCACCACCTCTGAATACCGGAGACTTGATACTACCGGCCCTTGCCGTACCAGTACCCTTTTGCTTTTTCAGCTTTCGAGTACTACCTACAATTTCAGCACGTTCCTTAGCCTTATGTGTTCCTTGTCTTCGATTGGCCAAATACTGCTTTACATCTAAATAGATAGCATGCTCATTAGGCTCAATCCCAAAAACATCATCGGAAAGCTCTACTTTTCTTCCCGTATCTTTTCCTTTAACATCCAATACTGCTACTTTCATGCCCTTACTTTTCTACGGTTACGTACGCGTTTTTGTGGCCAGGAACTGCTCCTTTCACTACGATGAGATTCTTTTCAGGAACGATTTTTAACACGCGTAGATTTTGAACGGTAACGCGTTCACCACCCATTCTACCTGCCATTCGAAGTCCTTTAAAAACCCTGGACGGTGTAGAAGCTGCACCTATTGAGCCAGGAGCACGAAGTCGGTTGTGTTGCCCGTGAGTAGATTGACCAACACCGCTAAATCCATGACGTTTTACTACTCCCTGGAAGCCCTTTCCCTTGGACGTCCCAACTACATCAACAAATTCTCCTTCAACAAACAGATCCACTCCAATAGTATCTCCTAATTTGTATTCTCCTTCAAAATCCCTGAATTCAACGACTTTTTTCTTCGGCGAGGCACCTGCTTTCTTGAAATGACCTTGTTCGGCCTTGGAAGTGCGTTTTTCTGCCTTGTCATCGAAACCAAGTTGAAGGGCACTGTACCCGTCGACCTCCTCGGTTCTGACTTGGGTAACCACACATGGTCCTGCTTCAATAACGGTGCAAGGAATATTTTTCCCTTTTTCGTCAAAGATGCTGGTCATGCCGATTTTTCTACCTATTAACCCAGACATATTTAATTAGTATTACTTATTTCTATTTTTTGCTTGCCAAATTACCGGCAAAAAAATTGGGTCAAAGAACGTTTTCTGTGACCCAGATTTTTTTCTTTTCTCCCGTTTTTCCTTCGCACGCAGCTCAGGACATGTGTACCCCTATTTGCTAAGGGCGTGCAAATTTACACTTTTATTTCGACTTCCACACCACTTGGCAACTCTAATTTCATTAAAGCGTCAATAGTTTTGGATGAGGAACTATAAATATCCAACAATCGCTTGTATGAACTTAGCTGGAATTGCTCCCTTGATTTCTTGTTCACATGTGGCGACCGCAATACCGTAAAGATCTTTTTATGGGTTGGCAAAGGGATAGGGCCCGTTACCACTGCACCCGTAGTTTTCACTGTCTTTACAATCTTTTCAGCGGATTTGTCTACCAAATTATGATCGTAAGATTTTAGCTTTATTCTAATTTTTTGACTCATCTTCTGAAAATTAAACCGTTACTCCTTTAGCAGTTTTAATCACTTCCTCCGCAATATTTCCGGGAGTTTCCGCATAATGGGAGAATTCCATGGTTGAGGTGGCTCGCCCCGAACTCAAGGTACGCAAGGCCGTTACATAACCGAACATCTCTGAAAGCGGTACTTCTGCTTTGATAACTTTAGAACCAGCTCTATCATCCATATTATTTACTTGCCCCCTTCTCCTATTCAAATCTCCAACAATATCCCCCATATTTTCTTCCGGGGTCAATACCTCCAACTTCATAATAGGTTCCATCAAAACCGCCTTTGCCGCTCTTGCTGCTTCCTTATATCCCAGTTTTGCAGCCAACTCAAAAGATAGTGAATCGGAATCCACAGGGTGGAACGACCCATCTTTAAGGGTAATCTTCATACTATCCATCTCAAACCCGGCCAAAGGTCCATTTTGCATAGCCTGTTTGAATCCTTTCTCTACAGAAGGGATATATTCTTTGGGAACATTACCTCCCTTGATCATATTCACAAACTCCAATCCGGCTTTCCCTTCTTCTGCAGGTTCCATAGTAAATACAATATCTGCAAATTTACCTCGACCCCCGGTTTGTTTCTTGTACACTTCTCTGTGGTCTGCCTTAGCCGTTAGCGCCTCTTTGTATTCCACTTGAGGCTGTCCCTGGTTTACTTCGACCTTGAACTCTCTTCGCAAACGGTCTACAATAATATCTAAATGCAGTTCCCCCATTCCGGAGATAATAGTTTGCCCGGAAGCTTCATCTGTCTTTACCTGAAAAGTTGGATCTTCTTCTGCAAGTTTTGCCAACGACATGCCAAGTTTATCGACATCTGCTTTGGTTTTTGGCTCTACGGCAATACCAATTACCGGGTCAGGAAACACCATACTTTCCAAAACGATGGGATTCTTCTCATCAGAAAGTGTATCCCCCGTCTTAATATCTTTAAAACCTACAGCAGCTCCAATGTCTCCAGCAGAGATACTCTCTATGGCATTCTGCTTATTGGAATGCATCTGATAGATTCTGGAGATTCGTTCTTTATTCCCGGATCTATTGTTAAGCACATAGGACCCGGCATCTAATTTTCCTGAATACGCTCTAAAGAAGGCTAATCTTCCTACAAAAGGGTCTGTAGCAATCTTGAAAGCTAAAGCCGCGAAAGGCTCTTTGGTATCCGGTTTTCTGGACACTTCATTTCCAGATCTTGGATCTTCCCCCACAATGGCTTCTTTATCCAGCGGGGACGGCAAATAACGACACACGGCATCTAGAAGAAATTGCACGCCTTTATTTTTAAAAGCAGAACCACACACCATCGGAATGATACTCATGTCCATGACAGCAGCTCTTAAAGCAGCATGAATCTCGTCCTCTGTAATGGAATCTTCATCTTCAAAGAATTTTTCCATCAGATTCTCGTCATATTCAGCAACCGCTTCAATCAATACCGCACGATATTCTTTTACTTCTTCTTCCATTTCGGCAGGAATATCCACTACGTCAAAAGTGGATCCAAAGTTTTCGTCGTGCCATACAATAGCCCTGTTCTTGACGAGGTCTACAATACCTTTAAAATCCGCTTCTTCACCAATTGGCAATACAATTGGCACCGCATTGGATTTCAACATTTCCTTGACCTGATTGCAAACGTTGAGGAAATTAGACCCTTGTCGGTCCATTTTGTTCACAAAGCCCATTCGTGGCACTTTGTAGTTATCCGCTAAACGCCAGTTGGTTTCTGACTGCGGTTCAACCCCGTCTACGGCACTAAACAAGAATACCAAACCATCTAACACCCGCAGGGATCGGTTCACTTCAACCGTAAAATCCACGTGTCCTGGAGTATCAATGATATTAAAATGGTAGGGTTTAGCATCCGTTGTAGGCTGTCCGTTTTCTGTTGGAAAATTCCAGGTACAAGTGGTAGCAGCAGAGGTAATCGTAATTCCGCGCTCTTGTTCTTGTTCCATCCAGTCCATGGTGGCGGCACCGTCATGTACTTCACCGATCTTGTGACTTACACCTGTGTAAAAAAGAATACGTTCCGTAGTAGTTGTCTTCCCCGCATCAATGTGGGCCGCAATACCAATATTCCTAGTATATTTTAAATCTCTTGCCATTACTCAATTAAAATCTGAAATGGGAAAATGCTTTATTGGCTTCTGCCATCTTGTGCGTATCAACTCGTTTTTTTACTGCTGCGCCTTCTTCCTTCGCCGCTGCCAAAACCTCAGCTGCCAATTTTTGTGCCATAGATTTCTCATTTCGCTTTCGGGCGTAACTTATCAACCACTTCATCGCTGTCGATATTTTACGATCCGGACGAATCTGCATGGGAATTTGAAATGTAGCACCTCCAACTCTTCTACTCCGCACCTCAACATGGGGCATTACATTAGATAACGCATCTTTCCAGATTTCTAAAGCGGACTTTTCATCATCCGTCTTTTTCTGATCTACAATATCAATAGCGTCATAAAAAATCTTGTAGGCTACGGATTTTTTTCCGTCCCACATCATCATGTTCACAAAACGTGTTACCAACTGATCATTAAACCTCGGATCCGGTAACAATGGCCTTTTCTTTGCCTGTCTTTTTCTCATCGCTTCCTGCTATCAAATTACTTTTTAGGGCGTTTTGCTCCATATTTTGACCTCCGCTGCGTCCTTCCGGCTACTCCAGCAGTATCTAAGGCACCACGAACAATATGGTACCGCACACCAGGCAAATCTTTTACCCTTCCACCTCTTACCAATACTATCGAGTGCTCTTGGAGGTTGTGCCCTTCACCTGGAATATACGCGTTCACCTCTTTCCCATTGGTCAACCTCACCCGCGCTACTTTACGCATCGCTGAATTCGGCTTTTTAGGGGTAGTGGTGTACACACGTGTACAAACTCCACGTCGTTGCGGGCAAGAATCCAAAGCAGCCGATTTACTCTTCTTGGTAATTGTGACCCTTCCTTTTCTTACTAATTGTGAAATTGTTGGCATTAACTTATACTGTTAAAATCAAAAAACCCTCATTTTGAGGGCTGCAAATGTAGTGATATTTCAGAATAATTCAAACGCCGTTTCTATTATTTTTCTAAGCGGTTTTTATGACTTAAAAAGAAAGTCCTCTAAAGCGGGGTTTTACCTTTTAGGATGCAACGTACGCTCTTGCCGTAAGATCTTAACCCTCAAACGCTATCCTCACAACAGCAAAAGCGTACGATAAACCATCAACAAATGCCTTGGCATGCTTGATGTTTCTACTATTTTAAAGGAAATCTGATTTGTTTTCAAAAACTGATACGATGCGTCCGCTTGTGACGTGTAGCAGTGCTTTTTTAGTTAACTTAGGAAGGATGGGGTAGTTCGTACCGAAACTTAAATAACAGTTGTTATCGTCTGCGAATCGCTGTGGAAACGCGATTTGCAAAAAAGGCTTTGCCGGTGGTCCTTCTTCAAACTTTTTAGTGTATTATATAATAAGGTATACAGCTTGCCCAAAACAAGGTGATCAAATACCTCCTCATATACCTATCCCTCCCTTTTTCTGGCGGTTGAGATAAAAATACACTTCCCTACGAATCGCAGAGGGTATCGCGCCGTCTTTATGTAATGCTTCAACCGTAGTTCATTAACGCAACTTCATACTTAACCTCATCGTAGCGTAACCTACATTCACTATAAGGGGTATACCTATTATATATAACCCCTTTTTTAAGATATCATTCCAGATAGACTAAACCCCGAGTAGCTTATGATCGTAAATTACGGTCTACTCTCAATTTTGCTATTTTGTTTCGCAAATCCTAAAACCAATAGGGTGCGATGGTGACGTTCCCAGTACATCCTAACCATGTTCCAAGAAAAGCCAAATGTTGCTCTGTAAAAACACCTCCTTCACTCTGAGCAAAAAGCGTTGCTGCGGTCCTAAACAATGGGAACAGTAGACGATATTTTATGGATGTTAAAATTTACTTAATGACATGTATCAGGAAAAATTATTTTTTAGCAAGATTTTAAAGTGTTCATATTTATCAATTTGATCAAAGAAACACCTCTAAATTAGCTTCATTGCAATATATCTAAGGATTATTGACATTTGGTCAATATTCTTTGATAACTGTGAAATTTTAGTGAATTTATTTTGCATTATTAACATGAATTTATGATTTTAGCGATTAGCTAATTCAAATAATTTTAAAATGAGAACAAAACTAAATGGAATCTTAGCGCTATTCATGGCGCTAATTGTGCACATTTCTTTTGCGCAAGACAAGACCATTTCAGGTACAGTTACAGATGCGGATGGACTTCCGCTGCCTGGGGTGAACATTGTCGTGGAAGGAACTTCCACAGGTACACAAACTGACTTTGATGGAAATTACGCCATCCAGGCCAGTGAGGGGCAGACCCTCTTGTTTTCCTATATTGGACAAAAGGATGTGAGACGAACGGTTGGTGCTGGCGACACCATTAGTGTTCAAATGGAAGAAGATGCCCAGGCTTTGGAAGAAGTAGTGGTAACCGCTCAGGGGATCAAAAGGGAAAAGAAAGCACTGGGATATGCTGTAACTTCCGTGGGTTCCGATCAACTTGAAAACAGAACCGAAGGAGATGTTGCTCGTGTGCTAGCCGGAAAGGCCGCAGGGGTACAGATCACCTCCGCAGGTGGTGCATCCGGTTCTGCAACTAACGTTACTATCCGGGGATTGAGTTCCTTTAGCGGAAGTAACCAGGCGTTATTTATTGTAGATGGTATTCCATTTAGTAATGATACCAACACTGAACGAAGTGGGGATAATGACGATGGATTCGTCTCGGGGGCAACTCAGGGGTCGCGTTTCTTGGATCTGGACCCTAACAATATTGCAAGTGTTGAAGTACTAAAAGGTTTGGCTGCAGCTACACTATATGGTACTCAGGGAAAGAATGGGGTGATCCTAATCACAACCAAAGCAGGTGCCGCCGGACAAGGGGGACCCAAGAAGACCGAAATTACGGTAAGCCAGTCTTTCTTTACCAATGAATATGCTTCACTACCCGATTACCAGGATGAATTTGGTAATGGTTTTGACCAGAACTTCGGATGGTTCTTCTCTAACTGGGGACCAAGTTTTAACCGCGAAGGCGTATCTGGATGGGGACGACAAACCGCTATCGATGATCAAGGGACCTTAGAGCATCCCTATTCCTCTACCTCTGTTGCAGCGACGAGAGCTGCCTTTCCGGAATTCCAGGATGCACGTTATGAGTGGCGCCCTTATAATTCTGTAGAACGCTTTTTTAAGCCAGGTTCCGTAACTAACACTTCCATTAACATTGCCGGATCTACAACAGATGGTAACACCAGTTATAATGTAAACGTAGGTTACTTGGATGATGAAGGATTTACTCCGGGGAACTCTTTGAACAGGACCAACGTTTCTGTGGGAGGTAGATCACAACTCTCTAATAAATTTACGGTAACTGGTACCATGAACTATGCCAGAACCGACTACCGCACCCCACCTATTGCTTCCAGTAGGGGTAATGGAACAGATGGTCTTTCCGTGTATGGTAACGTATTGTTTACCCCAAGGAGTGTGGACTTGATAGGGCTACCTTTCGAAAACCCAATAGATGGTTCTAGTGTGTATTATCGGGATGGTAACGATATTATTAATCCACGTTGGACGGCGCAAAATGTGACCTACCGCCAGTTGACCAACCGTTTTAACTGGAATGTCTCTTTGGGTTATCAGTTGAACGATAACTTGAATCTGACCTGGAGAACCGGTTTGGATTTCTACAACGAACGTAATATTAATGGTTCTAACCGAGGAGGAGTAGAATTTAACTCTGCTATTTTTGGTTTTTTCGATACCTATGACAACAACAATACCATTTGGGATCATTTCTTTAGTGTAAATGGAAACTACGATATCTCAGAGAAATTGGGCCTTACCTTTACCGCTGGTGCTACAGCACGGCAGGATTCTTTTGATCAAAGTGGGGTGGCCAGTACCGGGCAGATCGTTTTTGGTATTAAAAGACATTTCAACTTTGAAAATCAGTCTCCTATTCAGTTCAGCCAGAAACGAAATATTGTAGGTATCCTAGGGCAGGCCACTTTGGATTATGACGACTATCTTTTCTTGAATGTATCGGCAAGAACGGATTGGGTATCTAACCTGACTACAGAGAATAATAACAAGACGTATCCTGGGGTGAGTGTGTCCTTCCTACCTACCAATGCTTTTACAGAGCTTCGCTCTGAAAATGGGATTAATTTCTTAAAAGTACGGGCCAGTTATGGTACTTCGGCTACCTTCCCAACAGGGTTTCCTACCGTGAATGTGGTACAGCAAAATATCCTTCGATTTACCGATCCCTCCGGCGGTTCGGTTACTACCAATCAGATCGACGGTTTCCGTGCTAACCCAGATTTGAAGCCAGAGCTTTTGGAAGAGTTGGAGTTTGGGTTTGAGACACGACTTTGGAAGAATAGGATCTCCTTGGATGTTACCTACTTTAACCGGGTAACCAATGATTTGATCGTAGATCAACCGCTTCCACCTTCTACAGGATTTACGCAAACACAAAGCAATATCGGGGAGATTGAAAATGAAGGATTTGAAGCAGATCTGGGAATAGATATCTTTAATGGAGAAAACTTTTCCTGGAATTCCAGAGTAAATTTCTTCACAAATAACGAGACCGTTACCCAACAAGATGAGGACTTTATTGCCTATGCGGGATCCCTTGCGGAAGGTCTGGGCCTTGATAGAGGTTCAAACGCCGCCATAGAAGGGGAATCTCTCGGTACAATTGTAGGTACGGCTATAGCGCGGGATGAGAATGGTAATGCGTTGATCAACTCTGCAGGAAACTTTGTTGAGATAGAGCAGCTTCCTGATGGAAGTATTCCAATTGTTGGAGACGCCATTCCGGATTATACGATGAACTTTATCAATACGTTGCGCTACAAGAACTGGAACTTAGGCTTCCAGGTCAACCATGTAAAAGGTGGAGATATATTATCTAGTACTGTTGCAGTACTTTTAGGAAGAGGACTAATTGTTGAAACCGTAGACCGTTTGAACACCTTTATCCTTCCAGGGGTAAGCCAGGCTACAGGAGAACCAAATAGAACACAGATCAATAACTCTACGTATTACTTTACAAACTTATTGTTCGGACCCACAGAGACCAGGATCTATGATGCCTCTGTGATTCGTTTACAAGAGATTTCCTTAGGGTATACCTTCCCTTCCAAGTGGTTGGAAAAAACACCTTTTGGAAGTTTATCGATAACGGCACAAGGGTTTAACCTTTGGTTTGATGCATACAATACACCGGATGGGGCCAATTTTGACCCTAACGTACAAGGGGTAGGTATTGGTAACGGTAGAGGGTTTGACTTTATTAACGGTCCCAGCTCCAGAAGATATGGTTTCACCTTAAGAGCTTCCTTCTAATTAAAAATTGTTAATGATACTGATTATGAAAAATTATATGAAATATATTTTGATGGTCTTCGCAACGGGGATGCTCTTCACCGGCTGCGAAACAACCGAGCTGGACTTAAGGGTGAGTCCCAATGACCTGGCAGCAGATCAGGCGGATCCTAACCTGTTGCTCAATTCGATTCAATTGGCCTTTGCCGATAACCAGCGCTTTTTAAGTGATGAAGCTGCAGAGCTGACACGTATCGATTATTTCGGTGGAGCCTTGGCGAGAAACTATTTTAACAATTTACCAGGGGATGAACTGAACTTCACCTGGGCGCGGGTATACAGTAGTGAAACAGGGGTGATAGGAGATACGGAGACCGTACCTGTGGGCATACTTACTAACCTTCAGGCGCTGGAAACCATTGATGCGGAAAGCGATACCGATTTCTCTTTTCACATTGCAGTGGGCAAAACATTATATGCTTATTCGCTCTTCCAGTTGGTCGACTTTTTAGGACAAGCTATGTTCACCCAGGCGGGGAATGCAGTGGAATTCCCTGCACCCATGCTGGATAGTGGTGAAGTAGTATATGATGCGGCTTTTGGTTTGCTTTCAGAGGCCGAAGCCCTCTTTAGTGCAGATCCTCCGGATCAAGGGGCACAGGACCTCTTTTATGGAGCAGATTCCGAAAATTGGATCAAGCTTATTAATTCTATCCGCCTTAGGTCCTATAAGAATACAGGAAATGCTGCTGCTTTTAATGCAATTATTGCTGGTGGCGACTACATTACGGATACAGAGGATGATTTTCAGGTACAGTATGGTACCAGTGAATTACAGCCGGATGACAGGCATCCGGATTATGAAGATGATTACACACCTTCAGGGGCCAATATCTACCAGTCTAACTGGCTGATGGATTTGATGCTTCAAAATAACGACCCAAGGATCCGGTATTATTTTTACCGACAGGCCAATGGTACGCCAGGTGCTTTAGATGTTAATGGAATGCCGGTAGATCCGGATGAAGAGAACCTCGCTTGTTCCTTGGCACAAGTTCCACAACATTTTATCGATGGTGGGTTTGATATTTACTGCAGCGTTGATAACGGTTACTGGGGAAGAACTCATGGTAACGATGAAGGCGGCCCACCGGATAGTTTCCTTAGAACCGCTGTTGGCGTGTATCCGGCAGGCGGACTTTTTGACGACAGCGAGTTTGACGACGAAACCGGGCAAGCGCCTGGAGTTGGTTTAGGACTAGGTGGTGGTGGTGCCGGAATAGAGCCTATTATTCTAGCCAGTTATATCGATTTCTGGATTGGGGAAATGGCTACTTCGGATGCAGATAAAGCTGCTGCACTACAAGCTGGATTGGAAAAATCCATCGCAAAGGTACAGACTTTTGCCGCTTTGGATGGTTCGGCAGATACCTCGTTTGAGCCTACAGCGATGGAAGTAACGGCCTACATCGATGGAATTGTTGCGGCCTTTAATGCGGCTACTGGGGATGATAAGGAAAATATCTTTGCAGAGCAGTACTTTACCACCCTTTATGGTGGCGCAACTGAATCCTGGAATTATTACAGGAAGACAGGATATCCTACTACGGTGGTCCCCAATTGGGAACCGGATCCAGGACCTTTTCCACGCACCTATCTGTTCCCTCAAAATGAGGTGATCAACAACCCTAATTTGTCACAAAGACCGGGTACAGAATTAACGGATCAGGTATTCTGGGATACTAATCCTCCAAGTCCAACATTCCCACCAGCTAACTAATAAAATCGTTTAAAATGAAAAAGTATATAACTCAATATATTCCAAGTCTGCTGGCGGTGACTACCCTTTTGTTCATAGGCTGTGCAGACGCCGATAAGACATTTGATGACATCATCGATAACGAACAACGAGGTGCTGTTTTACGTACCGTTTCTATAGCGGAGAGTGAGATATTGTACGATGTAGCCACAAGTACTGTACTTGGTGGTAATTTTACAGTAACCCTGGAAGCCCAGGATCAAGAAGATGGTGCACTACTTTCTTCTGTAGAGGTTTTTGTGGCCTTTGAAGATGAAACTGAAGGCGGAACGGATAATGACCGGGACGAAGTAATGCTGGAAACTATTCCTTCCTCGGCC
This sequence comes from Bacteroidota bacterium, assembly GCA_038750505.1. Lineage (GTDB taxonomy): Bacteria > Bacteroidota > Bacteroidia > Flavobacteriales > Flavobacteriaceae > Croceivirga. Next base: position 54,357 of record JBCDHD010000006.1, on the reverse strand, counting down.
TTCAGCCCTGGTGAGTTTGGCCTTCCGAGAACAGAGTACACCGTTAGCGCAGAAACCTTGCAACAAACATTAGGAGTTACCGGAGATCAGATTTTTGGCGGGGATCGGTTTACGGTTCGCTTCGAATTAGTACTGACCGACGGAAGAAGGTTTTCTTTAGCTCAAAATTCAGGAACCTTAACCGGAGCCTTTTTTAGTTCTCCTTTCCGTTACAATGTAAACATCGTTTGTGCTCCGTCGGTACCAACAGCAGGAACCTGGTCGGTGAATACTACGGATACATTTGGTGACGGTTGGAACGGTGGTGAACTTGTTATACTATTGGATGGAACTGATGAAATTACCATTGCCAATGTAGATGATGGTACACGACCTTTTGATGAATCTGTACAAGACTTTACATTTGAAGTACCGGATGGCACGCAGACTATTTCGATTACCTATACTTCCGGAGATTTTGATGGAGAAGTTTTGTTCACCATTACCTCAGCCAATGGCAATATGGTTTCAGATGAAGGCCCAGATCCGCCAGTTGATACTGAGCTTTTGGACTTCTGTCCGAACAATTTATAATGTCATTTTATTAATTAGCAAAAAAGGCGCAAACGTAGTTTGGGCCTTTTTTGTTACATTCCGCCATTTACTTTTTTACATTACTTTTACTTCTGCATTTGTAAATTAGGATATACGGTAAGTTCCTATTTTTCAACTAGTACCTTAGCCTATGCGAGCAAACATTTTGCTGATTTTATTGCCCTCTTTTGTATTCATTTTTTGTACGAATAAAAACACTCCGGCGCATCAAAATGATCCATCTGAAAACCATCAGGTTTTCAAGCAACTACCCTCCGAAGAAACACAATTGGTCTTCAGTAATACCCTTACGGAAAATATTGCTTCTCTGGAGAACCTCTTTAACTACGATTATTTTTATAATGGCGCGGGTGTTGGAGTAGAAGACCTCAACAATGACGGTCTTTTGGATATCTTTTTTTGCGGAAATCAAGTGCCGAATACCCTCTTTTTTAATCAGGGCAATATGCTTTTTGAAGAGGTCTCCGAAGAAGCCAATATCAACAATGGAAAAATATGGGCCAATGGGGTCACATTCGTGGATATTAATTCGGATGGTTGGATGGATATTTATGTATCCCAGGGAGGGCCAAACCAAAGATTACAACGTAAAAATTTACTTTTCGTCAATCAACAGGACGGTACCTTTTTGGAAAAGGCCCAGGACTATGGTTTAGATGATATGGGGATAAGTACCCAGTCTGTCTTTTTTGACTATGACAAAGATGGCGATTTGGACTGCCTGGTAATGAACGAAAACGAATATTACGGTGTAGACCCAATACAACTTTTTCAACTGGCTGGGCAAAATGAAGAAACACAATATTTCAATTCTTCTCACCTTTACAGAAATGATAATGGGAAATTCAAAGATGTTACTGAAATAGCTGGTCTGGAACGTCCTATATTCGGATTAGGCTTGTCCGTTTCAGATATTAATGAAGATGGTTGGCTGGATATCTATGTTGCCAGTGACTATTATATTCCGGACGCTTTATTTGTGAACAATCAGGATGGTACATTCTCGGACCAAATAAAAGCCTACACCAATCAGATTTCCTTCTACGGGATGGGAATGGACATTGCCGATCTTAACAATGACGCCTTACAAGATATTTTTGTCCTGGATATGGCTTCCAACGATCATGTACGGTCCAAAACGCTTATGGCTTCAATGAACACCAAGCGATTTGACTATCTCGTCAACAAGGCAAATTTTCATCATCAATACATGTTTAATTCACTTCAATTGAATACGGGATTTAATAAGTTTTCAAATATCGCGCAGGGGGCGAAGGTGGCCAATACAGATTGGAGTTGGTCCGTGCTGATGTCCGATTTTGATCATGACCAGGACAAGGACATTTACATCACAAATGGATATCGAAGGTATGCCCTGGATAATGACTTGCAAAGAAAGGTGTTCGAAGCCAAGGTAAAATACAAAAACAATGTACCCCTGGAGGTGAAGAAAAGACTTTACGAAGAAATGCCTTCCGAAAAACTCCCCAATATTCTGTATGAGAACAACGGAAATCTGGAATTTAATGATCACGCCCACAGTTGGGGATTAGCAGATAATTCCTTTAGTAACGGTGCTGCTATAGGTGATCTGGATAACGACGGCGATCTGGACCTCGTTGTAAATAATATGGACGAAAACTGTTTTCTATACCAAAACCTAACCATGGAACAAAACGGTGGCAATTACCTAAAAGTAAAAGCGATCGGGACACTTTCCGAGGCATTTCCCAGGGTTACTTTGTATGCGCAAGAGCATATCCAGTTCATAGAAACCCGTAGGGTTCGGGGCTATCGCTCCTCTCATGAAAATGTTGCCCATTTTGGCCTGGGAGCACTGGACAAGGTAGATAGTCTTATGATAAAATGGCCTAATGGGGGGACGCAGGTACTCAAAGATATCGAAACAAATACTACCGTTTTGGCGTACGAAAAAAATGCGGTACCTGGCACAGAAGAATCTAAAGATACTCTAAAACCACATTTTGTAAAAGAAGATGCTACTGCTTTAGGAATAGCATATGCGCATCAGGAAAACCCCTACGATGACTTTGAAAGGGAAATTTTACTTCCCTACAAACAATCAACGCTTGGCCCCTTTATTACCAAAGGTGATTTTAATGGTGATACCCTAGAAGACTTTTTTGTAGGAGGTGCATCCGGACAGGCAGGCGCATTATTCATACAAACTGAGAAAGGGAGCTACGTTAAAAAGGTGCAGGAAGCATTGGAAATCGATCGAAGTTTCGAAGATATGGAAGCAGTGGCTTTTGACTATGAAAATGACGGAGATTTGGATCTATATGTGGTTAGTGGAGGTAATGCATTTGCACAATACTCTTCGTACTATGCCGACAGGTTGTACGTAAACGACGGGAAGGGCAACTTACAGCGGAAGCAGGTTGAAGCTTTGGATGGGAACACAAACAGTGGAAAAGCCGTTATTGCGATAGATTTTGACAAAGATGGGGACATGGATATTATGGTAGGGAACAGGGTCGTTCCTCAAAATTATCCTGTGCATTCCCCTTCGATCATCTACGAAAATCAATCGGGAAAACTCGTGGACGTCACCGATTCCGTAGCCCCGGAACTTCGCACTTTTGGAATTATAAATAGCTTGGTGGTTACAGATTTTAACGGCGATGGGTGGCAGGATTTCATTGCTGTTGGTGAATGGACCGAGATTGGTGTCTTTAAGAACGAGCAGGGGGTTTTCCGTAACTCGGTTGAACAAAGTAGTCCTTTAGCTAAAAAAGGTTGGTGGTATTCCGTAACAGAAACAGATGTTAACAACGACGGCCTCCCGGACTACCTTGTAGGTAATGTTGGTAGCAATATAAAGTTTAGCGCCAGCAGTGAAAAACCCTTTAGGGTGTATGCGAATGATTTTGACGATAACGGAACCCCTGATATTGTATTAAGCAAGAAATATCAAGGGGAATATGTTCCTGTTCGGGGTAGGGAATGTTCTTCACAACAAATGCCATTTATCCAACAAAAGTTTGAAACCTATTCGGAATTTGCTAATGCTAAACTCGTGGATATCTATGGCGACAAGTTATTATCTGCCTATCAGGCTGAAGTGACCGAGTTCCGATCCGTACTTTTACTCAATAAAGGGAAAGGTCAATTTGAGGTCTCACCCCTCCCTAATACAGCTCAATTTTTTCCAATTATGGAAAGCGTCTTCCTGGATGTAAACGGGGATGGTTTAGAGGACGCCATCGTAGCAGGTAATATTTATAACACCGAGGTGGAAACCCCTCGATTAGATGCCATCTCCGGATTAGTACTGCTCTCCAATGGAAAAAATAGTTACCGCACATTAAGTTGGGAAAAATCCGGTATTCTGCTAGATGGAAATGTAAAGGACCTTACGATTCTCAATAATAAAAAGAACATTTTACTTCTAGCTGCGCAAAATGATGGGCCTTTAGCCCTTTATGAACTTCATAAATAGCCCTTTCTAAGAGGCCGTTTCCCATTTTACAGTTATGAATTGGTCTTAATTATAGAAATGCAACAAAAATTGTAAACATGTTAACTTTAAATCAAAGATTTATTCAATGAAATAAGCTAGTTTCGCAGTTAAAGTTTTAACGATGAGAAGAATTCTTTTTTTAATTGTAATTGCGGTAGCCATTGGTGATTTGGAAGCACAGGCCACAGGACAAATTGCCAACTATTCTTCATCCGGAAATGCCGGATATAACGCGGTAGGGCAATTGAATGCTGTTTTAGGACCTATCCAGGATGCAGAACAGAAACTGACCGCTGCACAACAAAATTTTCAGGGATCCCCATACACCTCAGAGGAGTTTCTACCCACCACCTTATACTATGGTGAGGAAAATTTAGGCCCCCTTTTTTACCGATACAATGCCTACAATGAAGAAATAGAAATCAAGAAGACCAATTTGGAAAATGAGGGAATAAGAGCGCTGGGGCGAGATAAAAAGATCTCGTTATTGGTGAATGGAAAACCAATGAGCTTCAGCACTTTTATCGATAAGAAAGGATTGACTCAAAATGGATATCTCACCCTCTTACAGGAAGGTAAGTATTCGCTATATAAAAGAACTGATGTAAAATATACCGAGGGCCAAAAAGCTCAAAATTCTTTTGTTCCTGCAATTCCTGCCCGTTTTTCGAAATTTACCGAGTACTATCTTTCTTTGGAGGGACAAAACAGGATTGATGAGCTTGAGCTAAGCAATAGAAAACTGTTGAAATTGGCTTCCGAAGCGGATAAAGAGGCGCTAAAGCAATTTCTTAAAGAACAAAAAATCAAGATTAACAATGAGCAAGATGCTCTAAAAGTCCTTGAGTTCTTAAATACGAGCAAATAGTTCCTAGCGCTACCCATGCAAAGTGGGGAATACCCTCTTATTTTTTCGGTTTTAGGAAATTTTGTGATAAAGCCGCAAAAAATCCTTAAATTGTAATTCACTTAATTTGAGACAGCTATGAAGATTAATGTTTTTTCCCTCCTAGTGATGATAGGCCTAGGCACCGTTGTAAACGCCCAGACCACGGGTCAATTTTCCACTTACACTGCAAACACCGCTGATGGTGGCGTCTCCGATGCTCTGTATAATTATGCAATGGGTGACCTTACGAATAAATATGACAAGGCGAAATCTCTGGATGCGGGTATGGAAGGCTCTCCATACGAATCGAATAGTTTTGCCCCGGCCCAGTTGTACTTTGGAGAAGAGTTGGTAGGAAATTTATACTATCGCTACAACGCCTACAACGAAGAAATTGAAATAAAACAGCAAAACCTAGAAGGAGAAGCTATAAAAGGACTGAGCAAGGATAAAAAGATAAGAGTACTTGTCAATGGAAAATCGCGCAGTTTTAAAACGTTCATCGATAAAAACGGAAATACGCAAAACGGCTATTTAACTTTGCTGAAAGATGGCAAGTACAAACTATATGAACATCTAGGCGTTGTCTTTAAGGAGGCTCAAAAAGCACAAAACACCTTGGTTAAAAGTACTCCTGCAAAATTTTCACAATTCACAGAATATTATCTGGAATCTCCAGATGGTAGCAAAATTCAGCAACTCCAATTGAATAACAAGAAGTTGTTAAAAATAGTAGGTGCTGATTCTCAGGAAGAATTAGCAAAATTCCTTAAAACCGAAAAATTAAAGATTAAAGAGATCAACGACTTGTATCGAGTGATGGACTTTTTAAATCAATAGACCCAAACATTCATCTTAGGTAATATTGACCTTGGATTCACTCTAAAGAAGGAGATTTGCGAATTCAAGTAATGGTTGTATGAACAAAGAAGACGTTATCTATGGGTTAAGGGCAATTATTGAAGCCATTGAAGCGAATACAACCCTGAATAAGGTCTATCTTCAAAAGGGGCTTTCCGGAGCGTTATTTAAGCAATTGGAACATTTGGTGCATAAAAAGAAGATCAATTGCTCCTACGTTCCTGTTGAAAAACTCAACAAACTCTCAAAGAACAATCACCAGGGGGCAATTGCAATGGTTTCCCCGGTGACCTTTCAGGATTTTGATGTTTTGGTTGAACAGTTGATTTCTGCCAAAGAGACCCCCTTATTTCTTTTACTTGACGGGGTTACTGACGTTCGAAATTTTGGTGCAATAATCCGAACAGCCGAATGTACTGGTGTGGATGCCATTATCGTACCTAAGACCGGAGCTGCTCCTGTAAACAGTGATACCATAAAAACTTCTGCCGGGGCGGCATTTAACGTTCCGCTTGTAAAAGTTCATCATTTAAAAGATGCTGTTTACTACTTTCAGGGCTCCAATATCCCGGTAATAGCAGCGACCGAAAAAGCAGACACATCCATTTATGACCTGGACTTCATTGGCCCAGCGGCAATAGTAATGGGGGCAGAGGACAAAGGAGTTTCCAGCGCCTTGTTGCAGTTAGTAGATCAAAAAGTAAAACTTCCCTTATTGGGTAGTATTGCCTCCTTAAATGTAGCAGTAGCCTGCGGGGTTACGCTATACGAAGTTGTTCGTCAACGTTTAAAAGGGCAAAGATAAGCTCCTTCGTTCGCCTGTATCAGAGAAATAAATTTTCCAACTATTGAACCAGAAGACCAAAACCGTTTTATTTATTTACATTGAAGATATCTTTAATTTGATAAAACAGTCGCTCTAGTAGATTCAAGTCTTCCGCAATAATATACGCCATTGTTGTCCTCTCCAGAGAAAATGCTGGTAGCTCCGATAATCCGGGAAAAGAAACCTCTACCATATGCTTTCCTTGATCATCCGGTGCAGTAGTAATTTTAGCAATACTTCCTTTTAGGTCATTCTCTGAAGAAAACAGCGAATTTGTTGAAGGGATACGTACTTCCTGCCCAATGGATAGCCCTTCAATATGATTGTGGGATACCTTTAGTTTTCCAATATAGCTACCATGATTTAAAGGCGTAATCTTAAAGAGCAGATCTCCCTTGCGAATTAAATTCTTTGTTTTCCAGAAATCTAAAAAATGGAGTGTTCCATCAACAGGAGACTTGACGTCAAACTGTCTACCTTGGCTATCTTTGAGAATTGCCAGTAACTGGTTGGCGGAGACAGCTGCGAAAATCAAAATCCAGATTTGGTCCTAGACCGCGGTAAACGTGGAAATCCGTTCTCCGTGGTATTCTAGTAATGATAAAAGAATCAAGTTGAAGTGGTATTTTTTACCAGACATAGGAACGCCAGGTATTACACTGGACTATTTCAATAGTAAAATTGGGAGTATACCAAAAACACGATTTTCAAATACATATGAAGTTCAAGATCGAGATAAGGCATGAAACCTTTTGTTGAATTTGATCCTCTAAACATAGCGTTAGCCTTCAGCACTATTTTTAAGATAGGGTTAGGCAGTGAATAGGTTAATCTTCTTTGTTCTTTTTGTATTCATAGTGTATTCTTAAGGGACTTTCTTTCTTGTTAACTGGTCGTTCAACAAAATTTCCATCCGCATCAAAATGCTGTAAAAATTCATCTTCTTCCTCATTATAATCCTCTTTTTCCCATTCATATTTTTTGGGCACAGGCACTTCAAAGGATATCCATCTTGCCAAAAAAAGCCCGGTAAGAAAACCTGAAAGATGTCCTTCCCAGGATATCTCTTCTTCAATTGGAAAAATATACCAAAGCATGCTACCGTAGATAAAGACCACAGCTAAGGATAAGGCGACCAGCCGAAAATGTTTTTGAAAGATCCCTTTGAAGAAAATAAAGCTAGCAAGTACATAGATAATACCACTTGCTCCAATATGATAACTGGCCCTTCCTATGATCCAGGTAAGTAATCCGGAAAACATCCAACCCCAAAAAAGGACTTTCCAAGCCTTAGGCCTATAAAAATAAAACAAGGCCAAGCTAAGAATTGCTAAGGGGATGGTATTGTGGTACAAGTGCTCTACGGAACCGTGAATGAATGGACTAAAAAGTACGCCTCGTAATCCTAAAAGATGTCGGGGCAAGATACCATATTGGTTCAGATTTATACCAGCTTCTAACTCTATCCAAAATACTGTCCAAATAGACAAAACAGCAAATAGTGGAATAAGTAACAAGTCAAGGCTAAATTTGAAATATTGGTTTTCCAACATAATAGTATAGAAATCAACTTACGCGCCAAAGTTCCGAAAATTGACAAAAGGTCATTTGTTGAAATCGCTATTTTTATAGTATGAATACACCACTAGCAGAACGAATGCGGCCCAAAACCCTTGAAGAATATATAAGTCAGGCGCATTTGGTCGGAAAAAACGGTGTTTTATATCATCAAATAGATTCCGGCGTAATTCCCTCAATGCTATTTTGGGGACCCCCGGGAACCGGGAAAACTACTTTGGCCACAGTTATTGCCAATCAAAGCCAACGACCCTTTTATACATTAAGTGCTATTAGTAGTGGAGTAAAAGATGTCCGTGAGGTAATTGAAAAAGCAAAGCAAAGTGGCGGCCTTTTCACTGCGAAAAACCCAATCTTATTCATCGATGAGATCCATCGTTTTAGTAAATCTCAACAAGATTCACTTCTGGGGGCGGTTGAAAAAGGATGGGTTACGCTTATTGGCGCTACCACGGAGAACCCTAGTTTTGAAGTAATTCCCGCTTTATTGTCACGTTGTCAAGTATATGTGCTGCATCCTTTTGAGAAAAAGGACCTTTTGGAGCTATTACATAGGGCGATACACAAAGACGATTTGCTTACCAAAAAAAAGATTGAACTACAGGAAACAGAAGCACTGCTTCGCTTGTCCGGGGGAGATGGCAGAAAACTATTGAATATTTTCGAACTTTTGGTAAACTCCGAACAAAGCGAAAAGATAACGATCACCGATGAGATGGTACAACAGAAGGTTCAGAAAAACACTGTACTCTATGACAAGACTGGAGAACAACATTACGATATCATTTCAGCTTTTATCAAATCTATTCGCGGTAGTGACCCTAATGCCGCCGTCTATTGGCTGGCAAGAATGATTGAAGGCGGAGAAGATGTAAAGTTTATCGCAAGACGAATGGTAATTCTAGCCTCTGAAGATATTGGCAATGCCAACCCCACGGCTTTGGTACTTGCTAATGCCACATTTCAGGCTGTAAACATCATTGGTTATCCGGAAGCTCGAATTATCCTAAGCCAATGCGCTACTTATTTGGCCAGCTCTCAGAAAAGCAATGCGAGCTATCAGGCTATAGGCAAGGCGCAACAAATTGTGCGTCAAACCGGAGATTTGTCCGTCCCCTTACATATACGAAATGCTCCAACCAAGTTGATGAAAGAATTGGGGTATGGAAAAGAATACCGTTATGCGCATGACTACGGCAACAATTTTGTAGAGCAAGAATTTCTTCCGGAGGAAATTTCAGGGACTACCTTTTACAATCCGGGAAACAACCCCAGAGAGAATACGCTTCGCGACTTTCTACTAAAACGCTGGAAAGATAAATATGAGTATTAGAATTTAATATTCAGCTCTTTGGCTTTACCTCCTTTTTCGTCAAATTCGATGTACCACTTTCCTCCTTCTTTAAAGACTACGCCGTTCTTACCCGCTTGGTTTACAAGGAATACTTCTGGTGCGGAAGTAGATTTAATTATATAAACAACTTTGGGAGTGGTATCTACTAATTGAAAACCATCTTCTATAGGTTGGGCATAGAGCACATCCTTATTGTTATCCATTACAGAGGGGGAAGTAGCCAATTGTTCTTTTGTAAGTGTCTCCGCTTTTTCTTTCTGGGAAACCATTACTGTTTCTCCTTTGGGTTCTTCCTCCAACGATTTGACATCGTCCTGAAAACTTACCGTAATTGGCGCTTCTTTTTCTTCTTTTTCCTTAGGATCATAGGTATAGTTCAAACCGCGCAATGCGCCAAAAGCTTCGGAGATTACCTCTTTGTAGGCTTGCTCGTATTCCTTGGTTTTTGTTTTACCTTGAGGGGTTTCAAAAACTACCACCCCATTACAATCGCGCAACAAAATACTTGCCTTGATGCTAAAAAGTGAAGAAGCATCTACAAGATCCGTGTTAAGCCCTAAACAAGGATCCTTTTTTAAGTCCTCCGGAAAACTCCCCTCATAGACCGCGTTAAAACCTTCGTTGGTAAAGAGGTATTTCAACAGTGTACTGGTACGAAACTGGTTTTCACTTTTAAATGCATCTAATCTTTTAGGAATTACAATATATTTATAACTATTCAGCTGCCCAAAACTATGGGATACACCTCCTATAATAAGCAGCGCTAAAAGTATATGCTTCTTCATAGTTAAGCCACGATCAATTATCGTTCCAAGATATAATATTAAATCCGAACTGTAAAGATGCATAATTACTGCCAGGAATATTGGCATATCCTAAAAGATTATCGGCCAGTAAGTAAAAGTTTACCGGACCCGCCTGAAAACTGGCCCCAAGTCCAATATTAGAAAAAGTGTATTTATCCAATGTATAGGTGGTTTTAACAGCCATGGCGTTACCTATTCTGTGTTGATAAAATCCTGTTAATGCTATCTGCGGTCCCCGTGCGCGATTCATCATAAAAAATTGGCCTCCCAAAGCGTTCTTGTAGTCTAACGTATTGGTACGAGATACAGGTTGTATATCACAATCACAACGCTTCAGGCGAGTTCTTGATTCACCAAAATTGTATCGAAAAGACGCATACATTTTAAATGGCCGGAGCGAAAAATAAGAGCTTTCATTGGTTTCAAAAGGGACTTGCGCTTCAAGATCATCAATAAGTTCTTGCCAGATCTCAGTATTAAAATTGGTAAAATCATCTGGCAAGATAATTTCTATGCCTTCGTTAGTTGCTGCCCCGTTAAGGGTGTAGTTTTTTACAGCATTGCTGTGATAGATAAACCCCAGATCCAAAATACTTGCTGTGATAAAGCTATTTCTTCTAAAATTATGGGTGAACCCCAGATCAAAACCAAGCCCTAAATTCCCTCCCAATAGCGAACGACGCATCACTAATCTCGCCAAATCTGCCTGTAGATTTCCGGAATCTTCCTCCAGGATATCTAAAATCTCCTCTACCCCTGAAGTACGTAAGGTAACGTCAGCAACCAAGGTATTTCTTAGGATATTATTTTCGCCTGGAGTAGTAACAAAATAGCCACTATTATTTGCGGATTTGAACTCGAAAACACTGGAATAGAGTTTAGCCCGAGCACCTACCGTCCATTTGCGATTGATCCTACGATTTATTCCTACATGGAAAACGTTAACCGCTTCTCCTTGGGTGGCAATATGATCCAGGCTGAACCTTCTATTTAAATTATTTGCATTTCCCTCAAAAGCAAGAACGGCCAGGTCCTTTGGCCAATACTGCGCCACAAAAAATTCCCCGTACATTCCAAAAGATATGTAGTCATCAGGCCTATTGGCATTGCGAAAACCAACATTGAACACTTCTATTTGAGCACTACCTCCGAACTCATCATTCCGGCTCAAACCATTAACAACCTGTTCTCTCACCTTTGTAGTAAAGTCGATACCATCATTGGCAAAAATATCGTTAACGGTGATGCCGCTTGTCCCAGCCTGTATTGAAAGCCCTGAAAGCAAAGGAATACCGGAATGCCAGGCATAGCTCGTTTTCATACCGGGATTTAACAATAGCGCCTGAGGTATTTCATAAAAATCATAGAGCAACTGCTTGTTTTGGGCATGTGAGGTCATCACACCAAAAAGCGTGGCACCTAAAACCAGAACTCTTTTAATCATAGTAGTTGTAGTCTAAAGGCTCCGCTTGATCTTAAGATTATTTTAGGTTCTGACTGAGAAGACTGGCTAGTGGCATCACCAAGGTTTTGCCCTTCTACCCTAATATTTGTTGTATTTCTAAGAATGTTTAAGGATTTTCCTCCGGGCCCATACGCTACTTGTCGCTCCAAAAGTGGTGCGGGATCCGCTTCAACAACAAAAGATTCGCTATCTAAAACGTTACCGCCCTCATCCAGGAATTCAATCAACACCCCCAGAGGTTTACTCGTGGTATTATCCAATTCATACGTAATTACGCCGTCTAAAACATTATCTGAGAGAAAGGCTTCATTAAATGCTTCAAAAGTGAATGTTTCCTGGTAAAAGGCACCAGTGCCCGCAACGTTAATCGTAGCTTCGTCTGACTCAAAATAGAAAATACTAGAGGCTATCTCAGGAACAACATTTAAATCATCAAACTGATCAAAGTCCTGTTCCTCCGCACAGGAAAAAAAAACACTAAGAATAATTACGATGGGGAATAGCCTTCTCATATGGACAATCAGTACTTTGATATTAAAAACAACTTGTTATTCTCCTACCCTACTATAACTCTATAAAAAACGTTTTATTTCGTCCAGATGGTGAATGATTTTGCAATGTGCATGGTTATCTTCACCATTAACGTTTAAATGTAGCGCATGAATGCCCAGGCGCTGGGCACCCAAAATGTCTGCCTCCAGATTATCCCCAATCATAATTGCGTTTTGGGCTGCTACATTGGCCTTTTCCAGTGCGAGCTGAAAAATTCTGGGATTGGGTTTTTTTACACCTGCCATCTCAGAGTTAACTACTACTTGAAAGTAGTGTCGTATACCTGCATTGCGTAGTTTCTTTTCCTGAATTTCCTCAAAACCGTTTGTAATGATGTGTAAGCGATAATTGGGTTTCAAGTATTTTAAAATATCCAGGGTGCCCGGGATCATATGGTTGAAGGAAGAAAGATATTCGATATATGCTATTGCAAGCGTATGGATTTGATCGTCTCCCAAAGATACCCCTGTAGCATCTAGACTTTTTCGTAGACGTTGATACCGCAGTTCCTCCTTGGATACTTTTTCTTCCCGATATAATTTCCAGTACTCCAGATTTATAGGAATGTAATACCGTAAAAATTGTTCAAGATCAATGTCGATACGCTCTTTATCAAAAATCTTTTGGAATGTAAGTTTGGAGTTCGCCTCAAAATCCCATAAGGTATGGTCCAAATCGAAAAAAACGTCGCTAACAACTTCTCTAAGCATAATATCGCTTCAGTAGGGATTGATATAGTTTAATCCAGTCAATTTTGTGTTTACTCCCCAACAGTTCGTTGGAAAAGACCATTACAAAATCTCCTTTAAGCATTTTTATATTCCTGTAAATTGGGTCCAATTTGGAAAAAACCTCTTCTTCCGTTTTGCATTGCTGCAATGCGTAATCACTAAAAACAAAAGGATGGACCTTTATAGGTTGTTGTAGTTCCATATTAATGTCGTAAAAATGAAATGGGGTGCAGGTGCCAGCTCTAAAGCCGAGGAAGTGGGTATACCCCAAAGAATAGTCATCAGTAAACTCTGCTTCTGTTAGATCGCGATAGGTGTGTGGCACAACAACTCTGTTGTAACGCATACGGGAATATTTGACGGGTCGATTGATAAGATTAGACAACTGTTCGCGTTCTTCTTTTAATATCGCTACATCATCCGCCGCGGCCATAGATGCACTTAAGGAAACAATGCTGTAATCTGCCACTGCTTTTATTAAATATCTGAATCTATTCCGATAAACAGAGATATTCTTATCGTGTGTGGAATAGGCCGCAAACTGAAAGAAAAACATGGTCCGGATCTTAAACTTTTTATGGATCTCTTGAAGCCTTGCAAAATTGTCATATGGGTCTTTTCCAGGATTGAACCACACCATAACCCGTTTCCCCAAACGACTAAACTTAAAACGGGATATATCCAGAAAAAAACCTCCTATACTTCTTCCGAATCCCCTGAGCGCAAAACAGTGCGAAATGGTTACATTAACGATAGAAGTGAAACGGTACCTGGGCTTTGAATGGGAAAGGTCCGGAAACCGTTGTTGAAGAGTTTTTAAAAACGTATGGGCCCAGATATCCACTACAGGTATTTCCAGAAATCCATGCTGAAAAGCCAAACTGGTTTTCGGGGGGAACCTTCCCAATTCATCCTTTACATGGGGGAGATATTCCTCATACCTACTCAAAAGATAAAAACTGGCTGAAAAAATATCATAGGGAATATTGCTCCGTTCATCCGTTCGAAAAAAACAAGGTGTCCCTTCCCAATCTTGAACGTTTAGCTGTACATCATTAATACCTTGTTCAAACAGCAGATCGTTAGACCGGATAAAAAATTCATTTTGCAATGGCTGTTTGGTGTAGGTAATCTTTGGTCCCTGATGTTTTATGAAGTCTTCTACCCGGGTTGTAAAACCCACTTCAACACCCAAAATATTTCTAAATAGATGCTTAGCAATATAATTTAAGCGCTTTGTAATTTTATGGGAATAGAGAAGTAACATCAGGCGTTAAATTCCAAATGTACAAATTCCAAATTCTGGAAAAGCAGGTTTGGAATATTGGATGTTCTATTTTGGAGTTGCTACAGTATTCCTTCATCTGCAAAACTGAAATAGGCGTTTTGTGCAATTACCAAATGATCTAATACTTTAATATCCAAAGTTTGTGCTGCAGACTTTAGTTTTTTTGTGATTTGCTTGTCCGCATTACTGGGCTTCAATGCTCCCGAGGGATGGTTATGGGCAAGGATAAGACCTACCGCACCACGCTCCAATGCCTGTTTCAACACCAATCGAATATCAACCAAAGTTCCGGTAATACCTCCTTTGCTCAGCTGTTCTTTATGCAGTACTTTGTTGGAATTATTGAGATACACGATCCAGAATTCCTCATGGAGTAAGTCACCGATCAGCGGATACAACAATTCATAGGCGCTCTGGCTATTACCTACAGCGATAACCCTTGGCACGTCTTGGCTTCTCCTTCTTCTTCCCATTTCCAATGCAGCGGAAATAATTACGGCTTTGGCTGTACCAATACCTTTAAATTGCATTAATTGCGGTATAGAAAGCCTCCCTAATCTATTTAGATTATTATCTGAATGTGCAAGAATCCGTTTTGCCAGCTCCACTGCACTTTCCTCTCTATTTCCTGAACCGATAAGTATAGCCACCAACTCGGCGTCTGAAATTGCATTATATCCTTTACTCAAAAGCTTTTCTCTCGGTTTATCATCTTCTGCCCAATGTTTTATGGAGAAGGAATTTCGTTTGTCTTGCATTTGATAAATATAGTATGTTTTAAAGAATTATAGAAAATATTCTAAGTATATGATTATAAAAAGACCGTCCAATCTATTTTCCATATAACGCCAATATTTAAGGGGGTATTTCCCGATTGGGAATTGCGTGGCACTAGTATTTTTTTAGTATACTTGATCCTATTGTTATAGCAAAGCGAAGACTGTGATAGCGTTTTTGCAAAACACACCAAAACGGTTCTTGACCCTAACTGCCAGGACTATGCAAAAAACAAAGTATACCCTACTCATTTTTTTATTTTCGATTTTCATTGTTTGTGGACAATCGGGATGTAAGTGCTGTTCAGATTTGCACCACCAGTTTGACTTCTGGGTTGGAAACTGGGTGGTTAGGGATACCCTGGGAACTACAATGGGAAAAAACGTTATCTCCAAACTTGAGGGAAACTGTGTCATTCATGAAAAATGGAAGGGAGCCAACGGAACCACTGGAATGAGTGTAAATTACTACGATCCCTCAGACCGTACCTGGAATCAGTTATAGCTAGATAATCAAGGGAATATCCTTAAACTAAAGGGAACGTTTGATTCCGGCAATATGCGGTTGAAAAGTGATCTGATCACCTCAGATAGCCAGCAATATTTCAATCAGATCATTTGGTCTTTAAATGATGACGATACCGTGACCCAATTATGGGAAACCAGAGATAGTAACGGTAACCATTTAAAGACCTTGTTTAAAGGAATTTATTTCAAAATTTCGGACTAGGCCCCATGAAATCGCTCCTTTAGTGTTTCAAAATCCAAACCTCCATAATTTCCAGAGCTCATTAGGATTAGGGTGGTATTTTCGAAATCCTGAGCATATAAAAACTCCTGAAAGGCGCTTGGTTCTGTGAACACCAGAATATTTGGATTTTGGAAGGCCGATTTTATCTGAACATCGCTAACCGTCTCCAACCTCTTAATTTTTATAGCTGCAGGAGAATAAAAAACAACCGCTTCATCTGCTGCATCCATAGCGCCGCGATACTCCTTAAGAAATTCCGCATTAAGACTACTATACGTATGTAGTTCTAAACACGCTAGTACCCTTCTGTTGGGGTATTGTGCCTTCACCGCTTCCGTTGTCGCTTTTACCTTGCTTGGAGCGTGGGCAAAATCCTTGAAAACAACCCTATCTTCTTCCTCAACAACTCTCTCCAATCGTTTGGCAGCACCCTTAAAAGAGGAAATGGCTTCATAAAAGTCGGCCTCATCCACTCCCATATGTTGGCAGATCCATTTAGCCCCGGCCAAATTATTGAGGTTATGCCTCCCAAATATCTCTATAGGCATAGGTCCCTCTTCAGTCGCCAAAAATGTATTTCCGCCGGAAATGGTATACTCCGGGGTTACGTATGGAAATTTTCGGATGGTATTTTCCGAGGAGGCTACTACGGCTTTCACCTGTTCATCTTCTGCGTTATAGGTAATACTTCCTCCCTTGATAATGCTATCTACAAAAATTTGAAATTGCCTGGTATATTCTTCCTTAGTAGGGAAGACGTTTATATGGTCCCAGGCAATACCACTCAACAGTGCAATATTCGGATGATACAGATGAAATTTTGGCCTGGGATCAACTGGAGAACTCAAATATTCATCCCCTTCAAGAACAATAAAATCATTCTCCTTGGTAAGGTGCACCATACGATCAAATCCTTCCAATTGAGCACCCACCATGTAGTCTACATCTTTCCCAAAATAGTGCATTACATGTAAGATCATTGAGGTAATTGTCGTTTTACCATGGCTTCCTCCAATTACCACACGGGTTTTATTTTGCGCCTGTTGGTAAAGAAATTCGGGATAGGAATAGATAGGGAGATCTAGTTCCTGGGCTCGAATTAACTCAGGGTTATCTGCTTTGGCATGCATCCCCAGAATTACGGCATCTAGGGAGTTAGCTATCTTTTCAGGGTACCATCCCATTTTATCTGGTAGAAGTCCTTGTGCTGCTAACCGGCTTTTAGAGGGTTCAAATATAACATCGTCGCTACCACTGATTTGATTTCCCAGGTGTTGCAGGGCAAGTGCGAGGTTGTGCATTGCGCTACCCCCAATAGCAATAAAATGAATCTTCATTTTGGCAAAATTTCCGGCTAAAGATAGGCATTGCCCTTGAGGAATATTTTTATCTTTTGGGTGAAAAAATAATATATGAACCTTACTGAAATCCCCTCAAAAGAAATTATGCCCGGATATCATGGGAAACTCGTTCACGGAAAAACAATGAGTTGGGCCTTTTGGGAGGTAGAAGCAGGTGCCGAAGTGCCCTTGCATCACCACCATCATGAACAAATAATGCATGTCTTAGAAGGCCGTTTTGAGTTTACCCTGGATACGGACACCCAGGTATATCTCCCCGGAGATGTAGTTGTTATTCCTTCAAACACACCACATTCAGGAAAAGCAATCACCACATGTAAGTTAATGGACGTTTTTAGTCCTGTTAGAGAAGAATACAAATGAACATATCCCTAGACGGTAAGAAAGCGCTCATTGGCGGTAGCAGTGGCGGCATTGGTAAAGCGATTGCATTGCAACTGGCAGCAAGTGGTGCCAGTGTAACGGTAATGGCCCGCAATGCAGATAAAATGAAAGAAGTTATTGATACCTTACCTACTACTTCCGAACAACACCATCACTATTTGCAGGTAGATTTTACGGACTTTAAAGGAGTAAAGGAGCGTCTATCCGATTATTTCAATACCAATCAGGTAGATATTCTTGTCAATAATACCCAAGGTCCCGAAGCCGGTGGAGCGCTTGAGAAAGATGTGGAGGATTTTCAAAACGCCTTTGATCTATTGTTTAAAACTATAGTTTACACCACTACACTTGCATTACCTCATATGCAAAAACAACAATGGGGCCGTATTATTAATGTGGCCTCCATCTCGGTAAAAGAACCTCTGAATTACCTGGCACTCTCCAACACCGTCCGTGCTGCGGTAGTCACCTGGGCCAAAAGTCTATCTATTGATGTGGCACAAGATAATATTACGGTAAATAGTATACTCACCGGCTACTTTGATACGGAACGAATTGCACAACTAACCGCTAAAAAGGCAGAAAAATTGGGAATTTCGGAAAATGAAGTTCGTCAGGCTATGGAAGAGCAGGTGCCCGCCAGGCGCATTGGAAAACCAGAAGAATACGGTTACCTGGTTGGCTTTTTAGCTTCGGACAAGGCGGCTTACATCAATGGGATTAACATTCCAATAGACGGCGGACTCTTGAAATCGCTTTGATGAAATACTTTGAAAAAATGCTTTATAAGGAAACTGAATCTCAATAGATAACCAGGAATAGTCTTAATCCTATTACTATGGATTCCCTGTGCGATAACGCTGCTTCGTATATAGATAGCGCTGCCTACCCCCACACATCTCGCCCGTTTTAGCGTGCATTGTATTACCAGTTCCCTGGAATTTGGGCTTGCCTCCGCATTACTAGGGCTATTTTTTATGTTTGTGGCGTCTAAGGTCTTCTTTGTTACCGAGCAAAAATCCGGTTCCATCCGGCAGTGCGTCTTAACCTAGGCCTGCTTTAATCTACAGAAGACCTATTTCATCTTTCACCATATTGTAGTATTCTAAATTGGTATTACTTGGTTTTTACCTACTTTTATCCTAACACCAACAAATAATAAACAAATGAATTCAAAGATTTTTATGGCCGTACGCATCCTGTTGGGTGTCTTTGTACTGGTTTTTGGAGTAAACAAATTTTTACATTTTCTCCCAGATTTTGAACTTGAAGGAGACGCACTAAATTACTTTATGGCACTTGGTAAAAGTCAAACCTTAAATCTGGTTGGAGTTGTTGAGACCATTGCAGGTCTAGCCCTTATTTTCAATAAATGGGGCGCGTTAATGGCACTTATTCTGATGAGTGTTTCTGTAAATGCGGTATTGTTTCACCTTACCTTAGATCCGCCAAACATCGGAGGAGCTTTAGTGCTATTGGTTTTAAACATTGTGGTTTTAATAGGGTACAAAAATCGTTATAGCGGTATCCTTAACGCATGATCACAGTTAGTATTTATAAAAAATGGCCCATAAACGGGTCATTTTTTATAAACTCAATTTATCTTTAAAGAGGTAGGATTGTCTTCGAGAAACCTCGATATCATCTCCATTTTGCATGGTTAGTTTTAATTTCCCATTAAACCAAGGGACCACCTGTTTTATAAAATTGGTGTTCACTATTTGTTGACGGTTTACTCGAAAAAAGGGGACCTCAGGGAGTTTTTCTTCTACCTGATTTAAAGATTTGTACAACAGGGGGCTTTCTCCTTCAAAAAAGACGCGGGAATAGTTACCGACAATTTCAAAATGCGAGATGTTTCCTATTTTCACCAGCCAACACTTTTCACCGTCCTTAATAAAAATTTGACTGTTTTCTGTTAATCGTCGGTCATTAGCTTCTTCAGTAGTATGCTCTAATAGTTGGTGCTTTACCTTTTCAACCGCTTTTGAAAAACGCTTCTCATTAATAGGTTTTAATAAATAGTCCAACGCATTGTATTCAAAAGACTTTATTGCATATTCATCAAATGCGGTAGTAAAAACGGTAATGGGAACCTCATCCAACATTTCCAACAATTCAAAACCATCTTTTTCAGGCATATTGATATCCAAAAACAATAATTGCGGCGCTTCTTTTTGTATCATTTCCAAGCCTTTATCCACGTTTTCTGCCTCTCCTACCAGCTGTATATCCGGATGTTTTTTAAGCAACTCTTTAAGTTCGTTACGGGCCAGCCGCGAATCCTCTACAATTACTGCGGTTATTGTCATTGGATGGGTATTTTAATATCAGCGACTACCTCATTTCCTTCTTCTTTTAAGTGAAATGAGGCGGTATTGCCATATAAGAGCTGCAAACGCTGCTTAATATTTTTTAATCCGAGTTGAGTAGATTCTTTTGCAATACTCAATTTACCCGTATTTCTTACTTGAAGATACAATGCTTCTCCATTTAATTGGGAAGAAAGGGAAATAGTTCCTCCTTCTTTAAGATTAGAAATACCATGTTTAGCAGCATTCTCTACCAGAAGTTGAAGTAGCATTGGGGGGATCTGAACGGCCAAGGTGTTTGCACCTATTTCTTTCTCAAACTTCAGTCGATCTTCAAACTGTATTTTTGATAAATCGATATAGTTTTCTACCATTTCCAGCTCCTCTTCCAAGGTAATTCCATCAATGTTATTTTTTGTAAGCGAATACCGCAGCATTTCAGAGAGTTTCGTTAGCATCTCCCTTGACTTTTCAACATCTTCCAGCATTAATCCCCGAATGTTATTGAGACTATTGAACATAAAGTGGGGATTGATCTGTCCTTTTAAAGTATTGAGTTGCGCTTGTTTTAAATTTGTATTGAGTTCCAGACGCTCTATTCTACTCGTGTTAAAACGCAACAGAAGTTTGATCACCAAATAACACGAAAGCCAAATAATAATATTGAAAAGCGAACTGAATATTATTAATCCGAGGCTATCAAATGCTTTCAAAATTTTGAGTTCAACATCAGACATTTCAGGTCCAAGCCTACCATAGGCAAATCCAAAACCAAAGTTTAAACTTCCGAAAATAAAAGCCGTAACAAGAGTTGCTGTAGCAATTTTAAGCAGTTCTTTAACTGTAAAATCTTCTAAGGAAACTTTTCTTTTTAGATACCATCGTAATATGGAAGTGGAGAAAACACCGATAAACGTTCCTGAAAGCACAGAAAAAATAATGAAAGCTCTCCCCATCTCCTTGAGTAGAAGCACGGAGAAGACATTTAGGCTACCCCATCCTAATAGCTGAAGCACCCAAAACACAAGGTTTCTATTTCTGTCGAGAATCCCCATTTAGTGTATCAAAAGCGATAAAATTTTCACTAATCTAAAACTAATATCAAAATGCTCCCGATTGTATATCAGGCGACCCATCCGCTAATTGATAATCTTATATATAATCTTCCCAATACTGAACCCAAGTCCAAAAAAGATCACAACAACCGCTAAAGTAACCCCAAAGATCCTCCATGGTCTTTTACTTTTTACGGCACAAATAACTTTTTCCCTTTCCTTTCGATACGCCAGAATTAGAATGACCATAGCAATGATCACTAAAACAGCGGAGGTAATTAGTTCTGCCTCTTTAAATTGTGAGATTATTGCAGATCCCACTAAAATAGCTCCTGCAATATACAGTGCATTAGGTATTGTTAGTTTCATTTTTAAGATATTACGGTTACAACTTGGATTCCTATTTTTCTTCGCACCTACAGCATGAACAACCATGAGGATGCCCAATGCCATTAAAAAATAGGTGAAAGGGCTTCTTTTGTATTGACATACACCAAAAAAGAAGCCATTATAAACACGGCCCCAACCAAAACACTGGTTTGCGTAGTACTATTCTTTTTCATTACGATCCATTTTAGGGTTAAAAGAAAATACTTAAAATGAGGCCTATTAGCAGTTTCACAATGGTGATCATCGCTTTGATTTTTTAATTACAATCCAAATCTAGAATAATCTAACAGTGAATGAAATGGAATTATGACAAGCGGTAAACTGCGGTATTCGAATGGTAAATGAAGTAAAAACAAAAGCCGAAAATACCAGGGATAGTACAAGAAAAAAGGGGCTTTCGCCCCTTTTTAGTTGGTTATTTAGTAGATCTACTATCCTTTTACCGGAGGTAAAGGTGCTGCTTCCGAAAGGTGTTTGGCAAAGAAGCCCATCATTGCTTTGTAGAGTGCTATGGAATTTTCTTCCTTTCCAAATCCGTGGCCCTCATCATATTTTACCATGTAGGGGACGTCTTGTCCCTTTGCGCGTAAGGCCTCAACAATCTGATCCGATTCATTGATATTTACTCTTGGATCATTAGCGCCTTGAACCACAAATAAGGGTTTTTTGATCTTATCGATTTGATAAACCGGTGAAACCTCTTCCATGATCTTTTTCTCCTCCGGAATGTCCTCATCGTACCAAATCTCTTTCACAATTTTCAGATAAGGCTTCCAATATTCCGGGAAGGAATCCATGAAAGTAAATAAGTTAGACACACCCACATAATCCACTCCACAGGCATATAAATCCGGAGTTTTTGTCAATCCGCGTAGTACGGCATAGCCACCATGACTCCCTCCGTAGATAGCGGCTTTGTCTTTCTTTACCCAACCTTGTTCAACAACATATTTCAAACCATCTTCTACATCGTCCATAGCTTTTCTTCCTATTTGCTTAAAGCCCGCTTCCAGAAACTCTTTTCCATATCCTCCGGATATTCTAAAATTAACTTGAAGCGTAGCATACCCTCTGCTAGCAAACAACTGTGCTTCGGGGTTAAAGCCCCAGGAATCGCGAATTCCCTGTGGCCCTCCATGTGGATTTACGATAACCGGAACTTTTTCACCTGCTAAGGCTGCTTTAGGCAGGGTGATATACCCATGTAACGTAAGACCATCCCGACTTTTGAAGGTAATTGGCCGCATTTCGGCCATATCTTCTTCTTTAAGCTGTGGCATTAGATTAAAGACAAAAGTAAACGTTTCCTTAGCCACGTCATACGCATGATATTCTCCGTACAGCTTATCGCTCTGTAGGAAAACCAATACTTTGTCTTCCTCCTCTGTAGCATCCGCTATAGAATACTGTTTCCCGGGAAACGCAGCCAAAATATTTTCATGCAGTTTTTTATATGAGGTGCTAATGGGTAGAACCACTGACTTTTCGCCCTCATAACTCACGTAATCTAATTCGTATCCTCTTTTTTTGGACAGACCCATATCCGAAACGTCATAGGCATCGTGGGCAAAGACTTCTTCCAGCACTTTATTTTCCTTAAGGTCATATTTTACAATTTTTGCCTTGTCACTTTCCAGGTTAGATACAACATAAGCATCGTGTTCGTAATCCGTTGCATAATCAAAACTTAATATGCCAAAAGTATCTTTCCAATTTAAACTCTTAATTACGCTAAAGCCTCCTGCACCATCAGTGTAGTATACTTCCTGATCTACTCCATTTTTAAATTTTGTAAACCCTTTAAGATTTCCATCCTTATCAAAGTCATAGCCCACAATAGGATTAGCGGGATCATCATTGGTATAAAGTTGTTCCAAATCCCCGCTTACTACATTTATTTTAAAGGGCTCGAAGATCTGCGGATTGTTCTTGTTCATTAGAACGATGATATGCTGCTTATCTTCCTCCAAAAGATTTGAGAATTGCGCCTGCACGCCTTCAAAAGGAGTTAGGTCTTTTAGATTTGAACCGTCGAGATCAACGGCGTAAACGTGGTAGTTCTCATCTCCCCCATTATCCATAAGATAGGCTAGCCTTTTGTTATTCAGCCAAGCATACCCGCGCACCAATTCTTCCTTTTCTTCAATTGCTCTTTGTGTTTCTCCCGTAGCAACATCCTTAACATAGATATGGCGTTTTCCATTTTCATCTTTCTCGCGATAAGAGATATATTTTCCATCAGGAGAATATCGGAAAGTAGAAGCCTTTGGTTTCGCAAAATAATCCTCAACGCTGTAGGCGTGGTCGCCTTTATCTAAAGCAACAAGTGCTTGCAGCTCCCCTTCGGAGCTAACCAAGTCCGGATTTCCGGGTATGGTTTTTTCTGTTTTTGTAAGATTAAGTGGGAATTCCATTCCCGACTGGTAAAAAGTACCTTTTAATTCCTCTCCTTCAAGAACACCTACATATTTGATCCCTCCTTGTTTGAACTGAATAGTGAGTTCATTCTCTGTAAAAACCGTCTCGTCCATGGGTATTCCTGTCGCTCCTTGAGAGGGGCTATCCATTGTTGACGACAGTTCCCCATTCGCATTGGTTACATTGAACAAAAGGGGTAATTCTGTGCCTTGCACAGTTAAAGTGCCTTTCCAGGAGCCGGCTATATCCTGTGCGGAGGCTATAATACCTATAAAGAACAGCGGTATCAATACTGCGCATTTTCTGATAGTATTCATAGAATTTAATTTAAAAATGAGTTTGTAAATGACCGATTGGTCATTAATTCTTCTTATTTGTTACAGACACAAAGGTAAATTATAGGTTTTCGGGTTCCTATAAAATAATGATAAACGGTAATTGTGCGATTTAAACGGTAATTTGAAGACCAATACCGATCATTTGCTTTTTGGAGGAAATTTCGAGAATACTTTTTCAACTACTTTACGCAATTGTTCTTCCCGAACTAGTGGAGAGGCATTTTCGCGAAAACCACTTTGTGCAACCCCTTGCCAGAACAGCACATTTTTTTGAGCGTCCACAAAATCAAACTGGATCCGACGTTCCCATTGTGTATTCCCTACAGGGATACCTATGGATATACCACCACCAACATTTCTATTAGTACCGCCTAGCCCTACTCCCACGTTGTTTTGTGGTCCACCTTGATATTCCTCTGACATAATGTTCACCAAAAAATCCGGCTCTCCTGAAAGAAGGTACCCCCTGGACTGTAGGGTAGAATCCAAAACCCGTAGTAATCGTTTTTCATCCAATTGGCTTAAACCCGTTTCCATATCAATAAAATAATCGTAGGTAGCATAACTAGAAAAATCGGTGTTCGGATCATAATCGTAGTTCACCCGAACCGCATTGCAAGACACAAGAAGCACCAGAACACCAATTATAGGAAAATAACGTTTTGCCATATTTAAAGTTACAAATAAAGCGAGGGGATCATAAAAATACATTGGATTAATCGTTCAACAGCACCCAAAGTTTATCCTTTAGCTGTTGTATCCCTTTTTGTGTAGCTGAAGAAATAAAAAGGAAGTCCACCTTGGGCAACTCCTCTTGTAGCAGTTGGTTCATTTCAGCAACTAACTCTTCGTCCAACAGATCGGATTTGGAAATGGCCAACAAGCGTTGTTTATCCAGTAGTTCAGGATTATATCGCCGCAGTTCATCTAGCAGGATCTCATATTCCCGCGAAACATCATTGCTATCCGCCGGTATCAAAAACAATAAAATAGCATTACGCTCAATATGCCTTAGAAAATAATGTCCTAAACCTTTACCTTCTGCGGCACCTTCAATAATTCCAGGGATATCTGCAACCACAAAGCTCTTAAAATCCCGATATTCCACGATGCCTAAATTTGGTTTGAGCGTGGTAAACTCATAGTCGGCTATCTTGGGTTTTGCCGAAGTAAGTACAGAAAGCAATGTTGATTTTCCCGCATTGGGAAAGCCCACCAGTCCTACATCTGCCAAAACTTTTAGCTCCAGGGTAATTTGCCTTTCCTCCCCTAAGAGGCCTTGTTGTGCATATCTCGGGGTTTGATTTACAGCACTTTTAAAGTGCCAGTTACCACGTCCTCCGAGTCCCCCTTTCGCTACCACTTGTTCTTCTCCATCCTCCGTGATCTCAAAAAGTGGTTGGTTGGTTTCCGTATCTCGTATTACCGTACCCAGGGGAACTTCCAGATAAATATCGCTACCGTTTGCTCCGGTGCTACGTTGTTTTCCTCCGTGTTCGCCATGCCCGGCTTTAAAATGACGTTGGTATTTGTAGTGGAGCAAGGTCCATAGGTTTTTATTCCCTTGAACAATAATATGTCCTCCACGGCCGCCATCTCCACCATCTGGCCCTCCTTTGGCAACAAACTTTTCTCTCCGTAAGTGTGAAGATCCCTTTCCCCCATTACCTGAAGTGACATTTACTTTTACGTAATCGACAAAATTGCCCTCAGTCATAGCCTTGTCATTATACTCTTCAGACAAATATCATTCAAAATCCAAGGAGTCGTTAAAATAAAAGAGATACACGAGATACCCTACGGCCACCAAAATAAAGAGCAACACTGCGGAACATCCTGTGATAAGGCATCCTTTAAAAGCATATCTAGGGGGTATTACTTCCTCGGGCATTTTTCATTTAATCAGATATTCTAACCAAGATCATCAATAACCTTTGCCAAACGGGCTGTTATTTCAGTAATATCACCAATACCGTTCACTGCGTGAAACTTTTCCTGTGTCTCGTAATAGTGCTTAAGAGGAGCTGTCTTTTGATTGTACTCTTCAAATCGGTTTCGGATCTTTTCTTCATCTTGATCGTCACTACGTCCACTTTCTTTACCACGGTCTAAAAGGCGTTGCACCAAGATCTCCTCATCTGCCTCTAATGCAATTGTGGCATTCACGGCCATATTCTTGCTCTCTAAAAAATTATCTAACGCTTCTGCCTGGGCAACGGTCCTGGGAAAACCGTCGAAGATAAATCCGGCAGCCTCTGCATTTTTTTCTACTTCGTCTTTCAACATATCAATGGTAACTTCATCCGGCACCAGATCTCCTTTATCAATAAAAGATTTTGCAAGTTTGCCAAGCGCCGTGCCATTTTTGATATTGTAACGAAATACATCTCCGGTAGAAATGTGTTTCAAATTATATTTCTCTTTTAAAAACCCTGCTTGCGTTCCTTTTCCTGCTCCTGGTTTTCCAAAAAGCACAAGATTTATCATATTTGTTTGGTTTAGTTGATAAACTTCTCTCAAATTTCTTCCCAATTCCATATAGTCCAGACCATATCCAACAATAAAACTATTTGGAATTTCTAGCCCCACATAATCAATACTATACTCGCCGTTGTATACCTCCGCCTTATAAAAGAGAGAAGCTATTTTAAATTCCTTTACGTTGCTATTAGAAAATAAATGGACGAGTTGTTGTAATGTACGCCCGGTATCAATAATATCTTCTAAAATGATGATCGTACGGCCTTCAATATCTTCTGAAACATCTAATAAGGTCTCTACAATCCCGGTAGAGGTTAACCCCCGATAGGAGCTCAATTTCACAAAGCTCACTTCACATGGATACGAATAAGCCTTCAAAAGGTCCGAAACAAACATGAAAGCACCATTCAGTACACCTACAAAAATAGGGACCTCATCTTTGTAATCCTTGGCAATCGCCTCAGCTATTTTGGATACGGCAGCCGCTATTTCTGCCTCGTTTAAAAAAGGAATAAATTCTTTGTCGTGTAGCTTAATCACAGCGTTCTTATGAATAAGGGGGGCAAAGATAGCATTTTTCGAAGCATTCTTTTTAAGGATCGCTGTAATAGAATTGTGCAATTCCCATTATTTTTGCAAGACTTCCAAGATTTATGAACTATTTCTCATCAGACTTTACACTCGGCATTCTCGGAGGAGGACAATTAGGAAAAATGCTTCTTTACGAAACCCGAAAATGGGATATACAAACAAAGGTTATGGATCCATCCGAAGATGCCCCTTGCCGCATTAGTTGCAACCAATTTGTTGTGGGAGATCTTATGGATTTTGAAGCTGTGTACGCCTTTGGACAAGATGTAGATGTCCTTACTATAGAGATCGAAAACGTAAACGTCGATGCTTTGGAAAAACTGGAAAGTGAGGGAGTTAAAGTCTTTCCCCAACCCGATGCACTTCGCACCATTCAAAACAAGGCTACGCAAAAACTATTTTACAGGGACCATGCCATTCCTACTTCGGATTTTTCTCGGTTTGCTTACACTTCTGAAATTGAACAAAGTATCGCCCACGGTGGCCTGGAGTTACCTTTTGTTTGGAAAAGTGCCCAATTTGGTTATGATGGGCAAGGCGTTAAAATCATTCGAGAAATCGAAGATCTGGAAGGATTGCCCAATGTAGAATGCATTGCCGAACAGCTTGTCCATTTTACGAATGAATTGGCCGTCATTGTTGCAAGGAATGCACAGGGTAAAACCAAAGCCTACCCCGTGGTTGAAATGGAATTTCATCCGGAAGCCAACCAGGTGGAGTATGTACTTTGCCCAGCTCGAATTGACAAAAAGGTTACCAAAAAAGCGCAAGAAACAGCGCTAAAGGTTTCGGAAAGTTTTGGACATGTTGGACTATTGGCCGTAGAAATGTTCCAAACCCGCGATGATGAAATACTGGTAAATGAGGTGGCACCCAGACCACATAACAGCGGCCATTACAGCATTGAAGCGAGTTATACCAACCAATTTGAACAACATCTGCGATGCATTTTGAATTTACCTCTAGGTCAAACCGAAAGTAAAGTTGCCGGAGTCATGGTAAATCTGGTGGGTGCTGAAGGACATACTGGCAATGTAGTGTATGACAATATTAAGGGTATTTTAGCCAAAAGCGGGGTAACGCCTCATATTTATGGCAAAAAACAGACACGGCCATTTCGAAAGATGGGCCATGTTACCATCGTAAACGAAAATATTGATAGGGCAAGAGAAATTGCCCAGCAGGTAAAGGAGAAAATTCAAGTAGTTTCGAAATCGCAAGAAAATAATTCGTTGTAACGCTAATTAAAACAGGTAGAACTAAATGAGCAAAGTAGCCGTTATCATGGGAAGCACAAGCGACCTTCCCGTAATGCAAGAGGCTGTCGATATCCTTAAAGGTTTTGACATTCCGGTGGAAGTGGATATCGTATCAGCCCATAGAACCCCGGAAAAACTATTCGAATTTGGAAAGAACGCCCATTCCCAGGGGTATTCCGTTATTATTGCCGGAGCCGGAGGTGCTGCACATTTGCCGGGAATGGTGGCCTCACTTTCCCCTTTACCAGTCATTGGCGTTCCGGTTAAAAGTTCCAACTCCATAGACGGCTGGGATTCTGTGCTTTCTATTTTGCAGATGCCCGGAGGGGTACCTGTAGCCACCGTAGCACTTAACGGTGCCAAAAATGCCGGGATTTTAGCTGCACAGATCATCGGAAGTGCGGACAAATGCGTTCGGGACAAAATTGAGGTTTACAAACAGGGCCTGAAGGAAAAAGTGATCAAAGGGGCTGAGAAGGTTAAAGGCTCCAAATGACAAATGACAAATTCCAAATTTAACGTATTGTATTAAACATGAATCCCCTACTCAAAACATTTGACCAGGCCCCTTTTTCGGAAATCAAAAACGAACATTTTGAACCCGCTATTTTAGAATCCATTGCCTTAGCACACAAGGAGATCGATGCCATTGCTCAAAACACGGCACCAGCAACCTTTGAAAATACCGTTGCGGCCCTGGACTTTGCAGGCTACCAACTGGATAGGGTGACCAGTATATTTTTTAATCTCAATGCTGCTGAGACCAATCCGGAAATTCAACGTATTGCTCAAGAGGTTTCTCCGGTGCTATCGGAATTTAAAAACGATATTATTCTTAACGCAAAGCTATTTGAACGGGTACGAACGGTGTACGATCAAAGGGACGTTCTCAATTTAACTGTTGAAGAACAGACACTATTAGAAAAAAAGTACAAGGGTTTCAGTAGAAATGGCGCAAATCTTTTGGCAGCCGAGAAAAAAAGGCTTCGAGAAATAGATGCGCAACTCGCACAACTGACGCTTAAGTTTGGAGAGAATGTGCTGGCTGAGACCAATACGTATGAGTTGCATCTTACCCAAGAACCGGATCTTGAAGGTATCCCGGCGGGCGTAAAGGAAGCTGCTGCACAAAAGGCGCAATCCAAAGGGCTAGCGGGTTGGGTTTTTACCTTGGATTATCCCAGCTATATCCCTTTTATGAAATATGCAAAGAACAGGACGCTTAGGAAGGAACTTGCTATTGCCTTTGGAAGTAAGGGATTTCATAAGGATACTTTAGACAATCAAACCAATGTGCTTCAAATTGTTCAATTACGGCATCAAAGGGCTAATCTGCTAGGGTATCAAAGTCATGCCCACTTTGTGCTCGAGGAGCGGATGGCCGAATCACCACAGAAAGTGCTGGATTTTTTAAATGAATTGTTGACAAAGGCCAAACCGGCAGCGGAACGTGAGTTTGCCCAACTCCAAGCCTTTGCACTCGAGCTGGATGGCATTGAGCAACTGGAAAAATGGGATGGCGCCTACTATTCCGAAAAACTAAAGCAAAGGCTATTCCAACTGGACGATGAAAAGCTTAAACCGTATTTTAAGCTGGAACAGGTGATTGCGGGTGTATTTAAAGTAGCTGAAAAGCTTTTTGGTCTTCGTTTCCAGGAGGTTTTTGATGTTGAAAAGTATCACGAAGAGGTAAAGACGTTCCAGGTGTTCGATCAGGACCAAAGGTTTATAGCTCTATTCTACGCTGATTTTCATCCCCGGCCCGGAAAGCGAAATGGTGCCTGGATGACCTCCTACAAATCTCAATTTAAAAAAGCCGGAGAGAATAGTCGCCCACACGTTTCAAATGTTTGCAATTTTACCCCTTCTACCCCAACCCAACCTTCACTGCTTACGTTTAATGAGGTTACTACCCTCTTCCATGAATTTGGGCATGCCTTACATGGCATGTTGGCGAATACTACGTACCCTAGTCTCTCAGGAACATCCGTATATTGGGATTTTGTAGAACTTCCCAGTCAGATCATGGAAAACTGGTGCTACGAAAAAGAGGCATTAGAACTATTTGCCTATCATTATAAAACCAAGGCACCTATTCCAATGGAACTTATATCCAAGATAAAGGAGTCTGCTACTTTTCAGGAAGGCATGCAAACCTTGAGACAAGTAAGTTTTGCTTTGTTGGATATGGGATGGCATAGCAACGATCCCTCAGCTATCAATGATGTAAAACAGTTCGAGACCAGGGCCTTCCAAGGGACCCAGTTATACCCCGATACGCCGGAGACCTGTATGAGTACTTCTTTTGGCCATATTTTTCAAGGGGGGTATTCCTCGGGGTATTATAGTTATAAATGGGCAGAAGTATTGGATGCCGATGCGTTCGCCTATTTTAAGAAGAGGGGCATTTTTGACCCGGAAATTGCCCGCCAATTTAAAGATTGTATACTATCCAAAGGGGGTACTGAGAAACCTATGGTATTGTACAAGCGGTTCCGGGGTCAAGAACCGGACCTAAACGCATTGTTGGAACGGGCAGGCTTGCTCGAAAACCAAACCTAAAACACTAAAAACCAAATAAATGTGTAGTCGTACCGTATTGTGACCTTTTTGTGATTTCTTTTTTTGTGATTTGCCTAACAAATTGATGTATAAACGATTTCCTAAAATCTAGTACTTTTGAAACGGCTTAAATTACAAATGCAAATCCACGAACTACATCCCGAGAACTGGGTAGACAACTATGCGGATTATCTTTACAACTATGCGGTAGCCCGTGTTAGTGACGCTGAAATTGCGAAAGATCTGGTCCAGGAAACTTTTTTCGCAGGCCTCAATTCCGCTAAAAATTATAAAGGAGATGCCGCAGAACGCACCTGGTTGATTGCCATTCTGAAACGAAAAGTTATTGATCACTACCGTAAAATAAATTCCAAAAAAGGAAAAGCAGAGGTTAGGATCAATTATTCTTCGGGAGACGAAGGCGAAGGCGATTGGTTGGAAGAACGCGTTGCAGATCCCTTTGGTAAAGGCGGAGATGCAGCGCTTGAGAATGAAGAATTAGGGAGTGCTATTCAAGAATGCTTAGGAAAATTACCTAAAAAGCAATCCCTTGTATTCACTATGAAAACCATTCAGGGAATGAGTACGGAAGATATTTGTAATGAATTGGGAATTAATCCGTCCAATCTATGGGTTATGATCCATAGGGCCAGAACTGCCCTTATGGGATGTATGAATCAAACGTGGTTTTAGTGGTATGAAAATATCTCGTGAAAAGGCAAAGAAAATTTGCACTAAAAGTCAGTATGGAGAAGCTACTTGGTGGGAATTACTGCAACTTAATGTGTACTTGATCTTAAGTAAAGAGTGTGCTGAATTCTCTGCAAAGAATACCAAGCTAACGTCGCTGTGCGAACAGGCCAACCTGCAGACTTTACCTGAATCTGAAAAGGAAGCAATGAAAGAAGCGCTTAAAAAGCAGTTGTAACCCCATTTATCTTACCTACTTACCAAATAATACAAGAATGACATTGCTATTGGAATACTCTCTACCCAAAAAGCTGCAAAGTAACGATCTTGACTGGTGGTAGCTTTATATAGGGCTAAAAACAGGAAAAGTACCACACTTAATTGAACGATTGCTCTGGGCCACATAGCGAAGTCATCCGACATAAGAACCAATCCGACATAAAATAGCAATAGCAGGTATCCAATAGCCTTGGTACGTGTTACCCCATAACGCTGTGGAAGGGTTCGCAATTCGGGCGGATCAAAATACATATCCCGTATTTCGAAAGGAAGCATTAGGATCACCACTAAAAAAAAATGTCTCAACAAAAGCAATACCACTTCTAAATCCCAACTCATCCCATTTTCTAATACGGGTAGTACCCCGGTGAGTCCGATCCAAACTAATGCCACTAAAACAATTTTTAGCACCCCAAGACTTCTAAGGTTTCTTGAACTGGGTAAAAAGGGAAGCGCATACAGTCCGGAAAACAGGGTGAGGAGAAACAAAAGGAGCCAAAGTTCCGAAGGTAATTGTACAAAGAAAAACACAGCAAAACCGAAAGCCACAAAGCTGAAAATCTGGATACTCTTGTGATAGGGTTTGGTTACGATAAGATACTTATCCGCTTCTACACCGTATTTAATGAAATTGTAGCAAACTATGGTACTACAACCCAAAAAAAATATCACAAAATAGTTCGCTGGAATGTTTAGGTTCACTACCGTAACCCAATACAAAGAAACTACGGCTAAAGCCACGTGAACACTAGCATCCAGGTAAAACTTAAAAATCTTTCGCAGCAGCGTCATTGAACAAAAGTACCGATTGTTACCGAAGGTGAATTTTTTCGTTAACAACTTTGATTTCCCAATACTTCGAATTGAATAATATCACTGAATTTATCGTTAATTTTGTGCACTTTACGTGCTGACATTATGAATACGGAATCTTTTGCATTGCGCCACATTGGCGTACGAGAAGAAGATCTTCAAAAAATGTTTGAAGTCATTGGGGTAGATAGCCTGGATGAACTAATGGAACAGACCATTCCCAAGGATATTCGACTTACCGAACAAATTAACTTGCCTGAAGCCCTAAGTGAGCATGATTTTTTAGCGCATATTCAGCAGCTTGCTCACAAAAACAAGAGCTATAAATCATATATCGGATTGGGGTATCACGAAACCCTAACCCCATCGGTGATCAAAAGAAATATTCTGGAAAATCCAGGATGGTATACTGCATATACGCCCTACCAAGCCGAAATTGCACAAGGGCGACTGGAAGCCCTGCTTAATTTTCAAACCATGGTGTGTGATCTTACCGGAATGGAAATTGCCAATGCTTCCCTACTGGACGAAAGTACGGCTGCTGCAGAAGCCATGACCATGCTTTTTGATCTTCGCTCCCGACAGCAAAAGAAAGAAGGGGTACTTAAATTTTTTGTTTCAGAAGAAATTCTACCCCAAACCTTGAGCCTCTTAGAAACAAGATCCAAACCTTTAGGCATCCAACTCGTTATTGGAGACCATGCCACCTTTCATTTTGGCAGTGACTTTTATGGGGCATTATTACAATATCCAGGGAAATACGGCCAGGTGTATGACTATTCCGGTTTTGTTGAAAAGTGTAGTGAAAATGGGATTAGAGTAGCTGTAGCGGCCGACATTCTCAGTCTTGTACTGCTTACGCCTCCCGGAGAGTGGGGTGTAGATGTTGTGGTTGGCACAACCCAGCGCTTTGGTATTCCCATGGGTTACGGTGGCCCACATGCCGCTTTTTTTGCCACAAAAGCGGCCTACAAACGTAATGTTCCGGGAAGGATCATTGGGTTGACTAAAGATACGGATGAGCATCCGGCGTTACGAATGGCATTGCAAACTCGAGAACAGCACATCAAACGAGATAAGGCTACTTCCAATATCTGTACGGCACAGGTATTGCTAGCCGTAATGGCTGGGATGTATGCGGTATATCACGGCCCTAAAGGGTTAAAACATATCGCAGAGCAAGTTCATACAAAAGCCAAAAGGGTCGCAGCTATGCTTTCCGATATGGGCTTTAAACAGATCAACACGGTTTATTTTGATACGATACGGGTAAAGGTAGACCGCACAGATACCCTGAGAACGACTACTGAAGCAATCGGCATAAATTTGAATTACATCGATGCCAATACGGTTTCTATCGCGATTAATGAGGCATTTTCCGAGAAGGACATACAACCACTTTTAGATTGCTTTGTTGAAAGTCAGGGCAGTACTCCACCTAATTCTCTTGCAAAGGAGGTAGGGAATATATTGCCAGAGGTTTTGCAGAGAACATCTGCATTTTTGGAACACGAAGTATTCAATTCCTACCATTCCGAGACAGAATTGATGCGGTACATCAAAAAACTGGAACGCAAAGACCTTTCCTTAAATCACAGTATGATTTCGCTTGGAAGTTGTACCATGAAGTTGAACGCCGCTTCGGAAATGCTGCCTTTGAGCTGGGGGCAATGGAGTAACCTTCATCCTTTTGTTCCTTTGGAGCAGGCAGAAGGCTATCAGCTTATGCTTCGGTCACTGGAAAACTATCTAACAGAGATCACCGGTTTTGCAGCAACCTCCTTGCAACCCAACTCAGGAGCGCAAGGGGAATATGCCGGTTTAATGACCATTCGTGCGTATCATGAATCCCGCGGGGAAGCGCATCGGAATATTTGCATCATCCCAGCTTCCGCCCATGGTACGAATCCAGCTTCTGCAGTAATGGCTGGAATGCAGGTAGTAGTTACTCAAACTGACGAACAGGGCAATATTGATGTGAATGACCTGGAAGAGAAAGTGAAGCAACATGCCGAACATCTGGCCGCTTTAATGGTAACCTATCCTTCCACCCATGGCGTCTTTGAGTCTTCCATTCAATATATTACGAAATTGATTCACGATAACGGCGGTCAAGTCTATATGGATGGTGCTAATATGAATGCCCAGGTAGGATTGACCAATCCGGCAACGATCGGCGCGGATGTTTGTCATCTCAACCTTCATAAGACCTTTGCCATCCCGCATGGCGGTGGCGGCCCCGGAGTAGGTCCAATTTGTGTTGCAGCTCAGCTAAAGCCCTTTCTTCCCACTAACCCCCTTATTCCAACCGGTGGACAAAATGCGATAACTGCTATATCTGCCGCACCCTGGGGTAGTGCCCTGGCCTGCCTTATTTCCTATGGCTACATTAGAATGCTTGGTGCCAAAGGAGTAACGGATGCTACTAAAATTGCCATTCTAAACGCCAATTATATTAAAGAACGCCTTCATGGGGCCTATGAGGTGCTGTACACCGGGGAGCAAGGACGGGCGGCCCATGAAATGATCATCGACTGCCGACCTTTCAAAGCGAATGGCATAGAAGTTACCGATATAGCAAAACGTTTGATAGATTATGGTTTTCATGCACCAACAGTTTCCTTTCCGGTTGCAGGCACTATGATGATAGAGCCCACCGAGAGCGAATCCCTTTTGGAATTGGATCGTTTTTGTGATGCAATGATCGCGATTCGGGAAGAAATTGAAGAAAGTAGCCCTGAAGAAGCCAACAATGTGTTGAAAAATGCCCCCCATACCCTGGCTATGGTTACTTCGGATCGTTGGGATTTTCCCTATAGCCGTCAAAAAGCGGCATTTCCTATGCCCTATGTTGCAGAAAACAAGTTCTGGCCTACTGTTCGACGCACAGATGAAGCCTATGGCGATCGTAATTTAATCTGTACTTGCCCGAGCATCGAAGAATATGCGGAAGTTTGAAAAGCATTGCATTCACTGCCCTGAAAGGACATTTTATTGATAACGGCACGTATTTACCACCGATTTTTCAAACGTTTTCGTTGGTTTGAACGTCGTGTTGGTTTTACCCAGCAAATAGTGATTATCCCACAAACGCCTACCTTCCTCAAAAGGAAAATTTGGAAAATTGTAAGATTGAAATTGCCGGAACAGGGAGTTATTTGCCTTCTATTGTAACCAAAAATGAAGATTTTTTAGCGCATGACTTTTTAGATAGTGATGGTGCTGCGCTACTGCAAAGCAACGCTACCATTATAGAAAAATTTGAATCTATTACAGGTATCAAAGAAAGGCGCTATGCAGAAACAAACCTGAATACCTCAGACATGGGCTGGTTAGCTGCCGAAAGCGCTATTGAAGATGCCGGCATTGACAAGGAAACTATTGATTACATTATTTTTGCTCATAATTTTGGCGATTTAACAGCGGGAAAATCACAAGGTGACACCTTGCCCAGCTTAGCCACTAGAGTTAAACATCTTTTACAAATAAAGAATAGCTCCTGTGTTGCCTACGATATGATTTTTGGATGTCCCGGGTGGTTAGAAGGTGTAATTCAGGCAAAAGCTTTTATTCAAAGTGGTATGGCCAAAACCTGTTTGGTTATCGGAGGAGAAACCCTTTCACGTATTATTGATCCTTGCGACAGAGATAGCATGATTTACGCTGATGGTGCCGGAGCCGTTATCCTGCGAAAGACGGAAAATGGAGGAGAAATCTTGGCACATGACTCGCAAACACATGCCAATGGGGAAGCCTATCATTTATTTTTTGACAAAAGTTACGCCCCAAATAGTTCCCCGGATACACGGTATATCAAAATGTACGGTCGTAGGGTCTACGAATTTGCCTGTACGCATGTCCCCAAGGCAATGAAAAACTGTTTGGATAAGACCGGTGTTCCAATTGAAGCGCTAAAAAAAATATTCATTCATCAAGCCAATGAAAAGATGGACGAAGCTATTGTGAGCCGCTTCTATCGCCTGTATGCCTTACCAACACCAAATAATATCATGCCGATGATGATCCAGGATACCGGTAACAGTTCCGTGGCTACCATACCCACGCTTTTTGATAGGGTTAAAAATGGAAAAATACCAAATCATAGTATCGAAAAAGGAGATGTCGTGCTCTTTGCCAGTGTAGGTGCCGGAATGAACATTAATTGTCTTGTTTATCGCTACTAATTGGGATATGTAATTTGATTTTAGGAATTTCGCTTTCATGTACGAAGGTAATTTTCCTCATAAACGCTACGGACTTACCCTTAAATTTTTGAAAAAGCATATTGCTACTTCGGAATCCATTCTGGATCTGGGCGTGGCAAATCCCTTCTCAGATATCCTTAAAAAGGAAGGATATACCGTAGAAAATACAAAAGGTCAGGATCTGGACCTCGATTTTGAACAGGTACAGCACTCAAAAGCTGAGGTAGTTACTGCTTTTGAGATATTCGAGCACTTGGTGGCACCTTTCAACGTGTTACGGGAAATTAAGGCCAATAAGTTAGTAGCAAGCATTCCCCTACGGCTGTGGTTTGCAACAGCGTATCGGAGCAAAACAGATCCCTGGGATAGACACTACCATGAATTTGAGGATTGGCAATTTGATTGGGTATTAAAAAAGGCAGGTTGGGAGATCAAAGATTCGTTAAAATGGACCAATCCTACCAAAAAGATCGGGCTACGCCCTTTGTTACGCAAGTTCACAAATAGGTACTACATTGTATATGCGGAACGAAAATCAAAATGATACCTCCCAATTACCAAATTCCAGATCTCAAGTATTGGATTTTGTAATTTGTCTTTTGAAATTTTAACCCGATGAAGGTTGCCATTGTAATTCCGGCTCATAACGAGGAAGAATTTCTTTCAGATTGTTTAGATTCCTTTGTTGACCAAAGCTATCCTCCGGAAGAGCTGATCCTCGTAGACGACAATTCCTCGGACAGCACGTACGAGATAGCCTGCATTTTTGCAAAGAAATATCCCTGGATCACAGCAGTACAAAGGAAAAGCAAAGACATGCATCTTCCTGGAAAAAAAGTAGTGGATGCCTTTAATTTTGGAGTACAACAGCTGTCTAAGGACTTTGATCTTATTGGAAAATTTGACGCGGATATTCTCCTCCCTATTAATTATTTTGAGCAAATGCGAAATCATTTTCAGGCGAACTGGTTACTGGGCATGTGTTCCGGACTGCTTTACGTAAAAAAGAAAGACCAGTGGGTATATGAAAACATTGCCAATAAGGATCATGTTCGAGGCCCTGTAAAGCTGTATTTCCGACAAGTATTTGAACTTATGGGAGGGCTGCGGTCAGGCACCGGATGGGATACAGTGGATGTTTTGCTCTGTAAATACCACGATTTTGAAGTGCGAACCGATGACAACTTAATGGTGAAACACCTCAGGCCAACGGGATTTGGATACCATAAAAAAAATTATCGCAATAAAGGAGAGGCATTATACAAGATGCGTTATGGCTTGCCTCTGGCCAAACTCGCACTATTAAAGATGACACTTAGTGCCCGGCGTCCAACCCTCTATGTTCAAGGCATGTTGGGATATCTAAACGCTTGGTTACAAGGAGCATCTCGCTTTGTTACTCCTGAACAAGGAAAGTTTATCCGAAAGCTTCGCTGGAAAGGTATCTTAGGCAAATTGCGTTAACTTTAGTAAAGGAATAAAATTAAGGTCACCCATAAAATACAACCCACTACTAATTAAACATTTTTATGAATCTCATTTCTATGTGTAGGCAATTACTACTCCTTTTCCTGATCCTCTTTTTTGTTAGAAACGGCTGCGCCCAGGAAGCGCTATCCTCGGCCGCAATGGATTTAAAAAAATCCAGTATTACCAGTACCTTTCCCATCTCTGATAGCGACCAAAACATTCATATAATTGCTATTAAAGAGGGTTTTAGCGAAGACGGTATCCTGCATATTACGCATGATGCCGAAACTAATATCTTGGCTCACCATTCCTATGACAAACCGGATGCTATTGCCACCAAGAACGCGGTAGGAATAGCGGTAGATCCTGCCAACACCATTCATCTGTACTTTCATAAAAAAGGTAAGGGAGAGTTCCATCGGGTAATGATTGATGAAGAAGGGAAGCTTACCTATGATACCTTTGAACTTAAACTAAAAAAAGAACGCGTTGTTCAATACATCAGTGAGAATAACAAATTTCTTATGATGACCGTAAACCGAAATCAATCTATCCTCAATGTATATCGGTTTGAAGGAAGTAGCCACAAAAAGAGTATCTATGATCTCACCGGAGAACGTTTTTATTCCAAGGAATCAAAAATTGTTCCCTTACCTAAATTGCTCATTGAAACCGATATTTCCGCAATATCAAATGAACTATCCAGTAACGCAAAGGACTATGGAAAAAGGATAAAAATTTATCCTCGAAAAGATACCATTACCTTAACTATAAATAGCAATGACAACGGTACACGAATTATTCATTTATCACGGAAAGACAATACGATAAGCGCAGATTATGTCCCTATGCCTACAGGAGAATTTGTAGAAGGTCGCGAAATTACGATCAGGACAAATTCCTTCCTGCATAACGATAAACTTTACTCACTTATAATGTCTAACAAACTTCTTATTGTTGATATTAAGCGTATGGACAACAAAGAGGTAGTTAAGGTATTTCGTTTTAGCCCGGAAGAGGAAATTAGTTTTAAGCGTACACAAACTTCCGTTTTACCCATTGGACCCATAACCCTGTATAACACCAAGACCAAAGAAAAAACAAAGAGCGCTAAATCTTTTTTTAGAGATCTAAAAAATGAATGGTACAGCGGTTTATACGTAAATCAGAAAGGAACAACTACGGTATTGAAGATAGGAGGTTACTCTCCCCCTTCGGATGTTACTGCCTTACCAAACGGCTTTGGTCCGGGTGCTGTTAGCGCAAGTGAAGATGCTTTTGGTAATATTTCCATTGCGAGCTCGGGACCAATTAGTTACCGCGGAAATCTCTATAATTATTATAGCTTAGGGGTTGAAAAAAGGCTGGTGTTTAAAGCAGATAACTACGAGATGTTGGCGGACAATACCTACAAAGATATATATGATACTATCGATGCGCTTACCGCTGATATGGAAAGCGTAGCGCACCAGGCCCTTTTGAAAATAGAGGATCACTATATCTTTGGGTATTATGACAAAGAAAACGAGCGCTATTCCTTGATTAAATTAACACCTTAACACCGCCGTGGATTATTCAGACAAACCAATGAGACCTCTAAAAATCTTTTTTACTATCCTGCTGGCCCTAACCCTGTCTTTTTGCGTGGATGCCGGGAAAGTCACCACAACCTCAGAGAAAGATACTCAAAAACTACATGAAGCCATTGCCGCTTTCAACGAAGCATTTCAGCAGGGAAACCTAACCGTTCTCGATTCCTTAACCACAGCCAACTACATGCATTCCAATGGTATCTCAAAATCCATTGACAAAAGGAGCTGGTTTACCTATTTAAAAAAAAGAGCAAAGGAAATAGAATCTGGAGATCTTGAAGTGATCGATTATACGATGTCAGAAAGCGAAATCAAAGTATACGGCGATATGGCTATTGTTACGGGAAAAATAGAAGTTACGCAAAAAGTAAGCGGAGCAATGCAAAAGAACGCCTACCGGGTAACCCATGTTTGGATACATCGGGAAGGGAAATGGAAAAGGGCCGGATTTCATGATGGGAAAATATTGTAATAGTTCAAGAATCGATAAGGCCCGTAAAAAAGCTATCCCAACTATTGTATAATAAGGAATTGCTTCACTCACCAATTCCTGCCGAAAACAAGTACCTTTAATTGGGTAAATGCTGTTACCGGAAAATCCAGGCCGGAACCAGAACAACATACGCAGAATGACAGAAAAAACGTTTAAAGTTACTATTCATATGGTTGCCAGCCTGGATGGTTTTATTGCACGGAAAGATGGCGCAACGGATTGGATGCGCTCTACAGATATTTACCCCGAAGGAATTGAATTGACCAAAGCCTATATTGACGAATTTCTAAATGCTATTGACTGCTATGTTATGGGCTCAGGGACGTATGAACATGCCCTGAAGCTGGGGTGGCCTTATGGTGATACTCCGGTAGTGGTCCTAACCGGAAGAAGTCTGAAAGCCAAAAGGAAAAGTATTACCTTCTTTTCGGGTAATCTGGAAAAGCTTATGCAGCAACTTCAGGCAAAGTATAGCAATGTATGGATGGTTGGAGGGGCAGCTTTGACCAAATCCTTTTTAATAGCAAGGTTGGCCGATGAAATTGTAGTTACCTATATCCCCATTTTATTAGGGGATGGCCTTCCGTTCTTTGATCATGTAGGACGTGAACAAAGGTTACACTTAAAGGCAGTAACTCCATTTAAGGACGGTATGGTTGAATTGTCTTATGCGATCTTAAAACAAGCTCCCGGTGTCTAAAGAACTGAGATATGGGTAAATTTTCACAGCAAGTACAGGACCATTATCATCGTTCAAATTTGTACGAGGATATCCTGAATCTACTCAAAACTGCGGGCATAGACCTTAATCAGGTGAAACGATCAGATATTAGCACAGTAGATGAGTTTCATGTTAGGGGCGCAGAAGTATCTCAGGAGTTAGCCGCAACAGTAGACCTCTATCAGAAAGAGGTGTTAGATGTGGGTTGTGGCATTGGGGGGCCTGCAAGAATGTTAGCCGATGTCTACGATTGCCAGGTTACTGGAATTGACCTGAGTGAAGCGTTTATTAGAACAGCAGAAAAACTGTCAGCGCTGGTAGGCCTGGGAAACAAAACCCGTTTTATCAATGCAAATGCTACACAACTCCCCTTTGACGCCAATACGTTTGAAGTCGTATGGACGCAACACGTGCAAATGAATATTCAGG
The DNA here is from genome assembly GCA_038750505.1 of Bacteroidota bacterium. Classification (GTDB taxonomy): domain Bacteria; phylum Bacteroidota; class Bacteroidia; order Flavobacteriales; family Flavobacteriaceae; genus Croceivirga. The sequence continues at coordinate 12,559 of JBCDHD010000006.1, read as the reverse complement.
AAAAGGAAAGGTTTTATTCAGAAATTCGGCGGGTACTTTTAAAAGAAGGTATTTTCTTATACTATGATATTTTTAAAAAAGGTTCTGGTGCTATTCCGTATCCGATGCCATGGGCAGAAAACTCGGAAATTAGCTTTTTAGCGGAGGTAGGAACCATAGAAGTCCTACTTAAGAAACTGGGTTTCAAAAGAATTCAATCCAAGGATCAAACCGAGGCAGGTATTGCGTTTTTTGAAACCCTCTTAAACAAGCTTCAAAAATTCGGGCCTCCCCAACTTGGGCTCAACCTGGTTATGGGAACAACAACGCAAACAAAGATCGGGAACTTGCTGGAAGCGTTACGTTCGGAAGGTCTGATGTTGCAAAGTGGGGTATACGCAATCCATGCCTAAAACTGTAATGCTCATCTTATTTTAGTACCTCGGCAATTGGACTTCCCGTAGTACCATTGGGAAAAGCAATCCCTAAAAGTGCCGCTATAGTCGGTGCAACATCCGGTATCTCGGTGCGCTCCACCGTTTCCCCTCTCTGTATTCCCGCACCGTAAAAAAGTAGTGGTATGTGGGTGTCGTAGATCATAGGAGAGCCGTGGGTAGACCCGGTCGGGGGATAGGCTATAAATCCCGGCCGTTGTACAAACACCACATCTCCTGAGCGTTTTTGATGCCAGCCCTGCTGGATCAAATAAGGTATCCCGGAAGAACGGGTATAGTTGTTTTGCCACAACTGAAATCCGGTAAAAACCTTATCAATATTCGTATATCCCAAAATTTCAAGGGCCATTTCTTCCTGCACCTCGTCCAGATCCATATCTAAATTGGCAATCACTTTCCGATCCAGAAATACCTGGTAATTACTTATGGTCTTAACGATGTCCGTCGTTCCGTAGCGATATTTTAGAAATTCCATAAAATCCTCTCGCAACTTTTTAAAATTCAAATAGCCTGCAGGAATTTTTTGATCTTTCAAAAAACTGGGAACATGAATTGCACCATGATCCGCGGTGAGGAATACGGTATAGTTCCCTTTTCCAACTTTGGTGTCCAATGCCAGCAATAACCGTTCAAAATCTAAGTCTAACCGCAAATAGGTATCCTGGATTTCTACTGAATTCACCCCATATTTATGCCCTACATAATCGGTACTGGAGTAACTAACCGCCAGAAAATCTGTACTAGTATCCATCCCCAAGGCTTCATTCTCCAGGGCTGCGAGTGCAAAATCTGTGGTAATGGTATTACCATATGCGGTTAATCGCAGCATATTGAACTGGCCATTTGCATCCCATAGCGAAGGCAGATCATGTGGAAAAGCACTCGTAGTCTCTCCTCTAAATCGTCCTTCATAAGGATTGCCGTCCGCACCACTTTCAGTATATTCCTGCAAAGGTTTTAGTGTTTGCCAGGGTTTCTTATAGGCCTCTACCGCATCAGAAGTATTAAAGTCCTTTACCCATTGCGGTAAGGTATCCATATAGTACGAACTGGTGATCCAGTTGCCCGTATCACCTCCTTCAAACCAGTAGGCCGCATTGGCTGTGTGTCCTCCCGGAAGTACTGCTCCCCTATCCTTTACAGCTATTGCTATTGTTTTACCCCGCATTTGAGTATGCAGACGATTTTGATCGGTAATTGTGGTGGTTAGCATGCGATGGGGCGACATCTTACCGGCATCGCTATCCGTGCCAACACCTTGGTAACTATCATCGGATGCGACATAGACTTCGGTAGCCGTCTCTTTGTCGTACCAATCATTCCCTATGATCCCATGTACTGCTGGTGTAGTTCCGGTATATACCGAGGCATGTCCCGGTCCGGTACTGGTAGGCGCATAATTAAAGTGATGGTTCCTGCATAAAAACCCCTCATTCACCAAACGTTTAAAACCTCCATTTCCATAGTCCCCCCAGAACCGGGTTATATAATCATAACGCATCTGATCTACAATAATTCCGACCACCAGTTTTGGGGAGGTACTTGTCTCTTCCTGTACCACCACTTCCTTTTTCTTTCCCCGTCTCTGGGCATAATTTGCAAAAGGTGTCAGCAACAAGAAACTTAATACAAGGACGATGCTGTTTCGGATCATAGGTTGAAATTTTGAAGCACAAAACTATCTAATATCCTAATGCAAAAAAGGAATTGAAGGTTAAATGCTCCGCATTATTGTTATTTTTAGCCTATGAAATACGTTGCTGCCATTGGCAAGTACTTTATAATGGTGTGGGAAGTTTTTAAAAAACCTACGAAATGGCCCATTATGCGGTCATTGATCTTAAAGGAAATTGATGAGCTTATTTACGGATCATTAGGGATCATTATTTTTATTTCCTTTTTCATCGGAGGTGTCGTAACCATACAAACCGCATTAAATCTAACCAGTCCATTCCTTCCTAAAAGTCTAATTGGTTTTGCCACCAGACAATCGGTGATACTGGAGTTTGCGCCAACTTTTACTTCCATCATTATGGTTGGAAAAGTAGGGTCCTATATCACCTCCAGTATTGGCACTATGCGCGTTACAGAGCAGATCGATGCCTTGGAAGTAATGGGGGTGAACTCCATAAACTATTTGGTATTCCCCAAGATCATTGCCATGTTGTTTTTTCCATTTGCGGTGGCCATTGCAATGTATATTGGCGTACTAGGAGGTTGGATCGCTGCTGTTTTTGGCGGGTATGCTCCCAGTGGAGAATTTATTAAGGGCCTTCAAATAGATTTTAATCCCTTCCATGTCACCTATGCCTTTATCAAAACCCTGGTGTTTGCTTTTGTAATCGCTACCATGCCCTCCTATTTCGGCTATTATATGCGGGGGGGTGCACTGGAAGTTGGTAAAGCAGCAACTACGGCTTTTGTGTGGACCAGCGTGGTTATTATAATCCTGAACTATGTACTTACCCAATTACTTTTAGGCTAATGATAGAAGTAGAAAACCTGCATAAGTCTTTTGCGGAAACCCATGTATTGAAAGGAATATCCACAGGCTTTGAACAGGGCAAGACCAATTTGATCATTGGCCAAAGTGGCTCGGGAAAAACCGTCTTTTTAAAGTGTTTATTAGGTCTTTTCGAACCTGAACAAGGAAATATTCGGTACAGCGGGCAACTGTATGCGGAATTAAGTAGAGATCAACGTCGAGACCTACGTCAGGATATGGGCATGGTATTTCAGGGAAGTGCTTTGTTCGACTCCATGACCGTAGAAGAGAATGTGCGTTTTCCACTGGAAATGTTTACCAAAAAGAGTAAAGAAGAAATGAAAGAACAGGTAGATACTGTTCTGGAACGGGTTAATCTGGAAGACGCTCATAATAAGTATCCGGCAGAAATTTCCGGGGGGATGAAAAAGCGGGTTGCGATTGCTCGGGCTATTGTAATGAATCCTACCTACCTCTTTTGTGACGAACCCAATTCTGGTTTAGACCCTAAAACAGCCATCCTTATTGATAACCTCATTCAGGAAATTACAAGGGAATTCAATATTACCACTGTAATTAATACCCACGACATGAATTCGGTAATGGAAATTGGTGAAAAAATTATCTTCCTAAAAGACGGGTATAAGGAGTGGGAAGGGACCAATAAGGAGATCTTCAAAACAGATAACGAAGCGGTAACCAACTTTGTCTATTCTTCGGAATTGTTTAAAAAGGTAAGACAGATGTATCTGGAAGAAAGGAACTAGCTGGGAACACACAATTAACCCAATCTTAATTTAACAAATACCTACCATTTAGGATTTTTCACCAACTTTCCTAAAAATAGTCAACCATGCCTTATTCCCGCATTTTCATGCTGTTGTTTTTCGCATTTGCAACAGCTAGTGCTCAAGACCAACCCACAATTCATATCGATATTCCCACGACCCGAAAACCCTGGAACCATATTGACTGGAACAATTCCAAAGAGCAGTTTCAATTTGCTATTGTCACGGATAGAACGGGGGGACTTCGCCCTGGGGTTTTCCCGGTAGGAATTAAAAAACTGAATTTGTTACAACCCGAATTTGTCATGAGCGTTGGGGATTTGATCGAGGGGTATACCAGAGACACTGTACAATTGAATGCGGAGTGGAAAGAATTCATGGGCTTTATCGATATGCTGGAAGCCCCCTTTTTCTATGTGCCAGGGAACCATGATATTACCAATGAAGTAATGGAAGAGAAGTGGAAGGCGCTTTTCGGGGTTTCCTATTATCATTTTGTGTATAAGGACGTGCTTTTTCTCTGCCTGAATTCCGAAGACAACTTACGCGGGGCAGGCCGTGGCACCATAGACGATGTCCAGTTTGAATATATAAAGAAGACATTGGAAGACAACGCAGCAGTAAAATGGACCCTGGTATTTTTACATCAGCCCTTGTGGGTACAGGAAGATACCAAACGATGGAAAGATGTAGAGGCACTTTTAGCGAACAGAGATCACAACGTTTTTGCGGGCCACTACCACCGCTATTGGAAAAGTGAAAGAAACAACGGAAAATACATCGCTTTAGCCACTACAGGAGGAGCAAGTCGTTTGCGTGGAAAAGCCTATGGGGAATTTGACCATGTGGTCTGGGCGACAATGACCAATCAAGGACCAATATTAGCCAACTTGTTTTTAGATGGAATTTGGGACGAAAATGTAGCTACCGAAGAATTAGTAGACCTGGTGAGGAACCAACCCTTTCCCGTTCGTATACGTCCTGTTTATCTGGAAGAATCTTACACGGAAAACATAACTACAGAAGTTAAGGTTACCAATCATAGCGATACCCGAATGAAGGTAGCGCTAAAGGGTAATGCGCACGATAATTTATTTTATCAACTGGATCGGACCGCTTTTACCGTAGAACCCAACGACGTTGTTACTTTTAACTTGAATCTGAGAAATGTAGATAAGGTAACCGTTACCGACTTGGATCCAATTAAAATTACCGCAGAGATCACCTACGAATTTGAATCACAACCACATGTAAATTTTTCGGCTGTTCTGAATTACAAACCTTTTCTCAAGAATACAATACAAAAAGTGACACAGCTAAAACTGGATGGTGACCTGAAGGAATGGAAGGATGTACAGTGGACCTCTATTAAAAATGTAGAAGGAAGTCCTTTTGATTATAACGGTGATACCGACTTTGCGCTGCAATTCGCAACAGCCTATGACGACACTAATTTCTATATCGCTGTACACCTTACGGACAACACTATTTTTATAGACGAAGAGAACTCCTACTGGGATCAGGACAGGATTATCCTGGGGATTGATGCACGGCCTACGCATATAAGTGCTTTTAACGCTGGTGAAGGAAGAGGGAGCGATTGGTTGGCCTATATGCGTACTTTTAAAACAGAAAATCCAGTCTACAACGAGAACTATTTACCCGTTCCGGTAACGACCGAGGTAAAAATGACATCATCAGGAGCTACTATGGAGATCGCAATACCCCTGGATTATATAAAACAAAACAGTGACGAAAACTGGTCAAGCCTTCGTTTTGGTTTGGGCTACTACGATTATGATAGTGAAGATGAAGGTGCCACAACCCATTTTTGGTATCCCACATGGGATGCGATTGAAGACATTCCAGGTTCCGGAATGCTTTTTAAAAAGTGATCACTGCGTTATTTCTACGATCACGGTAGAGTCCTGAAGTCTTGTCCGTAGCCAGTTAAGTAGTTTTTGCGTGGTCTTTTCTTTTTCCGAGTCCCGGAGATTTTTATTCCATTTCACCTTAAAGACAGGAAGGGTATCCATTTTCTTAAAATCGGTTTGAATGCGATAACCAAAACCTAAACCAGCGAGATTTTCATAATTGATCTTTGCTTCAGCAACCACTTCGGAAAAAGGGACTTGCTGTGCAACGTTCCTACTTAGATTTGCCAATTCTGCTTCCAAAACCCGAATGCGTTCATCTTTGGTCAGTAACTCCGCCTTTTTGGACTCATACAGTTCGCTTACATACGTAAATTTTTCTTCAGAATCGTCTCGCCCACCTTGCAACACCCGAAGTTCTGCCTCCTTTAAGCGGTTAAACTCATTCTTTTGTGCCCGCCAGGAGTTCAAAATATTTTCTGGCACCTCCTCATTACCCATAAAGACCACTTCAATGAAGGCTGTTTTGTTATCAATATAATTGATGTCAGTAAGGTTATCTACATATCTTCCCGATCCTGCAAATTCATATTTTTCTACGGTTTGCGCTAAAAACTCCTGAGCTTGCTCCCGAAAACGCGCTTCCAGCAAAGCGTTATAAAAGGTATACCCTGCCGGGATCATTACGGCAAGTCCCACAACCGAGGCCACACGAGCAATAAACCGCCTTCTCCTCGAATTCGCATAGCGTACCATGGGAAACCTGAGGTATTTGATGACCAAAAAAGTAGCTAGTCCAATGAAAATGGTATTAATGATAAAGAGATAAATTGCACCTAATGCATATAGAGGTTTGCCAATGGCTAAACCAAAGCCTACAGTACACAAAGGAGGCATGAGTGCCGTGGCAATAGCAACGCCAAAAATAACGCTGGCAATCGTTCCTTTTTTGGCTCGTGCTATCACCAGTGCCAAACCGCCAAAGAAAGCGATCAACACATCACGGATATCCGGTTTGGTCCGTGCCAATAATTCGGACGATTCGTCACGTAATGGAAAAACTGCAAAAAAGAGGTATGCGGTTAGCACACTTAGTACCACCATAACAATGAAGTTCTTCAAGGAACGTCTGAGTAGGTCAATATCATTGATCGCCAGGGACATTCCCATCCCTAAAATAGGACCCATAAGGGGAGAAATTAACATTGCGCCGATAACTACTGCAGTCGAATTTGCATTTAGGCCCACCGAAGCAATAAAAATAGAGCAAACCAAAATCCAGGAGGTATGCCCCTTAAATGGGATATCTGCAATAATGGACGCTCTGGTAGCCGCCGGATCAGTATTGCTTTTGATCTCCAACAGGTCCCTGACGAAAGTGGTGACACTGCCTAGTAATCCTTTAAAATCCTTCTTTACCTCTTCCCCTTCTTTTTGCAAAGGATCTTCGTCGTCCTGAAATAGATTTTCCCCCATAATTATGCGTACTTGTCTCCAAATTTTTCCTGTACCTGCGCTAGTACTTTCTTAATATCCTGCTGCTTGGATTTTGGATAGATGAGTAGGACATCTTCTTTATCAACGATAATGTAGTCCTCTAACCCATCTACAACAACTACCTTATGCTTTGGTGTTCGGATCATGGTTCCCCGCGTATCTATAAGCAAGGTCTCCCCATTAACTACAGCATTTTCACTGGTATCCTTGCCCAATTTTTGGTAGAGTGCGCCCCAAGTGCCCAAATCATTCCAGTCAAAGGTGGCTGGCAGCGTAAAAATTGCTTTGGACTGTTCCAAGATAGCATAATCTATGGAAATGTTATCTGCCTTTGCGTAGTTCTCTTCAATAAAGGACTGTTCCTCTGCCGTGTTATAACAAGACATGCCTTGGTGAAACAATTCAAATTGTTCGGGTTGGTACGCCTTAAAAGCGTCAACAATAGTAGTTACACCCCACATAAAAATACCTGCGTTCCAGAGAAAATTCCCTTGTTCTATAAAGTTTTTGGCTGTAGCTACATCCGGTTTCTCCCGAAACTGAACTACTTTTTTCAAAGCATCCGGGTCTTGTTTTTCATACTCGATGTATCCGAAGCCGGTATTGGGAAAAGTAGGGGTGATCCCCAGGGTACAAAGGACCGCTTCCTGTTCACATTTTTCAAAACAGGTTTTTACGTCATTTTCAAAGGCTTGTTCATCCTCAATCCAATGATCACTGGGAGCAACGATCATAACGGCATCTGGATTCATTTTTTGGATCTTTAGGGCAGCATAAAGAATACAAGGAGCGGTGTTCCGCATCGCAGGTTCCAGCACAACCTGGTCTTGTTGCAACATAGGTAATTGTTCCAATACCAGCGCATTGTATCGCGCATTGGTCAAAATAAGAATATTCTCGGTGGGAATAAACCGGCTAAGTCGGTCAAAAGTCTTCTGGATCAAGGTCCTTCCCGAACCTAACATATCATGAAACTGTTTTGGGTTAGCGGTGGTACTTACGGGCCAGAATCGAGATCCAATTCCCCCGGCCATTAAAACAGCGTAATAGTTTTTGTTCATAATTGTATTTAGTTGGTTATTAATTCCACTTCGGCATTAGGTTGGAACAAATAAAGCCTTCCTGTGGCCAATTCAATGCACTCGTAACGCTTAACGCGTTTGTTTCCTTTCCGGAATAACTTTCCGTTATAAATGCGAAAGGTACTCCCCATGGGTAATTCAAAAACATAGGACCGTTCGTGATCCTGTTTCGGATCGTAGGCTTGTAATGCTATGGCCAATTGCGCATCCGTACTGCTGCTGGCTTTCGGGTTCTTAAAATGACGGGCCAGTACGGGAAGTAACTGAGAAGGGAATATCTCTGGACGTAATAAGGGGAGCATTAATTCCCGAAAAGTAGTTTTCCACTGAATACCATGAGGTTTTATATGCCTTCCAAAGCGTTCAAAAGCGACGAGGTGAGCAATTTCATGTATTAAAGTGAGCAAAAAACGGTACTTATTGAGGCTGGCATTTACAGTAATCTGATGCTGCCCATTGGGAAGCCTTCTATAATCGCCATGACGGGTTTCCCGATGATTGACGATCTTCAAATGTACCCCATGATGCTTTATCAGTTCAAAACAAGGTGCTACCGCCCGCTCCGGGAGATATTTTCGCAAGGTTGCATCCACAAAGCAAAAATAGCCGATTCTTCCCGTTCCCAATTCATCTTTGCCCGAATCTTGTATTTTTGAAAGAAAACCCGTGTTGATGAAAACCTTCCTCCCAGTACTTCTTTTTGGACTGTTTTGCTCCTGCTCACAAACTAAAACGGAAACCTTTGCTACCTTTCTGGAAAGCGCTCCAAAAATTGAGGGAAAAACGGAATATCTGGACTCGCCCTATGTTACAGCTGGAGATAGGGTATATATGGTAGGCCATCAAAACGGCACTTTTCCCGAGTTGGGATGGCACATTAAAGGGGAAATGGGTGGTATCTGGAACCACCCTATTAAGCTCATGGACGGTTTTGAAGCCAAACTCAAATGGGAAGACTTTTCAACCTCACTGGATACGGCTGGGCGCTTTACTAACTTCCCCATGGCCAATACGCACAGCTTTCAAATCCCCGAAAAGGAAATGGCCGTGGAACGTTGGCAATTTGTACCGGATGGGGAACAGGGGATCGTTATTCAGTATATCCTTGAAAACAACGCCACCACCGCACAAGATCTGGATTTTGAATTTACCGGGCATACCGATCTACGCCCCACCTGGTTAGGGGAACGTACAGCAATGAAAGATGCTAAAGATACTGCTCAATACGCAACCGATTTTCAGGGGTGGCTTGCGAAAGACGGCGAAAATCCCTGGTTTGTGGGTTTTGGATCGGATATTCCACCGGATAGCTATGCAACATCGGATAAAAAATATCAGGGTTTAGGGATCGCCAACCACTTGAGCTATGCTTTGCAAATTGCACCGAAATCAGCAACTACCCTTACCTTTTATATCGCAGGGTCGTATACCGCAGAAAAGGAGGTAGTGTCCACCCTGGAACGCCTGAAAAAGGAGGCTAATGTATTACTCTCCGCCAAACAGCAACGCTATGCGATCTTGGCCGGTCAATCAAAACTGACAATTCCAGACCCTAAAATGCAACAAGCCTTCGAATGGTTAAAATACAATTGTGATTGGCTTGTGCGAACGGTTCCCGAAGTGGGTACTGGCATTGGTGCTGGCATTCCGGATTACCCCTGGTGGTTCGGGGTAGACAGTGAATATGCTTTACAAGGCTATATGGCCATCGGTCAAAAAGACATCGTTTACAAAACGATCGCGCTCTTGGATAGCGTATCGAATGCAGTAAACGGCAACGGAAAGATCATTCACGAAATGGCTACAAATGGGGCCGTCTTCAATCCCGGGAATATCAATGAGACCCCACAATACGCTTCCTTACTATGGAGTATCTACCAATGGACGGGTGATCAGGATTTTTTACAGCGGTACTTTCCAACTGTTGAAAAAGGGATGCAGTGGCTACTAGATGCTAACGATGCTGATGGTAATGGCTTTCCCGAAGGCTTTGGCATGATGGAAATCCACGGGCTGGACAGCGAAATGATCGATGTAGCGGCCTACTCCCAAAAAGGGTTTGCAGATGCAGCTCAAATGGCCCAAACACTTGGTAAAGAAGGGTTAGCTACAAGATATTTGGCAATTGCAGCAGGCCTTAAAACGAAGATCAACGGGCAATTCTGGTCTGAAGATTTTAATTCTTATGCCGATTTTATCGGGACGGATGAACAAGCGCTCTATCTTATTGAGGATGCAATTGTTCGTGCCGATACTTTAGACAAGCCCTGGGCGATTGAGGAACTGGAAGCTACACAAAAATTTATCGAACAAAACCCTTCGCCACGCCCAAGACCCTTTGTTATGCACCACAATTGGGTGGTAAATACCCCTATGGAGGTGGGTATTGCAGATACCACCAAAGCCCTTAAAGCCCTGGAAACCGCGAAACAATTTGTGAATCCCTTTGGGGTGTTCGTCACCGGAATAGATCGGGATGCATCCGCAGGTTCGGATGAGGGTGCTTACAAGGCACCCCCTATTTTTACCTATACCGGGGCCGTAATGACCTTACCCACAGGCGTACAGGCAAGAGCGGAGAACAATTATGGCCGACCTAATGAAGCACTAAAATATCTGGAGCGGATGACGCGCTCCTTTAGCTACGCCCTCCCGGGCAGTATGTACGAGGTTTCCCCTGATTTTGGGATGATGGTGCAGGCCTGGAATATCTATAGTTTTGCCTATCCTATTGTGCAGCAGTTTTTTGGGATACACCCCGATGCGGCAAACAAGACGGTAGTGATCCGGCCCCAGATGCCGGATAAATGGGATGAAGCTTCCCTGGAGCATGTGGCCATCGGGGATAACAAAATTTCCGTCTTTTATTCAAATAAAGCAGATGATTTGGACATACGGATCACCCAGACCAACCCGGAATGGAAGTTAATATTGGAGCTGCCGGGCAAAGAAAGGATAATCGGAAAAGGGGACGGAATACAATTAACCCCTTAAAATAATGAATGCTAAAAAGTAGCGCTTTTACCCCTATTTTGGAGGTATATGAATGTATTTTATAGCTATATAAACAAGTTGTGGGTAATTTTAAAATGCGAGGAAAACAATACAAGTCAAAATTAGACCCAAAATCCGCATCAGAAGGAATCAGGTTAGCTAAAGAAAATGCTGATTCTTTAGTAAAGGACGCACAACTGCTATTTGACAATAATCGTTATGAAAGAAGTGTCACCCTTTCAATATTGGCGATTGAAGAAGCAGGAAAAGCAAGTATTATTCGTTCAATCTTGATAACTGAAGACAAAAAGGAATTGAATGACAATTGGAAAAGATATAGAAAGCACACTGAAAAAAATCTGGCATGGATTATGCCAGAATTATTTGTTAAAGGAGCGAGGAAAATAGATGACCTTAGACCTTTATACGACAAGGGAAATACTCATGGTCGTACATTGGATTTTTTAAAACAATTGTCATTTTATACTGATATTTTTTCTTCAAAAAAATGGAGCTCCCCAGCAAAGGTTATCGATAAAGAACTTGCGGAACAAATTTTGAAATCAGCCCAAATATTGGCAAAAAAGCACCCTGCTGGAATAGACTCTGAAGAAGGGCTTAAACTATGGGTCAAACACTTAAAACCCGTTCAGAAACAAAATATGGCGAAAATGAAACAGGCAATAGTAAATTGTTACAATGAAGCTGAAGAACTTGGAATTATAGCCAAAGGAAAAACTGATGAAATGATAAATTTTGCTTTATAAAAAACACCCCAAATGAAAAAAATTACATTCTTTTTAGGTATACTTATTTTGCCTTTAATCTCATTCGGACAACTTAATCAAAACGAATTTTTGACAACAATTGAATGGATTAATCAAAATCCATCACAATCGAACGATGAAGTTTTTGTTTCTAAATCGGCGGACTTAATAAAGTTTCAAATATTCAATTATCCAAGTTTCCCAATAAATACTAGTGGAACCAGTGAATTATCTAGAGAATGGAAAGGTCATAAATATGAAAGATATTTTTTGATTGTCTATTCATTCAATCAACTTTATTACAAAATAGAAAATAAGAAGTTTGACAAATTGGAAGCTTATTTATTCTCTATGAACCAACTTCTTAAATCATATTCAAATCTTATTGAAGAAAGTCCAGAGTTCAAAATCGGAATCTTTGACGAGTATGCCAAATTGAGCCAAAAGGATTTAAAAAAAAGAATAAAAAAATTAATATAAAACTACCCACAACAAGGGTAACCGTTGCACAAGCCTTCCCAATGCCAACAAGTAAGTAAGAATCAGCCCCTCTCTAAGGGGTTTTTTAGTGAGTCGGCTGAATCTGAACTGTCTCCAAAGCAGATTTGAAGAGGCTTAAAATGGTCCTTATTTCGGTT
>JBCDHD010000005.1:0-327850 GCA_038750505.1 Bacteroidota bacterium | reverse complement strand
CCAGCCATTTGGATGGCAAAATCCATAATCAACCATTCCGGGCGATTTTTATAGGCAACTAAGGCAATCTTATCCCCTTTGTTCAGTCCCAGGGATAACAAACCAGAAGCCGCTTGTTCAGCCATTTCTACTACTTGCCGGGTACTGTAGGATTGCCATTTGTTATTTGAATTTCGGGAACTAAGGGCCTTGTCTAGAGGGAACGTCTCTTGCTGGTGATAGAGCAAGTCAAATAATCGGGTCATTAAAGTAGTCCATTTCGGTTTTCGCTGCTATAATTTACAAAATTGCAGACTAAGTTACTTGGCAATCACTTTGAAACCTTTAGGTTACTCAAATAACAAACTAATAAATTCTGCTACGCAGGCTGGCTTTTCTGAATTTTCGATCTCTGCGGCACAATTCCAGGTTATTTTTAGTCCAGTTTCTCCATAAGGTTCAACTTCAACAATACTTCCTGTTATCCGAAGCCGACTATTTACCGGGACAGGACTTGGAAATCGCACTTTGTTCAAACCATAGTTCAGCCCCATTTTAGCAGATTTGACAGTAACCAAATCCCCCAACATTTTTGAAAACAGGGACAAGGATAAAAAGCCATGTGCGACGGGTTTCTTAAAAGGAGACAACTTTTCAGCTTTTTCAACATCTACGTGTATCCATTGAAAGTCCTGGGTGGCCTTTGCAAAGGCATCTATCATTTCCTGGGTCACCACCAACCAATCTCCTTTAGGAAGTGCTTTGCCTTTCCAGGTTTTGAATTCTTTTAAGTTGCTTACTACCAAATTTGCCATCTCTTTTTTTATCGTGAGGTTCCTCCATCAATGGTTAAGCAAATCCCGGAAACAAATCGTGCTTCATCCGATGCCAAATACAAGTAACCGTAAGCAATATCAATAGGTTGGGCAACCGTCTTTAACGGAATACTGGCGGCAATGGCTTTAAAGTGTTCCTCCGGAATTTTCTTCACCATATCCGTCATGGTAAAGCCCGGGGCAATAGCATTAGCCGTTATCCCATATTTACCCAATTCCACGGTCCAGGTTTTACTCATGGCAATCACTCCGGCTTTAGTTGCGGCATAATTGGTCTGACCAAAATTACCGCGTAGTCCAACATTTGAAGCGGCGCTTACAATACGGCCGTATTGATTGGCTTTCATATAGGGTGCCACCGCCTGGGTACAAATAAACACTCCCTTTAAATTTACCGCTACAACGGCATCCCACTCCGCTTCGCTCATCTTTTCTAAGGTACGGTCACGGGTGATTCCCGCATTGTTTATTAGAATATCAATTTTCCCATATTTCTGATTCACCTTTTCAAATAGGGTTGCGATGCTCGCTTTATCGGTCACCGATACGGAATGGAACTCGGCTTTGCCGCCAGCTGCTTTGATTCCATTGGCTATTTCCGCTCCCTGAGGAAGCAAATCCACTATGATTACCGTGGCCCCTTCCTTTGCAAACAATTCGGAAACAGCTTGTCCAATTCCCCTGGAACCCCCTGTAACGATGGCTACCTTATCTTTTAGTCTCATATTTTTACAATTGCTCGATGCAGGGTGAACGGTGCACTACTATTTACTATTGACCTTACATCAGACCTTAATTACCAGTTTTCCCTTTGTCCTCCGATTGGCTATCTCCTCCAAGGCTTCCGGGGTTTCAGAAAGCGTATACGCCTTATGAATGTAGGGCTTTATTTTCCCTTCCGCATGCCATTGCATTAATTGCATACTATTTTCCATATTCGCTTGCGGTTCCTTCATTGCAAAGCTTCCCCAAAAGACCCCAACAATTTCAGCCTCTTTAAGTAGGGGAAGATTCAATGGGATTTTTGGAATATCTCCCGCTGCAAATCCAACTACCAAAAATCGTCCATAGCGCGCGGTGGCCCGCAAGGCAGGTTCAGAATACGAACCCCCAACAGGATCATAAACGATATCCACACCCTTGCCATCCGTCATTTCTTTTAGTGTACCCTTAAGGTCTTGCTCAGTATAATTAACCGTTACATCCGCGCCGTACTTTTTACACAGCTCCAATTTCTCATCCGTTGAAGCAGCGGCAATTACTTTCGCGCCCATCAACTTACCCAACTCAACCGCTGCCAGCCCAACACCCCCAGATGCTCCCAGCACCAATAAGGTCTCTCCTTCCTTAAGTTTACCCCGATCCCGAAGGGCATGATAGGAAGTACCATATGCCATTAAAAAAGAAGCGGCCGTCTCAAAATCCATTTGTGGCGGTTTTGGAAAACAGGCATTGGCAGGCACCACTACTTCCTCCGCCAGGGCACCATAGGGCACAAATCCGAACACTTCCTGCCCTACTTTCAGCTGCTTAACCCCTTCTCCAACTTCCTTAACAACTCCGGCCAAATCACTACCCGGGGTAAACGGTAAATTGGGTTTAAACTGATATAATCCTTGAATAATCAAAGTATCCGGAAAATTGAGCCCACACGCTTTCGTGGCTACCACCACCTGTTTTGGTCCCGCCTTAAGGCTTTCAATATCCTCCAATACCAGATTGGAGGGAGGTCCATAACTTTTACAACGAATTGCTTTCATCTCTGTAATTATTTTTCTTGAACAATATTACTGGTAATACGTCACCCTGAATTCATTTCAGGGTCTCATCAACTAATGATGCGATGCTGAAACAAGTTCAGCATGACGAAAACCAACCTTTGTCAATCCTCAATTACTTTTAGCACAAGTTTCCCCATTTTTTCACCACTAAAAAGGCGATTATAGGTTTCTGGGAAATTTTCAATGCCTTCATACACATCTTCTTTGCTTTTTAGTTTCCCCTGGGCCATCCACATGCCCATTTGTTGCGCCCCTTCACCATATCGTTTTGCCCAATCAAAGACGACCATGCCTTGCATGGTAGCTCTATTGACCAAGAGGGAAAGGTAATTACTAGGACCTTTGATCACCATATTGTTATTGTTGTATTGCGAAATTGCCCCGCATATTACGATTCGCGCGTGCATTCGAAGTCGGGAAAGGGCGATATCCAAGATTTCTCCTCCTACGTTGTCAAAATACACATCTATGCCTTTTGGGCATAATTCCTTAAGTCGGTCACGAACTTTTTCGTTCTTGTAATCGATGGCCCCATCAAAGCCAAGTTCATTTTTGATGTACTTACATTTATCCGGCCCACCCGCTATTCCTATTACCGTACAGCCTTTGATTTTTGCAATTTGACCGACGATACTACCCACGGCACCAGCAGCGCCAGAAACCAAAACTATATCCCCTTCCTTAATTTTTCCAATCTCAAGAATTCCGAAATAGGCGGTCATGCCAGGCATTCCCAAAGTTCCGATATAGGTTGGCAGCGGTGCTAATTTTGGGTCAATAGGATAATAGCCCTTTCCATCGGTCGCTACATATTGTTGTACGCCACCACTACCTGAAACAAAATCACCTACTTTAAATTTCGGATGGTTATTGGATGTAATAACTTCACCTACAGCACCGGCACGCATTACCGAACCAATGGGCATAGGTGCAATATAGGACTTGGAATCGTTCATCCAACCCCGCATGGCCGGATCTAATGAAACATAATGTTGCTTAATTAATACTTCACCGTCTTTAGGTTCCGGAATAGGGTTGGCAACTAAATTCCAAGTATCCTCCCCAGCTTCCCCAACGGGTCTTTTTACAAATAATAATTGCTTGTTCATTTTGTTCTATTCTATTTTTTCTTGTTTGTAAAATGGGCAACATAGGCCATCATTTTTGCCCGTATTTCGGGTTTCCACCATAGTTTGGCAGTCTGATCCATTGTGTTTTCAGGCTTAGATGCCAAGTTATTTAGAAGTGGTTTTCGCAATTTGGCTTTGGTATTGCCCAGAATTTCCTCATCTGCCTTCAAATAGTGTTGCATTTGTTTTTCAGCACGGGGCAACACTTCTTCCATGGGTAGCAATTCATCTACCAGTCCACAAGAAAGGGCTTCTTGACCATTCAATAATTTACCTTCCAAAATATAGCGATGGGCCAAACCTCTACCTATCCAATAGGCATAACATTCCACAAGGTCTTGACTAATCTGAACATTCACCGCTACTTCGTTCAAACCAATGACATAGTTGTCGCCGTCCGCCATATACCTATTGTCACAGGTCACAGCCAAAACGCAACCTCCAGCAGGAGAATGCCCGGTAATTGCAGCAATAAGCGGCTTTTTAAACCGAAGCATTTCGGTGTAAAGACTTCCGAATGCTACGAAGAAATCATCCATTTGAGGCGTATTGTATTGCATGAGTTCCACTAGATCCAATCCCGCGGAGAAGAAATGGGGTTTCCCGGTAAGTACAGCGCCTTTTATCTCCTCCCTTTTGGAGAGTAATTTAAATGCCTCCCGCAATTCTTGCACCATTTCAAAATTGATCGCATTGGCCTTGCCCCTATCCAACTGAACAATAGCATACTTTTCCTTTTCAATTATTTGTATTGTATTCATATGCACTACATCAATGAATTTCCTCCGTCCAGGGTAATGGTCTGCCCTGTAATAAATTTAGAATTGTCAGAGGCCAGCCAGCAAATTGCTTCCGCGATTTCATCGGCCTTACCAAAACGACCCATAGGGATAAAGCGTTTTAATTTATCCCCCATCTCAGGACTAACCGCCAATAACTGATCCAACAAGGCCGACTCTGTAAACCCAGGACAAACGGCATTAATTCGGATGTTTCGCCTACCATATTCCAATGCTGCCGACTTGGTCATCCCCACCACTGCAAACTTGCTGGCTGCATAGGATAGATTATTGCCCGAGGGCTTCAGCCCGGCCAGTGAGGCCACGTTGACAATAGTGCCATGACCCTGATTTACCATAACACCCAAAACCAGTTTCATACAATGAAAAACCCCGGTTTGATTCACTGCAATTACATTATGCCAATCTTCCAAGGTATGATCTGCTGTTTTGGCTTGATTTTTCCCACCAATTCCAGCATTGTTAACCATCACATCTATCTTCTTGTGTTTTTCAAACGTTCCGGACACCAATTTCTCTACCGCCTTAAAATCCGTCACATCGGTTTTTTGGGCAATCGCCTTTCCACCATCCATTAAGATCTCCTCGGCTACTTTTTGGGCATTTTCCAAATTGATATCAGAAACTATAACCTGTGCTCCATGAGTACCAAAAAGTTTAGCCGTTGCTCTTCCAATACCATTTCCCGCCCCGGTAATGATGACTATTTTATCTTTCAAATTCATTTTATTGAATGGATTTGCAATGAATTAATCTTGAATCGTCCAATGCGCGTTCCCGAAGGTGAGCGGGATACCCATCAGCCTTTACCATTCCCATAAAGTGTGCAAAGGAATGGTATCTGACCACAATTACTGCATCCCAGAGTGCTTCATCAACCGGGCCAATAAGCATATGCTTGGGAGCACCAAAGAATATCACCTTGGCCTCTGCTTTTTCCAGAAAGGGAGCAGCAGCATTTAAATAATGGCTATACGCTGCTTTACCAGTTTCTCCGGTGGCCTCAACCTGTTTTTTGTACTTCAAAAGATTCAACATGATCACCGGTTCATCACCAGTTACCGCTTTGAACTTCATAAATACCTCAGGGTTTACGTCCAAATAGGATTCCATTTAATTCAGTTTATCAATTTTATTTTTTTGCACAGCCCTCCAGGCTGTTTTGCAACAAAGTGCGGCAGCTTTATTCAAGTTTGCAAATTTTGGGTCCTGGGTATACCCTTGCTTGTACCGATAATAAATCTGTTGGGCGATAACCGCTATTTTAAAAAGGCCATAGGTGTAGTAGAATACCAAATTGTCTATAGACCTACCACTTTTTAAAGCGTATTGATGCACAATTTCACTACGCGACGGATTACCTTTCATAACCGTTGGTGAGGGTAAACCCTGTTTCATGAATTCCGGATCATCATGGGTGGTCCAATAGCCCAAGGAGGTACCCAAATCCATTAAGGGGTCCCCAAGCGTACACATCTCCCAATCCAATATGGCAGATATGTTTTTCCAATCCTTTCCCGAAAAAACGACATTGTCGTATTTGAAGTCGTTGTGAATTAGGCTATGGTCATACCGTTGAGGTTGATTGTCTTCCATCCAGGCCATTACTTTTTCCGCTTCAGGAACGGAATCGGTAGCAGCAGCGAGATATTGCTTGCCCCAGTTTAGCACTTGACGGCTAACATACCCATCAGGTTTCCCTAAATCGGACAATCCTGCGGCTGCATAGTCAATTTTATGAAAGGCGACAAAAGTATCCAACCATGTATTGGAAATCGTGGTAAAATCCTCCGGGGGTACTTGCTTTTTGTATGCGGCCTTGGCAGACAAAATCGCGCCTTCCACTTTTTCCATGAGATAAAAAGGAGCGCCTATGAACTTGTCGTTATCGCAATAAACGTAGACCTTTGGGGTTTTTTCAAAAACGGGATTTAAATGTTTGAGCACCCTGTACTCGCGTCCCATATCATGACCCCTTTTGGGAGCGTTGAAGGGAGGACGGCGGAGTACATACTCCCGTTCCTCAATTTGAAGCAAATACGTGAGATTTGAGTAGCCATTAGAAAATTGATGGGTCACCAATTCGCTGGTTATCGAAGTAATCAACGCGTTTTTGACCAAAAATTCTTTTAGGTTTTGGATATCCAACTCCTCACCCTGACGCACAGTTCGTATGGGGTTGTCCAAGGCCATAATCTATCCGGTATACTTTTTTATAATGCTTTTGCCCAATTGGCTCATATGTACCTCATCCGGTCCGTCTGCCAGGCGAAGCATGCGAGCGGCTGCAAAGAAATGTGCCAACGGCGTATCGTTGCCTACTCCTTTTCCGCCTAAAACCTGAATGGCCCTGTCAATTACCCGTAGTGCCATATTCGGGGCACTAATTTTAATCATGGCAATTAAGTCCCTGGCTTCTTTATTTCCAACCTTATCCATTTTATCCGCAGCAGATAATACCAATAATCTTGTCTGTTCAATTTCAAAAGCCGATTTTGCTATCGCCTGACGAACGCTACTGTAGGTATCCAGTGTTCTGCCAAAAGGTTTTCGCTCAACCGTTCGTTTTGCCATAATTTCCAGGGCGCGTTGCGCCATACCTATCAATCGCATACAATGGTGTATACGTCCCGGGCCTAGTCGACCCTGTGCTATTTCAAAACCCCTGCCCTCACCTAGTATGAGATGGGTCTTTGGTACGCGCACATCATTTAACTGGACTTCGGCATGACCTTCCGGAGAGTCGGTATATCCAAATACGGTAAGGGGCCGGATGATCTCTAGCCCAGGGGTATCCATGGGTACCAAAATCATGCTCTGTTGTTTGTGTCTTGGGGCATTAAAATCCGTTTTCCCCATCACAATAGCTATCTTACAATTGGGATCCATTGCTCCCGAAGACCACCATTTTCTTCCGTTAATGATATACTCATCTCCATCTGCTATAATGGAGGTTTCAATATTGGTAGCGTCAGAAGACGCTACTTCCGGTTCCGTCATCAAAAAAGCCGAGCGGATCGTACCTTCAAGCAGCGGTTGCAACCATGCATTTTGTTGCGCCTGGGAGCCGTATTTGGCCAATACTTCCATATTTCCGGTATCCGGGGCACTACAATTAAAAATTTCCGAAGACCAAAGGATTTGACCCATTTGTTCTGCCAGAGGAGCATATTCCAGGTTGCTTAGGCCTGGACTAAACGCCTTGTAGGACTTTGGCAAAAACAGATTCCACAGCCCTTCTTCCTTTGCTTTTTGTTTAAGTGCTTCGGTGCCTGGCCATCGTTTCCAGGCATTGTTGGGATGGGAATGAAAGGCATATACTTCATCCTCAACCGGTCTTATGTGTTGCGAAATAAAATCGCTTAGTTTCCTTTGAAGCTGTAAAGACTTTTCGCTGTATTCGAAATTCATATCAAACCTATTATCCGGAAATGAGATACCCTCCATCTGCAGTGTAAACACCTCCGGTCATATAGGACCCTGCATCGGAAGCTAAGAGCATAACCAATCCGGCCATCTCGTCAGGTTCCGCCATTCGTTGTAAAGGTATCGTGTTTGTATACATCCCCAGGGTTTTCTCATCGCTCCATAACGCCTGGCTAAACTTGGTTTTAATTAATCCCGGACATATCACATTGGAACGGATCCCATATTTTCCCCACTCCTTTGCCTGGTTCTTGGTTAACATGATCAGAGCGGCTTTGGTCATACTGTACAGGCCCAAACGAAAACCGGGATGTACGCCCTCTACCGACGCAATATTGATGATACTTCCGCCTCCGTCTTTCATATGCGGTTGTACCAAGTTGGATAACAACCAGGGCGCTTTTACATTTACCCCCATGATCTTATCAAACACCTCCTCGCCTGCTCCTTCCAAAGGACCGTAAAACGGATTGATAGCGGCGTTATTCACTAAAACATCTATCCGGCCGTATGATTTAAGCGTTTCATCCACAAGGTTTTGACGCTGTTCGGCATCGCCAATATGACAGGCGATGCCTGTAGCCTCCATACCTTGTTTTGTGAATGCTGACGCAACGGCATCAACAGCTTCCTGTTTTCTACTGCTCACGACCACCTTAGCCCCGTTCTCCGCAAGGCCTTGCGCAATAGAACGGCCTATGCCTTTGCTGGAACCGGTAACAATAGCCACTTTTTCGGAAAGATCAAATTTCGAAGTTATCCCGTTCATTTAGGCAAAAATCTTTTTATCTGTATTTAAGGTCAAGGTCTCCTGGTTCATCAAAACCTCGGCAAGTCCCAGAGTCTTGGGTAGCTCATATTTAAAATAAAATCGCATCGCATGAATTTTACCTTCATAAAATTCGGTTGCACTTGAACCAGTACCGGTAATCAAAGCTTCTTGCGACTTTATTCCGATTTCAAGCCACTGCCAACCGATAACTATAGTGCTGAAAAACTCCATAAAAGGAGTAGCATCGGCCAGAAAACGCTGGTAGTCACCCTGCATGGCAAAGGTCATAAGGGACTGCAGTACGTTTTGTGTTAGCTCCAATTTTTCCCCTAATTTTTGAGCATAAGGCAGTAGCGATTCATAGGTCATTGCCCTTTTAATGGCGTGTTTTATCTCTTCCGATACTAGCGAAAGTGCTTCACCGTTTTCCATAGGGATCTTTCTTCCCAATAAATCTTGGGATTGGATGCCAGTGGTCCCTTCATAAATAGCAGAAATTCGGATATCCCTTAAATATTGCTGCAGTATATAATCGGAGCAAAAACCATATCCTCCAAGCACCTGAACCCCGTTATTGACCGAAGTGATGCCCATTTCTGAGGGATATGTTTTTACTACCGGAGTTAAAATTTCCAATAGTAATTTATTGCGTTTCCTATCTTCCTCGCTGGTTGCGGATATGGATAGGTCGTGGTATTTAGAGGTTAAGAAAACCAGACTAAGGGAACCCTCGGAAACGACCTTTTGTAGCAACAACATTCGGCGCACATCCGGATGGTTCACAATCAGTGTTTGCTCTTGGGAAACATCTTTCTTGCCGGTTCGCTGCAGTTCACGCCCTTGTGGCCGTTCGCGGGCATAATTCAAGGAGGCGTGATATGCGGCAGTGGCAATTGCCGCCGCTCCCCTACCTACAGCAATGCGGGCGCCGTTCATCATTAAAAACATATATTTTAAGCCTTGGTTAGGTTCACCCACTAACCAACCCTTGCAATCCGCTTTGTCTCCGAAGAACAGATGCGTGGTACAGTACCCTTTTTGTCCCATTTTCTGAAAATCAGCTACTGTGGTCACGTCATTGGATTCCAATGCCTCATCGCCAACGGGTCTGTTTTTGGGCACTACAAAGAGGGAAATACCTTTTGTTCCTGCCGGGGCACCCTTTATTCTTGCCAGTACCAAATGCACAATATTTTCCGCACCCTGATAATCTCCACCTGATATAAATATCTTTTGACCATGGATTTTATAGGTATCGCCATCCGGGGTGGCAGAAGTTACAATGTCGGATAAGGAACTGCCTGCTTGCGGTTCGGTCAAACACATGGTCCCACCCCATTGCCCCGAAAGCATTTTTGGGACAAAACGCTGATTAAGTGACTTATTTCCAAAGTGTACGATAAGCTCAGCAGCGCCAAACGTTAAACCAACATACCCTGGCATGTGGTTGTTAGCGGCTTCCTGAATAAATGCTGAGGCATTAATGGCCATAGCAGGCATTTGTAGCCCCCCTATTTCATAAGCAAACGGAGCACCAATAAAACCCATCTCCCCAGCTCGCTTCATATAATTTCCTATTTGAGGATGTACCACAATTTCACCATCCTTAAAATGAGCAGCATATTCATCCATCTCTTTGAAATAGGGAAACATTTCTTTATCCGCAAATTCCTTTACTGAATCCACATAGAGATCAATAGCCTCTTCATCATATTCTGAAAAGTACTCCTGATCGAGTACTTCTTTTACTTCATGCACCTGGAAGAGCAAAAATTTTAACGTTTCGATGTCTACATATTGATTTTCCATACTCTTTTTTTGAATGATTTGAAGGTATTATTATTTCCCATCAAACCCATTAAACTGGTATAATAAAATAGAAGTGAAACAAAAAATACCCTTAGCCAACAGTGGCCAATCGTTTCCGAAGTTTTGAAAGCCCTACCGGTGTTATTCCCAAATAACTAGCGATAAGATAATTAGGAACACGTTGAAACAACTCTGGCCGCTTTTCCAAAAGCCGAAGGTACCGTTCTTCATTACTGCGAAGTGTCATGCGCTCTACCCTGGTAAACAGTTTCATAAAAGCTTCTTGCATCGACAGGCGCCCAAAACGTTCCAATTGATGCGAGTTTTCAAAACTGGTCTCAGCTACTTTCTTATTCACGGCAAACACGATGGTATCTTCCAAGGCTTTTAGATAACAGCTTGAGGTTTCTTCATTCACGTAGGAGAGCAAATCCGTAAAAAAGACATCTTCCGTATAAAATTCCAAAACCTTGATTTCCCCATCTTGCTCTTTATAATAACAAACGCAGCCCTTTTCCAAATAGTAAAACCTATTTTCTACTTTTCCCGGGGTAAGCAGGGTATCGCCCTTAGAGAGTAGGATTTGATCATAATGCACCAACTCTCCCGTCAATATTTCATCATCAACTTGGGTGTAACTAAGAATCTTATTTCGAAGATTAATATGGTTTTTCACTGATCAAGCATCTTAAAAATGGAAAATAGTTCTACTAAGATAACCAATTTCAAATCAGCAATTGAGGTATCAACTTACCGATTAAAAACATAATTATAATATCATAAGATACTGTTTATCATAAATTTAAAACATTTTTTAAGGGATGTTCATGAAAAGATCATATTGTTAATATAATGTTAAATTATAGTACTTTGTTTTGCATAGTACCATCTTTTGGATATATATTTGTATCGTAAGCTAATAGGTAAAGCTATTTTCAATCAAAAAAATCGAACAAGAATGGCAACCACTTTAACCAAACATGAACGGAATTTGTCGGCCATCATCCATGCGTCCACTTTCTCTAAGTACTTTGTACCGTTTGGGAATTTCATTTTTCCATTAATTCTCTGGACCGCCAATAAAAAGGAGCACTCTTTTGTAGACTATAACGGTAAGCAAGCTTTAAATTTTCAGATCAGCTTGCTGTTGTATTCCATACTAATAAGTATTATCAGCATTCCGTTTTTTATTGGTTTTATGCCCGATCTGTTTGACCGCAGTTTTTGGGGGTTTCACAGACTCAGTGACCTGAATAATCTAAACATTCATATTGATAGTGACAACTTCCGATGGGGACGATTTTTCTGGCCAGCAGGAATAAGCGGCCTTTTACATGCAGCTTTGGTAGTGATCAATGTGGTATACAGCGTTTTGGCTACAATTCGTACCAATGAAGGGCAGTACTTTCAATATCCATTAACCATAAAATTTATCAAGTAATGAAAAGTGTTAGTGTTCTATTGATCGTAGTGGTAATGGCCTTTGGAAATAAAGGGGCCGCCCAGACTATCACTAAAAATGAATTGTATAAGGTTCTAAAAGCGCAGGATAGCCTCCTTTTCGATGCAGCTTTTAACAGCTGTGACATCGACACCTTAAATGCCATGTTCACCGAGGATTTTGAATTTTACCATGACAAAGGAGGTATTACGGAAGGTAGGGATGCTTTTGTTGGTCGCGTCGCTGATGACTGTGGTAATCGAGATCCGGATGCGCCACAACCTGCAAAGCGAATATTGGTACCTGAAAGCCTAGAAGTATATCCGCTGTACAAGAACGGAGAGCTCTATGGGGCCATTCAACACGGAGTGCACACTTTTGAATTTCTTAATGCTAATGGAGCCTACCAGAAAGGAGATATCGCAAAGTTTACTCATCTCTGGATACGTAAAGACGGCAAATGGAAAATACGAAGGGAATTAAGTTACGATCATCATTTACAACAATAAGCAATAATTAATCATCAATCATAAATAGGAGTTTAGTCATTTGCCCTGAGCGCTTCCGCAGCATCTATTGAAGTGCAGTAGAAGGGTCAATCAAAAAAACGAACAGAACACATCATCAATCAACAATCAACCAAAATCAGTTTTCCACCCCCGCTGCTCATCACAGCGGGAGGGGTGGAAATCAAAAACGAACAGTTAATTATACTAGAACTATGAAGTTATGAATATAGAAAACACAAAAGCACAAATGCGAAAAGGGGTTCTGGAGTATTGCATCTTGTCTATTTTAAAGGACGAGGACAAATATGCATCGGAAATACTCGGAGCACTTAAAGACGCTAAGATGCTTGTGGTAGAGGGCACCATATACCCCCTACTTACCCGATTAAAAAACGCGGGGCTATTAAATTACCGCTGGGAAGAGTCCACATCGGGACCACCACGAAAATATTATGCCCTAACCGAAACAGGACAATTGTTCCTCAAGGAATTGAACGGTACCTGGGATGAACTTAGAAATGCAGTAAACTTGGTGACCAAAAAATAAGAAAATAAAGCAATGAACAAGACAGTAAACATAAATTTAGCCAACACCTTCTTTCATATAGATGAAGAAGCGTATTCAAAGCTAAGGCGGTATCTGGAGGCCATAAAGCGGTCTTTTTCAGGAACCCCGGGCAGCGATGAGATCATCGCAGATATTGAGGCCCGTATCGCCGAACTCTTTTCCGAAAAAATGGAACACGACCGTCAGGTCATTACCCAAAAAGAGGTAGATGCAGTTATCCAGGTAATGGGACAGCCTGAAGATTATATGGTGGATGAAGACATCTTCGAAGATGAACCGCGACCAAAAACGAAAACAACTAGTTCTCGTGTTAAAAAGTTGTACCGGGATACCGAACAAAAATACATCGGTGGGGTTTGTTCTGGCTTAGAGTATTATCTAGGTTTTGATGCGCTTTGGATCCGTCTCATATTTATCCTACTTGCCGTATTCACCGGATTTGGACTAATTGCCTATATCCTGTTATGGATCTTGGTTCCCGAAGCAGCTACCACCTCGCAAAAATTGGATATGCGGGGAGAGCCCGTCAACATCAGCAATATAGAACGCAAAGTAAAAGAGGGGTTTGATGATGTTGCCGACAGGGTAAAAAGTGTTGACTACGAAGAAGTAGGCAACAAGGTCAAAAGCAGCTCCAAGACCTTTTTTGATACGATCGGGGATATTATCTTGTTCCTGTTCAAAGTTTTTGCCAAGTTTATAGGGGTACTCCTGATCATTATTGGAGCAGCCACATTGATCGGTCTTTTTGTAGGCCTGGTTACCGTTGGGGTAATTGATGTAGTACACTTCCCCGGAGTAGATTTCTACGATATTGTAAATACTACTGGTGTACCCGTCTGGTTGGTATCGGTATTGCTTTTCTTTGCTATCGGTATTCCTTTCTTCTTCCTCTTGTACCTTGGACTAAAGATCCTGGTGAACAATCTGAAGTCTATCGGGAATATCGCCAAGTTTTCACTCTTAGGGTTATGGCTCCTTTCCTTAGGTATACTCATTGCTCTGGGCGTGCGTCAGGCAGCAGCACGTGCCTATACGGGAACCACCACGATCAACGAAACCCTGGTTTCAGGAGTGGAATCCGATACGCTTATGATTCGTATGCAGTCCACGGAGAATATTGATTACGACAACCGATTTCGGTTTGAAAATCTGGAAATGGTCTATGACGAAAATGGGGTAGCACTGTTGTATTCCGAAGATATTCGTGTAAACTTCCGAAAAGCAGAAGACAGCATTGTATTACTAAAAATACGAAAGGATGCCGACGGGAGTTCTTACGAAGACGCCCGGAATCGCTCCAGTCAAATTGATTATGGGTATACCCTTTCAGGAAATGAAATTATTCTAAACGATTTTCTAACCACGGCTGTAACCAACAAAATGCGGGATCAGGAAGTACGAACTACCGTGTATATACCGGAAGGAAAGGTACTACGGTTAGATCCCTCATTAAAAGGACATATCGGCAGAAGTACCCGAAACGACAAGGACCTCTACCGCAACGACTTAGTTGATTACCTATGGGTTATGGGCAGTGATGGCGAGCTTAAATGCCAGGACTGCCCGGAAACCCTGAACGCCTATGACGATGACGACGGTGGTCATATCATTATTAACGAAGAAGGGATCAATATTGATGTGGAAGATGGCACCGATTCGTTTAAACTAAAAGTAGATGAAGATGGTGTAGAGATCAAAGCCAATGAGAATTGACAATTGAATCCTAAAAAATGACAATTGGGAAAATATTAATAGCACCTAAGACAGAGAAACACGAATTTCATGTTGAATTTATTTCGGTATCTCTTTAAAGTACGAACCTTATCAATCAATTAGTAACAGACCCTAAAACAAGGTTAGGGTAAAAAACAATACAATCATGACAACACTAGCAAAAATTGCAATTGCCTTACTTCTGGCACTATTTACATCTTCATGCGCTTTCGATATCAGTTTCGGAGAGGGGAAACGCGGGAACGGCCAGATAGTAGAAGAAAACAGAGAGGTAACCGAAGAGTTTACGGCTGTATATGCCTCTGAAGGATTAGATGTATTTGTCACTCAGGGCAATAATTTCGAAATCAACATAGAGGCGGACGAAAACATCATCGATCTTATAGGAACGGATATTCGCAATGGAAGCCTTAGAGTACACGCCATTGAAAACATAGGAAGAGCGACCAAAAACATTTATGTTACGCTACCGGTAGTAGATGCCCTGGAGACCTCAAGTGGTGCGGACCTAGTCGCGCAGAACACGATCAGTTCAGAAAAAATTGAATTGGAAGCCAGTAGTGGTTCGGATCTGGAAGTAGAAGTAGACGCGAGGGAAGTAGTGGCCGAAACCAGCAGCGGCGCCGATATTAGAGTATCGGGAAGAACGGATATGCTGTATGCAGATGCCAGTAGTGGCTCCGATATTAAAGCACGCGGACTTTTGGCAAAACGATGCAATGCAGATGCCAGCAGTGGTGCTGATATTTCGGTAAATGTCTCCGAATCATTGGTTGCCGACGCCAGTAGTGGTGCCGATATCTCTTACGCCGGCGAAGCCAAGGTACAGAAGAAGAAATCAGTATCCGGAAGTGTACACAAGTATTAAAATAGTCCTGCACTACTATAAAAAATCCCGAAGCTTTCGGGATTTTTTGTTTTCATATCCTCAGTAGAACTGTATTTATTTTGTTGGTATCCTCTTTATACTACTATTTTTTTATGTATTTCATAAAAAATTAGTATCTTCTAAGGGAATTAATCGCTCCACAAACACAGCCTAAAATGAAAAAAATACTGGGATTACTGTTCTTGCTGCTGATTTTTGTTTCAGCCACCGAAATGACCGCTGAGCCACCTGACAGCTTTCACTCCATACAAGGGACCTGGGAATTGGTGAGCTTTTATAATTATGACGATGGGGTTAACATATCGGATACCGTACCGAAGCAAACAGGGTATCGACAGGTTAAGATGTATTACAATGGAAAAGTGATGTGGTCACGCTATGTTCCTAACGAAGCCAATGGTAGGTTTGGATACGGCTCGTATTTTATTACAGAAGACGAACTTCACGAAACCATAATTTACGGTGATGCCGAAATGATGAAAGCCCTGGACACGCTTACCGAGTTTGTATTTGAACTCAGATTAGACGGTGACACCTACAGCCAAATAAGTCTTGACGAAGAAGGTAACCGTACTTTTTCGGAAAACTACAAACGCATTGACTAAAACTAAATACCAACCTTAAAAAAACGCTGCAGGATTGCCTTGCAGCGTTTTTTGCTATAACGATAATTGCCTTTTGGTATTAGGGTGCAACAGGAGTTGCTGTCTCTATCGAAGCCAAATAGCGTTCG
Source organism: Bacteroidota bacterium (assembly GCA_038750505.1). Lineage (GTDB taxonomy): Bacteria > Bacteroidota > Bacteroidia > Flavobacteriales > Flavobacteriaceae > Croceivirga. The sequence goes on along the minus strand of JBCDHD010000005.1, from coordinate 311,440 downwards.
GCATCTAATGCTGCCATACACCCCGTCCCGGCAGCCGTAACCGCTTGTCGATAGATCTTATCTTGAGCGTCTCCACTTGCGAAAACACCAGGTTTATTCGTTTTAGTAGATCCTGGGTGCGTGATAATATAACCCGTTTCGTCCATTTCCAGTTGTCCTTTAAAAATGGCTGTATTCGGAGTATGACCAATAGCGATAAAAAGTCCGGTAATGGGGATTTCTTCTTTTTCCCCGGTTTGATTGTTCACCATTCGTAAACCTTCAACCACTTGGCCTCCAAGTACTTCATCTACTTCGGTATTGTACCGCACTTCAATATTATCCAGGTTGTTTACCCTGTGTTGCATGGCCTTGGAAGCACGCATGTGATCCTTGCGAACCAGCATGGTGACTTTTGAACAGATATTTGCAAGATAGGATGCTTCTTCTGCGGCTGTATCCCCTCCTCCTACTATAGCGACATCCTGGCCTTTGTAGAAGAAACCATCACAAACGGCGCAGGCAGAAACACCACCTCCTCGCAAGCGTTGCTCGCTAGGAAGGTTTAGATATTTCGCCGAGGCGCCCGTAGATATTATTATCGTTTCGGCTTCAATTTCAGTGGTGTTGTCCACTGTAACCTTATGAATACCTCCCACCTCATCGCTCATTTCCACAGCAGTTACCATCCCTATCCTGACATCGGTGCCAAAACGTTCGGCTTGTTGTTGCAATTGGACCATCATTGTAGGGCCGTCTACCCCATCCGGATACCCAGGAAAGTTATCTACTTCCGTAGTTGTTGTGAGTTGTCCACCGGGTTCCATTCCAGTGTATACCACTGGTTTGAGATCTGCTCGGGCTGCATAAATAGCCGCCGTATACCCGGCAGGCCCGGATCCGATAATCAATGTTTTAATGCGTTCAACTTGTGCAGTCATAAGCTTTCCTTAGTATAAAATTCACTACTACAAAAGTAGGTGTTTTAGGCAAAAACTTACAATCGCACACAATGGCTTATCAACAAAACGATATCCTTTTAGGAAAACCTACACATTGTGAAAAGCCATTTGTGCATATCTCCCGCTACACACTAAATAGCTGTTACCAAGGTGCCGTAACATGAGATAACGAACCTGGATCTATTCTATACCATTGCCCTTGTTGAGGCTAACCCCTGTGAATAAATAAAGTCAAAGTAGCTCCATCCACAGCCATGTAACCTAAGTGGTATACTAAGAAACCTCCTTGTTAAGTGTAAGAACGTTTCGCATTTACCTTCGCACCTACAACTGCAAAACTATTTGAAACTATGAAAACAATACGAAATATTACGCTAGCTGTTTTTTTACTCAGTATGTACTGCTTACCTGCTCAAACGGTCTTTGAAGATCCTTATGGTGTTTTCATGATCAACCTTGAGGACGACCTGGAACTTAAAACCCAGAAGTTGGAACAGGTGTATACTTTTTCAGGAAGTAACTATGGAATCGTTGCCCAAAAAAATGTTGCCCCTACTACTTTAGAAGGTATGTACGCCTTAGGGATACAATCCCTGCTTGACGCTGGTTTTAAAGCTCCTAAAAGTCTGGTTCCGGAAAGACGGATGCTCGTGAACGGCAACGCTGCACAAATGGGAACCTATACTTCCAAAGTAGACTACAATGGAATAGAAGTGGACTTAAAAGGTGTGATCCTGGCGGTGCAACTTGGGAACACCTACATGACGCTGACCAGCGTCACTAACGAGGATAACTACAAAAAAAACAGACCTGCCATAGAACGCAGCTACGAAAGCATTCGCCTAATTGGACAAGAGGTCACGGGCATTACCTCTGTAGAGGAAATCCGTTATGCTATTGAAGAAGTGGTGGAAAACACCCGGATTCCGGAAATGGGAGAGACCGGAGAGACAACCGTCGCAGTTTTCGAAGAGCTTACCTTTGATCTTCCTTCTGGTTGGTCAAAACAACCCAGAAATCGAAGTGATTCCGAGCTAGTGCTGGGTAGTATAAAGAACGATGTGCTTGCCGCAAATTGTACATTAATGGGACTTAAGGGTATTATTTGGAATAAGAAAAGAGCAATTGGTGTAGCCGAACAAACCGCAGCTACGGCTTTGCCTGGGGCAACGGTTCTAAAAAATGAAGATATAAAACTCGGTAACAAGCAAAAGGCAAGAATAATGGTATGTCAGGGACAAACTGTTGCCGAGGGAAACGAAGTAACCCTAAACATGACCTTTCTTACCCATAAAGTGGGGAAGTATTTTGTACTCTATATCATGAGTGGGGCTCCGGATCGACAGGATCAGGTAGAAAAGGCCCTTCTGTTCATCGCCAACTCAGCCAAGATATGATACCCTATCTCCATTTTACTTCGGCAAAACGAACACTTTATCTGTTTTGTTTCTGTGTTTGGTTCAGTATTGCTTTGCCTGCTCAGCAAGAACTATGGATGTCCACCTCAGATGAAACGATCACAGCACAGGCCGCAAAGCAACCCAAGCCAAAATTTCAAATTCCTCTTGGTGCACATCATGTAACGCAAATGGTACCACTGGAGGAAGATAGATTATTGCTAGGTCTCAAAAAGGACAATCTATACCTGGATGCTGCCAGCTACATGCTTGTGGACACCGAAAAAGGAGAGGTACTTTGGAAATACCCATGTGAATCCAGAGAATACCATCTTTTCCTGATTTCTGAGAAGCATGTCATTCTTCAGGAAAAAACCAAAAAAAAGACCCGATTGATCGCCTTGGACCTGCCAACTGGGCAACAATCCTGGGAGATCGATCTAGGGACCAAGGAAGTTATCCATACTCCGGTACCCGATACAGGCATTTTATCGTATACCCCTACTAAAAAAGGACTAAGCATCACCTATTTCAATTTGGATTCCGGAAAAGAACTGTGGTCTTCCTTCATGAACCCATCCAATACCCGACCTGCATTCATCAAAATTCGGGATGGTAAAGCTTTTGTTTTTTCCGAACAAATCAATGTGTTGGATATCCAAAGTGGCCAGGAGGTGTACCGTATTGACCAGCTCTCCATTCAAACTCTGGATCCAATACTCCCTGCCTTTGATGATCAATCCTTTTATGTTACCGATGATTACGGAAAGCTGTTTTGTTTTGATCTTAAGGAGGGGAGGGAAAATTGGCAAATGACTTTACCCACCCAATGTACAATTACTACTATTACCCCATTAGACGCTCATCTCATCCTAAGCGGTACAACCGATAAAGGTAATTTTGAAATCCTCTCAATTGCCAAAAAGAACATTCGTGAATCTTGGGTAGTTCCTACCAAAGAAGCCGTAACCAGTAATTTTCTACACGATGGCGAACAATTGTTCTTTGCCAATGCTTCCACATTGTATTCGGTGAATATTGACACAGGTGATTTACTTTTTAACCGGTCGGTAACTACTTCAGGGAGAAGTTTTCCCATAGCCCTTCGCAAAATTGGTAAAAACGTTGTACATATTGGAGAATTAGTAGTGGCGGCCTTCAATGCGAAGGAGGGTACCTTGATCTACAAACGCGGATTTTCACCTATCGCGTTAGATCTTCATTTTAACGGATTGGATGCAGCATTACCTTCACTGGAACAACGTCTTTCTTCCCAACAACAGTACACCAACAGTGGTGCCGGGCAAATGGCTTCCCGGGAAAGTGCCTACTACCAAAAAATGGCCAACGAGAGTTATAGCAACTATCTTAAATTAAGGCAATCCAATCAATCGGGTAGCCAAATGCGGGCCAATATGGAAAGATCGCGTTCAAGAATTTACTCCAGCATGTCCAGAGCACAATCCGGAATTGCAGTAGGATTATCGATTCTGGAACTCAGCAATGCTCTTACCAACTATATCGCACAAAGAACCACAGAATCACAATTAAAACGGCAACTTTATTACAGAAGTTCCATTCTGAAAGTATATGCAGGGGCGTTACACAGCGACTACGTCTTCCGACCTAACCTGGAGTATTTGAGTAGAGATAATCAATTTGTTACCGTAGACGTTGTTGCTTTAAGCGACGGGAAAGTAGAACAATATTATATGTCTCCCCAGTATTTGGACTTTGGACTTTGGAATGTGATCGATTTTGAAAAAAGAATGCTCTATCACCATGGTGTTGGGATGCAACCAGAACAATATACCTTGTACACTACGAAGCGTACCCCTATGGTACGATCCAAAACCGTAGGAACATTTTTAATAGGGCAATCATTACAACGGTAAGTGTTTGTACCACGGCATCAAAATTTCCTAAGGTATTCTTTTTGCTTTTTGAAAGTTGGGATCCTGAGCAAAATTTCCTTTGCGATATCTCTGTTTAGGTTGCTATTTTCCCACAATTTTGAAAAAGTAGCATCCTGAAAGTCGGTTTGAGGTTTTCAAAAATGCTATCCGTGTTTAATTTAGTGTATTTAGACCGCTTTAGTTTTTCCAACGGCCTATTGAAGAACTTTTCTGGTTTTTTATAATGATTGGTAGATCTATTTCAATATTGCCTCAAAAATCCACTCCATAGTCTCTTTGGATTGGATAACATTATCAATCTTTCCATAATTAGCATTGCTTGCCCAGGAAATTGCAACGCCTTGATCAGGAAAATACAGCATGCTGGCAAAATAACCGATAGCATCACCACTGTGAAGGTACGCTGGCCCGTAATCCGTTATGATCTTAAATATTCCGGGACCATAAAATGTTTCAAAGCCATTTTCATCCTGATACTTTGGTGCTATCCAATTCATCATTTCCCGTAAAGATGCTTCCGAAAGTATTTTGCCTTGAAATAGTTGTATCATAAATAAGCTCAGATCTGAAGTATTCGATAGGAGTCCGCCATCTGCGGAAAAGTAGTCCCATCCGCTGTAGTAGGTGGCATTTATGAGATTTAAATTGCTGTACAGATCAACATATCCCCTAATGATTCCATCAGGAACAGGGTCGGTTGCAGCAAAACTTGTGAAACTAAGATTCATGGGACGGAAGAGTTTTTCTTCAAAAACCTGATAAAAGGGAATTCCCGTCACTTCTTCAATAATTATCCCCAAAAAAATGTAATTGGTGTTGGAATACTTTACATCCGCTCCAATCGGAAAATAGGCATCTCGCCCACGGGAATATTCCAGGAGTTCCTCGGGTTGCCATTCCTTAATGAGATCATTTAGAGAAGCGGTTTGGAACCCGGGATCTTGAATATAATTATGAATTCCGCTAGAATGGTTTAACAACTGCCTGATTGTTGATTTTTCTGCATTTTCAATACCGTGGTACACTGTTTTTGAAAGGTACTTGGAAAGGGGATCATCAAGGTTTAACAAGCCATCTTCCTGAAGCATTAAAATGGTAACCGCTGTAAATGTTTTCACCGTACTGCCCACTCTGGTAATGTTACAGGGTTTTAGATCAATATCACTGGCCAAATCACTTTTGCCCCTGCTTATCGTACACTGCCCTTCCTTGTTCCGCACACTTATCATAATTCCGGGAACACCCTTATCAATGAAATGTTCAGCCAAACCGTCTATAGTATTCGCCAGAGAGTGTTGAAGATTATTCGATGCAATATTAGACTTACATGCGTAAAAGGAAGCTTCAAAGACCGCATCCTTTTCTATACATGCACCCATGAGGAATACCACTAAAAGGTGAAACATTTTTTTCATTGTTATCTTTTTTTAAAAGGGATACAACTTTACCCCTAAATGAAGATTGGTATGTGCCATGAGTGGTATAAACCCAGGTGAATAAGGATATTCTAACCAGGATTGGTACAATAGGAATATTTCTGAAGAGTTGCGCTCCGTCGGATGAAGCCGATACCCCAATCCTGTGGTGAACGAGGGCATAAATCTGGAGTTTCCTTTATCACGACCACTCCTGTATTCACCATCTTCAAATTGAAATTCCTGCTGGGTGCTGAACGTATGTAAATACGCTATTCCTATTTTACTTTTAAGATTGATCCCAAAAGAAGTTGTATAATCAAATCCCAATTCCAGATTGACATATAGCCCCTGAAATAGCTTTCGATGAAACATGTAACCAACGGCAATTGACGGATATAACCTGAAGTGTTTGCTTTCTTTCCAGTTGAACTCCGTTCCTACCTGGACGCCCGGATGAATAGGCATATTGATCAAGGTAGTGGAAGGTATGGCTGTAGATTCATTGAAAACCGATAGGGTTACGGCCTGTTGCCCCCAAACGTTACAGGCTAAAAATAGAATGCAGCACTGCCCCGCAAATCCTAAATTTCTCATTATTCTCGATTGATGACGAGTACAAATCTAGGCGCCAATATTAACGGTAAGCCTCAGGATTGTGTTTTAAAAAACGAACAGGACAAATACGGTATTAAAGCGGACATATCAGGAATTGTCCAACCATCTGAGAAACTTGGTTGCATTTACTTTGGCCACATAAACCTCATTATCCGTAGCCGGAGATAATTCTACTTTTAGCCGTCTTGTTTTCGTTTTGGTAGATTGTACAATACTTGTTCTAGAACTAATGATCTGTCTATTCAGTTGAAAAAAAACATCTCGAGGTAATTTGTCTTGAATACTCTTGAAAGAATAATCATACATATAATCCTTGCCTGTTCTGGTAACTAAGAAAATAAGATTGCCACGCTTTATGAAATAAGCTATTTCATAAATAGGAACTTGTATAGTACTTTTTCCCTCCTTAACAATTAGGTTTTTCTTTTCTAATCCGCGTTTTTGTTTCAAGGCTGCAATGTAGGAGGTTTGGGAATGCATAAAGATGTATACCCCATTGATTAATACAAGTAATAATAGGGCAAGGGGGAACTCTAAATAGAATAGGGAACTTTCCCTTAGTTCTACACCAATTATCTGTAAATAGGCGATCTCAGACAGTACTACAATTAATGCAGGAATTAATACGCCGAAGATGGATTGGAGTTTTAAGGCCTTCTTCCGATTTTCATTCCAGCCTATTTTTTTGTTTATCGTAAAAGCAACTTTTTTGATAAAAAGCCCGCATCCATAAATACAAATCAATGCAAAAAGAATATCGGTGTAATAACTGGGCATAGCCAGTAATTTCAGAAAACGATTGTCATTTCCAAGATGTACTGCTAAAAGTGCAAAAACGGGATAGGCAAAAAAGAACAGCCATTTATCCCTTATCTTGGTTGCATCGGAAACTGTACTTGCATTTTCTGGTTTCATACCACCCCAAGTTAAACTGAATTTCCAAATTAGCGGACCGCTGCCTTCAAAGAAAACCGCTTTAGTATCATTCGAATATTACCAAAACTAATTGCTCAATGCTATGGATCTAAGAGCCTATTAAAATTATCAATGTTTCCGTTGTTCTTTGCGTTTTTCAATAAACGGATTAACTAAAAAATGTCTAGGGGAAATATATCGAGTAATATCTTTATGCTAAATTTTTCACTCCTCGAAGACGCTGTAATCTATTCTATTCTCCGGGCCGAAGTTTTGCTGGAGTTGTCGGTGTTAACGATCTTTTTTGAAACCTTTAAGGGAAACCTATCTGAAACACTCTAAGGACCAGAGCATAGCTTACTGTTTCTCTCTTCCTGAACTAAAGTGCATCATTACCGTATTTCTTTTTCACTTTTTGGAAAAACTGCAAAAACTCCAATACGTAAATAGTGTTTTTGGGAGTTAACTTCTTTCTGCTGGTAATGATCGCCGCCATACCCGATATAACCCGTATTTGTTTGTATTGCCATCCTCTTCTATTATCCGGGAATTTGATTTTTGAATGGTGAATACCACCTACTTGTGGTAACCATCTTACGGCTTCCTAACCCGAATAAAGTATCTGAAATACTATTCATTTACAGGCCCGGTTAAGCGGGAAGCTTTCTTGTAAATAGTCTTAGATGTAGAAATTTTACACAATAAACAAAGTCGTACGAAGTGAGATGGCGGGTGTTTTGAAGTGTTTTACCCTTATTGGGGTTTTTCCCGCAAATGTACTGTTTGATAAGAACGTATGTCTTTTTAAATTAGAACAAAGGCGAATAGGTTACTATCAATTATTCGCCAATGGGTTGGTCCTTGATTTTTCTTGCTTCTCTGAGCAATCGCTTCAACATATCAACATAAAGTATTTTGTGTCCTTTAAAACTATGGGTAAGCGTATTGGCAAAAATAATTGCGCCATCGCCGGTGTCCGGATTAAAGGAGGTCACCGTAGCGATACCTGGGTCCACTCCGGTATGCGATGGTAATCGCGACATTAATACATAGTAAAACCAATTGTCAAACTCATTATAATTCCAAGCTATAGCCTGCCATTTATCAGCTTCGGGAAATTGTACTTTTAAAAATTCATCCATGGTTTTTTTACTCAGAAAAGAAGTATTGTGGACTTTACCCTTATTAACCATTAACTCAATAATTTTGGCATAATCTGAAACACTTGTTCGAAGTTGACCATCCGGATAATCGGGAAATCCGTAGTGCTTTAATACGCTAAACCGCGAGTCAATACTACTGCTTTCCTTAAATTCATGGGGGCTTGCAATATTACCATGGGTGATATTCTCAAGAAACCAATACGAATCGGTCATCCCTAAAGGCATAAATACTTCCTCCCACATATAGGTTGAAAACTTCTTTTTGGTTATCTGTTCTATCAAGTATCCGATCAAGGCATAGCCTACGTTAGAATATTCTTTTTCTATTCCTGGTCGGCTTTTGAGAAAGTTCTTTTCTGACTGATAATATGTACCCTCAGGAACAAAATAATCCCGGATAAAATTTTCAAGGGGAATAGGGGAATCCCCACCATTGGCAAAGGTGTATAACGACACCAAAAGAGGGGTATTATCCTTAAAAGATGCGGTATGTGCCAAAAGCATTCGGAATGTAATAACCTCGGATGGATGATTCGGATTTACGATTTCAAATGGCAAATAATCATTAATGCTATCATCCAGATGAATACGATTGCTATCATATAGTTTCATCAAACCCAAAGCCGTCACTGGTTTGGAGCACGATGCTACCATAAATAGCGTACTATCATTTACTAAAGTGTTTTCTAGGAAATTTCTTTTTCCGTAACTGCCAACCCATTTAAGCTCACCATTACTGATGAATGCTGCCTGAAGTCCCGCAATGTCGGCTTTGATCCTCTTTTTTTCAAAAAACCTATCCAACTCATTGGAATTTCCCTGACCATAAGTCTGGATTGAAAAAAGCAAAGGCAGCGATACTAGAAAACACAAAATACGTTTTGACATAGCTAGATTATTTAGCCTAATATAATTTGATGGTTTTCTTGTAATGCTGATTTAACGTGAAATAAAATCGAAAAGGACAAAAAGCAAATTAAAACGGACAACAAGTAGTTATATAATATTTGTAATGCGTTCTTTTTGCTTTTTGAACGTTGAGATCTAGGAACCGCAATCGTTTTCTAGTGGACATTCGGTACCTAAATACGTGGATACGCTTCCGATAACCCAATAATGCTTACAACAGCAGGTATTTGATCGAAAAATTCCTGAATTGCTACCGTTCATCGAAAACACTTCGCCTGGAACCATTTAAATGACGTAATTAGAAATCCCAAATCCTTACAAATGTTACCATCCAAAACAGTTCTTCTTTGCTGTATTACTTTGTTGTTAAACCTGATCACAACCACAGCCCAGCGCATTACGTCAGACTTGGCCGAGGGTTTTGAGTACGTATCAGTACGTGGTGAAAATCCCATTTTTTACCTGGTTGAAGACCAACGTTATGCCATTGTAACTGAGGGTATACCCCTGGAAAGCCTGCATTTTAAAATTGAAAAAGGGATCCTCACCATTCATATGCCAAAAGAGGGTTGCCATGAAAAAAAGAGTTTGGTCTTGTTATATCCAAGAGGAAATCAGGTTCCAAAAGTCATCAATACTTCAGGAGATGGCCTGGTGCGATTATAATTATTTCCGTGTCAACCGTAACTTTGTTGATTTTAATGTCACCGAAATAAAACCCGTAAATAGGTTCACATAAGGATAACTGGATTTCCTGCTGCAATCTGTAAAACAAGGTTTTGTTACATTGCTGCAGTGTTTTCATTTTCTAAGGCGTTCTTTTTGCTTTTTGAAAGTTGGGATCCTGAGCAAAATTTCTTTTTCGATAGGTGTCCAGGTTTATATGTTCACTCCATTTTGTTAGGGTAGTGTCTTGGTAGGAGGAAGTAAATTTCAAAAACGCTTTGAGTGTTTCAAAAAAGAGCAATGCATTATCTTCATAGGGGATGTGTCCGGCACCCTTAACCCACAAATGGCGGGCGTTGGGAAATTGACTTTTCATTAGATCCTGTTTCTCTGAAGAATACGCCAGATCCCATTCGCCATCAATGATAAGGGTAGGAATTGGACATTCCTTAAATGCCCCTTTGAGGTCATAATTGAAATAGTCTTCAATCATAGTACGGTAATAATTTTTATCGTGAACAAATTCGTACCTGGCATACATTGCCATATCGGTTACTGTCCATTTCCTCAAATGCCGCCTTTTCCAGTCGCCATTCATAAAGGCATTGAACAACATTTTTTTCTGCAATTCCGGATCAACCGTTTCCGAATGTACCGGAAAGGCTCTTTTCCCATTAACGGAATAGATGGCTTCTATCCTTTTGCGTTCTTCCTGAGATTGGTAGTCGTACTGCCTTGCGCCTAACCCAATATCAATTGACATAGGTAAAGCTGAAGCTACCAGAACCATTCCTAATAGGTTTTCCGAATATTTTAAAGAATAGAGCTGACTTACTACTCCTCCGAAGGATAACCCCAAAACAACCCATTTTTGTATTCCTAGTTTTATTCTAAGCCTGTCTAGATCATCCACTGCTTGCATAATGCTGTACCCTTCTCTCCCTGGTATTCTTTCCGATAATCCCACTCCTCTCAGATCATAATAGATCACCCTTGAAAATTTTGATGCTTTTAAAAAATGAGGATGAAAGTAATGGAGACTTGTCCCCGGCCCTCCGCTTACCAAAACCAATGGAACACCCTCCCCCGTTTCTTCAACCCATAGATTTACATCCCCAACCAATTCAAATCTTCCGCGTATACCCAGAATTTCCTCATATCTTCTTACTACCGGTACTGGAAGATCATTTTTATAGATCACGCTATTTCTATCAAAAATCGTTTCTTCTCTAAATACCCCAGTTTTATCCAATAATTGCAGGTAGCGCTCCAATACCGGAAGATCCACCTCAGTGGTGGGTTCCCGACTGTTGCTATCAAAATCAAAAACAGTTTCTTGTGCCGCTAAGGAATCGATCCTAAGAGCGAGAGCAATTAACCCCATAAAAAGAAGAAGAATCCCGGTACTTTTCATTCTATCCCGATATATGCCCCAAAGTTATATTCCTGGAACCTTTTTAACCTTCGGATTCATGAATTGGAAAACGATTTATTCGCAAATGGCAAAAAACAACTTTGATAAAAAATGAGGTACAACTACGTATCACCAACGGAGTTCTCTTATTAGGCCAATATAACCAGAAGACAAAATTTTAATCTGCTTTTGCCCGATACTCTGAAGGCGTCAAATCGGTTATTGCTTTAAAGGCAACATTAAATGTAGAGAGACTATTGAATCCCGTTTCTAAGGCAACACTTATTATCTTGGTTTTTTTACTTTGTGTCTTCAACAACCATTTCGCTTCTTCAATTCTGTACCTATTAATATAACTGGCAAAATTCTGGTTGGCATATTTGTTAATGATTTCAGATACGTCCCTTGATGATATGCCGACCACTTTAGCAACAGCAGTTACAGTTAATCCGGGATTCAGAAATAACTGTTTTTCTTTCATGGCAATTTCAATTTTTTCAAAATACGCTTTACCCTTTTCTGGGGTGATTTTAGAAGTACTATATCTTGGGGTTAAGCTAAGATTAAATGTTTTTTTCGTGTGTATCCCCAAGTACGCCAGCAAAACAATAAAAAAAGAATATGCGACCGGACCTGCTGAATATACCGGGAGGATATCAACAAAAATTAAGGTGTAGCATCCCCAGATCAATCCCAGGGTAAGAACCAATCGGAAATACCATGATCGCTGTTCTTTCTTAGTAGCCTGCATTTTCTTTCGATGTAGATATACACTCATTCCCAGATAGAGATACGATTGTAACAAAACGAAGGTGTAGCTGACCGTCCAAAAAACGCCATCATTTGAATTGGGGATCATTTGGCAAAATACAACATACAATAGTGAAGGAATGAAATGTAATAAACTTGAACTTCTGAAGGTGGTATTTTGAGGCAATAAATGAAAACCATACAGATATAAAAGCGGGCCAACGGCTAAATTAGCGGCTAATCCTAAATTCTTTATAAATAGTGGTAACTCAACAAAACTGTAAAAAATCGATTTTGTAATCCGAAGTGCAAAAATGACCAAAAGAAAACCCAGGATACGATTCTCCAGTTTTTTACTTCTTAAAAAAACACTCCCGAAAAAAAAGCTTAGTCCCAAACCTAAACCGCCAACAACAGATACAAGTAAGGCGTCTAACATAGAAAATACAATTGCGCTTGTAGCGGAAGAACCATGGGTTGCTTCCTATTTCAAATGTAAAAAGATTAAACAGAATCATTTAGCGTCATGGCTTAGTAGAAATTTTATCAGTACTAGCGACATAGCGGGATAAAAGAAAACTGCTTTGCAAAGGAAGGTAGAGCAATGGTGAAGCAAAAGAGTGCTGTGAAACCTTAAATAATGAAACTACTTAGCGAAACCAAAAATGGCCTTTGTGATAGCAATGAAAATAGATTTTACATTTTGTCTTGAAACGCGACTGGTTCAAACGATGTCAAATCACTTCATTTTGATTGAGACATGAGGGTATAATGAACGACTTAATATTCCTATATTTAGTTTATAGCGGTAGCACTCCATTGGCAGAAATAAGAATTAAATGTTCATTCACCCCAACAATAATTTCAAAGATAACTTTGAGTCCAATTTCAAGGAAGAAATCAATGCACTTAAAAGTATAGGAATACGTAAGAAGTATGACAAAAATGAAATTGTTTTGCTTGAGGGAGAACCTTGTAATTTTATCTTCTTCGTTATCAATGGAGCCTTTAGGGGATTAAGGGAAATCGATGGTAGAGAGGTGACCATCGGATTCTCCTTTGAAGGTGATATTGATTGCTGCCCTTTTTCATATATACAAGATGTACCGAGTCTTGACACCATTGAGTCGTTGTGTGAAAGCACGGTTCTCAAAGTGTACAAAAGGGACATAGCAACCAAACTACCCAAAAGTCTAAAATTAGAAGCGTTTACAAATTATATGTTAAGTACCTATGTGGAGACTTTGGTCGGGAGATTCTTGGAATTTAAAGCATTTACCGCTGAAGAATGTTACAGAAGACTACTTAACCGACACCCTCAATATTTGGACCTGGTGCCCCAGATGTATATTGCCGCCTATTTAGGAATCACTAAAGAACGGCTGAGTAGGATTAGAAAAAACCTTCAATTGACCTAGGTCAATTCGTTTTTCCGCTACTCTCATAATTTTGTCGTAGTAATAGAGACTGCTTGTAAAATTATGAGAAAACGCGCCCTTTTGTTTTGCTTTGTAATCAGCTGTATCCTTTTGAATGCTCAGGAGTTAAGTAGACATGAAGAGTTGAGAGAATTGATGACTTCTCATCTTTTATGTGAGGGGAAAAAACCCGTTTGTAGTTTTTTACTCTATCTTAACAACGTAAAAAAGGACTTTATTTTTAATGAAGGAATGGGAGTTGTCGGAAGAGATGAAACCCCAGTGGATGCTTCCTATCAATATAATGTAGCCAGTATTACTAAGTCCCTTGTTGCCACAATAGTTCTTCAGCTAAGCGAGGAGGGAAAACTTGAGATTCATCATCCAATAAAGAACTATTTAGAACACCTGGATTTTATCAATTACGACGAACTGCATACTTACAATGATCAAAGTTATCAAGATGCAATCACTGTTGAAATGTTACTAAATCACACTTCCGGAATTGCAGATGTCTTTACAGATGCCGAGACCAGGTTTAACATAAGTGTTTTCTTCCATCCTAAACGGAACTACACAGCTCGAAAATTTTACAAGCGCTATTTTAGGTATAATTTAAATGAGAAACCTGCTAATATCCCAGGCAAAGGGTATCATTATTCGGATATCAATTATATGCTCCTGGGGTTTATCATAGAAAATATAGAGCAAAAGCCCCTTGCGGAAGTTATCCGTGAAAGAATAATTGCTCCTTTAAAATTAGAGAACACCTATTTTGAATTTTATGAGGAAGAACGTGGTTCTGGTAAAAGAATTGATGCTTTCATCAATAAAATAAATATAACAAAACGAGTAAATACTTCCTATGAATGGGCTGGAGGTGGAATTGTATCTACAACATCGGAAATGGCAATTTTTATAGAAGCATTATTTAAGATGCAACTATTTAGAAATGAAGAAACGCTGAAAAAAATGATTGATGTTTCAAAAACTTCAGAATTCGACAAGTCGTACGGTCTTGGCATTTATAAATGGAATTTGGGAGGTAAAACCTTTTATGGGCATGGTGGATTCTATGGGTCAATTTTGGCCTATTCTCCGGAACATCAAATCACCATATCTGCCAACATAGGGCAATCCTCCCCTCCCTTCAATAAAGGGGAATTAATTGACAAAGTTGTAGGCATGCATTGAATACAGATCGATAGCGTTCGAGTTTTCCAATCCTAAATCAAGACTTCGGTTGTTACTACCACAAAATAGGGTATAACCTATACTGCCTAATGGTATAAACACCTTTGCTGTGGCGGTTGAGATTATCGGATTACACCTAACCGAAAACGCGTTATAACGACATAAAAAATAGTTAAAACCCATAAAATACTCAGTTAATGAACACTGTTCAATATATTTGTAGTGTTCACAGAAAAGCAATGACCACAGCAGCGCGAAGATCGAGAGAAAAAGAAGAACTGAGGGCTTCGATTTTGAATGCTGCCAAAAAGCTCTTTTTGGAGAAGGGGGTGGAAAAGACCACAATAAGGAACATTGCCGATAAAATAGAATACAGCCCCGGCACGGTATATGTCTATTTCAAAGATAAGGACGAAATCTTGAGTGGCCTGCATACCATTGGCTTCCAGGCTTTGAAAAGACAGTTCTTACCCTTGATGCAGGTTGGGGACCCCATGGAGCGACTGAAAGCCATTGGAAAGATCTATATAGAATATTCGATTCAAAACCCGGAAATGTATGAGCTGATGTTCTCGATGAAGGCACCTATGGCTTTTTTGCAAAAGATAAAGGAAGATGAGTGGCACGAGGGTAAAGCGACCTTCGAGATATTAAGATCAACCGTGGAAGAATGCTTGCAAAAAAGATACTTTCAAGACCATAATTTGGATGCATTGACCTATATGATATGGGGGACAGTCCATGGGATATGCGATTTCAATTGTAACGGTCGCATCCAATGTGTAATGGATGTTGACCCCATTGTGCTTGTAAGGCAGAGTTACAATGAGTTTACTATGATATTGGACAAGATATAATTTTTTTTGAATCATTTTGAACAATGTTCAAAATATGAACAATGAATAATTCAAATCAGAAAGTAAAAAAAACTTGTGCTCTTGTTATGGGTGCGGGCTTGGGCACAAGCATGGAATGGACCTACTTGTGGGAAAGTATAAGCCCTAAGTGGATACCATGCTCCTACAACAAGAAACCCCTTTACCAATTCGATGCGAAGCGCTACTTCGATAAAATGGAAATCATGGGCATTGCAAGGGCAGCGGCAAAGGACATCGCATACAACTTGAAAAAAAGGAAAGGGTTAAGCGGGGATAACGTAAGAACATCGCATCGCTCGGTTTATGGCCTATATAAAGAAACCTGAGGACACATACCCTGGGGTCAGCACTACATACTATGACGAAACACCAAAGCACATTATAATGAAACAAAACAAAAAAGGAATAGTTTACCTATTCCTGCTAAAGATTTCTCTGGCACCTGCCCAGACCCTATTGGACAACTATGTAGAAGAGGGCCTTGAAAACAACCAGACCTATATCAAGGAACAATTAGATACAAAGATCGCCCAAGAGGAACAGAACATTGCAAAGGGGTTATTCCTACCGGAAGTGACCTTTAATGCAAATTATACCCTGGCTGATGGTGGACGGCTCATAGGGTTTCCCGTAGGAGACCTTTTTAATCCCGCCTATACAGTTTTGAACGAACTAACCCAGACCAATCAATTTCCAACCGATTTAGCCAATTTTAACGAGCAACTACTCCCAAACGATTTCCATGAAACACGATTACGCCTGATACAACCTGTGCTCAATACGGATATCTATTTTGGGTACAAGGCAAAAAGGGAACTCACAACCGTGAACCTGGCCAAAGAAGAGGCCTATCGGAACCAGTTGGCTTTCCAGATACGCAAGGCCTATTACGACCATTTAAAACTTATGGAACAACGCACCATCCTGGACAGTACCCGCCTGGTAATTAAAGAACTGGTTCGGGTTAATACAAAACTGGTGGAATACGATGTAGCCACAAAGGATGCAGTACTGGATGCCAAAACCCAGCTTTCGGACATTAATGCACAGTTGGCGGCCAACGAGCGATTGATCAATACCTCCCGCATCTTCTTCAATTTTCTGTTGAACCGAGAACTGGAGTCCGAGATAGCAATGGATGTGGTACAATTAGAACAAACTGAAGAGGCCAACCTGGAGCGCTTAAAACAAAATGCACTTAGCAACAGGAGCGAAATTGCACAACTGGAAGGTAGCCTGCTTGCTCAGCGTTTCGAGATCAAACGAAATCAGAACTTCATTGTACCAGACATTAATGTCCTCTTTGAGGGAGGATTTCAGGGTTTTGGATATAGTTTCGATACTGAACAGGATTATGTCTTTTTCAATGTTGGTCTGGTCTGGCCACTTTTTAAAGGTGGGAGGAACAGCGCAAACATAAGAAAGGCCAAGTTGCAAAAACAGCAATTGGAGACTCAACTCACGGACCTCCGCAATACTATACAACTTCAAGTGGCGGACGCCTATTACCAATACCAAGAAAGCCTAAAAATCTATGCATCCCGTGTTTCCGGACTGGCCAGCGCACTGGAGAACTTCAAGATCGTGGAAGCACAATATAGACAAAACCAGGTGGCTTTGTTGCAGTTTAACGACGCCAGGACCAAATTGACCAATGCCCAGCTACGTGAGAGTATCGCCAAGTACGACATCATGATAGCCAGGGCCAACCTAAAGAAAACCATTCAAATACCTTAACAATGAAAAAAGTAGCTATTCTATTGGCCCTAATGGTATGGACTTCCTCATGCAAAAGGGACTATTCTGAGAACAACACACCCATGGAGCGCAGGACCAAACTGGTCAGAGCAGTAGACCTGGATATGTTGACCACCACAGCAAAGATAAAAGCAAGCGGTACTATTGCTTCCGATCGAGAGGTGAACCTATCCTTTAAGATAGGAGGTGTAGTACAGTACCTGCGTTACGATGAAGGAGACGATATCCCCAAAGGAGGCGTTCTTGCACGCCTGGACCTTTCTGAAATCGATGCTCAGGTGAACAGTGCGCAGAACGCCTATGACAAATCGGTAAGGGACCTTGAAAGGGCTACGGGGCTTTACCGGGATACGGTAGGCACTTTGGAGCAGAAGCAGAATGCGGAGACCGCCAAGGAAGTCGCTGCATCCAATCTCAAGGTCGCAAATTTCAATAGAAGATACGCGCAGGTTGTTTCCCCGGTACGCGGCAAAGTGCTCAAAAGGTACATTGAACAAGGAGAACTGGTCTCTCCCGGACAGCCCATTTACCGCGTGGCAGGCGTAGGAAAGGGCCAACCACAGTTATTGCGATTCGGTCTATCCGATCGTTCCATCGTTAAAGTAACGCTTGGAATACCCGCTTCGGTGCGTTTTGATGCACTACCCGGAACTGAGTTTTCCGGAAAGATAACCGAGGTAGCCCAGGGCGCCAATCCCAGGACAGGCCTGTTTGAAGTTGAAGTAACCCTTGATTCCTTTGACGAACGCATCAAGAATGGGTTTATTGGAAAAGTGACGCTTTTTCCCGCTCTGGGCAACGACCAGTACCAGATTCCCATGGATGCCCTGGTGGAAGGAAGTGCTATGGTGGCCTCCGTATTTTACACTACCAATGACCAGACCGTACAACGTGCGGAAGTCGCCATACGTTCCATAGAAGACGGTTATTTCACGATCACTAGTGACCAACTTCCTAAGGGTTGCAAGCTCATTACCGCAGGAGCCCCTTTTTTAAAGCATAATGATACCATAAACATCCTACAATGAGACTTCCCAACATCGCCTTACAGAACTATCTGTTCGTCTTTACCGCCATTGTGCTGGTGGTTATCATTAGTATTGGTTCCTTTACCGGAATGCCAAGGTCCGAGGACCCCTTCCTGTCATTGCCCAACTATACTATTGTTGTTGTATATCCCGGGGCCGGACCGGAGGACATGGAGGAACGTATTGTTGATCCAATCGAAGACGTTATCAACGAATTGGACGATATCACGGAAATCAGGACCGAGATTGCCAACGGACTTGCGGTTTTAGAGGTCGAGGCCGAATTTGGTATCGATTATGATGAGGTATATGACGATCTGGTTAGCGAGGTAGACAATATCAGGTCGGAACTGCCCGAGGGCATCATCCAACTGGACATCGACCAATTCAAGCCCGAGGACAGGGTAGTCGTGCACCAATATGCCCTGGTGTCTGATGTGGTCCCTTACAATATCCTAAAGGATTTTGCAGAGGAACTCGAGGACGACCTTGAAAAGTTAGAGGGGATAAAGAAGGTGGAATTAGAAGCAAATCCCCGAGAAGAGATTCGGGTGGAACTCGATTTTCAAAAAATGGCCAACCTCGGGATCTCGCTGGGGCAGGTTATAGGCACTCTACAAAGCAATAACATCAATGTTCCCGGGGGGAACCTCAAGTTGGGGAACCTGGGCTTTAATCTGAAGACCTCGGGGACCTTTGACTCCTTGGAGGATATCCAGAACGTAGCCCTGTCCGCATCACAGGGGCAGATCGTTTATTTAAGGGATCTGGCCACGGTAAAAATGGCATATGAGGATCCCAGATGGTTAGCAAGGTTTAATAGGAAAAAGACCATTTTCGTTACGGTAACACAGAAACGAGGCGGTAATATTATAGCCCTTTCCAAAAGCCTTGAAGAAGCGTCCCGGGCTTTCAAAACTGATCTTCCTCCTGCAATACAATTGGAAACGGCCTTTGAACAGGCACCAGCCGTGGAAGCCCGTATCAACGATTTCCTCTCGAATCTTTTACAGGGTATTATTTTGGTTGGCTTGATCATCGTTTTCTTTTTGGGTTGGAGGCCGGCTTTAGTAGTCATGATCGTCATTCCCCTCTCCATCATGGTGGCCATAGCCACTTTAGACTTTTCCGGTTATGCGCTACAACAGATCAGCATTGCTGCGCTGGTCATCGCTTTGGGACTGTTGGTTGACAATGCCATTGTGGTGATTGAAAATATTGTACGCTATAAAAGGATGGGGTTCTCACTCATCCAAGCCGCCTCAAAAGGAACCGGGGAGGTGGGCTATGCCATCATCAGTTCGACTGCAACTACCGTGTTGGCCTTTGCGCCTCTGGCACTACTCCAAAGCGGCCCAGGTGAATTTTTACGGACCCTACCCCTTACGGTCATATTTGTACTTGTTGCCTCTTTGCTCTTTGCCCTCACCTTCACCCCCATTATGGCGAGCAAGGTATTGGAAGAAAAGCAACCGGAACACCCACCATTGGCGGTCCGTAAAATGCAATCGCTCATAGATGACCATTATGCCAGGGTATTGAAATTTGCATTGAACAAGGGGTGGGTGGTGCTTTTGGCAGGGTTCGGGATACTCTTGGGGTCCCTCGCACTTTTCCCAAGTATAGGGGTAAGCTTTTTCCCCACTGCAGA
Organism: Bacteroidota bacterium; assembly: GCA_038750505.1. Taxonomy (GTDB): domain Bacteria; phylum Bacteroidota; class Bacteroidia; order Flavobacteriales; family Flavobacteriaceae; genus Croceivirga. The sequence continues at coordinate 291,409 of JBCDHD010000005.1, read as the reverse complement.
CAAACCACTGCTGCTGGTGAATGTTGACCATCCGTATTCAAGCAATATTGACCATACGGACAAGACCCTTGGCTTTGTAGAAACTGTGCTGGACACCACGGACTATGTGGATAGTTATATTACCAATGCAGGACATGGGAATCCGCAAGTCTACTACAACAGAATACCCGAAGAATACAAGACCTACCACGGAGAAGTGGTGGTCAACTTCAAGGAATGGGACCCCGCAAAGTTCTATGCTGCACTTGGACAATTGCGCAGGGCCTTTGACAGTTATCCCGATGCAAAGATCTCCTTCAGGGAGCTCAAGAACGGGGCTCCTTTCAAGGCACCGATTGAGATCCTACTCATCGGCGAAGAATTGGATACCTTAAAAAGAATAAGTTATGCAATTGAAGTAATACTCCAAACCACAGACGGTGTCCTGGACGTGGACAACCCACTGGCAATTGCCAAGACCGACATCGACATTGAGATCAACCGAGATAAAGCAGCGATCTATAACGTTCCCCTCATCGATATCGATCGAACCGTCAGAGCAGGGTTAAACGGTCTTGACATTGCGAATGTGCAGTTAGATCGGGATGAGGAGGAATATCCCTTGGTACTGCGCTTACCCTTTGAACGCAGGGCCAATATCTCCGATATGGAAAAAATATATGTCCAAAACCGAACCGGGGACCAGGTGGCGCTAAATCAATTGGTGGATATAAAGTTTGAGCAAGACTATGCACAGATCAACCATTTTAACATGGAAAGGAACACTGCGATTACAGCCAACGTTGAAGATCCTGAGGCTACCAGGTTATACACCGAAGCGATCATAAAGCGATTGGACAATTTTCAATGGCCGGAAGGGTATCGCTATTATGTTGGGGGCGAATATGAGACCCAGACCGAGAGCTTTGGAGACCTTGGTTCCTTGTTGGGGATTTCTCTTATCCTGATTTTTGCCGTATTGGTACTGCAGTTCAAGAGCATTACTCAGCCTTTGATCATCTTCTCCGCGATACCCTTAGCCATAAGTGGTTCCTTCATAGCCCTTTTCCTTTCAGGATGGTCCTTTTCATTCTTCGCCTTTGTTGGTTTTATAAGTCTTATCGGAATAGTGGTCAACAATTCCATCATCCTAGTGGATTACACGAATCAACTTATGGAACAGGGAACGGAAAAACTGGAGGCCATAGAGACGGCTGCAAAACTCAGGTTCACTCCTATTGTACTTACCTCCCTTACAACAATTTTAGGGTTGATGCCCCTTACCTTCCAGGGAACCTCCCTATGGTCACCGCTGGGTTGGACGCTTATTGGCGGCATGATCTCCTCTACCTTATTGACCTTGTTAGTAGTACCGATTTTATACAAATGGTTCACCCGGAAAAAGGAAACCCAATTGAAAATGACAAAATGAAAAAAATAATGGTTAGCAGTTCACTTTTACTTGCCATAGCCATACACGCTCAAGGCTGGAAAGTGGAACTTATACTACGCGGTATTGATGTTAAGGCCGGAGGTAGTCTTCAGGCCGGCCTGTTCAACAATCCCGATACCAAATGGAATCCCGAGAGATCTTTCAGATCGGTCCGAATAAAGGTGGACAAGAAGACCATGAAATTGACTTTTGAGAACGTCCCCGATGGTAACTATGCCGCCGCGGTGTTCCCTGATATGGACAACAATGGAGAATTAAAAAGGAACTTTTTTACCTTACCAAAAGAGCCTGTTCGTTTTTCTAACGGTCAACGTATCAAATTGGGAGCTCCCGGATTTAAAAAGTGTAGTTTTCAAGTGAGCTCAGCTATTAGCAAGAATGTTGACCTGGTTTCTTATTTACCCAGCCGTGCTTGCTTCGGAGGTTAAACAGAGCTCGGGCAGGAAGTCAAGATTTGTACAATGATATTGGGATCCCCTGTATTAGACAAGAAAGGTATCAGGATTTGTTCCCATACGGACTAAACAAACTTTGGAGATGTAATAAATTTGTTATTTTATGTATAGGTAAAATAGATATCCCCAATAACCCTAATTCATTTGTTGCCTTCAAACTATGAACTACGCATATAACCATGAACGAAATAATTAAACTAAATAAGGGGAACTATTCCGGGAAAGTTCAAGACTTAAAAGAATATGCTGGTTTTATTGCGAGTAAGACAACGTATATAGATACGTACAATACAGCATTCCATTATCACGAGAACCCGCATTTAAGTTTTATAATTGGAGGAGGAAACTATGAACATAGGACATCAGGAAAATCTTTAAAGAACATTGGAGATATTTTATTCTATCGCTCAGGCGAACTTCATAAAACAATCCCGGCAAGCGAAACTACCCAAAACTTAAACTTGGAAATCGATATAAGTTTTCTTTTAGAAAATTTTTTAACCGAAATAGAACTTAAAAAAGCAGTTGAGAACAGTTTAAACAGTCGTTTATTTATGCTTAAAGTTCATTCGGAACTCCAATTGAATGATACAGTTACCGAGACTGCTATTCAGGCGTTGCTACTGGATTTTGTAAAAAGGAATAAAGCAGATAATCACAAAACCATTAGGTGGGTCGTTGAATTGAACAATCTCTTAAACGATGAATGGAACACCAATCACAGCTTATCTGAATTATCACAACATCTGGGCATTCATCCTGTTACTATCTCAAAAAATTTCAATAAACACTTCGGTTGTACTTACGGAATATATAGAAGAAAATTGCGAGTTAACCAAAGCCTTTCCTTGATTAAAAACACCGATCTATCCTTAACGGAAATCGCTTTCCTATGCGGTTTTTCAGACCAAAGCCATTTTACAAGAGTATTCAGGTCCTTTACAGGGTTAAGACCAAAATACTTCAAAAAGCTCTAAGTAGGCTAATTCCATTCTATTTTCATGCTTTTTTTATCCTGTTCTTTGAAAAAAAGGAATAGTCTCCTATTCCAGACATTGTTAACATCAGCACAGACGCCCTAAGGCTTAAAAATGAGTTAGGTGCTTGCGCTTCATCAATCAAAAATGAAAAAAATAGGTCTTCTAGTCTGCAGTCTTTTAATGCAACCAGTAATTGCCCAAAAGTTAACGGATAAATTTGACACATTGCTGTGGGAAATGTTCAAAGAAGATACCCCAGGTGCTGTAGCACTTGTAGCCAAAGGCAATACGATCTTATATCGCAAAGCATTTGGTATGGCCAATCTTGAACTCGGGGTGAAAATGAAACCTGAAAATGTTTTCAGAATTGGTTCAATCACCAAACAGTTTACGGCTGCGGCTATTTTGAAACTTCGAGACGAAGGAAAACTGAACCTTGACCACGATATAACAAAATATGTGGAAGATTATCCCACCCACGGGCATCATATAACCGTGCAACAGCTTTTAACCCATACCTCGGGAATCAAGAATTATACAGAAATGGCCGCATGGGACGAAGAGGTAAGAAAAAAGGACTTTACCCCAGAAGAATTCATCGACTTTTTCAAAAATCAAGCGATGGATTTCAAGCCCGGTGAAGATTGGAGATACAGCAACTCAGCCTATTTTATCTTAGGACACATTATTGAGGTGGTATCAGGTATGTCCTACGAAGAATATATCGAAAAAACCTTTTTTGAACCGCTAAACATGACGAATTCGTATTACGGTTCAACCTCGAGAATAATCAAAGATAGAGCCTCCGGGTACAACAAAAGAGGCACTGAATTACTAAATGCTGACTACATCAGTATGACACAGCCCTACGCTTCTGGTTCCTTGGTATCAACTGTAGATGATCTGTATAAATGGTGTAGCGCTGTAATGCGTGACGAAGTCATTCGTAAAGCTTCGAGAAAAGAAGCTCATACTACCTATAAACTGAACAATGGCGAGAAGACAGGGTATGGTTATGGTTGGAGTATTGGTAATATTCAAGGCAGTCCTATGCTATTCCATGATGGAGGAATGATCGGCTATTTAACAATTGCTATGTACTTACCGGAAGAAGAAATTTTTGTTGCGGTTTTTTCCAATTGCAATTGTAATCCGCCAAGAGATCTCGCAATGAAAATGGCCGCATTGGCTGTTGGAAAGCCATACGACTGGAAACCAATACCCCTATCAAATGACGCGTTGAGGGAATATGCCGCTGTATATGGGTCCGACAACGAAGAACAAAGAAATATCACTTTTGAGGATGGTCAACTTTTTTCATTTCGGAATGCAGGAAGAAAATTCAAGATCGTACCGTATGGGAAAGATATGTTCTTTTTTGACGGCGGTATGACCACACTTCAATTTAATCGGAATGCCACCGGTGAGATTGTATCTTTTACCTCAAAGAGTACAGGATATGATACAGAATTGAAAAGAACCGACAAACCCATTCTATTCATCGAAAAAATAAAAGTTGATCAGGCCACCACGGACAAGTATTTGGGTAAATATCAATTGAGCCCAAGTTTTATCATATCTATATTCAAAGAGGGATCTAAAATGTATGCTCAGGGTACGGGTCAGAGAAGAATTGAAATCTTTCCCTTTGAAAACAACAAATTCGTTTATGTAGATATCGATTGTAAGCTAACATTTAACATGGGTGAAAATGGAAAAGCGCATAGCCTAACGGTTCATCAGTTGGGTGATCATGACGCCAAAAAAATAGAATAGACCAAACATAACAGTGAATTTGAACAAGAGGTTTATGCGCATAAATTAATGGTTTGTGGCCGTTTCAAAATCACATTTTTGAAACGATAAAGTCCCGAAATCACCCATTCACATTTGCCGAACCCCCGCTTGAATACCCAAACGCTCCTAAAAAATATCATGAAAATGAAAGCCATAACTATTGTAATTATACTATCAATTACGCTCAATACGTATTCCCAAATAACCAAATCCCAATATCAAGAAATAGACAGTCTCTTTTTGGAATGGGCTCGGCCTAACCAGCCAGGAGGTGTAGTGGCAATTATGAAAGGCGAGGACTTGGTTTTTTCCAAAGCATATGGTCTGGCAAGTTTGGAATACAATGTTCCCAATACTACGGAAACCATTTTTAATTTGGCATCGGTATCCAAGCAATTTACCGCTATGGGCATAGTGGTACTTGAACAGGAAGGCAAACTCTCATTCGATGACGATATCAGAAAATTTATCCCTGAACTGCCCAATTTTGGGCACACCATTACCATTCGGAATATGTTACAAAACACAAGTGGCCTGAGAAGCTTTCATGATTTGTTAGCACTTGCCGGTTGGCGATCGGGTGAACGAAGAAACAATACTGATCTTTACCGATTAATGCTAAAGCAGCGTGACCTCAACTTTAGACCTGGTCAAGAATATTCATATAGCAACACAAACTATATGCTTATGGTCAATGTCATTGAAAAAATTACCGGAGAAAAGTTTGCAGATTGGATGAAAAAATCGGTATTCAGACCATTGGGAATGACAAATACCTATGTGGAAGATGACTATAGAAGGGTTGTGCCTAATAGGGCTACCTCCTATTTCGCTTATAGCGATGGTGTATTTAGAAGAGTTCCGGAATACTGGGGGTATTATGGGTCTGCCAATGTACATTCCACCACCAAAGATCTACTAAAATGGCTTTCGAATTTCTACAGACCTCAATCCGGATGGAAAACCGCTTTTCAAAAGCTGTTAACCAGAGACAGGCTCAATGATGGAAGAGAAAACAAGTATGCTTTTGGTGTTATGGTAGAAGATATAAACGGCTTTACGAGAATAGCCCATGATGGTAGCACCGGAGGTTTTAAGACATTCATCGGTGTCTATCCTGAAGAAGAGCTAAATATTGTAATTCTTGCCAACCGCTCTTCAAGACCATGGGATACCGCCTTAGAAATAGCAGACATCGTATTGGAAGAAAGAAAATCAACCCATACAATACCAGATCTATCCTCCATGGAAACGGTGGAATTACCTGGTGAAAAAATGAAAAAATTCGAAGGATCCTATTGGGACGATAGTAATGGTCGTGTCCGAGTCATATCCGTCAAAAATGATACATTACGAGAGCTGCAAAATCCTAACGCTCATTTTTATCCTATTGGTCATAATACATTTGTAATCCTTGAGGGGACAAAGGCTTCGACCTGCGAATTTATCATAGCGGCTGACGGTACCAAAAAGATGATCCGAACGTATGATGATGGAAAGATGGTCACTTCCGAATCCTTTGATCCGAACACTCTTCTTCCTGTAGATTTATCAGCTTATACCGGTACGTATTATAGTCCTGAATTGGAAACGATTTATTCAATCAGATTGGAAGATGAACAGCTTGTTGCACATCATGCAAGGCATGGAGCTTTAGAGATGCGCCTTATCAAGAACGATATTTTTTTAACGCAATGGCCATTGCGAAAAGTTGAAATATCAAGAGATAAAAATGGGATGGTTACTGGTTTTTTTACCTCTAATGGAAGGGTCTGGAATCTTTGGTTTGAAAAGCAGAAATAAACCTGGAACTCGAGCTAACAATGTCTGTGCAAAATAGGCGATTTGCTTGTAAATTAGGAATATGTTGCCTGTTTCAATCTCTGCATAAGGTGTAAGTGAGTTATTTCGGTAATTACCTATACACATCATCCCAAACAGGGGTAAACGCTTTTAGTACCGTAAATGGAACGTTTCTTAAGCATCCACCTATTCTTCTAATTTATATACATATTCGGGCCGATTTTGCAACCAAAGGTATTAGGAGGTGCTTCAAGTGTAGACGATATCAAATTCAAAAAGAAATATGGTTCCAGATAAGCATCATTTTTAAATAAAGGAAGCACGGCATTTTCGTGCTTCCTTAGTGAATTTGATGCAATACATTAACTCAAATTAAAAACTAACACAAACGTTATCTCAATAGCTTTGTATCACATGTTCCGGCCCCCTTTCCTTTAACAAATCCGGACCTGGTTTCATATTTTCTTGATGGGTCTTTAACGCCACTCTTATCTTTTCAACAACTTCAACATGTTGATCTGCAATGTTGAATCCTTTAGCAGCATCCTCCTCAACCTTAAATAATAATGGAGGGTTACGTTGCACTTTTTCTGCATTTAACACATAGGCTTCCCGAGTAATAAAATGGGCTTTACAGGGACCCAATCTCACGGCAAACAAATCATGTCTGCTATAGTAGAACACTTCATTTCCGGGGCCACTGCCTTGCCCAAATAGCACGGGAGATAGATCTACCCCATCCATCACGCTATCATCCGGTATGGGGACATCTGCTAATTTGCTAAAAGTGGTAAAGATGTCATTCTTAAAAGGACTTTCAATCTACCATTTCATAGACTGGCGTCTGTTTTTGCATCCTTAAGTTCTTCTCTACCGTCATCAGGGAAATCAAATAAGACAGGGTAGACTCTGCGCCCTGATTAAGATTAATGCCCTGTTTTTCGATACCATCATGACCGGCACCGGTTGCGGGATTATAAACAATTTGCCGTAACAAGTTATTGCCCAAAAACCAGGTAAATGTGCTGATCAACAAATCGTAATAGCGTTGCTCTCCTGTTATTTTGAATGCTATGTCAAGGCATTCGACCAGAGATGCCAACTCTACAGGCTGTTGACCAAACTGGTCTATTACATCTTTCTTTGACTTGTTAATATCACTTCGATGAGAAACCGGCATAGGTATTTTACCCTGAAGCATTTTCTCCAGAAGGAATTCCAAGCTTTCAATACCAATATTTTTATGGAGGTTTGTTTTCGTAATTACCGAAGCGTAGAGAAGTCCTTCCGGGATATCACTATTAGAGTAGCTTAAATGGGGCTCGAACCATCGCCAATCTTTGGAGGAGTGTATTTGATATAATTCACAGAGATAATCCGCGTGATCATGGACAATCTCCAAAATCCTATCATCTTTCTTTCGAAGATATAGGTAATACAATCCTTTTAGTATTTTGCCTATGGCACGAGGTGACATTACCTTGGACATATAGGACAAGGAGTTTTTAATGGCTTTTTTAGCTTTCTTTCTTGAGGATTTACTACCTACCTGGCTATGGGTCAAACGGCACAGTGCCAACATAGCCCTGGCACCAGCTTCATCCGTATTGATATAATTGTTCTGATCCGTAAAATCTCCGTACTTATCTACATAGTTCAAAAAACCTCCATCTTTTAATTGACAACGCAACGTAAAGTCAAGATAAGTTTTTTGCAACTGCTTAACGGATTTGTCCTGCGGATATAACTCCTGGTAATTGGATAATACATATAGTGCTCGTGCATTATCATCTAAAGTGAAGCCAAATTTCTCATTAGGATGATCCATATCGGTAAACTGGAACATACCAATACCATTGGTCATATTCTTTAAATGATGAAGATTGATCTCTGGTTTGGCATAAACGAGCCTTTCACCTAAATCGAGAAGTTCGGCAAAGATATCGGCATAACGGATCGCAATGTTTTCCCACATGCCCTTTCGGGAAATAATCTTTGCCCTTACACTCAATTCTTTGCGCAATGATTCGTCTTCTATCAACTGATCAATGCGTTGTGCCAGATCGTGGCTCTCCCCAAAATTAAAGGGAAGTGCTGCATTTGCATCCAGAATTTCACGGGCATGTGAAATTGGGGTGGTAAGCACTGCGCAGCCTGCCCCCAGGGCATAGGTTAACGTTCCGCTGATGGCCTGTTCCGGGTCTATTGAAGTGAACAAATAAATATCGGTCATTTGAAGGTATTCCAGCAATTCATCCAGTTCTAGAAATCGGTTCACAAACTGGACGTTATTTTCCAGTCCGTGATCTTTAACTTTTTGCTGTAAGAAGTCCCGGTATTCCTCACCTTCGTTCTTTTTGACCTCCGGGTGTGTTTTGCCCAAAATAAAGTATACGGTAAAATCTCTGTGGTTTACCTCCGCCAATGCGTCAAGGGCCAATTCAATACCCTTGTTCCTACTTAGTAGTCCAAAAGTACTCAATACGATACGATCGCGACAATTATACTTCGCTTTCAAAACCGCGTTGGATATTGAGGGACGTAAATGAAAACCGTGAGGAATAATGGATAGTTTCTCACCCGGCACATTATAGTTTTCTATTAAAAGCCTCCTGGAATGGGTAGTCATTGTTATTGCTCTTGCACTTCCAAGGATCAAATTGGCCAACACTACTTTCATTTTTTCCGGAGGTTGAGACAATACGGTGTGCATTACCAGCAGGTAGGGCTTTTGCAATGCTTCGGTCAATTTCAGTAAATCTTCTCCGAACTCACCCGCATATAATCCGAATTCATGTTCAATGACCACCAATTGTATGTTAGTATCCAGGTTAATGATATCGGCAAGTTGTTTATAATCATTTGCATCTTTTTGCACTTGGAAGATCACCTCCGGCGGATAGGTCCTTTCCACATCAGGATGTTCATTAAGGGCAGCAACCTTAAGGGAAAAATTGGGATGAAAGGACTTCTCTATAGCCGTAATCGTATCCTTTGTAAAAGTAGCTATACCACATTCACGTGGAAGATAGCTCGCAATAAACACTATTGTGGGTTTCTTTTTCATACTGTTGGGAATTTTAGTAGATGCGCTACCAAACCGTTTAGATTGGTTTTGGCAAGGGCAACTGTATTGTCTGCTGCTCCATAATAAATATACAGGTCTTCTCCAAAAACAGCCGTACCGGTTGGAAAGCAAACATTGTTAATATAACCTGTCTTTTCGTAAGGTTCTGTAGGCGAAAACAAAGGCGATGGCATACGGGCAATTACCTTTGTTGGATCATTTAAATCGAGAAGTACAGCGGTAGCGTGATATGCCCTTCCAAGCGGAGTGGATTGAACCCCATGGTTTATCAAAAGCCAGCCCGAACTGGTTTTGACCGGGGGGGCACCTCCCCCAATGTGCATGTTCTCAAAATCGTAAAGTGGGTTCAATAATACATACTTGTCAAGCGAAAACAGGTACTCCTTCCAAAAATCCTTGGTCAGATCTGAAAATTCCTTGAATCTGACCCACTGAATACCTGGCAAAAGGCGATGCAGCATAAAAAAGTGCCCGTTTATTTTTTCGGGAAAGAGCACGAGATCTTTGTCCCAAACCTTAAATTTGGTTTTGTCTATTAATCCTCTGTCTATATAGGTCTGTAGATGTTCGGCATATTTAGGAGAAATTTCCTTGTTGTTTTCTAAAACCACTTTATAGGTATGCAACGAAGTAGCCGGGGTAACAATCCCGATTTTCTGAAAACGTTTCAGGTCTTTTGAAGTAGCGATACAACCCAGGGCGTTACGCCCGTCATACCCCGTGTAGGTAATATAATAGGTGGCATCAATTTTAACAATTCTTGGATCTTCAACGCCTTGTTTTTCATAGGATTCCTCGGGAAGCAGCAACGGTTTGGGATCCCGAAAGTCCAATTTTGAAGGACCCCCAAACTGACAATATCCTAAAGTCGAAAAATTACCGTTTCTGAACGCGCGATAAATCATTTTTATCGTGTTGCCTTCTTGTATAACTCCCGGGTTCAATACCCCTTCACTTTCAAAGGTATGCTCCGTTTTTGATAAAATGACTCCTATTTTTTTTACTTCAACCATCCGTTTCTCCTATAATTTGATACCTCATGGCTATTTCAGATATCGCTGAAATTTAGTTATAAGATAGAGCTAAAATTTGACATTTGTGAAGCATTTTGCAAGAGGTTTACCCCAACAAAACATTGGCAAACAAAAACAAATTGGCTCAAATTAAAGCAACAAACCAAAAGTTTACCGCATTCAAATAAGTTTACTCCACTTAAAAGATCACAGCATTAACCGATATCATATTTACCGGGACCGGGATGCCTGAGATTCATAACCCGTAGAACCTAAGAAATAGAAGCCTTTTCAAACCAAGGTAAGAAGGTGATCGAAAAGGTTACTTTGCGAGCTGATGTTATTGCGCTCACAAAATCAGTGATTCCTTGGGTACGATAAACAACTCGAATTAAAAGAAAAATGAAAATGAGGTATCCCGTTTTTATCTTCCTAAAAAACACTGCCGGAAAGGAACTTAGCCCCAAGCCTCAACCCTAAAAAATAGATACAAGTGGTACATAGAATTTAGCAAATACCACTGATCATTCCGTTCAAATTCGCAACGCATTAGGGCTAATTTTCCCCAACCAATTTCAAAGCATACATAAGATACTCGTCTTCCCCGTTTCGTATAGCATCCCTGCTTTTTGAAAGCGGGTGATCGGGAAGAATACCCCTTCCATGAAATTCACTACCGTCTTGCCGTAAAACCTTCATTCCCGACCAGGGTATGGAGATTCCATCCAGCAATCGCAAAATGTTGACATTACCCGTAGATCCTGCAGTCTGTTCCCCAACGATAATGGCCAAATTGTGGTATTCTACCAAATTCAGGAGCTCTTCGGAATAGCTTACCGCCCTATGGTCCATAATGAATACCTTTTTTGCTAAAATATAAGGTGCTTTTGGTCCATACGTATAATGATATGCCTCGTTTAGGACCAGGTCTTTTTGGTCCGGATATAGTATATGGGGAACAAATGCCCTGACGCCTTGAACAGCGTCTTTAATAAGATGCGAAACAATATCGATATTCCCCCAGGATAGATATCCTCTTACATCAAAGATGACCGCTTTCGTTTTGCTTATTTTGTTTAAACGGGCTTTCAAATCGGACCATTTCATTCGTGTTAGATCAACATAGAAAACGTCTTTACTTATTTCATAAAAGAAATCACGTTTTTCGGTCAAAGCCTTCTCAAAAGATTTGTCGGATAAGGTGCGGGCAATTTCATGAGATGTTTTTTTTCCGTTACCCTCCGTTACCGTTATAGTCAAGGAACTGTTTTCTTTCCCGCCAAGTGATTCTTCAATTGCCTTAGCATTTTTACGGTCTGCATGAGCCCCTTGCGACCTTAGTAATGTTTCATCCCAAAATTCCTGAACGGTCCGCCCGTTGACGCGCTCCACGGGATACGATGGGGCAATATCCAAAGTACTGTCCAAAACCTTGGTAATAATCAATTCGTCTTCAACCATTTCCCAACTAAATGGAGGGAAATAGTCTTTGGATGCAGCATGGTAAACCCCCAGGTGACTATCATTTATGGGCGCAACCATCATTTTGAGGGTATTCAAATGATCTGCCCGAGTTTTATCGTTTTTAGTTTTGGCAACTGCTGAAAGAAACTGCTGTTTCCAATTGCTATGTTCCGTATCTAGATTAGGGTTAAAATGTTTCATGGTGACCCAAACCTTGATAATATTCGCAATACGCAGATGTACGTTGTTAAAATCATCGTTCGCTATTGCAACCGAATCAATAGTCGATTTTAGCCGCTCAAATTCTTGATCATTACCATGGTTTTTAGTACGGTCCTTGTGTAATAAAATGGGCATTGTAAGACTAAGGTGCTCCCCTATTTTTTTATTTATTGTCCTTTGTATGCGTTTGGGAAGAGGGAACAGCGGCTTTATTTGTTTTAAATCTCCTTTGCTTCGTTCAATTCGTAAAAATGTATTATCACCCAGGTTTAAGATCCTAATGCTTTGGTTATCTCCCCACGGATTCCATTCCTTATCGAACCCCGCTACATCATTAAATGTATAATCGACCAAATTATCTTTTCCTTCTCCAAAAACCAGGCGTATGTTGTCGTAGTCAATACTTCCGGCAATTCCAATATTCCAAAGATGCGCCCTTACCAATTCGATGTCATTAGGCACCTGTGCCGAAACGGAGTGACGGTTCCATGTATTCACGATAAGGGGTTGACCAGAGGAATGGATTTCTTCCCAAGGTTTGTTTTTCCTTTTAAGATGAAGCCGAACCGAAGGCCTTCCATTGTAATCATTGTTCGGTCGTAATAGGGCGGTAAATACTATTTTCTTTCCTTTGATGTTTGCCGTGGGGATTTCCTTCGCAATACCACTGTAGTCATTGGTGCTATTCGGTAATACCCTTGCTTTTTTATTGACCCTTGCGCTTTGATAAATGGCCCCAACACTCCCTTGCCCGTCTCCAACATGTTGCCAGAATACATGGTTCAAGGAATCTATGCCAACGCTTTCTTCTTTGTTAACGGGAGAGGCACCCGGTTCTAACTTGTTAATTTTGATTTTTGGGGCCATTGGTCCAAACAAAGCTTCCAAGGTTTCTTTCACATCGTTGGATTCCAGAATGCGCTTAGCGGCCAGTATGGTAAAGGCGTCCCAGTCAAGAGTTGCTGCCCTATCACTTGGGTGGAAATATTTTACATAACCACAGACCTCAGCTAATGCCAGAAGCTTTTCTTCATCTGTGATTTTCTCGGACGGAAATTTATTGCAGGAAAAAAGGAAACATAGCACCAGAAGGATCGGTTTACAACTATTTAATGGCATACCATCTAGAATTTATATATAGAGCGGTATGGTAATGAATTGTTACAGTCCAGATAATGCCGGATGTAATTTTCGCAACTAGTCTAATTGTGTACTACGATGTAGTACTTGCATCAATGGTTCCGGATGTTGTATAGTTCAGTTTAGGTAGTGGTCTTCCCCTGGTTTTTGGTGATTGGAAATGCCTACTTCAAAAAAAATCGAGTGCCTAGGTTTACATCAATAGTATAATTTACCTATAACCCCTTCTATTTTTGCTAATTTCCATTCGTGGTAGCTATCTTATATTTCCTCATTGTAAACTTTTGCGCCAAAGGGGTTTATTTCGTTTTCGATTCAACCTTATCCCTATTTACCTATTTCTAGTTTTTGTTTAATTATCTGTTAAAATATATAAACAAAATAAAAAAAGTATATCTTTGCTTTGACCAACAGTCATTTTTATGTCACCAACCAAGAAACACTTATCCGTAAAAGAAAGACGCCAACAACTCATTTTGGCAGCAGATACTATTGTACAGCAGGAGGGTGTGGTTGACTTTACTATTGATAAAGTGGTGGATTATCTTGGGGTTGCAAAAGGGACCTTTTACAAATATTTTAGAAGCAAGGATGATATTTTAGCAGAGGTCTGTGCAAAAGCGCTTAACCAATTACACAATTATTTTAAACTCAGTGAGAAGAGCCATCCCGACTCTATAGAAAGTACCCGGGCAGTTATTCTGTCTTCATACGAGTACAGTAAGGATTATCCTGAATATTTTGAACTTATTGTCCATATGGAGCGGCCTGAACTGGATTATGATGCTACGGCACATAAAGAGGCCAGCAGGCGGATCCAGGATTTCTTTATAGATCACATTCAAAAGCAGAAGGATAAAGGTATTATACGCCAAGATGTAAGCCCTGTTCTGGCCAATTACTTTTGTTGGGGAAGCTCAATGGGCATTATGCAATTCTTAGATGCGAAGAAAGCTTTTTTGGAAGAAACCGTTGAGGTTACCCAAAGAGAACTCCTGGAAGCATTTGTTGATGTCCTTATCCATGGAATGAAAACCTAATTTTTTTAATTAATAATGACTAACAGTCAATTTACAATGGAAAAGAAAAAATACATTTTAGAATTCTTAAAAGACCTCAACCTGAACAATAGTAAGGACTGGATGGAGGCCAACAAAAATCGCTACCAAACTGCCAAACAGTACTGGTTGGAGGAAGTTGAGGGAATGTTACAAAGGCTATCGGAACACGATGAGCATTTTACCATGTTTGAGCCCAAGGATACCGTTATGCGGATCAACAATAACCGTATGTTTAATCCCAATCTACCGATCTATAAGGACCATTTTGCCTTCTCACCCATGTTGAAAAAGGACACCTACTCTCGCATCTTTTTCACTTTTGGAGCTAATGGCTCTATGATAGGGGGTGGCTTGCACCGGCCGGCGAAAGAGATTTTGGAAAAAGTGAGAACAGCTATTGATCAAAATGGGCAAGAATTTGAGAAGATTGTCAACAACAACGACTTTTTGGATTATTATGGAGGTCTTAAAAAAGATGACCAGGAGTTGAAATCTACTCCCCGTGGCTTCGATAAAGATCATCCCTATGGAGCGCTTCTAAAACGAAAGAACTTTTCCTATGCTGTTGTTCCTTCAGAGGAGAAGCTATTATCCACAGATCTTTCGGATGTAATTACCGAGGCATTCCTGAAATCCAAAAAGGTCGGTGAATTGTTCCAGCGCATTACTATTTAAAAAATGGACTACAAGTTGAATAAACTAAAGGGCCATCTGGTATTGAGTTTTATCGCGACGTTCGCCACGAACTTATACTTTGCGACATGGTTTATGATAAGCCCCGGTCCATTCCGAAAGCCTATTGCCGAGGACCTTTCCTTTAATGGCTTTTTTCTCCTGGTCAATTTGAGCCTGCTGGGGGTATCGTTAATCGCGATAATCTATCCCAATATCGGTGCTGTAATGTCTAGGAAAGGTTATGGTCCTGGGGGACTATTGACCGCTAAGACTACCATCTCGGTAGTCTCCTTTGCTCTTTTGATGGCACTGGGGTTGTTCATCAAGTTCCGGTATTTTAAGGGATATTCTTCAATAAACAGTTATTACCATTTATGGGAGATACTCTCCATGGGAAAATTCAGGGCGCTGCTGTTCTTTTTCACTGTAATCAGCGTCTTGATGTTCTTCATCTCCAACTTGGAGCAAAGGACCGGGAACATTACTAGGCTCTGGAAACAATCCATGGGGGAGATACTCAATCCCAAAGTACTTTTCAAGGGGTTTCTTTTTATAGACCTGAACCATGCCACCACTATTGCGGAAGAACTTGGCAGTGTTAGGTACGCCAACATGCTTAGGGACTGTTTTGCCCTTTTGGGCGAACTGGTCGCCGTCACTCCATTGGAGGTCTACCAGTTCGTGGGCGATGAAGCCGTCATCACCTGGGATCCAAAAAAAGGGAACGAGACCCTTGTTGCCCTACAACTTTTCTTTGACTTCCGCGCCTATATCGCGGAGAACACCGGACAATTTGTAAGGAAATATGGGGTGAATCCCAAGTTCAAGGCCGCCTACCATGGTGGGGAGGTGGTCAAGAGCGAGATAGGCAAGGGAAGAAAACACCTGGTATTCCATGGAGACGTGCTGAACACCACCTCAAGGCTGTTGGGCATGTGTCACGGGCACGGTACCGATTGTATCGCCTCACAAAACGTCCTTGATCTTCTGGGAAGCAGAAAGAGCAGGTTCATGGCCACAGCACTTGGGGAACTCGCTCTCAAGGGAAAGGGTGAACAGGTCATAGCTTACGGCATCCATGAGGTAAATACCCCAAAAAAGGAACACTCCGGTAACACGGGGCCAACAAACAGAACATCAAGATTACATATGAACATTTTCACAAAAACAAAACCCATATTTCAATTATGAGAACTACAGATAGAAAGCTGCTGGTAGCAGTACTAACAATAGCGCTGGCATCCTGCGGAGGGGAAGGGGACGCTGAAAAGGGCACAAAAACAAGTGCTGGGGAGGACCAGGTTGAAGCTGCTACCATAGCGACCACAATGAAGGCTGGAACAACGCTAAGAAGAAGTGATTTTGAAACCGTAGCGGTCAACAACGGAAACGTGGGCTCCTATGCCCCCATAACCGGACGCGTGGTCCCAAGGACAACCACCCAATTGGTCTCTGAGGTACAGGGTAGGGTGCGCATAGGGTCAAGGCCCTTTAAGGAAGGGACCAGCTTCCGTAAAGGACAGACCATCATTCGTGTAGACAACACCGAGTTCGCTCTCAACCTTGAGGCCCAAAAGAGCGCCTTTTTAAACATCCTAACACGGATGATGCCCGACCTTAAGGCGGACTACCCGGACAATTACCAGAAGTGGCAGCACTATGTCTCCTCCTACAAGAGCGGTGAGCCCTTGGCAGAACTTCCTGCCACCACTTCGGACAGCGAAAAATATTTTGTAACCTCACAACAGGTCTACAACACGTATTACGGTATCAAGGCTCAGGAGACCCGATTGGGAAAGTATACCCTAACGGCACCCTTCAACGGTTCCCTTTCGGAGACCCTTGTGGATAACGGTGGGTTGGTGTCTCCGGGACAGCCTCTGGGGACCTTTATCAGCAATGGTTCCTACGAGGTGGAAACCGGTGTGAGCTTGCAGCTAGCACGCAAGCTCAAGATGGGCCAGAAGGTCTCCTTCACCAGCAAGGAACTCGGCAAGGACTTTGAGGGCACCGTCGTGCGGATCAATGATATCCTGGACACCAAGACCCAGAACGTACCGGTATTCTTCAAGGTGAATGACCCTGAACTGCGAAGCGGCCTTTATTTAGAGGGCAGCCTTCAATTGGATAACTACGCATCCGCCTTCAACGTTCCACCCGGTGTCATCGCCAGGGACAATACCGTGCACATTGTTGAGGACGGGACCATCCGCAAAAAGGAGGTTATCGTAGTAGCCTCCAGCCGTGACTCCGTTACCATCACCGGACTGGAAAATGGTACCGAACTGATCGTAACCACTTTCAACAAACCTATCTCAGGATTAAAAATCACCAAACAGCCATGAAGAACCTTATAAAGAACCTGGTCCAGAAGCCGATGCTCACCGATATTTTGGTAGGGCTGATCATCGTGCTCGGACTGCTGACTGTGGTGGGCATGCGCTCGAACTTCCTACCGGAAGAACGCATCAGTTTCATCAACGTTAACGTGGTCTATCGAGGGGCTTCCCCGGAGGAACTGGAAGTGGACGTTGTCAATAAGATAGAGGACAACCTGGACGGTATAAAGGGTATACGAAGGGTGACCAGTACCTCACAGGAGAGCTTTGCAAACGTTAAGGTTGAGATATTGGATGACGCAGACCCCAATGAAGTCCTGCAAGACGTCACCAACGCTGTGGATCGTATCACCACTTTCCCGCCTGAGGTGGAGACCCCTACTATTGTTAAGGAAGAAATACTGAACTATACTATGACCGTGGGCATTACCGGGGGTAATAGCCTTGCAGAGCTGAAGGACTATGCGAAGAACATCAAGGACGAACTGTTGTTCTCCCCTAACCTATCGCAAATCTTTATCTCCGGCTATCCCGAGGAGGAGATAGAGGTGCGCTTCCGTGAGAGCGACTTGCGGGCCTATGAGCTGACCTTTGATGAAGTGGCTTCGGCCATCCGGCAGGAGAACCTAAAGGCATCGGGCGGAGAAATAAAGACAGGTGCAGAGAACATCCTACTACGGTTAAACAACCGCGAATACGAGGCCCGGGGCCTACGTGACATTGTGGTCAAAACCACGGAGGACGGGAAGAGCGTCCGCTTAAGGGACATCGCCAGCGTGCACAACCAGTTCGCCGATAAACCGGACCGCAGCTATGTTAACGGGGAGCAAGCCGTTATCATGAAGATATTCTCGCGCTCCGAAGAGGACATCCTTGACAACGCCGCATTCGTAAACGACTACATTGCCCGTTTTAACGCATCACATGAGGGCATCACCGCTCAAGTTATTGAGGACAAGGCCATCTCCCTGGAGCAAGCCATCGGCACCTTACAGAACAATGCTTGGCAAGGTATCCTTTTGGTATTTATCATTCTGGGACTTTTCTTGAACCCAAGAATCGCCTTTTGGGTGGCCTTCAAGATACCCGTTGCCCTGCTGGGGATGTTTGTACTCTCAAACTTCTACGATCTTACCATCAATCAGGTCTCCCTCTTCGGGATGATCGTAGTGCTCGGGGTCATAGTTGATGACGGGGTGGTCGTTGCCGAGAACATCTATCAAAAATATGTCGACGGGGAAAGTCCGCTCAATGCGGCCATAAAGGGGACCTTGGAAGTGGTGCCGGCCATCCTGGCCTCATTAGCCACCACGGCACTGGCTTTTTCACTCTTCTTTTTCCTCGACGGGCAGTTAGGCGACTACTTTAGTGACATCAGTTTTGTGGTTTGTGCCACCCTGCTCATCGCACTAATTGAGTCTGTCTTCATCCTGCCGATACATATCGCGAGATCAAAGGCGCTCTCCAAGAACGCTAAGCGTTGGAAATTGACTGAGAAAACGAATCGTGTGTTGCTTTCCTTCAGGGACGGGTTCTATCGAAGGACCATCAACCTTATCGTTTCTCGGCCTTGGATCGGGATTACCCTTGTACTCCTCTTCTTTGTGCTTACTAATGTAGCCATGGGAAGTGGCCTTATCAAAGGAACCTTTTTCCCTACCATCGACCAGGATGTGATAACGGCCAAACTGGAGTTACCGCTGGGGACCGATGAGTCTATTACCAATAAAAAGCTGATACAAATAGAAAAGGCGGTTTGGGAGGTGAACAAAAAATATACTGCAAAGCGCGAGGATGGTGAAGATGTGATAAAATATGCCGAGCGGGTAATAGGACCGACCAGTGATGCGGGACTTGTGAACATCTACATGATGGAAGGAGACAGACGTGGTATTCTAAGCTTCGAGATTGCGGATGCTATCCGTAAGGAAGTGGGCCCTATACCAGAGGCCACCAATCTGTCTTACGGAAGTATCGCCGTTTTTGGGAAACCCGTATCCATTGCCCTATTGGGGACGAATTTCGAGGAGGTACGGGAGGCCAAGACGATGCTGCGCACCTATCTCGAGGAAAGGGACGACCTTAAGGACGTTACCGATACCGACAAGCTGGGTATGCCAGAGCTGGAAATGGAACTTACCCCCAAGGCCAAGTATTTGGGACTATCTGAGGCTAAGGTCTTCGACCAGATAAGAAAAGGTTTCTTTGGCCTGGAGGCCCAAAGCCTTCAACGCGGTGACGAAGAGATCAAGGTATGGCTCCGCTATGACAAGGAAGACCGGAGAAGGATAGAGCAACTGGAGAATGCGCGCTACTTTACCCCTGATGGAAAATCCTACCCCATAGGAGAATTGGCCCGGTTTACCCCTATTGAGGGGGTACGGGAAATAAACCACCAGAGCGGGATCCGTGAGGTACGCGTAGAAGCGGATGTGGCCAGCCTTTTGACTTCTGTACCAGCCGTATTGGCCGAGGCCGAGGCTACTATCCTAAAGGATATTCAGCAAAAATATCCCAATTTGAGGTATACCCTTGAAGGGGAGGCGCGTCTCTCCGCGGAGACACAAACCAGTAGCCAAACCCCTTCTACGATCGTCTTTATTCTCATCATTACCATAGTGTTGCTCAATTACCGCTCCTTTGGCAAGACCATGGCCATATTATCCATGTTGCCCTTCGCCTTTGTAGGCGTTGCCTGGGGCTCGTTCATCCACAACGTACCGGTAAGCATCTTCTCTATCCTGGGGATGATTGCCCTTTGGGGAATTCTGATAAACAATGGGCTAGTGCTTATCTCCACCTACAACGATCTGATAAAGGAAGGAAAAAGCGCAGCCGATGCTCTAAAGCAAGCCGCTATATCAAGGTTCAGGCCCATTGTGCTGACTACCATCACCACCGTATTCGGACTGGCACCACTGCTACTCAACAATTCCATCAGTGCGCAGTTCCTAAAGCCCACCGCAATAGCCATTGCCTACGGGCTCATTTTCGGGATGGTGCTAACCATGGTCTTCCTGCCATCGGTACTGACCAGTATCAACTCCTTCAAGCTTTTCTATCATAGAAGGCTAAGGGGCCGGAAAGCTGCAACAGCCACCTCCATCGACATTGAACTGAGAGAACAACAGCAATTATTATCCTAAAAAAACAGAAATGAAACTATTCAGACATATGGTAATGGCCCTGGCTTGTGCACTGTGCACGGGGGCATGGGGCCAACAGGCTGGAATGCGTACGATGACCCTCGAAGAAGCCATCGCCATGGGCCTTGAGAACAATAAGAGAATACAGGTACAGAGCATACGCACTGAGATAGCCGGTAAGAATGTCTACCTTGGCAATGCGGGGCTTTTGCCCACTGTGAACATCATAGGTTCGGCCCAATATGCGGAAAACCAGTCGGACATCACCATTAGAACCTTCCAGCCCAACCCGCCTATCGTGACCTTTGATGAAGATGGGGTGGTATCGGAGACCGTGCAGGCGGTGGTTCAGGCGGACTACCAACTCATTGGGGGCTTCGCAGGCAGGTACCGGTACAGGCTTTTGAAGAATGAGAGCGAGGCATCTCAGTTACAGCAACGTGCCCTTATCGAAGAGACTGTGGTGAACATCACCACCCTTTTCACGGAGATAGGAAAACTACAGAGTCGGGAGGAGCTGCTTATGGAGAATATAGCGATCACCACCGAAAGGCTTCGAAGGGTAGAAGACCGAAAGGAGTTCGGACAGGCTACCGGCCTTGATGTATTACGTGCTCAAACGGACCTTAACCGGGAGAACAATGGCCTTGATGATGTAAGGGTCATCAAGGGCAACCTGCTCAAACAGCTAAATGTCACGATCGGCCTTCCTCCGGAGGACAAGTACAGGGTTAGCGTAACCTACGGCCTTCCAGGGGATATGGACCGCGAGGCCATCCTGGAGCAGATACGGACTGGGAACACGGCCCTACTATTGGCCAACCTGGGCATTGAGGTGGCACAAAACCAGATCGGGCTCACCAGCTCGGCCTTTTTACCCAAGCTCAACGTATTTGCCAACTACGGGTACTTCAACCAGCAAAACGATGTACAGCAATTGGCAGAGATAGAGAACCTGGGTTTTGTGCTGGGGGCATCCCTACGCTTCAACCTGTTCAATGGCGCAAAGACCCGCAGGGATCTACAGAACGCCAAGCGCAACAAAGAGGCACAGGAACTGGGCCTTCAGGACCTTGAGGAGCAGACCGTTACTGCTGGGCTACAAGAGCTTACCAGCCTTGCTACCCTTGGGGAGCAGTTAAAACGGGAGACCGCCAACCTAACCACCTTCGAAGAGACCTTCGAGAGGACACAGGAACGGTTCTTTAACGGGCAGGCCACAAACATCGATTTGAACGACAGCCAGAACGCCCTGCTCAATGCAAGGATATCGGTCAATGATATCCAATTGGATATGGTCCAGCGGTTGGTCAATTTAAACAGCCTCCAAGGAAAAGTGTTCTACCCTTCCACCAGGCCTGTATCCGAATGACCAAAGTGATGAAAAAACAAAATGATATGAAGACAATATTGGTACCTATAGATTTTTCAGAGCAGAGTCATATGGCACTCTCCACTGCGGTTGCCCTGTCCAAACGGGAACCTGCACAGGTACATATAGTGCATATGCTAGAACTCGATGTAAGGAAGTCGGAACGTGTTACGGACCAGCTCCGCGAACGCACGGATTTTTTAGTGTCATCTGCCCAAAAAGGCCATGACCGCTTTTTTGGGAGACCCAGAGTTCCGTGGAAACAACTTCATAGTACACTACAAAGCGTTCAAGGTCTTTAAGGAGATTGGTGAATTGGTTGATAGTATAGGTGCCGAACTTATTGTAATGGGCTCTCATGGGACCGATGGGATGCGGGAGCTATTCATCGACTCCAATACAGAAAAGGTGGTCAGGAATTCTATCGTTCCCGTATTAGTGGTAAAGAATGGGACCTATGATATGGACCCTCATACGGCCATCATTGCCAGTGACCTTGCAGAGGAGGGGGTATCGGCACTGAAAAGGGCCATAGCCTTCGCAAAGAAGTACAGCCTTTTTTTGGAGGTAGTCAATGTCAGAAAGGCGGATGGAAAAGGGGAAGGGAATTCGGAGCCTGCCGATAAGTTTGCGCTACTATTGGGAGATGCCTCCAACGCCCTTCCCTTCACCGTCCTAAGGGGAAACAAGGTTGAAGAGACCGTATTGGCCTACGCCAGAGACAAGGGTACCGGGCTCATTATCGTCCCTACTCACGGCAGAAAGGGACTGGAACACTTTTTCAGGGGAAGCATCGGAGAAGACGTTGCGAATCATGCCCATACGGCGGTACTGACCCTGAGAATATAATATAGCACACCGCAAACTGAGATCAATTACCAGGCGAAAGAAAATGATATCGTAAAGGAAAAGGGTAGCTTCTTCATTGCGAAAGGGTTGTACTTAAGATCTATAGCGACCCTTGGGAGCGTTCTGAAGTTAGCCGTAGGACGCTTTGTCCTGGAATTCTACGGTACAGTATGGTAACCACAAGGTGATGGTTAAGTATCAATTCGCGAGGGGTATCCCTGCGAGCCGTCCCAGAAAAAAGTTGGTCAGGCCTACCCGAACTAGCCCAAAAAACTTTACTGCGCCCTAGAAGCAGAAATAAAAATGCCCTCCTTCGCTCTTGGTATTCCTCAAGCTATGGAGGGCAAAGTCGGGATGACTGAACTAAATTGATACAGTCAAATATTTTATTTTCAAATAGTTACGTATCTAAATCTTGAATAAAATTCCTTTCTGGACACCAACAACCAACAACCAACAAGTAACTTAAGAACGTAAATTCTCGGTGCTTTTATGATCGGAAATTACTAGGAAAATTCATAATCGATACTGCATTGGGTAGTTTGACTTCCATAATCAGTTTTAGAATACAGATAGTGACTTAAAAAATAGACATTGCGTTCTTTAAGCATTATAGATCTTCTTTTTTTTCCAATTTCCAGCTTGCAGGTTCGTTGGTAGCAAAGCAATCGTCAATTATCATTTCTAAGTTTAATTCACCAGTATCATTAAACGTTCCAACACCACTAAATGTTCCAGGACAGGGCGGATCATCGACAACATGATCTAAATCGATTGATACATTCATTCCGTCTATGGAAAGAGAACCTCTGGCATCAGGAGAAACACCATCTAACCGCCTTCTTGGCCTATAATTGTTCGATTCAAAATATTGAACATCATATTCAGTAGCAGTTTCAGTTGGTGTAATAATCATTGATATTGCACCATCTCCTATTTCCCAAGTCCAAACACCTTTATAGCGACCAGTTAGAACACTCAAATCAAGTTGTTCAATTTCCACATTGTCATTTTCATTTTCATCATTATCGTTGGAACAGCTTAAGAGCGTTGCGGAAGCAGTTACAATAATGAGAAATACTTTTATGATTTTAATTGAACAATGATAATTAGAGAACTCCAATTTGTAACTTTTGTAATGGCGCATTAGAATAAATTTTTACGTTGATTTTGTTTGCTTTTGGAATGAATTAATTTAGTATTGGTTACAGCTTTTTTGACGTTGGCAGAGGTATTTTGCAACAGTATTTTATACCAGTAGGGGCCGATTTATACTTACAATTCTCTCGGTTTTGCATTGCACTATGTTTTATGTTTATACTTTCATCTTATCACTTAAACTGCTACTTTTTATACCCATTGTCGTAAAACGTTTTTACTTTACTACATCCCTTCCTGATTTCCCAAAACTTGAATTCTATTCTTGGAATAATTAAATGTGCTGTCTATTTTTAAAGATGCTTTATAATATTCGAGTGCTTTCAAAGTATCTCCTTTACTTAATAATCCATCAGCATAAGCAGCGTAAGTATTTGGTAAATTAGGATACTCTTTAATACTTAATTGAAATATTTGTAGTGCTTCTTCTAGATAATTATTGTGCATCAATTCATAACCGGCATTTTGTATTTCATAAACATTGGTGCTATACAAATCAGTATCGGTTTTGTTATTTTGATAAAAGCTGATGGCCGCATCTATATTGTCAGAGAATAAATATTTTAATAACTCCCTGCCCATAGATTTCTTTTGTAGAATATAAGGTGCTCCAACCCGAATGCTATCAATGGCATCCGTAATCGACTCAAAGGATTCCCAACTATCATTGGTTAATACCACATAGCCGCTTTTCGTTTCTATATCGTTATATACAAATGTTCCAAAGCCTACCCATCCGTCAGCGTGATAAATAGTTTTGGTTTTGCTTTTGTCTTTAGGAAATTTCCAACCAAAACCATACCTGACTTTTTCTCCATTATTAAGTATTCCCCAAGACCAAGCCTCATCCATATACGCTTTAGGGAGAACTTTATAATTGACCAAAGCCATATTCCATTTAAATAAATCACCTAATGTAGTATAAACTCCTCCACTTCCTCTCACGTCGTTGATTAGGTGATAATCGTCTAAAATAAGATCTTGTTGATTGATTGCTTTATTGTATCCAAAAACACGATTGGGCATCCTTGGGTCTTCCGCTTCTTGGTATTTGTAAAGCGAAGAATTATTCATTTCTAATGGGTCAAAAATCTGCTCCTTTAAAAAATCCCTAAAGTGTTGTTTTGAAACCTTTTCTACGATAGAAGCTAAAACAGTATAACCCATATTGCTGTATTGCCAATCTTCTCCAGGCTGAAAATCCAATTCAGGTTTTACCCTGTAGAGCACTTCTAAAATCACTTTATTTCCGATTATGACTTTTTTAGTGGAATCTTGGGGAATAAAGTATTCATCAATTAGCTCTTCATCATCACCAAGCCCCGAAGTATGATGTAGCAAATGCCTGATGGTTATATTGTTGTAGGGGAAATCGGATAAAATAGTCTTTACTTTTTGGTCATAATTTAATTTCCCCGCTTGTTTCAGCTTCATAATCGCAACTCCTGTGAATTGCTTGCTAACAGAAGCTATACGAAACTGAGAGTCTAAGGTTAAGGAATCATTTGGGTTAATTCTTCGTAAACCATCAGCACTTTCAAAAATCACTTTCCCATTTTTATACACCAAAATGCTTCCTGTATTGAAGCCCCTTGCATTCATCTCTGAAATAAACTTTTTGTATTGTTTCACCTCATCACTTTCTGTAACTTTTTGATTATGATTACAGCCACTAAAAACAATTAATAGTGTAGTGAATAATCCAATATGGAATCTCATTGATTTTGTCTCTTTATATGACTAGTAAGTTTTTTAGTTAGTATTTGTTGGTTCTATCAAAGATTACCTTTAGGACATATTCGGTCTTAAGTATCAGCTTAAACTTCTTTCCCATTTTTGTTGTCATATACAGGGTATATGAAAATTCAGTTTATGCTAGAAAATCCAGAGGACCGTAAATGGTAAAAATCCTATCGTATTAATTAGGTTTTATTTTGGTATACATTGCTGGTAAATAGAAACGCATGTGTTCATTAAATTAATAATCTGGATAAATTTAAATTTAGTAATTTGACTAGTAGTTACACTTAAGAGTAGTTTTTAATACTTCTAGTTGATTTTAAAGTTTTCAGATTTTTGATGAAAAACAGTAATGCCTTTTTCACTGTTAAGAACACAGTTCAAGCGTTGACAACCTTTGACAATGCACAAACCTCAAACTATCTCGAGGTAATTGAAGCTTTTGCAAGGACCACATATAGAAGTATTTACGTTATCGATTACCATAAAAAAGGATTTGAATATGTTTCTGAAAACCCATTGTTTCTGTGTGGACTTTCGGCAAAAGAGGTACAAGAGATGGGATATGATTTTTACTTTAAATATGTACCTAAAGAAGATTTGCAGTTACTTTTAAAAATAAACACCATAGGTTTTGACTTTTACGAGGGATTACCATTGGAAGAGCGAAAAAAACATACAATATCCTATGATTTTCATTTAAAAAACGAAGAAGGGAAAGTGGTTTTAATAAATCAAAAGCTAACCCCTTTGTTCTTAACTGAAAAAGGGAAGATTTGGAAGGCAATTTGTATTGTTTCTCTTTCTTCACAACAAAGCTCTGGAAACATAACTATCTACAAAAATGGTGAAGAGTCTTACGAATATAATTCAAGAGACGACTGTTGGAGAACCCATCAGAAGATTGAGCTTTCCGAAAGAGAAAAGGAAATAGTACAATACTCCATTCGCGGGTATTCAATCAATGAAATTGCCCATAACATATTTGTTTCTCCGGATACTGTGAAATTTCACAGAAGGAAATTATTCGAAAAATTAGATGTAGCTAATATAAGTGAAGCGATATCTTACGTTACCGTTAATAAGCTCATTTAATTTTTTTTACACATTTTAACCGCTATCTATTAGTTATTTAAGGGCAAAACTAGAAGGTTTTGTTATGGACATAACCTGGTGAAGTTTAATTTCAAACTGGTTTCTTTCCAATTGAAGAATCATATGCTATCAAAATTATGCACAAGGAACGTACCAATTCATTCACCGAACGCTACACCTTTTATATGATTTTAGATGATATCAGATGAATGCAATAAAAATGAAAAGCACTGTCAATCCGTTAGTTGACAGTGCTTTGATATCCACAGAAAAGTGGTTCGTCGGGATGACTGGATTCGAACCAGCGACCACACGCACCCCATGCGTGTACGCTACCAGACTGCGCCACATCCCGAAAAACAGTTTTCACTGTTTAAAATATCAATAAACAATACCCAAAATTCAAAGCCGTCGACTACATTAAGCAGTCTGGGTACCAGACGGAGTTTATCCCGAGCGAAGCCGAGGGGCCACATCCCGGACCGAGTGACTGCAAAAGATCCGGTGGATCTTTTGCAACGAGGGGCCAGCTGGCGCGCTGGCGTCGTCACATCGTATTTCAATAAAAATATCCAAATTCAAAACGGCATGCCTAAAGTGCTGCAACCGAGTTTGAAATTTGGTTCGCAAAAATACATATTAATTACAATTCTAAAATGCGTAAGAAGAAGGATTATTTTCCTATCAAAAACTCTCTGATATCCATGTATAGGGCCTCTCGAGCTTCTGCCGAGTCATTTTGAGGATTGAAAAGAAAATAGCTGAGTGTTTGCTTTTCGCAAAATTCTTCTAAATCCTGTCCTTTCCACAGTTGATAGCTCAACAGCAAAATGTTATAATCGATATGATACGGCTTAAGATTCCTATCTGTCGTGTTCAAATACAGATTTAAACGGATCAGGGAAGCAGCATCTAACTCATTGTCCTCATTGTAAAGAAAAGAGGAGAATTTCGACTTGGGCCTGTTTTCCATGTAGTTTTATGCTAAGCGGTTTTTTTGAATGGTGCTGAATTTACAAAAAAAATAAGACGAACCTTACAAATCCCCAAAATATTTATGGCAAGGCCTCCTGCACGCTTTTCCACCATTTAGCGATAAAGTGTAAAATGTCCTACAAACTGCTGTTTCTCCCTATCGTTGGCATTTACAACATACCAATAATCTCCTGTTGGCAAAGGTTGCCCTTCATAGGTACCGTCCCATCCCGTTACTTCTTCCAAAATAGCTACTACCCTACCATAGCGATCATAGATCTTTACTTCGATATCAGGGAAGAATTCGCTATTCTCCGGATACCAAAAGTCGTTCATATTATCTCCGTTAGGAGTAAAGAAGTCCGGAAATTCAGGCATCCCATCAAAATTAAACGGCATGATAATATTGGCTACACAACCTCCGGAGTCCCGCACCATAATAGCGATATCCGCATCCATGTTTATGGTAAATACATTGTTACTACCATAGGACTCACCATTAAAGAAATATTCATAATCCCCAAATCCTCCTGTGGCAATAGCTGTAAGTTCGTTTGGTCCGGTTTTGGTAGCTTCCAGTACTAAGGGATCATAGGGGTCTATAGTGAACTCCACAAAGGTGGTACATCCATTGGCATGATATAGGTATACGGTATGATCTCCAGCGGGTAAATCGCCCCATTGCCGTTCTGTAGTCGCTACATTGATATCATCCACATCTAAAGCAAATAACACATCCGAAAACGACGTTCCATTCTGAGCGTCTATACGAACGGTGTTGAAGGGGAAAATGCCTTCACAACCATATTCTACTATCGGTTCTGCAGCGATATCAACTCCAATGCCAATAGGCACTACGATGTTCGAAACACAACCGTTCGCATCGCGTACAAAGTATACATAGCTCTCACCCCCTAACAAATTCTCAAAGAAAAGACTGTCATTTCTAGCAAAATCGGCATCATCAGAGGAGTTCACTGCTACCTCGTAGTAGGCCATACCCTGAGTGTCGGTAAAAGGGGTTCCTCCCGTAACGGTCAGTTGTGTAGTTCCATCCGCAAAACCGAGACAAATCTCCGGTGTGGAAACCTCTGTTATTTCAATTTCATCCGGCTCAAACACCATGACTTCTGCGGTCTCCGAACAGCCTTCAGAATCTTGTATCAAAATGGTATAGGAACGGCCATTAGGATCGCCTTCCAGGTCCTCAAAGGTGAAGATCCCGGGATTATCCGGATCACTAAAAAATTCATTAAAATTAGGTCCTATGGCAAATTGCAATAACCCCTCTCCACCACTTATTACTTCAACGGTGATGGTTCCGTTTTCCTCTCCCTGACAAGCAACAGGAGTTGCCGTGGCATTAAAAAGAATAGGTTCAGGTCGTTCTACTTCAAAAGGTCCTTGAATATCCTGGCAGGTAGACCCACTGATTACCGCCACATAATAGTCCGCAGCAGCATCCAGACCCTCAAAAGTCCCAAAACTGTTTGATTGGATTACCGTAGCAGTAGTTGAAGGAGTAAAAGCATCCCCAGGATCCCCTAAATATAGCGTATATACATTTGCACCTACTCCCCCGGACGAGAAGGATTCTATTCGGCCATCCGTCTCACTGGAACATGAAATATCATCAGGTAGATTTACCACCAAATCAATATCCTGAGCATCGATTAAAGTAAGACCATTAGAATTAATTGTCCCACAGGTATTTGTAGCATTTATTTTGCGTACCTCGTACTGATAGAAATTCTGACCTCCAGTGATCAAAACCGAGGTGGCTGGATTACCGAGACCATCTTCCATGCTAATAAATGGATCGGAAGCATTTCCTCCGGCAGTAGCTGCCAATCGATATTCATATTCAAAACCTACCTCTGGATTTTCAATGGTCAATCGCATTTGTCCCATTCCCCCGCAACCAGGAGCTTGTACCTGAACCAAATTAGGAATAATTGGTGGTGGCGGATCCACATAATAAGGAACCGTAATACCGAGACACCCAAATCCTGAAGATACTTCAATGGCATACCATCCTTCACTTATAAATCCACCGGTTGTCCCGGTAAAGGTTGGAGAATCCTGCAATCCGCTTCGCGATAGTTCATCTGTAATATTGTTACTACCCAGGTAAATCAGTTGGTATTTATATCCCGCTCCCGGAACTCCTCCTGAGGCCCCGGCAATGGCCGTTACGGCATCCCCAGTAGTAATATCATACGCTTCTAACACCGCATTATTACCATCCGGACAAACCAATCCCTGAGGTTCACGGATACCGGCTAAAATAGGATCAATGATATCAAGGGGAACATCGAAAAATGTTGTACATCCCTCAGCGTCACGGAATTCCACGCGATATGGGCCTCCAACCAGATTTTCAAAGCGGTTTGCGGTACTCCAGGTCTGTACTTCGGTCTCATACGTGGTATCGCCATCGCCATCAAAAAGCAATCGATATTCATAGGGGGCGTAATCCCACCCTCCGGAAACCGTAGCCTCTATAACTCCCTGATCATTACAGCCTACCTCTCCTGCTTTAAAGGCGTCCGGTACAAGAGGTGTTGGGGCTCTTACCGTAGCAACATCACTGGTGCCAGGGCACTGAGGATCCGCTGCGGTGGTGATATCTACTTCGTAATTTCCACCGGATAATCCCGTGATCCGAGCTGGATCCCCGTTGACATCGGGGAAATTAGCGGTATCAAAACTTCCTGAGGCCTCGGCAGGGACGATTCGATTCCCATTTTGATCCAAAAGAAATGCCTCGTAGTTGTACACACCGCTATAATGACTTACCTCGATAAACAAGGCCCCATTGGTATCTGATGCACACAATACCGGATTGGCTTCCGTTATCGTGACCACGGGGTCAATAGGAGGATGTACTGTATACACCGGTAATGGATAACTACAACCATCAATACTATTGTCTTGTACTTCAATTAAATAGTCTCCTACAGCGGGTAATGCCACGTTGGCAGTAGTCCCACTGCTGGTAGTTACATCCGCAACGGTAACTCCGGAAGGACCGGAAGTAATTACTGTAAAATTAGTTGTTCCCGCCACCGTGATCTGGATAATTTCGTCAGCAGCACAGGTCAAAGGACTGACTTGCGCTATGCTCGGAACAACATCTGTGGGTGCAAAAACCGTAATGGTCACACTATCTTCACAACCGTTGCTGTCAATGGCGTAGATCGTAATGGTTTGATCCGTACCATTGTCTACTATATCAAAATCAGGGCTGCTTTGGTAGCTATCATTGGGATCCAAACGGTACCCGTAAGGAGCCCCGTTTCCTGCAGTTACAATTTGTGCGGAAATGGTTGCCGTACTAAAGCGATTGCTACCATTTTCGCAAGTAAGATTGGCATCGCTTGAGGTTATTTCGAAAACCGGAGGCTCGGTAATCGTCACTTCTTCTTCATCAGTACATCCTTTATCCGTAATGACCTGTATTACATAGGTATTAGGACCCAGATTATCGAATGACCCTGAACTATTCGTGGCTATCGGGGTCTCTGAACCGGTAAGCGGTAAAGTGGTAGCAAAAAGGCGGTATTCGTCTATACCATCGCTATCGGTTCCAGGACTTAGAACGGCATTAATACTTCCGTCCCCTGCTGCATTACAACTTACGTTTGTCGCTCCTGTATCTGCAATTACCGGAAGTACCGGAGGAGCACTAATAATATTGTTTACTGTTGTGGTACAATTAGTAACCCCATCCGTTACTAAGTTATCCGTCACCACTACCTGATAGGTACCGGCAGCTATGTTTTCAAATATTCCATCGGAATTGGGATCGGTAATATCCACTGGATTAGAATTCAGATCGGTCCCTGTTAAACGGTAGGTAAAGTCTCCACTACCGCCATTGGCCGTAATGGTAATGGTACCATCGGCATCGGTACAGGTAGGTTGTGGGGCAAAACCTCCTGAGGCGGATAGTAGTTGAAATACCTCTGCAGTGGTAGTGACATCACAACCATTGGCATCAATAACATACACATCATAGACCCCTACACTGGGTACATTAAACGTGGCTACTGTGGCAGTACCTGGAGTATACGCGGGTGTTTGGGTTTGTCCACCTAAGGTAAAGGTAGGATTATCCACATTCCCTGGCATTTCAAGATCGATCTGAAAACCACCTGCTGGCGGAGTAACATCGCACTGATTGTTCACCGTAATAGCGGGTAAAGGGAGATCAGGATCCAGTTGAACAATGGTTGCCGAGGTCATAAACTCACAGCCTCGGGAATCTCTCACCCAAATATCATACGGACTTCCTGGGGCCAATGTTCCGGGTAAAGCCACGGTGGTAGCTGTTGTATAATCTCCTGCTACTGGAGTGGTACCCCCATCCACAAAGGCATACTCATAGGGCGAACCATCCGGAAGTGATCCAGGTCCGGTTGGTGGGAACGGTGTGCCTCCACTACCACGAACGGTAAGCTGACCCAATTCGTTGCAATTCGCATTTTGGTTATCAATGACATCTACCCTTGGGATATCAAGTGTTGCTTCTATCGTATCACCACCGGTACAATCCGTGCTGGTATCGATCACTGAGATGCTATAAGGTCCCTGAGGTACTAAAAAGGTATCGTTAACAGCCGAAGTGGTAACATCGGTTACTATTGCTCCGGTATCCAGATTACGTATTACAATTTCAAAAGGTCCTACAGCACCGGAAATGGTATATTCCAATTCCACATCTTCGCCATTACAATTGCCATTGTCTATGGCTAAAGCTACATCCACAGGAGTAGTTTCCTCAGGGACAGTAACGGTTTCAAAATAGACACAACCCGTGCCTTCGTCAAGTACTTCCACAGTATATGCCGCTCCAGGAACTAAATCAGGAAAGCAATACCTTCGCACGCCTGGCGCCAGATCAATATATGGAGAAGGTGGATCGGTCACCAAACGAATATCAAACGGTCCTACTCCACCGACGATATCAACACACTGCGGCAGAATTCCGGGAGCACAAGTATCCGGAACATCAAAATCCGGGACAATAGCCAAATCCGAAGAATTGATACTTACCAAATCCTGATCTATACATCCTCTGGAATCTAAAGTAATAACGGTGTAGTTCCCTTCAATAAGCAAAGGATTTGTAATGGTTAGAGGAAGATCAGCAAGGGTAACATTTTCCTGTCGAACAAATTCATTGCCAAAATTATCTTCTATGATAATGGTAAAGTCCGGCACTCCATCTGCGATCGCCGTAATTTCGATACCTCCGGAGACAATACTTCCACTACAGGTGGCATCAACCGGTGCCACAGTAGCATCGGGAGGATTTGTGGTATCCGGGTTTATGGTAACCTGCTGTACTCCGGTAGTACAATTTCTTGCATCCTTAACAATATATTCATAAGTGCCCGCCGGAAGTCCGGAATAAATGGTTTGTGAGGTATAGGTGTAGGTGTTTACCACATTGGGATCAGGATCAAAAGGGTCGTCCTGTAGTACGCCGGTTCCCGGGGCAAAAGCCACCTCAAAGGGAGGGGTTCCCTGGGACACATCAGGAATGATCTCTACATATCCACTACTGAGGTCACCGCAGCTTGGCCCAACATCGTTGGCTGTGGCTACAATATTTGCCGGAGGGGTAAACGTTAGCGGCGGAGAGGTGTTAGTACAACCATTATTATCGGTTACTTCTACCGTGTATTCCCCATCTGAACCAAGTGGTACTACATAATTAAAAGGATCCGAAGGTAATGGAATAGCAGTATGTCCGGCTACAGGTGTACCATTTAGGTAAATGGTATACGAAGTAGCGGCTAAATTGGTGATATCTCCACCACTTACATTAACCTGCATCTCCCCATTTCCTCCACAAGGGATCTCCGTAACAATGTCCAGATCAATTTGAATTTGTGGCGGTATCGTTACCTGCAATTGATCCGTACAATTGTTGGCATCCACCACTTCAACGGTGTAGGTGCCGGGAACCAAACCAGTAAAGGTTGGACTAGCCTGCAGTGTCCCGCCATTGATTCGATATTCGTGGGTGGCCAAAGCTGCGGTACCTGCCGTAGAACTTACTGTGATCTCCCCGTCATTTGTAGGGGAATAGCAATAATCTACAGTTCCTAAGGCAA
Source organism: Bacteroidota bacterium (assembly GCA_038750505.1). Classification (GTDB taxonomy): domain Bacteria; phylum Bacteroidota; class Bacteroidia; order Flavobacteriales; family Flavobacteriaceae; genus Croceivirga. Next base: position 257,480 of record JBCDHD010000005.1, on the reverse strand, counting down.
TCGTTGGCGGATCAACTGGACTTAAGGTAAAATCCATTTCAAATGTACAGTTCTCAGCATCAATTACGCGTAGTGTATACTGTCCTGGTTCGGTTAGATTACCAAATACCTCTCCACTTTTTGGCCCTTGTGTACCGACTCCTGAGGTAGCCGGCCAATCCAATTCGTAACGATAACTACCATACCCTCCTGAAGCGTTTGCCTCTACACGACCAATATTGTTATTGGCACAACTCATGTCGGTTATATCCGGAGAAAGGTTTAAAGGAGTAGCTGGTAATTCTATGGTCACCGTTGCGTCATCTTGACAACCTGTATCTGCATCCGTTACTGTAATTGTATAATTTCCTGCTGCCAATCCGGTAAGTGGCACTTCGGCATTATTTTGAGGAGTACTTTCGGCACCTCCATTAATGTTATAGGTATAGTTGTTAGCAAAACCATCAACGATAAAAGTAGCTTCCCCGTCATCAATACCCGGACAAACCCTTAGGTCTCCTCCGGATTTTACCCTTGCCCGGATAGAGCTGATTACCGCGGGGGTAAAACTTTCTTCGTAGATACAACCTGTATCGTCAGTAATCCTAAAAACGTGGTTGATGTTATTGGTAAGCCCTATAAAAGTATCGTTCGCGCCATTGTCGAAAGGAACCGGGCTTAGTACCTCGAATCTAACGATAGGATTGTTTGAAGTAGGGATAAGCTGCACATCTGAGGTATTGGCAGCACAATTCGTATTACTCTGTACAAAATCAATATCTGTTGGAGGATCAACATCAGCAATGGTAACTGGTGTAAAGTCTCGACGACAACCGGAAGCATTGCGTACAACCGGGGTGTACGTTCCTGCTGGTAAATTATTAAATACCTGTTGGGTGAAGAAGTCGCTCCCATTAATACTGAATTCATAGGGTCCTCCGCCGGCTCCGGAATACGTTCCCGGAAAGGTAATTGAGCCATTATCAATTCCTCCTGTACCATCACAAGCTAAGTCTATCCAGGTTGGATCTGCTCCATTGATATTACCGGTTTCTGTTACCGTAATATCCGGGGTTGGTGATAATGGTAATTCCAGAATACAGCTAAAGCCCCCTTGCTCATATAAGACCTGGATAGCGCCACTTGGGTTAGAATTCCCGTAGGTCCCTGCCGGTACTGAAATAGAGGTACTGGTACTCCAGGGTTCCAAGGGGGTTGCCCTAAAACTAAGGTTGTACCCTAAGGCGTCAACCACCGTAAACTCTAAACGAGCACCGCCATTAGTACAGGTCCCGTCAACACCACTTACGGTAACATTAGGAGGGGTAAGCTCTTCCACGTCGGCAGAGGCGGTAATAAGACATCCGTTGGCGTCTGTTATCGTAAAGTCGTATGTCCCGGCTGTACTTACGGCATAGGTCGTTTGTGTGGTATACGAACCTCCTGAAGTTCCACCATCGCTAACTGAAAAAGTATATGGAGGAGTACCTCCGGAAGTTCTTACAATTATATCCACAGATGGCGAACCACACCCAGGTTCAGAGCTTAAACTCTCATTTACCTCTGTGGAGGCCGAAAGCGGCACAATCCCATCGCCGATGACAATAGGGTTTCCGCTAATATCCACGTCTTGTTGAGGTGGAGGGATACCGCTGGCAATATCACCGGTACATTGTTGTGTTTCTACCTGTACGCTATACGTACCAAAACCTACCGCATTAAAGGTATAGGGATTTGCAGTGATGAAGGTGGTAAACTCAATGGGAATACCCAATTCATCTAGCAGGGTGTATCTGTACGGTCCGGGTACATCATTTACAGTAACTTCAATACTTCCGGTATCTCCAAAACACTGTGCATCTGTATATTCCACATCAATGCTGATGTCCAATTGTTCAATAACAATAGGATCATATGGATACTCGCAGGTATTCGGAGTATTTTCTAAGCGCGCTTTTACAATATAGGTCCCAGGAGGAAGTCCTTCAAAAATAGGAGAAGCTTGCCAGGGACCAAATCCGGTTCCGGAATCAATACTGAATTCATAGGCACTGGATAGATTAGTGATTTGAATTCTTCCGTCAACCCCGCAAATATAGTCCCGCTTCACATGCGTTTGTGTGATGGTACTCTTCTTTACCTTAAAAAAATACTGTTGCCCATCTGCTACCACTCTAAACTCTGCACCAGAACCTGCAGGTACTGTACTTGCGTCCAAATTAAAAGTTGGGGAGGTGCTTACCGTAGTATAGCAGGAAGTAGTTGTATTCGGACAATCTTCATTCACGTCAGGGGTACACGAACCGCCTAGAAGTTGCCACTGTATAGAACCGTAAGGCCCCCCTGAGAGGGATATCGTTCTATTATCGGAATCTCCGCAAAGATTAAAGCGCGCGACCGTAAATCCATTATTGCTACATCCCACCTCTTCATCAGCACCTTGAATAATGGTCATGAACATGGGGCTCGCCGCTGTACTATTCTCAACTAGGTTATTTTCAGCGGTATTCTGAACTACTTCTCCTGCAGCCACTTTGGAAGTAGTATTAAAAAGATCAAAAGTCGCAACAACCTCTTTAATATTGGTTCGTAGGACTGCCGAAGAAACTGCGATGGAAGTAAACACCAATAGCACGGCATACAGAAGTCGCCTTGTATTTTTCCTGGGCATAGGTTAAGTACGGTTTTGTAGGGAATACCAGGATTTGGGTGCCTAAATATTCCGGATTGTAATACTTTATTCTATAAAAACTCTTTTTATTTTTACCTATAGATCAACCGACAAAATAGCGTCGTTCGTCTATATTTTCCTTCATTCTAACGTAAATTTATGAAAAAGCGTACATTTTATCTTTATTTTTTCGTTGTACTGCTCAATCAATCTTGTGCACAATCTGTTGATTCTTCCATAAAAACACCTCTGGAAGAACAGATTATCCCAAAACGTATTGTATCTGAATTGGAGATTCCCTGGGGATTTGATTTTCTACCGCAAGGGGGGCTATTGATCACAGAAAAATCCGGCGAATTACTACTTTTTGATAATAATGAAAAAACCACGATCAGCGGAGTACCTCAGGTCAAGGTTATGGGCCAGGGAGGCTTAATGGATGTGGCAGTGCATCCCGATTTCAATGAAAATTCATGGATCTATTTGTCGTATTCCTCTGCGGAAGGGTCTGGAAGAGGGGCGAACACCGCAATACTTCGTGCTAAACTTATAGGGGATCGGTTACAGCAACAAGAGTTACTTTATAAGGCTGCTCCAAATACTGGTAAGCCATTCCATTTCGGATCCCGAATAGTTTTTGATAACGAGGGCTACCTTTATTTCTCCATTGGCGACCGGGGAAATCGCGACGAAAATCCCCAAGACATCACCCGTGATGGCGGAAAGATCTATCGCATTAAGGATGATGGCAGCATCCCTTCTGACAATCCTTTTACAAAAAGGAATGGAGCAAAACAAGCGATCTATAGCTATGGGCACCGTAATCCCCAAGGCATGGTAAAGCATCCGCGAACCGGTGAGATATGGATACATGAACATGGTCCAAGAGGAGGTGATGAACTAAATATCATTAAAAAAGGGAAAAACTACGGATGGCCGGTGATCACCTACGGCATCAACTACAGCGGAACAAAGATCACCGACGAAACTTCCCGGCCCAATATGGAACAGCCTATTTATTATTGGATCCCTTCCATCGCCCCCTCAGGCCTTGAGATCGTTAGTTCTGAAAAATATCCGGAGTGGAAGGGTAATGTATTGGCCGGATCGCTTTCCTTTCAGTATTTAGAGCGATTAGTACTAGAAAATAATAAAGTGGTCTATAGGGAAAAGCTTTTGGATGGTATGGGCCGGGTGCGAAGTGTGAAACAAGGGCCTGATGGTTACATTTATGTAGGTATTGAGGGAAAGGGGATTTATCGCCTACAACCAAAATAAATTACTGTTATTTAGTATTAGAGCAATTCTTTACGATTCTTTCCAAGTAAGAAGAAGCTTCTTCGCCGTAAATTGAATTGTTAAACCTTAGGGCTAAAATCGTGTCCTTATCTAACTTTTTTAACTTCAGCTCTAATGTATTTTCTTTTTTAAGGATACTATCACCTATATTGATTTTTTCGAACAAAATCGGTTGCTCCATATCCAATACCAAAACTATTGTGTCTTGCTCAAGACTTGAAATGATCAGTTTCTGAACGTCAACACCATGCTCCCGCTGAATTTTTTCGTGAACTGTACCGGCATAGCTTGCTGAATAATGAGAGCAAACAAGTACTTCGAAGATGCGGTCGCGGGAACTACAGGATATCCCGATAACAAAGATGGCTATAAAACATTTCTTCATCATTTTCTTAGGATCTCCTTTGTCTTCATAGCCTTCTTTGCTACAGATTTCCGCTCGTCCTTGCTTAAGCGCAGCAGATGAGGCTGTAACCAGTGCTTTATCCCGGTATCCTTGCTAGCCCACTTCCCAAGGGTTTCCATGGTTTGATTCAGCACGATCCAATCATCATGACTTACCAAATTCTTTTTCATGATCGTTATGGCCCTGGACTTTTGAGCTGAGGTCATGTCCTTTTCCAAGACCAAAAACAATTGTGCCAGGGTCCATTGTGTAGAAGCCTGGTCAATACGAGATATTTCATTTAACAATCTATCCAGATAGGGTACCACCAATTTTTTCTCTGCCTTACAAATGCGTTTCATCGCGTTTGAAACGCGGAGTCGGACCACTTCATCATTACTAAAATAACATTCAAATACCCTTCCAAATAAGGAAGGTGTTTCCAATACCTCTTCTACGATTTCTATGGTATTCCCCAGGGAGTTGGGATGCCCGCCTTTCAAACGATCTTCAAAATCTAGCATGGTTTTACTTTATCAACGTATGATCCGATATTTACCAGAGCAGTTTATAATTCAATTCTCACAGGTTCGACTATCAGCCCGTTTTAAATTCGGCCATAGCCGCACGTACCGATCCAAATTTTTTCAATGCCTTTTCAGCTTCTGCATAAGGAATGGCTAAAGCCTCCACTAAGTATCGGGTACCACGATCTACGAGTTTGTTATTGCTAAGCTGCATATCCACCATTTTATTGCCTTTTACCCTCCCTACCCGGATCATTAGCGCTGTTGAGATCATGTTTAGCACAAGTTTTTGACTTGTGCCGCTTTTCATACGGGTACTACCGGTAACAAATTCTGGCCCCACTTCAATTTCAATAGGTACTTCGGCAATTTTAGCTACCGGTGAACCTGGATTATTGGTGATACAGGCGGTTAGTAATCCGTGTCCTTTAGCATCCTCTAAAGCCCCTAAAACATAGGGTGTAGTTCCGGATGCCGCTATACCCACTACTACATCTTTATCAGTTATTGCAAACGCTTCCAGATCTTTCCATCCTTGCAGGGTATTGTCCTCGGCAAATTCCACGGCCTTACGGATCGCGCTATCTCCCCCAGCCATAAGTCCAATGACCCGATCGTGCACCCCGAATGTTGGAGGGATCTCAGAAGCATCTAGTATCCCTAATCGACCACTCGTCCCGGCACCGATATAAAAGAGCCGACCGCCATGACCATACCGTTCTACCATCGCATCCACTAATTTTTCTATCTGTGGAAGTATATTTTGAACAGCATCTGCCACTTTCCGGTCTTCAGCGTTCATTCTTTGTAGCAACCCGGAAGTAGGCATTTTTTCCAGTTCATCGTGTAAAGAAGGTTGTTCCGTAATTTTAGTAAAGTCGGCCATAGCTACAATAAATGGATATTTTGATTTCTAAAATTCGCTAACAGTTTGTTTTGCGGATCCAGTTCGGTAACCATAGTGTCTACATCGTTAAGACTACAGGTCTTGAATCTATGTTGGGAGTTCAATTTTTCAGAAATACACAGCAGTACAGTTTTTTTGGAAGCAGCGATAACTGCTTTTTTGGTTTGTACAATGTCCCAATCAAATTCGGTAAGTCCAAAATTTGGATCTACATAACCCGTACCAATAAAACTAAGATCTACCTTGATCTGTGAAAGCTGATGTATAGTACTGGCGCCAATGGTAATTAGCGAATCTTTAGAGAACTTCCCGCCAATGAATATGGTTTCCACCTTAGGTTTATTTAACAACTCCATAGCTACTGGAAGGCTTAAGGTAAAGCAAGTGACGCTAAGGTCCGCTGGCAGTAAACGGGCAAGTTCCAAACAAGTAGTCCCCCCATCGATAAGTAGTACACTGTTTTCTTTGATCAGTGTGCCCGCTTTTTGAGCAATTTCCGTTTTTTCGTCCAGGGCATATACGTTATTTCGAGAAGGACTATAGTTCGCAAACCCCAGAGAAACCGCTCCGCCGTGGACTTTTCGCAATCGGTTTTCAGCATCCAATTCCTTAACATCTCTACGTACCGTATCAATAGAAACATCAAGCTTTTCCGCTATGTCGGTTAAAAGCACCCTGTTGTGTAACTCCACTTCATTCAGAATAGTTCGTTGCCGTTCTTCCTTTAACATGCTTAAGCTTTCAAACAAAGATAAACAAATCGCAAGATTGCTGTTTTACCCTAGGCTAAAGTTAATTAATTGTTATTAAAAGCAAATAATTGCATTAAAAACAGCAAAAAACAGCAAAAATGGAATTTTATTTCTACTTTTGCCGTGTAGTCTAACGATAATCTTTGCAACAATGGTTGAAACCCTAATCCAAAAAAGTCCTTTACAGGAAGAGAGCGATCCGGAAATCCGAAAATTTGAAAAAGTTACCACTAAGATCCATGACAATTCTGACAGTGCTTCCTTGTATGTAGCCAATGAAATCGCTGCCCTTATCCGAGAACGTCAAGCAGAAGGAAAGATGGTAGTGTTAGGACTTGCTACCGGTTCATCACCTACTAAAATGTATGATTACCTGGTAAAATTTCACCAGGAGGATGGGTTAAGTTTTAAAAATGTCATCACTTTTAATCTTGACGAATACTTTCCTATGCAACCGAATTCCATACACAGTTATGTCCGGTTTATGAATGAACATCTTTTTGACCATATTGATATAGATCCAAACAATGTACACATTCCGGATGGTTCTTTACCATCTCAATCGATTCGGCAGTATTGCCAGGAGTACGAACAGCTAATTCAAGAATCAGGTGGATTGGATATTCAAATCCTGGGAATTGGTAGGACGGGGCATATTGGATTCAACGAGCCTGGATCCTCTCTTAAAAGTAAAACCCGATTGGTGCGACTTGACCGAGTTACAAAGTTGGATGCTGCCAGCGATTTTTTTGGGCTGGAGAATGTTCCATCCAGGGCTATAACCATGGGGGTTGGGACAATAATGGCAGCAAAGCGTATTATTCTAATGGCCTGGGGAGAAGGAAAATCGCAAATCATTCAAGAAGCTGTTGAAGGCGAAATTCGAGAATCTGTACCTGCTACCTTTCTTCAACATCACGAGAATTGCGATTTTATTTTAGATGAAGCGGCCGCCTCTTTCTTAACGCGAGTTAAAACACCATGGCTAGTTGGAGATTGCATCTGGGATGAAAGCCTTACAAAAAAAGCTACCATATGGTTATCTGAAAAATTAGGTAAGGCTATTCTTAAATTAACCAATGAAGACTACAACGAATACGGGATGGGAAATTTAGTCGCGGAAATAGGCTCTGCCGAACAAATCAATTTAAAGGTCTTTAATTACTTGCAGGCTACCATTACAGGTTGGCCAGGCGGTAAGCCCAATGCAGACGATAGTCGTAGACCAGAACGCGCGACACCCTTCCCAAAAAGATCACTCATCTTTAGCCCGCACCCGGACGATGATGTAATCTCTATGGGAGGTACCTTACTACGCTTAGTAGATCAGGGACATGAAGTGCACATAGCCTATCAAACCTCAGGTAATATCGCGGTTTTTGACGATGAGGTTATTCGATTTATGGATTTCGCAACGGATATCGAAAAGGACGATGAACCCTTATACCAACGCTTTATAAAGGTTCGGGAATTTTTAAGTAAAAAGAAACCAGGTCAGGTAGATAGCCCTGAAATCCAGGAATACAAGGGACTTATCCGAAAAGGAGAAGCTTTAGCTGCGTGTCGCTATTGTGGCGTTGATGAGCAAAATGCCCATTTCCAAAATCTTCCCTTTTACGAAACGGGTACAGTAAAGAAGAAACCCCATTCTGCAGAGGATATTCAGCTAACGGTAGACTTACTCAAAAAGGTAAAGCCCCATCAAATTTTTGCAGCAGGAGACCTCTCCGATCCACACGGGACCCATAGAGTTTGTTTGCAAATCATTTACAAGACCCTGGAACAACTTGTAGCAGAAAAAGCGGATTGGCTAAACGATTGTTACGTATGGCTGTATCGCGGTGCATGGCAGGAATGGGACATTGCGGATATTGAAATGGCTGTTCCTATCGGACCTAAAGATATGACCCGAAAACGAAATGCTATCTTTAAACATCAATCCCAAAAAGACGCCGCCATGTTTCCAGGAAATGATGAACGAGAGTTCTGGCAACGCGCTGAGCAACGGAATAAAGAAACCGCAGACAATTACAATGCCTTAGGTATGGCAGAATACGAAGCTATGGAAGGCTTTGTTAGATATCATTTTTGATGTTTTCCTCATGAGAATAGCGGTAGCCCAATTTGAACCCAGGAATGGGGATAAATCCTATAATTTATCGGTTATTGAAACGCTGGCCAGAAAGGCAAAACAAAACGGGGCGGATGTTATCAGTTTTCATGAAATGTCCATAACCGCCTACACCTTCACTAAAGATCTCTCTCGGGAAGAACTGTACGCGCTTGCGGAAGAGATCCCAAATGGCCTAAGTATAAAACGCCTTCTTAACATCTCCAGACAGTTGGATATTGCCATTTTGGCGGGTCTGGTGGAAAAGGAAAATGGGAACCTATACAACACGTACTTTTGTGTGCATAAAGACAAAGTCGTTGCGAAATATAGAAAGTTACATCCATTTATCAATCCACATCTTACCCCAGGTAATACCTACGAAATCTTTGATCTGTTCAGTTGGAGGTGCGGTATTCTCATTTGCTATGACAACAATATCATAGAAAATGTAAGGGCCAATGCTTTGCTTGGAGCTGAACTTATTTTTGCTCCTCACGTTACGGGCTGCACTCCATCTGCAATGCCTGGAAGAGGCTATGTTGCAGATCACTATTGGAGAAACAGAGCAACTGACCCTTTTGCGCTCCGAAAAGAGTTTAACGGGCCCAAAGGACGGGAATGGCTTATGCGCTGGCTACCGGGGAGAGCGTATGACAATGGACTCTATTATGCATTCACTAATCCCATTGGCTACGATGGAGAATATCTTAAAAATGGAAATTCAATGCTACTCGACCCCTATGGAGAAATACTTTCAGAGTGCAGTACATTTGAAAATGACATTGCATTGGCGAAAATAACAAAAGACAAGCTGGTACTTTCGGGAGGTCATCGCTACAAAATGGCCAGGAGACCTGAGCTGTATAAAGAAATAATTGGCAAAGACCACAAGTCCCAAACCCAACCTGTTTGGATGAAGGAAAGTACCAACTGATACGCACAGCGATCTAACGCGTTGTTCTAAAGTAATTTTATGATTTGAAAAGCAGGCTTCTTTTTATAATTGTCTTTATCATTTTTGCATCATGTTCCGGGTTAAGGCACAATACGCCTCCTAAAAAGGAGTTCCGTGGGGTATGGGTGGCCACCGTAGCCAATATTGACTGGCCAGAAAACAGATCCGACGATAGCCAAAAACAGAAATCTGACTTTTTAAGGATTCTGGACTTTTATGAGCAACATAATTTCAATGTTCTTATTGTTCAAATCAGAACAGCCGGAGATGCTTTTTATCCCTCTGAATATGCCCCCTGGTCCAGGTTTTTAACAGGAAAGGAGGGAGCGCCTAAGCAAGGTTTAGAAAATCCGTTGCAATGGATGATTGCAAAAACACATGAACGCGGGATGCAGTTTCATGCCTGGCTTAATCCCTATCGGGCTACCTTTGATCTGGATACTACCATTTTGGCAAGATCTCATGATTTTTATAAACGTCGGGATTGGATGGTACGCTATGGCAAGAAATGGTATTACAATCCCGGAGAGCCGGAGGTATGGAAACATCTCACCAAAGTTGTAGAGGAGGTGGTGGCAAATTATGCCGTAGACGGCATTCATTTTGACGATTACTTCTATCCCTATAAAATTGCTGCGGAAACGTTTAACGATACACTTGCGTTTACCCGATACCGCTTACCTGGACAACGCCTTGAGGATTGGCGAAGAAGCAATGTGGATTCTTTGGTAAAAAATGTTCATCGAGCCATTATCGCGAAAAAACCCTGGGTGCAATTTGGGATAAGCCCTTTTGGTGTTTGGAAAAATAAGACCACAGACCCCAAAGGTTCTGATACCAAGGCGGGACAAACTACTTACGAAGACCTATATGCCGACCCCCTGCTTTGGATGCAAAAGGGCTGGTTGAATTATATTGTCCCCCAGGCGTATTGGAGCATGGACTATACAGTAGCTTCTCACAGTACAATCGCACGTTGGTGGGCCAATAAAAGCGCAAATACCAATCTTTACATGGGTAATGGTGCCTATAAAATAAGGAACAACCCGGATAAAGCCTGGACCAAAAAGAAAGAGCTCCCGAAGCAAATTGCCTTGGGGCGTTCACTTACAAGGGTTAAAGGCAATGTTTTTTTTAGTGCAAAATCCCTACCGCAGCACCCTGATGTGGCCAAGTTATTCCAAAAAAAGATGTATAGATCGCCAGTAGCGTTGCCCCCACACCCTTTAATACCCCGGCGTATACTTAGACCACCTGTTATCATTTCCAGGGAGCAAATTGAAGGTCACCTGAACATCTGCCTTTCGCACTATGATTCCATACCAAGCTATCTCTCAATCTATCACGTTAAGGGTACATCCGACAAAACAGGAGAAGTCCTAAAAAAAGTATACCTTCCCGCCGATCAATCCGTGCATTGCTTCGGAATAAATTCAGCCGAAAAGAAACTAAAATTTAAGATCATTGACGGTTTCGGAAATGAAAGTAGGATGATTGCTATGGGAGCAACGAAGAAATAAAAAAGAAGAAAAAAAAAGAAAGAACAAAAATGCCAGAAATCCAGAAGGACAAAAGGGCCTGGGCCTGGATACCCTTACTTTATTTTACACAGGGTCTCCCCTATGTTATTGTGGTAACGGTTTCGGTGATCATGTATAAAAAGCTGGGGATAAGTAATGCAGATATTGGGCTTTACACCAGTTGGTTGTATCTCCCATGGGTCTTGAAGCCTTTATGGAGTCCTTTTGTTGATCTGAAAAGCACAAAACGCAAGTGGTTTCTGGGAATGCAATTCGTTATCGCTCTGGCTCTGCTAGGTGTTGGGCTATCGCTGCCAACCAACCTCTTTTTCACAACATCTCTGGCTTGTTTTTGGATGGCAGCCTTTGCCTCCGCAACCAATGATATTGCCTCCGATGGTTATTATATGATAGGTTTAAGTGAAAAGAAGCAATCTTTTTTTGTAGGTATCCGCAGTACTTTTTATCGCCTGGCCATGGTAACCGGTGAAGGATTAATTGTTATTCTTGCCGGATTTCTCGAAAATCACTACGGGGACAACACCAAGGCGTGGAGCATTACCATGACCGCAACCGCCTTTTTGATGCTAGCCTTAACTGCTTCTAATTTTTTTGCTGCCCCAAAATATGAGACCTCCAATACAATTTCCTTGGAAAAACCTAAGGGCTTTTTTGAGGTATTTATCACTTTTTTCAACAAGCCCAATATCCGTATTGCATTACTATTTATTCTTACCTATCGTCTGGGAGAATCACAATTGGTAAAAATGGCTGCTCCTTTTTTGTTGGATCCTTTGGAGAAAGGAGGTTTGGGGTATTCTACCGAACAGTTGGGTACGATTTTTGGCACCGTTGGTGTAATTATGCTATCTGCAGGTGGCATTTTAGGGGGTATTTTAATCTCAAGGGATGGTCTAAAAAAATGGATGCTACCGATGATCCTATCGCTCAATGTTCCTAACGTTTTGTACGCTCTGCTTGCCGGAACACAAACTACAAATATTGTTGCCGTAATCGCAACCGTAGTCTTTGAAAAGTTTGGATATGGTTTCGGTTTTGCCGCTTTTTTAATGTATTTGATCTATATCGCAGAAGGAAAATCCAAAACTTCCCACTACGCTATTGCTACGGGCTTTATGGCGTTGGGCATGATGCTTCCAGGCATGCTAAGTGGCTTTATGCAAGAATGGTTAGGTTATAGTGGATTTTTTATTTGGGTGGTTGTAGCAGCGCTACCGGCGCTTTTTTTGCTTCCCTTTCTAAAGTATCCTTCGGATTATGGAAAAAAAGGAGTTTCCCATGAATAAACTTCCTTCCTACGAAAACGTCCGGAAATCACTTTCTCTGGAGCAAAAAATTGGGCAACTCTTTATGCCTGCTGCCTTTATCAATGATACAGAAGAAGCCGTCCAGAAATTGGAAAACCTTATAAAAAAACACGCTATCGGTAGTCTCTGCTTTTTTCACAGCAGGGCCAGCGCCGCTACGAATTTTGAAGGGAAAAAGGAGGTAGTTCACAATGCTAAAAGTTATGATCGGTTGTGCTATCTCATCCAACGATACCAGCAGGTTGCTCCCTATCCCCTATTAATAGCCATTGATGCAGAATGGGGTTTAGCCATGCGTATTGAAAACACCCCACAATATCCTTATGCCATTACGTTAGGGGCCATGAAGGAACAAGAAAAATTGGTGTATGAAGTAGGGAAAAGCATCGGAAAAGATTGTAAGGAAGCGGGGATCCATTGGAATCTTTCTCCAGTAGTAGACATTAACCTGAACCCCAATAATCCCGTTATAGGATATCGCTCCTTCGGCCGGGATAAGAATGTGGTTACTCAATATGCCAAGGCATATTTAACCGGAATGCGTGCTCAAGGTGTGTTAAATGCTATCAAACACTTCCCCGGTCATGGAGATACGGCAACTGACTCCCATTTGGGGTTGCCCCTAATCGATAAATCTAAAACCGAATTACTGGAAAACGAACTTTATCCTTTCCTCCAATTGATAGAAGAAGATATTGATGCTGTAATGGTGGGCCATTTGGCGGTTCCGAGCCTATCCGAAGGAAAAAGGATTTGCTCTTCCATTTCGCACAACATACTCACTGGTTTCTTAAGAGAAAAACTAGGCTGGGAAGGCGTGATTATCTCAGATGCCCTGAATATGCATGCCATTGCAAAAGACTTTACTGAAAAAGGTGCGGTAGAATGTGCTGCTTTTAGGGCAGGGAACGATGTGCTCTGTTTTGCCGACCATCCTGTGGAGGGCATTCAACGCATCTTGGCTACTTGCTCCCAAAAACACATAGAGGAAAGTTTTAAGCGATTCTGGAAACTCAAGGAGAAAGCCCGGAGGTTAGAGGAACTCGAAGCACCCCCTATACAGGAGCATCAAAATTTAATGCTACAACTGGCCCAAAAAAGCTTAACCGTCTTAAAAGGTACTTCAACCGACATACACAACTTTAAGAGGGAGGGATTTCGATACCTTCAAATCGGGAAGCAAACAGGATATTTTTTTGATCATTCCGATACGAAAAAAAGACATGAAAATTCCGTAGTATTAGGCATTTTTCCGAGACAGGTAAAACCCAAGGACGATTTTGGATTTACCACAGAAGAAATACTTCAAATGCGCCAGGTGATACATGAACAAAATACTGTAATTTACCTTTTCGGAAATCCCTTTGTACTCAACCTTATTCCCTGGCATAAGGCCGAAGCTGTAGTGGTTGTTTATCAGGATATGGAAACGTTCCAAAAGAACGCCCTTTCCCATTTTAAAGGTGATGTTAGTGCTGAAGGACAAATTCCGGTAACTTTAAAAAACACGAATGGATAACTACAAGGTTTTGGGAATGATGTCCGGTACTTCCCTGGATGGGTTGGATCTAGCCTATTGCCATTTTTGGCAAGATAACGGAACATGGGATTTTGAAATCCGCCAATGCACTACTGTCTCCTACAACGAATCCCTTTACAATAGGTTGAAAAATGCTATTTATTTATCCGAAGCAGAACATACACAATTGCATAAGGAGTACGGGCAATGGTTGGGTACGCAAGCAAAACGTTTTATTCAACAACACAAACTCGAAATTGATTTTTTAGCCAGTCACGGACACACCTCTCACCATCAGCCCGATGCGGGCATCACTTTTCAGCTTGGGCATGGCCAGGAAGTAGCAAACGCCAGCGGATGTAAAGTGATTTGTGATTTCCGCTCCCTGGATGTCCGATTAGGAGGCCAGGGCGCGCCCCTTGTCCCTATTGGAGATGCGCTTTTACTTTTCGCCTATGACTTTTGTCTCAATTTAGGGGGTATCAGTAACATTTCATTTAGAAAAAACGGGAAGCGGATTGCATTCGATATCGGATTGGCCAACATGCCCTTGAACTATATTACGGATAAGATCGGATTAAAGTACGATTCAGAGGGTGCGCTCGCCAAAAGCGGCAAGATCCTTCCCACCCTTTTGGAGGACCTGGAGCAACTAAATTATTACCAACTCCCCTACCCTAAATCCACTGGCTATGAATGGTTCTCGGAAGAAGTACAACCCTTAATTGAAAAAACACAATCAACTTCGGAGGATCTGCTACATACCGTGATCCATCATAATTGCGAGCAAATCACAAAGGTTATTCAAAATGAAACCCAAGGGAAAGCAGGAAAACTTTTGGTAACCGGCGGCGGTGTTTTGAACACCTTCTTTGTAAGCACCTTACAAGAAAAATTAGGGGCAAACATACAAGTAGTAGTACCACCGAAAAAACTTATTGAGTATAAAGAAGCTATGGTATTTGCATTTATGGGCGTCTTACGGGAATTGGGCCACGTAAACGTGTTTTCTTCAGTTACCGGTGCTACTGAGGATTCGTGTAGCGGAAGTATTTTTGAACCAAAGCTCTAGCAGCTTATTGCGCTAAAGCCAACTTATTCGCTTTTCGGAGTAAGAAGACGACCACCAGTGAAAGTACGCCACAAATGGCCAATCCTAAAAACAAGGGCAACACCCGTTCCGCTACATAGCTCCCGATCAAGGAGGCAATGGGTATGGCAATTACCGTTGAAAAAAAACCGTTTATTGCAGCTCCTATCCCTGCGATATGGCCTATAGGTTCCATGGCAATAGACCGGAAGTTGCCCCACATAAAACCCAAACAAAAAAATTGAAGCGAAAGAAATACAACCAAAATAAAAACATTTGGGTTGCTGGCAGCACTCCAGAACAGCAGTACATACAATATTGCGACAATAGAAAATGCTATCAGCGCCATTGTAGATAGCTTTCTCATGCCAAATCGCAGTACCAGCGTACCGTTTAGCAATGTGGATAAACCAATAGAAATGGCTAAACCAGCAAATATATAAGGGAAGGCTTCCTTCAGGCCATATTGATCCTCAAAAATATGTTGTGAGGCGCTCAGATAGACCAGGAAAGAACCGGTTACTAAGCCGGAAACAATAGTGTAAGCCACGGTTTCTTTATACCGTACTAACTCTTTCAAGCCATCCCAAAAAAGATGACGGGTAAAAGGGATTTTGTACTCGGGACGCAAGGTTTCCGCTTGTCGTTGCCAAAACCAAATTCCCACAGCAACAGTCAACACCAATTGTATATAAAAAATAGCCTGCCAATTTGCGACATCTAAGATTAATTTACCGAAAGCAGGAGCCACTACCGGAACCAAAATAAAAAAAGCGGTTACGAAGGACATCACTTTGGCCATCAGATCTCCTTTGTACATATCGCGAATTATGGAAATGGATATGGTGCGTGCTGTAGATAATCCTATTCCCTGAAGTATCCTCCCCAGGATCATCCATTCGAGGTTTGGGGCAGCCAGGCAAATAATACTGGCCACCATGAAGACCAGAATACCCAGATATACCACCGGTTTTCTGCCAATGGCATCAGACAAGGGTCCAAAAAAGAGTTGTCCAACGCCAAGTCCAAGAAAAATCATGGTCACCAGCATCTGGTTATCGGCAGGATCATAGCTGTTTATAGAAACCCCAATAGCCGAAATGGCAGGTAGTAAGGTATCAATGCTTAGGGCTACTATAGACATCAAAGCAGCCATCAAAGCAACAAATTCAAAACTGGGGCTATCGGATCGTTTTTGCATGGCGCAAAAGTAGCAATAGCCACCTTAACCCTAAATATTTAGGTAGTAAGTATTTGTTAAACCTTTACTTTACAAAGGAATATTCCCATGCTTCTTCCAGGGACTTTCCACCTGTTTGGTCTCCAGCATGGCAAATGCTTTTAACAATTTACGTCGCGTGTTTTCAGGCAAGATCACCTCATCAATGAAACCACGTCGTGCCGCCCGATACGGATTGGCGAATTTGTCGGCATATTCCGCTTCTTTCTCTTTCAGTTTCTCCTCTGGTTTTTCTGCGGCTGCGATTTCCCTTCTAAAGATAATTTCACTCGCTCCTTTTGCCCCCATAACAGCAATCTCCGCAGTAGGCCATGCGTAGTTAAAGTCAGCGCCTATATGTTTGGAATTCATAACGTCGTATGCACCTCCATAGGCCTTTCGGGTGATAACGGTAATGCGTGGTACGGTTGCCTCGCTAAGGGCATACAGGAGTTTTGCCCCCTGGTTAATAATACCGTTCCATTCCTGATCCGTACCCGGTAAGAACCCGGGTACATCTACCAACACCAAAAGCGGGATATTAAAAGCATCACAGAAACGGGTGAACCGAGCGGCCTTGGTAGAACTATTTGCGTCCAATACCCCTGCAAGAAATGTTGGGTTATTCGCTATAATTCCAATACTCCTGCCGCCCAATCGGGCAAAACCAACGATAATGTTTTCTGCGTACTCTTCGTGAATTTCGTAAAAGGAGTCCTCGTCAATAATACCTTCAATTACCTCATGCATATCATAGGGCTTGTTCGGATTGTCCGGTACAATACCCCGTAACTGCTCCCGAAGTTCCTCCCTGGGTTGGTAGGGATATTTTTTGGGGAATTCCTGATTATTCTGCGGTAAATAGGACAACAAATTTTTAATATCCTCCAGACAAGCTGCATCATTAAGCGATGTTTTATGCGCCACCCCAGATTTTACAGCATGCGTACTGGCACCGCCCAACTCCTCTGCCGTTACCTCCTCATTGGTGACCGTTTTTACCACGTTTGGGCCGGTAACAAACATATAACTGGTTTGCTCTACCATAATAATAAAATCCGTCATGGCAGGTGAATACACTGCACCTCCTGCACAAGGGCCCATAATCGCTGATATCTGAGGTATTACCCCGGAAGCCTGGACGTTCCTGTAAAAAATATCCGCATACCCGCCTAGCGACTTTACTCCTTCTTGAATTCGCGCCCCTCCGGAGTCGTTCAGACCAATTACCGGAGCGCCCACTTTCATAGCAAGATCCATCACCTTGCATATTTTTTCGGCATGGGTTTCGGAAAGCGCACCTCCGAAAACCGTAAAATCCTGGGCGTAAACATATACTAACCTACCATTAACGGTGCCATAACCAGTAATCACACCATCTCCGAAATAGATCTCCTTCTCCATTCCAAAATCAGTGGTACGATGCGTTACGAGCACACCCATTTCCTCAAAAGAGCCTTCATCCAAAAAAAAGGCGATGCGCTCACGGGCGGTAAGCTTCTTTTTAGCATGTTGTTTGGCTATGCGTTGCTCACCTCCACCCAAATGTGCAAGGGCAACCCGTTCTTCGAGCTTCTTTATTTTATCTTCCATAAAGGTTAATTTGTTGGTAATCGTAATAGCTTTTTATCTTCCAAATACCGATGTAATGCCAGCATTGCTGCAATTTTGGCTTCCTTTTCCTGATTTTGATGAATCGCCTCAGGCGAGTAATATTGTTTTACAAAATGGGTGTCAAAATTACCAGAACGGAAGGCTTCATGCTGCATTACAAAAGTCCCGAAAGGCAGTGTGGTCTGTACCCCTTGTATTTCATAATTCGCGATAGCTTTGATCATTAAAGCAATAGATTCTTCCCTGGTCTTGCCATACGTAATCAACTTGGAGAGCATCGGATCATAGAAGATAGGAATATCCATGCCTTCTTCGAAACCGTTATCAACCCGAATTCCCGGGCCTTCAGGAAGGCGGTAGCGTTCCAGTTTTCCTACACTGGGAAGAAAATCATTTAAGGGGTCTTCGGCATATACCCGCAGCTCCATGGCATGTCCGGTAATTTTTAGATCGTCTTGCCGAATGTTAAGTTGCTCCCCTCGGGCAACATTGATCTGTAGCTCCACCAGATCCACTCCGGAAATGAGTTCCGAAACCGGGTGCTCCACCTGCAGGCGTGTATTCATTTCCAGAAAATAATACTTATGGTCTGCGTCCATTAAAAACTCCACCGTTCCTGCACCAACATAGGAGCACGCTTCCGCTACTTTGGTGGCCGCAATCCCCATTTCATTCCGAAGTTCCGGGGTCAATATAGAAGAAGGGGCTTCTTCCACCACTTTCTGGTGGCGCCGTTGTATGCTACATTCCCGTTCAAAGAAATGAAGAATGTTACCATGGGTATCTGCCATTACCTGGATCTCGATATGGCGCGGTGAAGTCACATATTTTTCAATAAAAACAGACCCGTCACCGAATGCAGAGGTAGCTTCACTGATCGCTCGTTTCATTTGAGATTCCAAATCTTCCGCTCTATCAACGATACGCATTCCTTTTCCTCCCCCACCTGCGGAAGCTTTGATCAGTACAGGAAAACCAATTTCGCGTGCAATTTCATGTGCTTTATCCACATCTGTAATCGCTTCATCAATTCCAGGTACCATTGGGATATTGTACTTTTTTACAGCCTCCTTAGCCGCCAATTTGCTTCCCATAACACGGATAGCGTGTGACTTTGGCCCGATAAAAATGATACCGTTTTTTTCCACAGCTTCCGCAAAATCTGCGTTTTCGCTTAAGAACCCATACCCCGGATGGATCCCATCTACATTTAAAGTTTTGGCTACTTTAATTAGGGTATCTCCAAGCAAATAGGATTGGTTAGAAGGAGGAGGGCCAATACAAACAGCCTCATCGGCAAACTTAACGTGAGGCGCATTTCTATCCGCCTCCGAGAATACAGCAACGGTTTGTATCCCCATCTTTTTAGCAGTACGCATCACTCGAATCGCAATTTCCCCGCGATTAGCGACCAGTATTTTTTTCATGTGTAGGATTATTCAAAAGTGATTAATAGATGTTTCTTCTCAACGGCTTCCCCTTGTTTTACCGGAATACTCTTTATTATTCCGTCCCGGGGCGAGGTGATCACATTTTCCATTTTCATGGCTTCCAAAATTAGCAAGGGGTCCCCTTCGTGTACTTCCTGACCCTCAGTAACCGAAACTTCAAGGATCAGACCCGGCATAGGTGCTTCAATACTACCTACCTGGCTCGCTGCATTCAGTTCAAATCCCATTTCACTAATTAATACGTCTAAAGGATTTGCTATGCTAATTTTATAGGGGGTGTTGTTTACCTTAATAGTGTAAGCTCTGCCATCGAAGTCGTTTTCCGAAAAATACAAATTGAACGATTGACCGTCTTGTAATACATGGTAGGCATCTTTGCCAGTGGGTACAACATCTAAAGATTCCAGGTCTTCTTCTGTTAGGGAATACTCAAATTCTTCGTTTACCCTGAGCTTGTATTGATTTGCCATAAGAGGTTGGATATAGTTGTTCTCGAATATAACGGTTTGCCCGCAAAATGACAATCAAAATTAGGTTGGACAATACGAGCATTTTATGAAAAAAGTCATGTTTTTCCGGAAGTTTTAATCGTAACTATGCGTCACCAAAAATGCCAAAACGGAGATTCCTGAGATGCCGTCAAATGCGTACATTTGGATTAAACTTCTTTTCATGCTCATTATTGGGATTGCAGGGGGTACTGGTTGTGGTAAAACTACCGTGGTACAACAAATAATTGAACAACTTCCCCAGGGAGAAGTAGCGGTTATTTCTCAAGACTCGTACTACAAAGATCTTTCGCACCTCACCAAAAAAGAAAGAGGTCAGGTCAATTTTGACCATCCTAATTCTATTGATTTTGAGCTACTCATCCAGCATTTACAAGCGATAAAATCGGGAAAAACAATTGAAATCCCAGTATATTCTTTTGTAGAGGAGACCCGGTTATCCGAAACCACGACCACAGTGCCAAAGAAGGTAATTATTGTTGAAGGCATTCTGGTCTTGAGTAATCCAAAACTCAGGGAACTATTCGATATTAAGATCTATGTGCATGCAGATTCGGATGAACGTCTTATCAGGAGATTGCAGCGGGATATCAAAGAAAGGGGGCACGATCTCGAGAAAGTACTCTATCGTTATCAAAATGCAGTAAAACCAATGCACAACGAGTTCATAGAACCATCAAAGGAATATGCAGATATTATAATTCCAAATAATAATTACAATACCGTAGCCGTAGATATGGTTCGGATCATCATCAACGAAAAGTTGGGATAATATGAGTTTGAAAGCGCTAAAAGAGAAAAAATGGTTCAAAATAATGACCAACACCTACATCTTGGTGCTGACCATTTTCGTGATCTGGATGGCCTTCTTTGATACCAACTCGCTATTGATCCATAACGAATTGCAGCAAGAGATTGATAAACTGGAACAACAACGGGAATTTTTGAAACAGGAAATTGATCACGACAAAAAGCTGCTGGAACAACTTGAGGACCCCAAGGAATTGGAAAAATACGCCCGCGAGAAGTATTATATGAAAAAGGAGGACGAGGAGATCTTTTTAATAGAATATGAGGATAGCGTAAAACAAAAAAACTAAAGCAATGGAAAACGATCTGCTTTTCTCAGAATTTGAACCCATTTCCGCCAAAATGTGGAAACAAAAAATTCAATATGATCTTAAGGGAGCGGGTTATAACGCTACCCTGGTAAATGAAACTCTGGAAGGAATTGCCATAAAACCGTTTTATACTGCTGAGGACCTTCAAAGCCTTCCCAAATTTAAGTTGTCCGAAAATCATCAATGGAATATCGGACAGAGAATCGATTGTGAAGCTGCTGATCTGGCAAATACAAAAGCCCTTGAAGTCTTGAACCGAGGGGCAGATGCATTGGTCTTTGACCTGCCTCATTCAACCGTACATTGGTCGCAACTTCTAAAAGCTATTGACATAAAGCGAGTTCCGATCTATTTTAATTTTACGTTCTTCGAAAAAGATCCCATGAAAGGATTGATAGACCAGATTGGAAACACTCCGGTTTCTTTCTTTTTGAATTGTGATCCTATCGGAGATTTTGCAAGAAAGGGGAATTGGCACAAAAGCCAGACCGAAGATCTACAGCTAGTACAGGAAATGTTGAAGTGGTCTACTTCGGAAAGTGGTATAGCGCCCCTTTGCACGGATCTGTCGTTATATCAGAATGCCGGTGCCAATATCGTGCAACAACTCGCCTATGGATTGGCCCATTGCAACGAATACCTGCAGCAGTATACTACTTCTTTTGCTTCCTTGCCATTAGTAACATTCAAAGTAGGCATTGGCGGAAACTATTTCTTTGAAATAGCCAAAATAAGGGCACTTCGTTGGGTATGGCAAAGTCTGGCTAAGGCCTATTCCCTTCCTACAGCCTGTCATATCCTTGCTTTTCCGTCGCGACGCAATAAAACACTGTACGATTATAATGTGAACATGCTTCGGACCACTTCGGAAAGTATGGCCGCAATATTGGGAGGTGCAGATACGGTTTGCAATCTACCCTATGATGCTTTGTATCATAAAGAAAATGAATTTGGAGAAAGAATTGCCCGCAACCAATTGTTGCTGCTGAAGGAAGAAAGCTATTTTGACGAGGCGATTGGCGCTGCAGAAGGTACGTACTATATTGAAGCGCTTACCCACCAGATCGCTGAGAAAGCGCTTGCGCTATTTAAGCAAATCGAAGCCTCAGGAGGTCTATTAAGCGCCTTAAGAGCGGGTATCATTCAGAAAAAGATCAAAGAAAGCGCTGCTAAGGAGCAAGAACTATTTGACAACGGAAAACTGGTGCTCTTAGGGAGCAATGCCTATCAAAACCCGGAGGACCGAATGAAAGGTAATTTGGAGATCAATCCTTTCTTGGCGATCAACAGACGCAAGACAGCGATCGCACCGATTATAGAAAAGCGGCTCACTGAAGAAATTGAACATAAAAGATTGAAAGATGAGTAGGAAGGACGTACAACATATAGCGCTTCTGGACCAGGAGGAAAAAAATCAAAATACAGGTTTTCATCACCAAAACTATGCCGCCGGGATCCCCCCATTTTTAAGAGGCCCCTACTCTACTATGTATGTGCGAAGGCCTTGGACCATTCGGCAATATGCAGGCTTTTCAACCGCAGAGGAAAGTAATGCTTTTTACCGTAGAAATCTGGCAGCAGGGCAGAAAGGATTGTCCGTAGCGTTCGATTTACCTACACACAGAGGATACGATAGCGATAATGAACGGGTGATTGGCGATGTTGGAAAAGCAGGGGTGGCTATTGATACGGTAGAGGATATGAAAATCCTATTTGACGGGATCCCCTTGGATAAGATGTCTGTCTCCATGACTATGAATGGTGCGGTAATTCCAGTTATGGCTTTTTATATTGTAGCGGCTCAGGAGCAGGGCGTTATGTTGGACCAGCTTTCGGGAACTATCCAAAATGATATTCTCAAGGAGTTTATGGTGCGCAACACCTACATCTATCCTCCTACGCCCTCTATGCATTTAATTGCGGATATTTTTTCTTATACCAGTAAGCATATGCCCCGCTTTAACAGCATCAGTATTTCGGGGTATCACATGCATGAGGCGGGTGCACCTGCAGCCATGGAGGTGGCCTATACCTTAGCAGACGGAATTGAATATATCCGGACCGGGTTGAAAGCGGGTTTAAAAGTAGATGGCTTTGCTCCCCGACTTTCATTCTTTTGGGGTATTGGCATGAAGCATTTTACGGAAATAGCCAAAATGCGGGCAGCCCGAATGTTATGGGCAAAACTGGTGAAGCAATTTGATCCTCAAAATGAAAAATCGCTAATGCTTCGCGCGCACTCCCAAACCAGCGGGTGGAGCCTTACCGAACAGGATCCTTTTAACAATGTGGCACGCACTGCTATCGAAGCTATGGCAGCCGCTTTTGGTGGTACCCAGAGCCTGCACACCAATGCACTGGATGAGGCCATTGCCTTGCCAACAGATTTTAGTGCGCGTATCGCCAGAAATACGCAGATCTATTTACAACAGGAAACACAGATCACCAAAACGGTAGATCCGTGGGCAGGTAGTCATTATGTGGAACAACTGACCGCTGAAATAGCAGAGGAAGCCTGGAAGTTAATTGAGGAAATAGAAGAACTTGGTGGGATGACCAAAGCGATAGAGGCCGGGATACCGAAACTACGGATTGAAGAGGCAGCCGCAAAAAAACAAGCCAAGTTGGATAGCGGACAGGAGGTACTCATTGGGGTAAACAAATACACTTTGGAGGAGGAAGACGACCTACAGATCCTGGAAGTGGATAACCAAAAAGTGCGGCAACAGCAACTGGAGCGATTGCAGCAAGTAAAAAAGTCAAGGGATTCCGAAAAGGTAGAGGCTGCGCTGAATGCCATTACACTAGCCTCCAAAAAAAAGCTAAAAAATGAGACCACTGAAAATTTACTAGCTTTAGCTGTAGTTGCGGCAAAAGAAAGAGCCACTTTAGGCGAAATTAGTGATGCCATGGAAAATGCTTTTGGGAGACACCGGGCACAAATACAATCGGTATCAGGAGTATATGCCAAAGAAATTAAGAACGATATGAGTTTTCAAAAGGCCAGGGAAATGGCGGATGCTTTTGCGGAAGCGGAAGGCCGTAGGCCTCGTATTATGGTGGCCAAAATGGGGCAGGACGGACATGATCGCGGTGCAAAGGTGGTAGCTACAGGATATGCAGATTTGGGCTTTGATGTAGATATTGGTCCACTTTTCCAAACACCGGAAGAGGTTGCCAAACAGGCTGTGGAAAATGATGTGCACCTCCTTGGCGTTTCTTCTCTGGCAGCTGGACATAAAACCCTTGTCCCAGAGGTCATTGCTGCCCTAAAACGGATGGGAAGGGAAGATATTGTAGTTATTGTTGGGGGAGTAATTCCCAAACAGGACTACGAGTTTTTGTTTGAAGCAGGGGCTGTAGCAGTTTTTGGACCCGGTACAAAAATAAGTGAAGCTGCTATAGAAATTTTAGAATATTTGATAGAATAATTTCTACTTACCGCCCTGTAAGGTTGTGTTAATTTGGGCTTTAACTTTATTTAACGTAAGGTAGGGTACTTATTCACCCTGTGTTAACAAATTCCGTTTTTTAACGTGCCAAATAATCGTATTTTTAAGGCCTAATTCAGGTGATTGAATGGGCAAAGTTATTGCTATTGCAAACCAAAAGGGAGGTGTAGGAAAAACGACAACCACCGTAAATCTTGCAGCTTCCCTTGGCGTATTGGAAAAGAAAGTGTTGCTTATTGATGCGGATCCGCAAGCAAATGCTACCTCTGGTTTGGGTGTTGAAGTAGAAGGGGTTGAAAAAGGGACCTACCAGCTTCTTGAGCATACCCTGGATGCCAGTGCTACCATTGTGTCCACGGATTCCCCAAATGTTGATCTCATCCCAGCCCATATTGATTTGGTTGCTATTGAGATCGAGTTGGTGGATAAAGACAATAGGGAGTACATGCTAAAACAGGCCATTCACGGACTGCGTGACGCCTATGATTTTATTCTTATTGATTGTGCACCCTCTTTGGGACTACTTACGCTGAACGCCTTAACTGCCGCTGATTCCGTGATGATCCCCATTCAATGCGAGTATTTTGCATTGGAAGGACTTGGAAAACTCTTGAATACAGTGAAAAGTGTACAACGTATACACAATACGGAATTGGACATTGAAGGAATGCTATTAACCATGTATGATTCCCGCTTACGTTTGTCCAATCAGGTGGTGGATGAAGTAAAAAAACATTTTGCAGATATGGTTTTTGACACCATTATTCAAAGAAATGTAAAGCTAAGTGAAGCGCCAAGTTATGGAGAAAGCATCATTAAATATGATGCAAGTAGTAAAGGAGCTTCTAACTACCTTAACCTGGCCAATGAAATTTTGAACAAAAACAAGGAGAAAGTTTAAATGGCGAAGGCGACTAAAAAACAAGCTCTCGGAAGAGGGCTTTCCGCTCTTTTAAAAGACCCTGAGAACGACATAAAATCGGTTGCTGATAAGAATGCAGATAAGGTGATTGGTAATGTTGTAGAACTGGAGCTGGCTTCTATAGAAGTGAATCCTTTTCAGCCCAGAACCAATTTCGGTGATGAAGCGCTTCAGGAATTAGCTAGCTCTATAAGAGAATTGGGTATTATTCAACCTATAACGGTAAGAAAGCTCGATTTTGATAAGTACCAATTGGTTTCCGGCGAGCGCCGATACCGGGCCTCAAAAATGGTTGGTTTGGAAACTATCCCGGCCTATATACGTATAGCCAACGATCAAGAGTCGTTAGAAATGGCTTTGGTTGAAAACATTCAGCGGCAAGACCTGGACCCTATTGAGATTGCGCTTTCCTATCAACGTTTGATCGATGAAATCCAAGTGACCCAGGAAAAACTCAGTGATCGGGTAGGAAAAAAGCGATCAACAATTACCAACTACCTGAGGTTGCTCAAACTACATCCCATAATCCAAACTGGAATGCGGGATGGTTTTGTAAGTATGGGGCACGGTAGGGCCCTTATCGCTATAGAGAAAAAGAAAGATCAAATTGATATCTACGAAAAAGTTGTAGCTAATGGGCTTTCTGTAAGGGCAACTGAAGAACTGGTGCGGTCCTATCAAGAGGGTAAAATTCCAGATCCGGTCATCAAAAAAACAAATACTGCAAAATCTCCTCCGGATTTTGTTTCTTCTCATTTGGAAGCCATCCGCGAATATGTAGCTGCCAAAGTGGAAATCTCTTCCTCTGCCTCCGGAAAGGGTAAAATTGTAATCCCATTCCATTCCAAAGAAGAATTTCAACGGTTAAGAAAACTCCTTTCCGGTGAATAGATCCCCGCTGTTTTTATTTTTATTTCTCATCCTAACAGGAGGTGTATTTTCCCAGGTTGAAAATGATTCCCTGCCTCCCCAAAACCCCGCAGATTCTTTAAAGACAGATCTTAAAGAAAAAGGGATTATGGTAGAAGAAGTTACACTGGCACAACAGGAGATAAACCCGCTGGCTCCCAGTAAAGCAGCTTTTTATTCTGCAATCTTTCCGGGACTTGGACAACTATACAACAAACGCTATTGGAAGGCCCCGATAGTCTGGGGTGCCCTGGGCGTGGGTATTTATAATTATTCCATTAACAATACCGATTACAACCGCGTACGAGACGCTTTTAAAAGGAGAAGAGCGGGATTTACAGATGATGAGTTTTTTGCAAGGAATGACGGAACTGTGGATCCGGACAATCCTCGTGTTTCAGATTCCGGCCTCCAAGATGCCCAAGAAAGTCTGCAACGTAATCGTGATCTCTGGTTAGTGGTTACCATAGGATTTTACGCCCTTAATATTATCGATGCCAATGTAGATGCGCATTTAAAACAGTACAACGTAAGTGAAAAACTTGCGTATTCGTTTAAACCCTACATGGATCTTAATACGATTACCGGTGACCCTAATTTAGGCATGGCCCTGGTAGTAAAGTTTTAACTTATGAACATTGCGCTCTTTGGATATGGCAAAATGGGGCAAATGCTCGAAAAAATAGGAGTACAAAGAGGACATACGGTTACGGTACGAATCGATAAGGTATCGGAAGTAGCCACCCTTGATTTTGCTGCAATCGATGTAGCCATAGATTTTAGCACCCCGGAAGCTGCTTTTGAAAACATCAGGCTTTGTTTGGAAAACCATACCCCAGTAATATCCGGTACTACGGGATGGCTACACCATTATGAAACAGCCCTAAGCCTTTGTAAAAAAAATCATGGCGCTTTTCTTTATGCCTCCAATTTTAGTCTTGGGATGAACCTTTTCTTTGCATTGAATCAAAAGCTAGCAGCGATGATGGCTCCCTTAAAAGACTACCAGGTGGCACTTGAAGAAATTCATCACACCCAAAAGCTAGACGCCCCCAGTGGTACAGCAATTACCCTGGCTGAGGGGATCATTGAAAATTCTGATTATAAGGGCTGGAAGTTGACCGAAGCGAAGCAGAACGAAATTCCCATAACCGCAATACGAGAAGGTCAGATTCCGGGTACACACACTATTACGTATTCCAGTTCGGTTGATGATATTCAAATACAACATATGGCGCATAATAGAGAAGGATTCGCAATGGGAGCAATGGTAGCTGCCGAATGGATATTAGGAAAAACAGGCGTGTTTTCCATGAAAGATGTGCTAAATATTGGGTAGTTGGTAACAATTCCCGTTAATTAGCGTCTCAAAACAAAAAACGAATGGACGGAATTCAATGGCTCTTATTCATTTTGTTGGTCCAGATCATCCATTTTCTGGGGACCTGGAAACTATATGTAAAAGCTGGTAGAAAGACCTGGGAAGCAGTAATTCCGGTTTACAATGGCATTGTGTTGATGCAAATAATAAACCGACCCAAGTGGTGGGTTTTTCTATTGTTTATTCCCATTATTAACTTGTTGATGTTCCCTGTGGTTTGGGTAGAAACCATACGGAGTTTTGGACAAACC
This sequence comes from Bacteroidota bacterium, assembly GCA_038750505.1. Lineage (GTDB taxonomy): Bacteria > Bacteroidota > Bacteroidia > Flavobacteriales > Flavobacteriaceae > Croceivirga. The sequence goes on along the minus strand of JBCDHD010000005.1, from coordinate 229,606 downwards.
AAACTATGGCAGACCTGGGCAGTAATCCTTACCCTCGGTTTTTATATTTATTATGTAAACTATGCCATGGAGGTTACGCATATCCCTGACCGAAGTCTAAAACCGCGAACGGGATTAGGAGAATGGGTGAGTTCAATTGTCTTTGCCATAGTAGCAGCTACCGTTGTGCATACCTATTTTATTCAACCGTATGTAATTCCTACAGGTTCTTTAGAGCGTACCCTAAGGATAGGCGATTTTCTTTTTGTAAGTAAGTTCCACTTCGGAGCAAGAGTCCCCATGACTACCTTGGCTGCTCCCATGGTACATGACACCTTACCTATCGTAAGAAAACCCTCTTATTTGGCTGATGTGGATCCGGAAACCTATAAAACCTCTTTTTGGAACAAATTTCAACTTCCTTACATGAGACTGCCGGGATTTCAAACCCCCAAAAAGAACGATATTGTCGTATTTAGTTGGCCGGCGGATACAGTACAGCAGTTTTTTGTAGCATCCAAGGGGGTTAAAAAGCCTATTGATAAAAAATCCAATTATGTAAAAAGATGCGTCGGGACGCCAGGCGATTCTTTGGAAATAATTGATGGTTTTGTGCACATAAATGGTAAAAAGCTACAGCTTTCGGATCGTGCGAAGGTAATGTACAATTATGTCGTATATGCAAGTAAAGGAGTTTCCAGTAGATTACTTAACGAGATTGAAGCGGACAACTTCGAACGGACGTTTGTCTCACCGGCATTGAATCAAAGTCAATACACAGGGCTAACACCTTATTTAAAAGGTGCAAATCAACGAGAAGATGGGCAAATTGAGTTGTATACAGATAAGACGGGGATCCCCATAGAAGTGATTCGGCAGCTACGGCTGGGGTTGACGGAAGTAACACCAAGGGCACGTGTGGCTAATCTCACAGATGATATGGTAGCCAAACTCAAGGCAGATCAGCGAATCGATTCCATAGTGATGGAGGTTCAGCCCAAGGGCCAAGCAGGGTACAATGTATTTCCCCAAAGTCCCTTCTACAGATGGAACGTGGATAATTTTGGACCTATCTATATTCCGGAAGCGGGGGCTACCGTTGCTATTACTAAAAGAACCATACCGCTTTATAAAAAAATCATTAGGGACTATGAAAAAAATGATGTTAAGGTTACTGGCGATAAAATCTTTATCAACGGTAATGAAGCTACGTCTTATACGTTCCGGCAAGATTACTATTGGATGATGGGAGATAATCGCGACCATTCCGAAGATAGCAGGGCATGGGGCTATGTAGCAGAAGATCACATTGTAGGTAAACCCGTATTTATATGGTTAAGCTTTGACAACTTTCAGGATGGGATACGGTTTAATGAAAAGATGCGTTGGGATCGCGTATTTACAACAGTAGGCGGCAGTGGAGAACCGGTTTCTTATTTTCGGTATTTTTTGATTCTCCTTGCTGGGTGGTTCGTATTTGATTTCTTCAGAAAGCGGCGCAAATCCAAGCAAACTACCTAGTGCTTTGGCTGTTCTTCTGCATCCTGTTTCTTTTCCCAATATCGCCACGCTGGCAATTTTAATCCAGAAAGAAGTTATTTGGGAGGTTTATGATAATTATCAAAAGCAAACATTTCGTAACCGATATCATATTTGCACCGATCAAGGTTTGCATAAGCTAATAGTTCCTATCCGCCATTTGGGAACTACTAACGGGCGTCAATTCTATCGTGATGTTCGTATAGATAATTCGTATTCATGGCAAAAACAACATTGGCGAACCTTAGAAACTGCCTACCGAACCTCCCCTTTTTTTGAGTACTTTGAAGATGAACTGGCACCGATCTTTAAACGGCCCTTCACTTTTCTGATGGATTTTAACTGGGAAAGTTTAGCCTTTCTCTATGTCGCTATTGATAGGGCTCCGGAAATCGTTAAAACCACAGCTTACACCACAGAGTTCGAGCATGGTTACGATGGCAGGTTCCTGGTAAACGCGAAAGAAAGTTTTGATTTTAATCCAGAGCCCTACGTCCAGGTCTTTACAGAGCGCCATGGGTTCATTGGGAATATGAGCACTTTGGATCTTCTTTTTAATGAAGGTGGCAACAGTGCTGCGTACCTCAGAAAACTATCTTTAGATTTCCTAAAGTAAAACAATTCAGACCTATTTTGAACCACCCGGCTCCGGGTGGTTTAACTTCACGGCAGCCATTACCGGGTAGTGGTCGGAAAGTTCAATATCAAAATTGGTATGAGAAATAATATCGAAGTTCCTATCGGCAAAGATGTAATCAATGCGAAAAGGCATACCAAACACTTCCATGGTTCTCCCGAAACCGGTACCCGCCTCAAAAAAACTGTCCCGGAACCCGGCTCCCAGAACTTTGTACACCTTTGAGAATTGCGTAGTGTTAAAATCACCGGTCAGTAGTATCGGCAAATCGGAATCCGCCATATGCTCCTGCAGTACCTTAACTTGCTGCTCCTGCTTGTGAAAGCCGTACGACATACGCTTTAGTAGCTTTCCTGATTCCTCATCTTGTAATCTAGACATATCCGGAACAACCCTAAAAGACTGTAAATGAACATTATAAATCCGAATAGTATCCGTATGAATTAGTAGATCCGCGCTAATTGCTGCATTATCGCTTTTGGGAAAATTAATTACTTCATAATCCACTATCGGAAACTTTGAATAAATGGAGTTGATGACATGTCCATCATAATCACCATAAATGAAATCCACATGTTTATAGGGATATATAAGATCTAAGGAACCACTGCGTTTCATCTGGTGATGCGATTCCTGAACGCAAAGCACATCCGGTTTTTCCTTATGTAGAAATTCAAAAATTGCACTATCGGCATGAGCAATAGGAATCTCCTGATTTTTATTTAGTCCTCTTACATTATAGGACATTATCGTAAATGCTCCTTGTTCAACTGTACTATCCCTGGAAGCGGAAATATTAAATGGTCTTTTAAAAACCAGTATACTTGCTATAAGACAGGCGAATGAGAGAAACGCAAACCTATTTCGCTTAACGCCCCAAAAAATTAAAAACAGTAAGTTAAAGCCTACCCATACCGGGATGATAAGTGCAAAAAAGGATAAGGAAGGAACGATCGTAATCGGAAGATAGAAGCTTACTACTGCTAGTAGGGTGCCTAAAACCACCAACACATTTAAAAGTTTTAAGACATTGACGAAGAACCTGTGCATAGTTAACAATCAATCCTCCTTCCCTGCTTTGAACAGGAAGTCTTTCTCATCCTTTGAAAGGCTTTCGTAACCCGATTTACTGATTTTATCCAGTATAGCATCGATTTTTCGCTGCCTGGCTTCCTTGTCGTAATTAATACCTCCTTTTGACGTGCCTGCTGCTTTTTTTCTGTAAACTGTTTTTAAGGGTGGCTTTTTAGATCTCGCCTTAAAAATATTGGCAATTCCTCTCCATAATTTGGAAAAGCCCTCCCCAATATCTTTCCCGTTTAGCAGTTGTCTGGCATAGAAATAGCCAAGGAAAGCTCCTCCAAGATGCGCTAAACGCCCCCCTATATTTCCTCCGAACTGAATCTGGATGAGATCTACCAAAACGAAAAAAGCACCTACATGCCAAAGCTTAACATTGAAGAAGATGATGCGTACCTCCTGATTGGGGATATAGGAACAAATAAAGAGCAGAACTGCGGTTACCCCTGCTGAAGCCCCGATCAAAGCGGAATTCGTATCCAACAAGGTCGGGAAAATATTATAGCTCAATAAAAACACCAGTCCGCCTAAAATGACTCCCAAAAAGTAAACATTAAGAAAGCGTTGACTATCAAAAAGATTGAGGAAAATTTTACCTGAAAAGTAGAGCATTATCATGTTCCAGAAAACATGCCAAAACCCGGCATGAAAAAACGAATACGTTACGAGTGTCCAGGGTTTTCCCAGGAAAGCAAAAAGGTCATTGGGTAACTCAAACCAATACAAAACACTATCTGCGGGCACTCCAAGCAGCGCTGCAGCCAGGCCCACGAGGATAAAAACGCCCGCGTTTAAGGCAATGAGCTTTTCCGAAACATTCAGGCGTGCAAAATAGTAGTTTAGTCCTCCGTTTGCCATCTAGTTATCCCATCTGTTTTGGTTAAACTGATTCCTTTTCCAGTACCACATCATAATAAATCCTATTAATGCCCCACCAACGTGTGCGAAATGGGCAATTCCTGTATTTACATTACTAAATCCAAAAATAATATCTCCCAGGATTATTAGGGGAACAAAATACTTCGCTTTTATGGGAACCGGCAAAAAAATCAGCATCAACTCGGCATTGGGAAACATAAACGCAAAGGCCACCAAAACACCATACACTGCTCCTGAAGCTCCTACGGCCGGGGCATTAAACGCACTCATAAAACTGTCTATAGTTCCTTGTGAGGCTAAGGTGTACCAATCCGGACTATACTTTCCACTGGATAGAATTTCAATTATTCTTGCTTCCGATAGCCCGGTGGCCTGAATAATCTCGACCCCTTGGCTAAAAAAGTAATAATTTGCCACGGTGTGTATAAGTGCAGCACCTATCCCAGCGGAAAAATAAAAGAAGAGGAATTTATTCCGGCCCCACATGCGCTCTAAAGGGGATCCAAAAGCCCAAAGCGCATACATATTAAAAAGAATATGAAAGAAACCTGAAAAATCGTGCAAAAACATATGGCTCACCACTTGCCACCATTGAAAATTGGGGTTTTCTGGGAACCAAAGGGCCAAATACTCATACAGGGTATCTCCCAAACCGGTAATACCAGCTATAAAGAAGAGTACATTAATAATTATTAGGTGTTTTATCGCTTCAGTGAGTCTTCCCATGTACTAAAATTTATTCGCTATTTCATTTTCCCCTAGGATCACATAGATCGTTTTTTGAAAAGGACTCAATTTAGGTTCCTTACAGGCAAAAAGATCATTGACCAAAGCGGTTTGCATTTCAGGGGACAACTGCTGTCCGGTTTTTATAGCCAGCGACTCACACAGGGTTTTGGATAACCATTCTGTCTGGGACAAATGCTCATCGGGCTTCTTTTCTGGCGTATACTGTGCCAGCAAATCCTCTAAAACCGTAGCAATTTTTCCTTCAGGTATACCGTTTGGCGCTCCATTTACGGTTAAACGCTTATCCGATCCAAACACAAGGTCAAAACCCAAACTGGAGAGCTCATCTTGTAAAGAACGTAAAACCACCATTTCCGCGGCCGTAAAATCAAGGTTCTTCGGGAAGAGTAGCTGTTGTACAATCCCTTTTTTCACCGTGATCTCTGTTAGAAAACGCTCAAAAAGAATGCGCTGATGCGCCCGGTTTTGATTGATCACTAACAAACCGGATTTCACCGTACTCACAACATACTTTCGCTGCATTTGAAACGTTGCTTGTTGTAGCATCAGCGCTTCTTCAGTATTCTCGAATACCTCTGGGGCCTCAGCATCCGATTCTACTTGAAGAAGATCCACATCAGGCAATACCGTATCGCCAAAATCGTAGAGATTCTGCCAGTTCGTTACATTTTGCTTAGGCCTATCGGTCCTGGTCGTTTTGGAAAAACCCCCTTCCTGGAAGGGGTTAAAATCTGCATCTACCGTAATGGTGGGGGATTTCGCTGCTTTGTCCTTGTATTGATAAGGTGTGTCAAGATTCTGATCGCGTTCAAAATCGAGTATGGGCGCAATGTGAAATTGTCCTAGGCTGTGTTTTACAGCAGCCCGCAGAATGGCATAAAGTGTATGCTCGTCATCGAACTTTACCTCGGTTTTAGTAGGATGAATATTGATGTCTATTGATCTTGGATCTACGGCCAGGTTTAGGAAATATCCCGGATAGGTTTCGGGTTTAAGCAATCCTTCAAAAGCGGAAACCACGGCGTGGTGCAAATAGGGGCTTTTGACAAAGCGATGGTTGGTAAAGAAAAACTGTTCGCCTCTACTTTTCTTTGAAAATTGCGGTTTACAAACAAAACCGGTCACAGTGACCACCTCTGTTTCCTCGGTTACAGGCACCAACCTTTCCTTCATTTTACCTCCGAAAATATGTACGATACGTTGCTTAAGGCCATCTTTGGGTAAATTGAAGTACTCTGCCCCGTTATTGTACATTTTAAAAGCCACCTGGGGATGTGCCAGAGCAACCCTTTGAAATTCATCTATGATATGACGGAGCTCCACCTGGTCGGATTTTAAAAAATTGCGACGTGCCGGAATATTGAAAAATAAGTTCTTTACTGCAATGGAGGTCCCCTTAGGCGTGACGACGACTTCTTGGGCTATTACTTCGCTTGCCTCAATTTTAATATGCGTGCCTACCTCGGTTGCCGCAGTCTTTGACAACAGTTCCACATGCGAAATAGCAGCGATGGAAGCCAGCGCTTCCCCACGGAATCCTTTGGTATGCAAATTAAAAAGGTCTTCTGCCGATGCGATCTTGGAGGTAGCATGGCGCTCGAAGGACAAGCGGGCATCCGTTTGGGTCATTCCTATACCGTCATCAACTACCTGTACCAGGGTACGCCCTCCATCTTTAATGATCAGTTTAATATCCGAAGCACTGGCGTCAATAGCATTTTCAAGTAACTCTTTCACCACAGAGGCAGGCCGCTGAACAACCTCTCCTGCTGCAATTTGATTGGCCACATGGTCGGGTAACAATTTAATGATGTCTGCCATTAGGACCCAAAAAATATGGACAAATCAAAGTCGATGATATATAGAAATACCAAGATCAGAACCCCCAGAATAACAAGAAACCGAGTCCTTAAGTGTCGATCTCCTTCAGTTTTCAAATCTTCAAAAGCATTGGAAAACTTATTTTTTAATCCCCTTTGATGATGAGCGGTAGTTCTGAATTTGTCTAGTTTATGTTCAATTTTATAGGGATTGCCTTCCCCCTTGTAGAATCTGGGTTTATAGTCAAAACTGCGATTTTTACGAAGCCTTAAAAAATTGCGCATATTCCCTTTTCCTGTAACTTCAAAGGTACTTAAAAACGAAGGAAGCCTTTAGGGGTCTATCACAAAAAATGTTAACACAACTTCTTCCCCAAACAAAGTTTACGAAGAAACAGCTGCAATTACATTATTTTCCCAATAGGGCCATTTTAATTGCTGCGATAGCCGCTTCTGTTCCTTTGTTCCCGTGCTTACCGCCACTCCTATCTTTTGCTTGTTGCAAAGTATCATCCGTTAGAACACAGAAGATAACTGGAATTTCATGGATCACATTCAAGTCCTTAATACCTTGTGCTACAGCGCTACAGACATAATCGAAATGGGCGGTTTCCCCACGAATTACGCTGCCAATCGCAATAATTGCATCCAGACCTCCTTTGGCGATCATTTTTTTGCAGCCATAGACAAGTTCAAAACTTCCAGGTACGTCCCATCGATGAATGTCTTCTACATTTACGCCACAATCCAGCAAGGTAGTATTTGCACCACTACAAAGATTCTTGGTAATCTGGGTATTCCATTCAGATACCACTAAACCAAAACGCAATCCCTTGGCTTCGGGAATGTCTTCCGGATTGTAATGTGAGAGATTTTTATTTTCAGTAGCCATGCTACTTTGTTTCAGCAAAGCCAATTAAAGCCTCTATATTAACGGCTTCAGTGGCATCCGGGAACTCTTCCTTAATACGATTAAAGTAGTCCAAGGCTTTGGTACTGTTTCCTAAACCTAGAGCAGCAACACCGCCTTTGTATAAAAACTTGGGAGCCGTAAATCCGTTTTCGTTAGCAGCAGCAATTGCCCTTTCGTAATACTCCAGGGCCTCTTCGGGTTGCTCCAATTGCGAAAAAGCATCGCCAATACCCCCTAGTGCCAGGGGCTTGTAGACATCATCGTCCGAAGAAAAATCCTCCAGATAGGCAATAGCTTCGTCATATTGCTGCAAGTTCAAATACGCCATTCCTGCCGAATACTTGGCCAGATTGGCAGTTGGCGTTCCGCTGTACTCTTCAATAATATCTAAAAATCCAAATTTCCCTTCGGCGCCGCTCAAGGCGAGACCAAAAAGAGAATCTTTTTCAGTTTCACTGGTAAGCGCTGCATTAAAATGCTGCATAGGATATGAAAATTCATTAGCCGCAGTAGCATCTTTTGGTTTCACTACAAACTGATTGTATGCCAAATACCCTAAAACACCAACAGCAATAACAATAATTCCTCCTAAGATGTAGTTCTGGTTTTTAGATACCCACGCCTCCGTTTTGGAAGCGCTTTCATCCAAAGTACTAAATACCTCTGCCGTAGTACTGTTTTGGGACTCAAATTGTGCTTCCTCTGCTTTATTTTTCGGTTTATGTCCGCGCTTCTTATAAGTGGCCATCGTTCCTTTTTAGTCGCGCAAAAGTAAATGTTTTCAGCTAAAAACGAAAGGTAAATTAATCCTTATTTTTGAAGCCTTTGCGACCATAAGTTTCCAAAGATAAAGTTGCACTTGTAAATTAGCAATGTTTATAAAACGCTTATCCTTAATAAATTATAAAAGTTTTGATGCTCAAAATTGGGTATTTGAACCTACTATTAACTGCTTTGTAGGGAACAATGGTGTCGGTAAGACCAACGTACTGGACGCTATCTACCACTTATCTTTTGGAAAAAGCTATTTTAATCCGGTAGCCACACAGAATATTTCCCATGGTGCCGATTTTTTTGTGATTGAAGGAGAATTTGAAAAAGATGGGCGCACGGAAAAGATCGTATGCAGTATGAAAAGGGGGATGAAAAAAATAATTAAACGGAATGGCAAGAATTACGAAAAGCTTTCTGAACATGTCGGAGTATTACCAGCGGTGATTATTTCTCCAGCTGATCGCGATCTAATTATTGAGGGCAGCGAAACCCGAAGAAAATTTATTGATGGGGTAATTTCTCAGTCCGATAAGGACTATTTACAAACCTTGATAAAGTACAATAGGGTACTTGCTCAGCGGAATTCTTTGTTAAAATATTTTTCGCTTAATCATACTTTCGACCAAGATACGCTAGCCGTTTATAACGATCAACTTCACGAGTATGGCACTTCAATTTTCAAAAAAAGGAAAGCCTTTTTAGAAGTATTCATCCCGATCTTTAAAGCACAGTATGCTACTATTTCTTCCAAAGAAGAGGCAATAGATCTGCACTATGCGACGAAATTAGAGGCACAAGACCTATTGGTGTTATTAGAACAGTGTATTGACAAAGATCGCGCGCTACAATATACCACCGTGGGCATTCACAAAGATGATTTGGATTTTACTATTGCTGGATATCCTATCAAAAAATTCGGGAGTCAAGGACAGCAAAAATCGTTTTTGGTCGCCCTAAAGCTAGCGCAGTTCCATTTTGTAAAAGAACAATCCAAGACCACCCCCATCTTACTATTAGACGATATTTTTGACAAACTCGATGAAAATAGGGTAGCGCACCTCGTTGCGCTTGTGAAAAAAGAGCAGTTTGGACAACTTTTTATTAGCGATACACATGTGGAGCGCACCGAAAGCGTGGTGAAAAGTACACATCAGCAGTATAAAATCTTTACCTTGTAGGTATGATGCGAATCCTCGTGATACCCTTATTGTTAATCGTTGGATGTGGCCAAAATATCAAGGAAGCCGATCTCGACTATCTCAACGGGTACTGGGAGATTGTCCTGGTAAAGTTTCCTAACGGAGACGAAAAAACATATAAGGTAAATACCAGTATAGACTTCATAGAATTCAATACAACTAAAGGGTTTCGAAAAAAAGTGCAACCCAACCTGCTTGGAACCTATCGTACCTCAAACGATGCAGAACAATTTGCTATCATAAAACAAGAAGGACGATTTTTAATGCGATATGGTAATGGGCCCAACCAATGGGAAGAAGAGTTATTGGATATTTCCGAAAACCGTTTTTCAGTGCGAAACCAAGAAAATATAACATACATCTACAATCGTTTTCAACCCATTAATCCAACACCCTAATGCCAAAACGACATAGTGAACATTTGAATTTGGGAGAAGCGCTGAAAGCGTTTCTAAAGGTTAATAAACTGCAAAAAGGCCTGGACAGGGTAGAAGCCAAAAAAGCGTGGAAAAAGTTAATGGGCAACGGTGTAGACAACTACACTACAAATGTGGAACTACGTGGAGAGACCCTTTATGTTTCCTTGTCTTCATCCGTACTTCGGGAAGAGCTCTCCTATGGTAAAACCAAGATCATCACAATGCTCAATGAAGAACTCGGGAAAACACTTATTAAGGAATTGGTTTTGCGTTAAAAAAAGCCGCGAAAGCGGCCTTATACCTCTGATAAATAAAAAGTTAAGTTAAAAAATCTCCCGCCCGGAAAAATGGAAAGCACCCTCTATCATAGCATTATCGTCACTATCTGAACCATGGACTGCATTTTCTGCCACGTTGGTAGCATATAATTTACGGATGGTTCCTTCCGCAGCTTGCTCGGGATTAGTGGCCCCTATAAGTGCCCTGAAATCCTCAACAGCATTATCCTTCTCCAAAATCGCAGCTACGATAGGGCCACGAGTCATGAATTCCACCAATTCTCCGAAAAAAGGTCGTTCATTGTGGATCGCATAAAACGTCTCCGCATCCCTACGGCTCAATTGGGTGTATTTCATAGCTACGATCTTAAATCCCGCAGCTGATATCTTTTCCAAGATGGCGCCAATGTGTCCATTTTGAACAGCATCGGGCTTTATCATGGTGAAAGTTCTATTTCCTGTCATGGTTTTAAAAATTTGCGCAAAAGTAAGTCTTTTCTACATAGCAACAAGTGCTGGTGCTGCTGTTTTCATCGTTGAAGTGACTTCCCGTTTTCTCTTGTAATTTTAAATGCCTCTTTGCGGAAAATTTAGATCCGGAAGGAGCACTGCAAAAACAGGTTCAGGAACCCACCTTCGCAAATCGAAATAGGATAAGTGGGGTATCGAAATCCAACTACACCCGGCTAAACTAATCGCAATACGATCTTTAAGCGAGATGAAAGTCCTCCTGGTATTACTTTATAAAACTCTGAAATAGCCATCGTCCGAAAAAACAAAGCTTTCGCTTTTGATTCGAGGATGACCTGGATCATGCCATCTACCTTATTCGAGTAATACACCCATTTTCGAACTGACACGGGTTGGATAAAATTGATTGACCGTTATGATTAGGTTGAAATCTGGAGTTGATTTAACACGGTATTCCCAAGCTTCGCTCATCGGAATCCAGGACAGTGGTTACCGCCTGCTTGAATTTACAGTGACGGTGCAATTATAAAAAGGATGGAAGTTGGTTACTACCTGTGCATTTTAAGAGGTACCAAATTAAATCGACAGAAAATTATGACAATGCTAGAATATTGTATCTTTGCGCGCATGAATTTAGCAAATGTCGCCAGGCTAAAAAAACTTCTTGCGCAATCCCGGAACATTGTTATAATCCCGCATAAAAACCCGGACGGGGATGCTATAGGTTCCGCTCTAGGATTGTATTACTTCCTAAAAATTCTGAATAAAAACAGTACCGTTATCGTTCCCAATGAGTACCCGAAGTTCCTGAAGTGGATGCCTGGAAGTGGGGCCATCCTAAATTTTGAGAGAAAGAACGGAGTTGTTGTGGCGCTCTTGGAAAAAGCAGATTTAGTTTTTACCCTGGATTTTAACGAACTGTCCAGAACCGGAAGAATGGCACCAATTCTCACAAAATTGAATACTCAATTCGTAATGATCGATCATCACCAGCAACCGGATAATTATGCTACAGTTACCTATTCCGACGTTGGTATTAGCTCTACCTGTGAAATGGTCTACAATACCATTGAAGCCTTTGGAGCAACAGACAAGATCACCAAAGAAATTGCCACCTGCCTGTACACAGGCATTATGACCGATACCGGATCCTTTAGATTTTCAGCAACTACAAGCAGAACACACCGTGTTGTAGCCAATCTGATCGATAAAGGGGCAGAAAATATGCAGATCCATCAACAGGTCTTTGATGCCAATTCTCCTGTGCGGCTTCAACTGTTGGGTGTAGCACTTAACAATCTGGTTATCCTGAAAGAATTTCACACCACGTATATGACACTTCGCCAGGAAGAACTGGACCAACACGATTATAGTAAAGGAGATACTGAAGGGTTCGTTAACTATGGACTTACCCTGGAAGGTATTGTTTTTGCCGTAATTTTTATCGAGAATAGCGAGGAAGGAATTATAAAAATATCGTTTCGGTCTTCCGGTGAATTTTCAGTCAATGAATTTGCCAGAACGCACTTTAATGGCGGAGGACATACCAATGCTGCCGGTGGGCGAAGTTTGATGACCATGGAAGAGACCACCCAAAAATTTGTCGCCTTATTGCCACAGTACAAAGCCCAACTAATACAATGAGAAAATACCATTTCCTTGTAATATCCTTGTTCTTTTTCCTGGCCTGTTCCGAACCGGAGCCCAGAAAACCCATCCAAACGAGAACGGGTAGCTTTTTTAAAGCATCTGTGGTCCGTAGTAAAAAGATCCTGGAAAAGGAACAACAACAGATTCAGGAAATCATTCGGAAGGATAGTCTTCATAGCTATCTTACCAGTACTTTCGGTTTCTGGTACTATTATGAGGACCAAAAAGATACTCTGGGATATACACCAAAGACCAACGATGTGGTATGGTTATCGTATAACCTAATGAGTTTCTCCGGAGACACCTTGTACAAAGCCAAAGATTTCGGATTAGTACAACATGCGGTAGATAAATCACAACTATTCCCCGGATTGAGAAATGGTATAAAATTATTACGCAAGGGAGAAAAGGTCACCTTCCTTTTTCCTTCCAGTCAGGTGTATGGATATAGAGGGGATGATAACAAAATTGGTCCCAATACCCCCCTTGCCTCTAGCGTAACTTTATTAGAAATACAAAAAGACAGTAGCAATATAAATTAAATTCTATGAGAAAAATCCTCTTTGGCCTCAGTGCCTTATTTTTACTATTTTCCGGTTGTAAAACGGGAAAGTATGCCGACTTGGGCGAAGGTATTTTTGCAGATATTCAAACCTCAAAAGGTGATATTGTGATTAAACTGTATCACGATGCTACTCCCGTTACTGTAGCCAATTTCGTTTCCCTGGCAGAGGGGACGAATCCCTTTGTTTCCGAAGAATATAAAGACAAGAAATATTACGACGGGATACTCTTTCACAGAGTGATCAAGGATTTTATGATACAAGGAGGCGATCCTAATGGAACAGGAACAGGAAATCCCGGCTATAAGTTTAAGGATGAGTTTGTAGACAGCCTAAAGCATAGCAAGAAGGGAGTGCTCTCTATGGCCAATTCTGGTCTTAAAACTAATGGAAGCCAATTCTTTATAACCCATAAGCCCACACCTTGGCTTGATGGGAAGCATACCATTTTTGGTGAGGTGGTCAACGGTTTGGATGTATTGGATACAATAGCCAACGTAAAAACCGTTCCGCAAGATAAGCCTGAAGTGGATGTAGTTATGAACAGTGTGGAAATTATCCGAAATGGGAAGGCCGCTAAGAAGTTTGATGCGGTGCAACTCATGACCGATTATTTTGAGGAGGAAAAATTAGCCATAGCGGCAATGAAAAAAATGAAGGAGGATCTGGCCGCCGAATTTGCCACACAGCAACCCGAGGCGAAGGAATTAGAAAGTGGATTAAAAGTGTTTTCTATGGTACAGGGTACGGGAGAGCAGCCTAAAACCGGTCAGAAAGTATTGGTGAACTACGCCGGATACTTTATGGATGGCAATCTCTTCGATAGCAATATCCCGGATATTGAAGAACGCTATGAAAAGTACAATGCCGGTAAAAGAGATCAGGGATTATACCAACCACTTCCTATGGACTACAGCCCGGAGGCTCGGCTAATTCCCGGATTTAGGGAGGGACTACAAACCATGAAAGTGGGGGATAAAGTTCGCTTGTTCATACCACCACACCTGGGTTATGGCGATAATGATTACGGCCCCATCCCGGGAGGATCCACATTGATCTTTGATCTGGAGATCACAGGAATTCAATAAAACATTTCCCCTAATAAAAAACTCCGACCTTCTTTATCGGAGTTTTTTATTGGGAACGTTAAGATGCGCTACTTTAGACAGGTGAATGGAACTAAAAGAACAGTTTTAGCCGTATCGATCTTACCCCAGATCGCTTTGGTAAAATGGCTGGGAAGCCATCCGGATTGGATAGAAACCTACTATTCGGAAGGCCTCTACCCTTATATTTCTCAATTCCTAAGGATGCTCTTCGGATGGATACCCTTTTCCGTTGGGGACCTCTTTTACACCGTTCTTTTTTTTGCAGCTTTTCGCTATCTCTACCTTCACGGAAAGCGACTATGGAAAAGGCCAAAACAATTTTTGGTGGATTTTGGGATCGTATTGTCTTTAGCATACTTCATTTTCCATCTCTTTTGGGGATTGAACTATTATCGTCTTCCACTTGAGGAAAAATTTGGTATTCAAAAGGAATACACAATAACCGATCTGGAAGAATTCACCGATTATTTAATCCAAAAGACAAATAAAATACAGTTTCAGATCACCCAAGACACTTCCTTGGCGGTACAACTTCCGTATACCAGAAATGAGATTTTTCAGAAGACCATTGGAGTATATGCGCAAGTACAATCAAATCACCCTTCTTTCGGTTATCCTATTCCAAGCTTAAAAAAGTCTATTTATAGCCTACCACTAACCTATATGGGATATGGCGGATATATCAACCCGTTTACCGGAGAAGCACAAGTAAACGGCGAAATTCCAATTTTACGTTACCCTACCGTCAGCGCTCACGAAATTGGGCATCAAACCGGGTATTCTTCGGAATCAGCAACAAACTTTATTGGCTTTTGGATCACTTCTCAAAGTAAGGATCCCCATTTTAAATACGCCGCATATTCCCATGCTTTGGCCTATTGTCTTTCTGACCTAAGAGCAAAAGATACCGAAACGTTTAAGGTATTGTGGGATACTGTAAATCCTGGAATAAAAAAGAATTATGAAGAGCTGCGGCGCTTTTGGCACGCTTACGAAAATCCTACGGAACCTCTCTTTAAATCCATTTTTAACGCCTTTCTAAAAGCCAATAGCCAAGCAGAAGGTATTCAAAGTTACAATCGGGTGGTAGGTCTCCTTGTTAACTATCACCAGCGTTACGGATTTTAAAGGAGTCCCCCAAAATCCTTCTTATTCTGCTTACCTTTATGGGCAATTTCGTATTACCAAATTCCACTACCCCTACCGGTGTTATTTAAAAGAGAACTACAACGCTTCCTTCTGCTCACCATCCTACTTCTATTGGCTTGCGGGCCAACTCAAGATTCCGAAAAACTGCTCATTGCCACATCTGCGAACATGCAGTACGCCATGGAAGAATTGGTTGCGGAGTTTTCCAACGAATCAGGAATCCCGAGTCAAATGGTAATAGGGGCCTCTGGAAAATTAGCAGCCCAGATCACTTCGGGAGCGCCTTTTGCGGTTTTTGTTGCCGCTGACACAAAATATCCGGAGAAACTCTATCAAAATGGGCTGTGCCTCGCTCCTCCAAGAGTGTATGCGCACGGGAAGTTGGTATTATGGACCACAAGAGCCGCTATTGCGCCTAATGTGAACATCCTCGATTCTAAAGCTATAGAACATATTGCCATCGCTAATCCTACCCTGGCACCCTATGGTAAGGCGGCTATGGAGTTTATGGGTAACCATCAACTTTTGGAAAAAGTACGACATAAATTTGTTTACGGCGAAAGTATCGCCCAAACCAATCAGTTTATTGTTTCGGGAAGTGCAGATATTGGATTTACGGCCCAATCCGTAGTACTCTATTCTCAGCTCAAGCGATTGGGAAAGTGGGCTCCGCTGGATACTTCCCAATACACACCTATTGCTCAGGCAGTAGTGCTTCTAAAGAACACCGAACTACAGGAAAAAAGAGCCGAAAAGTTCGAGAAATTCCTGTTTTCACCTAAGGCGAAGAAAATTTTAGAGAACTTTGGGTATACCGTTGTTAAATAAAATATGGATTGGAATCCGCTTTTTTTAACCTTTAAACTGGCATTAGTTACCACATTGCTCCTTTTTGTTGTTTCCATTCCTTTGGCGTATTGGCTTGCGTATTCCAAATCCAAAGGAAAACCCATTCTTGAGGCAATAGTAAGCCTACCCCTTGTGCTTCCTCCTACAGTACTCGGCTTTTACTTTTTGGTAGCTTTTAGCCCCAACAATGCCTTTGGAAGGTGGCTGGAACAATGGTTTGGGGTCCAGTTTGTGTTTTCCTTTACCGGCTTAGTCATCGCTTCCATACTCTACAGCCTGCCCTTCATGGTACATCCCATACAATCCGGACTGTCCAGTATTTCTCCTTCCCTAAAGGAAGCGGCCTATGTTATGGGAAAATCCAGATGGGAAACCTTAACTAAGGTACTACTTCCTAATATACGGCCCTCACTTCTCACCGGTGTCGTGCTTGCATTTGCACATACCGTCGGAGAATTTGGGGTTATTTTGATGATTGGTGGGAGCATTCCGGGAAAAACAAAGGTGGCTTCCGTAATGATCTATGAAGAAGTGGAAGCGTTAAACTATGATAATGCGAATTTCTATTCAGGAATACTGCTCGTCACCACTTTTGTAATTTTAGTAGTGGTGTATTTGGTGAACGGCGGTTATCTAAAACGTTTTTTCAAATGATCGAAGTCCAAATCCGGAAGGAACTAATGGGTTCAGAGGGGAAAATGATTCTGGATCTTAACCTCAGGGTTGAAAAAAACGAATTGGTAGCACTTTATGGAGCATCAGGAGCAGGAAAAACTTCAACCCTAAGAATCCTGTCCGGTCTTATGCGTCCTGATTCGGGAAAAATTGTCGTTAACGAGGAAGTATGGTTCGATTCAGAACAAAAAATCAATAGGAAACCACAACAACGACAGTTAGGTCTGGTCTTTCAGGATTACGCGCTTTTCCCAAATATGTCGGTAAAACAAAATCTTGAATTTGCCGCAACGCGAGCTCCATCGAACCATTTGGAAGAACTCCTTGAAATTATGGATTTACACCAGCTTGCCCATAAAAGACCGCTAACCCTTTCCGGAGGCCAACAACAACGGGTAGCGCTGGCAAGAGCCCTGGCACAACGTCCTAAGGTATTGCTTCTGGATGAACCCTTGTCTGCATTAGACCAACCAACGCGATGGCGATTGCAGGATTACCTACAGGAAGTTCACAAGAAATTTCAGTTGACCACTATTATGGTGAGTCATGATAGCAACGAGATAGAAAAATTGGCGAACACCGTTTTTCTATTGGAAAATGGGAAATTGGTAGCAACGGGAAAACCCAATGAAATACTTCCCGCTACACCCCACAGTGTTGGAAAAGTAATTGCAATAGAACAGGAAAAAAATCGTACCCTACTTACGGTTGACATTCAGGGGCAAAAAATAAAAATTGCTTTACCCGTATCCCGTGCAGATCACATTCAATTGGGACAATCCATATCCATATAGCGGAATCCCTGAACTTGAAATTAATGGTTCCACATTTTAGTATTTTTAGCGAATGGCCCATGATATTACGATAACAAGTCTCCAAAATCCCTGGATAAAAAAACTACGGGTCCTTAAGGAGAAAAGTAGGGAACGCAAAAAAACAGGACGTTTTGTAATTGAAGGCCATAGAGAAATTACTCTGGCCCAAAAAGGGGGCTATACTATTGAAACCATCTTTCTATGCCCTGAAATAATGATGCGTACTGGGTTCGGAGATGAAGACCTCGCCACTATTCTAGTTTCCAAAACAGTATATGAACGAATAGCACACCGGGGGTCTACTGAGGGGGTATTAGCAATTGCCAAAGCCAAAGAACACGGTATACAGCAGCTTCAACTCAAGGAAAACCCATTGATCCTGGTTGCGGAGGCACCAGAAAAACCTGGAAACATCGGGGCGTTATTACGAACCGCCGATGCGGCAAATTTAGATGCCGTTTGTATTGCTAACCCTAAAGGAGATCTATACAATCCCAACATTGTACGTTCTAGCGTTGGAAGTATCTTTACCACCCCCGTAGCGGTGGCCGGTTCAGAGGAGATCATCCATTTCTTAAAACAACAGCAGCTAAAAATATACTGTGCGGCACTTTCTGCTGCTAAGGACTATATCCACTGCGATTTTAAGGGAGGAGCGGCAATTGTTGTGGGTACGGAATCTCAAGGTTTAAGCGAAATTTGGTTAGAACAATCGGACCAGAATATTCGCATTCCTATGCGCGGTGCGATAGACTCCATGAACGTGTCTGTATCTGCGGCAATCCTTATCTTTGAGGCCCTACGACAACGGGAATATTTATAGCTTATGTCCACTACACTGTTCTACTGCATTTTAGTAATACTGATTCTTCAGTACTGTGTTGACACGGTATTGGATTATTTAAACGCAAGACGGTTTTCCAACACGATTCCCGAAGAACTGGATGATGTTTTTGATGCAAACGAGTACCAAAAAGCACAACAATATCACCGTGAGAACTATCGATTTGGGACGATTAAGGATGGTTTTTCCCTGGCTATAACCCTACTTTTTTTGATTCTGGGAGGATTTGGCTGGGTGGACAACTACATCATTTCAATAACCGAAAATCCCGTTATCCGAGCGCTAATTTTTTTTGGCATACTCGTCTTCGGGAGTAGTTGTATTGCTTTACCTTTTTCCTACTACCGCACCTTTGTCATCGAGGAGAAATATGGTTTCAACAAAACTTCCAAAACAACCTTCTTTACAGATCTTATTAAAGGAGGTTTCCTAACGGCACTCTTAGGAGGTGGAATACTAGCGCTGATCATTTGGTTTCTTCAGCAGACCGGCAATAGCTTTTGGTGGTACGCCTGGATCACCTTTGCGGTTTTAACCATCGGAATTAACCTTTTCTACACCAAACTTTTCGTACCCCTATTTAACAAACAAACCCCTTTATCAGAAGGCAGTCTTAAAGCCGCCATTACTGCGTATGCCACTGGCGTAGGTTTCGATCTAAAGAAGATATTTGTTATTGATGGCTCCAAACGATCTACCAAAGCCAATGCCTACTTCTCCGGTTTTGGAGCTCAAAAACAGGTGACACTTTTTGATACGCTCATCAACGACCTAAATGAAAGAGAAATAGTTGCGGTTTTGGCCCATGAGGTCGGACACTACAAACGCAAGCATATTATCGCAAACCTTGCGCTCTCTATACTCTTTACCGGGCTTACGCTGTATATTTTATCCCTTTTTATTAGCAATGCCCAACTTTCATTGGCCATCGGAGTGAATGCACCCAGCTATCATGCTGCACTTTTGGCCTTCTTTCTCCTGTACAGCCCTATTTCTACAATAACGGGGCTTATAATGAACCACCTTTCCAGAAAATTTGAATTCCAGGCAGACGATTACGCCAGAGAAACGCATAGCGCAGCGGCATTAATCAGTTCGTTAAAGAAACTCTCCAAAAACAATTTAAGCAATCTTACCCCCCATCCCGCCTATGTTTTTGTGCACTATTCCCACCCTCCACTTTTAGAGCGCATACAGAACCTTAAGGCATAGTTTTTGTTGTTTTCAATAAAAGTTTATGGTAACTTTAATTTACTATGACCCAGACGGCAATAGAAAAAGAAAACAAAGAAATTGCAAAGCAATACAAAGAATTGCTGCGCATAAGCTATCAGACGCTATCCCGGGAGGATAAGCAACTGATACGCTCTGCCTTTGATGTTGCGGTTGATGCGCATAAGAATCAAAGACGAAAATCAGGAGAAGCTTATATTTTTCATCCTATTGCAGTTGCCAAAATTGTTGCTTCCGAAATTGGACTGGATGCAGTATCAATTGCCTCAGCCTTACTGCATGATGTTGTTGAAGATACTCCATACACCTTGGGAGATATCGAACGCATGTTTGGCGAAACCGTGGCACGTATTGTGGACGGCCTCACAAAAATTGCACATTTAAAAAAAGATAAAAACATCAGTCAGCAAGCAGAGAATTTCAGGAAGATGCTGCTGACCCTTCATGACGATGTTCGGGTAATTATTATAAAGATCGCAGATCGTTACCACAATATGCTCACCATGGACGCTATGCCCGAGCAAAAACAGGTGAAGATTGCCTCGGAAACCCTGTATATATACGCACCTCTTGCCCACAGGATAGGTTTGTACAATATCAAATCTCAATTGGAAGACCTAAGCTTAAAGTACACGGAGCCGGAAGTCTATCAAGATATTTTAAGTAAGATTGAGGATACGGAAGAGGAACAAATGGCCTATATCGATGCCTTTACCAAGGTGATAGAGGATTCATTGGATGAAGAAGGATTGAACTACCACATTAAAGGGCGAATGAAATCTATTTTTTCCATTCGCCGAAAAATGCTGGCACAGAATATTGCCTTTGAGGAAGTCTATGACAAGTTTGCTATTCGGATCATTTACAATTCCGATCGAAAAAATGAAAAGTTCCTCGCATGGAAGATCTATTCCATCGTTACCGATCATTTTCGCCCCAATCCCGTTCGCCTTAGGGATTGGATCACTTCGCCTAAATCTACGGGATACGAAGCGCTTCATATTACCGTAATGGGACCCGGCGGAAAATGGGTTGAAGTGCAGATACGAAGTGAGCGCATGCATGAGATAGCAGAAAAAGGCTATGCTGCTCATTTTAAGTACAAACATGGCGATCAAAATGAGCAAGGCATAGAAGACTGGCTCAACCGTTTGCAGGAAGCACTGGAAAATGCCAATGGGAATGCCGTAGACTTCGTGGAAGAATTTAAACTGAACCTGTACTCGAAGGAGATCTTTGTATTCACCCCAAAAGGAGAGTTGAAGTCGTTACCTAAAGGAGCAACGCCCTTAGATTTTGCTTTTCATATCCATACCGAAGTGGGTATGAAGACACGAGGTGCAAGGGTAAATGGCAAATTGGTACCACTTAGCACTACGTTAAACAGCGGTGATCAAGTAGAGATCATTACTTCGGAAATTGCAAAACCCAACCAAAATTGGTTGGACTATGCCCAGACTGCCCGGGCAAGGGCTAAAATAAAGTCTTCCCTTCGCGAAGAGAAAAAGGAGATCGCATTGGAAGGCAAGGAGATGTTGCGGCGGAAGCTAAAATCCCAGAAAATCAATCTTAGCGAGGATGTGGTTAATAAAATGGTTAATTTTTTCAAGCTAAAGACCAGTTTAGACTTGTTTTATCGCGTTGGTCATGGGGCAATCGATAACCAAAAGATTAAGGATTTTGCATCTTCGTACAACAATGCATTCATCAACTTCTTCAAAAATAAAATAAGAAGGCCCCAGGTTTCAGACGATCTTGATAAAGAAGAGATTACCCAGAAGTACGATATGCTCGTATTTGGTAGCGAAGAGGAAAAATTAAGCTATAAACTTTCCAAATGTTGTAACCCCATCCCCGGTGATGATGTTTTTGGTTTTATTAGCGTAAATGATGGCATAAAAGTGCATAAAAAGGACTGCCCGAATTCGATTCAATTGCAATCTAATTACGCGTATCGTATAATATCCGCCAAATGGATAGATTCTACCCAGGAAGAGTTTACGGTGGATATTAAGATTACAGGGATAGACAATCTAGGCTTGGTCAATGAGATAACCAGTATTATTTCGGATAATATGCATGTAAATATGCGGAACCTTAACTTTAGCGCCTTAGGAGGAACCTTTACAGGGAAGATCACATTGGTGGTTAAAAACAACGGTATTCTCAAAAAGTTGATTAAAAACCTAAAGCAAATTGCCGGGATAGAAAAGGTGGTTCGGGTATAATAAATTTCGATGTACCTTTGCATTTTACGATTGTACCGCCAACATGGATAAAGACAAGAATCAAGAGATCGTTAAAAACGTTTTTACCGCTTTTTTAGAGGAAAAAGGGCATCGAAAAACCCCTGAGCGCTATGCCATACTCCAAGAGATCTACGATAGTGAAGAGCATTTTGATGTGGAGTCGCTCTACATTAAAATGAAGACCAAAAACTATCGTGTTAGCCGGGCAACACTGTACAATACCATAGAGTTGTTGCTGGAATGTAAATTGGTGCGTAAACATCAGTTTGGCTCAAACCAGGCACACTACGAAAAATCGTACTTCGATCGTCAACACGATCATGTTATTCTGACGGATACCGGAGAAGTTGTAGAATTTTGTGATCCTCGAATACAATCCATAAAGAAAACCATAGAAGAAGTTTTTGATATAAAGATCAATAATCACTCCCTGTATTTCTATGGTACCCGAAAAAAAGAAGAAAAGGTAACCGACTAACCTGAATTACATGGTAGATTTATTGCTTGGGCTCCAGTGGGGCGACGAGGGGAAGGGAAAAATTGTTGATGTTTTAACCAAAAACTACGACATCATTGCAAGATTCCAGGGTGGCCCCAATGCTGGTCACACTTTGGAATTTGATGGTATAAAGCACGTCCTTCATACCATTCCTTCCGGAATTTTTCATAAGAACGCCACGAATATCGTTGGAAACGGAGTGGTAATAGATCCAGTAATTTTTAAAAAGGAACTCGACAATCTGGAACAGTTTGATATCGATATCACTACCAAACTTTTGATTTCCAGAAAAGCACATCTCATATTACCTACGCACAGATTGTTAGATGCCGCATCGGAAGCCACTAAAGGTAAAGCAAAAATCGGTTCTACTTTAAAGGGAATTGGTCCTACTTACATGGATAAAACCGGCAGAAATGGTATGCGTGTAGGAGATTTGGAATTTGATTCATGGAAAGAAAAATATCGGGCATTGGCCAACAAGCATCAGGCGTTGCTAGGGTTTCATAAAATCGACATTGAATATGACCTCAACGAACTGGAAAATGAATTTTGCGAAGGAATTGCTGCCTTAAAAAAGCTAACCTTTATCGATAGTGAGCAATACATCTTTGAAGCCATGACGCAGGGAAAAAAGATTCTGGCAGAAGGTGCCCAAGGATCGCTTTTGGACATCGATTTTGGCACGTATCCTTATGTTACCTCATCCAACACAACAGCCGCCGGAGCATGTACGGGTTTGGGTGTAGCTCCGGGAAAGATAGGTGGTGTCCTGGGTATTTTCAAGGCCTACGCTACCCGCGTGGGAAGTGGTCCTTTTCCTTCAGAGCTTTTTGATGCGGATGGCGAAACTATGAGCCGTGTTGGTAATGAATTTGGAGCCACTACCGGAAGGCCGAGACGTTGCGGATGGCTGGATCTGGTAGCCTTGAAATATGCCATTCAGATCAATGGGGTAACGGAATTAATGATGATGAAGGCAGACGTATTAAGTGGTTTTGATACGATCAAAGTATGTACTGCTTACCAATACAAAGGAGAACGTATACAGCATTTACCTTACACCCTCGATGAGGCTAGCGTTTCGCCTGTGTATACTGAGTTAAAAGGCTGGAAAAAAGACTTGACCCAGATGACCAGCGCCAGCGAGTTGCCTCCCGCCTTGCAAGCGTATATTCAATTTTTGGAAAGGGAGCTGAAGGTCCCTATCAAAATTGTTTCCGTCGGTCCGGACAGAACCCAAACGATCTATCGCTAGCTACTAGATGACTTCGAAGCAATTTGAAGAACAAATAGCCAGGTTTCTTAAGGAGAAGCAACCTTTTTTCTTTATGATCAGCTTCGATAAGCAAGAGATGTTTGCCTACACCTTCAAAGATGCCCTAGAAAAAAACATCCTCTTCGCGATTAATGGGATTACCAATGCAAATGGGCATATACCAACTTCAAATACGATCCCCAAAGCTTTGGAGGTGACTCCTTTTCCCTTTGCATCCTATTTAAAGCGATTTGAAAAGGTGATGGAACACCTTAAAAAAGGAAACAGCTTCTTACTAAACCTAACGTTCCCCAGCAGGATTTCCAATACTATTGATCTGAACACAGTTTTTCATAATGCGAGAGCAAACTACAAACTCTTGTACAAAGATGATTTTGTTTGTTTTTCCCCTGAATGCTTTATAAAAATAAGAGGTAACACCATTTACTCCTATCCTATGAAAGGGACGATCGATGCAACCATAGAAAACGCTGCAACCCAGTTATTAAACGATCCGAAAGAGACCCAGGAACACAATACTATTGTAGATCTTATCCGAAACGACATGGCAATGATAGCTAAAGAGGTAACTGTTACCAAATTCAGGTATGTGGAAAAAATAAGATCTGCACGAAGTGAGATTTTACAGACCAGTACCGAGATTCGCGGTAAACTACCTTTGACATGGCAGAATAATTTTGCCCAACTTTTGTTGTCATTACTTCCGGCAGGCTCTGTTAGTGGCGCTCCCAAGACCAAAACTGTAGAAATCATCAATGCCGTGGAAAATTATAAGCGTGGATTTTATACGGGGGTATTTGGCATATTTGACGGGGAAAACATTGATAGTGCCGTGGCCATACGTTTTATTGAAAAGAATAACGGTACATTGTGGTATAAAAGTGGAGGGGGTATAACCCATAACAGTAATGTAAAGGAGGAATATGTGGAACTTCTCAGAAAGATATACATTCCCGCTGTTTGAAAGCGTTTGTGTGCTACACGGCACAATTGTTAACAAAACCTATCATGAACAACGGTTTCAACAGGCCTATCAGAAGTACTACGGAAGGGTTGCACCGTATCCGCTGTTTGAAGGAATATTGATTCCGCCCGAATATCAGATCAACAAAGTTAAACTTCGTGTCACGTACGGAAAAAAAGGTAAGCGTCCTCATTTTACTTCGTATCAAAAAAAAGAACACAACAATCTCAAGGTAGTGATCGATAACAGGATTAAGTATGCATTAAAACTACAAGATAGGCATGTCCTGAATGTGCTGTATCAACAGCGAGGGAATTGTGACGACGTACTAATTGTAAAAGAAGGCTATGTTACGGATAGTTCCTACGCCAACCTTGTTTTCTTTGATGGATCCGAATGGTTCACCCCTTCTACTTTCCTTTTACCAGGCACCTGTCGCAGGCGACTTTTGGATCTAGGTTGGATCAAAGAACGTGAAATACAACTTGAAGATGTTAAGACCTTTAAAGGGTTCCAGCTAATTAATGCCCTCTTGGATTTTGATCCCGATCGGGTGATCCCTATTTCTGGGATATGGCATTAATGAATGCTAAAGGTTTGCCAAGGAGCGGCTGTCAACTAGTGCAAAAACCCTACTTTTGGCCAAAATTATCCAATTTGAAGCGTATCTTATTTTTCACTTTGGGAATGTTTGCGGTATGTGGTCTTGCCCAGGAAGACCAACCGGAAAGCAGGCAGATCAATATTGTTTATGGCGCTAACTTTACTAAGGATGAAGCCCAATTTCCAGGAGCTTCCATTTTTAGCAAAGACAACGAACGCCAGGTACAATTTGAACATCAGGGTGCAGATCTCTGGTGTGATATTGCCGTATTTTATGCCCAGGACAACTTGCTTAAAGCCTTTGGAAATGTTCGCCTTCAACAAGGGGACTCCATAGAAATGAATAGCGGTAAACTGGACTACGATGGAAATTCCCGTCTGGCCAGGGCTTTTGAAAAGGTAGATCTTACCGATGGGCAAATGATCCTTACCACGGATACGCTGTATTTTGATCGTGAAAAACAGCAGTCCTTCTATAACTCCGGGGGCAAAGTTGTAGATTCCGTCAATGTACTGACCAGTAAGATAGGCACCTACTTTATGGAGTTAAAAAAAGTCCAGTTCCAGGATAGCGTCCATATTGACAACCCCGAGTACATAATAGATTCGGAAGAAATTCATTATTACCGCCTATCCAAGAATGCCTATATGTACGGGCCTTCAACAGTGGTAGGTGAAGACTATACGATCTATTGCGAACGCGGATTTTACGATACCAAGATAGAACAGGGATATGGCGTAAAGAACACAAAGATAAATTACAACAATAGGATTATAGAAGGAGATAGTGTCTATTTTGACAAAGTGACCTCCTTTGCTTCCGCTACCAATAATATCACGGTCACGGATACGATCAATCAAGGGGTTATTCGTGCGCACTATGCTGAAGTTTTTAAAGAAAAGGATTCTGTTTTTGCAACAAAAAGGGCAGTGGCAATAAGTCTGGTACAACAAGATTCGCTATATATTCATGGCGATACCCTTATGGTTACCGGTACACCTGAGAATAGGATAATGCGCGCCTTTAGAAATGCCAAGTTCTTTAAAACCGATTTGAGTGGCAAATGTGATTCGATCCATTCTGCTGAAAATACCGGGATTACAAAGTTGATTACCGATCCAATTATGTGGAATGTAGATAATCAAATGACCGGGGATAGTATTCATTTGATCTCTGATATGGAAACTGAGAAATTAGATTCCCTTAGAGTTATAGATAATGCCTTTATCATTGCTTTTGACACTATAGGAAAAAAAGGATACAATCAGGCAAAGGGAAAAGACCTCTTCGGGAAGTTTATTGAAAATGAGCTGAAAATTGTAGACCTGGTGAAGAATACTGAGGTCATATATTATATGTACAATGATGATAATGAACTTATAGGAATAGATAAGACCATTTGCAGCAAGATACGTTTAGAGATGGCGAACAGCGATATCGAAGACATTACCTTTTTTATAAACCCTGATGGTGATATCTTTCCGGAAAAAGATCTCCCGGAAGAAAGCAGGAAACTCAAAGGTTTTATTTGGCGGGGTGAGGAGCGATTATTTTCAAAAGAAGATATTTTTGATGAAGATGATAACAACGTACAACTTGTTGAAATACGGGGGATAGATTCCCCAATTGCCATCGATGAAGAAGAGCGAGAACGGAGTAATGGAAAATTCCCAAAAACAGGAGTTCAAAAATCCAATGATAGCGCAACAAAACCCAAAAAGCCAGAATTGAAGAAAGTGGGTAGTGGATGATCTGAAAAACGATATCAGTAAGACACCATTATCCAAATTTCCATTTTTTTGTGGAGTAGCTGTATGATCCTATGTTGAAAGCAGATTTTTTTAAATACCAGGCGCAAACAACACCCCATCCTTTGGCTATGGAAGTTTCCCACGCCAACGGAAGCTATATCTACGACACCGATGGAAATGCTCACCTGGATTTTGTAGCAGGAGTATCCGCATGTAGCTTAGGGCATTGTCCGCCCAAGGTAGTAGCCGCTGTGGAAAGTCAGCTACAAAAGTATCTGCACGTAATGGTATATGGTGAATATATACAACAACCTGCTGTAGCCTATGCCAAGCGGTTGTCTCAGTTGTTACCCGACCGATTGGAAACCACCTATCTGGTCAACTCAGGGACGGAGGCAATTGAAGGTGCGCTTAAGCTTGCGCGTAGAGTAACCGGAAGATCGGAAATTATAGCAGCACGGCATGCCTATCACGGCAACACCATGGGTAGCTTAAGCCTTATGGATTATGAAGAACGCAAAGGGCCTTTTCGACCCTTGCTACCAGACATCTCCTTCATTTCTTTTAATCGGGAGGAAGAACTGTCTACAATTACTACCAAAACAGCAGCAGTGATCCTGGAAACCATACAGGGCGGAGCAGGATTTATCTTGCCAAAAGACGAATATTTAGAAAAAGTGCAAGAGCGATGTAATGCTGTAGGTGCCCTGTTGATCCTGGACGAAATACAACCCGGATTTGGACGTACCGGAAAACTGTTTGCATTTGAACATTTTAATTGTGTTCCGGATATTCTGGTTATTGGAAAGGGGATGGCTTCCGGCTTACCGGTTGGTGCATTTATAGCATCTCGGGAGCGAATGTGTTTACTTAGCGATGGCCCTAAACTGGGGCACATTACTACTTTTGGCGGTAATCCTGTCATTGCGGCAGCCTGTTTGGCAACCCTAAACGAACTAACTGAAGGTCAAATCATTGAAAATACCCTAAAAAAAGAAGTGTTGTTTCGAACACTTTTGGTACACCCTTTGATCAAAGAAATACGGGGCAAAGGATTAATGTTGGCCTTAATTTTTGAAATACCCGAAATTGCCGATCAATTGGTAGTACAAGCAACTAAAGAACAGCTCATTTTGTTTTGGTTGCTATTTGAACCAAAGGCAGTTAGAATTTCCCCGCCGTTAACGATCTCGGACGAGGAAATCGCATTAGGATGTCAAAAAATCATTACAATATTAAATACGGTAAGTACTAGTGTTAACTAATTTGTTGATAACATACCCAAATCCCGGACGAAAATGACGCCGTTTTACGGCTAATTTTAAGTCCATAGTTAAACAAACTGCGTTTCTATGGCGTTAGACCCTAACGAAAAACCTGATAAGTTCATTCTGAAATTCGAATCAATGCTCAAAACGGATGATGTCTATTTTTTTGATGCAGAAGATTTCGAAGACATTATTCACTACTATCTGAATCTCGGGAAAGTCGCTTTAGGAAAAAAGGCGATACAAATCGGTTTACAACAACATCCGCATTCCTCTGAATTGAAACTACTTCGAGTAGAAGTACTTGTTTTTGAAGACCGATATACGGAAGCGGGTACTATTTTAGATGAACTTCAGGACCTGGATGTAAACAATCAGGAGATTTATATCCAAAGGGCGAATATACTTTCCAAACAGGATGATCACCAGGGTGCCGTAAACATGTTACTTGAAGCACTCCACATAGCTGAAGATGGTTTGGATATATACTCACTTTTGGGAATGGAATACCTCTTTATGGACAACTACGGTAAGGCCAAACGCTGTTTTATTAAATGCGTGGAGTTTGATGAAAGTGATTATTCGTCATTGTACAACGTAGTGTATTGTTTTGAGTTCTTAGAGGATTTTGATGGCGCCATTCAGTATCTCAATGACTATCTAGAGCGCAATCCGTATTGTGAAGTAGCTTGGCACCAGCTGGGAAAAATGTACTTTTCCAAGGGAATGTATCAAGAGGCTTTAACAGCGTTTGACTTTGCCATAATTTCTGATGATCAATTCTTAGGCGCCTATTTTGAGAAAGGTAAAGTACTGGAACGATTGGGCAGATACAACGAAGCAATTGAATGCTATGAAACCACCATTTCTCTGGACGATCCTACCTCCCATGCGTACCTTAGAATTGGAAAATGCCATGAAAAACTGGGTAATGATGAGTTAGCAAAGTATTATTACTATAATACGGTACACGAAGATCCTTTATTGGATAAGGGGTGGCTAGCTATAACCGAATATTATTTTAGAAAAGAAAATTATAAAAAAGCCTTGCGCTACATTAATAAGGCTATAAATATAGACGGTGAAAATCCCTTGTACTGGAAAAAGAATGCAGAGATCTTTCAGGCTTTACATAATTTTGATGAAGCAGATTTTGCCTTTAAGCAAACCGTAGACCTGGGGAATTACGAGTTGAATACCTGGCAAAATTGGGGGGAGGTTTTACAAAAGCTAGGAGATTACGAATCTGCGGTGCAGGTGCTGTTGCAGGGGCTTGAATTTTATCCGGAAGATGCTGAATTGCTTTACCAGCTTTCGGGCCTATACCTTAAAACCCAAAATACCTCAAAAGCTAAGGAAAAGATGGGAGAGGCTTTACAATTAAATCCAACGAAATCCGTAGTATTCCTTAAGATGTATCCGGAATTTGGAACCGTCAAATGGATCCAGGAAAGTCTTAAACCCTATAAAAAGGCCTCTACCTAAGGGGGTCGAAATCCTACTTTATGTCTCGGAATTTTCTAGACTATGCCATTCTAACCATAAAAGGAATGGCAATGGGCGCCGCAGATGTTGTACCTGGAGTATCCGGAGGAACCATCGCATTTATTTCCGGTATTTATGAGGAACTGATCAATTCCATTAACACCATAAATCTAGGTTTGCTGAAAACACTTAGGCGAGAGGGTTTTGCAAGCTTTTGGAAAAAGTTAAATGGAAACTTTTTATTAGCGCTCTTTCTTGGAATTTTCATAAGCGTATTTTCTTTGGCCAGGTTTCTGAGTTGGCTGCTTGAAAACCAGCCTATCTTGTTATGGTCGTTCTTTTTTGGGCTGGTACTTGCCAGCACCTTTTTGGTAGGAAAAGAGATTAAACGATGGAATTTGGCCACTATTATCAGCCTGGTATTGGGTACTTTTTTAGCCTACTTCATAACTACGCTACCCCCTAATGACAATGTCAACAGCATTCCCTATCTATTCTTATCGGGAGCATTAGCGGTTTGTGCTATGATACTTCCCGGAATTTCCGGGGCTTTTATTCTGGTACTCTTGGGCTCCTATAAAACCATTTTAGATGCAGTTCATGAACGTAAGCTAGTTATGATTGCTACCGTAGGGGTTGGAGCCGTTTTCGGATTGCTGAGTTTTGCCCGTATCTTAAAATGGATGTTTAACAAATACCGGTCTACTACCCTGGCCCTCTTAACAGGCTTTATCCTTGGTTCCCTTAGCAAAATATGGCCCTGGAAGCGCGTACTGGAAACAAAGGTATTTGACGACAAAATCATTCCTATTAAAGAAGAAAATATAAGTCCCCTCGCCTTTGCCGGCGATCCGCAACTAATCGAAGGTATTGCACTAGCTGTCGTTGGATTTTCCCTTATTTTTATCCTTGAAAGGGTGGCCGCTAAAAAATAGGCACATCAATAGAGATGCATAAATCAAGGACATTCTGGGACAAGCTCTACCTTGTAATAAAAGGACTTTTCATGGGCGCAGCAAACAAAGTGCCAGGGGTTTCCGGAGGTATCGTAGCTTTTGTTGGTGGATTCTATGAAGAATTTATTTATTCGCTGCAAAAAATTAATTTTAAAGCGCTAAAACTTTTATTTAACGGAAGGTTCCGGGCTTTTTATCGCTACACCAATGCTACCTTTTTGATTTTACTGATAAGCGGAATGCTTATCAGTTATTTTAGCGTTTCTCGTTTGCTGGACTTCTTCCTGGAGAAAAAAGAGCTTTACGTTTGGGCAGCGTTTTTTGGAATGATAATTGGCTCTATTTACTACATTTCAAAAGACTTTGAAGATTGGAATAAAAAGACCATCGTAGCAGGGATTATTGGGTTTCTAATAGGGATCTCCATCAGTTTTCTGAGTCCAGCTACGGAAAACGATAACTTAGTATTCATTTTTTTCTGTGGTATTATTAGCGTTTCGGGGATGACTTTACCTGGGCTTTCAGGGTCTTTTATCCTAATTCTATTAGGAAATTATGTCTTACTTCTGGTAGATTCCGTTAACAGTTTGTACGATAGTTTCTCGGAAATTTTCAGAGGGGATTTTAGTTTTCTTAGGAATCCAAAACGGCTAAACACTTTGAAAATACTTGCTGTATTTACGCTGGGCTCTGCCACAGGTCTGGTTACCCTTTCTCATGCTTTGGGTTATCTTTTGAAGCATTTTAAAAAAATTACGTCAGCTGTGATTATCGGCTTTATTTCGGGTTCACTTGGGGTCCTTTGGCCCTGGAAAAAAACCATTTTTAAAATAGATGAGGAGGGTAGTCCTTTATTGGATACCAACGGGGACCTTATTGTGGCAAATTACCAACGGTACTGGCCGGATTTCGGAAATATGGAAACCTGGGCGGCTATCTTCTTTATCATTTTTGGAATTTTTGTTTTACTAAGCTTGGATTGGTATGGAAGAAATAGGCAGGAATAGAAAAAGGTATGGGCTTGTTGGCAGGAACATCTCCTACTCTTTTTCCAAAGGATATTTTTCAAAAAAATTCAAAGACCTTGGTTTAAAGGGGTATAGCTATGAAAACTTTGACCTTGGATCAATTTCGGAGCTCAGTAATGTGATCGGACAAAACAACCTTCACGGGCTTAATGTTACTATTCCCTATAAACAGGAAATTCTTCCGTTTCTGGATGATTTGGAAGAAGAGGCCAAAGCTATAGGTGCCGTAAATACGATCAAATTTGTTAATAACAAACTAGTGGGCTATAACACGGATGCCCATGGCTTCCAACAATCGCTAATACCCTTGTTGGGAAAACCCCATACAAAGGCCTTAATTCTAGGTACGGGCGGCGCTTCTAAAGCTGTTGCTTTTGTGTTGCACTGTTTGAATATTGACCTTACGTATGTTTCTCGTAGTCCAAAAGAAGGCCAATTGCACTATACCCAACTTAGGCGAGAACATTTACAAGCGTACAAGCTGATCATAAATTGCAGTCCCGTTGGCACCTATCCCAGGGTGCATGAGAAACCTGATATTCCCTACGCCTTTGTCTCGAAAGCGCATATTTTGTATGATTTGATCTACAATCCCCAAGAAACTGCTTTTTTAACAGAAGGAAAAAACCGGGGGGCTACCATTCAAAATGGGTGGCTTATGCTACAATTACAAGCGGAAAAAGCGTGGGAAATCTGGAACGCTTAATGCCTTAAATCCCCATGATTTCCAGGATGCCAACGCAAGAATTCTTACTTTTGTTTAACGGAAGTCAGGGGCCAACTTCCTACACAGCCATCAATCTAACCTTTAAAGAACACGAGGATGGACAGCAATGAACACAAACCACAGGAAACTGCTGGGGGGGAAGAACTTGAAAAAAGTGTAGCTACCACGGCAAAAACCTCGGAAGACGAAAAGACGGAAGAATCGGAAAATAGCCCGAAAGAGCAAGAAGATGTTCTACAGGAAATTGAACAGGAAAATGCCGAAGACGCCGAGGATTCTGATAATGAAAAAAGACATCATATCCCATTTCTGGATTACCATGCCATGAGTATGGAAAATCTGGTAGGAGAACTACAGCGCCTGGTTAAAAACGAAAAAGTACAGGCCATAAACAAGCATGTAAATTCCATTAAAAATGAATTTGACTTAAAATTCCAGGACTTTTTAGAACATAAAAAAGAGGAATTTGTGGCCAGTGGTGGCAACGAGATCGATTTCAGATACAATTCCGTTACAAAGCGGCAGTTTAATGAGGTATACAAAGAATACAGGGAAAAACGAGATGCGTATTACCGCAATCTTGAAAAACAGTTACAAGACAATCTCCAGCATCGGTTAGGCCTAATTGAAGAACTAAAAAGCCTCGTTAATGTAGAAGAGGATATCAATACTACATATAAGAACTTTAAGGAAGTCCAGGAAAAATGGCGTAATGCCGGGCCAATCCCCAGAAACAGTTATAACGATGTCTGGCGCACCTATCATCATCACGTTGAGATCTTCTACGATTTTTTACATCTGAACCGAGAGCTTCGGGATCTGGATTTTAAACATAATTTGGAGGAAAAGCTGAAACTAATTGCCCGGGCAGAAGCACTTCAGCAGGAAACGGACTTGGGGAAAGCCTTTCGAGAGTTGCAAACGTTGCACAAGATCTGGAAAGAAGAAATTGGACCTGTTGCCAAGGAACAACGAGAAACGATCTGGCAACGCTTCAGTGAAGCTACCAAGGCCATGCACGCCAGAAGACAGGAACATTTTGCAGCCCTGGAAGCTTCCTTTGAAAAAAATCTGGAAAAAAAGAATGAGATCATAGCGGGGATAGAGGAGCTAGCACAACGTGTAGCAGATAATCACAAGGGCATACAACAGCAAATACGAGAAATGGAAGCGCTTAGAGAACAGTTCTTCAAAGCTGGAAAAGTCCCTCAAAAGTCCAATGAAGACTGTTGGTTTCGGTTTAAAGAGGCGGTTCGTGCTTTCAATCGGAAAAAGAATAGTTTTTATAAGGAGCTAAAAAAAGAACAGCACAATAATCTGGAAAAGAAAAAAGCCTTACTCAGTATTGCTCAGTCCTTAAAGGATAGCGATGATTACAACATGGCCACTCCTGAAATGAAAAGAATTCAAAATGAGTGGAAAAAAATAGGTCATGTCCCCAGGAAATATTCGGATAAAATCTGGAATGAATTCAAGGAAGCTTGCAATCATTACTTCAACAGGCTTCACAAAGAAAAGAATGCGGAGCAAAAGGAAGAATATGCCAATTACGATCTAAAAAACAATTGCCTGGAACGCTTAAGAGCGTTTCAACTGAGTGGAAACCGCCAAAAGGATCTCGCCAAGATTAAAGCGTTTATTGCAGAGTGGAAAAAAATCGGACACGTTCCGTACAATCGGCGTCACATCAATAGTAAATTCAACAAAATAATTGACGCGCTTTTTAAGAAATTGGATATCAGTAAACAAGAATCCGAACTGCTCAAATACGGTGATAAGATTACCCAATTAGCGAGATCAGATAACAATCAAAGAGCGATCAGCAATGAACGTACTTTTATTCGCCGTAAGATAGAGGAAAGCAAAAATGAAATACGCCAGTTGGAAAATAACCTACAGTTCTTTTCCAATGCCTCGGAAGATAATCCACTAGTAAAAGAAGTGGTCAAAAACATTGACCGGCAAAAGGAAACGCTGCAAACCTGGAAGGCCAAGTTGAAAAACTTAAACATCATGGAAAATCAGTTGGCCAAAGGTGAGGACATCAGTAAAAGTTCGGAAGAAGAATAAAAGTTCGTCCTACTTGCAAACTTTATCTAAGCTATAAAGCGCATACAACCAGCGTTAGTAGCAGTATTCACCAAAACTACGGAAAGCATTATTTAGCTACGTTAACAGATCGCGTTTCCCGAATTACGGTTATTTTCACCTGTCCGGGATAGGTCATATCGGTTTGGATTTTTTGAGAGATGTTAAAAGAGAGTTCAGCCGCCTGGTCATCACTTACCTTCTCACTTTCAACAATAACCCTTAGCTCTCTACCTGCTTGAATAGCATATGCCTTTTGTACCCCGTTGAAACCAAATGCGATATCTTCTAAATCCCGTAAGCGTTGAATATACGAATCCAAAACCTGCCTTCTTGCCCCCGGGCGTGCACCACTGATAGCATCGCATACCTGTACAATGGGAGATATTAGACTGGACATTTCAATTTCGTCATGATGTGCTCCAATGGCATTGCATACTTCTTTATTTTCGCCATATTTCTGAGCCCATTGCATCCCAAGGATGGCATGGGGGGTTTCTATTTCAACTTCGGAATTAGGTACTTTTCCAATATCGTGCAAAAGCCCTGCACGTTTGGCCAGCTTTGGGTTAAGGCCCAGTTCAGCGGCCATTACGCCACAAAGCTTAGCCACCTCCCGCGAATGCTGCAAAAGATTTTGCCCGTATGAAGAACGATAACGCATACGACCAACGGCTTTGATGAGTTCCGGATGCAAACCATGAATTCCCAAATCGATCACAGTACGTTTACCAACTTCCACGATCTCCTCGTTAATTTGCTTTTCAGTTTTCTTTACAATTTCTTCAATTCGCGCAGGATGTATCCGACCATCGGTTACCAATCGATGCAGTGACAAGCGCGCAATTTCCCGACGCACCGAATCAAAACAAGATAAAATAATGGCTTCTGGTGTATCGTCCACAATAATTTCAACTCCTGTAGCAGATTCTATAGCTCTAATATTTCGCCCTTCACGCCCAATGATACGCCCTTTAACATCATCTGAATCCAGGTTGAACACTGAAACACAATTCTCCACAGCCTCCTCAGTACCAATTCGCTGGATCGTATTGATTACAATTTTTCGAGCTTCCTGTTGCGCTGTTAGCTTCGCTTCTTCCAAAGTGTTTTGCAAAAACGCCATGGCATCGGTCTTAGCCGTTTCCTTAAGGGATTCCAGGAGTTGGCTCTTAGCATCTTCGGCAGATAGACCCGAGATAACCTCCAGTTGTTTTACCTGATTCTTATGAAGTTTCTCTACCTCGGAACGCTTCTTTTCCAGGATTTGGCTTTTGTGCTCAACTTCTTTTGTTCGGTTTAGTAATTGTTCGTTTATTCGTTTTTCTTTAGATAGTTCATTGCTCACCTGGGATTCTTTATCTCGAATTCGCTTTTCAGCTTCCGCTATCTTTTTATCTTTTCCAATGATCACTTTTTCGTGTTCCGCTTTCAGTTCTAAAAACTTCTCTTTGGCTTGAAAAATCTTGTCTTTCTTTATATTCTCCCCTTCTTTCTTAGCCTCCTTAACAATGTTTGCTGCTTCCCTTTTGGCATTAGCTATAGTTTTTGCCGCCTTTCCTTTTTCCAACATCTTTGCAATGGCAAAACCAATCCCCAACCCCACTAAAACAGCTACAACTAGTGTAACGGTGTACTCCATTTTTACGGTGTTTGGTTTAAAAAAAAACCCACATTGGCCGAAGTTTTGTACAAACTCCTAAAAACAGGTTTAGGGCTAACAGATTGCTCAAGGATCCTTATACAAGTAAGGCCTGCTTTTACAATCTAAACTCACCCTTTTTAATTGTAATAATGTTGAGTTTGTCAAAAAAGTAATACCAATGTGGGTAGTAACAATATCGTATTTAAAAGAACTTATTCTATGCCTAACTTCTGCTGTACCAATTCATCCAAAGCTTTCAATCGTTCTTTGGCTACCTCGATACTTTCCGAAGTATTTATTCCGCCCTGCTCAATTTTTGAGGCAAATTGCAGAGCACACATAGCAAGCACATCTTGCTTATCCCTAACCGCATAATTCTGCTCAAACCTTTTAGCAAGGTGGTCAATATTTTTCGCCGCCTTGCGTAAGCCTTCTTCCTGCCTTGGATCTATAGTTAACGGGTAGACCCTATCCGCAATGGAAAGCTTAATTTTGAGCTTCTCCTCCATAGTATTTTAAACATTATTCGGATAACTGTGCAATGCAACTATCTAATTCCCGAATTAATGTATTTATTTTGAGTTTTGCCTCTTTCTTATTTGTATCACTACCCAGCAGTGTGTTTGCCATCTTCAGGGAATTATACTTTTCCTCCCAATCGGATAGAACTGTTTTGGTACTTTCATTTACCTCTCTTAGTTCGGTAAGCTCCTCTTTTAGCTTGGAATTGGCCTGTTGAAGCACTTCCAATCTATGCAATAGCTTACTCACTTTATTCTCCAGAGAGTCAACAATTTCAACAAGTTCACCCATATGCAAACCGCAATGCGTATCCAAACAAAGTTAACTAACCTGGGGCAACCAGCCAATATTTTTTGTTAAAACTTCGGTTCCTATCTTTATCCTTTGGTCGAATAGGATTCGTTTTTTCATATTATTGGGTAATGGTTACTTTCGTGCTTAAAATCGTTATTCATGCGTCGGCAAATTTTGTTCGTTTTCTTATTAACCGTAATGGTTTGCTCCTCTCAAGACAAATATCCTAAAGACCTTTTTCAAAGTCCTATGGGTATCCCGATCATATTATCCGGAACTTTTGGAGAATTACGTTCCAATCACTTTCATGCCGGAATTGACATTAAAACACAATTGCGGCAGGGCTTGCCCATTTATGCCATTGCAGAGGGAACCGTATCCCGAATTAAAATATCCCATTGGGGTTATGGAAAAGCCTTGTACGTAGCGCATCCCAATGGTTATACTTCCGTTTATGCACATCTGCAGAAATTTGGCCCTGAAATAGAAGCGTACATTAAAAAAATACAATACAGTAAAAAGTCATACGAAGTGGAGGTCTTTCCGGACTACGGTGAGTTGGAAGTGAAAAAGGGTGAGGTCATTGCTTTTAGTGGAAATACAGGAAGCTCGGCAGGGCCTCATCTCCATTTCGAAATACGGAACAGCGTTTCCGAAAGGCCAACCAACCCTTTGCTCTACGGTATTGCTGTAAGGGATGCTACAAATCCAACACTTTTGGGACTTTATGGTTATCCCCTTTCGGAAGGATCACAAATAAATCAAAGTGAGCAACGCATGCAGTTAAGCTTCTCCAAACAACCGGATGGCACCTTCCTCGCAGACAAAGTAGCCGCATTGGGAGAAATAGGTTTTGGCTTTGTAGGTTTTGATCGTCAGGATATGGCCGCCAACAAAAACGGAGTGTATTCGGTTAAACAATCGGTGAATGGAAAAGTGTATTCCGAATATGGTTTCGATACCTTCTCATTTGGAGAAACAAGATATATCAACACTTTGATCGATTACGCCTACTTTGGGAAGTTTCGACGTCGAATTCAAAAACTTTTTAAAGAAGAGGCGAACAAACTTTCCATTTACAAGGAACTCTATCAAAATGGAAGAATTGCAATACAAGAAGGTTTGAATTACAATGTGAAAGTTGAAATTTCTGATGTAGAGGGAAACACTAGTACCGTGGTTATCCCGGTTGAGGGAAAAAAACAGACCGTTAAAATTCCTAAAGAAACGAATACCACCGACTTTTGGTTGGTGGCTAACAAGCCAAATAGTTTTGATCTTGGTGGGGCAAGGGTATACTTCCCGGAAAACACCTTCTATGAAGATCTTTATATCGATCTAAAAAAAGGGAGCGATACCGTAATGATCCATAATGCCTCAACTGCGGTTCATCGTAATTTTACACTTAGCTTCGATGTTTCAGGATATACGCTTGACGAACGGAAACAATTGTTCATTGCGCATTTGGATGACCAAGGCCAACCAACCTACACAAAAACCTACAAACGAGACAACACCTTCAGATCAAGGACGCGTAACCTGGGTACTTTTACACTGGGCAAGGACACAGTAGCCCCCAGCGTACGTCCCAAAAACTTCAAACCACGTCAGTGGCTTAACAACTATAACTACCTCAGTCTTCTAATTTCCGACGATTTAAGTGGAATAGCCCAATACAGTGCTAGCATTAACGGTAAATGGATATTGATGGAATACGAACCCAAAACCAGAACCATAACCTACACGTTTGATGATAAAATCCTAGACCAAACGCAATGTGTTCTAAAGGTGGTCGTTAGCGATAATGTAGGCAATACTACTACTTTTGAAGAGACCTTTTTCAGAAAATAAACTATTGAAAGCCGCTGGCAACGTCTTTTTACTCTTGGTTCTGTCGTTGCACTTTGGATGGGCGCAAACCGCTACAATTTCCGGATATGTTGTGGATGAGTATAATATCCCAATACCCGACGTGAATATCTCTTCTGGTAATAGAGGGACCAGCACAGGAACCAATGGCTACTACTTGCTCGAAATAATAGCCGATGTGAAGAATACCATTGTTTTTTCTCATCTGGGTCATCAAAATGTCATAGTAGAGGATATTCTTCTTTCAACAAATGAAAGCTTTGTGTTTAACCCGGTAATGAAACTGGAAGTCACCCAAATTGGCGGGGTAGAAGTAACCCCTACCGGAAAAAAGAAAACACAAGGTATTACAACCATCTCACCAGAGATAATTCAAAAAATACCCGGTGCCAATGCAGGGGTAGAAAACATCCTAAAACTACTCCCCGGTGTATCTTTTAATAACGAATTGAGCACACAATACAACGTGAGAGGAGGGAATTTTGACGAAAACCTGGTGTATGTTAATGGCATAGAAGTATACCGCCCTTTCCTGGTACGTTCCGGGCAACAAGAAGGACTGAGCTTTATTAATAGCAGCATGGTGGAAAATGTTGAATTCTCTGCCGGTGGTTTTCAGTCCAAATATGGCGACAAGCTTTCTTCCGTTTTAGACATTACCTACAAAACACCTACGCAATTTGGTGTTCAGATAAATGCCAGCCTTCTTGGAGCTGGTGCTACAATTGAAACCGTTTCAAAAAGTGGGAAGCTTACCACCCTTTCTGGGATACGTTACAGGAACAATGCACTGTTTATCAATAGTCAGCAAACCCAAACTGCTGTAATACCCACTTTCCTGGACGCACAAAGCTATTTTTCTTATCAAATTTCCAATACGTTCCGTCTCAGTTTTTTGGGAAATCTGGCCATTAATAACTACGAGAACGAACCCTCTTTTCGTCAAACTAATTTCGGGACACTTCAGGAACCCAGGGCGCTCTTGGTTGCTTACGAAGGAAAAGAAGAAACGCGATATGAAACACAGTTAGGTGCATTAAAAGCCGACTGGGAATTGAACGAAAACGTAAAACTTGATTTTACATTTTCGGGATATCACGCATTGGAAGAAGAATTCACAGATCTGATTGCTTCCTATGAACTGGGTGATGTTATTACGGATCTGGGTGACGAAAATTTAGGTGAGCCAACAAATTCAAGAGGGATTGGTTCCCAATTTAATCGCGCAAGAAATCAGTTAGACGCGCTAATTCTTAATGCGGCCCACCGTGGAATACTTAAAAATAGAAACAAAACCTTTGAATGGGGAGTACGGTACAGCCATGAAGACTTTCGAGACAGGCTAAACGAGGCCGAGTTCCTGGATTCTGCCGGTTTTTTCATCCGTCCTCCTAGTCCCGAATTCGCAAACAATCAGCCGGAAGAGGCTTTTGTGGCGGATATCGTTCCTTTTGAAAGTGCCCAAGCTACCAATTTTGTTACTACCAATAGGCTTTCTGGTTTTGTACAATTGGGCAACCAGACAAAATGGGGGGATAACGATATATATTACAATTTTGGAATACGAGCACAGTTCTGGGCACTTTCCGGAGACACATTCGCTACCAATAGACAATTCATTCTTAGTCCCAGGGTACAATTCGCCATCAAACCTAACTGGGAGGCGGACATGCTCTTTAGGCTGGCAGCTGGTAGTTATCAGCAACCCCCTCTCTACCGGGAACTACGAGATATAAACGGTACGGTAAATCCAAATGTAGAAGCACAACGATCCTTCCATATTGTCGGGGGAAATGAGTTTAGCTTTTCTATGTTCGAACGTCCCTTTACTTTGATAAGTGAGGTATACTACAAAAAGCTAAATGATGTTAATACCTACACCATTGAAGATGTGAGAATACGATATCGTGCGGATAATATTTCCGAAGCGTACGCTTTTGGAATGGACTTCAGACTCAATGGCACTTTTGTGCCCGGGGCAGAATCTTGGGTAAGTATGGGGTATTTAAAAACGGAAGAAAACATTGGTGGGCGGGGATATATTTCACGTCCAACCGACCAACGCTTTAAGTTTGCTGTATTATTCCAGGACTACATGCCTACCATTCCCAATGTAAAACTATTCCTAAATCTAATTTACAATACTGGTGTGCCCGGTGGGTCCCCAAGTAATGAAGACCCTTATAATTTTCAGAATAGATTAAGAGATTACAGACGTGCAGATTTAGGCATTTCCTATATTTTTGCCGACAATACTACCACTTATCCAAAGGGACATTGGTTGCATGGATTTAAGGAATTAGATGTGGGCTTTGAAATTTTTAATTTGTTCAACAATCAAAATTCGATAACGAATACTTGGGTTCGGGACGTGGACACACAACAACAATTTGCTGTTCCGAATTTTTTGACATCCCGAATCCTGAACCTCAAAGTAAACATGCGTTTTTGATCGAAATTATGAGGAAGTTACTTTTTTTGTTGGTCATAGTAAGCGTAGGGGTGACCACGGCTCAAAAAGATATTTACGAGAGTAGCCGTTTTAATGAATTGGGAATGCAACACGAGTTATTGGCCATCATCCCCTTCATTACGCAGTTGGATCTGGAACAAAGTGTTTCCGAGCAGGAACTGAAAGAACTTGCCGAAAGAGAAGGATACGCTGTTCAGGGCGCTTTGGAGACCTATTTTTCGATACGCAAACGAAGGAAAAAATTCAACGTGGATTTTCAAAACGTGAAAGAGACCAACGCCTTGCTAACCAAAAATGGGGTTACCTATAAAAACATTGATATTTATACGGTAAAAGAGTTGTCTGAAATGCTAGGAGTAGATGGTATAATAAGTGGTAGTCTGGATTTGAATGTGTTGCTTTCCAAAGGGGTTTCTACAGATTTTAATCTTTTAGATTATTTACGAGGGGATGCCAATTATGGCAGGATAGGCATAAAGATAAGTGACGGCAGCTCCGGTAAATTGCTTTGGAAATACGAGAAAGAGATCACCAGAAAAAGCGGAAAGAACACCGATGAATTGATTGATAAAATGATGAAGGCGGCTTCCCGAAAATTTCCCTACGACAAAGAGAAAAAGCGAAAAAAAAGAGGTTAGTTATTCGCAAACTCTTTTAAAACAGCAATGGTGTAATCCAAGTCTTCCTTAGAAGTATATTTAGAAAAAGAAAAACGAATTGAAGGCTTTTTAAGCTCTTCTTCGGCCAGTATTTCCCGAAGCACATGTGAGCCAGTGTCACTTCCTGATTGGCATGCGCTCCCCTTAGAACAAGCAATTCCTTTCAAATCCAGATGGAACAAAAGCATTAAAGACTTTTGCGGATCAAAAGGGAGTCGAACGTTAACAAGTGTATATGTACTTTGCGCCATCTCTCCGGAAAGCCCGTTAAAAGCAATTCCCGGGATTTCCCTGGTAATGTTTTCAATGAAATACTGTTTTAGCCCTGTAATATATTTTTTTTCTTCCTCTAAATGCTCATAAGCCGACACCATGGCTTCTTCGAGTCCAATGATATTGTGAAAAGGTTCGGTACCAGCTCGAAACCCGCGCTCCTGCGCCCCACCAACGATCAACGCCTTTAATCCGGTATTTCGGCGTATAAAGGCAAAACCGATGCCCTTGGGGCCGTGGAATTTAT
This sequence comes from Bacteroidota bacterium, assembly GCA_038750505.1. GTDB lineage: Bacteria > Bacteroidota > Bacteroidia > Flavobacteriales > Flavobacteriaceae > Croceivirga. Next base: position 187,101 of record JBCDHD010000005.1, on the reverse strand, counting down.
GTGCTGCGCCAACCAGAAAGTCAATTGGTGTTTTCTGGACATCCCAGTCCAAATGCCCCACAGCTTGTACCGTATCGGAATGAAATAATGCATCGTATTGTTTGCAGAGCGCAGAAATGGCATCCACATCAATACAATTGCCAATTTCATTGTTCACATGCATTAAGCTCACCAGTTTTTTCTTATCCTCATTTTGTAGCAAGGTCTCCAAATCTTGCAGATCAGGATTGCCAAAGGCATCCAGTTTCACGTAATGAACGCTAACCCCTGCTTCTTTTTCTAATTCCTCAACGGTATGAAGTACGGCATGATGTTCTATTTTGGAGGTGATAATGGCCTGTACACCCAAGTCTCGAATGGCACATCGCAAGATCATATTATCCGACTCTGTACCTCCGGAGGTGAAAATGATCTCAGAAGGATGGGCATTTAGGTAGCGTGCAATGGTTTTTCGGGCCTTCTCAATAGCTGTTTTTGCGGTTCGCCCGAAACTATGAGAAGAAGAGGGATTGCCATAGCATTGCGATAGCACCTCTTGCATTTTTGCTATTACTTCTTCCCTAACCTGCGTTGTTGCCGCATTATCTAAGTAAACTTTCCGCATACTGACGCTTAATTTAACGGCCGTAAAATTAGCTATTCTTACGTTAATTTATTCCAAATTGCTGAATGTCTATGAACACAATACATGGGATTTACATTAAATTTAACCCCATGAAAAAAGTTGTGGCCGTTTTTGCCCTTGCAATTGTATGCGCTTGTAGTGATGGAGACCTGCAGATTGAAAATATAGATTTTGACGGAGGAACTGTGACATTCTGTCCCTTATTGTTTGAGCAAGAAGATATTGAAAGGACCTTGTTTTTTAAAATAGTAGAGGATGAAGCACTAATACTAGATCTCCAATCGGGCCTGATAGAGAACCTAACTCCTGAGGATACCATAACCAGCGATTTGGGATCCCAATCCACATTGACGTACCGCCTTTTTACCGAGACCATATCAAATGATTACTTCTGTAGTGAAATTCCTCCTCTAACACCAGGGGTTTTGGAAGAAACAACGGCTAGCGATGGAATAGTGAATATCGTTACCATGGTCGATACCGTAACGAACAGTGTCAAGACCTATATCCACGACATTAGCATTTCAGATCTAACGATCACCAATGAAAGCAATGAACGCATAACCGACGAGCCAGGACTGGACTTCGGAACATATAGCACCACTTTGGACAGTAGCGTTGAGCAGGAGTTTGAAAACTACCCTGGCGAGTCCATTGTCATATGTGAAAACGAAAGTACCAGTGCGAAACTAGTTCAACTACTCAATGACGAGGCTATTGACTTTGAATTTCCGCTGGCTTTTTTAGTTAACCAGGCAACGGACGATCCGAGAACCTTTTCCCTGGGAAGTGTGGTGAATGATACCACGGCCACATTTTCCAATAAAGTGTTTAAACGTATAGTAGATGAAGATTTGATCTGTTCGGAAACGCCGGATATCTCTGATTTGGAAAATGAGTTCCGAACGGTTTCCGGAACATTATCTATTGCCACCACAGAAGATGATGACAGTACACCGGAAAACGGTATTTTCAATCATACCTTAACCTTAAGTAATTTCGTTCTGGAAGATAGTAATGGAAATGCCAGTTCGGAAATTGAAACCTATGTTTTTGGTACGGTAACTACCACAACCAACTAAGGGTTCTGGTAAATATAAACTTCGGTTGCACCAAGACCATATTTTTGATAATCCGCATCATAGAAATCAACCGGATACTTCTTGAAGAGGTAGTTAAGCTCTGTTTTTAAAACGCCTTCCCCTACTCCATGGATAAAAACGATTTTAGCTATTCGCTTGCGAATCGCAAACTCAAGTTGTCTCTTAGCTGTATCTAGTTGGAGGTTTAGAATATCGAAGTTAGACATTCCTTTAGTTGATGCTGTGAGTTGATGAATATGCAGGTCCACTTCCATCTTAGGGGCATTGCGTTCTTTCGGTTTGCGGCGTTGCACCTTCTTTTTGGGCAATTCCGATTTTTGCGATTTTACCTGATATGCTTCATAATTTGTTACTTCAATCGCGCCCTCAGATCGTACAAGTTGGGAAATCTCAAACACTAACAAAAAGTCATCTTCCGTTTTTAAGGTAATACGTTCCCCGTTGATCGCCACCACTACCCCCGTAATGGTTTCATCAATCACCTCTACCAAATCACCAACCCCAAAAGTCGCCATAATAAAAAACTTGTGCCTTGTTGTTAAAAAATCAAAAATAATAGTATTTTGACCGCGTAAAGCATTCTACCTGATGCAACTTTTGGTATTTCATTTTTTAGCACGTGTAGAGGAATATATGCTGCCTTGTGCTAGCAAGAAGCTTTTGGGCATGGAGTGCCCCGGATGCGGGTTTCAGCGAGCTATTTTGCTTTTATTTGAAGGAGAGTTTGTGGCGGCATTTCAAATGTATCCGGCAATCTACACGCTAATTCCATTGGCCTTACTGCTTGTGATCAGCAAATTATCAAATGCTAAAATCATAGGTTCTTTGATTATTGCTTTCAGCATATCCAGTGTTGGTCTGATACTGATCAACTTTTTTATAAAACTAATCCACTAAACCATTTTTGATTATGGAACAACAAAAATTACCGAATGCTACTATATCCCTTGTTTTGGGGATCATATCTTTTATATGCTGCTGTTTTAGTGCTGGGATCGGCGGTCTGCTTTTCTCCGGAATTGCTTTTTTTCTCGTACGAAAGGACGAGAAGCTATATCAGGAAAACCCGGAGCAGTATTCCAACTTCGGCCAGTTAAAGACCGCTAAGATCATAGCGATCATAGGATTGGTCCTTGCGTTAATTGTGATAGTAATGGCAATTTACCAGATAATGGCAGCTGGAGGCTGGGAAGGCTATATGGAACAGCAAAAGGAAATTTATGAGCAATTTGGTATAGAGATCGATTAAACCTTTAATAATGGAACATGGCAACCTACCACCCAAACCCGATAACTATTTGGTTTGGGCCATATTGAGTACAGTTTTTTGCTGCATTCCCACAGGGATCGCAAGCATTATTTTTGCTTCTAAAGTGAATGAGGCCTATGCTCGGGGAGAATACGATGAAGCGCTAAGAGCTTCCAGGAATGCAAAGACCTGGGCATTGGTTGGGGCAGGACTCTCCATATTGATCTGGGTGATCTACCTGGCCATATTTGGTTTCGCGTTTTTAGGAGCATTGAGTAGTGGAGACTTCTAAGCGAAAAGGATATTTGATTTTAGGGGTGTTATTGCTTCTTCTAACACCCCTATTTTTTATTTTCAATCCCGACGGACAGTTTTTTTTCCCAAAATGTCCGGTGCATCGTCATATGGGCATTTATTGTTCAGGTTGTGGCAGTCAAAGGGCATTACACGACCTACTCCATTTCCGTATTGTAGAATCACTAAGCCACAATCTCTTGTTTATCCCAGCCTTACTCCTCATTGGTGTAGAGCTGGCCATGCGGGTCTTCATGCCAAATACTAAAAGTCTTTTTTATAGAAAAATGACGCCCTGGGTAGTTTTACTGGTAATTATCGTATTTATGGTACTCAGAAATCTAAAAAGCTGGCCCTTTTACCATTTAGCCCCTTAGTTGGCTACTTCGCTCATAAATTTCAAGCGATAAATGCGAAGTTCCTCTTCTTCGTATTCTCCTTCAAATTCTTCCATGGCCACGGATATCGAGTCACTCTCGGCTTCCAAAAAGTAATCGTGGATCTCTTCTTGCTGATCTTCATCCAAAATATCATCCACCCAATAACTGAGATTTAGTTTTGTTCCGCTAAAAACAATTTGTTCCATTTCTTTAATAAGTTCTGCCAGGGCAAGCCCTTTTGCCGCAGCAATATCTTCCAAAGACAACTTGCGATCCACACTTTGTATCACATAAAGCTTCAGACCTGAGTTGGCCCCGGTACTTTTTACCACTAGATCATCAGGACGGAGTATTTCATTTTCTGCTACGTAATTACTAATTAGGGTAACAAAAGGTTTTCCATATTTTCGGGCTTTTCCTTCCCCTACACCATGAATATTTAGCAGTTCTTCCATGGTTATTGGATATTTTAATGCCATATCTTCCAGGGAAGGATCTTGAAACACTACGAAGGGAGGGACATCGTTCTTTTTAGCTTCTCTTTTTCGAAGATCTTTTAATACCCCTAAAAGCTTTCCATCTGCAGCCGCTCCGGACCCTTTACCGTTAACAGAAAACGCGGTAGTATCCTCTTCCTTGTATTCATGGTCCTTGGTCATTAAGAAGGAACGGGGCTCCTCTAAAAATGATTTTCCGGCTTTCGTTAAATGCAAAACCCCGTATTGCTCAATCTCTTTTTGTAACAGACCAGCAACGATAACTTGTCTTGATAGCGCCATCCAATAGTGTTCGTCTTTATCTACTCCAGTCCCAAAAATCGGCTTCTCATCCGTTTTATGGGCGGATAGTAATGCGTTGGTCTTTCCTACCAGAGTACGAACAATTTCCTTGGTCTTAAACTTTTCGGAAGTATCCTTAACAGCTTGCACCAACTTTACTACATCGTCCTTGGCTTCCGCTTTCGGCTTAGGGTTGCGGGCATTGTCATCCATATCCGCTCCTTCTCCATTTACTTCATCAAAATCCTCTCCAAAATAGTAAAGGATAAACTTTCTTCGGGACATTGAGGTCTCGGCATAAGCAACAATTTCCTGCAACAAAGCTTGGCCTATTTCCTGTTCCGCAACTGGTTTCCCCGACATGAACTTTTCAAGTTTTTCAACATCTTTATAGGAATAATATGCCAAACAATGTCCTTCACCACCATCTCTTCCTGCCCTTCCGGTTTCCTGGTAATAGCTTTCTATGCTTTTTGGAATATCGTGGTGGATCACAAAACGGACATCCGGCTTGTCGATTCCCATACCGAAGGCAATGGTAGCTACAACTACGTCCACATCCTCCATTAGGAACATATCCTGATATTTGGTGCGTGTTTTCGCATCAAAACCTGCATGATAGGGAACGGCGCTAATTCCATTTACCTGAAGTACCTGTGCCAATTCCTCTACCCGCTTCCTGCTTAGGCAATAGATAATCCCGGACTTTCCCAGATTTTGTTTAACGAAGCGAATGATATCGGCATCAACTGTCTTTGTTTTGGGCCGTACTTCATAAAACAAATTCGGACGATTAAAAGAGGCCTTAAAAACCTTGGCATCCTGCATGCCCAAATTCTTAATGATATCCTCCTGCACCTTGGGAGTAGCAGTAGCCGTTAATCCTATTATTGGGATGGCATCCCCCAAACGAGAAATTATATGTTTTAGATTGCGATATTCAGGTCTAAAATCGTGCCCCCACTCTGAAATACAGTGCGCTTCATCCACAGCTACAAAAGAAAGCTGAACCGTTCTTAAAAATTCAACATAATCTTCCTTGGTCAGGGATTCTGGCGCTACATAAAGTAATTTGGTAACCCCCGCTGTGATATCGGACATCACTTGCCGGATCTCCATTTTGGTAAGTGAAGAATTAAGGACATGTGCTATACCGTGAACTTCGGATACGCCACGAATGGCATCTACCTGATTCTTCATCAAAGCGATTAAAGGAGACACTACAATAGCAGTACCTTCTTTCATCAATGCCGGTAATTGATAACAAAGTGATTTTCCCCCTCCGGTGGGCATAATTACAAAGGTGTCTTTACCTTGCAGTACATTGTGTATTACATCTTCCTGAAGCCCCTTAAATTGATCAAAACCAAAATACTTTTTTAAAGCACCCTGCAAATCAGTCGTCAAACCCATTTTAGTATTTGTGTTTATACCACATTATAGCGCCGATAGCTTTGGAGGTCTTTGGTAAGTTTTTAATCGGGGCGCTTACTATGTGAACAATATAGATTTATTTAGTTTTGTAGACTTAAATATAACACAATCTTTTAGTAATACAACCCAAATATTTACTAATTACTTTGGACACAGACAGTAGTATTCTTGAAATTGCCAAACAGACTTTTGAAAATGAAAGTAAGGCCATCAGAGCATTAATCCCAAGATTAGATCAGCATTTTGAGGGCGCCGTTAATTGTATTCTGGAAAGCAAAGGTAGAGTAGTAGTTTCTGGGATTGGCAAAAGTGCGGTTATTGCAATGAAGATTGTGGCCACATTCAACTCTACCGGAACTCCCGCTATTTTTATGCATGCCGCAGATGCCATACATGGGGATCTGGGTACTGTACAACGCAATGATGTGGTGATTTGCCTTTCCAAGAGCGGAAATACCGAAGAGATAAAGATGCTGATCCCTTTGATAAAAAGGGGGAAGAACAAACTGGTAGGTATTACGGGAAATATGGATTCGCCTCTGGCCAAACAAGCCGATTTTACCTTAAACACCTTTGTGGAAAAAGAAGCCTGCCCTAATAATTTAGCACCCACCACAAGTACCACAGCACAATTGGTTATGGGAGATGCACTCGCCATTGCCTTATTAAAGCTTAAAGGATTTAGCAGCGAGGATTTCGCCAAATTCCATCCAGGTGGAGCCTTGGGCAAACGCTTGTATTTGAGAGTTGCTGATATTGTTGGTAAAAACCTAAAGCCAGAAATTGCTGCCGACGCCAGTGTTAAACAGGTAATTGTTGAAATCTCAGAAAAAATGTTAGGTGTTACTGCGGTAATGGAGGACAACGTAGTAATAGGAGTGGTCACTGATGGCGACATTCGACGAATGCTTAGCAAATACGATAGTATCAATACGATAACCGCAAGAGATATTATGACCACCAATCCCAAAACCATTACCCCCAATACGCTTGCTGTAAAAGCATTGGAGGTACTCCGTAAACACGGGATATCACAATTGCTGGTTATGGAAGAGGAGGAGTATCTTGGCGTTATACATCTGCATAATTTAATTAACGAAGGGATTTCCTAATGGCCACAGCAAAAACAGATAAAGACCACAACGAGATGTCCTTTTTGGATCATTTGGAGGAGTTACGTTGGCACCTTATTCGTTCTACACTAGCTATTGTGATAATTGGAGTGGGGGCTTTTATTATGCGGGGGTTTATTTTTGATACCATCATTTTTGGACCAAAAAACCTGGACTTCCCCACCTATAAATTCTTCTGTAGTATTGCTACATTTTTTGGCATTACCTCAGAGTTTTGTGGGGACGAATTACCTTTTACCATTCAAAGTAGATTAATGGCTGGGCAATTCTCTGCACACATTTGGACCTCCATTTGGGCAGGAATAATTATTGGCTTCCCCTATATCCTTTGGGAACTATGGCGATTTATAAGTCCTGGGCTCTATGAAAAGGAACGAAAGCACTCCCGTGGTTTTATCTTAACCGCCTCCTTACTATTTTTTCTAGGGGTACTCTTTGGCTACTATGTAGTGGCTCCCTTATCCATTAATTTTTTAGGCACCTATCAAGTGAGTAAACAGGTGACGAATGAGATTGACCTGGCCTCTTATATTGGTACGGTTCGATCTGCGGTAATAGCGTGTGGCATCATGTTTGAACTCCCGATTGTGATCTATTTTTTAACCAAAGTGGGTCTGGTTACTCCTGAAATTTTAAAAAAATATCGGAAGATCGCTTTGGTAGTCGTCTTGGTACTATCAGCAATAATAACCCCTCCGGATGTAACCAGCCAAATTGTAGTAGCTATCCCGGTTTTGGTGTTGTATCAAGTAAGCATTTATATCTCCAAAGTCGTTGTTAAAAGAGAACGGAAAAAAGAAAAAGCCATAAAAAATGCCTGAAACAGTAGAAGCGTTCAGAGCCTACAGGGCTAAAATGAACGAGAAGTTATTGGAAGATAACAACAAGCTTATCAAACGGATCTTTAATTTGGATACCAATGCCTATTTACCGGGAGCATTGGATAGTAAGACCAAAGAACTTTTAGGATTGGTGGCATCAGCGGTATTACGATGTGATGATTGTGTGAAGTACCATCTGGAAAGCGCCAAAAATCAAGGAGCGAAAAAGGAAGAGATCATGGAAACCCTGGGTATTGCTACGCTTGTGGGAGGAACTATTGTGGTACCACACTTGAGACGTGCGTATGAATACTGGGAAGCGCTAGAGAACCAAGAAGGTTAAGGAATTCCAAAAGATGGATAATACAAGGAGGTTTTAATTAGCTTTGAAGCTGAGCTATGATTTTACGTGCAGAAAACATAATGAAGGCCTACCGGGGCCGAAAGGTAGTAAAAGGGATTTCCCTGGAAGTACGGCAGGGGGAAATTGTAGGGCTACTGGGGCCAAACGGGGCAGGAAAGACTACCTCCTTCTACATGATCGTAGGTTTAATTAAACCAAATGGGGGAAAGATCTTCCTTAACGACATGGAGATCACGGAATTCCCAATGTACAAAAGAGCCCAAAACGGGATTGGCTATTTAGCCCAGGAAGCCTCCGTATTCCGCAAGTTAAGTATTGAAGACAACATCCTTAGTGTACTGCAGACCACGCAACTTTCCAAAAAGGAGCAACATATGAAGATGGAAAGCTTAATTGACGAGTTTGGTTTGGGCCATATTCGTAAAAACAGGGGGGACCTACTCTCAGGAGGAGAACGCCGAAGGACGGAGATCGCCCGTGCTCTGGCTACCGATCCCAAATTCATTTTGTTAGATGAGCCCTTTGCAGGGGTAGATCCAATAGCGGTAGAAGATATCCAAAGGATAGTGGCGCAGCTAAAAACCAAGAACATTGGGATATTGATCACGGACCACAATGTTCAGGAAACCTTGGCGATTACCGAACGTTCCTATTTGATGTTTGAAGGGGGAATACTCAAGGCCGGTATCCCCGAAGAGCTGGCTAAGGATGAAATGGTTCGGAAGGTCTACCTGGGGCAAAATTTCGAACTCAGGAAAAAGAAGATCACCTTTTAACAACGGAACAGCTAAAGTCAGCGTTGCCCAATTCGACACCTGGTCAAAGCCCCCTTTGCATTTTCTTCAAACGGATGGTGGCTAAATTTAGGATTCTATAGAAAAAGGAATTCGTGCTATTTTCCCGGTACCAACTAGTGTAATGAAAAGCGCATACGAGCTGGTTGATATGAGCAGACTCACAAGCAGCAAAAAAATAGCCGTCACTTATTTTCGTTTAAGAAAGAGGGAAAACGCGCAGGTTCTAGGTTTGGGTAATTTTGTTGATCAGCCCGCTGAACAGATAAAAGAAAATAATTACAGGAATAGCCAAAAACTTCAAAGTGAGCAGTACAACCAGACTGCCGATCAAGAATAAATACTTTACCGCATTGTCCTTAAAACTCCAATTGTCGAATTTCAAGGCAAATAGGGAAATATTGGAATTCAAAAGGAATGCACTTAAAAGGGTGACTGCAATGAGAAACCATTCATTTAATATGATGGTATTAAGTGTAGTGTTGTTTTGGTATAACAGAATTAAAGGGAGAGAGAGTATTAGTAACGTATTCGCTGGGGTAGGTAATCCATTGAAATCGGCAACTTGATTCTCATCAAGATTGAATTTAGCCAAGCGATAGGCTGAAGCCAACGTAATTAAAAATCCCAAAAAAGGAAATACATGGACGTCTGTATGCATGCCAAACAAATCCAGGTTCCACCCCCCCTTTTGTGCCATGTTTAACAATTGGAACATCACTATACCTGGAACTACACCACTGGTTACCATATCCGCAAGCGAATCCAGTTGTACCCCAAGAGGTGAGCTAACGTTTAAGGCTCTGGCGGCCAAACCGTCCAAAAAATCGCACAGTATTCCAAGAAAAACGAAAAATGCTGCTATTTCTAATCGGTTCATTACAGCAAAAACTACCGCAACGCAGCCGAAAAATAGGTTGAGCAGTGTAATAAAATTCGGAAGGTGACGCTTCATTCCAAAGGGTTTTGATAAAAATAAGCTAAAATTTGAGTTTTATTTTTTAACAATCGCCCAGCAAATACATTATTGCAGATATTTGCGCTCGACAATTATGAGGAAAACCATCTACCTACTGTTTTCATGTCTTTCCGCACTTGTACTAAGGGCGCAGCAAATACCACAGTTATCGGACCAGGCCCAGATCAGTGTAATGACCTGTGGTGCCGGAGATGAATTGTATTCGGCATTCGGGCATACCGCTTTCCGAGTTCAGGATTCCTTACTAGGGTTAGACATCGTCTATAACTATGGTACTTTCGACTTTGATCGCCCTAATTTCTATCTCAATTTTGCGAAAGGCAAATTGATTTATTCCTTAAGTAGAACAACTTTTGAACGCTTTTTATTCACCTATGAATACGAAAAACGATGGGTTAAGGAACAGATATTAGATTTAACCTCAGAAGAAGTTAATCTGCTTTTTCGATTTTTCGAAAACAACTATCGCCCGGAAAACAGGGACTATCTCTACGACCCTTTGTTTAACAACTGCTCCAATATTGTGGCTGTAATTTTCCAAGAACAGCTTGGCAATGGGATACAATTTAATGATGATCATTTAGAAAGACAATATACGTTTAGACAGTTGGTTCGGGAATTTCTGCCTACAAATTCCTGGGGTGCTTTTGGAATAGAATTAGCGTTTGGTGCTGTAACCGATAGAACGACAGAGGTGCCAGAGCAAATGTTTGCTCCCTATTACGCAATGTATCAGCTACGTCATACCACAAAAAATGGGGATCCTATTGTAAAAAGAGAGCGAAAGATTCTGGATTATCCCGAACCTTCAGCTCGTGGTACTTTTGTCACTTCCCCCCTATTCTGGTTCTCCCTGTTATTCCTTTTCGTACTTGTAATCACATTTTTGGACAAAAAACATGGAACACGTCATAAATGGTTGGATTTTACTCTTTTTCTGGTTTCCGGACTAGCTGGCACCAGCATTCTTTTGCTTTGGTTGGCAACAGATCATGTGGTTACACAAGGTAATTTTAACTTTTTATGGTTGTTGCCCTCCAACGCTGTTGTGGCTTTCTTTCTCTTTGGTAATAGCGACGATATACCCTGGCTGGGCCGCTATCTTTGGATAGTGCTTGGTGGCCTTGGTAGTATACTTGTACTCTGGATTTTCAAAATTCAAGTACTTTCACCACTCAATATACTCTTGATGTTGATTTTGGTTGTCCGTTACTTGTTCCTGTTAAAAAAAATCTAACGAATTGTTCTACAAGCTTGCTTCTTATCTAGCCTTTTGGGTAAAATCAACCAATGCCCATGGCATACATTCCCCTTTTGTTTTCGATTACTTGACCCTATGTTTATATAAGCGTTCAAAACCATCCAAAGGCAAAATGGCAGACCTGATTTTACAAAGTATAATCTATTTTCATTTCACAACCTTTCGGGTGGTTGGTAATTTAGGACTTAAACAACTACTAGAAGGGGAAACACAGGTCGTTCGATCTGAAGAAACTCCTGTGGATTTACTCTATTTTGAAGACATTGGACGAGTATCGCCGGAGATTACTTTTTCAGATTTCAACCTTCACAATAATAGTCTCATCGTAATTGCAAATACCCATAAAACCAGAAATAATCTCAAAGCATGGGAGGCTCTGATCGCGGATCCAAAGATTACGGTAAGTATCGACCTTTTTTGGTGCGGTTTACTGTTTGTTCGAAAAGAACAGGTAAAACAGCATTTTTTCATTAGGCCGTAAAGATTTAATTTTAGGTAAAGAACATTGAATGGATAATACCCTATACATTATTTTAGCGGTACTGGCGCTCATCTATTTTGTGATTTTGTTTTCCAACAAACGCGGACAACGAAAAAGAAGGTCGCGAAAATTTATGGAAGGGAAAAGAAGGCATCAAAAGGAAGACTAGGTATTCACAAAACATCACCACCCATGAAAATTTACACAAAAACCGGCGATAAGGGTACTACAGCGCTTTTTACAGGAGCCCGGGTACCCAAACATCATGTTCGTATCGAAAGCTATGGTACGTTAGACGAACTAAACTCATGGCTGGGGCTGTTAAGAGATCAAGATATTGAGAAACGATACCGAGAAGTCTTAGCAACGATTCAAGACCGATTATTTGTTGCTGGTGCTATTTTAGCTACGGAACCCAAAAAGGAAAATCGTTTAAAAATTCAGCGGATCCAAACTAAAGATATCGCTCTTTTGGAACGAGAAATGGATGCCATGGAAACCGCTTTACCGCCTATGACCCATTTTGTTCTTCCCGGAGGACATACTGTGGTGTCATACTGTCATGTTGCCAGAACCGTTTGCCGAAGAGCAGAGCGAATGATCTCCTATCTCCATGAAAACGATCCTGTCCCGGACACGCTTTTGGCATACATTAACCGGCTTTCCGATTTTCTTTTTATGCTGGCACGGAAATTGTCGCAGGATCTGGGAGCCAAGGAAATTAAGTGGATACCTGCACCATCTAGTGAATAAGATTACAATTGGGCGTCATTTAATTTATCAAGTCCAAAATAATTTTGAATTATACGAGTTTTTACTTGGTCAATTGGCTTTAAAAATTATTTTTGCAAAAATTTTAAAATCAAACCGTAGCTATGTATTGGACGTTAGAATTGGCCTCTTATCTTAGTGATGCACCCTGGCCGGCTACTAAAGATGAATTGATTGATTATGCAATCCGGACAGGCGCTCCTTTGGAAGTTGTGGAAAACCTACAATCTATGGAAGAAGAAGGCGGCGAAATTTATGAATCTATTGAGGAGATATGGCCGGATTACCCTACCGAGGAAGATTACCTTTGGAATGAGGATGAATACTAACAGCCAGAACGTTAACAACATATGAAAGCCTCTTTATTGAGGCTTTTTTTTATGTAATTTTGACAGCCCAACCCACTTTTTCAAAGGCTTTCCTTTATTGGAACGGCTTTTGAGCAATACGATCAAAACATATTCATGAGCATTATAAACTCCGTAATAAAGGTTTTTGTTGGAGATAAATCAGAGAAGGATGTTAAGGCACTTCAACCTCTGGTAAAGAAGATCCGATCATTTGAAATGGCATTAACAGACTTATCAAATGATGAACTGCGACAAAAAACTACTGCTTTCAAGAACCTGATCCAGGAAAAATGTGCCGACATCAACGAAAAAATAGCAACACTTCAAAATGAGGTAGAATCCGCTTTGGATATTGACCGCAACGAGGAGATCTATTCGGAGATTGACAGCCTCAATGAAAACGCCTATAAAATTTCAGAGGACACCCTGAATGAAATTTTACCCGAAGCTTTCGCTGTGATGAAAGAGACTGCAAAGCGATTTGCCAATAACGAAACCCTTACCGTGAAGGCAACAGAATTTGATCGGGCACTTTCGGGCACGGTAGATTATGTTGTCCTTGAAGGTGAGAGCGCAATCTGGAAAAATTCATGGAATGCTGCCGGAAAAGAGGTAACCTGGGATATGGTGCATTACGATGTACAACTTATAGGAGGAATTGGCTTGCATCAGGGAAAAATTGCAGAAATGCAGACCGGTGAAGGAAAGACCTTGGTAGCTACCTTACCCCTTTATCTCAATGCACTGTCCGGGAAAGGAGCGCATTTGGTTACCGTTAATGATTATCTGGCAAAACGGGATAGTGCTTGGATGGGGCCGCTATTTGAGTTCCACGGTCTTTCCGTGGACTGTATAGACAAACATCAACCCAACTCTGATGGAAGGAGAAAAGCCTACAACGCCGATATTACGTATGGTACGAATAATGAGTTTGGTTTTGACTATCTAAGAGATAATATGGCACATACACCAAAAGATTTGGTGCAAAGGCCCCATCATTACGCTATTGTAGATGAGGTAGACTCGGTACTTATTGATGACGCACGGACACCGCTTATCATTTCCGGCCCGGTCCCTGAGGGAGATAGGCATGAATTCAATGAACTTAAACCCAAGGTAGGCGATATTGTCCAGAAACAACGGCAGCATCTAACAGGAGTACTGGCCGAAGCAAAAAAATTGATTAAAGAAGGAGATAGTAAAGAAGGTGGATTTTTACTATTACGCGTTTACCGGGGACTGCCTAAGAACAAAGCATTGATAAAGTTTTTGAGCGAAGAAGGGGTCAAACAGCTCCTGCAAAAAACGGAGAACTATTACATGCAGGACAACAATCGCGAGATGCCTAAAGTAGACGAAGACCTGCTTTTTACTATTGATGAGAAGAATAATCAGATTGAACTGACCGACAAAGGAGTAGAATATATCTCAGGAGAACAGAACAAGGACTTTTTTGTGATGCCGGACATCGGTGCCGAAATTGCTCAGATAGAAGATCAGGAGCTGGATATCGAAAAAGAAGCTGAACTTAAAGAAGCGTTATTTAAAGAATTCGCGATAAAAAGTGAGCGCATTCACACACTCACACAGCTTTTAAAAGCCTACACACTTTTTGAAAAAGATGTGGAATACGTGGTCATTGAGAATAAGGTATTGATCGTTGATGAACAAACCGGACGAATCATGGACGGTCGTCGCTATTCCGACGGGCTACACCAGGCTATTGAAGCCAAGGAAAATGTAAAGATCGAAGCCCTAACCCAGACCTTCGCCACCATTACTTTACAGAACTACTTTAGGATGTACAACAAACTCGCAGGTATGACGGGGACTGCCGTTACCGAAGCGGGAGAGTTTTGGGAGATATACAAGCTAGATGTAGTGGAAATCCCTACTAACCGTCCTATTGCAAGGGATGACCGCAACGATTTGATCTATAAAACCAAGCGGGAGAAATACAATGCGATCATAGAAGAAGTTACCGCGCTGTCCAAAGCAGGAAGACCCGTTTTGATCGGAACAACCTCCGTTGAGATCTCGGAGTTACTCTCCAAACTACTTAGTGTACGAAAGATCCCGCATAACGTACTGAACGCAAAACTTCATAAAAAAGAAGCTGACATTGTTGCAGAGGCTGGAAATCCTGGTGTCGTTACCATCGCTACCAATATGGCGGGCCGGGGAACCGATATTAAACTTACTGAAGCTGTAAAAAACGCGGGAGGCCTTGCGATTGTTGGTACGGAACGGCACGATTCCCGGCGGGTGGACCGTCAGCTGCGCGGACGTTCCGGGCGTCAGGGTGATGTTGGAAGCTCACAATTCTACGTATCGCTGGAAGATAATCTGATGCGCTTGTTTGGATCTGAACGTGTCGCGAAAATGATGGACCGTATGGGATTGCAGGAGGGAGAAGTAATTCAGCATTCCATGATGACCAAATCCATAGAACGCGCCCAGAAAAAGGTGGAAGAAAACAATTTTGGTATCCGAAAGCGATTGTTGGAATACGACGATGTGATGAATGCACAACGGGAAGTGGTCTACAAAAGACGCCGGCATGCCATTCAGGGCGAGCGTCTAAAAGTAGATATTGCCAATATGGTGTTTGATACCTGTGAAGTAATTGCGGAGACCAATAAGATGGCAGACGACTTTAAGAACTTTGAGTTTGAGCTTATTAAGTACTTCTCCATCACGTCTCCTGTCTCCGAAGAGGAGTTTAAAAAGCTCAATTTTTCTGAAATCGCTGCTAAGGTGTACAAAGTAGCGTACGATCATTACCAGGAAAAAGTACGACGCAGTGCCGAGATGGCTTTCCCGGTGATCAAGAACGTATATGAAAATCAAGCGGACAAATTTGAACGCATTGTAGTGCCGTTTACAGACGGAGTGAAGACCTTAAACGTGGTTACTAACCTCAAAGATGCCTATGAGAGTAATGGAGCACAGCTAGTTAAGGATTTTGAAAAAAACATTACGTTAGCCATTATTGACGATTCCTGGAAAACGCATCTCCGTAAGATGGATGAATTAAAGCAATCGGTCCAACTTGCGGTGCACGAACAGAAAGATCCCTTGCTTATCTATAAGTTTGAAGCCTTTGAACTATTTAAAAGTATGATCGATAAGGTGAATAAAGAAGTAATTTCCTTCTTATTTAAAGGCGAGCTACCTTCGGAAAACGCTCCTCAGATTCGAGAGGCCCGTAGCGTACGGCGACCAAAAGAGAAGTTGCAAACCACCAAGGAAGAAATCCCAAATAGTGACGAATTGGCGGCACAAAACCGAGCTGCAGGACAAACCAGGCAAGCCCCTCAGAAAACGGAAACTATTGTTCGAGAGCGGCCTAAAATTGGACGTAATGAGCGCGTAACCATTAAACACGTTATGTCTGGTCAGAGCAAAACAGTGAAGTACAAACAGGCAGAACCACTTATAAATAAAGGAGAATGGGTTTTGGTTAACGAAGACTAAAGCAAAAACATTTTTATTTATAAAGGCAATCGGAATTCGGTTGCCTTTTTTGATTATGTTCAAAAACATAATTAGCTTTACCCTGAATTTGCACCCCCAAATCGCCAAAGTGAAGGTGATTCATACCGTACTAAACTAACTAACCAACAACTCGAAATGGCATCAGTCAAGGGAAATTCGCAAAATTCAATCACCAAACGGAATATCTTCCTTAGCAATGGAATTGCGAGTTTTTTAGCATTGGCCTCTGCAATAACATTTTGGTGGCAAGGGGCAAGTACAGCGATTTTTATTGTGCTGATTGTACTTTCAGGTTTTTTCTTGATCAATATGCTTTATTTCCAAAAATCTGAAAAGGATAGTACCTCGACGCAAGATTTGGAAGAAAAATTACAAGAGAAAGAAACACTGCTGAAGGAAGTACACCACAGGGTAAAGAACAATCTGCAAACGGTCTCTAGTCTATTAAGCCTTCAATCCCGTACCGTGGCAGATGAAAAAATAGAGAATATCATTAAAGGGAGTCAACATCGCGTGGTATCCATGTCCATGGTACACGAAATGCTGTATAAACGGGATGACTACTCCTCAGATATAGCAGTGCAGCCTTATGTTGAAGAGCTTTGCGGGTATCTCATCCGTTCCGTAAAGGGAAATACTAACAATATAAAGGCTGACCTCAATCTAGGGGAGTATAGCCTAAGTATAGATACCGTTATACCGCTGGGCCTTATTATTAACGAGACAGTAACGAATGCCCTTAAATATGGTATACCAGGAGAAAGTGAGGGCATAATTAAAATACAGCTCGAAAAAAAAGGGCCAAATACCTATGAGATGTATTTGGGCGATGATGGTATCGGGTTTCCCGAAGAAGTAAGCCCCCAAAATACCAAATCATTGGGGCTAAAACTAATTCACAACCTGGCACGGCAACTCCGTGGAAGTGTAATGCGAGCTGCCACCGATCGGGGAACCTACTATCAGATCACTTTTGAAGAGGTAGTTGAAGAATTCAATTCGGTGGATTAGGGAGTTTGCCTTATATTTAGGGAGGAACGCTATAATCAACCACTATGTTACGAAGACTACTCCTACTCATGGTATGCTGTACCCATGCTGTAGCTGCCCAGGACTATTATTTTGAAAAATACCAACCCTTTACTACAGACATTCCCTCTCCTGAGGAATTTTTAGGCTATCCCATCGGCGAATACCACACAAGACATGACCTGATCGTAGCGTATTTCACCCGTCTTGCTGAAGTATCGGATAGAGCAACAATTGAAGAATATGGAAAAACCCATGAGGGGAGGAAACTGGTCATGTTAACCATAAGTACTCCTGAAAATATACGTAACCTGGATACCATCAAACAACAACATTTGGCCTTCGTAGATCCCGAGCAAAATGTTTCCAATTATGATGAGGTACCTATTTTTATAAACCAGGGATATAGCGTACATGGCAATGAGCCTTCTACCTCTGAAGCCGCTTTATTGACCGCATATACCTTTGTGGCATCAAATAACCCCGAAATTTTAAACTATCTCAACAATGCAGTACTTTTTGTTGACCCCGTGCTAAATCCGGATGGACGAGATAGACACACCCAATGGGCGAATATGTATCGGGGCAATCCTTTGGTTAGCGATCCCCAGGACGCAGAACACAACGAATACTGGCCACGAGGACGTACCAATCATTATTGGTTTGATTTAAACCGTGACTGGCTCTTGGGCATACATCCGGAAAGTCGTGGTAAACTTACGTGGTACCACCAATGGTATCCCAATGTGGTTACGGATTTTCATGAAATGGGTACCCAAAGCAGCTATTTCTTCGAACCCATGAAGGATAATGCCTCCTTAGATCCTATAATGCCTCGTGAGAATTATGAAGATCTGAACAATCTATTTGGAGACTACTTTGCCGAAGCGCTCGATAGTATCGGTTCTTTCTATTTTACAAAAGAAGTCTTTGATGGCACCTATCCCGGTTATGGTTCGTCATACCCGGACCTTCAGGGCGCCTTAGCCTTACTGTTTGAACAAGCGAGCTCCAGGGGACACGTGCAAAAAACAGCATTTGGAGAAATTACTTTTCCATTTACGATACGAAATCAGTATGTCTCAGGCATGACTACAGTGAAAGCTGCAGTAGAAAATAAAGCTACCCTCCGCAAGTATCAACAAGATTTCTTCAAAAGTGCGTTGAGCAATGCAGCTAAAAGTAGAATTCAGGGCTACACCTTCAAGGAGGGGCATGACCAAAACCGCACAAAAGCCTTCATCGATAAACTGCTGTTACACAAAGTAGCAGTATACAAGTCGTCACAGGGCTATACGGTACCTACCAAACAGCCACAATACAGAATGGTACAGACTTTTTTTGAGACCTACGAAAAGTATCGGGATAGTGTATATTACGATGCTTCTGCCTGGTCCGTAGCTAACTTTTACAATATGGATTATGCTTCGACGTCCAGCCTGAATTTGGGGGAGCAGCTACAATCGGTAGACGACCTCGTTAAGGTTACCCCCGTGCAGAAAACCGACTACGCCTATATCATTGATTATGATGATTATAATGCCCCGGCTGCATTACACTACCTACAAAAGGAAAAAATAGTGGTATCGGCATCGTTCAAGCCCTTTACAGCAAAGACCATCTCAGGAGAGCAATCGTTCAATTATGGCGCCTTGGTGATCCCGGTTTCCCTTCAACAGAAAGATGCAGATGCTGTTTACCAACTGGTTCAAAAAGCGCAGCAGGCGTTTGACGTTCCTATGTATGCAGTACGTACCGGATACAACGCCAAAGGTATTGATCTGGGTAGCCGGTATGTGCAACCGATCACACCCCCTAAGGCAATGCTATTAATTGGAGATGGGGTACGTTCTTATGATGCAGGAGAAGTATGGCATTTGTTGGATACTCGTGTGCGCATGCCTATTACCAAAATTCCCATCCGAAATTTTGATAGGGCTAAGTTGGACAAATACAATACACTGGTTATGGTTTCGGGTAGGTATAGTTTCAGCAAAAAACAGTTGGAAAAAGTAAAGAAATGGGTAGAACAGGGTAATACGCTGATCACCATTGGAAGTGCCACCAAGTGGGCAATTGACAAAAAAGTAGTGAAGGAGAAATTGCTCAAAGAAGACAAGGACAGCACGGCAACAGTAGAAAGAAAACCCTATATAGAGGCTCGGGAAAACTTAGGGAAGGAGAATGTGGGTGGTGCTATTTTTGAGATAGACCTGGACGTTACCCATCCCCTGGCCTTCGGCTATCGGGACACCCAAATTCCAGTGTATAAAAACAATACGGTTTGGCTTAAACCCAGCGAAAACCCCTATGCTACGGTAGCCAGCTATACAAATGATCCCCATATAGACGGCTTTATCACCAAGAAAAATCTGGAAGAGTTTTTAAAGCCTTCAGCCGTCCTGGTAGTAAGCAAGGTAGGCAGTGGCCGTGCGGTACTCTTCGCGAATAATCCCAATTTTAGAGGATCGTGGTATGGGACCGATCGTCTATTTGTAAACGCACTGTTTTTAGGCGATAAAATTCAGATCCCGGAATAGTTATGATCAAAAGAATAGTTCTGATAACGGTAGCTTTGCTGGGGACGCCACTACTGGCCCAGGAAGGCCTTAGTGAAGGCCCATACCCACAATTAATAATCAGAGGGGTAACCCTGATCAATGGGAATGGGGCGCCCCCGCGTGGCCCTATAGATATTGTTGTAAAAAACAATAAAATAGTGGCAGTTCAGGTGGTAGGCTACCCCGGAGTAGCTATTGACCCCGCCAAACGACCACAGCTGCAAGCCGGAGGTAAAGAACTAGATTGCAATGGTATGTATCTCCTGCCCGGCTTTATAGATATGCATGGGCATATTGGCGGTGTTTCCCAGGGAGCAGATTACGATTACGTCTTTAAACTTTGGATGGCACATGGGATTACCACCATCAGAGAACCGAGCGGACGAGGGATAGATTGGACCTTGGATCTAAAGGAAAAAAGCGAAAATAATGAGATTGTTGCCCCTAGGGTGTTTGCCTATACTCGTTTTGGCCAAGGTGCTGATCCTCCTGTAAGCACGCCTGAAATGGCCAGAAAATGGGTCCGGGAAAATGCAGCCAAAGGGGCGGACGGTATCAAGTTTTTTGGGGCCCCTCCGGAAATTATGGCTGCAGCGTTGGACGAAAATAAAAAACTGGGATTGCGTTCGGCCTGTCATCATGCACAGATGGATGTTGCGCTTTGGAATGTGCTAGAGTCAGCGCGTGCAGGACTTACCACTATGGAACACTGGTATGGCTTACCGGAAGCATTATTCGATGCCAGAACCGTCCAGAACTATCCTCTGGATTACAACTATCAAAATGAACAGCATCGTTTTGAGGAGGCAGGCAAATTGTGGAAACAGGCTGCGGCCCCCTATTCCGAACATTGGAATGCTGTGATGGACGAATTACTAGAACTGGATTTTACCATTGATCCCACATTTAATATCTATGAAGCAAGCAGGGACCTACAGCGGGCCAGACGTGCTGAATGGCATGAAGATTATACGCTGCCTACGCTCTGGACCTTTTACATGCCCAGTAAAATAAGCCATGGTTCCTATTGGCACGATTGGGGTACCGAACAAGAGGTAGCCTGGAAGGAAAACTACCAACTTTGGATGACCTTTATCAACGAGTATAAGAACCGAGGAGGACGTGTGACCACCGGTAGTGATTCCGGGTTTATATACCAGCTTTATGGCTTTGCCTACATCCGGGAACTGGAATTACTTCGGGAAGCAGGATTTCATCCGTTGGAAATAATTAAGAGCGCTACCCTAAATGGGGCTCAAGCATTAGGGGTAGAAGGGGAAATTGGAACCGTTGCCGTTGGCAAGTTGGCCGATTTTGTTATTGTGGAAGAAAACCCGCTCAAAAACTTAAAGGTATTGTACGGCACAGGAGCAATTCGTTTAACAAAAAAAAATGAAGTAGTACGTGTAGGTGGTGTGAAGTATACTGTTAAAGATGGTATTATTTATGATGCGAAAGCACTTTTACGCGATGTGAAGCGGATGGTAGTCGACGAAAAGAAAGCATTAAACTACACCCTAAAACAACCGGGAATAGATTAAACTAAACACGTATAGCATTATGCCATCTTAGGTCGGTTGCGTTTTGTTTTAAAAGCTAATGCTTTTTTAACCCGGGAATTTTTAAAAAGGTATAAACGTGCAACAGAACCTTCGCTAACAGTAGTCTTTTTGATAGTGATGGTAAGGTTAACCGTTTCTGGCTGAGTAGGCACCTTTATTTCCTCTTGTGCCATAGCTGAAGTTCCGATTAAAATGATGAAAATGTAGGTTAAAATTGCTTTCATGACTTGGGGTCTTTTTACATAGTAAAGGTATCCCCAGGGCATGCCTAAGCCAGATTTAACTCGCTGTGCAACAGTAATTTTTCGATTAAAAACCTAAAGTCAGATAAAGTGTAAAAAAGCATCGATAAGCGTTTTTAGTTCGATGAACAGCATACCGAATTGAGATGTATTTCATCGATAACGGCTTAGGGAAACTTTAAAAGAAAATAAGGATTCGGGCAGTTATTTTTATAGAATTCAAGTTCTTTTTCGGCACAAACTCCAGGGTAATCGCCGCTGTGGCTACCCAGGTCAAGAACAAGCTGAAAGTGTAAATGAGGGGCATACCCCACATTAATAGCAGTGGCACCTATTGTAGCAAGGACATCCCCTTGATCAAAAACTTTTCCGGGATAGATATGATCTAAGGACTCCAGAGATAAGTGCCCGTAAAGTGAATAAAATTGTAATTCTCCCAGCTGATGTTCCAGGATAATTGTTGGCCCGTAATTTCCATGGTCTGCATTGTTCGCAAAACTATGCACTTTTCCTTGGAGGGGACATAGTACGGCAGTTCCGGCAGCACACCAAAAATCCAGACCCAAATGAATGTCTCGTGATCCTCCTTCTGCAAAGCGTTCCGAAAGGGCGTAAAGTCTTCTTTTTTCGAGGTATCCCCCATAGGCAACTACCGCAGAATTCCTGGCCAATACTGTATCAATATAGTTCTGGCAGTTATCCGGGTCAGAGATGGCAACGGTACTTAGTTCGGTATTTTCCATAGAAAGGTCCAACGGGCAGTATTGGCTCACCAAAATCGACTTGTCAAGTACTTGCAAGGGTTGGCCCTGATTTGCTTTAAAAAATAAGGCGGTCAGACGGTATTGCTCCAATTTGAAAGTTTAAAGAAAGATATTGAAAAGCTTAGGAATTTTGTAATTTCCTACAACTATATTGAAATCCTAAACCCATGAAAATTACCTATCTCGGCCATGCCGCCTTTGTTGTCGAAATCGAAGAAAAACATATTGTAGTAGACCCTTTTATCAGTGCTAATCCGTTAGCAGATCACATAAAGATCAACGACCTAAAGGCAGATTATATACTGCTTACCCACGGTCATCAGGACCATGTATTGGATGTGGAACAAATAGCTAAAAACAATCCCAATGCGCTTATTGTCTCCAACTACGAGATTGTAAGCTGGTATGGTGAAAAAGGAATAAAGGGCCACCCGCTCAATCACGGGGGCAAGAAAGTATTTGATTTTGGCACAGTTAAGTATGTTAACGCCATCCATTCCAGCGTCTTGCCGGATGGCACCTATGGTGGAAATCCCGGAGGATTTGTCCTTTGGAACGCAGACAAATGTGTGTATATCGCCGGTGATACGGCCCTAACCCTGGATATGAAACTGATACCCGATACTTGTCCCAATTTGGATTTGGCTATCCTACCGGTGGGAGACAATTTCACTATGGGGTACGAAGATGCAGCGGTAGCCGCAGAATTTGTAAAATGTGATACTGTTGTAGGCTGTCATTACGACACCTTTCCTCCAATAGCGCTTAACAAAACGGAAGCCAAACGTTATTTTGAAACGAAAGAAAAGCAGCTCGTATTATTGGAAATAGGAGAAAACATAACCGTTTAAACCTTAACACTTTTTAACCTCACATCTCGTAATTAACGGTAACTTGCCGCTACTAAAATGCAAAACGAAGGATAATGACGAAAATAACAGTAGTGGCAACGCTCTTCTTTATTTTTACAAGTTGCCAAACATTCCAAAAGGAAACTAAACCTGCCTTGGCAGAGCACCTGCTTCCGGAAAAGGAAATATACTCCCCGGAACAATTACAACAATATGAAACCGCCTATTTCGCAAGTGGTTGTTTCTGGTGTGTTGAAGCCATTTTTGAAAGCGTTAAGGGAGTGAAAGAAGTGGTATCAGGGTATTCCGGGGGATCTGAAGAAAATCCTACCTATGAGCAGGTAGCCTACGGGCGCACCCGACATGCAGAAGCCGTGGAGGTGTACTACAATCCTCAGGAAATCTCCTTTTTAGCGCTTGTACAGGTATTTTTTGGGTCACATGACCCCACTACCCTAAACCGACAGGGGCCTGATCGCGGAGCACAATACCGATCTATTGCGTTTTACAAGAACGATAATGAAAAGGCAATGATCCAAGACTATATCAAACTCCTGGAATCTGAAAATGTGTATGATCAGCCTATTGTTACTCAGGTGGAGCCTTTCGAAAAATTTTGGAAGGCCGAAGGGTATCACCAGGATTTTGAGCGGAACAATCCCGATAATTCCTATATACGAGCGGTATCCATACCAAGATTAAACCGATTTAAAGAAAATTTTAAAGAATATCTGAAGGAAGAGGTTGCGCATTAGGGAGCAGGTCTTAGCAAAGGATTTGGATTTGGGAAAAGCAGTATAAATTTACTCTTTGAGCACAACATCACTGTATTTGGAATCAATGGTGATCACCTTTCCTGAATTCTCTTTTACTCTAAATCCTTTTAGAATAACATTATCCAG
The DNA here is from genome assembly GCA_038750505.1 of Bacteroidota bacterium. Classification (GTDB taxonomy): domain Bacteria; phylum Bacteroidota; class Bacteroidia; order Flavobacteriales; family Flavobacteriaceae; genus Croceivirga. Next base: position 162,874 of record JBCDHD010000005.1, on the reverse strand, counting down.
GTCTGTCAATCGGTTCATGGTTACATCAGCAGGGTAATCAATTCTAGATTTTGTACCATTCAAATAAAAGGAAACCGGCACATTGGGTACTTTACATAGTACCTCCCCATTTTTTACGAAAACCTTCACATCGGAAAAACCAGGATTGATCGCGTTAATCGATAGTTTTCCCAGGTTGGTGGTAAGGGAGGCTTTGCTGTTCAACTTTTCAATCACGATATTGGATGCCACCGAGTTCAAAAGAAGTTCGCCCACCTCCTTGAGATTTACCCGTTCAGAATAATCCGTTTTCAGCTCTCCGTAGTTCCAATGGGTGACCACAACAGGAGAGTAGGAAGCATTAATACGGGTATTATAACCTTCTATCGTAGAAGCCAGCAAGCTTGCATACCGCAAGCTTGCATTAATATCTCGGGTAGTAGCGGCCAGCTTTACCTCGCCGTGTTTCACATTCATCTTTAACCGAACTGATTTCGGCATCTTGATCTTGATCGACTTTTTAACCTTATACTTTTTGTTTTCTCCATCCGATGAGTAGTAGAAAATATTCGGTTGACCATCATCTCTCGAAATACGAATACTTCGCTTCTCTATAAGACGCTGCCGTTCTTTTTCTCGTTTTTCCATGGCTTCTTCTCTTTTACGCTCCACTTCAGCACGTTTGCGTTCTAACTCTTCCTGACGCTTCTCCATGGCTTCCGCGCGTTCTTCCCATCGGCGTTCACGCTCTTCCAAACGCTTCGCATTTCTTTCCTCCCATGCTTTGGCCTGCTCTTCCACCCGCTTACCCCATTCTTCCATACGTTCCTTGTATTCCTTACCATAGCCTTTTTCGAACTCTTTTTTCCATTCTTTCAAATACGATTCCCCCTCTTCTTTATAGCGACCATAATCAAATCCTGTTTGTGGGATCGGAGGCATAGGAGGTAAAACGGTCATTTCCGGGATAACCATTAATTCCGGTAAATCCGGGATTTCTAAATCCATGAAGAAAGGTTCCACATCAAAATTGAAATCAAAATCAAAATCCGTATCTCCAACAATGAAATTCCATGAATTACGATCGGAGGTGCTTACTTCAATTTCCTTGCTGTTCCCTACAATTTCGAAAGGGCTTGATTCAAAATAGTCATTGGCTTCTTCCTCACTTGCCCCTTCGAGGGTAACGGTGGCCACAATTTCCACCTGATTCTTGTCCCAGGTTTCAAATTCGATATCAGAGTGGCTGGTGTTCAACTCCAGTACCGCGTCCTTCCCCACGTTAAAAACCTCCTTGTAGGTCTCGGTCTTTTTTTGAGAAAAACCCGTACTTAGTAACATTAGTGCCAGTACGAGGCTAAATAATAGTGGTTTCCTGTTCATTTTCTGATGATTTTAATTGATTTAGTTTTTCCTTCAACTTTTGCAACAGTTGCAATCGCAATTGTAAATTTTGAATTAAGGCAGATATGGTCTCATCATTAGGTCCGATGGTGTTGAGCTCCTCATTTAAGGTCATGTACTCCTGGTTCAGTACGTCCAGTTGCTCCAAATAGCCATCCACTAAGCCTTTATTTTCCTCCGAAACTTGTAACCGGGAAATCTCATAATTAATAGTTGCTACGTAATAATTTTCAACCTTTTGCAAGTCAGGAGAAAGATCTCCTAAACTGATCTTTTCCTTCTTTGGAGAGGATATTTCCCCTTTATCGACTACCGTAGTTGAGGGTTGGGTATCAAAAGCAGGTGTGCTGCGGAAGACCACTACACTCGTTGCCACCAGGAGCAGGATTGTAGCCGCAATGCTCCACCAAAAATAAACAGGTTGCCTTTTTGCGGTTGTGGGAAGTTCCTCCTCCAAACGCTCCAGAAAACGTTCCTCATGCCCTTGTTTCATGGCAAATGGTTCTTTCTTTCGCTCTTCCTCAAATAACTTTCTAAGATCCTGTCCCATAACTTTTGTGCTTCAATCGTTCTTTTAATTGTCCTTTACCTCGTAACAGTCTCGTGCGGGAAGCGGTTTCAGAAATTGCCAGTATTTCGGAAATTTCACTATGATCATACCCTTCAACCAAATACAATTGCACTACAAAACGATACTTTTCCTGCAGTTGCTCTATAGCCGCTTTAATCTCTTCCAGGCGAATATCATCTTCTACTTCCCAGCCCTCCTCCGCAATAGGGATATAGCTTTCGTCAAGCGGTACAGTGTGCTGATGTTTAGATTTTAAAAAATCAATGCTTCCGTTCACTACTATTCTTTTAAGCCAGGCGCCAAACGCCACTTCCCCTTTATACTGTTCGATGCGCTGAAAGGCCTTAATAAATGCCTCCTGAAGCACATCTTCTGCGTCGTCAGCATTCTTTAGAAACCGCATGGCGACACAGAACATTCCCTTGGCATATTTTTTATACAACGCCATTTGTGCACTGCGATCGTTGGCCTTACATTGTTCTACCAGTTCTATGATCAAAATGGTTAGTTTCTAGTTACCTTAAAGACTGAAGGAAAAATCCAGTGTGGCAAAAAAGCTACTCTTTAACGAAATTTAACAAAAATCCCACCATATACCGGTGGGACATTGCAAAGGGGCGCAGCTAATTTTTTTTAGATCTCGTCTTCCAACAAATTCAAATGCACTGTTATGTTGTCCCGGGTGGCCTTACTATAGGGACAAATCTCATGGGCGAGATGAATTAGTTGTTCTGCTACTTCACGAGCTAAAGTGGGGAGATACGTATCCAAAACGGCCTCCAAAAAGAATCCTTCATTATCCTGGTTAAAAGAAATGGTAGCGGTTACTTGAAAATCTTCAAGATCTTTAACCCCTTGTTCCCTGGCAACATGCTGAATTGCACCGGCAAAACAGGTAGCGTATGCAGCTGCAAAGAGCTGCTCAGGGTTCGTGGTGCCGGGAGGCTGATTGCCTTGGGTGTTTGGCATTTTAATAGTAAAATCGATCACTCCGTCATCCGATTGAACGTGCCCGGCCCTGCCTCCGGTGTTCGTAGCGCTGGTCTCAAAAATAGTTTTCATCGTTTCTAAAAAATTTAAACATTCAAGTTATCATTTGACCCCGGTTCTCCACTACGGTATTTCATTAAATTTTTGTGAAATCTGACGGCAAATGAATGCACCTATGCTTTTTAAATCCCTACTTTAAAACTTCCTATTTTAGCAGAAGATATCCTAAAAGGTTTGACTAAAGGCAGTAATCATATTTCCAACCAGCAGAAACGGATAAAAGCGCGAAGAATGGAATTCCCCTCATCGGAACTGCTTTTTAAAGGTATCCGGGAAGGGAATAAGGCGACTTTAGCCCGTGGGATAACTTTGGTTGAAAGTACCCAACCTGCTCACTTTGAGATCGCGGAACGTCTGGTGGCAAACTGTCTCTCCCATCCTAACGCCAGTATACGGATCGGTATTACCGGTGTACCGGGAGTAGGAAAAAGCACCTTTATAGAAACCTTCGGTATGCATCTTGTAAATCAAGGAAAAAAAGTAGCCGTTCTTGCCGTAGATCCCTCCAGTTCACTGACCAAGGGAAGTATTTTAGGCGATAAAACCCGAATGGAAACCCTGGCGCGGCATACCAACGCTTTCATTCGGCCTTCTCCTGCCAACGATGCTTTAGGCGGTGTAGCCCGAAAAACCCGAGAAACAATGATCTTGTGCGAAGCTGCTGGTTTTGACGTGCTATTAGTAGAAACTGTTGGGGTAGGACAAAGTGAAATAGCGGTGCATAGCATGGTAGATTTCTTCCTGCTATTAAAACTAGCTGGGGCGGGAGATGAACTCCAGGGGATTAAACGCGGTATTATGGAAATGGCAGATGCCGTAGTAATCAATAAGGCAGACGGCACAAATATGGATCGCGTGAAACTAGCCATGAGCGAGTTTCAACAGGCATTACATCTTTATCCCAAAAAGGAAAGCGGTTGGACCCCTAAGGTCGCACGTTGTTCCGCACTTGAAAATAGAGGGATTGAGGAGATTTGGGAAATGATCCGGGCCTTCATTAAAACGACTGCGGCTAGTGGCTATTTTGAAAAGAATAGGATCCGTCAAAATAAAAATTGGTTTTATCAGACGGTAGCCGCTTTGCTTAAACAGGAATTTTACAAAAATGAGGTAGTGCAAAAAGCAGCTAAGGCATTGCTACGTCAAATCGAAAACAAGGAGATATCACCTTATGCAGCAGCACAACAACTGATTCGGACGAAAAACTCCTGAACCATCAAAAAAAACTAAATTTACGCGGACCTAAACATCTAGCATGTCTCCTGTAACCAATGCCCTTCTTTCAATCGTAATACCACTTTACAATGAGCAGGATAATGTAGTATTACTTACCCAAAAAATTCATGAGAATCTTCAAGGGTATACCTACCAAATCGTGTATGTAGATGATTTTTCGGTAGATCATACAAAACGCTTAATTAAGGAAATGAAGGATGATAAAGTGGTCCTAATTGAACTCAAAAAGAATTACGGCCAAAGCCTGGCTTTAGCCGCAGGAATCGATTTTGCCGAGGGGGAATATATCATTACTATGGATGGCGACCTCCAGAACGATCCCGCTGATATTCCCAAAATGTTAGAATACGCTCTACGTGGGGAATATGATCTGGTAACGGGTATTAGACAAAAAAGAAAGGATTCCCTTGTAAAAAAAATACCGTCTAAAATTGCTAACTTTTTAGTACGCCGTGTTACGAAACTGGATATCAAAGATAATGGCTGCGCCTTAAAGGTATTTACCAAAGAAATTGCCAAAGGGCTCAATTTATATGGGGAAATGCATCGGTTTATTACCTTGCTGGCACATTTGGAAGGAGCCCAGATCCAACAGGTTCCGGTAAAACATCATGCCCGCCATGCCGGTAAATCAAAATATGGTTTAGAGCGGGTTTTTAAAGTAGTCGCAGACATGATGCTATTGTTGTTTATTCGTAAATATTTTCAACGCCCAATTCATTTATTCGGAATTTTTGGAGTAGGGCTTATCATCCTGGGCGTCTTTATTGAATTGTATCTGCTTGTCGTGAAGTTTGGTTTTGGTCAGGACATTGGTACACGGCCACTACTAATTTTTGGTATGATGTTCATTCTGGGGGGTATCCAGTTGTTTACGATTGGTATTGTCATGGAGTTATTGATCCGCACCTACTACGAGTCCCAGTCTAAACGGCCCTATCGCATTAAGAAAATTACTATCGGTGAGGGAAAAACAGCGTAAACACCTGACCACCGCAGTAAAATTTTTAGTTAGTCTACTGCTGCTCTATTTCATCTTTACCAAAATTGAGTTTCAGGATGTACTCCGGGTATTGCGCACTGCTAACCCCTTATGGTTGCTGATGGCCCTTTTGTTGTTTGTAGTCTCTAAGATTTTGAACGCCTTTCGGTTAAATCTGCTCTTTCATACCATAGGAGTACCCCTTACTCAGATCAGTAATCTGAAGCTCTATTTGTTGGGTATGTTTTACAATCTATTTCTCCCGGGAGGAATAGGGGGAGATGCGTACAAAGGCTATGTTATTCAAAAGAAATTTCAATCCGGAACCAAAAGAGTAGTGGCGGTTTTGCTTTTAGACCGATTGAACGGGATGCTTTTTATCTTGATCTATGCCTTGCTCTTCATGAGTTTCTTAACCCATCCCTGGTTACAAGCGTGGCAAGGAATAGCACTGGCCGCCATTCCTTTAGGCCTATTGGTTTTTTGGTGGATTACCAAAAAAGGATTTTTATATATCCTTCCTGTGTTTTGGAAGGTCTGTGGCTACTCCGCAATGCTGCAGGGGATCCAGGTACTTGCTGTGCTTTGCATCATACAGTCCTTAAACATTACAGCTGATGGTATGGCCTACCTATTTATTTTCATGATCTCCTCGGTAGTATCGGTCATCCCCCTTACCATCGGGGGTATTGGCAGCCGGGAAATCACTTTTTTATACGGGGCAAAATGGTTGGGCCTTGCCGCCGATACGGCAATAGGAATCAGTTTTGTCTTCTTCATGATCTCCGCACTGGTGTCATTATTTGGAATAGGATATCATTTAAAAAAGCCTGCGCTTGAAACCTGTTGATCTACCATAGCGTTAAAAGGCGCGAATACCCCGGTTATGGATCGAAATACCGAATTGCGGTAATGTCAAAAAAGTCAGCGCAGATATCCTCCGTATCAAAGGATTCATGTACAAATCTGAATATGACGCTGCTGTTTTCGATTTGAAATTCATTGGCCAGATTACAGGGAAAAAAGCCCCTAAGCGGCGGCTATCTGTTTTTTCCTCCGGCGCCATAGTGAAGGCGTTAGGGCAAAAAACTCGGGGTGGTCGTATGGTCCCTTCGGCTTCCGTAATGGTTGCAATAACTCTCTTGCCATCTTCCTGAAAACATCCGGGTTGAAGTTCATCATCGGAACATTTGGAAATGAATAAAAAAAGAGCATCCCTAAAGGACAAAAAATTTTTCGCCAAGCGAAAACTGTCATACGAGGTCAATTGTAAATTTGGCTTCATTTCCCTTATAAACCAAGGATGAAAATCTGCAAAAACCTTGCTTTTGGTCACACGGAAATAAAAGCCTAAACGAAACCCACAGTAGCGGTTGCATTTCAAAAGCCCTTACTCCAGGCGTAATAAATGCATTTTATTGAGCTTTTTATATCGTGTATTAGGCTCAAGAAATTTGAGTTGTAAGCGTGTGATGCGAAATTGATCTACGGTTATCTGCTCCTTCCAATCCAAGCCAGCTTCTTGTAAACGCTCCAGTTCCCGATCATTGACGTACACCCAGGCAGTATCCTTTTTCTGTAACGCTTTTACCGAAATGATTTGCACCGGTTTACGATTGTAAAAATCCAGAGCCCAGGTATGACGGTCCGATATTTTATAGATCTGATCTACCGGTATATCCGCATCCTTTACCTTTTTAGCCATGGCAGACCCTCCTTGATATTCCAGCAGTTCCGTATAAAAGTGCAGGTTCATTATCCCATTTAACAAGAGCGAAGCATACACCGAGATGGTGATCAAGCGTACGTAGGGCGGATCTAGTTTTAAACAGAAGTATACAATAACCAATAAAGTGGCGATCAGGACAATATACCCGGAAGGCCGCTCAAACTTAAACACATGAAAACAAACCAGAAGTGAAAAAATAAACACTACGGCCAAAATAAAGTACTGTACCCCCAGTAGAAAGATGATCGCTTCCTTCTTGGTATATTGATGCAAACTGTGCACATACGACGCTGTTAAAATGGAATACAAGGGCATCATGATGTTCATATAATGCGGCAATTTGAATTGCGCAAAACTGATCACAAAGAAAACCAAGGTGATACCGCCGAGCGTTAAAAATTCAAATTGAGGGTGGAATATGAATTTCATTTTGATAAAGGCTTTAGCCCGCCACCAATATCCAAACAAAGCGAGCACTGACCACGGTAAAAACACCCACAAAAAGGTATGGAAGAAGAAAAAGAAATCACTGCTGTTTTTTCCAACCCCTTCCCCACTTAGGCGCTCAAAACTCTGTTCCCAGAAAATGAAGAAGATCCCGCTTCTATTATCGCGCCCCCGGATCACCTTTTCCGGGTGCAGATCAAACTGCTGGTAATACGCATATAGCATAGGGCTGATGGCTACTCCAAAAACCACGAGTGCCGCAAGCACTCTCCAGTTCAATACCATCTTCCATTTACGGGTATAGGTCAAATGGCATACCAGACATAACCCAATGACTAACAATGCGATTTGTCCTTTAGTGGAAAATGCCAGTCCGGCACCCAAAGCACCCAGGAGGATATTTCCCAGGCTATTTCTTTCTACAAAGGCTACCAGTTGCCAAATGGCAAAAATGGTAAATCCGGTCAACACCGCATCTGTACGAACATCTATGGCGCCCAGGACAATGGTTTGACATGTAAGGAAGATAAGCGCGGAAAACCTTCCTATAGCACTGTTATACATTAACGTACCCAATCCATAACAGCTGTAGGCCCCAAGTAAGGTAGCCAGTAATCCCGGGATACGATACGCCCAATCATTGATACCAAAAAGCTTAAAGGATAAGGCCGCTAACCAGTAATGCAGATGGGGTTTATCCAAGTATTCCTCAGGCCCCTTAAAAAGGTGAAGAAAATCATTTTCCTGAACCATGCGCATGGCCATCACCGCAAATTGTGCGGAGTCATTCTCGAATAAAGTAACGAACAATCCGGCGATATACACCAATAGAACCAACGCCACTAAAAACCAGTACCGGGTTGTGGAAATCATGCCCCAATTTTATGAAGCGCAAAGATATACAACTTGGCAAATACCCAACCAAATAGTGATCCTATCAAAGCCCCAACGATTACGTCCAATGGAAAGTGCACCCCAATATAGATACGACTATAGGCCACAATCACTGCCCATAGTAGCAATAATCCCGTAAACCAAGGCCACTTTTTTACAAATAGCGCTGTGAAAAAAGAAGCTGCTGCAAAGGAGTTGGCGGCATGGGCCGAAAAAAAGGCATACTGGCCGCCACAATACGATTTCACCAAACGCATTGCACCGCTTATATCCGGATCGTGACAAGGCCGTAGCCGCTGTACCCCGTATTTAAAGAAATTAGAAAGCTGATCCGTGCAGGTGATCAGAAGGGCGACCGCCACTAAAATCACCAAAGTCCCTTTACCTCCAAAAAAACGGTAGCTCAAAACCAACAAAAGGAGATAAAGGGGAAAAGAATTTCTGGTTTTCGTCATAAAAAGCCAAAAACCATCCCACACGGGAGTTCCTAATCCATTGAGGAAAACAAACAATTGCTCGTCCAGTTGTATAAGGGGTTCTAAAAACATCAGATATCATATCGGGATACCTCCCGGTCATAAAAAGCAGTAGCAGCGGCGATCAGGTTCTCAGCTTCGGTCGCCAATTCTTTTTCATCTTCCTGAGAAAATGCTTCCAACCATTCTACCTCATCGTTCTCCAAATTGATGATAAAACGTGGATATTCAGTATGGACAATATAGATCCCATCGGGAAAGTCTGTGTTATCGCCCAGTAGAAATTTGGGTAGTTCCATTGTATTTAATTCAAGATCAATTTTTTGGTGAGGATATGGAATCGAAGATACAACATAAGTCCGGAAGCCGTAAGCCCGGTGAGCAAACCAATCCAGATCCCTATACTTTTTAATTGCGTATACAGGCCCAGATAATAGGAAATAGGAAACCCAATAAGCCAATAGGCGATAAAGGTAATTAAGGTGGGGATCTTTACATCCTGAATACCCCGTAATGCGCCCAATACCACTACCTGAATACCGTCAGATATCTGAAAAAAGGCTGCTATCAGGAGTAGCTGAGCCGTAAGGGCGATCACTTCCAGGTTATCCTTTTGGTTGGCCAGGTCATCCACATCCAAATAAAGCGTTGGCAGCCAATCCTTGCCTAAAAGGAATAGGGTAGCAAAAATGATTTCTATAACCAAGGTGAGGAAAAACACTGATTTCCCGATCCGTCGCAATTCCGCAAAATCCTGAAGCCCCTTCTGGTTCCCTACCCGTACCATGGCCGCAACACTCAGCCCTACACCAACCATGTAAGTCATACTACTCAGGTTCAGCGCAATTTGATTGGCCGCCTGCGCATTCTTGCCCAGTACACCACTCAACCAAACAGCGGCGGTGAAAATAGCTACCTCAAAAAACACCTGGAGGGAAGAAGGGAATCCTAGATTCGCTAATTTTTTAAACACTAGGCGTTCCATTTTCCTGAAGTTAAAACCGGTGACAAAATCCCTGAACGTCTTCTTGAAATACAAAAGCAAATAGAGATATACCAGCATAACAAAACGCGCTACTAAGGTGCCAATAGCCGCTCCTATGATCCCCATTTTGGGAAAGCCAAACGTACCAAAGATCAATAAGTAGTTAAGCACCACGTTAAGCACATTGGCCAGGATAGTGGCGTACATAGGAAGACGGGTCTGCGACATCCCTTCCGAAAATTGCCGAAAGGCTTGAAAAATGATCATTGGAATTATAGAAAAAGCGATCAGATTCAGGTAGGGTACGGCCAACGCTACCACTTCTTCAGGCTGTTTTGCCAGATACAGCAGGGGCTTACACGCCATGATCAGTCCAAAAAGGAGAAGCCCCAAGAAAATACAAAGCAAAATACCGTGTTTTAAAACCTTTTTCGCTTCCATTGGCTTCCCTGCCCCATCAGCCTCTGCCACCAAAGGAGTAATGGCAGTAGAAAAGCCAATTCCCACATACATAAAAATCAGGACAACACTGTTCCCCAGAGATACTGCGGCCAGTTCTGCTGTCCCCAACTGCCCCACCATTATGTTGTCCGCAAAGGCTACAAATGTATGTCCCAGCATGCCCAGAACTACAGGAGTGGCCAGTTTTAAGTTGTACGGAAATTCTTTGGTATACTGTTGTACTGACAAGGGTGTAGTGTGTATGTTGCTAGCTATTGGAGGTAGTAGCCAGACGTTTTTTGTTCTTAATTCTCAGTTTATTGACTATTCGCTTTTCTCTTACTTCTTTTCTCCATTCTCTTGTTGCTGTGCTCTTGGTCCTACTTCCCTGCACGCTCTTTTTAATGCTTTCAACCTTGGTAGTTGCCATTGGTATTTTGCGATTTACCCGCCAGGGCTTTTGCTTCCTCCCAAAACACATCCATCTCCGCTAGCGTCATTTCTTTCAGGCTTTTCCCCTTTGTTTTGGCTTTATTTTCCAGATATTGAAACCGTCCAATAAACTTTTTGTTGGTACGTTCCAGGGCATTCTCCGGATTCACACCCAGGAAACGAGCGTAATTCACCATGGAGAACAACACATCGCCAAACTCATTTTCCACTGCTTCAGAATTTCCGGTTTTTATTTCTTCCTGTAATTCGCCCAACTCTTCCTTCAGTTTTTCAAACACCTGTTCCGGCTGCTCCCAATCGAATCCGACACCTGCTACTTTCTCCTGGATACGATTTGCCTTTACTAATGCGGGTAAACTTTGGGGTACCCCTTCCAATACACTTTTCTTTCCCTCTTTCAGTTTCAGGTTTTCCCAGTTACGCTTTACGTCCGCCTCGTCTTCTACATGCACGTCGCCATAGATATGCGGGTGCCTGCGTATCAATTTCTCACAAATGGTATGCGCTACATCGGCTATATCAAAATCGTTCGTTTCCGAACCAATACGGGCATAGAACACAATATGCAACAGGAGGTCGCCCAGCTCTTTTTTCACTTCCTCCAGATCATTATCCAGGATAGCATCGCCCAGCTCATACGTCTCTTCAATGGTCAAATGCCGTAGGGATTGCAAGGTTTGTTTTTTGTCCCAGGGACATTGTTCCCGTAATTCGTCCATTATGCTCAATAAACGATCGAGCGCTTCCAGTTGTGCTTTTCGGTTCTTCATAGCGAAAAAATTGTGCCTCCAAAACTAAGAAGTACGGTTAAAAGCGTACCGTATTTCCGGGAAAAGAATTCCGAAGTTATCAACCTTGTAAAACCAGTTCCACTTCTTTCCCAGTTGAATTCGAGATCGTATCTTGTGCGCTACAACCATAAATTACAAACTATGTATCGCCAAGTTGCTGCAATTGTTTTATGTCTTATGAGCACTACACTTTTAATGGCCCAGTCCACTATGGACCAAGAGATTGATGCCTTACTCGCCAAAATGACCTTGGAGGAAAAAATAGGCCAAATGAACCTGTACAGTGGTTTTTATGATGCTACAGGCCCTGCACCGCAGGGTGGAAGTGCGGCAACCAAATACGAACACCTGAAAAAGGGATGGGTAGGTTCCATGTTGAACGTGCGTGGTGCGGAAGAAACCCGAAAGTTACAGGAAATCGTGGTGAAAGAAAGTCGCCTCGGGATCCCCCTCATCTTTGGACTGGATGTAATTCACGGACAAAAAACACTAGCGCCTATTCCCTTGGCAGAAGCGGCAAGCTGGGATCTGGAACTCATCAAAAAATCGGCCGCAATTGCCGCTAACGAGGCAGCAGCGGAAGGGATACATTGGACCTTTGCACCGATGGTGGATATTTCCTATGATCCGCGCTGGGGACGTGTTATGGAAGGCGGAGGGGAAGACCCCTATCTAGGCGCTAAAATTGCTACCGCAAGGGTACACGGTTTTCAGGGCAATGATCTTTCCGCGATCAATACCATTGCTGCCTGTGCCAAACATTTTGCGGGCTATGGCTTTGCCGAAGCAGGGCGCGATTACAATACCGTAGACATCGGTACCTACACGCTCTACAATCGGGTATTTCCTCCCTTTAAGGCGGCCGTAGACGCCGGGGTTAAAACTTTTATGAATGGTTTTCACTTGCTGAATGGGATACCCGTTACCGGGAATGCCGAGTTGCAACGCGAGATCCTAAAAGGCAAATGGGGCTTTGAAGGCTTTATTGTCTCGGATTGGGGCTCCGTAGCTGAGATGATCGCCCATGGGCACGCCAAAGATTCTACCCATGCCGCAGCGATCGGGGTAAATGCCGGATCGGATATGGATATGGCTTCCGGCTCTTACGTTAAAAATCTGGTAGGGCTGGTACAAGCTGGCAAAGTAGACGAAGCGAAAATCGATGAAGCCGTAGGTCGTATTCTCAAGGTGAAAATGGAATTGGGGCTCTTTGACGATCCCTATAAATATTCTGACCCGGAACGGGAAAAAGAACGCATTTACCATCCCGACCACCAGGCCGGGGTGTTGGAGATGGCCAAAAAGAGCATGGTTCTGCTAAAGAACGAGGGCAATCTGCTGCCCTTACCTAAAGATCAAAAGGGGATACTTGTAATCGGCGATCTTGCAGATGATAAGGATAGCCCTTTGGGCAGCTGGCGGCTGGCCTCCGAAAACAACACTGCGGTTTCTGTCTTGGAAGGGATGGATGCCATTACCAAAGACTATCAATTTGTCCAGGGGCCTAAAGTGTTTCTGGAAGCAAGTTTCCTACAACATGTAAAAATTAATGAAACAGATGCTTCAGGAATGGAAGAGGCGGTTGCTGCCGCCAAAAATGCCGAGGTGGTAGTGATGGTGCTGGGCGAACACGGCTTTATGAGTGGGGAATCCCGAAGTAGAACCCAGCTCGACCTGCCCGGATTGCAGCAGGAATTGCTCAAAGCGGTCTATGCGGTGAACAAAAACATTGTCCTGGTATTGATGAACGGGCGACCCCTGGCCTTACCCTGGGAGGCCACCCATATTCCTGCTATTTTGGAAACCTGGCATCTGGGCAGCCAGTCCGGCAATGCCATTGCACAGGTACTATTTGGCGATGAGAATCCCAGTGGTAAACTGCCCATGACCTTTCCGCGAAGTGTGGGGCAAGTGCCTATTTACTACAATGCCTACAGTACGGGACGACCTGTAAACTACGAAGGGAATGTCTTCTGGTCCCATTATGCCGATGAAGAGAATAGCCCCCTCTACCCTTTTGGACATGGGCTGAGCTACACCACCTTTGATTACAGCAATTTACTAGTGGATGCCAGCGATAAAGGGAACGTACAGGTAGCGGTTACGGTAACCAATAGTGGTAGCCGCGCCGGAGAAGAAGTGGTACAATTGTACCTGCACGACCCCGTGTCCCGTCTGGTACGGCCTGTAAAGGAACTCAAAGGTTTCCAAAAAATAGCCCTGGCTTCCGGTGCTTCCCAGACAGTACGCTTCACCTTGACGGATAAGGAGCTGGGCGTCTATGACCACAATTACGAATGGGTAGTAGAGCCCGGGGAGTTTCGGGTAATGGTTGGTGGCAGTTCCGAAAAGGGATTGACCGGGAGTTTTGAGGTGAACTAACGGGTTGGTGTTTATACCGATTAGGGGTATGTGGAGGTATTTTACACGTGTAAAACAAGTTAGGTATAATTTGTGATAGTTACCAATTATTGGTAAATTTGACTTAAAAGCTACAGATGAAAAATACATCCATATCACTCGGAGCCTATTTTGATCAATTCGTTAGTAGTCAAGTTTCTGCTGGCAGATATAAAAATGTGAGCGAAGTCATACGCGCTGGACTTAGATTACTCGAAAATGAGGAAAGCAAAGCAATTGCCCTGAAAAATGCCATCCAGGAAGGAATCGACAGTGGAATCGCCCACGACTTTGATTGGGAAGATCACTTAAAGGAATTGAAGGCCGCTAAACACTCAAATGGCTAAATTCAACCTGACAAAAAAAGCGGTTGATGACTTAAGCAGAATTTGGAACTACACCGTTTACAAATGGTCGGAACAGCAAGCCGACAAATATTACTCCCAAGTAATGGAATTGTGTCAAGAGATTGCCGAGAATCCATCGATTGGAAAAAAATATCCCGAAATAGCGGACGACCTGTTCGGGTTCAAAGCAAATCGACATATTATTTTCTACCGAACAGTTGAAAACCAACCTATTGAGATCACAAGAATTCTGCACGAACGAATGGACTTGAAAAATAGACTGACCGAATAAAAAAACTACACCCAATAAAGAACTGAGCTAAAAAACAACGCTATTCTACCTTAATTTATCGCTATAATTTTCATCATACGGTAGGCCTGATTTGGCACTACCAAAGGCCTGTTTGATACGCGTATTACTTACGGCAGTGAGGGGCCTGGTTTTACTCTTTCCCTTTAAAACGATCCCGTCGAATAAGGCCTTGCATTGCGGATTGTACCTACCGGCTGTAAACATACGAGCCGAACCGTTGTGTATCATTTTTCCGGGCTAAACTGTAACAGGAAAAGAATATTCCTATCAATATGTAAACAAAAACCAATAAAATGAGAACCCTTTACGCTATTTTCTTTCTAGTGGTAGGCTTCAATACTACAGCTCAAATTGATTCCTTGCACTTAAAATACGACTATTTCACCCTGCCAAATGGTTTAGAGGTAATTTTTCAACCAGATAAGAACGTAAGTCGGGTTTCCGTAGAATTTTGGATAAAAAATGGAACTTCAATGGATCGTCCAGAGCAATACGGCATGCAACATTTTTTTGAACACGTAATGCCATACAGTAAAATAGATTCTATTAAGAGAAATAAATATTTGAATCACTACCTAAAAAGAAGTAATGCACAGGTAAAGAAAGACTTCTCTAGATTTTACGTGGAAGTCGTTCCCGAAGGTATTGAACTTGCCTTGGAGGTAGCCTCGGGAAGGTTAATTGCTGGCGCAAATAGAATTACCGAAAGACGTGTTGAAAATGAAAGAAAAAGAGTATTAGCAGAAATTAAAAGAAATGCCAAAAAAATCCCAGGTGGAGCGCTGAAGGAAGTTTAGCAATACAAGAAGGCATCTTCGGTAAAGGACATCCCTATGCTGCAAATGGCTATGGTACGGTAGAAAATAACAAGGCTTTTTCCCTAAAAGAGTTTAGGCAACGGTATAATGAAATTATCTATTCTGAAAACATTGTGCTTTTCGTAGTTGGAAATTTTGATAAAGTCAAAGTAAAAAAATTAGTCCAGCATTACTTCAGCAAGGTTAAATCAAAAAAGAAACAACCGATACTCTTTTCTAAGCCTGTTTTACAAACTAGCAAGCGTATTTCCATGAAAGCTCCCCACCCAAAAGACTCTTTAAATACAATTCTTTTTTATTGGGCTGTCCCAGAATGGACATTAAAAGATGATGCCGCTCTTAGTCTACTGGCGGCACATTTAAACAATGTTTTTAAATCCAAAAATGGACTTCCTCTATCTGAAGTCAGCAGTCAGGCAAATACTGATATGCATAGGGTTGCTGGACAGTTTTATATAGAAACAAAATTCTTAGATCGTAAAGATTCTACTCAAATACATAAATTCATAGTAGATAAAATAGAAAAGTTGATAAAAAAACGAATTAGCCCGGAAGATTTAATAAGGGCTAAAAAAAGTGAAATAAGCGCTATTGTAGAAGCACAAAAAAGCTTAGGTTTCGGTAGTAGCAGAACTGAACTTTTAGGGAAAGGACTACTCTTTAAAGATAATCCGGATCTGTATTTTGAAAAACTGAGAATACAACAAAAATTAAAAGTAAATCAACTTAGAACGTTTTCGAAAAAATGGCTCAATACTACGCCTTTTACAATAATCTTTACATCAAACAATTAATAAAGCAACTATACCCAACTGTGCTATATGCAATTGCATACCCCCATATACTTTTGAAGTTAATTGCTAGTCCAAGCCACCACTAATGGCTGCGACCTTACTAGCTAATTTGAAAAAAACCAAATTGAATGCGTCAATATAAACTATTTGAAACGAAAAGGTTACTACTTAAACCAACCTTAGCGGAAGATGCAGAACTTATTTTCGAGGTATTTAACACTCCAAAATGGATTAAATATGTGGGAGACAGAAATATCAAGACCGTTGAAAATGCAAGAGACTATATTACAACCAAGATGTTACCACAACTTAAAAGACTTGGGTATTCCAACTATACCTTGGTAAAAAAAGCAGATAATTGTAAAATAGGAATTTGTGGATTATTTGACAGAGATGGACTGGAAGGGATTGATATTGGATTCGCCTTCTTGCCCGAATATGAAAGGAAAGGTTATGGCTTCGAATCTGCAAACAAGTTAAAAGATGTAGCATTTAATGAATTTGGATTAACTGAGCTAAGTGCCATAACCGCAAAAGATAACGTATCATCCCAAAAACTATTGGAGAAATTAGGATTAGAGTTAATTGGAACAACAAAACTTCCAGGTGATAATGAGGATGTATTACTATATAAAACTGAAAAATGAACTGCTTTAATTTTAAAGGTTTGTTCGCTTCTTTCGAGTCTGCGGATTCGAATAGTCTTCTGCTATCCTCCATAAAAGATTTCAGAAGGCCAGGGCGCAGGGAAGGCCAAGCAAATCCACTACAAATTGCTAAAGTCTGTGCTTAACCGAAAACAGTAACCTAAAACCCGGAATTGCGTTTAGCGGTTAATTTGCAACAACTTGTACATACCTAACCGTAACAAACCGTACAAAAATTTCTCCTTTTAGTAAATTTTACAAAATGAGATACATCAACTGCGTATTAGTTTTACTACTTTTTACCAACTGTAACAGCCAAGATTCTAATAATCCCAGGCTTACCGAATTAAAAGCAAAAGTCGTTGATGGAACCTATCCCAACATAGATGGTATTGTGGTTGAACATTGCGGCCAAGTCATTGTTGAAGAATATTTTAACGGATATGAAAGAAGTAGTCGTCACGATACCAGGTCCTCTTTTAAATCGGTTACAAGCGTATTAGCAGGTATAGCGATTGATAAAAAATTGATCTCACTGGATGATACCCTAGTGGAGTACTTTCCTGAGTTGGAAAATTCAGAAAAAGGGAAAATTAGTGTACAAAACCTGTTAGAAATGAAATCTGGCGTAAACTGCGAAGAGTTTTATGATATTGGGCCCTATTGTGAAGACGCTATGTGGAATAGTGAGGATTGGATCGCCTACTGTCTCAATATAAAACTACAGCGAAAGCCGGGGTTAAATTGGTCGTATAATTCCAATGACCCCATGCTAATGGGAGAAGTTATTTCCAGAGCAAGTGGAATGACGATAATGGAGTTTGCCGAAAGGCATCTTTTCTCCCCGTTAGATATAACCGACTTTAAATGGACAATATCGCCAAAGGGAAGGGGAATGACTGCCGGTTCATTTTTTATTAAACCTATCGATATGCTTAAAATAACCCAATTAGTTAACAACAACGGGAACTGGAAGGGGAAGCAAATACTAAGTGAAGAATGGATAAAAAAGTCTACCACTTGTGAAACAGTGATTGATTTCTCTTTTACGAGATATTCCAGAATGCCCAATGCAGAATACCAAAGTGCAAAATATGGTTTCTACTGGTATACGGAAAATTTAAAATATAATGACGTAGATACCGAGGTTCTTTTCGCCTCCGGTAATGGTGGTAATTACATGATGATTCTTCCTGAATACAATGCAAACGTTGTTTTTACGGGTAGCAACTATGGAAACTGGAGGGGAAAACTTCCTTTTGAAATACTATTGAAATATATACTACCAATGATTGAAAATAAAGACTGTAGCAGATAAAGAACTGAGCTAAAAACAACCCTTTGCTATCTTCGTTTACTTTTATCATTTTTATCCTACGACAGGCGGGTTTAATAAGCGTTTTACCTCCCGCAATTAGGACGATTTTTTCGCTTTTCCTTAGCTACCCTCCAGTTGAATAAGGTCGTACATTGCAGATTGTAGCTGCTGGCAGATGGATGAGACGCTTACCTACCAGTAGCACCCGAACTGTTGAAAACTGTTTAAAGAACATGAAACGTATTGCTTTACCAGATGAGCTTAACTTTAGCCACTCCAATTCAGTGGCCTTATTTCTTTATCGCAGTACTACTGAAATTGCCAGGCAGCAAATAATACTCAACAAGAATACGTTTAGTTTCCTTGCTGAGGGGAGCAAAGAAGTGTTTTTTGATAATTCTTCCTATGCTATTGAAAATGATCAGTTTTTACTTATGAAATCCGGTCATTGCCTGATGACCGAAAAGCTCTCAAATACCAATAGGAATTACGCCAGTATCTTACTGTTCTTTTCAAATGAACTGGCACTTAAATTCATAAGAAAGTACGATATCCCCAAAGCATATCCGAAGGATACAAAATCTGTCTTTTCTTTTAAATACGATTCCTTTATAAAGAAGTTCGTAAACAGCTTGTCAGACATTGATCTACTGCCAAATCGCTCCAAAAACCATCTCCTGGAAATAAAGTTTGAGGAAATAATGCTCTATTTATCAGAGATCGGATATGGGGCCTGCATTCGTGCTTTGGTAGACCAAAACAATGACCAAAGACAAAAATTCACTAAAACCATAGAAAGCAATCAATTGAACAAACTTACTATTCAGGAGCTCGCTTTCTTATCCAATATGAGCGTATCCACCTTTAAAAGAGAGTTCGCAAAAAAATATAAGGAATCCCCTATGAAATGGTTCCAAAACAAAAGATTGGAGCACGCTTACCGATTGATGCGCGATGAACAAAAACGGCCAAGCGATATTTTTTTTGAAGTAGGTTATGAGAACTTATCCAGCTTTGTTCAGGCGTACAAAGCCAAATATGGGGTAACACCAAAACAACATACCAGCACCTGAGCTTTTAGCAACACTTTTTGAGCTGCTCGCTATGCGTTCCCGCCTATGGTCGGGCCTACCTTTGGAGTACAATGTAAAACTTCAAAAAAATGAGTAAGAAAAATTTAATTTGCGGACTACTGGTTGTACTGGCAACCAGCATTTTCGGACAAGATACATTTACGCTTTCAAGTACTGACTTAGGAGGCCAGGCGCTTAAATTACAGGAATTCAATGGTTTTGGTTGCACAGGTGAAAATGTATCTCCTCAACTATCCTGGAGCAATGCTCCGGAAGGAACAAAGAGTTATGCTATAACCATGTACGATCCCGATGCGCCCACAGGAAGTGGATGGTGGCACTGGTTGGTGTTTGATATTCCTACAACAGTAAATGAAATCGCATCCAATGCGGGAAATATCGAACTGGATCTGATGCCGAAACAGGCAAAGCAAAGTATTACCGATTACGGCACCATGGGATATGGAGGACCCTGCCCGCCGGAAGGTCATGGTCTACATCAATACATTATTACCATTCATGCACTAAAAACAGCTACACTTGGATTAGATGAAAACACCAACGCTGCTGTAGTAGGCTATTATTTATCCAACACTACATTGGCGAAAGCTAGTATAGTCGCCTACTACGAAAGGTAGCAATTATCGGTAGTACCCGGCTATTGCAAAAGCGGTTCAGGTCTATATCTGAACTGCTTTTTGGTGGAATTAATATAGCGTATGGCCTCCGCAGATATCCATACGTCCACTATTTAACCAGCCCAACACCCTCAGATCATTGCTATTTCCTCAACCCCGCCTCTTTTCCCTCCTACACTTGATCCTTTACCTTGTTTACTTCTTCTTAAAACGGTACAACAGCATGCCTATCTTTTCCGGGTACAACAAACCCAAGTCAAATTCGTTAGCTATCGTAGTACTTCCTAAAATTACCAACCATGTACTCCACTCCCCGACGGACCCTAAAATCACATCTATTCATCGCCTTTCTGGTATTGATCATTAGCTGCTCTCAGGATAGTACCGAGGAAACTCCTCCAAATGATTCTACCGTTGATCCATGTGAAAATAATAGTTGTCAAAACAACGGTACCTGTGTGGATGGGGTTTGCCAGTGCCCCGAAGGATTCGAAGGAGAATTTTGTGAAACGGCTGTTGACCCTTGTGAAGGTGTGGTTTGCGAAAATGGGGGGAACTGTGTAAACGGTTCCTGTGCCTGTCCTGACGGTTTTGAAGGGGTGTTATGTGAAACACCAACAGATCCCTGCGCTAATGTAGTCTGCCAGAACGGAGGAAGCTGTGTGAACGGAGATTGCGAGTGCCCTGATGGCACCTATGGTGATTCTTGTGAAGAAGTATCCAGCCTGAGTTTCCAAACCGAATTTGGATCCCGTGAAACCTTAGAAGTTGCCATCAATGGGATTTTTGCGATCTGGTGGAGTCCTGAGTTTGATCACGAAGACGATGTAGACCAAATGTTCACATATTTAAATAAAGTACGCACCGATTGTTTGGAAAAATACGGTATGCAAGATCCCCCCAATCCAACATCCGGATATTTTTACAATGTCTACATTCATCACGGCCAAGAGGAAACCGTGTTACCTACGTATTGGGGAAATGGACAGGGCACCGATACCTTCGGTATGCCTTTTTTAACCTTACCGGATGGCGCACATACGGATTATGCCAACCTATCCCATGAAGGTTTTCATATCTTTCAATACAATTCAAATTCACCCGGATACGACTATGCGGGAGATTCACAATGGTACGTTGAAGCCTCTGCACAGTGGTATATGGCTCAAAATGTTCCCGATGAAGAGAACACCTTTATTGAAGCGGGTGCAATTTCTTCCAATCCGCAGCTAGCCTTATGGCATAGCTTTAGTAATCAAGCACCTGGAGACGCTATAGATTGGTTCTTCCAGGTAAGGCAATATGGAATGCATTTGTTGTTGTATTATCTTACCGAACAAAGGGCTGTAGCGCCGAATAGTATCACGGATGGATTTTACACAAATACTACACTTTCGCCCCAGGAGTACTTGTATACCCGGATAGGAGGAGAAAACTTCAGAAACTTTTTTGCCGATTGGACGGCACGCAATAGTGGTGGCTTTGACTATATTTCCGAGCTGCAATTCAATCGAGCAGTAGTGGAGATGGGATTAGCTGGGGATCCCAACAACAGCAATCCATACGTCCATGAGTTAACCAATAGTGAAGCCAACGGTACTTTCCAACCCGCAGACAACTTACGACCACGAGGGTGGAGTTATAATGTGATAAAGATCAACAATTCGGGAAATGCTACCTATACTTTTACCCTGAACGGTGCCTCCACCGGATCGGAAGGGGCTAATGCACATTTTGAAGCCCGAATCATTGTAAAAGGCAATGGCACTGTTCGTTATATCGATATGGATATGAATGGTCTTATCTCCGGCACGGGATCGGTAACCGTTGCAAATAATGAAACCGAAGTATACCTCAACGTTATTGCAGTGCCCGAACATTTCAGTGGAAATCAGACCTATAATTACGAGGTAGACATCAGTAGAAACTGATGGCTATAGCTTTGTATTAAGATAGTCGGGAAGATTATTTTACCTGGTAATATCGTAAGATTACCTCGGCAGAATATTGGAGAATAGACGGCGTTCATTCAATCCAAATCTATTTGAGTTATCTTTAGTTGCTCTCCCCTATAGTGTCTATATATCTTTAAGAAGGTATTCATGGTCAAAACTGCCACAGTTGCACGATCCCGATCCGTATGCACCTGCCACTTTTGCCAGTAATTACCGGAACTCGTTTTTGATGGTTTCTTCCAGCCGAGATCAAATAACGCTGAAATACCTTCTTCACTAAGTTGATCTTCTTTTTCCAAATTGGCATTGCCCACAGTCTCGCCATAGACCTCTGGACTATCTCTTCCCACTATAAATTGAATGTAATATTGCCACGCCTCTCCTCCATTAAAAATTAGGATCCCGCCTTGAAAGCTAACTTCTTGAATTAATCGAATCAGCTCGGCAATAAGTCTGGTATTTTCGCGTAAAACCAAATTAGTTTTCTCGGGCATCAACGCCGCAGTTCCCCGTAATCCGCCCATAGAATTTACCAAATCAACTATGCTAGCTTGGCGTCTTCTGTAGTACACGATGTTTTGAAACTTGTCAATATTTTTTTTTGTTAACCAATCAAGATCAATTGGGTGCAGGATTAGCGGAATTATTTTTTTCCCACTTTCAATTGCAAGGTCGAGTTCCTTTTGTACCTCCTCAGATTCAATAGAATTGGGCGAAAGGATTAAGATGAAAGCTGGAGCATCTATTATTGCGGTAGTTATTGATTCATTCCATTCCACGCCACCGGGAATATCGTGTCGATCAATCCATATTTCAAATCCCGCAGCCACCAATTGGCGTGAAATCCAGTCCACCTTTTTCCGATCCTTTCTCGAATAGCTAATAAAAACATTTCCCTCCTCCATGTCAACTTCTTTTATTAATCTCTGAGCACTACTTTGAAAGTTGTTCTTTGTATAATTTGTAAGAAAAGCTTCCTGAGAATAAGATAAAACAAATACTAACACCTCACATCAACTATTAAATTGTAACCTAACGGATAAAAGCTTTCAAATTGCTTGAAGCACACCAACGTAAAATACCTGCACAGGTCAACATTCATTTACGAAAATCAAGAAAAATAACTCCCCACCGATTTTATTGAATTTTATACAACACCTTATATTTTTGAAATGAACACTACAACAAAGTATCAAAGCCGCCTTTACCCAAGACTAAAAAGGTGGACAAACCTATTTGCGTAAGGATTCAACTTTAGATAACTTAAAAGCTGGTGATGGTATCTAATCCTGATCTTTGTTGTTGTGAACTTTGAGATTTGAAATCAAACCAATTACTTTCAGGAAATAAAACCGGTCTCGAATAGCTCTTGTTTGCCGGGTACCTGGTTAATAAAATGATAGTTTAGCATCCCCTTAACACAACCTCCTCCGTTTTTCAACATCTTACTGAAAATCAAAAAACATGACACCTAACAAATTCTTGCCCTTGGCCCTTTCTATTTTTTTTGCATTCGCACCCACTTCCTGTAATACCGATGATGACGCAAATGATGATGTCAATGCACAATGCGAAGGAGCCATATGTACGGCCATATTTGTTCAGATCAATGTTACCGTTACGGACCAGGAACAGAATCCGGTAGCCTTGGATACTTTTACCGTTACCAATTTGGCCAATGGAAACGATATGACTATTACGCTTACCGCATCGGAGCTTGCCAATGCACGGGAAACCGGTCGGTACCCGTTGACCCAGGATGGCATCCTTGACCTGAATGAGATGAGACAAATTCAATTTAAAGGATTTATCAATGGACAAGAAGTGGTTAGCGGCAACTACACCGTAAGTACGGACTGTTGCCATGTAGCCCTCGATGCTGGAGATGTAGAACTAAGCCTGTAAAATGTACTAGCGCTACATGCAAAACAAATAATCTATCCTTTTGGAAGGGGATGTATTCAAATACCATAAGGCTCGATATTCCAAAATTTCAATAAAAGTCGTTGTATCCCCTTTTTGGTAGTGCGTCCGCACTTTAGGCGACCATAATCCGCTGTGAATTTGGTGAACTGGTGTTTTGTTGGACGCACCAAATACAAATGTTGTATACCACTAACTGCGGTTAGATCGCCAGCCCAAATTGTTTTTGTTACCTTACCGCCGTATAAGCCGGAAAGTAGCTGTAATTTCATCGATCACAAGCGCAGCACCATCAACACCAGGATTGCAACAGAATGGTGATATAGACCTTACGCTCGCGATCCGAAATAGCTTGTTACAAAAAGGAAAGCAACCCTAACCAAGATCATTAACAAGCAATACAACCCTACTAAACCAGTAGCATAGATGAAAATCCATCACATACGAAATGCCACCTTGATCATCGAAACCGGAGAAAACGTCATTCTAGTAGACCCCATGCTCAGCGATAAAGGGAAAGCAGGCCCACCTTTTACGCTATTTCGGTTTACACCCAAACGCAATCCTATCGTAGCGTTGCCTTCCAATGCTATGCCCTTGGTGGAGAAAACGACCCATTGCCTCATCACCCACCTTCATCCGGACCATTTGGACAAAGCAGCAGAACACTTTCTGAGGGAAAACCAAATCCCGGTGATTTGTAGTGTAAAAGACGAAATCGCCCTAAGAAACAAAGGGGTGCTGGTACGTCAAACTGTTAATTATTGGGAGGAAAGCCAATTCTTGAGCGGTAAAATTCAGGGTATTCCGGCGGTACATGGCTACGGGTACATTGCCAAGCCTATGGGGAATGTTATGGGGTTTTATCTCGAACTGCCTAATGAACCTTCTCTTTACCTGAGTTCGGATACCATCTACACGGAGGATGTACACAAAGTGCTTGTCCAAATGCAACCCGATATTGCCGTGGTAGCGTGTGGTACAGCACAATTGGATTTTTTTCAACCCTTACTGATGCGGATGGATGACATTTTGCAATTCGTAAAAAATGCACCAAAAAATGTCCTGGCTAACCATATGGAAGCTGTAAATCACTGTCCTACGACCCGAAATCAACTACGAAAAGAAGTAGCATCCCTTGGATTATCCGATAAGGTCTTTATCCCTAATGATGGAGAAAGTCTTACCTATGACTACGAAGTGGGGGCTGCAGGAACTGATGCAACTTAAAAATAGATTTAGGCATACTTCAGTTTTTAGGTTTTATCTCATAACTTGGTGATAAAACAGTGAAACCGACATGAATAGCAAACTACTTTTAAGGCTATGTCTTGCCCTCGCCTTACTTAGCATAGGCTGCAAGGAGATTCCAAAAGAAAACGCTGTAGCTCCTGCTGTACCAAGCCTTGATGCGGCGCAGGAAAAAACCGCCATCCTTGCCACCCTCAACAACGAAACCAAAGCGGCTTTTACCCGGGATTACGAAGGTTGGCAAACCTACTGGTTACAAGAACCTTTTGTCTCCAAAACCTACATGCAGTTCCCGGATAGTAGCCTGGTGGAAACCCTTGGTTGGGAGGAGATCAACGGCTTTGTCAAAGACTATTTTACGATACATCCGGAACCGGAACCTGTGCCAGTTCCTCTTACCGATATTAACGTACGGCTATATGGCTCCGGGGCTTGGGTGACCTATGAGCAAGTGGACAGCTTGCGCGGTTTAAAGCGGGAAACCCGATTAATGGAAAAGGTAGACGGGCAATGGAAAATTGCAGGAATGCACACCACTATTTATGGAAAATCGCAGTAATCGCAGCAACCTATCTTTCTTTCTGCCGTCTGACCAATAGTAATAGTAAAACAAAGTCCATGTAGCGGATTGCCTTCCTGTTGATTGACGTCTAAAAGCAAACTTAAAATGTTTCTGAAAATAAGAAAACGTGTCCTTCTTTGTTCCTTTGCCCCCCTGCCCTTGGCGGTGATATGTGATAACGAGGATGAAGAGTTAGCACCTTTAGTATATAACGATGTCGTGATAACACTTTCGGAGGGACCTGACTTTTCCACCAACGATACGCTTTGGATCTCCGGAACGGTTTCTTCCCTGGTTTTTGACGAAGCCATACAGGATTCTATTCGAAACCCAAACGAACGCATTACTACTATTTTTAGCGTACTACAGTTACAAAATGCCAGTAACATCAGTAATACCACTGAAGCCATCTCAGAATTTGACATAGTCACCCGAAGAGGTGGGTATGACTTTTTAGGTGTCTGTCCGGAATCCGAATTAATTGCCATAGCTCCCCTTACCCAAAATGGGGATCGGTATACCTTTGAAATAGGCATAGTTTCCCGAACTACAGGCGATTTTGTATTGAGTTGGTTGGAACCAGTTGTGCTTAGCAATCCGGATCTTAATTTCGAGATCCTGGAGAAGTACCCCCTGGAAAAAAATACCAACACCCTTGGTTTGACAAAATGTGGTATTACCTCTACCCGAGATAATGTGAGCGGAGCGCGACGTGAGTACTTTTTTTCGGTAACCGACCAACGGTCTACCCAATAGATGGGTAAGGTAGGTGGCAGCAATCTCAAGATCGGTTTTCTTTATGCTATTCGCTAAATTCGGTGTCATCTTGAAATCGGTTGATCGGGTTCAAAGGAATTGACCAAAACACATCATTTAAACCGTAGCGCAAATCCAATCAATTCGTACCTTAGAAATTCCAAAAAAGTTAAGGATATCGGTAAAGGATGTATCTGAATCCGCTACATTTTCGTACCCGTGTTCCACTTTTCAGTTTGTAAATGAGTTTCAATTTTTAAATCGCAAGAACGTGAGTCATAAAATTGTAATTACCGGTACTAGCAGTGGTTTTGACACCTAAATTGTAAAAACCTTATGAAACCCTTAACGCAACCAAATGCCACCCTGGGCATACACTATACAAACATCGTATACCATGAATAAATTGCTTTTTTTTGCCCCAATACTTGCGATCGTTCTGCTGTCTTCCTGTACTAACGATGACGATGACGCTAACGATAACCTAACTCAAGAAGAGGAGCTTGCGAATTTGAATGCCTTATTGGCCGAGATCGAAGATATGGCATCGAGCGTTCCCTGTACGGACGATGCTGACTGGTCGTATACCGCCTATGGAGATAAAGCCTGTGGTGGCCCGGTAGGATACATCGCGTATCCCACAACTATTAATACCGTGCAGTTCCTGAATAAAGTTGTTGCCCACAGAAATGCGCAAGAGGCCTTCAACCAAAAGTGGGAAGTGGCCAGTGACTGTTCCTTGCCTGCTGAACCCAATGCAGTTCGCTGCGAAGGGGGTGTGCCGGTTTTTGACTATGGGCAGTAACTCCATTCGTGTTTGTGGGATACCACCTGCTATCCGTTAAAGTTCCGCTAAATCTTTTTCGGTCCCTGTCATTTTTGTGAACTTTCAGGAAACCTGTAATCCTGACCACCATGCGTATACTGCAACTACTACTCTTCCTTGGGCTTCTGTTTACGGGCAACGCCCAAATCCAGAATGCTGAGAAAGGTATAATTGCATACACGGATAGCGCAATAAAGATCCTTGAGAATGGTACTGTACTATTCGGAAAGGAGAACATTGAAAAATGGTATCAAAGCAATCCCATGGGAATAGGCCCTTTTGAAACGGTTTTCAGTATTGCAGCCAATGATCAATTTCAATATGAAATCGGCACCTTTAGTACCGAGAAAGGACAGCATAAGCATATAGTGATAACCGACAGGACCAACAATAACGCTCGTGTTTTTGAGGTTATCGCACAAGTTGGGGATACTGACGCAGCCATGGAAAAAATCATTTCTAGCCGAAGGGACGAATGGATCGCACTTTGCAATAAAAACAACGCCCAAGATCTTGTGCGGCAACTCTATGCAGCGGCACCCATATACTACAATCATCGCCCACCGGTTACCGACCCCGATACGCTAATCCAGGTATATGGGTATATGAACGATCCCGGTTACAGCTTAGATCTGCAACCGCTTCATCTGGAACGGGTTAACGACAATCGGGTCTTTGAAATTGGGCAATGTTCCGGTTCTTACAACGGAAAATATATTTTGATCTGGGAAAGGACAAGCACGGGGGAATGGGTGATCAAGATCGATTCCAACATTTAAGAAGATAACCTTCAAAAAAGCATAGGAATTATGAAATATCGTCCGGAAGATGGATTTCCGTACTACTACAATTTGGCAGCACAAGATACGGTCCAAACACTTTTCGCTTCCCGTTCAACTGTTGAAATGCTACAATCCATTGATGAGAAAAAGGGTAAATATCGGTATGCTACGGATAAGTGGACAATAAAACAACTTATCGGACACATTACGGATCATGAGCGTATAAAGATGTTCAGAGCGTTTCAATTAAGTAGAAAAGAGAATGTCGAATTATGGGGATATGATCAGAACTTCCTGGTTAATAATGCCCGCTTTGACGCCTTAACACTGAAGCAACTGATCACCGATTTTTCCGCTGTCAGAACAGCCTCGCTAAGTTTTATTGCTACTTTATCCGAGCGACAATTGAACATACAGGGTAAGGCACGACAGTACCAAATTACATTGGAAGCGTTTTTGAAATCAATAATTGGTCATGAACGACATCATATCCGAATTTTAAAAGACAAGTATCTCGTACTGCTTTAAAAATTTCAACGGCAAAATCTACCACCAAGAATAGAGAACAAAATAGGTTAGTCTGAGCCGTTAACTTTTCTTATTTTTAGCGCTATTATGTAATGTAGACTCCAATAAGAATCAGAAAGGTTCCGGGGGTCGTTTAATACTTCCAAAATCTAAATTCATGAGCCACTTTATTTACCGCTTGCTACTGGTGTTTGGGATAGGACTTAATGGCCTTGTCCTAAACGCCCAAAGCACTACCGATACCCGATTAGCACATACCCCAGCAATCAGTCAAAACCATATTGCTTTTATATATGCCGAAGATCTGTGGGTTGCCAATAAGAACGGGAGCAACCCCAGAAGATTGACCATTGATGAAGGGGTAGAAACCGATCCCGTCTTTTCTCCGGATGGGAGCCTAATCGCTTTTAGTGCACAATATGATGGCAACCGGGATATCTTTGTAGTCCCTGCTACCGGCGGCGTTCCCAAACGTTTAACCTGGCATCCCAGCTGGGATATCGCTCTTGGTTTTACTCCAGACGGTAAAGAGGTGCTGTTTAGTTCACCCCGGACAACATTTACAGGACGTTATTCCAAATTATACACCGTAAGTATTAATGGCGGTCAGCCTACGGAACTGCCTATTCCTACTGGTTTCAAAGGCACCTATTCCCCGGACGGTAAGTACCTGGCCTATGTTCCCAATTATGAGGTGTTTAACCAATGGAAGCATTACCGTGGAGGTACCCTTGGTCGTATATGGATCATGGATCTAGCCACAAATGAAGTAACAGAAATTCCCAAACCAGCCGGAGGAAGTAATGAAGCCGATCCTGAATGGGTAGGGAACAAAGTTTATTTCCGCAGTGATCGGGATGGAGAATTCAATCTCTTTTCCTATGATATCGCCACCAAAGCGATAACAAAACACACAGATAATAGCGACTTCGGAGTAATGAGCCTTCACGGAAACGGCAATGAACTGGTTTATGATTACGCCGGATATATTTACCGGCATGATCCGGGGACCGGGAACAACACCAAAATTACTATAGGTATTGCCACAGACTTGTTAGAATTACGTTCCCGCTACGTTTCAGGGGATCGGTATATCCGTTATGCCTCCGTATCCCCCTCAGCGGCGCGCGTAGCTTTGGATTTTCGAGGTGAAATTGTGACCATACCTGAAAAAAAAGGAGATGTGGTCAATCATAGTAAGACCCCTAACGTTCATGAAAAATATCCTGCCTGGTCACCGGATGGAAAACACCTTGCCTATTTTTCAGATGCCTCAGGGGAGTATGCCTTACATGTAAAAACCTTGGAAAACGGGAACGTCAAAAAAATTGCTCTCGATGGGGCTGGCTTCTACGCCTATATTCATTGGTCCCCCGACAGTAAAAAGGTAGCTTTTGTCGATAATGGTCGGAGTTTGTATTACACAACTATTGCTACCGGAAAAACCACTAAGGTCGCTACTGACGAATTGTACTATCCTGGTGTCTTCAGAGCGCTTTTCGGATCTTGGTCCAAAGATTCCAAATGGATCAGCTATACAGTAATCACAGCAACCAACTTTGAACGTGCCTATGCCTATAGTTTGGATGAAAACAAGTCAAATCCCTTAAGCGATGGCCTTTCCAATGTTACCGAACCCATTTTTGATGCCAGTGGCAAGTATGTTTATCTGTTGGCTTCTACTGATGCCGGTCCGGTTGTGAATTGGTTCGATCAATCCAATCAGGATATGATGACAACCAATTCCATCTACCTGATCACGCTTCAAAAAGACCTGACCTCGCCACTAGCGAAACAAAATGACATGGAAATGGGGAGTAGTGAAGCTGAAAAAGGAGCGGCAGAACCAGAAAAGAAAAAGGGCAAAGGCAAAGGAAAGGAAGATGAAAAGAAAGCGGAAACCCTTAGGATTGACTGGGACGGAATCTTTAATCGTATCATAGATCTCCCCGTAGATGCTGGAATGTATTCCAATTTGGCCAGCCCGGAAGAAGGGAAAGTATATTTTATCTCCCGTAAACCCAATAGCGGATATTTTGAGCCCCAATCCCTTATGCTTTACGACCTTAATGAGCGAGAGGAAAAGGAAGTTATGGCTGCGAATAGCTTTGAAATTGCTGCTAACGGCAAAAAAATGCTATTTCGAAAAGGCCGTTCCTGGGGTATTGCCGAAGTAGGAAAAGCTCCGGCTAATGGTATGTTGAATACAGGGGCTATTAAAGTAAAAATAGACCCAACCAAGGAGTGGGCTAATATTTTTAACGAGGCCTGGCGGGTAAATCGGGATTACTTTTATGATCCTGGAATGCATGGTGCAGATTGGGATGCTATGAAAGCCAAATACAGCGTGTTTCTGGACGACATTTCCTGCCGAAGTGATCTCTACCGGGTTATGCAATGGATGTGTAGCGAGCTTGGTGTGGGACATCACCGTTTTTCGGGACGAGGGGATCGTTTGAGCACGCCGGATCGTGTCAGCGGAGGACTTTTGGGAGCAGATTACGAAGTGAAAAATGGTCGCTATCAAATTACCAAGATCTATGGAGGATTGAACTGGAACCCAGGCCTACGCTCTCCACTTACTGAACCCGGTGTAAATGTTGCCGTTGGGGATTACCTTATTGCCGTTAATGGCAACTCCGTTACCTCAGATCAAAACCTGTATACTTTCTTTGAAAGTACCGCAGATAAGATCGTAGAACTTACCGTAAGTTCCAATTCAGACGGATCCAACGCCCGAAAGGTCAAAGTGGTACCTGTGACCAGCGAACGCTCCCTACGAAATCGGGATTGGGTAGAAGGTAACATTGCTAAAGTGGATGCAGCTACCGACGGTCAGGTGGCCTATGTTTATGTACCGAATACCACCACTGCGGGACATGAATATTTTAAACGCTATTTCTTTCCGCAGGTGAATAAAAAAGCAGTGATCATAGACGAACGCTTTAATGGAGGCGGACAATTGGCCGATTACTATATCGATCACCTTAAAAAACCCTACCAATCCTCCTGGAACTTTCGTTATGGGAAAGACCTGCGAGCGCCAAGCGGTTCCATCCAAGGGCCCAAAGTGATGTTAATCGATGAAAACGCGGGCTCTGGGGGAGACTATCTTCCCTGGATGTTCAGACGTTTTGGTTTGGGTAAACTTATAGGAAAACGTACCTGGGGTGGTCTAGTTGGAGTGCTTGGCTTTCCCGAATTTATTGATGGAGGATCCGTTACCGCTCCCAATGTGGGCTATTACAACGAGGATGGCTTCCGTATAGAAAACGAAGGCGTTGCCCCGGATATCGAAGTAGAACAATGGCCCAAAGAGGTGATGGCGGGTAGAGACCCACAGCTTGAAAAGGCCATTGAAGTGATCCTGGAAGAACTCAAAAATAACCCTCCTAGCTATCCACCGCGACCTGCCTATCCGGTACGCGTAAAAAAATAGGAGAGAAGCGCAAGCACATTGCAAAGAATACTGTTCCTTAGTGTAGCACTTCTAAGCATAGGCTACGTACAAAGCCAGCACTATGAATTTACCTATGCTGCTCCGGAATCCAAAGGGTATTCCAGTGATACACTGGAACAATTAGCAGCCCACCTGGAAACCAGTGGTGCTTCCTCAATGCTAGTATTGGTCGATGGCGAAGTTATCTTTGAATGGGGAGCTACTTCAAAAAAACACCTTATCCACTCAATGCGAAAGGCGCTTCTTAATTCGCTATATGGGATAGCCATAGCCAAAGGGCAGATCGATACCAGCATGACACTTCGCGAGCTCAACATTGATGATCTACCCCCTAAACTGAGCGAAAACGAACGCAACGCCAGGGTAGCGGATCTGCTTAAGTCCCGGTCCGGGATCTATCACAGTGCCGCCGCGGTGAGCAATGCCATGCTTAAAGACTTCCCTGCACGAGACGCTCATGCACCGGGAGAACACTACTACTACAATAATTGGGACTTCAATGCCCTGGGTGCCATTTTAGAGCAGCAAACCGGGGAAAAGATCTATGATCTTTTTAATAAACAGATCGCCCAACCTCTTGGCATGCATAACTACAGCGGCAGTTATACCGTGATTGATGGCGAAGGAGAGGAGGATATCATCCCCGACACAGATGGCCTGTATCAGTATGAAAAAAGCAAATCGAACTTCCCCGCCGACCATTTTCGAATGTCTGCACGGGATCTGGCCATTTATGGCCTACTGTACCTGAATTATGGGAATTGGCAAGGGGAGCAGGTTTTACCAAAGGCCTGGATAGATACCTCCACAAAACCGTATTGCGTATATGACCCTAAATATGGCAACGCATATGGTATGTTGTGGCGAGTACGGGTACCTGGTGAAAACACGAAAAGAAACTCTTTTTACCATACCGGTGTGGGCATCCACATGTTAGGGATCTATCCGGATGCCGGATTGGTATTGGTACATAGGGTAGACACTGAGAAAGCGTACGATTATAATCAGGGGGATTTTTACAAAATGATTGGATTGGTGTTTGATGCGAAGTTAAAATAAGGATCCCTTTTACTATGGAAGCCATATTCTGCTTTACATTGCCTATAAGTCCAGAGTCCCCTACATTTATACCAAAGTAGAACTATGGCCTCAGATCAAAACTTTGTCGACTACGTTCTGGAACAACTAGAACCCGCAGGAGATATCCTGGCAAAAAAGATGTTTGGGGAATACGGGTTGTATTGCAACGGGCTTTTTTTTGGCGCCATTTGCGATAACCAACTGTTTATTAAACCAACAGAACAGGGTCGTACTTTCATTGGGGAAGTTGTGGAAGCACCTCCCTACCCTGGTGCAAAACCCAGTTTTTTGATTGAAGCGCAGCTGGAAGATCGGGAATGGGTAAGTGAACTAGTCAGGATCACTTGTAGCGTACTACCCCCCAAAAAACCGAAGAGGAAAAAGAAAAAGTATCCTGGAACATAAGCGATTGGATTGAGATCAGGAAGATCTCCTTAAAAATTAGACCTAATGCTTCTAAACCGATCGGGAGACCAGCCCGGCGATTTTATTATGGGACAGGTGGTTAAATGCGGTAGGAAATGAAGTACCTTTAAAATCGCCATTTCGTATTCTTTTTCTCCTATGATGAAAGCGGTTATCTATACCAAATATGGTGGTGCCGAAGTATTGCAGCACACGCGGCTCCCAATTCCGGAACCCCGAGAAAATGAAATGCGCGTAAAAATACATACTGCTACCATAACGGCCGGGGACGTACGACTTCGTGCTTCGGATTTCCCGCCACTTTTTTGGTTACCGGCACGACTCATTTTTGGGCTTTTTCGCCCTAAAAAACGAATCCTGGGTCATGAATTTTCCGGAGTGGTAGAAAAACTGGGAAAAGCAGTTACCCAATTCAAAGTGGGGGATGCTGTTTTTGGCACCACAACGATGTTGTCCTCGGGCTCTCACGCGGAATACCTATGTGTTCCCGAAACATGGAAACAGGGCGTAGTGACCCATAAACCTGAAGCGCTAGGTTTTAAAGAAGCAGCTGCATTACCTGTTGGGGGTATGACTGCTTTGTATCTATGGGAAAAGGCCAAACTTCATTCGGGACAGCAGGTATTGGTATATGGTGCTTCCGGTAGCGTGGGTAGCTTTGCCGTACAATTGGCTAAACATTTTGGGGCAAAGGTAACAGCTGTGTGTAGTACCAGAAATCAAGAAATGGTGAAAACCCTGGGCGCGGATACGGTGCTGGACTACACCCGGGAAAATTATACCAAACTCCCAAACAAATTTGATAGTGTCTTTGATGCAGTAGGTAAAACCAGTTCATCCGCGGCAAAGAAAGTACTGAAAGTAGGAGGTAGTTTTGTTTCTGTTAAGAAAATAACTTTCGAAAGCATGGAACACCTGCTTACCCTTAGTCAATTAGCAGCAATGGGCAAGATTCTGCCCTTTATCGATCGTAGCTATGCCTTTAAAGACATTATCGCAGCCCACAACTATGTAGATAAGGGCCACAAACGAGGAAATGTGGTCGTCGAAATTGTAACCCAAATATAACCCTTAGTTGCTATCCGACAAGTGGAACTTGAAGTAAACACCTATTTGTTAATGCCAAAATAATGAATATAAAAC
Organism: Bacteroidota bacterium; assembly: GCA_038750505.1. Lineage (GTDB taxonomy): Bacteria > Bacteroidota > Bacteroidia > Flavobacteriales > Flavobacteriaceae > Croceivirga. The sequence continues at coordinate 128,396 of JBCDHD010000005.1, read as the reverse complement.
GACACACGATCAATTCCCAAAAACAACTCTTTTTTCTGCTATTTTTACCGGTAATCGGATTTGGACAAATGGAAAATGTTACCTCCCGTTTGGAGCTTTATGATATAACCACAAATAGCCGGAAATTGCTTTATGAGGAGAATGATCATTTTGAAGCACCCAACTGGAGTCGGGATGGGAATTACGTATTGATCAATAGTCGGGGGAAACTATATCGCTATGATCTGGAGACGGGAATTAAGACGGGTATTCCTACGGATTTTGCGGACAAATTGAATAATGATCACGGTATCTCTCCCGATGGCACCCAACTTGTTATCAGTCATCACGACCAAACCGGAACCCCCTATGGAGAAGGGGATTTCAGATCCTCAAGGATCTACTTGGCACCTATAACCGGTGGGATACCTCGTGCGGTTACGCCCAAAACCCCTCCCTTTTGGCATGGTTGGTCACCAGACGGCAAGACCCTGGTCTATACCGCGTTACGAGAGGATAATTTCGACATTTATGCAATTCCCGTTGCCGGGGGCAAAGAAGTTCGTTTAACAGATGATCCCGGCCTGGATGACGGGCCTGAATATTCCCCTGACGGCGCCTACATTTATTATAATTCGATGCAGTCTGGAAAAATGGAACTTTGGCGCATGCGTTCAGATGGCAGTGAGAAGACACAACTAACTAAGGATGCATTTTCCAACTGGTTTCCCCATCCTTCTCCCGATGGAAAATATTTAGTATATATCGCCTACCTGGAGGATCTGGGCAGTGCACATCCCCCTATGAAACAAGTAGCCCTAAGACTTATGGACCTTAAAGAGGAAACGATAATAACACTTTGTGAATTTACAGGAGGTCAGGGTACGATCAACGTTCCCTCCTGGGCACCCGATAGCAAAAGATTTGCTTTTGTTTCCTACAGCTACACTGAAGAATAGGACTCCCCGATCTTTTAGGACCTCACTCGCAAACCAATAAGCTACTTTTATCGAAACTATTGGAAGGTCTTTAAGAGGATGGGCAAAGAAAGGGTACGGTATTGGAAATAAAATGGCCCGCTTTAACAAAGTCGATTGATTCGCTAATGAAGGACCTTACATCTAGATGAAATTCCTACTTTTATAGAAACACGCTGCTTTATGAGATCACTACTGTTCGTGGTACTAGTATTGGCCACATGCTTCACATATGCGCAAGAGATCGTTCAACTTACAAAAACGGAAGATCGTGCTATTGTTTGGGAAAAACCTGAAAAGGAATTCTTTTCCCAAACCTGGACCACCCAAGTGGTTACCAATGTTTCCCAGCCCACCATGCAGGTCTTCCGACCCAGCCTGGAAAACAATACGGGCACAGCGGTAATTATAGCCCCGGGGGGTGGATTATATGCCTTGAGCATCAAGAATGAAGGTAGTGCAGTTGCAGAATGGCTTGCTGCTAAAGGTATTACCGCCTTTGTCTTAAAGTATCGCCTGGTACCTACGGGAGAAGATGGTACAGCGGAGATAATGACTACCCCGCCTCCCACAGTTTTGGAAAAAGCCGGGGAACTACTTCCCTATGCTATTGCTGATGGTCTGAACGCTGTGGCATATGTGCGGGAAAATGCGACAAAGTATGGTATACAACCCAATAAAATTGGATTTTTAGGCTTCTCTGCCGGAGGTGCGGTAACTATGGGTGTCGGATATAATTATGAAACGGCTAATCGTCCGGATTTCCTGGTTCCTGTTTATGCCTGGACAGACGCCCAACCTGTAAAAGAGCCAAAAAGTGATGCGCCTCCTATGCTTATCGTGTGTGCCACAGACGACCCACTGGATCTGGCTAAAGGTTCTATTGCACTGTATACTTCTATGCAACAGGCCAAAAAAAATGTAGAATTGCACATGTACGCCAAAGGGGGGCATGGTTTTGGGATGTATCCCCAGGGGTTACCCTCCGATACATGGATACAGCGTTTTTACGACTGGGCTCTGAGTGAAAAAATGGTCTTGCCATCGTCTCCGTAGTGGACACAGCTTCTCCAAAAGGCGCAATCTTCAGTCCATGCAATCAATATCGTTATTTGTTATGGCGAATTTGGGACATCCGGCTTCCTAGGGTACTGTTTATAGGGCTTAACCCCTCTATAGCTAATGCTACCACCGATGATCCCACAACAAAGCGCATTTTGGGCCATGCCAAACGTCTGGGTTTCGGGGGATTTTATCTTGCCAACTGCTTCTCCAATATCGCTACCAACCCAAAACTACTACATCCTACAGGAAATTGGCAGGAGAATCTGAGGTGGATCTCCCATGCTGAGAAGCAATGCAACGAAGTAGTATTTGCCTGGGGGAAACATCCTTTGGTTAAGAAATTAGCAAGAGCACAGTTTTTTATCGAACGCTTCCCAAATGCAAAGCAGCTCGGGAAAAACAGGGATGGCAGCCCTAAACATCCCCTATATCTTCCCTATTCCGGAAAACTACACCCCTATTGCAGGGACGCCCCATAATTTCTTTGTACTTTCAAGCCTATATGAAAGCTGTACGCCGTTTTGCAATAGTAGGATTACTATTTATTGGGATATGGAGCTATGCCCAGGAAACCATTCCTTTTGAAGATGAAGTACAGGAAATCGTAGAGCGAAACGATTCTCTTTGGGATGCCTCTCGGACTACCATTGTTTTTACCGGCAGTTCCAGTATCCGGTTATGGGAAGATCTGCAACAACGTTTTCCCAGCCAGCAGGTATTGAATACCGGTTTTGGGGGCTCTCAATCAACTGACCTGTTGCACCATCTCGAAAAGTTGGTGCTTCGATACAAACCCAATAAAGTATTCATCTACGAAGGGGACAATGATATTTTTGAAAAAAAGCCCCCCCGTGAAATCCTGGCAACAACCCTAGAAATTGTTACCCAGTTAAAATCTGCAGTCCCGGCTTTGGAAATTGTATTGATCTCGGCCAAACCCAGTATTTCCCGATGGAAATATCGGGGAAAATACAAACGACTGAATAAAAAGTTTATGAAACTCGCTCAGCAACTCCCCGACCTTAGCTTTGTAGATGTCTGGTATCCTATGCTGAATGGCCGAAAATTACGCAAGGACATTTTTATATCGGATGGTTTACATATGAACACTACAGGTTATGATATCTGGTACGAAGTGCTCCGGGAATATGTGGAAGCCCCTTGAAAAAATACCATCAAGGATTGCCAAAATTGTACCGCAAGTGCTTCGATTTAGCCATTAGCTTTGTATAACTATCGTAAATCCTAACTTCTAAAGGTACTACCATGAAACTTTCGATTGTTTTTAAAACCTTTCTACTTTTCCTCTTTTGTACTGGAATTACCTCTTGTACCGCTCCTAAGAAGGAAATAACGTATCCGGAAACGGATCTTTCCCAAGCGGCATTGATCCCTAAACCGCTCAAAATAGATCCTACGAATTCTGCATTTGGCCTGGACAGCACTACCGTGATTACCACCTCTACCACGGAAGAGTTTAAAAAAATAGGACAATTCTTGGCAAAAAAGATTCAATCACAATTGAATATAGGCCTGGCAGTGAATACTAAAGCAGAACAGCCGGCAGAGCGTACAATAGTGATCCAGCAAACCGATAGTTTAGGAATGGATACCCCCGAAGCCTACATCTTACGTATTACCAACGACTCTGTTCTACTAAGTGCCCGAACTGCTGCCGGTGCTTTCAGGGGAATTCAGACCATACGCCAGTTGATCCCCGAACAAAGTAACGACACTCTCGCACCACAGCCCATGTGGTTATTGCCTTCCGGAACGATAGAGGACGCTCCGAATTTTTTATATCGGGGAGCAATGTTGGATGTTGCACGGCATTTCTTTACGGTGGAAGAGGTGAAAAAGTATATTGATATTTTAGCCTACTATAAATACAATGCGTTCCATATGCATTTGACTGACGACCAAGGGTGGCGTCTGGAAATTAAATCATGGCCCAAACTTACCGAAGTAGGCGCCCAAACCGAAGTAGGCGGTGGACCGGGAGGGTTCTACACGCAAGAAGAATTTAAAGACCTGGTGGCCTACGCAGCAGAGCGGCACATGCAATTGATACCAGAGGTAGACATGCCTGGCCATACCAATGCCGCTTCATTGAGCTATCCCATCCTAAACGGAAACGGAAAGGAAGTAAAAAACTATACCGGCACTCAGGTTGGCTTTAGCACATTTGATGCGCGCAAAGATACCGTATATACCTTTTTGGATGATGTGATCCGGGAGATCGCTGCAATTTCTCCAAGTCCATTGTTTCATATCGGAGGGGATGAAAGTCATGCTACAAAAAAAGCGGATTATATCCATTTTGTAGAAAAGGTGGAGGAAATTGTTAACAAGCATGGAAAGCGTATGGTGGGATGGAATGAGATTGCTCAGGCTAATATCAGTCCTTCCGCAGTAGCACAGCTATGGAATGAACCCCATAACGCGATAAAAGCTGCTGAAAATGGTAGCGAAATTATCTTGTCACCGGCAACAAAGGCCTATTTGGATATGCAGTATGACTCTTTGAGCAAACATGGGTTGCACTGGGCGGCCTACATTCCCGTTGATGATGCCTACAATTGGGATCCTGAAACTTTTGTGGAAGGACTTCCCCGTGCCAGCATTATGGGTATTGAAGCGCCGCTATGGTCTGAGACCATTAGCAACAGTGCGGAACTTGAATATCTGGCTTTTCCTCGGGCTATTGGTTATGCTGAATTAGGATGGACGCCTGCCGAGCGTAGAGATTGGGAAGATTACAAAAGAAGATTAGTTGGGCAATTGCCTTTCTTAACGGATAATTCCATTAACTTTTATCGTTCCGAAAAGATTATTTGGGAAAACCTCGAATAGCCTTCGGTTAGGTAGTTTTGTAGACAGTATTTTAGGGGTTACTCCTCTTCTGATCCTTCCTCTTTGTCACTTTCCGAGAAATTGATGATGCCGTTATCATGAAGGATATTGTACCACTGTACTATTTTTTTGATATCGCTAGGATAAACCCGGTCTTCATCGTAGTTAGGAAGCACCTCAAAAAAATATTCCTCTAGCTTCAGCTTATCATCCTTATGATGAACGGCGGTCTTACCGCCATTTTCTTTTTCTTTGATCTTTTGAAATACCTCGCGAAGCGGCACTTCTTCCTCAAGCGTATACACAGCAATCTCTGAAAGCACACTAACATTATTACGAAGGCCTACTGATACACGTTTGCCGTCTAAAAGGGATTCTCCAACAAATCCCGTTCGGGTTTGCGTCAATAGCTTGTATAATCCGGGTTTACCTCCAATAGATAAAATCTTATCTAATGCCATAAATGCTTTTTTTAAGATTTAAAATTATGATTTTGTAGTTTATCTTCCTCGTTTGATTTGTGGGAATCGCATCTTATAATCCACCTGTATTTTTCCTTTGGTAATCTTGTCTAACCTCCCTTTTAACAGCCTTTTTTTTAGGGAAGAAAGTTTATCGGTGAATAATAGGCCTTCAATATGATCGTACTCATGTTGAATGACACGAGCAAGTAATCCATTGAAGGTCTCTGTATGCTTCTTAAATTCGGAATCATGGTAGGTGATCGTTATCTGCGGCTTTCGATTCACGTCTTCCCGAATATCCGGAATGCTTAGACAACCCTCGTTAAATGCCCATTCTTCGCCTTCTTCTTCTGTTATGGTAGGGTTAATAAATACTTTTTTAAAGCCCTCAAGTTGCTGTCGCTCTTCCGCCGATAGTTCGTCATCATCTGCAAAAGGAGTGGTATCTACCAGAAAAAGACGAATCCCCAATCCTACTTGTGGAGCTGCCAGTCCAACACCAGCCGCGTTATACATTGTTTCCCACATATTTGCTATCAAGGTGTCTAACTGAGGATACTCTTTCGAAATTTCTATAGCTTTCCTTTTTAAAACAGGATCTCCGTAGGCTACAATAGGTAAAATCATAGTTGTTTTCTTTCCAAATAGGCTTGCAAGATTATGGTAGCACTTATTTCATCGACCAGAGCCTTGTTTTGCCGTTGCTTTTTTTTTAAACCTCCTTCCAACATGGACTTTGTTGCTATCTTTGATGTAAAACGCTCATCCTGCCTTTGAATGGGAATTCCAGGAAAAAGAGTCTTTAATTTTTGGATAAAATTACCAATCTGTACTTCCGATTCAGAAGGAGCACCATTCATTTGTTTGGGTTCACCAATTACGATGCAAGCCACATTTTCCTTTTCAAGATATCCGTTTAAAAAATCTATCAAATTTACTGTAGCGATGGTGGTTAATCCCGAGGCAATTAGTTGTAATTCGTCTGTCACCGCAAGCCCTGTGCGTGCACTACCAAAGTCTAATGCTAAAATCCGCGCCAAATAAAAATTTTGGCAAAAATACTTCTAAAAATGTTATGCGTTTAAAATTCCAGCATACATTGTTGGCAGCACAACTATATTTGCCAAAATTTTAACGATGACGGAACTACAAAATAGTATAGAAAAGGCTTGGGAAAACCGCGCCCTTTTGAAAACAGCGGAAACACAGGAAGCAATTCGAGAGGTTATAGATCTAATTGATCAGGGAAAACTGCGCTGTGCTTCTCCTGCAGATGAGGGATGGGTGATTAATGAATGGGTAAAGAAAGCTGTGGTGCTCTACTTTCCTATCCAAAAAATGGAAATACTCGAGGCAGGTATTTTTGAGTTCCACGACAAAATACCATTGAAAAGAGGATATCAGGCAAAAGGAATACGGGTAGTACCACATGCTATAGCACGACATGGTGCCTATATTTCCCCAGGCACTATACTTATGCCAAGTTATGTTAATATCGGGGCGTATGTAGATGAAGGTTCCATGGTAGACACCTGGGCAACAGTAGGCAGTTGTGCACAAATTGGTAAAAACGTACACCTTAGCGGAGGAGTGGGCATTGGTGGCGTTTTGGAACCGCTACAGGCTTCTCCTGTGATTATTGAAGATAATGCCTTTATCGGCTCCCGTTCCATAGTGGTAGAAGGTGTCCGTGTGGAGCAGGAGGCAGTACTGGGAGCCAATGTGGTACTTACGGCTTCAACAAAGATTATTGATGTTACCGGTGCCGAAGCTATTGAGATGAAAGGTAGGGTTCCCGCCCGTTCAGTTGTTATTCCAGGGAGCTATACCAAAACCTTTAAAGCTGGTGATTTTCAAGTGTCTTGTGCCTTGATCATAGGACAGCGAAAAGAAAGTACTAACAAAAAAACCTCTTTGAATGATGCGCTGAGAGAATATGACGTAGCTGTATAGTTTGTAAGAAAAATAAGCCAAGAAACAATTTATTACCGGTTTTGATGTTATAACTTTGCAGCTACCAATAGAGAAATAACCAAAAAACGCTGATTTGAGTACCCCAAAACAAAAATTATCTGCCCTTGTCATCACCTATAATGAGATTGGTTACATTGAAAAATGCGTTGACGCGATTTCATTTGCTGATGAGATTATTGTGGTGGATTCCTATAGTACCGATGGTACTTTTGAATACTTAAAGCATCATCCAAATGTAAGGGTCATCCAACGATCCTTTTTAAATTTTACCGATCAAAAAAGCTTTGCCTTACAACAGGCGGCACATGATTGGATATTATTTGTAGATGCTGACGAGGTGGTTTCTACCGGATTAAAAACGGAGATCCAACATACGATAAATAGGAAAGATGCATGTGAGGCGTACTGGTTTTACCGAAAATTCATGTACCAGGATAGTCCGCTACACTACAGCGGGTGGCAAACGGATAAAAACCATCGACTTTTCCGAAAAAGTAAAGCTACTTTTTCCCAAAAGAAAATGGTACATGAAACTTTAAAAGTAGAAGGGAGATCAGGCTTTTTTTCTCAGAAATTGATTCATTTTTGCTACAAAGATTATTCGGATTACAAGTCAAAAATGCTGCACTACGGAAAGCTTCGTGCTCAGGAGGAATTGATTAAGGGAAATCGTTTTAGCTATCTCAAACTTATGGCAAAGCCCGCCTGGAAATTTCTTTACAATTATGTTGTCCGTTTGGGTTTCTTGGATATGAAAAAAGGCTTGAACGTTTGCTATCTCAACGCGCTAAGTGTATACACACGATATGATGAGCTGAGGCGTTTGGAAATATTGCAACGTTCTTCGGCATTTCCAAAAGTGGTACACAAACACAAATTGGCATAACATTTGAATTTCTATCGCAGTAGAATTTAAGACCAAATCCCATTACAACTTGTAACTGTGTGTATTGGCTTTAGTGTATTCGCGTTTTCTTTTATTTATGAATAAAGCGTCCCATTCGACTTAAGGAGGCTAATTGCACTTTGAAAGGGGTCTTTGATTAAAGTTGAACATAGAAGTATTTTCCGGATGTAAAACCCTTAGAACACTAAAGCATCCCCGTAAGCGGCAGCATTGTTTAGTTCTTGTTGGATTTTAGATGTAATAGGTTTTAGTAATCTACCGATACATTTATTTCTACGAAGTAATTTTGTTTTTCTCCGAACAAAGCCTATTGCTGTTTATCGGATATAGCGTATTTTGTTCTCGGGCATTTAAATTGTTTTTTCTTGAAAATAGCTTTAGTTGAATTAAGCGAAAGCCATGAGGAGTGTTTATATAGCCAGGTGCAATTTCTTTCCGGAAGCGCTTCAGTAGATTTGTATCTTCATCCCAACCATAGAACGCAGGTTGCTCCCTACAGGAGGTATTGTAAAGAAATTTTCTTTATCCCAATACGGTTGGGTTTGTTAAAAAAAATAGTCCTGGCCTTCTCTTTGGCAAGAACGTTATCGCGGTATAACAAAGTAATTTTTAATACGGCAAGTTCAAGTAAGCTCTTACGGAACACAGTGGTATTTTTACGATTTTTTAGTACGGAATGTATTGGCGTTCTTCACAATACCAGAAAATTGGAAGCAAGTTTTACTCAGCGGATAATTTCTACAAAGATCAAGAAGTACTTGGTGCTCAATGACCATCTGCTTCGGATAGTTCCTAGGAATCCAAAGGTTCGCCTTAGTAGCTTTTATCCCATTTATTTTCCCCCATTTTCTGATCCCCTTGATAAACCTGAGAATGAGATTTGGCTGGTTGTACCTGGAAGTATTGATTTTGAGAGAAGAGATTATAAAAGACTTACCGCCGCTTTAAAGGAAATACCACGGGATAAGAACCTAAAAGTTGTGATCCTAGGCAGACTTAACACGGCATCAAAAGACGGGGAAATACTGTTTCGATCGATTTCGGAAAAAAGTATTCGTGATTATTTTATTACGTTTAGCGATTTTGTGCCTAACGAAGTTTTCCATTCGTATATCAAACATGCAGACTTCTTACTTCCACTTTTAACGCTAAGCAAGTCGTATTTAACCTATAAAATATCCGGAAGTTTTAATTTGGCTTTTGCCTACAAAAAGCCACTATTGTGTCATAATTTCTTTGAAGCCATCCCAGATATTTTCGAAAACGCTGTTTTTTATGATCCTTCCTCCCTTTCAGAGGTATTACATTCGTTGAATACCTCTTATATGTATCCAAAAACGTTATATATAGGACCCAAGTGGGATTTTGCATTTCAAAGAGAACGCTATTTGAACTTCATAAACACCTGATTACCTTATGATGCTTATTTTAAAGCCATTAGTAATTACAAAAGAAATGGTAGTTTTACCACAGAGTTTTTTTGACCGCCATGAGAATAGGTTATGATGCCAAACGTATTTTTCACAACAGTACTGGACTGGGTAATTACGGTAGGGATATCGTACGTATTCTCAATGAGTATTCGAGCATAGAAGAATTCTTCCTGTTCAATACGAAAAAATCGGAATTAGAACCTTTGGTACCCCTTGAAAAAGCTACTATCGTATATCCAAAAGGGTGGTTTTGGAAAACCTTTCCTTCGGTTTGGAGGCTTACGGGACAATGGAAACAAATAAACACTGTGGGAGTGGATGGCTTTCACGGGCTTTCAGGGGAAATCCCTATACAGTTTAAAAGTCAGAAAATCCCGAAGATCGTTACGATCCATGATCTTATCTTTTTGAGTCATCCAAATTTTTACAACATTTGGGACAGGATTATTTACAAGCTTAAATTCCAGTACGCGGTAAATACGGCTGACCATGTGGTTGCCATCAGCGAGCAAACAAAAAGGGATATTATAAAATTTTTAAAAGTAGACCCTAAAAAAATTACTGTAATCTATCAAGGCTGCAACACCGCATTCAAAAAGGACTACAGTTCGGAACAAAAAGAAGCTGTACGCAAAAAGTACTCCCTTCCGCCGGAGTTTGTACTCAACGTAGGTACCCTGCAAGAGCGCAAAAATGCGTTGTCTGTAATTAAAGCTGTAGACGGAACGCCGTATCATGCGGTACTGGTAGGTAGTGAAAAAAACTACGCAAAAAAAATACACAGTTACGTACAAAGCAAAGGACTACAAAGTCAGGTGACCTTTATTAAAAATATAGGGGTTGCCGAATTGGCAATGATCTATCAAATGGCAACAGTGTTTTGTTATCCTTCAATTTGTGAAGGTTTTGGCATACCAATTATTGAGGCCCTTTACAGCAAAATTCCTGTAGTAGTATCCCGTGATGGTTGTTTTCCGGAAGCTGCGGGTCCAGACTCGGTTTATATCGACCCACATAAACCCAAGGAGATACGGACCGAACTGAAACGACTATTCGAAAGCCCTGAAGAACGAACTAAAATTGCCACTAAAGGATTTGCTTTCGTCCAACGGTTCTCCGATGAGCATGTGGCTAAGCACCTATTAGCCCTTTATCAATCTGTAGTGTAATGGAACATATTTGCTTCTTTAATACTGCTATTGCATGGGGCGGGGGTGAAAAATGGCACTTTGAGGTCAGTTCATACCTGCATCGTAAAGGACACCCTTTAGTAGTATTTGCCCATAAAAACAGTGTGCTGTTGCAAAAGTTAGTCCGCGCAAAAGTTCCCGCGGAGTCGGTGGAAATCTCAAATTTGAGTTTTCTTAATCCCTTTAAGCATCAAAAACTAAGACGGCAATTGGGAAAGTATCCGATAAAAACCATTGTAATGAACCTTTCCCGGGATGTTAAAATTGCAGGGCAATGCGCGAAAGCTATAGGAATAAAAAATATAATTTATCGAAGAGGAAGTGCGATCCCGATTAAGAATACAGTACTAAATCGATACTATTTCAAAAAGGTGATCACTGCGATATTGACCAATTCTGAAGCCACAAAACGAACCATACTCCAAAAAAACACAACGCTATTTCCAGAAGAAAGGATCCGGGTCATCTACAATGGTATTGACATCCCCGAGAACCAAAAAGTTCTCCTTGATCAAACTTCAAAGAAAAAAGAACCCTTTGTACTACTAAATCTCGGGAGACTTGAGGAACAAAAAAACCAAAAATTCCTTCTTGATCTTGCCCAAGAATTGCTATACCGCAATCTATCATTTAGGATACTTATTGGAGGGGAAGGACGTCTTAAGGCCTACCTAAAGCAAGCTATACAGGATCGAGATCTGGAGCAAGTTGTGAAATTATGCGGCTTTATTGAGAGCCCATATGGATTTATACAAAAAGCAGACGTTTTTGTCCTACCCTCATTATGGGAAGGATTTGGGTACGTACTGGCAGAAGCATCACTCTGCAAAAAGCCAATTATTGCTTTTGACCTGAGCAGTAATCCGGAATTAGTGATCCCGGGTAGCTCTGGGTTCTTAGTTCCTAAAAACAATGTTGCGAAGTTTGCCGATGCGGTTGAAACGCTATACAACAATCCGGAGTTAGCGGCGCGTATGGGAAAATCAGGATGGAAACATATCGTAAAGCATTTTGAAAAAGAAAATCAGTTGTTGAAAGTTGAAGCGTATTTAACAAATGAGTAACGGTAACAACAAAATATCTGCCTTATTGATCACTTTCAATGAAGAGGATAATATTCTGGAGGTATTGGAGAACCTTTCCTTTGCGGATGAAATTATAGTAGTAGATTCTTATAGCACTGATAAAACGGTAGAGCTTATTACTAAAATGCCTCAAATTTCATTGTTTCAAAGGGTTTTTAAAAATTATACGGACCAAAAACAATTTGCTCTTGAACAAGCACAAAATGAATGGGTCCTTTTTTTAGATGCCGATGAACGTATGCCGGATCCTCTAATCAAAGAAGTCCTTGAAGTCGTAAATAAGAACGGGACTACGGCATCTGCCTATTACTTTCTACGAACCTTTATGTTTAAGAAGCAGATACTCCGTTTTAGCGGATGGCAAACCGATAAAAACTATCGGCTGTTTAAAAAAGATAAAGTTCGATTTTCGGAAGACCGGATCGTACATGAGACCTTGATCGTAGACGGGCCTTCCGGAACCTTAAAAAACAAACTTATCCATTACTCCTATCAAAACTACTATGAATACAGATCGAAAATGATCAAGTATGGGAGAATGAAAGCCGAGGAAGAGTTTGAAAAAGGAAAAAAAGCGCACTGGTATCATTTCTTGTTCCGACCTTTTTATAAATTTTTCAATCATTACTTTTTGCGTTTGGGCATACTGGACGGCAAAAAGGGGATGATCATTTGTTATCTTAATGCACTCGGGGTTTGGTCCAGGTACAAAGCGCTCAAAGAATTGAACAAGGCTAACCGATAATGCTATGAACAACCGACAAGATACAGCTACAACGAACGGCACCCTAGTCCTTTTTTGTCCAACTAAGGGTTGGGGCGGAATTGAAAAAAACGTACGGCTCAGAGCGGAATATTTTGGAAAACAAGGGCACCAAGTCTATGTCGTTTTACTACAAAACCAATTTCGCGAACGGTTTGACGGCCTGGAAAATGTTCATATAAAAAATGTGAATACACGAGGGGGTGATCTCAACCTAATGGTCATCATGCGATATGTACGGTTCCTTAAGCAGGTGAAACCCCACACCGTTTTTTCTCCATTAAAAAGAGATTGGTGGTTAGTTACCGTATCGGCTTACCTTTCCGGGGTACCCAATACTGTATTGTATCTGGGTAACCGAAGAAAAGTTAGAAAAGGCTTAAAATATCATACCGTTTTCAATACATTAAAGGCTAAAATGATAGTGAATTGTCAGGCCTTAAAAAGACATCTTACCACTACCACAAACTACTTTAACGATTCTAATCTTTTTCAGATCTACACGGGAATACCCCTTCCGGAGCTTCACGGAGAAAAAATGCATTTTCGAGGACTTTTGGGCCTGGAAAAAGACGCTTTTGTTATTGGCGTTGTGGGGTGGATCAATTACAGAAAAGGGTTTGATCAACTCCCGGACATCGCCAGGGAATTACCTGACAATTACCACTTTGTTCACGCCGGAACGGGAGGATTTGATCTGGACGCGGACCAATTGATGAAGGATAATGACGATGTGAGCCATCGTATTCATTGGTTAGGACATCAAAGCAATATGGATGCTTTTTTTAGGGGGATAGATGTTTTTTTGCTCTGCTCCCGCTCAGAGAGTTTAGCCAATGTCCTTAATGAAACTATGGGCCATGGAAAACCTATTGTTTCCACCAGGGCACCGGGAAGTGATGAGTTGCTTGGGGATGGTGAATACGGTATTCTGACACCCGTAGAGGATGTGACCGCTATGGCTAAGGGGATTCTGGATATTGCCACGGGAAAAGTTGTATTTGACCCAAAAAAACAACGCAAAAGAATGAAAGACCATTTCAGCCTGGACCAAATGATGCAGGGGTATGCCTCCGTTTTCTTTCCCGAATCCTAAGTGCTGCTGTAACCATGCTTAAGCCTTATCTTTGCAGTCCTAATGGAGGAACTGTACAAAAAAGCCATTATTCACCCAATTTTTGAAGTCATCCGAGCAGCAGCCGATGAACTTGAAGTAGATGCGTATGTCATCGGAGGGTTTGTTCGCGATTTTTTTTTGGAAAAAGGCACCGCTAAAGATATTGATGTTGTGGCCATAGGAAGTGGTATTGCCCTTGCACAAAAAGTGGCCACTAAATTAAAAGGTACCCAAAAAGTTAAAGTTTTCAAGAATTTTGGAACGGCCATGCTGAAATACAAAGAATGGGAGTTGGAATTTGTTGGAGCGAGGAGGGAAAGCTATCAACGAAACAGCCGTAAGCCGATTGTGGAAAACGGGAGCCTGGAAGATGATCAGAACCGTAGGGACTTTACCATTAATGCTTTGGCAATTGGATTGAATCAGCATCATTTCGGGAAGCTTCTGGATCCTTTTAGCGGGTTAGAAGATCTGAGGAATAAGATCATTAGAACACCTTTAGCCCCTTCAATCACCTACTCCGATGACCCCTTGCGTATGCTCCGCGCCATCCGTTTCGCCACACAGCTCCATTTTGAAATTGAACTGAAGTCCCTTCAGGCTATCACTTCAAACAAGGAGCGTCTAAAAATTGTTTCAAAAGAGCGGATTGTAGATGAGATCCACAAGATACTGCTGTCTAAAAAACCCTCTTTGGGATTTACCTTGTTGCACGATACAGGTTTACTACCCTACATTTTTCCAGAACTTGTTGCACTACAAGGAATTGAGGAAATAGAAGGACAGCGACATAAAGACAATTTTTGGCATACGCTGGAAGTGGTAGACAATATTGCAACCACAACTGATAACCTATGGTTGCGTTGGGCTGCTCTTTTGCACGATATTGGGAAAGCCCCAACCAAGAGATTTCATAAAAAAAGTGGTTGGACCTTTCATGGTCATGAATTTGTTGGCAGTAAAATGGTCTACAAACTTTTTAAGCGGTTGCGAATGCCGCTCAATGAAAAAATGAAATTTGTCCAGAAAATTGTGTTGTTGAGTTCCCGCCCTATTATACTTTCGGAAGACCATGTTACTGATTCTGCGGTACGTCGCCTTATTTTTGATGCGGGCGAACATATTGAAGATCTAATGACCCTTTGCGAAGCCGATATTACCACGAAAAATCCAAGAAAACAGCGAAGGTATCTCAATAACTTCACATTAGTACGGCAGAAAATTGTAGAAGTAGAAGAACGCGATCGTATCCGTAATTTTCAACCACCTATTACAGGGGAAGAAATTATGAAGGCGTTTAATTTACATCCCTCCAAAGAAATTGGGATTATTAAAGATGCCATTAAGGAAGCTATTCTGGAAGGGGAGATCCCTAATGATTATGAGGCCGCTAAGCAATACATGATCCAAAAAGGAGAAGAGCTTGGGCTAAAACCATTATGCTGATGCAGAAAAAATTTCTGATTACCGCCAAAGTTGCACTCGTATTAGTCTACCTGGTTATTGTTGCAGGAGCTGTGGTACGAATGACAGGCAGTGGAATGGGCTGCCCGGACTGGCCCAAATGCTTTGGCTATTACATTCCACCCTTGGAAGCGGAAACCCTGTTATGGAACCCTAATCGTGATTTTGAAAAAGGACAGGTCGTTATAGTAGACGAAAGTCTTTTTATAGCAGCTGATAATTTCACAACTACCGATACCTTCAATGCCACAAATTGGAAGCCCTACACCAAACACGATTACGCAGTATTTAATGTGTGGCATACCTGGATCGAATATATTAATAGGCTTTTAGGAGCTTTAGCAGGCCTGGCCACCTTGATCCTGGCATTGTTTTCCTTCAGGTATTGGAAAAAGGATCGGAAGGTAACGCTTTTGTCTTGGGGAATTGTTTTTGGGATGGGATTTCAGGCGTGGTTAGGCGCCACAGTAGTATATTCGGTTTTGGCACCGGTACGGATCACTTTGCATATGCTAATGGCCCTTGCCATTGTGGGCTTTTTGATCTATCTCATCAAATTGGTCGGACCCGCTACATCCCATCGTAAAATACCTCTTGCTCTTAAAGCTTTGGTAATTATTTCGCTGATTTTGACCTTGGTTCAAATCGCCTTGGGCACTCAGGTACGTCAATTTGTTGATGATCAGATTACGATAGTCGGAGAAATTGCGAAAAATCTATGGTTAGAAACCCCCAATTTGCAGTTCTACATTCATCGATCCCTTTCTATTTTAGTGCTTGTTACCAACGGGTATTTGTTTTGGCAGATTAGAAAGAAGCATTTGCTATTGCGAAAGATCAACTGGGTAATAGGTATTTTGTTCTTGGAGATCGCTACTGGCATTGCCATGTACTATATAGACTTTCCTTTTGGAAGCCAACCGTTACACCTGGTTTTGGCCAGCCTGTTATTTGGGGTACAATTTTACCTTGCACTGGAAGTATTTGAAGGTGAAAAACGTCTTAAAACTTTGTAACTTTACCCACTTTTCAATTGTGAGGTATGATTTATAAAATCAGGATTATTCTTGATACTGAAGAGGATATCTTTCGGGATCTGGAAATTGAGGAGCATAGTTCCCTGGAGGAATTCCACAATGCTATTACTCAGGCATTTGGATTTATGGGTAATGAAATGGCCGCATTTTATACCTGTGATGAAGAATGGAATCAAGATGAGGAAATCCCACTATTTTCAATGGGTGACAATGAGGAAGAGGTACGCTTAATGAATGAGGTTAGTTTGCACCTTGTCCTTACAGAGGCTTCTCCAAGAATGATCTACGTTTATGACTTTCTCAGCATGTGGACCTTTTTTGTAGAGTTGGCAGACATTGTGGACAAGGAGGACGGAAGAGCGTATCCCAACTTACTTTTTAGCTTTGGAGAGCTGCCGGACACCCCACCGGAAAAACAATTTGAATCCCAACCTTCTATGGATATTGATGACACTTTTGGCAGTTATGACGATATGGATTTTGATGAGAATTGGAACTGAGACTTCCCATGCTGATACTATCCGCTAAACCACTATCAGATGCTTTTGCACTGTCCTAGTTCGTTTTCCTTTAACCCCGATAATATATTTAAATGCTGAATCTTTACCCTGCTCAACTCGAAAACGTTTCTTTACATCGTGTCGGTAACAAGAATAAGAACGAACCCTTGTTTTTATCGGCCTCCCCATATGGAGTAAACGACGAGCTTACCGCTTTACTTAAGGAGTACTTTTTTAGGCCTTTTCGCGAAAAAGAAGAAAACTATTTTCGATTAGATCACGATGTTGATCTGGAATTTAACGAGATCTATAAAACTGCCTGTGCTATTTTTAATGATCCCGATATGCTTCACAAGGCTTCCAAGAAAATTGCTTCTCACCTCTACGAACAGTCCAATCATCCTCATATCAAAAACGGAGAAGTCTATATTACCCTAATTTCGGATGTAATGGTGGATAATCAGAAGACCCAAGCTTTGGGTATTTTTAAAAGTGAACTACGTCACGATTATCTGGAATTTGAAACATCGGGTGAAAATTTGGAAATCATAATTCGGCAAGGGGTTAACGTAAACAAATTAGACAAAGGCTGTTTGATCTTTGATCTGGAAAAAGAAAATGGATTTAAAGTGCTTTCTGTGGACAGTAATCGCTATGACACCAAATATTGGTTGGAGCACTTTCTGGGGGTCGTACCCCTGACCGATGAAAATTTTTACACCAAAAACTACCTGAAGTTTTGCCAGGGGTTTGCCAAGGATGTTGTACTACCAGCTGAAGATAAACAACAAGAGGTCCTCTTTATGAACAGGGCGGTTAACCACTTTGCAAAAAACGATGCCTTTGAAGAAAGCCGTTTCCTGAATGAAGTGGTCGATAATCCTGACCTCATTCCGGAGTTTAAGCATTACAAAGTGGAAAAGGGACCCAAATTCAGCATTGAAGATGTTTCTAATTTTGATATTGCCAATAAGGCAGTTTCCGATGCCCGGAAGAAAATGAAAAATGTGATTAATCTGGATACCAATGTTCAGATACGTATGGATTTTATCAACCCTGAATCCGCCGAAAAGTTCGTGGAAAAAGGATGGGACGAGGAGCGGCAAATGTATTACTACCTGGTGTACTTCAATAAAGAAGAAAAACGCTAAAACTTTTTCTCAATAATCTGTTTCATACTGACATCCTGGTAGTTTCGCTTCACAAAATCCAAAGCTGTAGAAAGGATTTGCCCCATGGAGTTACTTTTTTTAAAGGCTACATCGGAAGTATATTCGTGCAATTCCCCTCTTAGGCGTTCCACATTTTCAGGTAGGGAAATCGTATCGTTTTTGGCACAACTCACCAGGCGTTTTATGCGAGTACCCGAGCTCAGAATACGTTTTGCAACAATAGAGCGCTCCTCAATTTTATATTGGTTTACCGAATGCTCCAGAAGCTTTTCAGACACCAATGCTACCATCCGATTGTTTTCTTTGAAAAATTGGGGAAGATATACTTTGAACTTTCCCTCAAAACACTGTTGATCAAAATCAATGGCCCGAAGACGATACACCACATGATCAAAATCGTGCACAGGGATAATAACATAGTTATAAGAGCGCATATCCCCAAGTAAACGGATCATACATCTCTCGTTAAACTTAACAAACTCTTTTGCCAATTGCGCCTTTGCAGATTCTGAAAGACTGGGAAGGGCCTCTTTTATAAAAACATCACCCGGAATACCTGCAATATGCTCTTCGATCAAAGTGTTTTTATACACCAAAAAGTTAAGATTATATGGAGACAACATATGTTCCAATTCCAGGCCGTACACCCTGGAGGCATCCGTTTTCTTTACGTAAAAGTGGGTATAGTTGTCATTCAGTATATTCCTGACTTTGATCCGAAACGGCTTGGAGTTGCCAAACGTGCAAAAATCCACAGCATCAACATTCAAATACTCTAAAATACGGTCGCTTCCATCTGAGTGTAGTATGGAATATACCTTTTTCAAGCTAAGATCAATTTCCTTTCGTTCAAAATCAGGATAATAGACCCGCACCCACAGCGTATCTTCTCCATGCTCGTCCTCTAACGCAACGGAACCTGAAAACCGTAACAGGTCTTCATAAAAAATGGGGATCTCAATTTTCCTGCTGTATTTGCCCAAATAACGATCCAATCGCTCCTTTACGGGATAGGCTGGTTTTTTCTTGGACATTAATTTTTCGTCAGACATTCCGAAACTTTTTTGTAACAAACTTGAAGAATCTTCGTCAAGTTACTATAATCGAGACAAAACACATAGTGCCATTGGAAACTATACTCACAGTAAACAACCTCACCAAAAAATTTGGATATCTTACGGCAGTTAAGGACCTCTCATTTACCATTGAAAAGGGAAATGTTTACGGCATTCTAGGTCCTAATGGCAGCGGTAAGTCAACCACCTTAGGAATCATACTGAATGTGGTGAACAAAACTTCGGGCGATTTCAGTTGGTTCAGTGGAACTACCTCAACCCACGATGCACTTAAAAAAGTGGGAGCAATTATTGAACGGCCTAACTTTTACCCGTATATGTCTGCGGTGAAAAACCTCAAACTGGTTTGCAAGATAAAGGAAGTTTCAGAAGACAGGATTCAGGAAAAGCTGGAATTGGTAGGGCTTTGGGAGCGAAAAGACAGCAAATTCCGCACGTATAGTCTGGGTATGAAACAACGTTTAGCCATCGCTTCGGCCCTGCTCAACGATCCCGAAATTCTAATTCTGGACGAACCTACCAATGGCCTGGACCCTGCCGGAATTCATCAGATCCGGGAAATTATAAAAAAGATAGCTGCCCAAGGTACCACCATACTGTTGGCCTCCCATCTCCTGGACGAAGTAGAAAAGGTATGTTCTCATGTGGTTATCTTACGAAAAGGGGAAAAATTGTATTCGGGACCCGTGGACGGAATGCTGGCCAGTCATGGCTTTTTTGAGTTGCGGACGGAAAACATGACGCAACTAAAAGACATTTTGACCAAGCACCCCAGCTTTGGAAAAATCAATGGCGAAAATGGTACGCTTACCGCCTATTTAAAGGAGGAAATGAACGCCGAAACGCTGAACCAGATGCTCTTCGAATCAGGAGTAATACTATCCCATCTGGTGAAACGAAAAGAGAGCCTGGAAGAGCAATTCCTCACGCTGACCAAAAATAACTAAACCATGGTACGATTACTACAAATAGAATTTATAAAGCTGTGGAACAACAGGGCAAGTAAAATTTTAATTGTCTCCTATTTTGTCCTTCTCACTTCCATTGCCCTTATAGCGGCTATTAAATTTGATATAGGCCCTGTACAATTTCATCTGGCCGATCAGGGAATTTTTAATTTCCCATATATCTGGCACTTCAACACCTTTGTAACTGCCATATTCAAGTTGTTTTTGGCTATTGTTATTGTTTCCATGATGGCCAATGAATACAGTAATAAAACGATTAAACAGAATTTGATCGATGGCCTTTCCAAGAAAGAATTCATCTTATCCAAGTTCTTAACGGTGATCTCTTTTGCCGGAATTTCAACCTTGTTTGTCTTTACGGTTTCCATGATTTTAGGATTGGTCTACTCTGATTATAATGAGTTCGCTATTATATTTTCCGATTTGGAATTTTTAGTGGCCTTCTTTGTGAAACTGGTTGGTTTCTTTTCCTTTTGTTTGTTCCTGGGCATCTTTGTGAAACGTTCCGCCTTTGCACTAGGATTTCTTATTCTATGGCAAATCTTTGAAGGATTCGTGCGTGGGATGCTACGTTGGAAGGTTTTGGACGCTACGGCAACCGATACTGTAATGGGTTTCTTCCCGTTAAATGCAATGTTTAATCTGATCAAAGAACCTTTTACCCGCTTGAGTGCCGTACAAAATGTTGCGAACCAAATTGGTGAGGATTTTGAACTGAATTATCATGTGCATTGGTATGAGATCTTGATCGTTTTCGGTTGGACGGCAATTTTTATCTATTTATCCTATGCACTATTAAAAAAGCGTGATTTGTAGTATCTTACAGTGTTTGAAGATGCTGTATGAGAAATAAATTGCTCCTTTTCTTTACACTATGCATTTCCACGTATGGTATTTCACAAGACTGTCCTGATTTGCTGGACCCTCTTGATGGTGCGACCAATGTGCCCGTAGATGCTACAATTTCCTGGGAAGTTGTAGATGGCATTCCCAGTTACGGGATTCTATTGGGTACAACACCAGGCGGCAATGACATTGCGGATGCCCTGGTTGGCAGTGCCACTTCCTACACCCCTCCTCAAGGCCTCCCGGAAAATACCACAATTTTTGTTACTATTATTCTGGACTTCTTTCAAGGACAATCCGATATTTTTTGTGAAGGGCAGTTTTTTACTACCGAAGATGTGACAACACCCCCGGACTGCACCGATATTAGAATTCCCGCAGATGGCGCTACCGACGTTAGCGTTTTTGCCAATATCGTCTGGAACTACGCCCCTACCGCAACCAGTTATGATGTAATTGTAGGAACTGCTCCCGGATTGGGCGATATTGCTAACATTAATGTAACAGGGCTCAATTTTGATCCGCCAGGGGAACTCCCCGAAAATAGTGTGATCTATGTTCAAATAATTCCCCGGAACGAGAATGGTACGGCAACGAACTGTACGGAATTCAGCTTCACTACACGTGAGCCTGCTCCATTGCCGGATTGTACCGGTATGATACAACCCGCGGACGGGGAAATAGACGTCGCATTAACCCCTTTGCTAGAATGGGCACCCGTACCTGGCGCCACGGGGTATAAGGTAACTATCGGAACAACGCCTACGGCCCGTGATGTCCTGGATGAAGCCGTTTTTTTTACCAACAGTACCTTCGTAATTGATTTTGAGCCCAATCGCACTTTTTTTATCACGATCACACCCTTTAATGATTCGGGAGATGCCATTGGTTGTGGCCAGGAAACGTTTTCTACTTTGGTGGGCTGCAATCCATTTTTTGATCCCAATGTTGGGGAATTTGTTACGCCAAATCCCAACCTGGAGTTTCCTGGGAACTTTACGTTTTGTGAGAACTTTGAACCCCTGTCGCTTACGGCTCCTGAAGGAGCAGACGGTTACCGTTGGGGAAGATTAGATGCCATTGGTAACCCAACTATTATTGTAGAAGGTGCTGATGTTACCATAGATGAACCCGGAAACTATTTTCTTGAGGCTTATAACAACGTGTCTGCGTCGGGAAGCACTATAGAATGTCCTACCATTTTGGATTTTAGCGTGGTATCTTCTGAAATTGCTACAATAAATAACCTCGATATTCGGGATACGGCTTCCGGCTTGGATATCACTGTAGAAATATCGGGTGTGGGAGATTATGAATTTGCCATTGGAAATATCGATGGGCCTTATCAGGATAGTAATATACTTAGGGGAGTCCCGCCTGGAAATCGCACGGTTTATGTGCGGGATAAAAATGGGTGCGGTATTGCACAAGAGACCTTCGAACAGAACCTTACCGTAGAGGGATTTCCTAAATTTTTTACTCCAAATGGCGATAACGTCAATGATTTTTGGCAGTTTGTCCAGCCAGAAGAGGGAGAAAACATTGTCCTGGAAAGTATCCGGATCTATGATCGTTTCGGTACGTTTCTCCGAGAGATCAATCAAAATTCCCTGGGATGGGATGGAACGTTCAACGGAAGGCAGCTACCCTCTGGAAGTTATTGGTTCAAAGCCATTGACGACCAAAATCGGATGGTGCAAGGTTTCTTTGCACTAAAACGGTAACCAAATACCGCTTCACTTTCGTGTACCCCCTGCCTTTCTTACCTTTAGTCCATGAAATTTAAAGTCGTCTCCGAATTTGATCCTACAGGCGATCAACCTCAAGCTATAGCACAACTCTCCCAAGGCATTCTCGCTAAAGAAAAGCATCAGACACTATTAGGAGTTACCGGCTCGGGAAAGACGTTTACCGTTGCTAATGTTGTGGCTGAAGTGCAACGACCTACATTGGTTTTAGCCCATAACAAAACGTTAGCCGCCCAACTCTATTCAGAGTTTAAGCAGTTTTTTCCTGACAATGCTATTGAATATTTTGTTTCGTACTATGATTACTATCAACCGGAAGCCTACATCCCAACCAGCGGCACTTATATTGAAAAAGATCTTTCAATAAATGAAGATATTGAAAAGCTTCGGCTGAGTACGACCTCCTCTTTGCTTTCGGGTCGAAGGGATGTATTGGTCGTTGCCTCAGTATCTTGCCTGTACGGGATTGGGAATCCGATCGAGTTTCAGAAAAATGTTATTTCCATCCATCGTGATCAGGTTATCTCCCGCACTAAACTATTACATCAACTGGTACAAAGCTTGTATTCTCGAACTACTGCGGATTTTAGAAATGGTAATTTTAGAGTAAAAGGCGATGTGGTAGATGTTTTTCCAGGCTATGCTGATCATGCCTTCCGCATTCACTTTTTCGGTGATGAGATTGAAGAAATTGAAGCCCTGGATCCACACAACAACAGCGTGATCGAGATCTATGATAGTTTGAATATCTATCCCGCTAATATGTTTGTGACCTCCCCCGATGTTTTGCATAATGCCATACGGGAAATCCAGGATGACCTGGTAAAGCAAATTGACTACTTCAAAGAAATTGGACGGCCATTGGAAGCTAAAAGACTCGAAGAACGTACAAATTTCGATTTGGAGATGATCCGGGAATTAGGCTATTGCTCCGGGATCGAAAACTACTCCCGTTATCTGGATGGCAGGGCGCCAGGAACACGACCATTTTGCCTATTGGACTACTTTCCCAAGGATTATCTTATGGTTGTGGACGAAAGCCATGTGACCATACCACAAGTACATGCCATGTATGGTGGCGACCGATCCCGAAAGGAGAACTTAGTAGAATACGGTTTTCGACTACCTGCGGCTTTGGATAACCGGCCTTTAAAGTTTGAAGAATTTGAAGCCCTCCAAAATCTGGTCATTTATGTTAGCGCCACTCCCGCGGAATACGAATTACAGTTGAGCGAGGGAATATATGTGGAACAAGTGATCCGCCCTACAGGACTACTTGACCCAGAGATCGAAGTACGCCCTTCTATTAACCAAATTGATGATCTGGTTGAGGAAATTCAGAAAAGAGTTGAAGTAGATGAGCGAACACTGGTGACCACACTGACCAAGCGAATGGCAGAGGAGCTCACCAAGTACCTATCTCGAATTGATGTTCGCTGCAGATATATTCACAGCGACGTGGATACCCTGGAAAGAGTTGAAATTATGCAAGATCTAAGAAAGGGACTGTTTGATGTATTGGTTGGGGTTAACCTATTACGGGAAGGTCTGGACCTCCCCGAAGTCTCTTTGGTTGCCATTTTGGATGCAGACAAAGAAGGCTTTTTACGTAGCAACCGTTCTCTGACGCAGACTGTAGGTCGGGCGGCAAGGAATTTAAACGGAAAAGCCATAATGTATGCCGATACCATAACCGAAAGTATGCAAAAAACCATTGATGAAACCAATTACCGAAGGGAAAAGCAAACCAGCTACAACACAGAACACAATATTGTTCCCAAAGCCCTAAATAAAAGTTTGGACAATGCACTGGCTAAGAACTCGGTTTCCACCTACCACTATGAAAAGGAGGCTTTACGTGCCGCTGAGCCTGATTTGGCGTATCTTACTCCGGAACAAAAAGAAAGACTGATCCGGGAAAAGCGAAAAGCGATGGAAAAGGCCGCCAAAGAACTCAATTTTATGGAAGCTGCCAAGTTAAGAGACGAAATTAAAACACTTCAGGAACAGGAATAAGAAAAGCCCCGCTTATTGGCGGGGCTTTTCCAACTAACCAACTAAACAAACCAACCATCATGAAATGAGTCGTAATGACTCCATGATACGTTCCTATTTCTTATCCACCAATCGCGATCAAGCGTTTTGGCTTGGGTAAGGCTTCAGCTCTTTTTGGAAGGGTCAATTTCAAAATTCCATCTACATACGATGCATTAATACTATCAGCATCTACAGTTTCCGGAAGGGTGAATGCCCTTTTAAAAGAAGATACGCTAAACTCTCTTCGTGTATATTTTTCTTCTTTAACTTCAGTTTCCTTTTTAATTTCAGATGAGATGGTAAGGACATCGTTGTCTATTTCAATGTTAAAATCTTCCTTCTTAAAACCGGGAATGGCTAATTCCAGGGAGAAGTCCTTCTCACCTTCTTTAATATTTACGGCAGGAACAGTAGAAGCTAATGTGTTTACTCCACCAAACCAATCGGGCTTGAAAAAATCGTCAAATACACTTGGGAATATTAAATTGTTTCTTTTTGCTAACATGATACTTACTTTTTGAATTAAACTCATCATGTAAAAGACAAAATGCGTACCAGAGCCAAAAAGTGTCATTTTGGCATTAATCTTATTTAGCTATATGCCATTTTGTCATTTTGTTTGTAATGTTATACCCTTGGGTTTGGTGTAGGGGTAGCAAAAAAAGACCCCTTGTGCGCTGTTCCAAACTGCTTTTACAGCTTTTACTACGAGATGGATAGGGATAGATAAAACAAAAAATCCCGGTAATCCGGGATTTTCATGACTAATTCAAATAATTACAGTTCTTCAAGCCGTAATTCGTACAGGGATAGTGTAGAGTTTCCCTTCTTTTGCATTTTGTAGTTCAACTTTCTGATAATTCAGCCTTCCTTTAACATAGCCTTCCAAAGCCTCATTTTCAGTGTCTACAGACAATACCACGATCTCTCCTTCTTTGTTGATGGTAAATCGTACGTCCGCAGTTACATCCTTTTGTACTATAAACGTATTTGCTTTCAACATTTCGTGAATCTGTGTAGAAAGTTTCTTTGATGGATTAACGTTGTCCGGTGTTGTGGCAGAAAGGATAGCTGTTGCAAACAAAGCAGCTACCATAAAAACTAAACTAATTTTTCTCATGATGATTTCGCTTTTTGAGATTGATAAATTTGATGAATATGCCTAAAAGACGCCTAAAAACTAGGAATGTTACAACGAACTAAAATTTTAACACTCTTTTAAAGTTTCCACTCCCATTTTCTTGATCGCCTCAAAAGCACAATGCCCCTTTCCGCCAGAATACGCTAAGGATAGGATTTAGCACATAGAAAAGGGATCACCTTCGGCTAAAATTATCCCGGAGCATACCAGCCGACTATCCCATTACCACCTTTTTCTTAAAATCACTAAGCGCTACCCTAATACTAAAAAAAGGGCCGCCTATGATGGTATGATGGCTAATGGCAAAGGAGTGTAGTTGTTACACAAATTAGAAAGGGTAATGTTGGCATAACAGTACACCTCGGTTCCGGCTAATTTTTGAAATCAGGAAGTTATCCGAACATTTACAACGAATACCTCCCCTAAGTTGATGTCATCAACTTCAATTGCTCTGCCATCCAGTTTGCGGTCAATAAACCAACGTACATCTTTTCTTTTCGATACGATTTCCAATAGCTCAATTTTTCCTTGCTGGTTTACCTTGAACAGTACTCTAGCTGTAGCGTCTCCTCTGTCAACCGAGAGGGAATTATCGGACAAGATTTTCTGAAGTTGTTCCTGAATACCAAGGTTTGGATGCTTAGCTAGTGCTACATTTGCGGTCATCGCTGCAACGCAAAACAAGGTCGCTAAAACGGTAAACATGTTCCTTTTTTTCATGACGGTCTGTTTTTAAGATTACTAAATGATTGATGATATGTAAAACAGACGAAGGCCCGGTAAAAAATGTTACATCTATCGGAGTTTTTAACGTGGTTTTAATAGGGATGTGGTTCCGGCCACCAAAGAAGTTGCAAAACAAAAAAAGACCCTTCATTTGAGGGTCCTTTTATAGTAATGTAAGAAGGGAATGTTATCCTACTAATTCCTTTACCTTGTCCGCCGCTTCCTGGAATTGAACAGCAGAATGCACTGCAAGACCGGAATTATCGATAATTTCTTTCGCCAGCTCCGCGTTGGTGCCTTGCAACCGTACAATTATAGGTACTTGAATAGTATCACCCATATTTTTGTAGGCATCAACTATGCCCTGGGCCACACGATCACATCGTACAATTCCACCAAATATGTTGACAAGTATTGCTTTTACATTAGGATCTTTTAGAATTATCTCAAACGCCTGTTCCACCCGTTTTGCATCGGCCGTACCGCCAACATCAAGAAAGTTTGCGGGTTCTCCACCGGCCATTTTGATCAAGTCCATAGTCGACATAGCTAAACCAGCTCCATTTACCATACAACCAACATTACCGTCCAGATCCACATAGTTAAGACCCACTGCTCTTGCTTCTACTTCAATCGGGTTTTCCTCTCTCAGGTCCCGCATTTCCGCATAGCTCTTTCTTCGGTATAAGGCATTGTCATCAATAGTTACTTTAGCATCAACTGCCATAATTTTATCATCGGAGGTCTTTAGCACCGGGTTAATCTCAAATAGACTGGCGTCGCTTTCAGCATAGGCTTTATAAAGTGCCGAAACAAAACGGAGCATCTCCTTGAAAGCAGCCCCCGACAGCCCAAGATTAAATGCAATCTTCCGGGCTTGAAAAGGCAATAAACCCGTGGCAGGATCAATTTCTTCCGTAAAGATCAGGTGAGGGGTTTTCTCTGCTACTTCCTCGATATCCATGCCCCCTTCAGTAGAATACATAATCATATTCCGGCCGGTAGCGCGATTTAACAGAACAGACATATAGAACTCACTTGTCTCACTATCCCCAGGATAATAAACATCTTCAGCTACCAGGACCTGGTGTACCTTTTTACCGGCTGCAGAAGTTTGTGGCGTTACCAATTGCATCCCAATGATGTTGCCTGCCAACTCTTCTACCTCTTTCAGGTTTTTAGCTAATTTTACTCCTCCACCTTTACCACGGCCTCCTGCATGCACCTGTGCTTTAATGACGTGCCAACCTGTCCCGGTCTCCTGGGTCAATTGTTTGGCAGCATCCACTGCTTCCTTAGCATTGTGAGCTACTATTCCACGTTGTACACGCACCCCGAAGCTCGCTAATATCTCTTTACCTTGGTATTCATGAAGATTCATAAGCCTATTCTGTTACAATTTGGTGACAAAAATAGGAAACCGACCCCTGAAAATATAATAATCCTCAAAGAATTAAGACGGGGCTAAAAACCAGAACTAGTTTACCGTAAAGTCTTTAAAGTCCAGGGGGTCAAAGTTCTTAAAATGACCATTCATTTCGATCACGGCTTTGGTCTTATTGATCTGTTGCAATACGGTAATGGTAGTATCCAAATGCTCTCCGATATACTTTAAGCGCTGGGTTTCGTTGGTCAATTGCAACAAATCATATTCCTGTTCAAATGAAAGCCCCATTTTATGAGCAAAAGCATAGCTGTTGAACTGGTCAAAAGGAATTGGCGGGAACTGCACTGCCATTAAATCATATAATTCCTTTAATTTTTCAAAAACCTCTTGGCGAAAATCCAGAGGGGCATCGTTATCAGATTCTAAAAACTCTACAATACCACCAGCATACAACTTGCCCTCCATTTCATTATCAAAAGTGAGCACTTTGAATACCTGACGGGCAACACAAACTACATCCATTTCTCCGCCATCGTACGTATTTACCACTTCCACTAATTGCACTTCGGTACCATATTCAATCGTTTTGTTGATGTAAACGGGTATTCCAAAGGTGATCGCTTCCTCCCTACAATCTTCAATCAATTGCTTGTAGCGATCTTCAAAAATATGTAGCGGAACGGTTTCTCCCGGAAAAAAAACGGTTTGTAATGGAAATAGCGGTAATTTCATAGCACAGATTTTTTTAAAAATACGGCCTGATTCCGTATCATACAACTTCTATTAGTTGTTATTTTTACAACAAAATGTTATAAAAATATATTTTGTCATAAAAATCTTGTACCCGCAAAACGATTCTTTTAGTTTTGAGAAAAATTGAGACATGGATACCTCCAATTTATCAGACATTGTGGACACGTATGGTGCCCCCGTTTATGTGTACGACGCCGAAAAGATACGTTCCCAGTACCATAGGCTTACAAAAGCTTTTGGGCGGGTGGACCACTTGCGATTGAACTATGCTGCCAAAGCGCTTTCCAACCTTTCTATTTTGCGGTTGATGAACCACTTAGGAAGCGGATTGGACACCGTATCTATCCAGGAAGTAAAACTGGGACTACTGGCAGGGTTTGCCCCGGAATCCATTATCTATACACCTAATGGGGTTTCCCTTGAGGAAATTGAAGAAGCGGCTACCCTGGGTGTACAGATCAATATTGACAACCTTTCTGTTTTAGAACAATTTGGTAATAAACATCCGGATATTCCCGTTTGTATCCGAATTAATCCCCATGTTATGGCAGGCGGGAATTCCAACATTTCTGTGGGTCATATCGATTCAAAATTTGGGATTAGCATTCATCAGATCCCGCACCTCTTACGGATTGTGGAACTAACCAATATGCGGATCAATGGAGTTCATATGCACACGGGAAGCGATATCCTGGATATTGATGTTTTCCTGTATGCCTCGGAGATCCTTTTTGATACGGCTAAACACTTCCCTGACCTGGAGTTTATCGATTTTGGCAGTGGCTTTAAGGTACCCTACAAAGCCGGAGATATCCAAACCAATGTGGAAGAGTTAGGGAAAAAGCTTTCCCATCGTTTTAATGCCTTTTGTGAGGAATACGGCAAATCCCTGACCCTTGCTTTTGAACCTGGAAAATTTCTGGTTAGCGAGGCGGGATATTTCCTGACCAGGGTAAATGTGGTGAAACAAACGACTTCCACGGTGTTCGCACAGGTAGATTCCGGTTTCAATCATCTTATACGTCCAATGTTATACGGGGCGCAGCATGAGATCATCAATATCTCCAATCCAAAAGGCCGGGAACGGTATTATTCTGTGGTGGGCTATATTTGCGAAACGGATACTTTTGGGAGTAACCGTCGTATTAGTGAAATTACCGAAGGGGATGTTCTTGCCTTCAGGAACGCTGGTGCCTATTGTTATACCATGTCCAGTAATTACAATTCCCGCTACCGGCCAGCAGAAGTACTCTGGTATATGGGAAAGGCACATTTGATCCGGGAAAGAGAGACCTTTGACGATATTCTGCGGAATCAGGTGGATACCACTGCTTTGTTCGAAGAAGCTCCAAAATCCCTCAGTGAGAAATAAAATGGCATAATTTTCGTTAGTTTTGAAAAGGTCCAAGGACTAAACTCAAAACTTACATTATGCGCACCTTAGTACTTGCTATTTGTTTACTTTTCGTGATCACTGTAAACGCCCAGGATATCCAATGGTTAAGCTGGGAAGAGGCCGTAGCCCTCACCCAAAATGAAGGAAACACCAAAAAAGTGTTTGTGGACGTCTACACCGACTGGTGCGGCTGGTGCAAAAAAATGGACAAGGATACCTTTCAAAATCCGCAGGTGGCGCAATACATGCAGGACAACTTCTACATGGTAAAATTTGACGCCGAAGGAAAAGACCCCATAGAATTTGATGGCAGGACCTTTGAATTTGTGCCTTCCGGTAGAAGGGGATATCACCAATTAGCCGCTGCGCTACTGCAAAATAAAATGAGCTACCCTACGGTCGTTTTTCTAGACGAAAACCTGAAAATGTTATCTCCCGTACCGGGCTATCAAAAAGCAAAGCCGTTTTTAAAGATCGCGCGTTATTTTGGCGATAATATCTACAAAGAGCAGGACTGGAATAGTTATGCTGGCGTTGGAAAATAGTTACCTTCTGCTATAATTCGGACTCTCCTTGGTAATGGTTACATCATGCGGATGACTTTCATGTATACCGCTTGAGGTGATCTTAACAAAACGCCCGGATTCCTGTAAGGTACTGATATCTTTAGCACCACAATAGCCCATTCCGGCACGCAGGCCGCCTATAAACTGGTGCATACTTTCGTAAAGGCCTCCTTTATAGGGTACGCGACCGACAATCCCTTCCGGGACCAGTTTTTTAATATCGTCCTCAACATCCTGGAAATAACGATCCTTACTGCCCTCTTTCATGGCCTCTACCGAACCCATACCCCGATAACTTTTAAATTTTCGGCCTTCGTAGATAATAGTTTCACCAGGAGACTCTTCAGTACCAGCTAACAAGGAACCCAACATTACACTATCTGCTCCTGCTGCTATGGCCTTTGGGATATCCCCGGTATAGCGTACCCCTCCGTCTGCAATTACCGGCACGCCACTTCCCTTTATGGACGATGCAACCTCTAACACCGCAGAAAACTGGGGAAATCCTACCCCAGCAACAACACGTGTGGTACAAATCGACCCAGGGCCAATACCTACTTTCACCGCATCTGCTCCAGCATCCACCAAATAACGCGCTGCTTCAGCTGTAGCGATATTCCCGACAATCACATCCAAATCCGCATAAGCAGCCTTTACTTCCTTAAGCGCGCCAACTACGCCTTTGGTATGTCCATGGGCAGTATCAATGACAATAGCATCCACACCGGCCTTTACCAAGGCACCCGCACGATCTACAGCATCCCGGGTAACCCCTATAGCTGCAGCTACACGCAACCGCCCATAGCGATCTTTGTTCGCAATGGGTTTTTGGGTAAGCTTGGTAATATCCCGGAAGGTAATGAGTCCTACTAGTTTGTTGGCTTTGTCCACAACGGGAAGTTTTTCGATCTTATTGGCCTGCAGGATGTCTTCGGCTTCGGTTAAGGTGGTCCCTACATCCGCAGTGACCAGATTTTCAGAGGTCATTACCTCCGCAATAGGGCGATCGTTATTCCGCTCAAAACGGAGATCCCGGTTGGTAACTATCCCAACAAGTTTTCCGGACTTGTCCACTATGGGGATCCCCCCAATACTATGCTCCTTCATACTCGCCTTTGCATCGCGGACAATAGCATCCAATGGAAGGGTCACCGGATCCATGATCATCCCGCTTTCTGCACGTTTTACCTTCCGCACCTTGTTGGCCTGTTGGGCTATGGTCATGTTTTTGTGGAGGACGCCAATACCGCCCTCACGGGCCATAGCAATAGCCATTTGAGATTCGGTTACGGTATCCATGGCCGCGGAGACCACCGGAACATTTATGGGAATGTTACGGGTAAAACGAGAGGTGATATCAACTTCTCTGGGAAGTATTTCGGAGTAACCAGGGACCAGGAGCACATCGTCATAGGTCAACCCTTCGCCTACAATCTTATTTTGGTGGAATTCCATTGCAATTATGGATTAATTGCGTGCAAATATACCACAAATAACGGCATGAAAGGCAAGCGTAAAATTGATAAAAAATACACGCTTTTATTTTTATTTAGAACTATTCTATATAATTTTGCTTTTGATGTACTTCTAAGTTCCACTTGTGTTCTCAGGAATTTAGGTTTGGAAAGCGGCTTTAGGATTCAGCCGCTTTCTTTTTTTAATCAATCTAAATACAAATTTCTGATCCACAGTTATTTAAATTGTTTCTAATACACATGGCCGGTACTTTTGTAGAAACAAAAAAATAATTGCGATGCCTATTCGATTAGCTACAAATTGTACAAACTGTAACAATTTTAACAATGACAACACCTGTGCGCAGCACAAGATCAAAGTCAGTGAACGTCATACCTGTGACAACTTTGATATGAAGGATGCGTTAAAAGATAATTTAAACTGCGGTACTTGTGTACGTTATAATACTACCTCATGTCCGCACCCTGCTAAAGCAGCACCAGCTATGTTATGTTCCAGCTGGGCGCCAAAAGCAGTAGCTTAGCTGTAAATTATGCAATAGAAGAGGGAGCTTTTGCTCCCTCTTCTATTTTGAAAAACTTGTCCTCTTTATAAGTATTTAGAATTTGTCTAAATACTTTTTTTTACCAGGCTTTCGTCCGTATTTTTGAAGTCCTTATGTCAAAACTAAAGGACAAAATTGACCAATTCCGCCTACGGCAAGTCATACTCACGGCCTTGCTGTTCCTCTTATTTGGTACTGCCTTGGAATTATACCTGTTAGAGCATTACGAAGGGGCACAGCAGTTGATCCCTTTACTTTGTATAGGTACTGCTTTCCTGGTCCTGTTCTTTCTCTTTTTTCGAAGAACACGGATTCTGAAAGGGCTTTTTAAGCTGGTACTTGTTCTTACCGCCATGAGCGGTTTTTACGGCACCTTTTTGCACCTGCAGGCCAACTATGAGTTTGAACTGGAGATGCGACCTACGGCTACCAACTGGGCGCTCCTGGAGGAAAGTATGTCCGGAGCACTACCGGCACTGGCCCCATGTAGTATGATCGTCTTGGCATTAATTGGTTATTCATATTTACTACTCTTAAAACATAAATGATGAGAAAGTTTACAACAGTGTTATTTGGAATTATCGCAATAGGTTTGATCACAGTAGCCTGTAAGGATACTAAGGAAAAAGGAGATCCGGAAGAAACAGCGCCCCAACAAACGGAGACAGCTACCGATCCCTCTAAAATAGAAGCGTCTGAGAACAAGGAAAATATAGCCGTCTTAAATGCCAACCTCGCTACAGAGGATGATTTGATAGGTACTGGACTTTCAGAAGAAATCGTAGCACAAATCTTGGAGCAACGCCCTTTCCTGGCGATGAACGACTTTGATGCGCTCCTTGGTTCGGAAATGGATAAAGCTACCCTCTACCAGAAAATATTTGTGCCCTTTAATCTCAACACCACAGCAGAAGCAGATTTTAAAATGATCCCTGGTGTCGGGGATCGTATGGCGCATGAATTTGAGGAATACCGACCCTACATCAGTATTCAACAATTCAGAAGGGAGATCGGAAAATATGTAGATGAGAGCGAAGTAGCCCGCTATGAAAACTACGTATTTGTTCCGATTGATCTGAATACTGCTTCAGAAGAAAACATAAAGGCCTTGCCCGGCGTAGGTAGTAGAATGGCGCACGAGTTTGAAGAATACCGACCCTATTCCAGTATGGAGCAATTCCGAAAGGAAATTGGCAAGTATGTAGACGATAAGGAGTTGGCCCGTCTGGAACGTTTTGTGTATATCAAAGAGTAATCCATTCCCCATTTTAAAAATCAACCGTTCCCATTGCCTGAAGTTATTGTATAGGGCGTAATGGGAACGACCTTTTTATGGATCTCTCCCTCATTAAAAATGGTGAGGTAATGGAAACACCAATCCTCCACCTCCGGAAGGAGAGGAAGTTGGAGGTGAAGAAATGCCACCACCGGAAATGGAAGCTACCCGTTTTATTATTAATCGAATTATAGACAGTGCTCCTACCGATACAAGGGATTTGACTCAGGGTACTGTTAATGTATCCACTGCCCAGGAGGGCATATTTGAAGGAGCTTTTATCGCTGAAATTGATGGACGCCTCTTCAGCACTTTACAAACCGACTTTGGTTTTGTGGAGTACAGTGTGAATGAAAATGACACCATATCTGAAGTAACCCGGGTGGTAGTACAGGCTTCCGATGGTAATATTGTAGCCCTGGGAAACAATAACGTGCATACCTTTAATGCAGCCTATAACCCTTACGGATTGGTAGATTATACCATTGTGGATATTAGTACCATGACCGAGGTGACCACCGGACAAATAGTGGTTCCTATTAACGATGATGCCTTAATCTGGCCTAACAGTAGTATTCCCAAAGAGGATAAACTGCTGCTCAACTATATCCACGGGGATATCAATACGTTTGGAAATTTTGATGCGGCATTTACAGCAGTACTGAACGCAACCACCTTAGAAGTAGAAGAGATCCTGGAAGACGATCGTACTGCTACCCCAGGATACCATCTGTCCCAAGACCATTTCTTTGACCGTAATGGCGACCTCTACATCGGCATTACGAATTTCAATTACTGGGGTATTAATGAGAATTTACCTGCTGGCATCTTGAGAATCCAAAATGGGGCACTGGAATACGATGAAAGCTATTTCTTCAACGTGTCTGGTCAAGTCAACGACCAATACTTTGAAGGATTAGCCCAACTCACGGATAACAAAGCCCTTATTAAGGTCTTCCGTAGTGATTTGATCGAACAGTTTGCGGATTATTCGCAAAAAGCAGTCATAGAACACTAGGTGGTTGACGTCCAGACCCAAACCGCAGAGAAATTAGACATTCCATTGCGCCTGGCTCCTTTTGCTTACCCTGTTCGTTTAGACGATGATCGTTTTGGCATCCTAGCGAATACCAGCGAAGGCAGTTGCATATACCTATAGGATGCAGCGACTGGTGCCGGGCAACAGGGATTAGAATATGTAGGGATAGACTTTATTCGGACCATCACGACCATCCCCTAAAAGACCGCATATTTTTAATTTGACCATACGCACCTTCTGGTTAGGAGCGCATCCGGTTTTGGGTGCTCTTCTACGTTTATCGCAGCAAGGAAACCATTGCCGAGTTACTATTACCTTCCTGTAAAGAAGACGAAAGTCTACATTACCCTATTGAGGCTTCATTTAGGTTTAGCGTACCATAGCGAGTGATACAACTGTTTCGTCAATGGTCCCGTCCTCATCAAAGTCCAATTCAAGTATTCCCCCGAGGCGAAGAACATCTTCGGAATCCAAATTCACGCTAAAAAAGACCTCATCGCCCGGACTGGAGTTATCGTTCAATATGACAAGTTCGGTATCTTGAAATCCCATTTGCCCTGAAAAATTGACTATAGAACCTCCCGGTAACGAAAACCTGGATGTGAACCGCCCATCATTTTGAATATTCAAGATAGTCGTAGCACCCATGGCGGAGAAATCGACAGTTTGTGATTGGTCGTCGGGTAATCCTAAATCCTGAAATCCAACGAAGAAAGAAGTCCAATTCCCTGCAATATCCGAAATAGACAAGTTTTCCCCTTCCAGGGGAAAATCAAATTCGCCCTCATCATCACTACAGGAGCATAAAACGATCAGAAAAAGTGAACTCACAAGTACACCAAAGTTCCGGTGTACCTTGATACGACTAAAAAATAAAGTATTCTTTTTTTTCATGGTTAAAACTTTTTCCGAAGATATAGGGCAAGGAAAACCTGCTGTAACACTATGGTTACTTTGTTTACTACTCTGGTTACTTCTTTTGGTTCTTGGCGATTACCCTGACCTCTTGTAGTTACACCCTAAGTCTTTTTTATCTACATTGCTATAAGGTGGTTTGTTTATACGCCTGTTGACTATTGAAAAAAGACCAAGTGCGAAAATGTACGATTCTAAACGGATTTCCTGTTAAACAATGAAGTATTGAAGGTTCTTAAGGCGAGGATCTCGGTTATCACAAACCTGGTTTTACAGCGCTCTCTTTTTGTTTTGTCTTTTCGTCAAATAGTTTCCAACCGGTGGTCATTTTCTGATTTCTCCAGTAGTTAGCATAAAGCAAATTGTTCTTGAGCAAGTCCGTATGCCTGCCCTGCTCTTTTATTTTCCCATGTTCAAGTACAATAATCTTATCTGCATTTTTAATGGTTTGCAACTTATGGGCAATGACCACTACTGTTTTTTCCTTGACTAACTCCTGAATAGCTTGCTGGATATAAATCTCATTCTCTGGATCCAGTGATGCTGTAGCTTCATCCAATAATATGATGGGAGCATCCTTAAGCATGGCACGTGCAATTGAAATACGTTGTTTCTGACCTCCGGAAAGATGGGACCCGCCTTCCCCTACACGGGTATCTAACCCATCAGGAAGCTGGTGTAGAAACTCAGTAACCTGCGCCTTTTTGGCTACTTCCAGAATTTCATCTTCGGTAGCCTCGGGTTTACCGATCAAAATATTATTCCGAACTGTGTCATCAAAGAGATAGACGTCTTGAAAAACCTCGCTAATGAGACGGTACACTGTGTTTGGGGACATTTCCCTGATGTCTATCCCACCAATGGAAATATGCCCTTTTTGCACATCCCAGAACCGGGCGATCAAATTGGCGATGGTTGTTTTTCCTGATCCTGATGCACCGACCAAAGCGGTCATCCTTCTTTGGGGAATCGTAAAACTGACATCCTTTAAAATATCGCGATCGATATAGGAGAATGTTACCCCTTGGAATTCAATATCGTGCAAATCCGGTTGAAGGTCCTTACCCTTTTCCTGTAAGGGGGTTTCCAACAGATCGATTATCCTGTTCAGGCTAACATTCATGTAATTGATCATTGCATAATCTATCATTAGGATCTTTAACGGTTCGTACAAACGGTACCCGATAATCAGAAAGGCCACGAGTGCCTGAATGGAGAGCGTTTCTTCCGCAAGCCGTCCTAGCCCGAGATATATCATGAAGAGGAAGAAAAATTCAAAGGCAACAAAGGTCATCAGCACCATTGGCCCCGGGATAGCTTCCAGTTTAATGCTGGCCTTTCTCAGCGCGTTGAAAGCGGTTTCAAGCGTAGTGAATTTTTCCCCTGTTTGGTTATAGGCTTTAAGGTGACGGATTCCCATGATGTATTCAATAAAGCGGCTACCTGTTTCATTTCGGAACCTGACCTGAGCATGGCTGAACTGTTCCATAAGTAAGGTAGCCAGAAAAGCGAAGAGGAAGGCCACGGGAATGGCCAATAGCATTAGTAAAGCCAGCTTCCAGTCGGTAGCCAAAAGGAACAAGGATAAAAACAGTGTACCGAATACAGCTCCAAAAATATCGGGTAAGGCATGGCCAAGGATCGTTTCAACATTAGTTACATCTTGAAGTATTACCGAGGCCAGGTCCCCAGGATCGCGTTTCTTGTAAAATCCAAGGGATAACTGCTGAAGCCTATCGCCCAATATAATACGCAGCTTACAGCTCATCTTGTAAACTATGGTGTTGGTGTAAGCGTATATCTTAGAAGCAACGAACATTTGCACAAGGAAACTACCTACCATAATTGCCACTAACTTCCAAAGATAGGTGGTGTCCGGAACCGGTTCAAACAGTTCCCAGATCACCAGTAACAGAATACCTGTTGGTGTTGCCAATAGCATGCCATGAAGCAATTCGCCCAGAAGCGATCTCACCATTCGGGTTTTCGTAACCCGGAAAATATAGCGGATATTCCCGATCATTTGGCGGATAGTTCAAATTCTTTTGCTCGATTATGTGCGTTCCACATTTTAAGATAGAGTGCGCTCGATCCCAACAAGTTTTCGTGCGTGCCCAGTGCATTGACCATCCC
Organism: Bacteroidota bacterium; assembly: GCA_038750505.1. Taxonomy (GTDB): domain Bacteria; phylum Bacteroidota; class Bacteroidia; order Flavobacteriales; family Flavobacteriaceae; genus Croceivirga. Next base: position 90,389 of record JBCDHD010000005.1, on the reverse strand, counting down.
GTTTTCCATGACCACAATCTGATCCGCTGTTGTTATGGTTGATAATCGATGGGCGATGACGATCACCGTCTTATTCCTAATTATTCTGGCGAACGCCTGCATGATCAGATGCTCATTCTCTGGATCTGAAAATGCCGTAGCTTCATCGAGTATGAGCACTTTAGGATTTTTCAGCGCTACCCGCGCAAGTTGGATACGCTGCTGTTCACCTCCACTCAAATACACCCCTTTATCTCCAAATTTGGTGTTGTAACCCTTGGGCAATCGCGAAATAAAATCGTGGCAGTGTGCTATCTTCGCAGCTTCTTCGATCTTTTCCTGTGTCGTATCGGCACCCATATGAATATTGTCGGACAAGGTTTGAAAGAACATCATGCTGTCCTGAAATACGAATCCCACCTCATCCATTAGATTTTCCTCGGCAATTTCCTTTATGTTCGTAGTTCCGATATTGACTGCGCCCGAATCCACATCATAAAAACGGGCAATAAGCTGGCCAATGGTTGATTTTCCTGAACCTGATGGCCCTACAAGTGCAGTTATGGACCCTTGTGGCACCGTGAAACTAACATCTTTTAGTACCTGGATCCCTTTGGTGTAGGAGAAACAAACCTTTTCCAAGCTAACGGAGTGGTCATATGGAAGCGTTGCCGTTCCTGCTTGATGCGGGTCAACGCTAAAAAGAATCTCATCAATACGGGCAACACCGTGGTTGATCATACTAATTTGTGGTCCGAAGGAAGCCAAAGCAAACATAAACCGGATATATCCTACTCCAAGTATTAAAAACAGGAAGAATACGGATAGTGACAAACTCCCTTGGGTGATAAGTATAAGCCCCAGGATAATTAAGGGGAGCAATGCATTGTTAAGAAAGCTTAACAGCATGCCCCAGGCTACGGAGGTTTCCTTGATCCATTTACCCACTAAATAGTCGAACTGATTTACGGTATTACTGAATTTACCAAAGTTGGACGCCGATTGGTTAAAGATCTTCATCACCGGCATAACACGAACAAATTCTACGATGCCACTGTTCATATCCTCAAGCGAGTTGTGATATTTTTTCATTATGGACCTGGACTTATCTGTACCGAAGCTGAAATACGCCGCAATAAGTACAAAAAGCAAAGGCAATATGCTAACAAGCGCAAGCCGCCAATCTACGGTAAACAGGAATACCAGGGTAAGCAAGGGTAATGTAATGGCCTTGACAATATCGGGAATTCCATGCGCAATAAAGAGTTCAATTCGCTCAACATCATCTGAAATTATTTTTTTAAAGGCCCCTGAACTTCCTTTGCTAATATATCCCATCGGTAGTTTCCCGAGCTTATCGGCAATCTGCTTTCTCAGTTCATAAAGAATATTGAAAGCAGCAACATGGGAAGCCATACCAGAGGCATAGAGCAGGGCCAGCGCACAGACAATTGCGACAAACGCCCATTGTAGCCAGGAAACAAGAATTATGCTGGTACCGGTTTGCAAAAGTTCGCGAAGAATATAAAACGTTACAATATAGGGTACAAGCGATAGGAATGCATGAGCGACAGCAAGTATGGCGGAAAAGTAGAGCATGCCTTTACGCGCACCTGCGATCTCAAGCAATCTATACAATCCAGATTTCCTGCCTTTAGCCTGCTTCATTTTAGGTCCAATTCATAAACTATCAGCGCATCCAAAATAATCGCCTTTGTCTTCAACAAAATCAGAAAAAAATTAGTTACGCTTCATACCGTAAGGACAACAAAAAGAGGGCAACAACTTTAGAAGCGATAAATATTCCACTTGGGTGGTTCTTCAGAGTTGTCGCACCAGCTTATAAATAACCCCAGACCTTTACCTGGAAAGGTCCGGGGTATCCAAGGTGGTTTTGATTTAACTAACTCAATTCAACTTAACTTGGTCTTCTATATCGTTCCCCATCGGAATGCCAAACATTCCGGGCTTGGTTTTGTTTTAAAAATGTATGCCTACAACAGATTAATCTCCTTTAAGGAGATGTTTTCGGATCGCTTTCCCATAGTGTTCACAATCAAAGCGGCGCCTGAATCCCGTATACGTATAAGGATTGTATAAAAAAACGTAACGGCTAACTCCTATGAAAGTAATCCTATAATCCTCCATTTTATCATTGATCCATCGCAACCCATGAATATGGATCATACAACTTTTCTATAAAGTTAACTATTTAGAATTGATCTAAATAATTAATTATCTTAAAATGTTATACTTTCTTAAGAAAGGGGGTGCCTGTAATAAAAGATAGCGCCAAAAAAACTAGGCAATAATGCCCGGTAGTATAAGGAAAAAGACCATTATAACTTCTTTATGCCAGGGTTTCAAGAGAAGCATAGTATTTCCGGATCCGGAATTCCCAAAAGACGGAAAACGGTGTTAACGGTTTCTCTTGCACTACCAGACAGCGCATTTGCCAGGGAACCTTAGGTCTTTTTAGCAGGAACACACGCCCTATGCGCGTTATAGATATTCCCAATATTGTGCTCGTGAACGCATATGTTGGACCTCTGGAGTACGCGTTCCTGTAATTTGTTACACCGCATGCGGAACTGACCTTAGTATTCGAAAACAGTATCCTCAATACAACGGATAGTACCATTTTGTAATCCGGAAGAAAACGTCCCTAGGTGTGGGAAGTGATGATGCGGGAAAACCCAACCGAAGGCATGGCAATTTTTGAAATAGTGAGATTGGGGCTAGCCACAGGTCCCGATTTGAAAACTTCGGAAAGCGGTACGATTTTAATCACTTCTTATTTAGAATGATTAAAAATAATAAGTATTTTTGCATTTGAATTTTTCAAATCGCTTACATGCAACTTATCTATCAAAATGATCATGGTGCGGTGTACCATGTTGATAATAGTCAAAACCCGGAATGCAATTTACAAATGGTGGTAGATGCCATAGGGATTTTTATGTCTCGTCCGGAAATAGAACATTTTCTCGATATCGTTCAACGCTCCTATGAACCCTGTGATTGTCCGGAGTGTGGAGAAAAAAAAGATAAAATCTGGTGTTCCAATTCCCTGATAGACCTCTGTTTTAAGGTAGATGAACCTATCCTCGACGGTCTTCAAGATCTGATAAAAGGTACCCTATTCCTTCTGGATATGGATGCAACATTGGAAAAGCACCGTTTAATACCCTCTGGTCATGAAGGTTCTTGAACCGAGGAGCGATCGTATAGCGGCAGTAGATCCGCCAGGTCGTCTTAGGGAGCGAATGAGCAAAACTCCGTTGCCTTCACTATTTGAAAGCAACCGAGGTATGATCCTGGATTCGGTGGCAGCCCTAGGAATACAAAGGAAAAATCGCATATTGGAACTTGGACCGGGGAACGGCGCTCATCTCTATCTATTGTTACAACAAGCATCCGAATTGAAATATTTTGGTTTGGATATTTCTGAGCGGATGATAGCAGAAGCCAAACGCCTGAACAGCTCCTTTCTTTCCAGTAAAAGTGCCTTGTTTTCGTATTATGATGGAAAGCATATCCCTTATGTTCAAAATCTCTTCGATCGTATCCTGACGGTAAATACGATCTATTTCTGGAGCGCCCCCGAAGCGTTTCTTAACGAACTCCATCGGGTGTTAAAACCGGGTGGAAAGTGTGTCATCAGTTTTATAGAAGGTAATTGTATGGCAAAGCTTCCCTCTGTTGACAATTCTTTTACCTTATACGATATCCCTAAATTTATCCGGTTGGTTTCTGCCACACCCTTTAAAAATATCGATGTACAAACACGATCTGAAAGAGTGAAAAGCGAATCTGAAGGCGAAGTGGTCCGTGATTTTCTGGTGGTAACCTTGCAAAAAGCCAAAAAGAAACCGCGAATTGAAAGCTGATTACCGGCGCTTTTAGTAATTTTCTAACATCTAGTAGCAATCCGTCTTTAATTGCTCCTGATTTTCAAATTCACTCAAAGGTTTTTGCAGGTGCTTTTTACAGCTGTCTTCAAGAACGTCCAAAACGCCTTGTTGCATAGCGAGCGATCCACAAATCATAACCACAGTACCACCTTCAAGCTGCTCGGCAATCCATTTGGACCTTTGTGCTAAGATATCCTGAACATATACTTTGCCCTGCGATTGTGAATACGCGACTTCCAACTGCGTCGGGGGATATTGAGCGAGCAATTTTTCATGTAAGGTAAACGAATCTTTATTTCGCAGGCCAAAAAAAAGATATACGGGAACCTGTTGTGTATTGGCGGCCAGCATTCCCAAAAATGGTGCGATTCCCGTTCCATTAGCAATTAGGATTACCCCGGGGGCATGCCTTGGAAAATAAAAATCCGGATTGCGCTTCAAAGTGATGGGTATCATATCGTCTACCGCCAAGGAACTGAGATACGTAGAACATACCCCATATTCGTGCTTTTTTACGCTCAACACCATCTCCTTTCCAATTTTCGCAATGGAATACTGCCGTTCTTGACCATCTTCAGGAACTACTCCCGCCAAATCTCCGGAATGGAACTTAGCGCTTTTGGCTGGTTTCAGGCGTAGTACAAAAGTATTATCGTTGTTTAAGGCCGAACGCTGTGCTACCCTGAAATGTACAGGTTTGGATCTTTTTTTCTTTCTGAGCGGCGCTTGGAGATTTATGGCAATATCAGTAGCAGCACTCCATTGCCTACTCCAGTCTTGAAATGCTCTAAAATCTTGATTGTTAATTTTGTATAAGGGCACTAATTCTTTGAGATTGTTTGCCGTCTTTAGTAGTTTATCCGCTGTAATTGCAAAGCCACAATAGTCCGGATACAACAGTGAACCGAAACCAACTACCGAATACCTCAGCACATGGTTCTGACTGACACTAGTAATACGCTTATGAAAATTACGTGCATTGGTAGGAGCTTCGCCTTCCCCGTAGGTTGCGGTTAATACAATTAAATGCCGTGCGCTTGCGTATTGGGTGTACTCATTGAGCTGAGCTACAGCAGTAGATACCCCTACCTCAAGTAGTGCATTTTGCAATATTTTGGCAAATTCGAAGGTATTACCAGTTTCCGATCCCACCAAGAGGATTACATTGGCCTCGTCTTTATCAACAGCAGCGAACTCCAATTCCTTGCTTTTCTTTCTCCGTTTGCTCCACAGTACAACCCCTGAGTAGATAAAAAAGAGAATGGCCAGGGACACCAGGACCAACACAAGAGACCACCAGAACGAACCTTGCCCGGTGTGCAATAGCATACTCCATCGCAAAGCGATATTGGTAAAAGGATATTCCTTTTCGCTTAAGGATTCTCCGGTGTACTGATGTACCAGCATTTCCTTTTGTTTAAGGGCTAATTCGAAATAATCTTCCGGAAACTCGGAAAACGGATAGGTTAGTTTTCTGACTTGATCTAGTGGTGTGTTCTTGAAAACGGGCAACGTCCAGGCTTTATTTTCAGTCATTGTCTCTGCTATGGAAGCGGGAAGCTCGTGGTGTACCAAAGGCGAAGGGAGTAATGAAAACTTTTCAAGGGAAAGATACACTCCGGTTGCCGCAACAAGGAGTACCGGAATTAGCATCCATCTTCCCAGGCTTACGTGATAATAGAGTTCAAATCCCTCCTTCTGGACTTTGGAAAACAGCTTTCTAATACCGCCTTGACGTTTTAAAATTAACAGAAATCCGGTTAGGGCGATCAGGCAGAGTAAAAACGATACCAGCCCCACAAAGAACCGTCCGATCCCCTTTAAAAATAAGGAACGGTGAAGATTGGTTGTAAATTGGAATATCCTCGCTTTTTCTTTTGGTCTTCCCAGCTTTTCCCCGGTAAGCGGATCAACAAAAATCGTTTCACTGTTCCCTTTGTCGTTAACCACGGAAGCAACAACACGATCATTTCTATCTACTTCGATGGTGATAACCTCTCTATATACGCTATCCATTACGCACATTGTGGTAGCCAGAGGAATATCTTTTAAATTGTCTGCTTTATAGCGTCCTATGGAGGTACCCATTGGTTCAAAAGCTAAAATGAGTCCCGTAAGCGACGCCAATACCAGGAAAATAGAGGTAGAGAGCGCCAGTACCATATGACTTAACCTCCAAATAGAAAGCGTCATGGTGTGTGTTACTATGAGGTAGGTAGCATCCGAATGTAACGAATGTAACCCTTGCCCTCCACCTTGGTTTTAAGATTTTCCCTGGTCAACTCAAACTGCACATCGTCCATAAAATATTCCTGATCCTCTACAGCAGTTTCAAAACGCAATTTGTAACCGGCATCAATCTTTGTTATAGGAAGCTTTAGCACGCTAATAGTTCGCTGGCCCCCACCCACGGTAGCACCGGTTATCGCATCGATGTTGGGTTTTTTTGTTTCAAAAAATTGCCACCATTCCGGAATATCATGGTACCATTCTTCATCCTCGCCCTGAACATACAGGGTATCTATGTAATTCCCCTCTTGATCCAAAATGGAGACCACTACATAGGCTCCATGGCCCTCATAGTTGGTTAGCTGTATCATGCATTTATAGTTTACCGTTTCTTCGTAGGATACAAAACTTACTCCGAGCGAAACAGTTATAAAAACCCACAATACTACTAGTATTTTTCTTCGCATAGCTTTCTTTTACAATTTATTTTAAAAACTCCAAAGCAATCTCGTTCGCTTTGAGTAATTCATTTTCACTAGCCAGATCAAAAACGCTTTCTTCAAAATCAGTCAAAGCACTTTTATCGGCACCTTCTGCGATAAGATAGCGTAAAATAGCATCATCTGTGGCGGACATGGCAGCCAAATGCAGTACCGTATTTCCATCGTTGTTTTTCGCGTTAATGGGAATATCAATCGCTTTAAGTCTTTTTAGCAGCGCAAGATTGTTATCTTTCGCGGCCAAATGGCATAAGGTATTTCCATCGTGTTGTACTGCTGTTAAGGTTACTCCTTTGGACTCAACAAGCCGAAGCTTTTCCTCAAAAGCTTCCGGTTTTTTGGGGTTATAGGACTGTATTACATAATATGCCAGGCTATTTCCCTTTGTATCTTTCAAGCCCGCATCCGCACCTCTGGAAAGTAAAAATTCAACCACTTCAGGTGTGTTTCGGGAAACTGCCATAGTGAGGGCGGTTCTTCCTTCTTTATCAGTTATATTTATATCCGTTACCGCCTCAGCTAATAGTTTTACTATCTCCAAATTGTTATAGTTTGCGGCGTTCATAAAAGGGGTTCTTCCGTCTTCATCTTTTTGATTCACGTCTATCTCCTCCTTAAGGAAGAAATTAAACACTTCAAAATCTTTACTGCGATACGCGATATTGTGTAATGCATTTCTACCGGATGTATCTGTGGTGTTGACCTCAATTCCGAGTTCAGCTAAAAATTTATAGGTTTCCAAAGTATTTTGCTTCCCGCGCGTGCCCTGACTGGCCATTAAAATGGCATTGCCACCCTCTTCTTTACTTTTCTTATATCCAATACCTTTATCAATGAGGTTCTGGAGTAGCTCGGTATTTCCTCCCCTAGCTGCGTATTCAAATACACCGTTGCCTTTAGTATCCATATCTTGCATGGATAGTCCTTTTGCAATGAAATAGTCAAAAATCTCAAAATCCTTTGCGAAAGGAGCTACCAACAATAAGGCGTTCGCCCCGTCCCTATTCCTGTCGTCTTTAGGCTTTGCCCCGCTTGCTAAGATAAAATCGTACAATGCCGTATTGGTTTGCCCCGTAACTGCGGAAAAATTTAGAAGGGAGTATCCGTGATCATCTACAATATCTGTTTTTGCTCCCCTATCCAACAAATACTGCATCATTTCCAGATTGTCCTTGTAGGCCGCCCAAAAAATATAGGTCCTACCATCATGGGTAAGCTTATTTACTTCGTTCCCTTTCTTGCTCAATAAATATTTAATACTGCTATTATCTGCCTTTTCCAGAAACGCATAACATACGGCATCAAAGGCATAGGCATTGCGTTGACTAACATCGTTGCCCGCTGCGATATCCTTTTCGATTTGATCTATTGATGGATTCGCTTTCCAATAGTCTCTGCTCAGGAAAATATTCTCCTGTGCAATTCCGGTACAAAAGATCATGACCGTGAACAGCAGTAGTGTTTTTTTCATCGTTTCCATAGTGTTGTTTTTTTAGAGTTCGCACGGATTAAAATGCTGACTAGCATAGGATAACAAAAATACTAACTTATTTAGAATAAGTATAAATTAACTACCGGGAAAAAGTGATATAAATTGTTTTCCATCTTGGTAAAACAGCAGTTTCTGTAGGGTTGTTCCAGGAATTTCAATCGGGCACGCCCTAGCGGGATTGCACCAACGTATTGCTTTTAAGGTATCCTTTCCAACATTTACGCAAACATGTTTTCTGCACTGTCATTTTTAATGACATCAATGGCTTCACGATATTGCTTTGTTGAAAAACGAAACTGTAGGTTCCCATACTCCAGTTCAAAAGGTATGATCTTTGAAAAATTCTTGAAGTCGTACCACACAATTTCCTCGGAACCTATGGCAATTTTACAGGTGAGGCTATGATCTCCGGGTATACCGGAATATTTATAGTCAAACAAGGTGTACTGCTCTTCCTGGTAAATATAATCGTGAAGGGTTTTGCACAAAAAATGATCTTGATTGTGGAAGGCAATAAAGAAGGAGATCCCTTCATAACTGCCATTTTGAATTGTAAGGCCTTTTTGGGCAAATTGCCGCGCCTCTATTCCTTCCACGATATGCTTTAGGTCAATTCCATTAATATAAATCAAGGTGGTCATATAGTCCTCAAGCTCAGACTTAACGCAGCCAAAATCTATTTTGTCCATTTTTTTGCGGGTAGCTTTATCTAACCTGTATTAGAACCTCTAATACGAAAGTAGGTGGCCCGGCCTTGAATTTGCCGTTAATTTTTTTAACGGTGGCGCAAATTGGGTTAGCTTAATACCTTTCACTGCAACTTTATATTCTTCCAGGGTAGGTGTTCGGCCAAGTATAGCGGAAAGAACGACCACAGGTGTGGAAGCTAGCAAGGATTCTCCTTTTTTTCGATCCGAATCCTTTACAACTCGACCTTGAAACAACCGTGTTGAAGTCGCCATAACGGTATCGCCTTTCTCCGCTTTTTCCTGGTTACCCATACATAGATTACATCCAGGCCGCTCTAAGTACAGGATATTCTCGTACTCCGTACGAGCAGCATTTTTAGGAGCTGCGTCATCAAACTCAAAACCAGAATACTTTTGAAGCATTTCCCAATCGCCCTCTTCTTTGAGTTCATCTATAATATTATAGGTAGGGGCTGTAACCACTAGTGGAGCCCTAAACTCGACTTTACCGTATTCTTCCTCTAAATTCTTCAGCATTTTTGATACGATCTTGATGTCACCTTTATGCACCATACACGAACCCACAAAACCAAGATCTACGTGCTTTTCTCCTTTGTAAAAAGAAAGTTCCCTAATCGTATCATGGGTATACCGTTTGGAAACATCCTCGTTGTGTACATCAGGGTCGGCGATCATGGGTTCATCGATGATATTCAGATCAACCTCAAATTCGGCATAATATTTTGCATTCTCATCCGGAGCCAATGGTGGATTCTCTCCTGATTTTATTTCAAAAATCCTCTTGTTCGCTTTGCTGATAAGGCCTTGTAGGACTTTCTTTTCATTGTCCATACCTTTATCGATCATTATCTGTATCCTACCTTTAGCGATTTCAAGTGATTCTATAAGCGTATCATCTTGCGAAATGCAAATGGACGCTTTGGCTTTCATTTCTGCTGTCCAATCGGTAAAGGTAAACGCCTGGTCCGAGGGCAATGTCCCAATATGGACTTCAATGACTCTCCCCTGAAACACATTCTCCCCACCAAATTTCTTTAGCATTTGTGACTGTGTGGCATGAACAACATCCCGAAAATCCATATGGTCTTTCATTTTGCCGTTGAACGTCACTTTTACAGATTCCGGGATCGGCATGGAGGCCTCACCGGTAGCCAAAGCTAGTGCAACCGTTCCTGAGTCTGCACCAAAAGCAACCCCTTTTGACATTCTAGTATGGGAATCCCCACCAATGATAATTGCCCAATCATCAATCGTTAAATCGTTCAACACTTTATGGATCACATCCGTTAAAGCATGGTAGTTATGTTCCGGGTCGCGGGCAGTAATTAGACCGAAGTCGTTCATGAACTTCATTAAGCGCGGAATGTTTTGCTGCGATTTTAAATCCCAAACGGAAGCGGTATGACAACCGGATTGATACCCTCCATCTACGATGGGCGATATTACCGTTGCCGCCATCATCTCTAATTCCTGGGAAGTCATAAGTCCCGTGGTATCTTGTGATCCAACGATATTGACTTCTACTCGTACATACGAGCCTGCATGTAAAATTGCGCCTGAGGTACCTACTGCATTTTTGTTAAATATTTTTTCCACAGCGGTAAGCCCCTGTCCTTCATGGGAGACCTCTTTGGAAGCTGCAAATACCGGAGGTACGTCTATGTCTAAGGTCTTTGCGGCAAAGGCTTGTAATTTTTTACCAAATACGATGGCATACGAGCCTCCCGCTTTCATAAATTCCATCTTCTGTGGCGTAAATGCAGCAGAAATATCCATCACCTCCTCATCGCCCTTAAACAGTTTTTTTGTCTTCGTATTTATGGTCAGCACCGTACCCGTGTCTACCGAATAGGCTTGTTCCAAAACCGGTTCTCCTTCTTCATCCACTATGAGATTACCATTAGCATCATACTTTTTTACCCAATTTTTGAGATCTACACCAATACCACCGGTTACGCCAACTGTGGTTAAAAATATGGGAGAGATCCCATTTGTGCCGGCCACAATTGGGGCAATATTGATAAAAGGCACATAAGGACTCGCCTGTTTCCCAATCCAAAGTGCTACATTATTTACACCGGACATTCTTGAGGAGCCAACGCCCATAGTTCCTTTTTCCGCGATCAACATCACCCGCTTATCGGGATGGGCTTCTTGTAGTTCAAGAAGTGCTTTTTGCTGCTCTTTATTGTGTTCAAACATGCACTGCCCATGGAGTTCACGATCCGATCTGGAATGCGCGTCACTCCCCGGAGATAATAGGTCCGTAGAGATATCTCCAACACCGGCAATAAAGGTGACCACTTTGATTTCCTCTTCCAGCTCAGGTAATTTGGTAAAGAATTCAGCCTGCGCATAGCTCGCTATAATTTCTTTGGCAATTTCACTTCCCTTTTTAAAGGCCTGCTCTAAACGTTCCATATCGGCCTCATACAGAAATACCTGGGTCTTTAGCACCGCTGCTGCTGCCTTGGCTATAGCTGTATCATCGCCCAGAGCAAGATCCAATAGTACCTTAATGGAGGGACCGCCTTTCATGTGTGATAATTGCTCAAAGGCAAATTCTGTTGAAATTTCGGGTACGGTATATTTACCAAGGATAATTTCCTTTAAGAACTGCGCTTTAACCCCGGCTGCACTTGTAGTCCCCGGCAGCACATTATAGATAAAGAAATCGAGGGAGTCTTCTCTATGCGGATTGGATGTGTCTTTTATTTGAGAGATGATTTCACCCGTCAATTCAGCTTCGTCAATCGGTTTTGGATGTAGTGACTGACCTTTTCGTTCTTCGATCTCCTCGAGATATTCCGTATACCTACCCATAATTGTATGCTTTAATCCAAAGAATGCTTTTTAATTCCTATATGAGTAATACCCTAAAGAAAAACCTTACTATTCCCCGGATTGCAAAGTTAAAAAATGTACCTGATTTAACGTAGAAAGTGCTATCTATGTTGCCTATAATAAGATTGGATTTCGTTCTTATACCGATCCCGATCAGGTACGTTTGAAGGCTGTCCGGTGGTTTTAGGTATCTACTCAACGCTACTTTTGGCTATTGGGGTAAGGGGAATTTTCAGAAGCGTGAAATTAATGGTACTACCACCATAAAAGATTCTCTTTTCGAGACAAAAAACTCGTAACCAGCCTGGGCAAGTGAAAAAGATGAAAATAGTACCACCGATTTTTTAACCCCATTTTTACCACTATTTCCGATTCGTTAATCGGCTTACTGTTTTTTATAGTATTGAATCGTTTCAAAACTTTGCCTATCGGGGTGAAAGAAACGTTGGATTACTTCCATTTTACCATTTTCATCAATAATTCGAGAGGCAAATGTCTTGGTTTTACCCGCTTTACAGGTATAGGAATTCAATTAGTTCACACCTTTAAACTCACTCATTACTTCATCAGCGATTTCAGGGTTTTCATATTTTCTCTTCTGTTCGTCAGGCCATAAGGTATAGCGTACCCGGTTTTCTTTATCTTTCTCATCAATCCATTCTACAGTGATGTGCAGTGCACCATTTGCTCCTTCCTCAAATGAATGAATACATAGCTTTTTGCGGAGGGTTACCTTGTTCATACGTTGATTCCTCTGGTAACAACACCCATTTACCTGTGAATTTCTCCCTCATTTTTTTGATCTTTAGTTGGAACTAAGAGGTATTTAGAATTAACAGTGATCGAAAAGCAACTATGATTTCTTGGATACAATATTGCCTCGTATAGATTAATTTTTCTTATTGTAGGTCAAAATAAGAAGTCCGTCTGAAAAGGACTCCTTGTTCGATAGTTCCCAATTTGCCTGAGCGGTTGATGCCCCGAACAATTTTGTACCACTTCCCAGTACAACGGGGTTTACTTTGAGTTTCAATTGATCTATTAATCCGTTTTCCAAGAGCCATCCTGCCAATTGGCCACCGCCACATAGATAAACGTCAGTTTTAGCGTTTTGGCGAATTTTGTTCACGCTATCAACACTTAGTTGCACAATTTTGACGGATGCAGCCAGGGTATCAATTTTCAAAGCATTCGAAAATATATAATGCTCCATACCCGGATAGGCCGGTTGTCCGGGTTGCAGTCCAAATTGAAAGCCAAATTCGTAGGTTTTTCGTCCCATAATTACCGTGGCAAAGTTTCTAAGGTCCGATTGGTATTTCTCTACTCCTGCGCCTTGAAATATGAACTGACTTACATCATCATTTTCCCCAGCAATGTAGCCATCTAAAGAACAGGCAACATAATACACTATTTTTCTCATGTCTTTTTCTTGGCGTAACCACCGCTGCTTATTCCCCTACCGGATATCCTAGCACATAGTATCCGGCGTTTTTTCCATTCCTTTTTTTTGCCTTGGCGATTTCCCATGTATAGTGATCCCTAGTCCGATCTCCTAACAATTTCTGAATGTCATGTAAGGTATAGGTTCGCATAACGGAAGCTTGTCCATCCCAGGCATAGACCAATGGAATAATTGGGATCAGGTAGGTAAAAAGTAATTGAGAAAGGGTAAGCGGTTTTACGAAAGGGGTCATGAACAGCGCCATTACTATAAGTATACTCAAGGAGATGGGAAGCATCAACCACCATACAAGTATCGGCACATTATTTTCGGCTATCTCGTAAATCAAAATGGGTTCTCTATTTTTTTCAGCTGAGCGAAGAATTTGTCCTGCAATCTCAGGACGCATATGATGAAAACTCGCGATCATGGTCTTAAGACCGGATGGCGCTTTTTCGAGTTTGGAAGCATCTACTGATTCACTGGCATAAGAAACATTAGCGATGTTCGAATCATTAATATGTTGAACCGTTGCTTTATTTGGATATTTATCTGTGAGCAAAAGACGGATAGTCGATGCTCCTGTACTTTTTTTATTAATTTCCTCAACTACCTCAAGCATGGGTCCCCCGGAACCCGAACCCAAATCCGTGATTTGTGAAAATTCAATTTTTTGCTTTGTGGTGTGAAGTATATTCGTCAAAACATCGGTAGTTCCAAACAGCTTGTGCAATACCTTAAGAAGATGGGTTACACCCGAACGAATTGGATGGGGCAGCCAATCAACATCTGCAAATTCAAATAATTCTAGTCGTTTTAAACTACGTTCTTTCATAAAAAGCTGATTTTTACAGCCCGTAAGCTATATTTTCATTACGCTGTTTGGTTTTCCATGCTATAACACTGATTCCACTTTTTAATAGCACTAAATTCCTAAAAACTTTTTTAGCAACAACTGTTGAGTTGATCATTGCACCTTTTGAATTGATGAATGTGGTTTTTACTACATCAGGGAAGACATTACTTTGATAAAATCTTCTTTTTTACTTCTTGAAATACTGACCATGTCGTCATTATCCATGATAATATAACCTCCATCTGATCTCACATACTTTTTGACCCTCTTAAGATTGATCAGAAAGCTATTGTGTACGCGCATAAAGCCTTGTTCCAATAGCAAACTCTCATATTCCTTTAAATTTTTACTAACAAGTAATTTATCCATCCCCTGGATAACAAATTGCGTGTAGGACCCGTCTGCCTTACAAAACAAAATATCTTCCACCTTTATGAATTCAAAACCTTCAGAAGTAGCCAGGCATATTTTGTTGAGCCTTGGTTGCTGCTCGGAAAGATTGGACATCAGGGTTTCCAACTGCTTTTTATAGACAACCTGATTTTTTTTCACCCGTGCCTTCTCCACAGCTTTTTGCAATTCTTCAACATCGACAGGTTTCAAGAGATAATCCAGTGAACTGAATTTCACCGCTTTGATCGCATATTGCTCAAAAGCTGTAGTAAAAATTACCTCAAAATTTAGATGTTGCACAGCTTGAAGAACATCAAAACCGGTTCCAGTTTGCAGTTCGATATCCAAAAAGATAATATCTGGTCGTTGCAATTTTATCACCTCAATTGCGTCTGTTACATTCCCTGCTACACCCACAACCTCCACATCGGTACAAAATTCTTCCAAAAAACTTTTTAAGGTCTCCTGGCTTCGTTTCTCATCTTCTACTATTACTACTTTTAACTGCATATCACTATTCTTTTACAGGTATGTTAATGACAACTTTTGTTCCTGAGGGTAATCCGGAAGCGTCCATTTTATCAATGATTTGAATGGGTTTGGTGCTATACCCCATATTTTCAATGCGTTGTCTTGTAACCTCTAACCCTCTTGACTTTTTATCAGGATTTCTGATTGTAGCGTTATGCGATGAAAACGCCCGTCCTACACCATTATCCTCAATTTCACAAATGATTTGATCCTCAAGTTTTTCAAAACGTATGAATACCATTCGATTGGCTTCTTTTTTAGGAAGCAAGCCGTGAATTATTGCATTCTCTGTAAATGGCTGTAACAGCATAAAAGGTATTTCTACCAGGTCTGGGTTTATTTCCGGAGCAATAAAAATATCATAGGTGAATTTCTTGGAAAAGCGAAGGGATTCCAATTCCAAATAGTCTTCCAGCATTTTAATTTCCTCTGAAAGTACCACATGTGTCTCTATACTGCTTTCTAAGATATTTCGCATTAACCTACTAAATTTTGAAAGATATTTTAGTGTAGTCGTACGTTCATTTTTTGTGACCAAATGCTGAATTGAAGCTAGTGCATTAAAAACAAAATGGGGATTTATTTGTGCCCGCAAAGCCTTATTTTTATTTTCGTAGGCTTCAGTTTTAAATCGGATTCTTTCCAAGTATTCTGCTTGAATTTTATAAGTAAGACCTGCAGCAAAAACAATAATTTCAAGTGCCCCACCTAAAATCATGTACAGCCTATTCCCAAAAAACAAAAGACTCAACGCTCCGAACATATAGCAAAAAGAACCGATGACCACGAAATAGGCCAATTTGTTCTTGGCTCTGAATAGAAGGTAGGTCATCCCGAAAAGCCCAAAAATAGTCATCACCAACCGTTCAATATCCAGTAAATGGATATGCATTGTAAACATCCCCGTAAAAAGTAAAAAACAGTCAATCAGAAGCGTACCCATTAAGAAGTAGGAGATGAATTTTAAAGGAATATGAAGTTTAGGATAGTTTTTTTTCGTTTCTAGGTATCTAATTACAAAGAGGATGTAGAACAGATTTATGGCTACCTGCATTTCAAAAAAGAAGGTATAGCTTTCAAAACCGTATTGACCAAAAAGCAGTTCATGAAATCGAAACACATCTGAGGCAAGATAGAGAAACAAGCAGAGTACGTATACCGCATACCATAGAAATTCCAATCGTCTGGAATAGATAAAATACATAACCGTAAGGATAAAAATGATAAGGCATACTCCGGTAAATATGTAGATAGGCTGTAGGGTTTTAAGATCTCGCTGACTATAAAATTGGCGAATTAGCTGTTCCTGGAATTGCGATCTGTACAGTACTTTCCAGCGAGAAGGATAGTCAAAAAAAATGACTCTACGTATCTTAAGAAAAAGATATCTACCTTCAATCAAGTACTCCTTGGTAAAAGGTATACCCGGAAAAGACATAATCCCCCGATCTTCCTGACGTTGTTGAAATCGGCCAAAATTCTGTTCAACTATACTGCCTGCATCGTTAAAGTAAAGACTAGCGTAGGCAAAACTGGTAGTTTTTAGGTACCATATACTGTCGGTAGACAAATTCTCCAACTCGCTACTCATATCTACTTTTATCCAATAGGTTTCTTTAGGATCAGTTTTTTCTACGAAGTATTCGGGATCCTTAAAGCCCATTGCCGTGTTGAGCACTTGGGATACCGATACGGTATCACCAACAGTTTTTAACACTTGGAAATTTAGGGAAGTGCCAGCCCTAGAAATCTGCTCTTGACCTTTGATTATATGTACAGGGACAACACTCAGAAAAAAGAGAAAGATGACAGGATATTTTACCTTCATTGGCCTGCTTCTAATAGCGGTAGTACTAATTGTATTTTAATTCCTTTATTTTTTTTCTCTTTGATAAAAGTTACTGATTTTTGAATGCGATAGGGTTTGACCTTGTTTAGTAAGCGTATCTGTTCTTGCCATGCTATCATACGGTCCCGATATTCGGGCATGTAACCCTTTTCGTCTGAATTTGGAGCAAAACAAAAAGTCATAACAAATTCAATTCCTTCTGAGTTTGGGGTAAAAGAAAGGTGTAATCGTTGCTCCTTATGTTGTTTAAAAACCCCTTGCTCAATGCTATTTTCAATTAAGGTTTGTATCACCAAAGAAGGAATATGCGCTTTTCTTTGATGGACCGACAGTTCATTTTCAATTGAAAAATCAAATTGATTATCATATCGCAATTTTTGTAATTTAAGATATAAGCCCAAAACGGCAATTTCTTTTTCTATAACAACACTGTCCCGTCCCAGATGTGCTAAGTTAAATCGGATAAGCTTTGAAAATGCGGAAAGATAGTCCAATGCAGATTTCTTATCACCGCTTGTTATAAAAAACTGGATGGCGTTGAGTGCGTTGAAAACAAAATGAGGATTCATTTGCGTGCTGAAGGCTTGCAACTTTAAGTCAACTAACTGTTGCTGAATTTTATTGGCTTTTTTCTGCTCCTTGATATATTTTATGTGTGCGCGCACGCTCTTCAGTTTTAATGCAGTGATCGAAGACATAGTCAGCAACATATGTAAATGGTGTTCCGAGAAAAAAAATTTTTCGGGATGCTCACAATCGATAATACCGATAACTTTACCGTCAATGATAATGGGTACACATACCTCTGAAAATCTGAACTCGTCGTCTGGCTCATAACGTTCATCTTTGGATGCATCATGGATGAGCTCTGCATTTCCTGATTTTGCTACATGACCTACTATCCCAAATCCTAAAGGTCTTTCAACTGGCTCGTAAATCTCAAAATTTTTTGGGTTTTTAGGACCATAAGCGGCCTTCTGGATCATTACCCCACGCTTTTCATCCAACAGGTAAACCACACAGTCTATAAATCCCAGTTTAGAAATACAGTTTTTAGCCAAATCCCAGAGTATTGCTTCCTCATCTTCGATATCCAAAAGTGATTCGCAGTAATACGTAAGTACGTCAGAAAACTTTATCGCCGTTGTTTCCGGAAATAGCGTAGAATTCTGAGTTATTTTTGGCATTGCTACTTTATTTCTTTCAAGATACTTTAAAAAAGGCAACTGCGGAATACAACCCGTAGCTGCCCTTTATGCAATCAACCTATAATTTTTGTGTAATCAGAATATCAAAACTTACTAAGGTCTGAGCGGGTCCCAGATCTTCAATATCACTAACCTGAAGAATGGCAATTCTACTATCTGATGTTTCTATATAAAATCTGTTTCCAACGGTAAGCTTTTCCAGGCGTTCGTCTTTTTCCGAAAACAACAGATCTTCATAATTACTTTCAACACTGTGCACATCCACAGGACTAAAAGTTGCCATAAGCGCGTCTTCTGCAAGAATATCGTATTTAAATTTTGTTTTCGAGATCTCAAGAAGTGGGTCTGTTAATTGGCCTTCGCTTACGTCGGTCGGGGATGCCAGGTAAAATTCAGCCTCGTCGTTGTAGCTTAAAATTGCCACAACATCCTTGTCGTTCTCTTGCTGACTTGCTTCACTTCGCTGAACTGACTTAATACTATTTCCGTTAATTAGGAGGTAGTGGTTAAGTAGGGGGTTGAACTGTGATAACTTCGAAGCTTGCAAAGTAAAACTAGCTTCAAAAAGGGCCAATTTCACCCATGCTTCGGCAAACTTAAGTGATGTAATATTCCCTAACGCATCTACCCCTTCTGCTAAAAAATAAAGCTCTTGTTCCACATCTTTTTCATCAAAAATGTAGTCCAACTGATAGGTCAAAGTGGTCATGCCCGTAGAAAAATCGGGATGTCCTTCAGAAATTGTGACGTACTCCTCGTTTTCTCCAGCACGAACTCTCGAAATGGTTAAACGTACAAGACCTTCCGGTGCATCTATTTTAATGGTGTGATCTAATTGACTTTCAACGGAACCCCCGACTACTCCCAGAAACAGGGTCTCAGAACCGCTTTCGAGGGAAATTTCTGGAAGTACCGGGTTTTCGCTAACCGGGGGGGCATCTATCACCTCCTCAATTGGTGCCTCAGCATCATCGGAACTACAACCTGTTAATAAAAGAAGGACTACTAAAAAGTGGAAAATTATTCCCAGATACAAACAATGGTATCCAAAGTGTCGCACAGAGTATCCTTTCATGATCGATGATTTCGTTTTTTGATGTAATATTTTCATTGTTATGGGATTAAATAGTTTTTAAATTTCTTATCCCAAAACTAGTCCGAAGCGCTAAGCGTAGGTTGTCCTAATTGATGGATAGCAGGTTTGTATTGATACTTGGTAAACTGTTCCAATGATCAAATAGGGAAGCGTCCTGGATTGGGGTAAGTAATTGCGTTATCGCACCTCTTTTGTTTTTGGTATAGCCTTATGGAAGAAGGTAAACCCTGTTCGAGATGGGAATCTATAGCTTATCACCGCCCGTTGAAAGTTCTGTAGGTACGATTTTAGCTACTGGTTTCGTCCTTTCCTCTTGTACAATTGCTGTACAACCTATGCTTTTGTATCCACTTTGGTTTACGATCGTCTAGTAGAAAAGTTATGTTCAAGTATTATTTTCTTCCGTATTTTCGAATACCATTCCGGAGTAATCCCCATAAAATCAGCCACTGTATTCCCAGGAGTGCGCCGTAGTAGCACGGGGTATTTTTTATATAAGAATCGCACAAAATCTTCTTTGGAGTATCCTATTAAATGTGCTCTTATCTCATCCATCTTTACGAAATCTTTGATCATATCCATTCGTGAAAATCTGCCAAATTCGGGGTATTCTTGATTCCAGGATTGTAGGTATTTATTTCGCATTTCTATCACCACCGAGTCTTCCATAGCAGTTATCCGATAACTTGTAGGACCGCCTTGGATCATATTATCTGCTACAGGTATTACCGGAAATAACTCATCAAAAAAGAACCAAACCGTTTTAAAGCTTCCATAATCGGTAAGGAGTGCCGATTTGAAACTTCCTGAGACAATAAAAAATCCACGCTGAGGAGAACTGCCATACTCTACCAAAACATCATTCTTTTTTAGATGGATTACTTTGGTTTTTTCAAAAAAGTCCTTCCTAAACCCTGCACTTACTGGTGCCACTTTTTCAACCATATCAAGAAAAGCATCTTTCATAGCAATGTCAGACATGGGTTAGTAGGGAGGTAAGCAATAGTCAATTTGATTGGTAAAGTAGAGAGCAGTTCGAATAAGATGATCCTCCTTTCGAAACTGTGGTCAAAACTTCTAAAGTTAGGAGCAATACCATTCCATTCATTGCGTTCGTTGCGTTTTAACCAGGCATTCTCTTTGTTGTTTACCATAGAAACTAAAGCGGCCATAAGCTGTAAATTTTCAAGACGACTGTTACTCCCTGAGATAACCACCTCTTCCAATTGGTTGGATGTTTTGCTAAGGATAAAGTCGAGGGTATTATCGCCTTCTCTAAGTGTTATTTCTTTTATTTGAGAACCGTACTCAATATGGCTGATCGCTACAAAGTACGTTTTTGGGATGCCGGCAGTGATACTGTAATTTCCTGTTGCGTCTGTTGATGCACCTTTTGAAGTGCCTACCAAGAGTACGTTGGCATCTTTTACAGGGGTATTGTTTTCATCCGTTACAGTGCCTTTTAAAACGGTTTGGGCATTGACAGCGATCAAAAAAAGCAACAATATTATCGTAAAAAGTGATTTCAGCATGTAACAGCTATTTGTATTGATTATAAATAGTTAGATTTATGTAGTAAACATAGATAAGATCAAGGTTGCTCAGCTACGTGTGGCGGAAAACTTTGTACGTTTAAAGGAATAAGGATATGGCGTTAAAATTGCGTGTGGCAGATGCCCAGGAAATTATGTATGAATCGGGACAGCAGCATTATCAGGTGGATAGCGCGGGAACCCAAGAACTCCACTATGTGTACAACTACAAAGATCTTAAGGGTTGGTACAAAGAGATTATACTACCGAACATCCGAATTGGGTATGGTAACCACAATTTCTCAAGACCAACAGCCCTTCTCTTCGAGTTTAACAAGGATTCCGTTGAAATGCATTTTACTTTGGGAGGAAACTCAAAAACGCTGGTAGATGCGTCGCATCTGGACTTTTCCATGCAAGATAATACGCATTCTATTTTTTATTGTGATAGGATTAAAGGGGAAATGCATTTTAATACCATGCATAATTATCTTTTTGAGATCAACATCACTCCTTCATTTTTTGCACAATACCTTCCGCAGGATAAAATATCAGAATTGTTCAAAAATCTAATTCTGGATAGAACCACGGGTTTCCTGGGGAACTGGGGATATCCCGTAACCCCTAAAATGCTGATAATTATACAGGAAATTATTAAGTGTTCATGGAAAGATAAGTATAGGATACTCTTTTTAGAATCTAAAATATTGGAACTGCTGTTATTGCAATTGGATCAAATAAATACGTTTGCCCAAACCAGTACGAACTCAAAAACACCGCCATCCATTGTGGAAAAAATGTACCATGCCAAAGATATTATTCTGCAAAAATTAGATGCTCCACTCCGAATATCAGATCTGGCCAAGGCCGTAAATACCAATGAATGTACTTTAAAAAAAGAGTTTAAAAATGTTTTTGGGACTACAGTGTTCGGATACATCAGGGAAATAAATATGGAAAGGGCAAAAATTATGCTGCTTGACCAAAACTTATCCGTAGCGCATGTAGCGGACGAGGTGGGGTATAAATATCCCCAGCATTTCGCAACCGCTTTTAAGAAGAAATTTGGAGTGAGTCCAAGCGATCTCAAAAATTGATCTATCCGAGAAAAGGAATAGCAGCATACGGTATTACCCTGTTCCGATACAAGTGTCCCGAAACCCAGTATAGGGCTGTTTTTTTTGCGATACATAGATCGATGTATGCAGGATCCACGTTTGAGGGCTGTTAAGGAGCTTGGCACTGATGCGCATACTAACATCTATGCCCATTGCTATTGCATAAGGAATACCATCTTGTCTACCACCGCCATCGGTTCCCAAGTATACTACATTCCCCTTTTATGAGCGGCTGTCTACAGCCTTTTCGGTAGTACTTGCCGAAGTCCGATCCTCAATTTTTCATTGTACCCGCCTACAATTTAATCTGTAGGGTGGTATACAACGTTCGAGGCTCGGCGGGAATAATACCCGGGCCAGGATAGCCGGTAGCCCTTCGTGTAAAATAGGAGTTATCCAAAACATTATTGATACCTGCTTCCAATTTCAACATTTTCCAGGTATACGCCAGGGAAACATCTACAATGTCATAAGAGGGTATCGTTCCTACCACTCCCGCACCTGGTGCATTACTAAAGAGCGGTTCTGCATTGGTAGCATCCGTAAACTGCTCCGAAATGTAGGAGTATTGTAGACTTCCCAGAAAATTACCATACCCAAAATTCAATCCTGTTTTTAGGTTGACCTCCGGGATAAATTCCACCTGCTTACCCAACACATTATTTACCCCCTCAATAACATCGGTATATTCCGAGTTGGTAAGCGCCAAATTCACAAAATAATTCAGCTTTATCCTATCCTGCTTTGGGAAGAGTAACTGTCTGGCGTTCCAATCCACAAAGGTCTCCAAACCAAAGATAAAGGCGTCTCCCACGTTGCCGCGCCTGCGCTTTACGGAGCCATCCGTATCGGTGAACTGCGTTTCCCCTATCCTATCGTTGTAGGCCAAGCCAAAGCCACTAATATCGTAGACCAAATGGTCCTTCCATCGTCCACGAATGCCCAGATCTGCAGTAAATCCGTCTTCATCAGAAATGTTTTCATCCACGACGAAAGAGGGATTTATTATCCGGATATCATTGAAGGTGACCGACCTATAATTTTCAGAGAAATTCGCATAGAATTCAATGGCAGGTGAAGCTTTGTAGGAAGCGCCAATACCCAGCAGCAAAAAATTCCGTTCAAAGGTTCTATTGTCAGGGATCTCTTCATTAAACAAGGGATTTCCTGCAAGGTCCAGCACGATACGACGAAAACCGCCTTCGCTCTCTGTTTTTATATATTCCCAGCGAAAGCCGGGGGTAATCGAAAATTTATCCGTGATATTGAATATATTTTCGCCAAATACAGCCACATTTCTGTTGGGAAACTCAAATTGGGACTGTCGCTCGTAATTTGGGAACGCATCATCTGCAAAGGTAAAATCGGCGTTTACAGCTGTAGTACCCGGGCCCTGCCGCTGCTCATTAAAAGCCTGATAATATTTTGCACCGATAAGCAAGATGGAGTTTTTACGGCCAAGCGAATACCTGGTCAGCAATCTGGATTCTACGGAAATATTCCGAAAATCATCTACCAGCAGTTCCCGCGGTTCAGCGGGATCATCTACCTGAAATACCCGATTGGTCCTAAATCCCAATGCCCTTCTTGAGGCATCCAAGGAAGAGATATAGGTGCTGAAATCCGTAGCCGCCGAAAATTTATGTTCCAACCGTACCGTAAATACCTTCCAATCTACATTGAACCAATTTCTATCTCGATTACTGAATTCCGGATCTTCCAGAAATTGTACGTCCGTTAGTCCTCCGGGTTGCTTTGCCAAATAATTGAGTAAAGTAGCTTCAAAGCTCAGCTTAGTGCTTTCTGACAGTTGATAGGCAAAATGCCCGTAGTAATTTCGACTGTTAAAATTAGAGTTAGGTCGAAATCCATTGCCTTCCTTATAATTGAAGTACGTATAATAGCTAAACTCCCCAACTGTACCGGAAAGGCTGTTAAAACTGGTGAATAGATCAAAGGAACCCAGGGTCTGCCGCGATACCCATTCTATTTTTTTGTTGGGATTTGGTTTTTTAAATTTAAAATTGATCAGCCCTCCAAACTGCGGCCCATATTGCAGGGAAGCCGCCCCACGCACCACTTGGATCTGTTCCAACGCTTCCACTGCCGGGGTATAGTAGCTTTCGGGATACCCTAAGGCATCTGCACTAATATCATATCCGTTCTGACGTACATTAAAATTAGCAGTTCGGTTAGGGTCCAGCCCCCTACCCCCGATGTTCAATTGCAATCCTGCGTCTCCATTATCATAGATGTTTAGCCCCACCACTTGATTGTATACCTGTCTCGCGTTATTTGAGGCGAGGTTGCCCGTAAGGTTTTCTACCAGCACTACCTCACTCTTTTTACCCGCGTAGATGGCCGTTCCTTCTACCGTTCTTAATTTTTGAAGCGCAAAAACTTTTTCCCGTTCCTGAGTAATAACTACTTCTGAAAGCTGTTCGACGTCTAAGGGCTCTAGTTGAAAACTAAGTGCTGTAGACGAACGAAGATTGATCTTTTCCTCCAAAACCCTGAATTCGAAGGCAAACACAACAATATCATAAATGCCTTCTGTACTGTTTTCCAGCACAAAACCTCCATCAGCTCCGGTAACTACAAGAGCTTGTGTTTGCCGAATATAGACCTCCGCACCCTGTAGCGGATTCCCCTGTTTGTCCGTAACCGTACCGCTAATGACCAGTTGACCAAAAACCGAGGTGGAGCCCAAGAAGAACAGCACCCAACTAAATGCCTTTAATGTCATCTTTAAAAGGGATTATCCATTTTTTGCGTTTAAAGGATTCCTTCTCTTTAACCAGGTTAACAGAAGGATCTATATAGCTGGTGCTACGCCTGCCGTTCAAGGTGACGTAGCTCTCCACATAAATCTCGATATTTTGATGCCCCTGACTTGCAAAATAATCTCGTAAATAATGCGCATACTCCAATATGAAATCCGGCTGAAAACTCATCTGCTTTTCTTGAAATGGCGTTAAAAAATCGGAATTGTCTACATAAAACCATTTCTCAGACTTTGCATCCACAATCTTAAACTGCGCATACCCTGCCTTTTCCATTAGCATTACCCGCCATGAAAAGCGATACCCCTCTTCGGTCCAGAACAATTCTCCCGGATATAGTACATACCGCCAGGGAAGTACCAATTGAATAGCGAAAAACAGCACTACTACAAGGTGAATCAGTCTTTTTCTTAAAAAAGGTCGTATCCTAAACTCAAGCCCATTATCAAAACGTGCTTTATTTATATTCAGGAGATTGCTGATAAAACGAAGTATCCTATGATGCACAGCGCTACTAAAAAATAAAAGAGAAGAAACGATCATTATATAAGGAAACATCCCAATACTGAATAATACACGGGTCATCACATGAAATACGACCACAAAAAAGAAAGCAAACCAGCGTGTGGGTCTATACAACAGAAAAAAGGGAATAGTCAGATCATACAGCGCTCCAAACCAACTAAACGCATAATGCACCCAGGGATACCCCATCCATTCTCCAATAATGGGGAGCCCCGTTTTTGAGGGCAACCAAATACGCAAGGGCAGCGCCTCCAACAACCAGTCGGAATTTAGTTTGGCCAGGCCGGCATAAACGTATACCATAGCCAAAAGCAGTTTTAGGGCATCTACATTCCACTTCGGAACATACTGAAATCGCTTTTTGGCATCCTGTTTGGCATCAACTGAAAAATACGCGTTAGCCGGAATGAAAATGAGTAAAAAAGAGAGAATACTTATAAAATAGTAATGATTGAGATAAGTAGTTTTATCCATCAACTCAATGTAAGTAAAGGATAGGAAAAAGGTGATGATGGCCACGCGGTATTTATAACCAACGGCTATGCAAAGTGCTGCTAAGCCACAGATTACGAAGAGCAGATAGGTCCAGTTACCAATAGGCTTTACCCATTCAAAGCCATAATACGAAAAGTGGAATTTGGGCTCCAGATAGAGGCTCTCTATCCAACCATTGTACCAAAATCGGATGATACTCCACAGCATCATAATCCCAAAGAAAATGCGAAAGACCGCCAATGAGGCGGCCTCTGCTTTTGCTGATAAATATGTTGCTATGGTTTCTTTCATTTAGTCCCCGTCCGCATCCACGAAATCGATGGCTATACTCATTGCAGAGACCATATCTACCTTTAACATGGCAACGGCACGTTGTACTTCATCATAAGCTGCCAGCATGTCAACTGCCGGGTCATTCGTTTCGATTTCGGTTCTGAAAGGCTGTAAGGTTGAGACAGCAGATCGGGCGCTTTCATATTGGTTTAAAATATCGTCCCTTAGTGCTTCCTGGTCCAAGCTTGTTAGGTAAGAAGCTAAACTTTCACCGGTATCAGTGGTACCAAACGCGATGCCCCTAAAAAAGTCTTCAACGGCATTTAAGCCTTCTTGAAACAGATCATTTGATAATTGGGGATAGTAATACGATTCAATTGTAGTAGGAACCTGAACCCCCGTAAAAACTCCCAAAGGAATACCCATTTTACCAGCTCTTAAAAATTTCTCGTAATAGAAAATGTAATCATTTACATATCGATCGACAGCGGCTGTAGCCGATGAGCCATCATTTGCCACAAACGTATCCCTATACCCATTTTGCCAGGCATCTCTAACAGCGGTAACCCTGGTTTCAATATCGTCAATTACATCCGAAACATAGGTTAAATAAGCAATACCTGATGACATGTCCGTAAACACTGCCACAATTTCCGCGTCTGATGCAGCACTACCATTTAGTAAATAGTCCAATGCGGGAAAACCTTTTGAATCCCGATTAGAAGGCAACTCAAAATTATATGTACCACTCTGTACATTGGTTGTTATCAAATCCACATCCGTAGGATAGGTATTGATATTCAAACGAAGTCCGTTTTCTTCAGCGGGTCCTATCTCAAACATGGAGATATGTTGCCAACTTTTGTAGGCATCTACCCAAGCCTGTCGTAAAGTGGTTAAATTTTCTTCGCTGGGGGTGGTTTGAAATGTTGAAAATTCCGCCTTAAAAGAAGCATGTACCGTCAGAAATGCGTCATAGGAAGGAAGGATAATATTATCGGCCCAATTGATCAACATCACACCACGATCAAAAGTTACTGATGATCCATCATCATCCGTACCTCCATCATCATCTGAAGTTCCCCCATCATCATCAGTCATGCCAACGTCATCCGTAGGATTTTCGGCATCATCACTATCTGAAGAACACGCCCAAATAAAAAGGGCCGCAACTATGGGAAGGATCCAAAAAAATCTTCTTTTCATTATGCTTTTTTTCCAAGTTTAAATTCAAAATACCGTTAAAAATAAAGGATGCAAACCTTACGCGTATTGCATCCTTTATTTATTTCATTCACATATTGTTTTTGATAATCATGTGCTGTAGGCGCATTAGTCTACTTCAGCAGCCGTAAAGCTAAATTTAGCAGCGATGGCTTCAGCAGTTGTATTTAGATCTTCTGCAGTTACATTCCAGAAACCATTTTCCGGACTGGTGTAGATGGTGTCTAAATATCCCAATGCCTCATCTCTGGTGAAATAGAAGGCTAAATCCGTACCAGGTCTTCGTAAAAACTGTAAACTGTAAATAAACCCGTAAGCCTCCGATAAATCATGCAAATACGTTCCTGGAGGGCCTGTCAAGCCAGCTGCACCGCCTTTAAGGTAGTGGATTGCACGTATAGCTACCAACTCTGCAATTTTTTCCCTTAGGATATCGGCCTGTGCATCCCGTTCAGCGTAATCTTTATTTATGATAGCCGTTCTACCTGCCTTGTAAGCATCAAAAATATCTTCTGCAAAACCTGGGAAATTAGCTTCAACATTGTCTAAATATTTTGCTAAGAATTCATCCGGATTATCATCAACCGCATCTATATCTGCAATTGGATTTTCTGTATTATCCACAACTCCAAAGAAATACCCATAGGCCTCATCCCAATCATGCTCCATATCCGTGTAGGTTTGGCCGTCAACGATCACCTCATTATCATTGTCGTCTTCAAATTGAGCCAACTGCCCCGGATCAGTGTAATTATTCAGGATTTGATCGGACACAAATGCACCGGTCAAACCTTTAATAAAGGCTTGGTCCCATTCTAATCCCCGAGCATTTACATACCGAGTTGATGAGCCATCGGGCAATTGACCTGCATTCCCTTCCGAAGCTACCTGGTCCCAGAAAGGAAATACCTCTTCAACTTGTGCTGTAATGTAACCGTCAAAATCGGCTTTAACAGTAATTGACGCAATAGAAGGTAAAAGTTGGCTAAAGACAAAAGAACCCGCGGTTTTGTTACGAACCTGATTGCTTGCAGCGTTTAAATCCGGATCACTGAAGTCATCGGCACCTTCCTGGTGGTCGAAGGCCGCAGCTATCTCCTCTGCAGTTGAAGTATTATCTCTTAATTTACCTAAGATCTCACTCGCCATTAAAATTCGTCTTGTTTGACCGGAAAAGCTTACGGTAGATGCTCCATCACGTTCAAAAACGTACGTATCTGGAATTTCAACACCAGTTGTACAAGGTGCACAAGAAGATCCGCCACAATCTACGCCTTCTTCATCCCCGTTTTGCATACCGTCATCGCAAGTAGCTGCCATTTCGCAAGGAGCGCAGGAACTACCCCCGCAGTCCACACCATCCTCATCTCCATTTTGTATGTTGTCGTCACAGGTGGCAACCGCCTGCATGTCATCATCCGCAGCGTCATCATCATCTGAACAAGATGACAGTACTATTGCTGCTATCATAAACATTGATAAAAATTTTAAAACTTTCATATGAAGTGTTTTGTTTAATTGTTGTGGCGGCAAACTTAAACAGCTTATTTTAAAAAACAAAAGTTTATTTAGAATAATTAAAAATTAAATTTAAAATTTAACAGTTTTCGGTATTTAAAACTGTTTCAAAAAAGTGATCTTTCCAATCACTTCTTGCTGCGAGAACAGATTAGGTTGTGAAGGGAATCCTTCAGTTTCATTATTGTTAAACACAATAAAAATAAATGAGAGCGGCCTATACTCCCAGGCAAAACGCACATTCCAGATGTTTGCTTCATTGGCGCTATTCCATTGATAAGAACCATCTAGTCGTACCCTCGGGTTCAAGGCTAATCTTGCCCTGGTAGACAGTAATTGTGCTGTTAGATCGGTTTCCGCTATTCCCAGATTACTAAAACGATTGATCTCGTAGGACCCTATGAACTCAATATAGGGGGTTGGGGAAATACGAACGTCAAAATCCCAATTTTCCAGATTGCCGTCATAAAAAGTACCGGTGCCATAGGTTATGGCGCCTGCAAGTTTTCTAGAAAAGTCGGAATCCAGACTAAACTCATACAGGCCGAACTGATAGGAACCCGGGGAAATTTCAATACCCAATGGCGTGAAGGATGCATCCAATTCCTGCCATTCCTGCCGCGTACGGAATTCCAATTGCCCTCCGGTTTGCCATTCCAGATCAAAAGGAGAAAAGTTGACAATCCCTTGTTGAAAAGCCCCATCTGAAGCCCTCCAAAAAAAGTCGGTAAACAAATCCGGGCCATAGCTTCTAACAAACTTCGGAAGCCATTTGGGGCGAATATCCAAATCTATGGTTGGAGCGGCCAATATATAATCATTAAAACGCAAAAACCCCATTCTGGGTAGGTAATTTTCCGATACGTATTGGCCCGTAAATCCCATAAAACCCCAGTTCTTCTGTTGATATATCCAGGCACTCGCTCCTACTCCATTGCCTTGGTCATCATCTGTACTGTAGGAGACCATAGCATCCAAGGTTAATGATTGTTTGGGTCGAAAAAATGCGTTCACCGTAGCTGTGGTGTTCTGCCTTGCATCTATTTCCTGGTCATTTTCATCGGTAAACGCATTTTCAATTCTGTGCGTTACCAAACCCCCTATGCGGTTCTGCCCGGAGAGATTTTGAGCATATCGTCCTACGGCAAAATAGGTGGCTGGACTCGTAGCAGTTTCCTGCTGCCGCATGGCGAGAACCCCGGAAGTTTGCTGGCTGGTCCGGCTTGTAAAACGCAGGCCTCCATCCAAAGGGATAGGTTGACCATTAGCATCCAAGCCAATTTGACGGCTAAAGAACGGTTGTATGTTGTTGATGTCACTCACCCTAAAAATGCTGGCGTTTTCTAAAAAGAACTGCCGCCTTTCCGGGAACAAGATGGAAAATCGAGTCAAGTTTTGGACCTGTTGGTCTACATCTGCTTGTGCAAAATCCGTATTTACGGTGACATCTAGAATAGAATTGGGGGTAACGGCCCATTTGAATTCCCCACCGGCCTCAAAGTTGGTTTTATCTTCTTCCGGGGCATCCCCTTCTTGCGTCCTTCCTACATCGCCCAGTAAATAGGGATTTATCTGTATGTTGGCTGAAGGGGGTGGGGGTTCCAAATTTGTCAAAAGTGCGGCATACGCCATCCTAAAATGGGAAAAGGCCCTCGGAAAAGCAGGCCATGTAGTGATCTCGTTGAAGCGCCTAATATTCCTATTGAACGCGATATACATCTTGTCTGTACCTGCTTTGTAGCGCAAGGTTTTCCAAGGAATAGCCATTTCCGTAATCCATGCTGTATCCGTTACCTTCGTCCGTACATACCACAATGCATCCCAGTCTACATTACCATCTCCCTCATTCCCGTCTATTACCTGTAATTCCCGTTGGGAGCCATACGGAGTGACCTCAAAACCAACGGCGTTGCGTTTGTCCAAAAGTCCATCCAAAGCCACACTAAAACGATCGTTACCAAAACCATTGAAGTCGCGTTGCAAGTTGCGTACGCGAAGCCGTCTCCTATCCGAAAGACTATCTTTGCAAACCGCACCGATATATAAAAATTTGGAATCAAAAAGTATCCGCACCTCAGTATCATTACTGGCAGACCTCCCTTGAAACGGTTCGCGTTGCGTAAATCCTGAGATCACTTGGGCTTCTTGCCAGGCCAGCTCACTTAATTCCCCATTTAAAACAATTTCATCGTCTGCCACTTTGGCCGCAGGAATTTCCAGGGGTTGTTCCGGGGGAGGGAAGGTTTCCTGGCCTAAGAGTACATTGACCAGAAACAAAGGAAACAACAAAAACGTAAGAATACTACGTATATTCAAGTGATCGTTTTTCCTTGCCCTCCTCCATTCTCCCGGAGGATCATCCATTTGTATACCTTCCATGCATTACTTTTTCCCCTTTAGTAGGGTACGTTTATACCTAATTATTTCCGCGAAAGCCCCAATAATCGTCCTTGTTTGATTGCTGTTTTAACGATTAATACCGTCCATAGTATAATGATTGCGCTTACCAAAAGGCCAAAAAAGCTCGCAGTACCATAGACGGTATTAGACGCCACGGGATATTCTTTTTCCGGGACTTTTGGGAAACGGGTCCCCATTTTCTCGCTTAGGAGTTTTATCTTTTGAGGGCTGATTTGATTTCTCCAAGTATTTCCCTGATAATCTTTTACCAATACTTCGATATGCTCTACGTCAAATGCGGTCCATTTTTTACCCAAGGTCAGTTTCGGAAGTGCCGACGCCCCCTTAAAGACTGAACGTAGTGTAGCTCCCTGGTGATTGGTTGCTTGTAATACTAAGGAATCATAATTGGGTAATGTATTGGATTTGAATCTGCCCTTAACTACGGTTCCTTCTTTTAATTGGCATGGATAATCACATTGAAAATCAAGGTTCCAAGGACCCAGGGTTAGGGTATTGATGGTCATGGTATATCCCTGGGGGTAACCACTCCAGATCCGAAAACCGTCTTTGACGGCCGCAGTACCTGTAGCTACCAAATAGATAAGAATAATACCGCTCGAAACCACTGCACCTCTGGCCCAACCCAGACTTTTCCAGGATAAGCCAGCTACCTTGAGCTTAGAATTCTTCTCAGATTGATCCTGTTTACCGGGGATCGACCTGCGCTCTATTTGCACAATCAGTTTTGTTGACTGACGTAAATACCATACATAGGTACCCGCCAAAACACTGAAACTCAAAATTAAACCAAACAGGAACCAAAGGAGCTTGATCCCAAGTCCACCAAAGGTTCCAAAATGCAAAGGATCTACCATATTGTTTATCAAGCGAGGTAGAGATAGTTCACCAGCTTTCCCTATGTAAACCACCTCGCCAGTAAACGGATGGGCGTAGACGCTATTGGTACGGTCACGGGTAAACGGATTGCCATCTTGCCCTGTCATAACAACATATTCATCGGGCTTTTGAGGAAGTACTATTTCCTCCACCCGAAAGCCTTCAAATTCATTTTGGGCACGGGCTACATAGCTATCCATTGAAAGCAATTCCGGAGAATGATCAAAGTTTTCCAATTCTGCTCTTTTCATATTCTCCGGGCGTGGAATTTGGAGCAGCTCTTTATGTCTGCCTGCCTTGCTAATTAGCGTTTCGGCCAAATACCAAATACCGGTTACTGCGATGAGAAGCGCAAATAATAATGACCAAATACCTGCCATCTTATGGGCATCGGCAAAAAGTACCTTTACGCCCTTTTTCAATCGTAATTTAAACAGGTTCTTTAACCACGAGCTATAGAATAGAAAACCTGAAAAAACAGAGCACAATAGGAACAGGGAAGTCAAGGTAACGACATACACTCCTCGTGATCCATCAAAAAAATTATTATGGTAGCTTCGAAAAAAACGTTGAACGTCCAAAAAAGGGCTATCCCCTTTAATACTGCCGGTGTAAGGGTCTATATGCACTTTCAATAGTTCTCCGGAAGGTTCCCTCACAAGGGCGGCAGCTGCAAAATAATCGCCTACCTCTGTGAACGAATTTTTTTGTTCCATTAGCGTAATGATTTGACCGGTAGGATACGCTTGGACAAGATTGGTATACATAGCATCCCAGGCGATGGGTGCCTCTTTTTCTTTTACCCTAATCTCCGGGTTGAGTAACCAGTCTATCTCATTTGAAAGTGTAGCAAAAGTACCGGAGAAACATATTACGAATAGTAACAAGCCGGTATTTAAGCCTAACCAGCCATGGATGCTAAACAGGTTTTTTTTTGTAATGAATTTCACGGAAAGGCGTAAAAAGTAAGCAAGGTTTGAATACCTATCCATTTACCTTTCGGGAACAATTCTTTCATTGCCTTACGTCAAAATTTCGTGCGCTTAATCCGCTTTAACTGTTTCATTTCTAACACCGTAAAAATATAGGGTGTGTTCATCAATATCGATGTCAAAAACTTCTTCTATCGTTTCCTTTATTTGTTGAATGCGCGGATCGGTAAATTCGAGTACCTCCCCCGTATCCGTTAAAATTACATGGTCGTGTTCCTTGCTTAAAAACGATTTTTCGTATTTGGCAACTCCATCTCCAAACTGATGTTTGCGAACAAGGTGTGATTCTATTAGGAGTTCCATAGTATTGTATAGGGTAGCGCGGCTTACCCTATAATTCATTTGCTTCATCTGAATATACAGCGAATCAATGTCCAGATGTTCGTCACTGTTGTAGATTACCTCCAAAATAGCGAATCGTTCCGGGGTTTTACGATGTCCGTTCTTTTCCAGAAATTCGGTAAACACCCCCTTTATTATTTTAAAACTACTTACACAGGCCATAACGCTCTTTAATTTTTTAATTGGAATTCCCGGGTCCCGGTGACTGTCTGATAGTATATCAAATGTAATTGTTTTCAACCATTCTAAATAATAAACCGCTACGAATTAAGATTTTAATAACTGGTTATATTTGGATTCGAAAGTGTAGGAAACTCTTGGGTAAATATCCTATTCTTTTAACTCAATTTGAGACGATACGGACGATTTCCATTTGACTACTTTTATAAGCCTTTACATTAACCAAACTAACTTCGTATTGCACTGGGGACCACCCCAAATTGCTTTTTAAAAGCCGTAGTGAAGTGTTGTGGGTTTTTATATCCAATCTTTCTGGAGACCTCTTTTACGCTTAGCCCTTCTTCGGTTAGCATGTGTTTTGCAGTTTCAAGACGTATCCCTTTCCAATATTGGAACACCGAAGTGCCGAACAACGCTTTAAAACCCTTTTTAAGCGTATACTCGTTTGTTCCAACTTTCCTGGCCAGATCAATAAGGGTATCTGTCTTTTTAAAATTCATATCCAGCAACTCCTTAACGGCATACATCTTTTCAACATCTCCTTTTTTAATTCCGTTTATTGTATTTGTCGTGTTGTACATTGCGATCTGCTCCAGTTGCAATAACAAGAGGGAGATGACTTTGGATTCCAGGAACATTCGCTTAAAAATACCGTGACGTTGACATTGGATAATTTCATTGATTATCGCATACATCTCCATAGTTACGGGATAATTCCGATTGGACAACACAGCAGATTTCCGATCCAACATGGCTTTTTTGAAGTTATCAAAAAACAGATGGCCTTCCGGGAGGTATTTCTCGAAGAATTCCGGGGTCATATTAATTTCAAAAATCCGTAGGGGGGAACGCGAAGACCATTCCGAAACCCCGCTAAAACCATTGCTGTAAAAGACATTATGACTTCCTGGTGAGAAACGAATGGTATCATTAAAATACTCTGAAGTAGTCACCGTGGTGCCATTAAGGGTAAAATGCATTTCTACCGTCTCAAATTCACTTTCAAAATTGAAAATAGTGTGTTTGGAAAGTTCCAGATTTCCATAGCCGATATGGACCCCTTCAAAAAAAACTTCTTTATACGCCCCTTTACCCAAAAAGATATTGGCGGAAAAGCTACGCTCCAGTAGTACTTCGGTTTCATCCTTAAACCAGTTTGGATAACTAGCTTCAAGAAGCATCTCATTGAAATCGGTTCCACAAATTCTGGTCTTCATAATTCCGTTTTGCGTAGGTATTATTCCGTTTTGCGTTGCTGCAAATATTCGGTCGGAGCCTACATTTGTCTGATAAATTTAATTATTTATAATTAATCTAAATAGTAATGGCCAACCTAAACCACCGTTATTTCAAGAATTTACTATATCTAACACTGGTACTGTTTTCGGTAACCGCGGTTGCTCAACAAATGACCCTCACAGGAACAATAACAGATCCCGAAGGAAATCCTATTGAAGGTGCTAATATTTTTGTTTTGGAAACCGCAAAAGGATCCTCATCGAATGCCGAAGGGATATATCGTATTGAAGGTCTAAAAGAACGCTCCTATTTTCTTCAAATCAGTTATCTGGGCTTTCAGACCATCACCAAAACTGTGAATACCGCTACCACAACAGAAATAGACTTTGTGCTTTCGCAAGTCTCTGACCAATTGGGCGAAGTAGTGGTCTCTGCCAATAGAAGGTTGCAAGATATCCAAAAGACAGCCGCTTCTGTTTCGGCAATTGGTATTAAACAGGTAGAGCAATTGCAGGTTAAGCAAATATCAGAATTGAGCAGTATTGCTCCAAACTTTCGCACTTATGACGATGGAGGTCCAGGTTCCTTTACTTTGGTGGCAAGTCGTGGTATTTCTACCCCAGATTTTATTCCCACAATAGGATTGTATGTAGACGAAGTACCCTATTTTAATACCCTTGCTTTCCCCCTATCATTTAGCGATATTGAGCAAATTGAAATACTGCGAGGACCTCAGGGCACTTTATATGGAAGAAATGCATTGGGTGGGGTAATCAAAATAACTTCAAAAAGACCCACTAATGATCTAAACGGGTTTGCCACCGTTGGTTTCGGGAATCTGGATTCCAGGGAAATCGGGTTCGGATTGAACACGCCTATCGTCAAAGACAAACTGTTTTTTAGAGGCAATGCCAACATTACGGAACGCGATGGTTTTGTCCGCAATCTTTTCAATGGAAGGGATCTTCAAGACAGGGATGCGCTAGATGCCAATTTTAGGCTGAAATTCTTTGCCAATGACGATCTGAACATGTCGTTACTCTATACTATATTACGGAGAAGGTCGGAGGCCTATGCCTTTGTAGTTCCCTCTCCGGGAAACAGCCTGCAGGATGTTCTGGAAAACAATCCCTACACCGTTAATTTCAATGAAGATGTATTTAGAAGGTCGCTTACCCAAAATCTTGCTTACAACCTAAAGTACGATTTCGGGTCCTTTGCTTTGAACGCGGTTACCGCCTATCAGATCACGGATCAGGAACGTTTGGACGAATTTGAGTATACCGTTCTGGATGCCCAATCTTTTGCCACGGATTGGAAGTTAGAGAACGTAACTCAGGAATTACGCTTCTCTTCCTCTACAGATTCCCGCCTGCAATGGACCGCAGGTACTTTTCTATTCTTGTTAAACAGGGAAGAGGCCACCCAAGTAGATATAGGTGTAGATGCCGCTCCTCTGCTCCCACCCGAGTTTGCGCCTTTGGTCCCCTACAGTCAGATAGACAATACGGATTTTGAACGAAGGGGAATAGCGCTCTTTGGACAGGCTTCCTACGAACTTTCAGACAAGCTTACGGTTACCGCTGGATTTCGATACGATAATGAAGAAGTTACTGCAGATGTAAACCGGGTATTCACTGCCCCGGAACTGCCTGATGGCAGTTTCATGGAAAGTACTTCTTTCGATGCGATTTCCCCGAAGCTCGCATTGGGATATCAAGCTAACCCTGATGTATTTGTATTTGTAAATGCGGCAAGAGGGTTTAGACCCGGTACTGTAAACACCTTTGTCCTTAATCCCGCCAATGCCCCTGTTGATCCGGAAAATACCTGGAATTTCGAAGCCGGGGTAAAAACCAACCTCTTTGAGAATCGGTTGAAATTGAATCTCACTGGATTCTTTATCGATTATACGAATCAACAGGTATTTACTGTGATCAATCTTGAAACCTTTAATGTGGGAACAGATAATATTGGGGAATCCATAAGCTTTGGAGTAGAACTTGAAAGTCAATGGGCAGCCACTAAGAATCTGAGTTTTAACCTCAATTTGGGCTACCTCAATACGGAAATACGGGATTATGAATTTAGAGATCCCGGAACAGGAGAACCCGGTGATTTTTCCGGTAATGATTTGATCTTTGCCCCGGAATTTAATGGAAATCTCAATGCAAACTATATTCAGCCCTTGAACGATAAAATTAATATCGAGGCTACTGCGGATTACAATTACCAATCTGATATCTTTTTCGATTTTGGGAATCTATTCATGCAAGAAGCTTATGGCCTATTAAACGGGCGTTTAGGAGTGACTTCCAGAAACCTGGATGTATTTGTTTGGGGAAAAAACCTTACCGATGAGGTTTATTACAGTTATGGGTTTGGTGCAGGGACTTTTGCCAGTGCTTCATTTGCACTGCCTCGAACCTACGGTGTATCTTTAACGGGTAAATTTTAAACTAGTATCATGAAAGCACACACTGTAAGTTTTTTTAATGCCCTTATTTTGATCATTTTTTCAGCCTGGGGTTATTTTTCATCGGATACGCCTTCATTTACAGCACTTATTCCAGCCATTATAGGGCTATTGTTGGTATTGTGTAATAGAGGTGTAAAAAATGAAAACAAGGTTATCGCCCATATTGCCGTAGTATTAACCTTACTTGTACTCATAGGTTTGATTAAACCGTTGACCGGTGCTATTGGGCGAAATGATCTGCTTGCCGTAGTTCGGGTAGTGATCATGTTGGTAAGTACAGGGGTTGCCCTGGTGTTTTTTATCAAAAGTTTTATCGATGCCCGAAAGGCGCGACAAAACGAAACCTCTTAACCCAATAAGCGCCTCTAATGCATATTCTTGTATACATCATACGATTGCTATTGGCGCTTACCTTCGTCTACGCAGGTATAGAAAAGCTGTTTCTGCCTTATGATCCCTCGGTTTTTCGAACAGATGCTGCCGAAGCCGACCCTTTATTTTTTACTTATTACGATTTACTCCAGGGTTCCGGTTACCTCTATTTTGTAGGTTTTTTTCAACTCCTATGCGGCCTGCTCCTTGTCTTTAAGCGAACCTATTTGTTAGGGAGTATCATGTTGGTCCCTCTCATGCTATGCCTATTGATGACCCATGTGTTTTTTTCAAAACACCTGCCCTTTATTCTGTTTGATAGTATCCTGTTCTCCCTCAACCTTGTTTTACTTTTTGGAAGGTATAAGGACTGGTATCCCGCACTACTACAAAAACAAAATTCTTGGGTATGACACGTTTGATCTTCGAAATAGTTTTTATCCTATTTTTTGTAGTCACCGGATTAATCAGGAGGCCTTTTCAAAAAAAGAATAAGGCAAACACGATTACTATAAACCAAAAGGACACCCCGGAAAAGTGGCTTTTGGGTTTGACTTTTCTAGGTATGTCCATACTTCCTTTGGTATATGTATTGAGCCCCTGGTTAGACTTCGCAAATTATGAGCTTCCCCTTGCACTCAACATTTTAGGTGCACTCTTGTTGGTTCCTACGGCCTTATTGTTTTATAGATCCCACAAAGATCTGGGACGTAATTGGTCCGTGAGCTTGGAGATAAGGGAGGCGCATAGCCTTGTAACCCAAGGGGTATACCAATACATTAGACATCCCATGTATTCCGCAATTTGGCTTTGGGTAATCTGTCAAGCGTTGCTTTTGCAGAACTATGTTGCCGGTTTTTCCGGTATAGTGGGTTTTGGACTCTTGTATTTTTTCAGAGTTAATAAAGAAGAAAAAATGATGGAACAAGAGTTTGGTGAACAGTATACTACGTATAAGCAAAAAACCAAACGATTAATCCCAAATTTATTCTGAATGGAAGCAACAAAGGACCTTGCCCTATTTGAGGGAACCAGAGCTACCAATTACGATAGTTTTGTTGAAGACTGGATCCCGAATTACGACTATTTTATGTCAATTTTTCCAAGTGTACTGGTAAATGCACCGGAAAAAACACTTCTAGCAGTCGGGTGCGGTACGGGTAATGAAATATTGGCGCTGAAAACAGCGGATAAAGCATGGTCCATTACCGGCGTGGATCCCTCTCCTGAGATGATAAAGATCGCCAAACAAAAATTGGCTTCCCTGGAAAATATCCGACTTTTTTTAGGCGAGGTAGCACAACTCAAAAACAAAGGGCAATTTGGTGCAGCTTCCCTTATCCTGGTCCTGCACTTTATCAAATATCCCAATGAAAAGTTGGCGCTGTTACTGGAAATACAGAAACGATTGCGCCCAGGTGCCCCATTTATTATCATGGGAATAGTTGGAAATAAAGCACAGCTACGTGGAAATCTTGAGGTGCTTAAATCATTATTACCCAAGGATTTGATGCAAAAAGAAATTGATGAACGGATGGATCGCATAACGAATGATCTACATAGAACCTCAGAAGAGGAATTAGAGAAACTGATGGCCAAAGCAGGTTTTGAAAAACCTACGCGTTTTTTTCAAACCAGTATTTACAGCGGATGGATAACAACAAAAACTGCATAACTAGTACAAATGATAACGCTATTTAGAAACGAAATTAAATTCATCCGTGAGTTCGTCTACAGTGTAGTTCATGTCAGAGCAACTTATGCGCCCAAAAGACCTGTTCCCATAGAGATCAAAAGGAACGATAAAAAGGGGTATGAGAAGTACTTTTTACGCTATCGACTAGGTGTACGTATCCTCCCTTTTGGATAACATTGGGGATTGCACTAACAACAAAATAGAAGTAATAAAGAAAAATACAGTGACCCAAACAAAGGACCAAAAACAGTTTATTCTCAATGCCCCCTTAACAAAGGTAATGTGGCGTTTATCCTTACCCGCCATATTGGCAATGGTATTGTATGGCCTCAACGCCTTTATGGACACCATCTATATCGGGCAATTATTGAACGAAAATGCCTTATCCGGAGTTGCATTGGCGTATCCATTAACTTCTATGGCATTGGGTGTGGGTTCTTGGGTAGGCACCGGGGCTGGCAACCACCTCAGTGTGCTCTTGGGAAAAAACGATACGGAAACTCTGAAAAAAGTCATCCCCAATTCCACTTTGTTCACCCTTATCGGAAGTTTACTGTTTGCTATTCCGTGTTACGTTTTCGCTACACCACTGATACAAATGATGGGAGGTAGTGGGGAAATATTAGACTATGGGGTACGCTACTTTAGAATTACGTTGCTGGCATTTCCATTTTGGGTGTATGGGCTACAGCTTAATATGATCATCCGAGCCGAAGGAAAGATGATGACGGCTGCTATTTTTATGGTATATGGTCTGGTTGTGAACCTTATTCTTACCCCTTTGGCCATTCTGTATTTGGATATGGATGTAGATGGAGCGGCCTGGGCTACCAACATTGGAATGTTGGTTTATTGCATTGTGGGATATATCTACTTTGTCCGTGGGAAAGCTTCCTTTGAAGGGAATATCAATTCCGTTTCTTATGATCGCTCCGTCTTTCAAGCTATTCTAAAACTAGGTTTTCCTGGATTTATTTTGAGTTTAATGGGGCTTATTCAAGCCATTGTGGTCTTCAATGCCGTAGTCAATTACGGCACGGATGAGGACCTGGCCTTTTTTGCGGCGGCTAATCGCATTTTACTTTTTCTTATGACCCCACTCTTTGGTTTAATGCGTGCTTTGCAACCTGTTGAGGGGGTAAATTTTGGTGCAGGTCAGTTCCAAAGAGTAAAACAAAGTTTTATGCTGTTTTGCAAGACCGGTATTTGGTTAGTACTACCGTTTTGGATCTTCCTTATGCTTTTCCCTTCAACCGGAATTCAAATGGTGTTACCCGATAAGCTCATGACCCCATCAGAGGTGTTGCACTTTAGGGTGTACATCGCTATTATCCCATTTTTACCCTTTGTATTTATGGCGCTCACCCATTTACCAGCCATTGAACAACCTAAATACGCTAGTATTATAGGCCTGGCAAGACAGTTAGTATTTTACGTACCTGTTATGATCTTTCTACCCAAATTCATGGGTATTGGTGGGGTGTATTATGGCTCCACTGGTATTGATATTGTAGTAACCTTATGGTTGGGCTATATCGTTTACAAAAGCTTTCTGAGACTAGAGGAAAAACCAACTACATAAGTAACAAAAAATGAAAACATTATGAAGCTTAAAATAGACAACCTATCCAAAACCTATCCTAATGGCGTACAGGCTTTAAAAGACGTGTCCCTGACCATAGAAAAGGGGATGTTTGGGCTTTTGGGCCAAAACGGTGCCGGTAAATCAACCCTTATGCGTACCGTTGCCACCTTACAAGACCCCGACAAGGGAGAAATAGATTTTAACGGTATTGATGTATTAAAAAATCCTGAGGCCTTACGAAGAACACTAGGATATCTTCCACAAGAGTTTGGGGTATATCCCAATGTAACGGCAGAAGAGTTGCTTACTCATATTGCTGATATGAAGGGTATTGTACATAAAGGCGAACGAAGAGAGACCGTAGAAGCCCTTTTGCAAAAAGTAAACCTGTTTGACGTTCGAAATAAAAAGTTGGATGGGTATTCCGGAGGGATGAAACAACGCTTTGGGATTGCTCAAGCCCTATTGGGCGATCCTGAGTTAATCATTGTTGACGAACCTACCGCGGGTTTAGACCCTATGGAACGAAATCGTTTCTATAATTTATTGTCGGAATTAGGCGAAAACGCTGTGGTTATTCTTTCTACGCACATTGTTGAAGATGTTAGTACCCTATGTTCGGAAATGGCCATTATTGGAAATGGCGCGGTAGTACTTACGGGTAGACCAGATGAAGTAGAAGAAGCTATGCGGGGGAGACTTTACGAGATGCCCATTCAAAAAAATGAACTGGCAGAGTATCAGGAGAAATATAAGGTAATTTCCCAACGGTTCTTTGCCGGTAAATTGATGATAACGGTAATGGCTGATGATATGCCTACCGGAGGATTTGATGCCAAAGCACCTTCATTGGAAGACGCCTATTTTAAAATCTTGAGCGAAAATTAATGTGAAAAGAGCGTAAACAAATTTCATCATGGCCTACCCATTAGCGTGATTAAATTTTTTATGCGAAGTACTGAATTTGCAATTCCGAAGCTCCGGAATTGGTTTTCCATTTTCAGCAAATTATAAAATTTTAAAGCGATGAAAACAATTGTATCCGTAGTAAAAAACGAGCTCAAACAGCGCATATTTAGTTGGATAACCCTGATTTTCTTTCTGATGTTGGCGTTTCAGATGATATGGTACACAGATGGCTCTTTTAAATATTTTGCCAATGAAGGGGTACTCATGAATGCTTCCAGCATTTTATACCGCAATTACGCGGCTATGGGCATGCTTATGATCATAATCATCGCAATAGCTACCGGTGGGGTACTTTATAAAGATATCAGGTACAGATCCGCCGAATGGACCTATGCCTTGCCTATTAGTGACAAACAGTTTTTTGTGGGTCGGTTTTTATCCGCATTCCTTTATCTGGTCATTCTAAGTACGGGTATGATCTTAGGTCATTTACTGGTACCCTATTCTGGTATTGGTGAAGCCCATCGTTTCGGACCCACACAATGGGGGCCCTTATTTCACGGTTGGATTCTATTTACGGTTCCCAATTTGTTTTTTTATGTAGCGCTGGTATTTTTTGCTCTTGTATTTACCAGAAAAATCGCCTCAAGTTATTTAGCTGTTTTTTTGGTAGTTATCACTTTCTTAATCGCACAAACTTCGTACGAGACCGGTGGTGGCAATAATTTAATGGCTTTTATATTGGTCGATCCCGGAGGATTTGTGGCCGCACAGCACTACACG
The DNA here is from genome assembly GCA_038750505.1 of Bacteroidota bacterium. Classification (GTDB taxonomy): domain Bacteria; phylum Bacteroidota; class Bacteroidia; order Flavobacteriales; family Flavobacteriaceae; genus Croceivirga. Next base: position 47,999 of record JBCDHD010000005.1, on the reverse strand, counting down.
GAGTTGCTGACACCTTTGGAAAAAAACACAGAGATGTTCAAGCTCTCAGGATATGTTCTAAACAATAGGATGTTTTGGCTGGGGCTCGCAGTGATACTTGCGGTAGCCTCCTATTTTAAGTTTTCATTTAAATATTTTATTCAGGCCGGGGTAGACAAATCCAAAAAAATCAAAGAAACCAGAAAAAAGGGATTTACGATTCCTTCCGTAAGGCTACCGAAAGTGGTAAAACAGTACCAAGTATCCAATTTTCTAACCAAATTATGGTCCCTCTCAAAGCTGGAATTTATGAATATTGTTCGTCCGATCTCTTTTAAGATTATCCTGGGCATCATATTTCTAATGGTCTTTTTACAAAATGTTACCTGGAACGCCGACTATTATATCGGCAATGAATTACCCTTAAGTAGCAATATGACTTATTTTAGATTGCAATGGGGTGTTTTTGTTACCATGTTGGTCATGATATGGTCTGGCGAACTGTTTTTTAAAGACAAAACTGTCAATATCTGGCAGATCACGGATTCATTACCGGTTCCGGTTTGGGTCACCCAACTTTCTAGATTAACAGCTGTAATTGGGCTGTGTTTTGTATTGAGTCTTAGTTTTATTTTTATATCCATCATAACCCAAATTTTACTGGGCGGTGCGTCTTATATCGACCTGGGGCGTTTTGCGGAAGATTTACTGCTCTACCGATGGGCATTCTTGAATTTTGTCCTTTGGGCCTCACTAGTATTTTTTATAGCGGCACTGACCAGCAACCGCATCCTTACCCATATTCTTTGTGTAGCCCTATTCATATTCTTGGTCATTTCCTTTGACCAGGGAATCGTTGAAGACCTCAGGATAGGGTTTGGCTTTACCCCTGGCGTTGATGATTATTCAGAAACTAGCGGCTATGGCATATTTGAGCAGTCGGCCAATTGGTTTTTCTTGCTATGGTTGGCCCTTTCCATGGCATTGGTTATGGCAGGGATCTGGCTCTGGAAGCGGGGCTCCGATAAAAAGTGGAAAAATCGACTTTCATTGAAAAACATGCAGCTCGGTTCAATTTCCAAAGTTGTGATGGTGGTATTTTTTGGACTGTTTTTATTTTTAATGTCTTTTATAACCCAAAATGTCTACGATAACGGAAACTTTGTTCCAAAGGCTGAAGAAGAACGGTTGAATGCCGAGTACGAAATGAAATACAAGTATTTGGAAACCAAGCCGCATCCCAAATACGAAACCCTGGATGTACAACTCGATCTTTTTCCTACGGAAAGAAGAATGGAATTTTCTTCAAATATTACCTTGAATAACACGAAGGCGGCAGACACTTTGTTTTTCAATACCAAAGATTTTGTCCATTTTACCAGCGTAAAGCTAAATGCGCAAGAATTGAAAATTGTAAAAGAAGATACGGATCAAAATCTGATAGCCTATGGTATCCCACAAGCTTTACAAAAAGACAGCATCTTAAAGCTTTCATTAGAAGGATATAAGCAATATGTTGGTTTTGTACAAAGTGATTCCCAAGCAGACATCACGACCATTGGCAGCTTCGGAAGCCTACAAGAATTCCTTCCTGTTATAGGGTATGACAGTGATAAAGAGCTTTTGGAGAATCGAAAACGCCAGGAACAAGATTTACCCAGACTTCATTCAAGAATGGCAAATTTTGATGATCCATATGCGCTTGAGCAAAATGTATTTGCAACGGACGCCAATTTAGTGAAAGGTAGTATTCGCATAAGCACGGAAGCAGGTCAAATACCTTTTGCAGGCGGTTCGTTGGAGAAAATAGAAACAAGTAACGATCGTACCATTGCCCAATATGTGATTGATACTCCGCAAGTGTTTAATTGGTATATAGGCTCATCCGATTACCAAGTTATCCAAGGCAAAGCAGGAAAGGTTACGTATTCCATTTTGCATAAACCTACACACACTTTTAACGTAGGGCTGTACCAAGAAGCCCTTAAAAAAGGGGTCGCCTTTATGAAAACCCATTTTGGGACAAAGGCGGTGGACAATCACCTTCAATTAGTAGAAATACACCGCTGGCAAGAAGACAGGTATACATTTGTGAATACCATTGCGCTTTCTGAAAAAGAAGGTTGGGTAGCAAATACAGAAGGCTTACAAGAAAAGGCGTATATCTATCAAACCATTGGAAGTGGATTGGCAAAACTATGGTTACAAAAAAGCCTGACTGTTGCTAATGTGCAAGGAGCGGATATGTTTATTTTGGGTTTGCCCGAAGCGATAAGCTTACAATTTGTAAAAGAGAACTTAGGTGAAGAAGCGGTTGATTTACTTATTAAAAAGAAAACAGACAAGTATGCCAAGGACAAAAACAACGAACCTAATATCGAACCTTCATTAATCCATGCTGATGGCACGGACTATATGGAAGAAAATAAAGGTGCTATCGCTTTAAACCGGGTACAAGAATTGATCGGGAAGGAAAAATTTAACAGACTTGTCCTTGAATTTATTACGGAGCAGCCGGATCAACCCAAGGTGTTTATTGATCTCTACCAAAAACTTTTAGAAGCAGTGCCCACCTTGGAAAAAGTAAAGGTTAGGCAAATGTTTGAAACGGTGGATCCTATTTGAACCGAATAATGATTGCTTAGATCGCAGTACAATTGAGGCATTCCGGTTCTCCGGTAAGTAACCCCTTTTTATTGATCTGATAGTTACAACAGGATTGGAATCGCTCCTTTAAAAGGGCTTTGGCCCTTCGCAACCTTGCTTTAACATTCGCTAGCGAGATGCCTAAACCATCAGCTACCTCAAGCTGCTTTCGCCCCTGAAAATAGACAGGTATCACAACATCTTGATACGACTTAGGGAGTTCGTCCACAAAGCGATCAAAGCAACACAACGAAGCGGTATCCACAGCATCCACCTGCAGCTCAATGCCTTTACCAGGACTTTCCTTGTAGAAATTAGCAATTTCATTGCGGGTGATCTGAAATACCCAGGGCTTCACTTTACTTGCTTTTTTTAGTGTTTCAAGGTTTTTATGAATTTTTAAAAAGCTGTTTTGGAGGATTTCGTTCGTCACGTCGCTATTTTTTACCCGCTTCAGGATAAAAAAATACAGGTCGGAGTGGAATTCTTCCCAGATATCTGATGTTGATAATTTCATTGGTCCAGTACCTCTACCCTAGCGGTCTCAACTGCAACATGTGCACTTTTTGCAATCACATGTACTACAGGTACAATGCTCTGATCTACAAGGATTACAGTTGCATTTTGTACAATCGCAGGGGTCACAATTACAATTTCCTTTCATGATTTTCAGTTTTTATCTACCAGGTAGACCCAAAAACTAGCAAAAGGATACTCCGAAATTACGTTTTATACCGCTAAAGATGGATAACCAACAATTTTAAATGCTTATTGTGTTATTGAAATCGCTTTTGATAGGCACTGGGGCTGGTTCCCCGTAATCGTTTGAACATGCGGTTGAAGTACGAACGGTTCTTAAAGCCGCAGGCCATGAAGATCTCCGTCAAATTAAGTTGCGTATCCTGAAGCAGTTGCGATGCCTTTAGTATGCGCTCATTGTTGATAAAATCCACCGGAGAAATTCCAAATTCATTCCGAAAAACCCGATAAAAATTACTGGTGCTCATACAGGCCTTCTCACTAAGTGCCTCTATTGTAAGTGGTGCGCTAATGTTTTCACGTATGTATTGCACCACAAATGCAAAGCGGTGGTGCCCCGAGAGTTGCCTGGCGTTGTCTTCATAGGTTTTACGCGAATTGGTCTGTAAGATGCGAACAATAAGCTCGTGCATCATATTGGACACAAAAAAGTCCTTGGAGGGGTGGTTTTCAGTATAGAGGTACACCAACCGTTGTAAAATCTGATAAATACCGGGGTCATTCGTAAAATGAAAGTTGTAATCCATCAGGCACCATTCTGCACCATCTGCTTTAGACATTTGCTCATTCATCATACGCACCACATTTCGGATACGTTCCTCTCCAATCTCCATGGCAAGACACTGTGTAGGGTTGTCCTGGCGAGCCTCCGGGAAATCAATACACATTAACTCATCAGCCGGCAATATCAAGGACTCACCGGGTAAAAAATCAAAAGCCTCGCGGTTTCTCAAATGCATCACTTTCTTCCCTTTGAACATACTGGCCAAAACCGGAGTACCAAAACGCAATTCCACACGTTCTGCCCGGGCATTGGTCTCAAAAATATGCATAGCAGAATCACTAAGTTCATAGGAGGTTTTGTTCTCTACGAGGTCTACTAATTTTCGGGAAGTATAAAATGATGAGGAAAGCTGCATCTTTTGAATTGTTTAACGAATTTTCAATTTTGTTTCACAATTATTGATAATTCTATTAAAATACAAATCTTTTTATGTTAAAAATACAAATTTTAGTTGTATTGTTCATAAATTTTGTAGGATCGTTCAAAGCGACGACGCGTTTTCGTATTAACTTGGTATTGAATGAATTAATTAAATACGTAGACAACATGAGCGATGTAAGTACAACTGAAAAACAGGCGCTGGTAAAGCCCCAATTTAAAAGTCAATATGACAATTACATTGGGGGCAAATGGACCGCTCCTGTAAAAGGAGAATATTTTGCAAATATTTCTCCGGTGGATGGAAATAGCTTTACGAAAGTGGCGCGTTCTACTGCAGAGGATATTGACCTGGCTATTGATGCAGCCTGGGAAGCCGCTCCATCCTGGAACAATAGTTCCGCCACGGAACGAAGTAATCTTTTACTGAAGATTGCGGACGTAATGGAACAGAATTTGGAAGCCTTGGCACGGGCCGAAACATGGGATAACGGTAAAGCCTTGCGGGAAACCATGGCAGCCGATCTGCCCCTTGCAGTTGATCATTTCCGGTATTTTGCCGGGGTAATCCGTGCAGAAGAAGGAACGGTAAGTGAGTTGGATGCTAGTACCATCTCCATGAACATCAAAGAACCTCTTGGGGTTGTAGGTCAAATAATCCCGTGGAATTTTCCTTTATTGATGGCTGCTTGGAAGGTAGCACCGGCGCTGGCAGCAGGGAATTGCGTAGTATTAAAACCTGCGGAGCAGACCCCGGTGGGTATTATGATCTTAATGGAACTCATTGAAGGGATTCTACCTGCAGGGGTACTTAACATAGTAAATGGATTTGGTATTGAAGCTGGGAAACCTCTGGCCTCAAGCTCACGTATCAATAAAATCGCATTTACCGGAGAGACGACCACGGGACAATTGATCATGCAATATGCTTCTAAAAATATTATTCCCGTTACGCTGGAATTAGGAGGAAAAAGCCCCAATATTTTCTTTGAAAGTATTATGGATGCCGATGATGCTTTTTTTGATAAATGTCTCGAGGGTGCCGTAATGTTTGCTCTTAACCAAGGGGAAGTGTGTACCTGTCCTTCAAGGATCTTAATACAAGAAAGTATATACGATAAATTTATTGCACGGGTCATTGAACGCGTAGAGGCTATTAAATTGGGGCATCCTTTGGATCCCACCACTATGATGGGCGCCCAGGCCTCCAATGACCAGTACGAGAAAATTTTGAACTACCTGGAGATAGGAAAAGAAGAAGGGTGTGAGGTGTTGACCGGCGGTAAAGCCGCGTATAATGAAGGGCTTGAAGGGGGCTATTATATTGAACCTACACTACTTAAGGGCAACAACAAAATGCGAGTGTTCCAGGAAGAGATCTTTGGCCCGGTAGCCTGTGTAACGACCTTTAAGGACGAAGCTGAAGCCCTGGAAATTGCGAATGATACCCTATACGGCCTGGGTGCCGGGGTCTGGACCAGGGACACGCATCAAGCTTATCAGATCTCGCGCGCTGTTCAAGCTGGTAGAGTTTGGGTGAATTGTTACCACCTTTACCCTGCGCACGCTCCTTTTGGGGGTTATAAAAAATCCGGAATTGGTCGTGAGACCCATAAAATGATGCTCAATCATTACCGGCAGACGAAAAACATGCTGATCTCGCATGATAAGAATGCCCTAGGATTCTTTTAAGCTGTGGTAGCACGTGTACTCATAACAGAAGAAGCAAAGCGGGTCGTACATTCCTTAAGAAAGGAACATGGCCCGCTCATGTTCCATCAAAGCGGGGGTTGTTGCGACGGATCGTCACCAATGTGTTTCCCCGAGGGCGAACTCATGCTCAACGAGACCGATGTTTTTTTGGGCTCCATCGCCGAGTGCGGCTTTTACATGTCCAAAGATCAATTTGAATACTGGAAACATACCCAGTTGACCGTGGATATCGTTAAGGGCCGGGGATCCAGCTTTTCCCTGGAAATCCCACTGGGTTTACGCTTTGTAATAAAATCAAGGATGTTTACTGAAGAAGAACAGGGGATGCTTGAAAAACCGGAAACACACGGATAATCCCTAAGCTGTAGCAATTAAAAGATCTACTATTTTTAAAACCACTGGTTCAGGCCTCTTGCAAGCGGATCTTGTATTCCTGTTGCACCTGTGCTAGCCATTGTTCGATACGCTCCGGGCTTCTTTGGGGTTCATTATCTTCATCTAAGGCCAATCCATAAAACTTTCCGTCAGATGCGATCCCTTTTGAAGCCGAAAAATCGTAGTCTTCAGCAGGCCAGTGACCAATAATGGTTCCTCCGTTTTGAAGGATAACTTCCGCTAAAATACCGATACCGTCCACAAAGTAATCATCATAACCCAGTTGATCACCCAGGCCAAAAATAGCTACCAATTGACCGGTAAAATCAATGGTTTGGAAAGTGTCAAAATAATCCTCCCAATCGCTTTGCAAATCGCCATCGTACCAGGTAGACAAGCCAATAAACAGCAGATCAAAACGGGTAAAGTCCGCAATAGCTACATTGCACACCTCAATCACCTCAAGGCTTTCTGAAGTAATTTTACTCGCTATATCATTGGTGATCTCTTCAGTAACCCCCGTATCCGAACCATATATAATACCTATCTTTCCCAGCATATTTCTTTTTTACAAAAATAAAGTATTTACCGCACCTTTTCTACGTATCATTTCAGGGATCAGTTGATTGCTTTCACCACTGCCTTTTTGGCTTCTTTAGACGAACCATCAAAACCGTGTACTCCTCCTACCGTAGTGTATTTTAAAATAAACTTCTTGTCCGGGTGTATGATGTTGTAGGCGTACTGGCACATGACCGCGGCCTCATGAAAACCAGACAATATTAGTTTAAGCTTTCCTTCATAAATATTGACATCCCCTATGGCAAATACTCCAGGTATATTGGTTTGGTAGTCCTTAGCATTGTTAACCTTAATAGCATTTTTCTCAATTTCCAAACCCCAATTGGCTATTGGGCCCAATTTTGGTGATAGGCCGAACAGTGGAATAAAGTAATCCGTTTGTACCTCGGTAGTCATTTTCGCATCATCATTACGCTGTATGGTAACCGTATCTAATCGGCCATTGCCATGTATAGCAACTACCTCAGCTGGGGTATGTAGTTTTATTTTACCAGCTTTCGCCAAATCACCTGCCTTTTCAACAGAATCTAAAGCCCCTCGGAACTCCCTGCGGCGATGCACCAAATACACCGCTTGGGCAATATCCGACAAGAAAATAGACCAATCCAATGCGGAATCCCCTCCCCCGGCAATAACCACTTTTTTATCGCGATACACTTCAGGATCTTTTATCATGTAGGAAACCCCATTATCCTCAAACTGGGAAAGGTTATCCAGCTGCGGTTTTCGAGGTTCAAAGCACCCCAGCCCACCGGCGATAACTACCACCGGTGCATGATGTTGTGTGCCTTTGTCCGTGGTTACCACAAACGAACCGTCTTCCTGTTTTTCTAATATTTCCGCACGTTCACCGAGTGTAAAACCGGGTTCGAATGGCTTAATCTGCTCCATCAACTTATCTACCAGGTCCCCTGCCAGTATTTCAGGATAGGCTGGAATGTCATAAATCGGCTTTTTAGGATAGATCTCAGCACATTGCCCGCCAGGCATGGGAAGCGCATCTATTAAATGGCATCGCAATTTTAACAATCCTGCTTCAAAAACGGTAAACAAGCCCGTAGGACCTGCCCCTATGATAAGCATATCTGTTTTGATCATAACCAGGCAGCAATTTTTTGTTTTTAGAAGTGCTAAAAATACTATTATTTTTATTCAATCTAAATAAATTTACTAATTTCACTTTATAAATTTAAGCTACACCAAAAGTAGATTTCCCATGTGTCACAATACGACGGTCATCAATCATACAAAGAACGGATTCTTCCTTCAATGCCAGGAATGTAAGATCTATCAGGTTTCTTTTGGAAACATCTTTTTGGAACTAACCGAAAAAGAGCTATCTCATTTTCGAACATTTTTAGCACAATTAGACCCTAATCATTGGGAACGTGTGTATTGCAACTGCACTATAAAACGTAAAATTCCGATTCCCACCTTGCAGTCCAACCTACAGATCATGTTAAACAGGGCGGAACTGGAAGAACTGAAAGAGCTCCTCCAAGTGAATCCCTCCAAGGTTACCGAGTTAATAGCTGCCGAAAACGTAGATTACACGGTGCTGTTGAATTAGTAGCGGCATGTGAAAAGGAGTTTTTCGGGAATACACTTGGGAACTTTTGGGAGTGTGTCTTTCTTGTAGATACCTTGTTTAGAAAATGACCCACTATTTTCAGAAACCATACGATACCCTTGGTTAGCCATACGACCACTTTTAACATTTTGGTACATCTTGAATTCCAATCTTTATTTAGAACTACTCAAAATAATGATTAAGTTTGCCTTTGTATTTGACAGTACGTAATTTCTAAATTGCTATGAGCATTGTCTTGATTTTTTTAAGTTGTTTCTTACTTTACACGAAATCAAAACACTTTCCCCAACAATTTGCTAAAATCGGGAAGAAACTTAAAGGAAAGGAAAGGGTAGTCCGAGGTATTGCCTATATCTTGTTTTTGATCGCATTCGCTCTAATGGCTTACAGGTACGGCCTCGCTACAGGTGGTATCATTTTTTTGATCACGCTGATGTTAGGACTGAGTTTAACGATAATGTTTCTTCCGTTGCATAAAAAATATGCATACGTGCTGTTAGGGTTAAGCCTGCTTTCAATTGTCATGGAAAACATTCTGTAATATGCCAGCAAATCCAAAACACTTATCAAGTCCCGGCCAACGCGTGCTCAAAGTTACTGCCGGAATAATTGGTGGGTTTATTGTTTCAATATTATTCCACAATGCAATTGGTAGTTTACTGGAAAATAAGGGTGCGCTTATTATCACTACAGCGTATAGCGCTTTTTTGGTATGGGCACTTTTACTGGCCTTGGCTTTCATGTTTAAAAATGGCTGGAAAGCCTGGGGGATCTATTTGTTACTGATCCTGGTTTTCGGCACCATTATTTACTTCAGCAAACCATGAAACTAAAAGCACTAAAACCCCGATGGCACAATGCCATGTTCCATACCCATACGGTTGCTGGGATTGTGATCAGTTTTGCTTTATTTATTTGTTTTTATTGTGGTGCCGTGGCACTATTTATGGACGAGTTACAGCAGTGGGAGAATCCGGAGGCTCGAATTAATGCCGTGGATGCCGCCGCTGTGGACTATGATAAAATAATACACAAGATAGGTGAAAAAGTACCCGATTTTGATCGAACCGGGCAATTTGGTATGGTTCCCCCTTCAACGGCCAATCCCTTGGTCTGGTTTTATGGAAGTAAAAAAGACGATGAAGGAACAACAACACGTTTTATCGCCACGGTACATCCAGCCACTTATGAACTCCTGAGTGTGGGCACTGAACCCAAAACCCATATGGCAAGAACGATATATGAGTTACACTTTTTTTATCAAATACCTATTATCGGTATTTATCTATCTGGCCTGGTGGCCTTTTTCTTTCTCTTCGCTATTATAACAGGTTTGTTAACGCATTGGAGAAACATTGTCAACAAATTTTATGCTTTTACTACGGAAGGGAAATGGAAGCAGATCTGGACCAACGGGCATATCTCATTAGGATTTATAGCACTGCCCTTTCAATTGATTTATGCAGTGACTGGAGCGCTTCTGGGACTTTCCATTCTGTTGTTAGCCCCTAGCGCTTTTCTGATGTTTGATGGGGATACCAATAAGGTTATTGAGGCCGTTTTTCCCGATGTGGCACGAACCTACGAGGAGGATGCAAAAATCATCACTGACGGGGCAAGTTTTACAAGTGTTTATCAAAAAGTGAATCAAGCCTACCCCAACAATACGTTAACCTATATTTTTAGCAGAAATTATGGCAAAGAAGACGGCACTATTACAGCACGTATAGATGACCATAAAGGGATTAGTGGCGATGGCTCCTTTACCTATGCCTATAAAAGTGGTGAACTTATTAGTGCATTGGAGCCGAACACCAAAACCTATGCTGAAGGCGCCTATGGCGTACTTATAAAACTGCACTATGCTACCTACGGGGGAGTCTTTCTTAAGATCATTTATTTTATTTTGGCCATGATCACCTGCTACGTTATCCTAAGTGGTGTAATGATCTGGAGAACGGCGCGGGATACTAAAAAATATTCCGACAAACAACGCAGATTTCATCACAGGGTTACGAAGTTGTATTTGGCGGTAACGCTTTCACTTTTTCCGGCAATAGCGCTTATTTTTATCGCCAATAAGTTAGTACCTCTGGCACTTCCCAATCGGGTATTTTATGTAAACGCTACCTTCTTTTTGGGATGGTTGGTATTAACTGTAATCGGTTTGTTTTGGAACAACTATAGAAAACTCAACCGCAACTACATTGTACTTGGAAGTACTCTGGGAGTATTGATACCCATAGCCAACGGACTAGTTACAGGAGATTGGATCTGGAAAACCTTGATCAACCAAGACTATTACGTGTTTAGTGTGGATTTGACCTGGATCGTCATAGGGGTTTTTGGCCTTGCTATCAGCATCTTATATTTAAAGCAGAAGGAGAACAAAAAGGATCTGGAATTAGTCCCGGCCAAAAGAATAAAAAGGCAACCCATAGTAAAGGAAGAGCCCACCCCTGTGCTGCAGAATTTTTCGGATAACAGCTAGCGGTGAAAAAGATCGACAAAAAGATGTGGGCTTTACATAACTGGGTAGGCCTTTATGCAGGAGTAGTAATTGCAGTACTAAGTATTACCGGGGTAGCGGCATTGTTTAAAGTAGAAATTGACGAGGCACTAAATGCCAAACTTTTTAAAGTTAGCCCCCAAGCCACAACCGTTTCCCTAACCCCAATTATCGATAGTTTAAAAACAGTGCATGGTGCGGAAAACCTTTTATCCGTAAGGGTTCCTAAGGGTCCTGGGGATACCTGGGCGCCCTTCTTTTTTATTCGAAATAGCACCCTTTCCCTAAAACAACTGGAGGTTTTTATTGATCCGTACACAGGCAAAGTAGTGGGTGAGCGGGATGTTTATAAATCCGTGGGCTACTTTCTACGCAATATTCATGTACGATTGTTCGACGGACTGTTGGGACGTCAAATCGTAGGGCTGGCGGGATTAGCACTTTTAATTTCAACCATTACCGGTTTCTGGATCTATGGCGGATTTATGAAGCGACAATTCTTTGGAGCGATCCGAAAGAAAAATTTTAGGGTCGTAATGGCAGATTACCATAAATTGATAGGAATTTCCACACTGGTATTTAATCTAATGATCGCGATTACCGGCACATGGCTAGGCCTTCAAGCCTATCTCCAACCTGCCATTGTGGGCGATAGACCCGGAATTTTTAAAGTGGAGGAAAAACCGTTAACGCCCGAAGAAGATGCAGCTTATCCGGTAGACTACGACAAGGTGTATGCAAAAACAAAGGAACTTTTCCCGGAACTCATCCCCGCCCATATTTTACTATCCTTCGATGGTAGCCGGACCGTCTCGCTTATGGGCGATGTAGCCAGGACCGCCTTTGAACGCGATTCCTATTCCATAACCTTTGATAAAGAAGATTTAACGGAAGTGCACCGTTATGATATTCGTACCGCTTCAACCGGAGATAAGCTATTTTATATTCAAGAGTCACTCCATTTTGGAGACTACGGTGGGTTCCTTTTAAAAATATTGTATGCCTTTTTTGGTACCACTTCCGGCTTTCTAGCACTTACCGGCTTTATTGTGTATCTAAAAAGAACGGAACGGGGCAGGAAGGAAAAACCCAAGTTTGTAGCACTAAAGCCCCTGTTACTCCGCTGGTCTTATGGCCTATTAAGTTATATAGGCGTTTTGTTTGTATTGCATAGCTTTTTTGGGATGATGGTGCCCACAATTTTGACCGTTGTATTGCTTTACCTGTCCCTGATATTTCTACTCATCCGTGCCCTCGTGCTTTTTATCAAAAAACGCTTCTTTAAACGTAAGATAAAACTAACAACAGATGCCTGATTCGAAAAGTAAACACGCCAGATCTCTTAACAAACTGGACGAGTATTACCTTTTACCTATACTATTAGGCCTGGCATTAGTTTCTTCGATCTGCCTGCTCTTTTTTTTAAATGAATTGACCAAATCCCAATTTGAGGTAGAGGAATACTACGGATGGGATAAAGTGCAGTATTCTGCCTACCGCACGCGGCTGCTGATTTACATTACCGCAACAGCCCTGCTTTTGGTACTTCAATCCTATTCGCTACGCCTAAAAAAGCGATGGTTGTACCTGCTTTTAATAGGAGTAAATGTGCTTTTGTTCATTTACCTGCCTAGCGTAGTACAGTTTCAACCTGCTATGTAATCTGTTTTTTCGGATATCCCTATTTCATCACTAATATTATTTAGAATAATTAAAAATAATAAGTACATTTGTCCGCTTTTTTAGAAGAACCGGATTAATGAAGAAATTGCTTTTCTTATCGTTACTATTCCCTGTAACGCTACTGGCCCAAAATAGATTTGATATTTCCGGCTCCGTAAGTGCCGCGTCCGGAGAACCTTTGCCTTTTGCCAATATTCTTTTGGACAAGGGGAACAAGTACGCGGTGGCCGATAAAGATGGTAATTTTACAATACCACGTGTAGTTGCCGGAGCGTACATTATGCAGGTAAGTTCGCTTGGCTATACTACCAAATCGCTCCCCATTGAAGTAAATCAAGCCCTAACGCTTAGCATTGTTCTGGAGAGTCAGGTAGAAAGCCTCGGAGATGTAACGGTTTATGGAAAGTCTGAGGCTACAAAAATCAGCGAAAAAGCAATCACCATCAGTTCGTTGGATATCCAAAAAGTAGCGGATCAGGCTCTTGGTGTAGAAACCGTACTAAAAACCTCCTCCGGAGTTGTGGTGCGTCAAAGCGGAGGACTTGGAAGTAATCTGAATATTAATCTCAACGGGCTTACAGGACAAGCGGTTCGGGTCTATTACGACGGTATTCCGATACAAGTCTACGGCAGTGGTATCCAATTAAATAGTATTCCGGTAGATGCTTTAGAACGCGTAGACGTCTATAAAGGAGTAATGCCTATTGACGTGGGAACAGATGCCCTGGGAGGTGGTATTAATCTGGTACCACTTCAACAGAACGTAGAAAATCTAAGGACATCCTATTCGTTCGGCTCCTTTAATACGCACCGTTTTACGCTAAATGGGCTTAAAAAATTCAGCGAAAACACCTCTCTTTCGGTGAATTCCTTCTTTAATTACGCGGACAATGATTACAGAATGCGGGATATTCCCAATGTAGTAGAGGTAAGAGGTTCGGATGGCAACGTAATTGGTGTAGAAGAAGAAACCATAGATGCCGATAGATTTCATGATCGGCATACTTCGGGCTATGTTGAGGCTGCCTTGCGTCTTCAAAATCGAAGCTGGGCAGACCGATTGGAAATTGCCTCTTCTTATGCCTATCGGTTTGATGAGATACAGCAAGGTAGATTTATAGCGAATACTTCAGTAGGCGAGGCGGATCAGGAGTTCAATACATTTACCCAACGGGTAGACTATAGAAAAGCCTTCTTTAACGACAAACTCAACCTTCGCTATTACGGGGTACTTTCCCTGGCACTTTCCAAAACCCAAGACAGTACCACTGCTATTTACAACTGGAGGGGTCAAATTCTGGAAACGCCCAATAGCAGCGGATCTGAAATATTTGCACGACCCACCTTACGGGATGGGGATGAGTTGGGTACGGCGCATCGCATTTTAGTGAATTATAAACTGAATTCTACCTTTACGCTTTCCGTTTCCGACTTTTATAGATATTCCCGGGTAAAGGGAGACGATCCGGTAGGGGCACGCCTTACTATTGATGGGGAAAGTATTGATCCCAACACTATTCCCTCACGATTAAATCGCAATATTTTTGGGGCAGAACTCCGGGCCAACCTTTGGGATGATAAGCTTACACCCCAAGTGTTTTACAAAAACTACAGCTATAACGCAGAATCCATTGATATTCTTCAGCAGGCAGCAACAGTACTGCCTATCAGAGAAGTACAAGATAACGACAACGGATATGGCGTAGCCTTAAAGTATCAGGTACACCCCAATTTCTTTGTACGCAGCAGTTTTGAGCGGGCCGTCCGTATTCCGACTGAAACTGAGGTGTTCGGCGATTTTGCGGCTATTTTACCCAACTTTGAATTACGGCCTGAGAAAAGTAATAATCTCAATTTGGGTATTGCCTTTGAGAAACAATTGGACAATCAACGCTTTATTTCTTTAAAGGTTGACGGGTTTCTAAGGGATCAGGAAGATCTGATCCGCTTGGATCAGTTTGGACCGGAAAACGCCATTTTTATCAATGAAGCTGAGGTAGACGGCCGTGGTGTGGAGGCTTCGTTCCGGGTAATCCCGGTTAGAAATCTTAACATATCGGCAAATTACACCTATCAAAGTAACGAGATTGCTTCAGTGGGCGACTCAGAAACTGGAGCTACCACAGGCGCCCAAGTACCCAACATCCCGCAATTATTTTATAATGTTGGCGCTACTTACAGTTTTGAAAGGATATTCAACTCCCCAAACACCTTGGAATTCAACTGGACCTATTTCTACACGGATCGCTTTAGTATTAATGAGGTGGCCGACTTAGACAATGCAAATCCCATTTTTATCATTCCGGAACAAAACTTACACAATGCAGGAATAACCTATCGCATGCCAAGTAAAGGCATAAGCCTTGCCTTAAATGTACAAAATGTGTTTGATGCCGAAATCTTTGACAATTTCCGTATTCCCAGACCCGGTATCAATTACGCTTTTAAAATCAATTATTCACTATAAAACTCTACCCTATGAAACAGACTTTTAAGCATATATCCCTGCCATGGAATATCATAGCCATGCTGCTTTTGGTATTCATGTTAGGCGCCTGCGACAGCAGTGATGATGATAACCAAGATCCGAATGCCGGTATGGGAATGACCGACGATGATCCCGATCCAGACCCGGACCCAGATCCGGATCCAGACCCGGATCCCGATAATCAAACCAGTGGATTCGTAGTTGTAGGTACAACGGCCTCAGAAACCGCATTGGTAAAGTATGTGGAAACCTTACCAACCGGTATGGTTGATCTTTCCGACGGAACTGATTTTGCCCGTTTCTTTCCCACCTCTATTTTCGACAATGCCATGTATTTGCCACGTCCTGATGAGGCTTCAGGTTTTTCCAAATATGTAGTAAATGCTGATGGCGAACTGGCAGAGGAAGGTATAATCCCCACTCTGGATGCGAGCTCCTTTAGAATTGCAGTACGAGATGCGCAGACCGGGATCTTTCAGGATAGGGCTACCCCCAATCTAATTTCCGTATTTAATCCGGAAACTTTACAGGTAACGGGAACCATAGATATGAGCGCCGGTTTTGTACCCGGTGATGTGGATCAACGCTACCAGCGTTTTATTTTTAGAGGAGACGATGTCTTTGCGCCCATTCGAGAAAACGGCGGTGATATTTTTACTTCTTTTATCCTCCATCAGGCTAATCTAACTTCAGGCAGCTTTGTTGGGGATACCCAACGAGACGGAAATGGTGTAAGCGAGATCCTCACCTTTAATAATTTTGGGCAAAGCTTGATTGACGGTGCCGGGAACCTCTATATTGCAGATGCCGGTAGTACCGATGGCTCAGGCCTTCCTGCACGTTTAAACCGAATTAATGCTGGTACCAACGAAATAGACCCTACCTACACCTTTGAGCCCGCGTTGGTCTTGAATCCTATGAATATCTTCTTACCCACTTTTAATGCGGTAAATGTGATCAGCGATACCCAGGCTATTGCCCGTGTGAACGCTACCACACCACAGGCAGCTGTGGATATTGTGCTGGCAGCAGGAGGGGTACAAAACCTTTCTCCCGAAGAAATTCAGCAAGTCTTTGCTATTCTCTTTTCGGCAGAGTCAGCTCGATGGTGTGTGCTGGACCTGGATGCCCAGACCGTAACTCCGATCGCAGGAATACCAGCCGTAGGTGTCTTTTCAGGAGGCACAAACTTCTTCTTTGAAGGTGATGTTTTTGTCCCAGTTGCCACAACCACAGAAAATGCCTATTACCGCTATAATCCTGCTTCCGGGATGGCTACCAAAGCCTTCGATATAACTGGCGCTGATCTTTTAGGGGTCTTTAATATTGGGAACAACAATTAATATAGACAACAACCTTGAGTTTTAAAAGCCCCGTATAGGGGCTTTTTTTGTTGCGGTATATACCTACCAAATGTCATTTCGAAGAAGCGGAGTGACCGAGAAATCTCAATTACTAGATTTCTCAATCGTCTCCCGATAGTTTATCGGGATGCCTCATGTCGAAATGACTGAACACATTTCAAAAGTCATTTCGAACCTCCCGACGATGGTCGGGGGTGAGAAATCCTATATTTGAAGCCTAAGCGATAAATAGGTCAAAACCCCCAGCTTTTACGGTGTCTCGTTTTTACCTCCTTAAATACTATTTTCAACCACAATGGTTGATTTTGATGAAAACCTCTCGTTTTTTAAGGTTTTCCGTAATGGATTTTAATAGTTGTCCATTACGTTTAGCACTAACTACTCCCTCGAAAGCAATTAAGCATATGTTGCGGATATGATCGCTGATCATATCCGGTTGATCTAGTTGATCAAAAAATAATGATTAATCCTAAAAAATAGAATTATGTCAGGACTCGCAGTAATGTACTCAAAAGAGATCGCAAAAGAACTTACTAAAATTGCGGTTGTTTTACCGGGGGAAGCTTTGGAAGTCGGTCAAGTCATTCATTTTCCGTTTGGAAGAAAAGGCGTTTGGCCATTTAGAAAACCGGCCCCTCGTGGATCATTTAACATTATCACTTCTTTGGATAAACTTGGAATAAAGATTACGAAATCTAAATGGAAAAAGGAATCAGATCCCTACATTTTTGCAAGCAGAAAATCAGTAAAGATAGATGCGAATTTTGGTGCTCAGGGAAACATAGACCCTAATGTGAATGCAACCGGTAATCTTAAGGCGTCATTTGAAAAAGAAGGTGCAGTGTACTTCGCCGCAATTGATTGTGACCGAACGGATTTACTTGATCTACAGAATGTCCAAATCGACCTTGAAAAACACAAAAACGAAATCATTTGGAATGAAACGTTTCTTGTCACATCGATAACGAGAGCAAACAGGGCATTAATAATGCAATCGAGTACAAATTCAGCAAATTTGAACATTACTGGTGATGTAAAAGGACTAATAACTAAGTCACAAGGTGATATCAGTGCCAACGCAAAGATAGGTGTTGAAAACTTCAAGGAATCATCATTTATAAAACCGTGGTCAGAGAATGTAACTGTTTTTATGGGACTTCATAGGTTTACCAAAAAGAGTTTTGGATTCACACCCATCATTGAAACGATGTCTCGATCTGCTCCTTTTGAAGAACTTGAAATTAAAGCTATTGCTGGTGAATTGGTCAATTCAAAAGATGATGTATTCGCATTAGAGGAAGTATCTGCGTTTGAAATATTGGATGACGAAGATTTTAAAGAAATGCTGTAATAGAACAAACCACTATAAACACAGATAGAACATAAGTCACCATTAGGGATGGCTACGCATATTATTACCCTTATATATCATGAAAAAATAATCGATTGGAAAGTAAAAACTGAAAAATATGTTGAATGTTTACCATGCAAAATCAATTTATCTTCAGTCTGCAGCATTAAGCGGACTCAAAATAAGTGAAAAATCACCCACAGCGCTAGCAAATTTAGTAGATAGAGCATATCGTAATATCAATGAGAATAGACGCCCCGTAGCGGTTGCAAATATGCTTAAGGTAATTGCTGTTCAAATTCCTCTTCCAACGGTTCTCAAGGTCGTCGATAGTTGCCTCTTAGTTTTTTATGTTAAATATCTCAACTACCGCTAAATTTTAAGGTACTACCTGAATTCTTGTTTTCGCAAGAAAACCCTTGCTGTTGCAAAAATCTCTTCACATACTTTTTAGTATCATCAAAGGCGGGCAAGTTCACCAACCCTACAAAGTAGGTAAGCCTTTCATCAGCTTTTCATAGTATTTGGTTTTTGCTATCTTCCCAAAGCATTCGAAACCCAAACTCGGGTACCTCTCCCAAGGTGCTCGTGTAATACCCAACCAAAAGAACCATGAAAAAAAAGTTCCAACTCCTCCTCCACTGGGGAAAATCCCAGATCAAATCCATTGCCCCTGGAAATACCGCAAAACAAGGCGCCGCATGGGGGCTTTTGCTGGTAACAGCGCTGCTTTGGCTGGTTTTTTCCTTTCGCGTTGTAGCCAACCTTAGGGACGGATGGGTCCTTGTATTGTTCCTCGGTTTTGTTCTGACAGCTATCCTGACCGCCTATCTTACCCGCTGGCTGCTGTTATTGTTGGGACGTTTTCATGCAACCTACCAACGGGCTTTGTTCATCGCCATACCCCTGTTGATCATTATGAGTTTTGAATGGATGGTCCCCGTATTCCTATCCCTGATGGCCTCACTTTTGGGTGCCGCCCTTTGGGTACTGAAAAAAAAGGGGTTTCGGCAGCGTTCCCCTCGACAAAAAGCAGTAACCTTTCTTGTTTTGATGCTTAGCCTGGGCAGCTTTATCACTGCGGGGGTACTATATGCCCGGTCTGGCTTTGAAGTAGATCCCATGATCAATGCCGCAACTTCTGTTACCACCCCAGTTCAAACGATTACAGCACCTTCTCCTGCCGAAAAAGGACCCTTTACCATGAAGACGTTAACCTACGGCAGCGGTACCGATAAGCACCGACCGGAGTTCGGATCCGAAGTAGGGCTTACTACAGAACCGGTGAATGGCGTGCCCTTCATTGATGATTGGGATGGGCTTGGTGGCTGGTGGCGCGAAAAATACTGGGGCTTTGATTCCAGTGCTTTACCTTTAAATGCCAGGGTCTGGTATCCCGAGGGAAAAGGCCCTTTTCCGCTCGCCTTGATCGTGCATGGGAACCATGGGATGCAGGATTATTCCGATGTGGGCTACGCCTACCTTGGCGAACTACTCGCTTCAAAAGGGATCATCTTGGCCTCCGTGGATGAGAACTTTATCAACGGCTCCTGGTCCAACTTCTTTGGTGGATTGGACGAAGAAAATGATGCACGGGGCTGGTTGTTGCTAGAACATTTACGGCAATTTCACGATTGGAACAGTACCGAAGGCCATCTGTTCTATCAAAAAATTGATACAGCTAACATCGCCTTAATAGGACATTCCCGAGGGGGCGAAGCTGTAGGCCATGCTGCTATGTTCAATTCCCTACCCTATTATCCTGACGATGCTTCCATACCTTTCAACTATAACTATGGGATCCGATCCATTGTAGCCATTGCTCCGGTGGATGGCCAATACCAACCGGGAAATACCCGAACCGCTTTTGCCAACCTCAACTATTTTGTGATCCACGGGGCACAGGATGCCGACGTGACCTCTTTTAGAGGTGCACAACAGTATGAACGCGTGAGCTTTACAGACAGTTTATATCATTTTAAATCCGGACTGTATGTCTATGGAGCCAATCATGGGCAATTCAACACCAGTTGGGGCAACAATGACACGGGGAATCCATTTACCGGACTGCTGAATTTGAAACAGCTGCTCTCTTCAGAAGACCAGTTACAAATTGCCAAGGTGTATATCGGGGCATTTCTGGATATCACCTTACAAAATAAAAAGGAGTACCTACCCTTGTTTGTAGATCCTAGAAAAGGCGCAGATTGGCTTCCAGAGACCATTTATTTGAGTCAGTTTGAAGATTCGAATTTAGGTGTGGTGGCCGATTTTGATGAAGACTTCGATGTATCCACCATAACCCAACCCGAAGGAAAGGTGTCCATGGAGAATCTAACCGTCTGGAAAGAACAGGAAATACAACTAAAACGGGAAAAAAAGGGAAGCCGAGCACTTTTTGTGGGCTGGGACTATGATTTTGACGAGGAAACATCAACTATGGCATCGGTACCGGATTCCTTGATCGCTAGCTATACACTCCACTTACCATCTGTAGCCATAGACAGTACGGCCGCATTGGTGTTTTCCATGGCCGAATCCAAGGAGAGCGCCAATCCTAAAACATCAGGAAAATGGGTGAAAGACAATGAAAACGAAAACACTGGTAACGCAGGGGAAGAACAGAAGGATACTGAGGAAGATGCAGACGTCAGTAAAGCGGAGATGAAAGAAGACGAGGATACCCCTGAAGCACCTCTTGATCTCACGATCCAGCTCAAAGACTCCCTAGGACAACTAATCGCGTTTCCGTTGAGTCGGTTTTCGCCCCTACAACGCACGATTGAGGTGGTTATTGACAAAACAGGATTTATTAAGGATGAGAAAGAATCTGAAAAGGTCTATCAAACTTTTTATTTCCCGTTTGAAGCGCTCAGAGCACGCTATCCCGACTTTGATTTTAGCAGTATCACTACCTTGCGTTTTGTTTTTGACAAAAACGAAAGTGGTGTCATTTCGATAGATAACATTGGATTTATGAAGCAGTTGTAATGAGGAACAGGGGGCCAGAGAATACCGGAATTCCCAATGATGCAGCAAAAACAACTCCGTGGCTTTGATATCGTTGTTTTCATAGCTCCTTTTACTTTGAATGATAGCGTATTTTTGCCCTTTATCTATATGCCCGGTTCTCCGGTCTTGGTTATAGCATCTCGGTTTCTGATCGTTAGGAAAGCCCCCAATTATTTTAAGGATTAACTATAATCAAAATTAAGCCTATGCCCTTATCTTACATGGCCTAACTCATTTTCCGTATAATAACAAACCGGATAGTTCAAATAACAACAATAACCCTATAAGGGTACTGAAAAACAATTGAAAAAACGATGAGCAAATACGACACTTTTATAAACATTTTGGATGTCCTAAGAAAAGAAGCTCCTGAGGGTTACAAGTATTATCACCCTCTGGAATCAGATGCCCAAAAATTAAACCATGCCAGATCTAGAGCATTTGTTCATCTTTTTCTTAAAGTAAAATTCGGCTTATTAACCTTTGAAGAGCGTGAAAAATATGTCACAGACGGCACAAATGATGGTGGTATAGACGGCTATTATATGGATGAAGAAAACAAGATCATTTACTTTCTTCAGGCAAAGTTCAGGACAAATTCAGAAAATTTTGAAAGTCGTGAAATAAAGTATGAGGAACTGATAAACATGGAGATTGACCGTGTAACCGAGGGGCATACCGCATATGAAACCGGGATAAAATACAACGGAAAAATTCAACAGTTAATTCAGGATTTTCAAAAAATTCCCGATATGGGCAGATACAAATATGAGGTTGTTATTTTGGCTAACACAAAGAATGTATCTCAAAATAAATTGAAAAAACTAGCTGACGGAAATCGTGTCTCGGAGTTCAATCATCAACGGAGCTATAATGAATTGATCTTCCCCATGGTCTCGGGTACTTTTTACAATTCTTCCGAACTTTCAATATATCTCAACTTAGAGGACAAGAATTCCG
The DNA here is from genome assembly GCA_038750505.1 of Bacteroidota bacterium. GTDB lineage: Bacteria > Bacteroidota > Bacteroidia > Flavobacteriales > Flavobacteriaceae > Croceivirga. Next base: position 26,044 of record JBCDHD010000005.1, on the reverse strand, counting down.
AAGATATCAGTTATTCCGTAGAAACTGAATTCAAAGACTGCGAAATTACCGTACTTTTTGTTCCCACTATTGAGATCGCCAAAACACTTCACAAGTATAAAAACTCTATTCTAAAATTCAATCCAAGGAGTTATCTGGAAATGGCAAAGGGCACGGTTAATTCGGGGATTGCAAATACTATAACTTCAAAAAAAAACCAATGAGTTTGCATTGTTTAATAATGGGATAACTGCGCTTTCTGACGAAACTAATCTCAATAAAAAAATTGGTAAAATTGGAGTTGGTCAATTAATCCTTAAAAACCCTCAGATTATTAACGGGGGACAAACTGCTTACACTTTAAGTATGTTATACCAAGATGTTTTAGATGGTAAATTGGATAGGGATGTTTTTGACAAAAAGGAAGTACTACTTAAAGTGATTACATTTTCCGAAGAAAGCGGTGATCCGAACGGTACTAAATTAGAACTGATAGAGGCTATTTCTAAAGCTACTAATCAACAAACCACAGTAACCGAGGCAGATCGCAGGTCGAATGATAGGGTACAGTTAGAACTTCAAGAGTTAATTTTCAAGGAGCTTGGTTTGTTCTATCAACGAAAAGCGGGTGAGTTTGGAGAAGGCCTTAGAAATCAATACATTAAGAGAAATCAGATTATAGAAAGGGAATTACTGCTTCGACTAATCCTTGCCTCCGAAGGTCAACCTTCACAAGCAAGATCGAGAGGGGCAAGAACGCTATTCAAAAAAGAAAACTTTGATACGACACTAAATGACCCTAGTAAGGCAAAGGAATACGTATTTGCCTACGAGGTGTATACAAAACTGAGTAGTATTCAAGGAAAATTCAAGAAAGAAATCAATAACAGAGATGGGATTGTGAATTATGGACATGCATTGAGGTACGGTAAATTTGCCGTTGTCAGTGTAATAATGAAGAACTACGAAAAGTATAAAACGGAATCAATTGAAGACATTATTGAATCCTACATGGCCAACTGGATAACTTTTGAAGAGCATATTATTAACCTTAAAAGCAATAACAAGTACTTCCGAGAAGTCACCGATCCTGAAACGCAAATTAAAAGACAAATACTCAATTATGATGGGTATTACAAAGGAACTACAATCAACAAACAGGTTATTGAATTTCCGTTTCAATAGATGCGCAATAAAAACCTATGCAGAAAAGCAGCATAGAACAGGTCCTTGCCAGAGAACAGACAAGCACGGCTGGCTTTAGTTCACTTCTCTATGTCCTAAAGCATGTTATTTGTTAATGATATACCGAAAACAATTCGGTCGCTTTGTTATACGCTGCTTCAAAAACCATCCAGTTGACACCGGTATTGGCTTTTTGTTCCGTAAAATACGAAAGCATTTTTTCCGTAGGCATATTGCCGGTTAACTCGTCTTTTGCCATAGGGCAGCCGCCAAAGCCTTGAACGGCTCCATCAAAACGGCGACAACCCGCCTTGTAAGCCGCAGCTACCTTTTCATGCCATGAAATTGGAGTAGTATGTAAGTGCGCACCAAATTCAATCTCCGGGTATTTTGGGATCAAATTGGAAAAGAGATAATCGATCACCTCCGGAGTGGAGGTCCCCACAGTATCGGAGAGCGATAAAATACGCACTCCCATGGCGGTCAATTTTTCCGTCCATTTGGCCACAATCTCCACATTCCAAGGATCTCCATAAGGATTCCCAAAACCCATGGAAATATAGGTCACCACTGCCTTATCGGCAGCATGAGCAATGTCCAGGATCTCCTGCAAAGTCTCCACGGACTGCGCAATGGTCTTATGCGTATTCCGCATTTGGAAGTTCTCCGAGATGGAAAAAGGGAAACCCAGATACTCAATTTCAGGATGGCCACTGGCCGCCTTAGCACCCCTTACATTAGCTACGATAGCCAGCAGTTTGCTGTTGGTCCGACTTAGGTCTAATTGCGCAAGGACGTCTGCTGTATCCTGCATCTGCGGGATAGCTTTCGGAGACACGAAACTGCCAAAATCTATAGTATCAAAACCACAACCCAGCAAAGCCTGGATATATTTGGCTTTTATGGCTGTTGGAATAAAGGGTCTAATCCCCTGCATAGCATCCCGGGGGCATTCGATGATCTTGACCTTGGTGTTGGACATAGTGTAAAAATACGAAGGAGGAATTTCGAATGAGGAATTTCGAATAATGAATTTGGAGTTACGAAGGAGGATTTTTGAATTGCGAATTTGGAATAATGAATTTGGGAGTACGAATTTCGGAGTACGGGGTTTGAATTTCCAATAACCGATTTGGAGGTACGAATTTGGAGTTTGAGATTTGGCATTCTTCATTTTTTATTCGTCATTCGTCATTTGTGATTTGTCATTTGTGATTTGTGATTTGGAATTCGAGTCTTGGTCTAATTGCCCAATAATAAATAGGCTGCAATACCTACAAAGACTACGATCTGTAACCACTTGAAGAAAGTAGCTACACCAGGGGTTTTCTCTAAATAGCTTGAAATACTTCCTGCGAGCAGGGCAATAGCCCCAAAGATCATTGAGGAAACTCCAATAAAAAGTGCTCCTAAAATGTAAAATTGCACCACGGTATTTAAGGAACTGCTAAAGAGAAATCCGGGAAAAAAGGCGAGGAAGAAAATAGTGACCTTAGGGTTAAGCACGTTCATCCAAAAGCCTTTTTTAAACAGTCCGCCTAATCGCGGCAAAGTAGTATTCCCCTTGGTGAGTTCGACACCCGCCCCTTCCTTAAAGACCAGATAAGCAAGATACAGTAGATATAGCGCCCCGAAAAGTTTGATCACCCAAAATAAGGTGGGACTACGTTTGATCACCTCAGACACTCCAAAGGCCAATAAGGTAGTATGCACCAAACAGCCTGTCATTAGTCCGGCCACTATGGCCAGGCCGTATTTTTTCCCATTGGCCATGCTTAGGGTGAGTACAAAAATATTATCAGGGCCAGGGGAAATGGCCAGTGCTGCTGTAGCCAAAATGAATCCTAAAAGAATTTCATATTCCATTTGAAAGGCAAATTACGAATTCCGGAATTTGAATAGTTGTTTTGCATACTACATCTATCCTCGTTATGCTGAGCTTACCCGCTTTCCGGAAGCGCGGGTTTCAGCATCCCCCAAGTAATAAATAGTAGTAACGATGGGCCACCCTGAACTAAAGCTGTACGTAGGCAGACAGGTTCCGGGTAACCCTGTATTGATTAGATCATACGCCTGCTTTCATATTCCAAAGCTTGTTTTTTGTACCTTCAAAACAAAATAATGAAAAGACTTACCCATTGGATAGTTTTCCTATTTGCCTTGGCTTCGGGTTATTCGACCCCTTTGCAGGGCAAAAGGCGACCAATATTCCGTATTAACACACACAAAAATGAGAATTAACTATCGGGCCACTATGCTTTTTTTAGGGATTGCGCTGGCCGTAACTTTTGGATCTATTATGTTTACTTCATCGACCACCCCTCCGACACCAGAGGATGAAAAGGTCCTGCGTCATGTGGTGCTTTTTAAATTCAAGGAAGGCACAACTGCGGAAGCACAAAAAAAAGTGGAGGCTGCTTTTGCTGCCTTACCCGATAAAATACCGGAGATCACTTCTTTTGAGTGGGGCACCAACAATAGTCCGGAAGGGCTGGATAAGGGATTTACGCATTGCTTTTTCCTCACCTTTGAAAATGAAGCGGATCGAGATACATATCTGCCTCACCCTGACCACAAAGTGTTTGGGGAGATCGCTGGCGCCCATATTGAGGATGTACTGGTAGTGGATTACTGGACAGAGTAAATAAGTAGGTCCCTTTGTCGTTCCGTCGTCCCCCTGAACTTGGTTCAGGGGCTCATACCACGCCACCTTATGCTTGTTATGGGATGCTGAAATAAATTCAGCATGTTGCATAATTACCACGTATACTTCGGGGGGTCAATAGCATTCATTCGTAAATACAAGTTGGCCTTAGCCCGATGGTTGGTCATATGATCCTGCACATAGAAGAAAGCAAAGGCTCTACTTACCGTATTACCACTGTGGTACATCACGCAAGTTTCGTCCAATTGGGCCTGCCCGATGGATTGGATTACCTCGGTAGTATACTCAAATCCCTGCTCTATTAAAGCGATGATTTCTTCTTTGGTCATTGTTGCTGCATCGGGGGCATCCGGGGTAACCTCCATACCCTGTACATACCTTTTGGTCAACAGTTCTATGGTATACCCTATATGCACCATTTGCTCCGCAAAAGATTTGCTTACCGGTGTCGGGCGATAGCCATATAATTCCTCGGGCATCGCTTGGGCCACCGCCAAGCAATGTGCCCGGGCTTCTTCCCAAACCGGGAGATACATTTTGGTAAAATCGGTCTTGGGTCCCTGTTGTGCCCAAAGCAGATTTCCAACAAACAGCCCAATCAAAATGATGCTAATTTTTTTCATACCCAACGACTTAACGTCCCCGGGCCAAGATAGCTTTATTGATCCGTTTTATCAAACCGGGACCTTCGTATACAAAACCGGTGTACAGTTGTACCAGATCAGCACCTGCTTCTAGTTTCTCAAGAGCATCCTCGGGAGTATGAATTCCACCTACACCAATGATTGGGAAAGCCTTTTTGCTCTTTTCAGCAAGAAAACGGATCACTTCTGTGCTTCTGTCCCGTAAAGGTTTACCACTTAAGCCCCCTTTCTCTTCAGCAAGTATCAAATGTGATTGCAATCCTTTACGGGCAATAGTAGTATTGGTTGCTATTACCCCGTCAATCTTGGTGCTACGTACAATGCTTATAATATCCATTAATTGCGCATCCGTCAGGTCCGGTGCAATTTTTAGTAAAATGGGTTTTTCACCGGTTTTTAGCTTTTCTGCATACTTTTGGTTTTCCCGCTTTAATTTTTTTAAGAGTTGGGTTAGCGGTTTTTTATCCTGCAGTTCCCGTAAGCCTGGTGTATTGGGAGAACTTACATTGACCACAAAATAATCCACATGTTCAAAAAGTGCGTCAAAACAAATGAGGTAGTCTTTAACGGCATCTTCATTAGGAGTGCGTTTATTTTTACCGATATTTCCCCCAACGATCACACGGTGCTCTTTTTTAAGACGCTCTACAGCGTCAAAAACTCCGAGATTGTTAAAGCCCATACGGTTAATGATCGCCTCATCCTTTTTTAGTCGAAACAGTCGTTTCTTAGGATTTCCTGCCTGCGGTTTTGGGGTCAGCGTTCCGATTTCTATGAATCCAAAACCAAAATCGGAAAACTCATTATACAGTTTGGCATCCTTATCAAAGCCCGCTGCTAAACCCACCGGATTTTTAAATTGTACCCCGAAAACCTTCCGTTCCAAGCGCTTGTCCTGCACCTGAAACAACCTACGGTGCAATGGGGCCAATCCAAGGTTGGCAAGAAATTTTAACGTGGAAAACGAAAAGTGATGGGCGGTTTCGGCATCAAGCAAAAATAATAGGGGGCGGATTATCAGCTTGTACATTAACAGTTATTTTTCGTAAAAATAGAAACTCCGGCCGGAGTACCTTAAAAAATACATTATTTTTCGTTCACTATACGATTTGCGTAAATAGGATCCTTTAAAATTTCGCTGCAAAGCATGATATACAAACTATACTGTTCTTCCGAGAAGGTATTTAATAAGCGTTGATCCAACATACGCATATTGCTTCGCATACTATCCAACAGTATTTTGAATTCGTCCCCCATTTTAACGATATCGGCGGTTGTAGTTTGCGGATGATTTTTGAGCAGTGCGAGGGCCTGGTCTTCGAGATAGGTATTTCGTACCTTTAGTTCGGCCCCCCAATTTCGGAGCTGCTCGGTTTGCGCCTCTGTTAATTGGAATACCTCAATAATACGTTTGTCATCCTTCCCCCCAATACCGAGATAACAGTCTTCCTGGGCAAGCAACGCATAGGGCAACAACAGTAAAAAGCGTAAAAGTTTCTGCAAATTCAAAATTTTGGAAAAGAAAGATACCGCAGTATGCCAGCCAGCCGGAATAAAATGGATGAATAAAGCGGTATTTTTGTTGAAAAGCAGTAAATGGAAAAATTATTACCCCGTTTTTTATCATACGTTGCTGTGGATACGCAAAGCGATCCGGAGTCTCAAAGTACGCCCAGTACTGAAAAACAATGGAAATTGGCCAAAAAATTGGTCTTAGAATTACATCAGATAGGAATGCACGAAGTGGCAATCGATGAAAACGGGTACATCATGGCAACCTTGCCCAGTAATACTGAAAAAGACCTCCCCACTATTGGATTTATTGCCCATTTTGATACTACTCCTGATTATGCAGGGGCGAACGTTAAACCACAGATCATTGAAAACTATGATGGCGGGGAGATCGTGTTAAATGCAGCAGATAATGTGGTCCTATCCCCCGACTATTTTCCGGATTTATCGCAGTATACAGGTCAAACTTTAATTACCACCGATGGCACTACTTTGCTTGGAGCTGATGATAAAGCAGGTGTAGCTGAGATCATTACTGCAATGGAATATCTCATCCAACATCCGGAAATTCCGCATGGAAAAATACGTATTGCTTTTACCCCTGATGAGGAAATTGGGAGAGGGGCGCATAAATTCGATGTTGAAAAATTTGGTGCCGAATGGGCCTATACGGTAGATGGCAGTCAAATAGGCGAATTGGAGTTTGAGAACTTTAACGCAGCCGGCGCCAAAGTGATCCTCAAGGGAAGAAGTGTGCATCCCGGTTATGCTAAGGGTAAAATGATCAATGCCATAGGACTGGCCAATAGTTTTATGAGCTTACTCCCAAAGCAAGAGGTGCCGGAATCTACCGAAGGCCGAGAGGGCTTCTTTCATATCCATACTATTACCGGCACTGTTGAGCACGCTGAAATTGAACTGATCCTCCGCGATCACGATGAGGAACAATTTGCAGCAAGGAAGGAGCTGCTCTCCAATATCGCGGAAAAGATAAACGCTTCAAAAGGTGAAGCCCTGGTACATGTGGAAATAAAGGAGCAATACAAAAACATGAGGGAAAAAGTGGAACCTGTATTTCATATCGTAGAACTGGCGGAAGAAGCGATGGAAGCCTTGGATATTGAACCACTGATTAAGCCCATTCGTGGAGGAACCGATGGATCGCAACTGAGCTTTATGGGACTTCCCTGCCCTAATATTTTTGCCGGAGGGCATAATTTTCACGGGAAATACGAGTACGTTCCATTGGAAAGCATGGAAAAGGCCGTTTTGGTTATCGCTAAAATTTGCGAACTTACCGCTGAAAAAATAGTGAAGCATGGAAAAAGCAAAAAGCGCTGAGGCCTATTTTTCGGAAGAACACCCTTTTAAAAATGCCATTGCTACCCTTAGGGATTTGGCAAAAAAAACCGAAGCAGTTGAGTCCTGTAAATGGGGTATGCCCGTCTACACCATTGAAAATAAAAACGTTTTTGGCATTTGCAGGTTTAAGAACCACTTTGGGGTTTGGTTTTATAACGGTGCTTACATGAGCGATCCTAAAAAAGTGCTTCAGAATGCCCAGGAAGGTAAAACCAAGGCCATGCGACACTGGAAGTTTAGCTCGGAAGAAGCTATTGATGCTAAGGGTGTCCTTTCCTATTTGCAGGAAGCCATAACCAAACAGAAGGAGGGTAAAGTACGTACATCAAAAAAATCTTCCGCTCCCTTGGAAATTCCATCGCTCCTTAGGGATTCACTGGAAAAAGATGGCGCTCTCAAAACCGCCTTTACTGGTTTCACGCCTTACAAGCAAAAAGAATTCTGTGAATATCTGTTAGAAGCGAAACAGGAAAGCACAAGAAACCGTCGACTAGAAAAAATTCTACCGATGATCGCCCGGGGCATTGGTCTAAATGACGCTTACCGTTAAATCCTTATACTACAGCGCTGGTAAGTTCCAACCATTGTGATATTGCGGCTTCAGCAACTGGTTGGATTGGGCATTGTCAAACTGTTGCTTTTCCTTGTCCCAGTAGATGCGCTCCCCGGTCTTAAAGGCTACGTTACCCATATGACATACCAATGCGGTGGTGTATCCTACGGATATTGGGGCATTTAATAGTTGAGCATCCCGGGCCTTCACAGCTGATAAAAAATTGGTGGTATGCATATCCAATCCGCTGCCGCTGTTGGTCTGTAAGGGTACCGCTTCCATCTTCGGACCGAGGTTTTGATCCCAATTTGGGCGATCGTTTTCCGGGATTACCTCCCATCCTCCCCTATTGAGCACCAGGGTTCCGTTATTTCCAATAAACGCTATGCCATGATCTCTGCCATAGTTGCCGCCATCAATACCTGTGGCATGTTCCCACAAGATGGAATAGTCTTCGAACTCATAGACCGTTTGTAGCGTATCCGGTGTTTCCGAAGCATCATCAGGATAGGCGAATTTACCACCAATAGCCATTACTGATTTAGGTAATTCTGCCTGCATTCCATACAGCGCATAATCCATAAGATGGACACCCCAATCCGTCATTAGCCCGCCTGCATAGTCCCAAAACCATCTAAAGTTGAAATGGAATCGGTTTTTATTAAAGGGACGTTTTTGTGCAGGACCCAGCCATAGGTCATAATCTACTCCAACAGGGACATCACTATCTCCAACCACAGGAACAGGTGGCATCCAACCCTGATAGGCCCACGCCTTTACCAAGCGAATTTGACCCAGTTTTCCGGAGTGTACGAAGTGTATTGCATCGACAAAATGAGGTTGACTGCGTTGCCACTGCCCTACCTGTACTATACGATCGCTGGCATTAACGGCTTGTAACATCGCCTCGCATTCATAGATCGAGTTCGCTATCGGCTTTTCACAATACACATCCTTACCCGCAGCAACTGCGTCTATAAGCTGAAGGCAATGCCAATGATCCGGGGTGCCAATGACCACGATATCAACATCTTTATCCGCCAACATTTTACGATAGTCCATGTACCATTTTGGTTTTTTTATATTCGCCTTTTGCAGATCTTCCGTCCTTTTGGCCAAAACCTGCTCATCCACATCACAAAGTGCTACTATCTGTACTTCACTATTTTTAAGCAAGGATACCAGATTGGAGAATCCCATCCCATTACATCCAATAACCCCCAACTGAATATGATCATTAGGGCTTACCTTTTTTCGCATCGCAGCAAGAAGCTCCCCGGAGAGCACCTGAGGAAGACCCAATGCAGAAAGATAAAGTGCTCCGGTCTTTACAAAATGTCGCCTTGTTCCCATGTATGATTGATTTTGCTAAAAGTTACAACAAAAAAACCCTTTGAAAATAACAAAGGGCTGTATCCTATGGTATAAATAAAGTTGATTTACTTCTTGGCAGGAGTGGCAGCAGGACTTAACTTTGTACTACCTTCCATAGACAACGCACTACGGTCAAATTTCAATCTTCCCGCCATGGTCTCCAAAATACAGGAATTATCCTTGTCATTTAAGTCCACAACCTTTCCATATAATCCACTTTTCGTAATTACCTTATCTCCTTTCTTTATCTCCGCCAAAAACCTCTTTTCGTCCTTTTGACGTTTCATTTGTGGTCGGATCATAAAAAAATAGGCCACCACAAATATGAGAATTAGTGGAAAAAACTGTCCCAATCCCTCCATTAAAACTTATTTAACCGGACCAGCGGGTGCTTGGTCCTTGGGTGTAACAAATGCTTTGATGCGCAACAATTCCGATCCTTTTTCAGTGTTTGCCGTAACCGTTATGGTTTTTGTGACCTGATTTTTTCCGGAACCATTGAATTTTACAAGTAATTCGCCGGTTTCGCCTGGACCAATAGGTGTGTTTTTAGGGTACTGTGGTACCGTGCATCCACAGCTACTTCTGGCATCTGTAATGATTAGCGGAGCGTTACCGGTATTTTTGAAGGTAAAGATAGTTTCCTGAGGTGTTCCTACCATTATGGTACCAAAATCGTGTTCCGATTTATCAAATGACATCACCGGAAGATTTTTTGCTACTGCATCCCGTTCCGATGCGGTTTCTATGTTGTCTGCAACTATTTTACTAGTAGCTTTATCCTTACAGGAAGTAGTGGCAAATAGTACCCCCACAATAGCAAAAGCAAAAACTATTCTTTTCATTATTACTCTTTTTTGTTTGCTGCAAAAATAAGGATTTCATTTTTAAAGTAACCCCCTGCCTACTTTTTGCATCTTACCGGTACTTTTGTATTCTTTTACCAATTTATCCAGAATTCCATTGATAAAAATGCTACTTTTTGGGGTGGAGTATTCTTTAGCAATCTCCAAATACTCATTGATGGTAACTTTTTCCGGGATTGAAGGAAAATGAATAAACTCACAAATTGCCATTTTCAATAAAATATGATCAATTTCTGCAATCCTGTCTTTATCCCAATTGGGGGTCTTTCCCTGGATCTCTTTTTCCCATTTTGCATTGTGAAGTAAGGTCTTGCTCAGCAAATCCTTGGCGAAGAGCATATCCTGCTCATCCTTTAATAAACGAGGCAAAAAGAAGCGGTCAGGACTATCTGCTTTTGCTTTTTTTAACCGCTTTACCAAAAAAGTATTTACTATGGGAATATCATCTGCCCAGGTAAGTTTGTCATCCTCAAAATACTCATATATCTTCTCATTTGGAGCAATTATTTCCTTAAATACTTCTATCACAAACGTCTTGTCCTCCTCATAGGTACTTCCCGTAGTATTCATATACTCCTCATACCGTTCACTCGCTAGCAATTCTTTATGGATGATCTTTACATAGTCTTCATTAAGATACCAATTGTTCAATTTTCTTTTGGAGAGTTCTTTTTTTATCGCTTCATTTCCCACCAATTGCAATAAAAGCCCATTATTGATGAACTTTTCTGTGTTCGGAAATGTATTATGGGCATCCGCTACATATTTTTTACCAGCATGGGAAACATGTTTTTTGGCAAGCTGTTGTAATTCGATAAGAAACCCTAAAAGTAGCAGGTAAAGGACATACACGTTGGCAATACTAACGTTCAAAAATTTTAACTGCTTGTCCAGGGAATCTTCCTGAGCCTGTATCAGCGCATAGATAGACTGCATTACCTTGACCCGAATATGCCTTCTTGTGAGCATTTATAAAAGAACTTTTTAGTAGTTGTTCGGTTATTTCGGGAGTAAAAGTAAGGCTATATTTTAAGTCGGCCTATGCCCTATTCGTATCTTATCAGTTTTATAACATTGCAATTCCTATCGATAGTCTATCTTTGGCGCGCATCTGTATTCTCTACCCACTGCGCTGAATGAAAGAACTTCGTCATCTCAATAAGTACTTCAAAAAATACTGGTTTAAACTGCTGCTGGGTATCTTAATTACTATTATTGCCCGGGTATTCTCTTTGGTAATGCCCTCCTTTGTAAGTAAATCCATAAATACCGTTCAACAGCTAACCGAAGGTATTTTACAAAAGGAGGAGGCTAAAACACTGCTGTTTGAATACATACTAATTATTGTTGGCGCAGCTATTTTATCGGGTTTGTTTACGTTTTTAATGCGGCAAACCATTATAAACGTCTCCCGATACATTGAATATGACCTGAAAAATGAAGTTTTTGACCATTATCAAATACTTAGTCTTAGCTTTTACAAGAAGAATCGAATCGGAGATCTGATGAATCGGATCAGCGAAGATGTTACCCAAGTGCGTTTGTACGGGGGGCCAGCTATTATGTATGGTATTCAAACCCTAACCCTTTTTGTTTGCCTTATTCCTTTGATGTTTATCAAGGCACCTACCATAGCATTTTACACCCTGGTACCCTTACCTATTCTCTCTGTACTCATTTATCAGATCAGCAAGATCATTCACAAACGCAGTACGCGGGTACAGGAATTTCTATCTACATTATCCACATTTGCGCAGGAGTCCTTTTCTGGTGTTGCAGTCATAAAGGCATACGGGCTGGAACCTAAAATCAATCAAGAAGTACGGGAATTGGCTATTGAGGGAAGGGATACCAGTATGGATCTTGCCAAAGTAAACGCCTGGTTCTTCCCGTTAATGATCTTGCTTATCGGGATCAGTAACGTTTTTGTGATCTATATTGGCGGAAGGCAATATATTAACGGGGAAATTGGCCTTGGGGTCATTGCAGAATTCATCCTGTATGTCAATATGCTTACCTGGCCGGTAGCTGTGGTAGGATGGCTTACTTCTATAGTACAACGTGCTGAAGCTTCTCAAAAGCGCATTAATGAATTTCTGAAGGTAGCGCCCGAAATAAAAAGTACAGTAGAAAAAGAGACTCCAATTCACGGAAAAATAGCCTTTAAAGATGTTACTTTTATATATCCGGATACCGGGATCACGGCCTTAGATAAGGTTTCGTTCACGGTCGAAATGGGAGAAACACTTGCCATCCTCGGAAAAACAGGTGCTGGAAAATCCACCATACTGGATCTGGTAGCGCGGTTGTATGATGTGAATTCCGGGCAAATTCTTATTGATGACACTCCTATTGAACAACTGAACCTGGACAGTTTACGAGCTGGGATCGGTGCTGTACCTCAAGATGCTTTTTTGTTCTCAGATACCATTGAAAACAACATCCGGTTTGGAAAAGAGGCGGCCACCAGGGATGAAATAGAACACGTAGCCAAAGCGGCCGTAGTACATGACAACATTATGGGCTTTAGCAAGCAATACGAAACCATTCTGGGCGAAAGGGGGATAACATTAAGTGGGGGGCAGAAACAACGGGTCTCTATAGCCCGGGCGTTGCTAAAAGATCCAAAGATCTATTTGTTTGACGATTGTCTATCAGCCGTAGACACCGAAACGGAAGAAGAAATCTTAAAGAATCTGAAAACAGCTGCCGTAGATAAAACCACACTTATCGTTAGCCATAGGGTATCTTCGGCAAAAAATGCGGATAAGATCATAATATTGGAAGAGGGGAAAGTGATACAGGAGGGTACACATGCGGAATTGAACACTATAACAGGCTATTATCAACAGTTATACCACGACCAGCTTACTGCGAAAGATTAGCAAAAAGTTGTCCTTTTATGATTTTTTTTACATTTTTACCAGAATAATGTAACGTTACACTAACAGAACACTACACCAAAATGAGTGATAAAGATTTAATGGATCAGGAAGAAATATACTCCAAAGTCCTTCGGGCGGGGAGAAGAACGTACTTTTTTGACGTTAGGAGCACAAAAGCCGGGGATTACTATCTTACGGTTACGGAAAGTAAAAAATTTACCAACGATGACGGTTCTTTCCATTATAAAAAGCACAAGATCTATCTTTACAAGGAAGACTTCAGCGCTTTCCGGGAAATTATGGAAGAAATGATGGATTACATCATTGATGAAAAAGGCCTTGAGGTCATCTCAGAACGCCATCAGAAGGATTTTAAAAAGGAAGATGATGCTGACACTGGTACAGATAAAGGTTCGGAAAGTTTTACCGATGTAAATTTTGACGATATCTAGAAAACGATAAAAAATAGCAATCCACGGCCTGTATACACAGGCCGTTTTTTATTTTTAAAGCTGACGAATTCAAAACCAAACCGCATGAAAGCAAGACTACTGATTCTTCTTGTAGTTCTGGGGCAATTGCTGTATGCCCAAAATAGCGTTACGCTAGACTACTACTTACCTCAAGATATTAGTTATGACCCTAATATTCCCAAGCCTTCCGAAGTTATTGGGCATGAGGTTGGTGCCTGGCATATTACTCATGATAAGCTCTTTTTTTATCTGAAGGCGCTGGCCGCTGCTAGCGATAGGGTAATGATTGAGGACCGTGGTGTCACCTTTGAAGATAGGCCCTTGGTATTGTTAACGGTTACCCATCCGGAAAATCATCAGGATCTGGAACGTATTCAACAAGATCATCTCAAACTTAGTGACGGCAATGGAGGGTCCTTGGATACTTCAAAGATGCCCATTGTTGTATATCAGGGTTTTTCTATACACGGGAACGAATCCAGCGGCGCCAATGCAGCAATAACCTATGCCTATTATTTGGCCGCTGCACAAGGGCCCGAAATAGAAGAAATGCTAAAAAATATGGTTATTCTCCTGGATCCTTGCATGAATCCGGATGGTCACCAACGTTTTGCTTACTGGGCCAATATTCATAAAAGTCAAAACCTTAATCCGGACAAAAATGAAAGAGAATACCATGAAGTATGGCCCGGAGGCCGTACCAATCACTATTGGTTTGATATGAATAGGGATTGGCTTCCCGGACAACTTCCGGAGAGTCAGGTCCGCATTGCCACATTCTATAAGTGGATGCCTAATATTTTGACGGATCACCATGAAATGGGTACCAATTCCACCTACTTTTTTCAACCCGGAGAACCCTCCCGAGTGCATCCGCTTACCCCGAAGATCAACCAGGAACTTACGGCAGAAATCGCCACCTACCATGCCAAGGCATTGGACAAGATCGGATCCCTTTATTACTCTGAAGAGAATTTTGACGATTACTACTATGGAAAAGGCTCTACTTTTCCAGATGTCAATGGTGGTATTGGTATTCTCTTTGAACAGGGTAGCTCCCGAGGGCATATTCAAGAAAGTGAAAACGGCATTCTTACATTTCCGTTTACTATACGCAATCAGTTTACAACAGCGCTTTCTACTGTTGAAGCCGCTAAGAACATGCGGATCAAAATCCTCAATTATCATAAGAACTACTTTGAGGATATCAAACGTGAAGCAAGTAGAAGCGGAACTAAGGGCTATATTTTCGGAGATAGCAAAGATCCTGTAAGAACCTGGCACCTGGCCGAAATCCTACACCGACACAAGATACAGTTTCACGAATTGGCCAATAGTGTTACTATAAGCGGTAAATCGTACCAACGCGGTTCGGCTTATGTTGTGCCCTTAGCCCAGAAAAACCCGAGGTTGATCCGGGCCATGTTCGAAAAGCGCACCACTTTTACAGATAGCATATTCTACGACGTTTCGGCCTGGACCTTTCCCCTAGCTTTTAATTTGGATCATGCACCACTATCTGCATTAGTAAGCGCGGGAGAAGTGGTACAAACATTTACCCCTATTCAAGGGCGTATTAGTGGAAAAAGCAATTATGCTTACCTCTTCGAATGGCACGGGTATTATACCCCCAAGGCCTTACATCAGATTGTACAACAAGGACTGCGTGCAAAAGTGGCAAAAACACCATTTACATTGGAAGGAAAACGCTATGATTACGGTACTATCATGATCCCCGTGCAAAATCAGAAATTGGATCCTGAAGCGTTGTATGCCTTTCTCACCAAAATTGCCAAAAACAGCCAAATTGTAATCGATGCGGTCGCTACGGGTTTAACCCAGGGTATAGACCTTGGGAGCAATGATTTTGATCCTATCAAGAAACCAAATGTGGCGCTCTTGGTGGGAGATGGGGTCCGGTCATACGATGCCGGTGAGATCTGGCATTTGTTTGATACGCGTTACCAAATGCAAATCACCAAAATTGATACGCGTTATTTTGAAAATGTTGATTTGAACCGGTATACCGACTTAATCATCCCTAGTGGTTGGGGCAGTGGGATACTTAATAAACAAGCTGCTGAAAAAATCAAGGACTGGGTAAAACAAGGGGGAACAGTAATTGGGTATCGCAATGTGGCCAACTGGTTCAAAAAACATGAAATGCTGGACGTAACCATGAAAGAGGATTCGCTGAAAGCCAAAAACATTCGTTTCGATCAGAAGGGAGATTATTTAGGTGCTCAGGTCACCGGAGGTGCTATTTTTGAGGCTAAGCTAGATCGTTCTCATCCCGTAGGTTATGGTTATAAAAACGATCGCATTTCACTATTTCGAAACACCAATATCTATTTAGAGCCGGAAAGGGACAGTTACAACAATCCTATTCAGTACACCAATACACCTTTGCAAAGTGGGTATATCTCGGAAGAAAATGCTGCCCTTGTTAAAAACAGTGTTCCATTTAAAGCAAAGCGGATGGGGAAAGGAAGGGTGATCTTATTCACGGATAATACCAATTTCCGAGCCTTCTGGTACGGCACTAATAAGCTATTGATGAACGCTATTTTCTTTGGCCCTTTAATGTAATAACGCATTTAAAACTATACGACTATGGCACGCACTCCTAGCAACATGCTTCCTTTAGGGACACAAGCACCACAGTTTAGCCTTTTGGATACGGTTTCAGGGAATACTCTTACCCTTAAGGAGCTCAAAGGCTTAAAGGGAACTGTTGTTATGTTCATTTGTAACCACTGTCCGTTTGTAAAGCATGTAAATCGGGAACTCGCAGAATTAGGAAAGGACTACAAGGATCAGGGTATTGCACTCATCGCTATTTCCAGCAATGATGTCAACAATTACCCAGAAGATGATCCGGCGCTTATGCAAAAGGTGGCAAGAGAAGAAGGATATTCTTTCCCCTACTTATACGATGAAACCCAGGAGGTAGCAAAAGCATATGACGCTGCCTGCACTCCCGATTTCTATCTTTTTGACCACAGTTTAAAACTGGTATATCGAGGTCAACTGGATGATTCCCGACCGGGAAACGGTATTCCGGTTACCGGAGCAGATCTCAGAGGGGCAATAAAAGCCGTAGTGTCTGGTAATCCGGTAAAAGAAGATCAGAAACCAAGTATCGGTTGTAATATTAAATGGAAATAAGTTTCAAAACCCTAAATCAGGACCTGCTAAATGCGTACATAACTGTTGGAAAACAGTCTTATCGAGAGCACTATCTGCATCTTTGGAATAAGCGAAACCCTAAATCGTACTTTGAGGTTAGTTTTTCGGAATCTCAGGTACATTTTGAAATAGGTGACCTCAATTGCGAGAATTATTTGGTACAATATGGCCAGGAGTATGCAGGCATATTGAAATTATCGAAACACCGAGGCTGGGGGCCATGGCCAGATCGTGAAGCCTTGTATTTGCATCGCATTTATTTACTCCGTGCCTTCTCCGGAAAGGGTATTGGAAGTGTTACCTTGCAGTTCGTTGAAGCGTATGCCAGAAAACTCGGAAAAAAGGTGATTTGGCTCGAAACCATGAAAAAAGGCAAAGCGCTTAACTTTTATAACAACAACGGTTTTGAGATCGCAGGAGAAACACAAATAGACCTTCAAGGTGTACTGCCAGACGAAAAGGAAATGTGGATCTTAACAAAAAAAATCTAAGTGCTTACCAGCCTTCACGTGCTATAAGGCGTTGTACGTGTGCGAGATGATGGCTACCGTGCCATGCGTAGCGACCTATATTTTCCGCCAAAGTACTTACGTTGTTTCCCTCGGGATGTATAAAAGTACGCTGTAACTGTTCGGGAGTTAGTCCCCTTAAAAGGAAGACCAGCTTAGCGTGCACAGCTTTTAAATGATCCAAAGAGAGCCGTATAGGTGCGGTTCGCGTATCAAAAAGGTTGGCCCACTCCTTTTCATAATACGCTTTTATCAAAGGGTTCTCTTCAGTAAGTGCCCATTTGAATCGTGTATAGCTGTGATGATGGCTATCCGAAACATGATGTATCAGCTGCCTTACCGTCCAACCTCCGGGCCGGTATGGTGTTTCTAATTGTTCATCGGAGAGGGGCAGTACCAACTGTTCTAGTTTTTCGGGTAATTGTTCTAAAACCAGGATCCAATTTTTTATGTCGGTATCGGTTATTGGATCCGGTATTACATATTTTCCTATTGGGTACTGCAGGTTGTAAAGTGTGGTTTCCTCCATACCCTAAATGTAATGAACTTTAATAGTTTTTTAACCAAAAAAACAAGGGCTATTCTAATGCCCCTAATACCTTTACATCATAATCTAAAAACGAAAATCATGGCAGCATTACGTCTTGGGGATCCTGCCCCCGACTTTAACGCAGAAACCTCACAGGGTAAACTCAATTTCTACGATTACCTCGGGGACGGCTGGGGTATACTGTTTTCGCACCCAGCTGATTTTACACCGGTATGTACTACCGAATTAGGAACAGCAGCCAAATTTAAAGCTGAATTCGATAAACGCAATGTAAAGATGATGGCACTCAGTGTGGATGGCACTGATTCCCATAAAGAATGGATCAAAGATATTAACGAAACGCAAAACACGGTAGTGAATTTCCCTATAGTGGCAGATGAGCATAGAGCTGTTTCGAATATGTATGATATGATCCACCCCAATGCAAATGATACATTAACGGTCCGTTCGGTGTTTATCATTGCGCCGGACAAAACCATCAAATTAATATTAACCTACCCGGCCTCAACAGGAAGAAATTTTTACGAATTACTAAGGGTGATTGATTCTCTGCAATTAACGGCATATCACAAAGTAGCTACCCCTGCCAACTGGAACAATGGGGAAGATGTTGTTGTTAGTCCGGCCATCCCCACTGAAGAAGCAAAGGAGCTTTTTACTGGAGGAGTAGAAGAAATTAAGCCCTATTTAAGGATGACCCCTGATCCTACCGCCTAAAGACAAAGACAACATTTTAGGAATACTAACCTCCCTTCGGGGAGGTTTTTTTATGGATTTTGTTCAACTTTTTAAGCAACCTTGATGGTTTTTATCGTCTATACTTAAACAAAAAACATCGATTAGCGTCTTAGACAAAAGCTAAAACATTCAATTTTAAATACCTACAATACCAAGTAGGGTTTTTATCCGTTTAGCTGTTGTACAACTAAGGCGCACCAATTAACACGAAATAACCTCCAATAGCTATGAACACCTTTTTTGTTATTTTACTTTTACTCCTTGCCATCAATATCTTCTTGTTACTGATTAGTGTGAACCGTTCCAAATAAAAAAGACGCCAACTAAGAGCGTCTTTGCTTATTGAGGCAATGCGAATTCAATATCGCGTGAGGAGTACGATTATTTCACTGCCATCAGTTCAACGTCAAAAATAAGTGTAGCGTTTGGTGGGATCACACCTCCTGCTCCCCTACTGCCATAAGCGAGATGGGAAGGGATAACGAACCTTGCTTTGTCTCCTACTTTCAGTAAGGTAATACCTTCATCCCACCCTGGGATGACCTGTCCGGCTCCTAGCGGGAAGGTTATGGGTTCCTTTCTACTGTAGGAAGAATCAAAAACCTGACCATTGTCCAAACTTCCTTCATAATGAACAGACACGAGCGCCCCTTTTTTGGCGACAACACCGGAGCCTTCCTGAATAATTTTATACCGCAGTCCAGAGTCGGTTTTCTCAAAACCCGCCGCTATTTTGTCAAGCGCTGCTTCAGCTTTCGCTTTGGCCTCCGATGCCCTTTTTTCCCGTTCTCCATCAAAAGTGCGAAAAGCTTCTATCCCATTCCAATTTTCCGCTTCTTCTCCTACTCTAACAATCTCAAGGGTATCAATCGTATCACCCTGAGCAATTGCATTTACGACTTCTTGTCCTTCGGTAACATGTCCAAAAACCGTGTGTTTACCATCCAACCAGGGTGTAGCTACATGGGTAATAAAAAATTGGCTCCCGTTGGTCCCCGGGCCGGCATTGGCCATAGAGAGTACGCCAGGACCATCATGCTTCAGATCATTATGGAATTCATCCTCAAATTGGTATCCTGGGCTTCCTGTACCCGTGCCCTGAGGACAGCCCCCCTGAATCATGAAATCGTTAATCACCCGATGGAATTTTAACCCATTGTAATAGGGATTTCCCTGAGGCTTTGCAGTGTTTTCCATGGTGCCTTCTGCCAAGGCAACAAAGTTCCCTACAGTGCCCGGAGTCTTATCATGCGTAAGTTTTACTAAGATCTCCCCTTTAGAGGTATTAAATTTTGCGTAGATACCGTCTTGCATAGTTCTTAAATTTTAAGAGCGCAAAGGTAGCAGTTTAAAAGTAAGGAGGAAAGAGTTTTGGATCTGGGAATAGGGCTGCAAATATTTAGAAATCCGAATACATCAATAGCTCAGGAAATAGTTCTCTTCAGGTTCTTCGCTGTAACTATAACTATCCCTTTACCTTCTGCGATGGGATAGTACCATATTTATCCACTAAATAGACCAGACTCGCCATAGTGGCCGCTCCCAACTCCAATTCTCTTTTGTTTACGTGTTCAAAGGTGTCGTTTTCCGCGTGGTGATAGTCGAAATACCGTTGTGAGTCGGGTCGTAACCCCGCCAGTACCAGATTCTCATCTTTTAGGGGACGAATATCTGCGCCACTATCACCCCGTACAAAAAGATGAACAAGATAAGGTGCAAATAGTTTTTCCCAACCCAAAACCTGATTGTAATTGGCATCGGAACAATCAAAAGAAAAACCCCTGGGTGTAAAGCCTCCGGCGTCACTTTCCAGAGCAAAAACATGGTTCTCTCCTTTACTTCGTGCCACTTCCGCATATTTGTTGCCCCCGCTCAAACCATTTTCTTCATTCATAAATAACACTACCCTTAGGGTGCGTTTAGGGCGGTAACCATTCACCGTAATAAGTCTTAGTACATCCATACTTTGCACTACCCCCGCACCATCGTCATGTGATCCATCACCAAGGTCCCAGGAATCAAGGTGTCCGCCCACTACCATAATCTCGTTGGGAAACTCACTCCCCCGGATCTCCCCAATCACGTTATAGGACTCTACATCGGGAAGTTGTTTACAATTTTGCCTGAAATAAAATTTGATCTCCGGATTCAGCTTAAGCGTTGTGCTTAATAATTCCGCAGCTTTCGTACTAATTGAAGCCGCGGGAATCCGCTCTTCAAGAGGCGTATCTCCATAACTCATGGCACCGGCATGCGGATAGTCGTCCTGGCGTAAATTCAAAGAACGCACAATTACCCCTGCAGCTCCGTACTTACCAGCTTCCACCGCGCCTGAATAACGTTGATCCACACCACCGGAATAGGCCTGAAAAGTATCAATTAAGGTAGGATCCATAGGTCTATTGTAGAACACGATCTTTCCTTTAAGGTTTTCCTCTCCCAATGCGGCCAACTCATCCATTCCCTTTACTTCCACCACATTTGCTTTTAATCCCCCATCCGGTGTGGCTACTGATCCTCCCAAGGCACATATAGGCACATTAGTAGTTACCCCAGGCTTTGTTTCGATGTAGGCAAACTCAGGAGTACCTCTCACCCATTTTGGGACCATAACGGGTTGGAGCCAAACCCTATCCAATCCAATAGAATCCAATTGCTTCTTTGTATACTCTACCGCCTGCTGGGCTTGTACAGAGCCGGAAAGTCGCCCTCCAATTTGATTGGAAAGGTGATTTAGCCAGTCATAGGCCTTTCCGTCAGTTAAGGCTTTATCGTAAATAGCTTTGAGTTGTTTTTCGTCTTCCGTTTGGGAACGGACTCCTAAAACAGTAATCGCCAATAGTAGGAACAGTAATGGTAGTTTCATTCGCCTTCCTTTTCCAGTTGCTGTTTGAACGATTCTAAATTAGCCTTTATTTCTGCATCCAATTCCGGTTCTTCGACATCTTTGTATTTTTTTAACTCTTGAAGAAGAATTGAAGCTACTATCAGTCGGGCTGCTTTTTTATCGTCCGCCGGAATAACAAACCAGGGGGCATGAGCCTTAGAAGTGGAATTGATCGCTTCCTTATAACATTCTTGATAGTTATCCCAAAGTTTGCGTTCCTTCAGATCACTCGGCGAAAATTTCCAGTTCTTTTGTCTAAGCCGAAGTCTTCGCAGCAAGCGCTGCCGCTGTTCCTCTTTGGAAAGATGAAGATAGAATTTAAAAATTAGGGTGCCATTTTCAGCGATATGTCTTTCAAAGTCATTGATTTGTCGGTATCGTTTTTCCCAAAAGGTGGCGTCAATATCCTCCAGGCTTTCAATCCCAGGAATGTTTTCATTAAGAATATAATGAGGATGCACTTTGGTTACCAAGACATTCTCATAATGGGTACGATTGAAAACACTAAATTTCCCTCGCTCCGGTAATGCAACGTAATGGCGCCACAAATAGTCATGTCGGAGTTCCAGCTTGCTAGGGGTCTTAAAGCTATGCACAACCACACCACGTGCATTTAGTTCCTTAAAAACCTCGCGAATAAGACTATCCTTTCCTGCCGTATCCATTCCTTGTAAACATACCAAAACACCGTATTTGCCATGGGCATATAAGGTGTCCTGAAAATCCGCCAGCTCCTCACTGACCTTTTCAAGTCGTTTTCGCAATACTTTTCCTTCTTGCCCAAAGTTCTCATGGGTAGGAACACTAGACAGTTGTATGGGGCGCTCTACCCGATAATCATTACTATTAATCTTATCCATAGCGGGAAATATAATGAATTTTAACGATTGCCTTCCCCCGGATTATTCTACTTCTGGTATCAAAAACTTTCGATTCACAGGAAAAAACAGCTGTTCACCGATTGAATTTTACAATAGTGGCATGACAATTGTACTTTTAGTATCCCAAATCTATCGTACATCTCATGACTGGCAGTAAAGGTCAACACCTACTATATACCGCTATTGTTGCTTTCCTCGGGCTCCTGTTATTAACTGCTTTCAGTAGTTCTAATGCATGCGAATACGCTCAAAACAACACCCACTTTTTTAAGAAACAGACGCAATATGCCATGGCTGCAAAAAGTTTTGATAAAGCGAAATACCACGCCTACAAGGCCTTAAACGGGATTTATAAGACCAAAGCAAACTTTAAGGATTGCGGTTGCGATACCGCGTTAAAAACTGTAGGAAATGCTGAAAAAAGCCTAAAAGATGCTACCAAAGCACCTTCCTTTGAAGATGCGGGGGTATTTTTACATATTGCCCTCAAAAACATAGGCCTTACCCTGAATGCGCTGGAAAGTTTAGATCATCAATATACAGAGGAGTATCGAGATGACGTTTTGGTGTTGAATACGTTGACCGATAGGGATACCCTCCTGGACGCCAACCATCAACTGCATGTAATTGTTGAAGAAAGCCTATCCGGATTTAAAAGGTCCTTAATAAAAGTGGTAGCTCTGGAAGAGTGTACTGCGGCAAAACAGTTCCTACAATCCACACTTGAAACTACAAGAAAAGCACTTACGATACCCACGCTGACCGAAGCACAACGCCATTATCACAACAGGGTGAACACCCTGGCATACGAAGCCTTGTCCGAACTGGAGAACTGTCCAAAAAAGTAATCCTACAACTTATTTGCTGGCAAAGAGTTTTACATCGTCCTCACTTACCTCAACTCCCCCTAAAATAAACAAACGCTCCACTACATTGCGCAATTCCCTGACATTCCCGGTCCAATCATAACCTTTAAGAAGTTCCACCGCTTTTGACGAAAACGTTTTCTGCGAAGTCCCTTGTTCTTCTGCAATTTTTTTGGAGAAATAGGAAATAAGCATTGGAATATCCTCCCTGCGTTCATTCAGGGCGGGTACCTTAATAAGAATTACGGCTAATCTATGGTATAGGTCTTCCCGAAACTTTCCCTCCTCTATTTCCTTTTTTAAATCCTTATTGGTAGCAGCTATTACCCGAACATCTACTTTGATATCCTTATCGGTTCCCACTCTGGAAATTTTATTTTCCTGTAAAGCGCGCAATACCTTTGCCTGTGCAGACAGGCTCATGTCTCCGATTTCATCCAGAAAAATAGTGCCTTTATTTGCTGCTTCAAACTTTCCTGCCCTGTCTTTAACGGCCGATGTAAATGCCCCTTTTACATGGCCAAATAACTCACTTTCTATTAATTCTGAGGGAATAGCCGCGCAATTTACTTCTATGAAAGGTGCTGCCGAACGCTGACTCTTCTGATGCACCCAATGTGCCACCAATTCCTTGCCTGTCCCATTGGAACCTGTTATAAGTACCCGGGCATCCGTAGGGGCTACTTTTTCAATCATCTCCTTAATTGCATCAATAGCAGGGCTATCACCAATCATTTCATAATTCTTGCCGACCTTTTTTTTGAGGATCTTATTCTCTACAACAAGTTCTTTTTTATCTAATGCATTTCTTACTGTGGTAAGTAAACGATTCAGATCTGGTGGTTTGGAAATATAGTCAAAGGCTCCCAGTCGCATAGTGTTTACAGCGGTATCCAGGTCACCGTGGCCCGAAATCATAATGAACGGTACTTCCGGTTTGACTTTTTTTGCAGCCTCCAACACTTCAACCCCATCCATTTTAGGCATCTTGATATCGCAAAGGACCAAATCCAATTCCTCTTTTTTGAACTGTTCTATTCCAGCCAGACCATCTTCCGCTTCAAACACTTCGTAGGTATCACTTTCTTCGCTGAGGATTTTAACCAATACTCTTCGAATAGCGGCTTCATCTTCAATGACTAGTATTTTTGACATACGCTGATTTTAAAAAATTGAAACTTTGAATCCTGCTCTCAGGAACAGATTGGCCTCGTTATTCAATAAAAATACATCATTACGACCATCGTCCCTAAGTGTACTATCCAAAATTAAAGAGCGACCAAATAATGCATAGAATGACATATTGGTAGTAACATTAAATTGATATCCTACCGTTGCCACCAATGCCGATAAAGAAATTCTCGAGCCCACCTCGCCATCCGGTAGCGGGATGTCATTTTGTACATTTATAAAGTATCCATCCAATAACAATGCCAGTTGTACACTGTGCTTGTCCGTGGCATGGTATTTAAAGTTAGTCCTAGGGATCCCCAGGGTATAGGACCATTTTGGGTGAAATCTACGATAGTAGCTAACCAGCGGTAACGGTATGGGTAAACCCGTGGTACTGTTATACGACAAGCCCAATACAATGCGATAGGGTTTATCTGCTTTACTGTTCTCCTTCCATAAGGTAGCAGTAGCATTAAAGAAGAAGTCATCCATACGTATAGCTCCCGTGAGGTTAGAAGCCATCCTAGGGGTAACTATTCCTACAAAGCGCCAATTTTCATTCCATTTGGTAATGTAGCCCAAATTAAAATCGACAATATGCAATTGTTCAATGATCGATTCATCAAATGGAAAATCCTTTCTAAAGTCAATATCAAATTCATTATACTCTCCCCCAACTATCAAATAATCCTTTTTGTTGATCTGAATAGGAACATTGAGTAAGATCCGGTATCTGGAGGTGTTGATCCCCGTATTATTTTCCGGAATTCTCAGGTATTCAACACGGAACAAGTCCGAGCTTTGTGCATTTCCCCAAAGTATACCGGCCAAGAAAAAAAAGAGAAGTAAGGATCGGGCCAGGGAGTTATGCATTGCTATTGGTAGAATTAGCTATTGGCAATGGGTTTTTTGGGTAAACGTGAACATCGCGTTGCGGGAACGGTATTGTAACATTGTGTTCCCTGAATTTCTTATCTATAGCGTACCGCATTGTACTTTTTATTATGAGATCTCCAAAACTGTTTCGTACAAAAAAATTAATTGAGAAAAGGAGGGCTGAGTCGCCAAAATCTTCAAAAAGCACCAAAGGTTTCGGATTTTTCAACACTTCTTTTTGTTCTGCAGCAATTTGAAGCAATAGTTGGGTTACCAGTTCCACATCGCTCCCATAGGCCACACCAACACTAATTTTCTCACGGGTGGTCTTATGGTTCTGGGTAAAATTATAAATGGTATCACTAATAAACTTATGATTTGGGATAATAATTATTTTATCATCTCGGGTAATAGCTCGGGTAGTCCGCAATTTGATCTCAAACACTTTGCCTACTTTTCCATCTACTTCAACCACATCACCTACCCGAAGTGATTTATCTACTATGATCAAAACTCCGGCAATAATGTCCTGGAATAACTCTTGTAAGGCAAGTCCTAAACCTACAAAAAAGGCAGCAGATGCGGTAAGAATTACAGTCACGTTAATTCCTGCCGCACTCATTGTAAGCAGAATAACTACCAGGTATACCAGATACTTAATGAACTTAAAAATGCTAATGAACTTCAACTTGTCTTCCTGCTCCATTCTTCGGGTGAAAATCCTTCGGAGCATTTTTAATACAAAGCTGGTAACCAGGAAAGTAACTATAAGCAATAATAGGAGACCAATGGTCAAATGAATGGTATTCTCACCTGCGGGAATATGAAAACCATAGTTTAGAAAATCCATTACGGAGCCCCAGATGTCTTCCTCTAT
>JBCDHD010000004.1:0-368489 GCA_038750505.1 Bacteroidota bacterium | reverse complement strand
GTGTGAGAAATCTCATCTTTCCAATACCATAATCATTCGAGAAATAGATTTCTCAGTCGCTTTGCTTCTTCGAAATGACTAAAAGTTTCCGTAATTAGCTTTTCCCTTCAAAAGTCATTTCGAACCGATCCTGAGCTCCGCGAGGGGAGTGTGAGAAATCTAAAAAACATCACTATTCAAAAAATCCCAATCGGGATTAAAGGAAGTAATCAAGCGGTCCTTTTTCTCCCTCCTCCATTTTTTTAGCTCCTTTTCTCTAATAATTGCCTCCTCAGCTGTTTCAAATCCTTCGTAGTATACCAAATAGTAGCAATGGTACTTACCGGCAAAGGATTTTCTGGCATTTTCACTATCAAAGTAGTGTTGGGAGAGTCTACGTTGAATATCGTTGGTTACTCCAATGTAAAGTGTGGTTTTATTTTGGTTAGTGGTGATATAGACAAAATACCGAAACAACATTCTCTAAAATAGTTTTTTTTGGATTTCTCCCGCCATAGTCGAACAAGCAATGGTCGTTTCACTCCTCATGTCGAAATGACTAAAGGTTTCCGTAATTGGTTTTTGCATCAAAAGTCATTTCGAACCGATCCCGATACGTATCGGGAGAGCGTGAGAAATCTAACTACTAATAATTCTAACCCCCTCAGATTTCTCCCACCAGAGGTGGACAAGCCTGCCAAAGAGGGGTAGACCATTTGGAATTATAGTTTCACCTCACTAGGCCGAAAACCAAATTTCTTGGTAAATGCATTGGAAAAGGAACTTAAACTATCATAGCCCACATGCCATGCGGCCTCCTGTACCGTAGCCTGCTGACTGCGGATCAATTCATGGGCTCTGGTCATACGTTCGTTCTGGAGGTACTTAAAGACCGGAACTCCGAACAAGGCTTTAAACTCCTTCTTAAGTGTAAAGGTATTAAGTCCTATTTGACGAGAAAGTTCGTTTAGCGAAGGTGGAGTGTCCAGGTTGTCCGATAGGATGTCCTTTACCTGCAATAGTTTCTCCCGTTCCGAACTTTTTATCGCTGTGGTCTTAAGTATTGACAATTGCCAGAAAAAATGGGACAACAAAGCAGTGATCTGACTACGGAAGAACATCATCTTGGCTTTCCCTTCATACTGATTGGAAAAGATCTGCTCCACAATATGCTGCATTTCCGGAGTCATAAAAAAACGAGGCCCTTCAACATAGGACGCTTTTGGCCTCACCAGCTGCTCCAGGAGTTCCATGAACAGTTCGCCTTCATTATTTGGTAGTTGTTCCAAATGTCGGGGTGCTGTAGCTATGACTAGGCACTGCAACGGTTTTTCAGGGGAGATGGTATGCACGCATTCTACGGTTTCATCGGCATAAAATGAAAGTGCCAGCCCTTTGGTATGCTCGTACTCCATTTTTTGTTCTTTGAAGTTCATAGACAGATGTACATTTCCAGAACCGTAAAAAGCTACCGCAATCATAGGCTCGTCAAAATAACAGGAATCAATCGTCACCTGATCAGACTCCGCGGCCTCCACCAGGATGGTAAAATCATTAATATCGATAATGTCTCTTGTCATAGCCGTAACAAAGTAATGAAATCGTTGAAGCTCTCCAAAAACAAGGGATTGCCTACAAGCTATACAATTTGAAATACAAAAAACAAGATATTTAACTATCTTGTTATCAGGGCTTTTATGCCACTTTCTCTAAAACCTTCTAAGATGAGATCCTATACAACCTCAACAGCCACACTCCTATTTTTTACGATACTTTCCGTCTTTCTGATCAACTGTACCGATACCAACGTACAGGTGGAGGAGTACGGACCGGAAGTATTACTTGCCTGGAATGAAAAAGTGATGGCGTTGGCTGTGGCGGAAGATGGGCTGCTTACTTTAAAAGGGCTGCGTACTACCACAATGATGCATCTCGCAGCTCATGACGCTTTGAACAGCTTGGTCCCCCAATACCGTCACTATAGCTACACCGCCGAAGCGGTAGAAGCACATCCTATCGCTACCGCGGCTCATGCGCTTTATGCTATTGCGGTTACCCAATACCCCAATCACAAACCTGAGTTGCACGAAGCCCTGGAGCACTGTCTGGATGCTTTACCCAAAGCAAGGATCGGAGCAGCCAAAGTACGGGGAGAAGCTGCAGCAGCCAAACTCCTGGACAGACGCCAAGGCGACGCCTGGAATGGGGAAGCGGAGTATACCTTGCACCCAATGGCTCCCGGGGTATATGCAGAATTCAACAAACACAGTGGCACCCCGGAAGGTTTTGTGTTTGGGGCCGGATGGGCAAAAGCCCAACCGTTTATGCTTACTGCTTCAGATCATTTCCGTTCTCCACCTCCCCCGGAGATTAACAGCCCCGATTATACCGAAGCCTTTAATGAAGTAAAGGAAGTAGGTGCAACGGAAAGTACCACACGTACTGCCGATCAGACCCATTTGGCCGCCTGGTGGAAAGACTTTGTAGAGAATTCCCATAACCGACTGGCCAGGGATTTGGTACTAAAGGAACAGCTCAATTTGTGGGAAGGAGCACGAGCCCTTGCCCTAATGAATATGGCCGTTTACGACGGCTATGTTAACGTATTTGACAATAAATTTCACTACAACCATTGGCGTCCTTTTACGGCAATACGCTGGGCAGCGCACGACGACAACCCCGATACCCTTCCCGATACCGCATGGAACAACCTCCACCAACATACCTATCCCTTTCCTTCATATCCTTCTGCCCATGGGACCGCTAGTTCTGCCGCCATGCGGGTTCTGGCCACAACGCTTGGCACTGGGGATACGTATGCTTTTACCATGACCACCCCAGAAGTAGATAAAACCGGGCCATTTTCAGGAAAGCTCATAATGGACCCGCCCACACGCTCGTTCAATAGCTTTTCTGAAGCAGGGTGGGAAGCTTCTATTTCCAGGGTATATCTCGGTATTCATTTTCGCTACGATTCTGAAGAAGGGCATCGCCTGGGCACTACAATCGGGGAGTATGCAGTTCACAATTTTCTGCAACCGCTTCCGCAACAATAAATGACGTCATTGGATTGCTTTTTCGATAATTGTACTATTTTTCGATAAAAATGATAACTCAAAATCTTTCCACCCGAAAACGAACACCAACCTGGCGCTTAGTACTCGCTATCCTGATAGGAATTCTTTCGGTATCCCTTATACAAGCAGGGCTTACCCAACTTTGGAAAGCCAATGACATTATTTGGGGGTCTAAAAACTTGCCATATGCCTCTCTACCCCAACTGGGAGCCCTCTCTTCCGCCTTTATTGGCGGGGTTATAGGACCACTTATAGCCGTTTTAATTGCTCGTAGAACTGCTCTGGTGCCTATGTAGCCTTTACCAATGTGGCTCAGGATTAGCGGGGTGTCCGGGGTTGTATTGCAAGTCGCTATTGGAATTACTTTGGGGAGCGCCATACTTAAACAACGATCTTAACCCTTTGACAAAACCCGCTCCTCATATCCTTTTATTCATCGTGATCGCACAATTTTGCTGCACTTCCCTATGGTTCGCAGGTAACGGGGTGATGGCAGAGCTGATCACTACTTTTGCATTACCACAGCATGCCCTGGGGCACTTAACTTCCGCTGTACAGTTAGGGTTTATTACTGGAACCTTACTTTTCGCCATTTTTACCCTAACCGACCGCTTTTCACCGTCAAAGGTGTTTCTAGCGAGTGCACTGTTAGGAGCAGCCTGCAACCTGGGTATACTGTGGCAAGGAAATAGCTTCTCCACTATTTTGGTGTTCCGATTTTTAACCGGGTTTTTCCTGGCGGGGATTTATCCGGTTGGGATGAAAATTGCAGCAGACCACTTTGATCAGGGACTGGGAAAATCCTTAAGTTTTTTGGTAGGAGCGCTCGTCCTAGGTACCGCTTTACCCCATTTGCTCAAAGGCGTTGCCTTTGCCCTTCCCTGGAAGGGTGTGATTGCAGCAACTTCTGGTTTGGCACTTTTAGGAGGACTATTGATCGTCTTAGGTGTACCCGATGGCCCATATCGAAAGGCGAGTCAGCAATTACAGCTTACGGCCTGCTTCACTATTTTTAGAGAAAAAGGATTTCGTTCCGCTGCCTTTGGTTACTTTGGGCATATGTGGGAGTTATATACCGTCTGGGCTTTTGTTCCTGTTATGCTAACGGCGTATTCACAAATCCATACCGAAATCACCTTTGCCGTTTCCTTGCTGTCTTTTGTCATTATCGCCATTGGCGGATTAGCTTGTGTGCTGGGTGGATTTATTTCACAACGACTAGGGGAAAAACGTACTGCTGGCTGGGCGTTAGGATTATCGGGAAGCTGTTGCCTACTGTTTCCTTTGGTAGTTGTGGTTCCCTATCCCGAGTTGTTTGTCGTCTTTTTACTGTTTTGGGGCATGGTGGTTATTGCCGACTCCCCCCTCTTCTCAACCCTGGTGGCAAAGAACGCCCCAGCAGCCATCAAAGGGACCGCTTTAACCATCGTTAATTGTATTGGTTTTGCCATTACAATTGTCAGCATTCAATTGGTGACTTATCTACAAACTGTTCTTGCTCCCCAGTGGTTGTTTTTGGTATTGATCGTAGGGCCGGTGTTTGGGTTGATTGCTTTGTTTCGTAAAGGATCAAAATAGATTTTATTTCTAATTAGGCCCATTAGATCATGTCGATAGATCAATCAACGACTAAGTGCACTTAATCATTTATAGTATCTTACCGTTCTATGATGAATGACATACAACTATCCCTTATAAACGCAGAAAATTTCCATCACAAAATAGACGGTCAAGAAGTGGGTCTTTTCACCTTAAGAAACCAGGCAGGCCTAGTAGCGCAAATCACCAACTATGGTGCAACGCTGGTCGCCTTATGGATACCCGATAAACATGGACAATTTGAGGATGTCGTCCTGGGTTTTGATAGTTTAGACGGGTATCGGAGCGCAGACCATTCCTACTTCGGAGCTACAGTAGGGCGTTATGCCAATCGGATCGCTAAAGGTACCTTTACCTTAGCGGGGAAACACTATAAAGTTGTAAAAAATAACGGTCTAAATCACCTACACGGGGGCACCAAAGGATTTAACGCGGTGGTGTGGCAGGCAAAAAAATTGGATCCACGAATGCTTGAGTTGCGGTATTTGTCTCAGGATGGGGAAGAAGGGTATCCCGGAAATCTTGAGGTCAGGATACTGTATTCCCTGACTAATGAAAATGAGCTAGTTATTGAATATTGGGCTACTACAGACAAAACCACCGTAGTAAATCTCACAAATCATAGCTATTTTAATTTAAAAGGGGCTGGAAATACCAGCATACTTGATCACGAACTTCAGCTATTTGCAGATCGGTTTACCCCAGCTGATGCCAACCAAATTCCTACTGGAAAAATTCAAGATCTGAAAGGTAGTCCTTTGGATTTTAGCTCTCCAAAA
This sequence comes from Bacteroidota bacterium, assembly GCA_038750505.1. Lineage (GTDB taxonomy): Bacteria > Bacteroidota > Bacteroidia > Flavobacteriales > Flavobacteriaceae > Croceivirga. The sequence continues at coordinate 363,055 of JBCDHD010000004.1, read as the reverse complement.
GCGATCGGGCGTGATATTGACGATCGCAATGAGCAATTGCGATATGCCGGGGGATTCGATCATAACTATATTTTGAACAAGGAGATCAGGGACCCGAACCATGCAGCCACTGTAGTTGAACCGGAAAGCGGTAGAGTTATGAAGGTATTTACGAATACCCCTGGGGTGCAGTTCTATACCGGAAATAATTTGCCCACCGGCCTAATTGGAAAAAGCAAAAAGGAATACGGTCCACGTTCGGCTTTCTGTCTGGAAACCCAATATTTCCCGGATAGCCCCAACCATCGCCATTTTCCTTCTACGATACTACGTCCTGAGGAAGAATACTATTCGTTATGTAGTTATCAATTCAGCACCATAGCTAATTCTTAAAGTGCATTTGTGCGAAGTGTAGATCACAAAGGATAACAAGTACCCTCAATCCGAGTGATTTGCTACAACATAGTCCCCCCAATCCGCTATGGTTTGTAGCAAGGGGATCAAGGTTTTGCCAAAATCGGTAAGGGCGTATTCTACCTTTAAAGGCGGTTTTTGGGTGTACACCTTGCGCGTGATAACCCCATCTGCTTGTAGCTGCTGTAGTTGTAAGCTTAAGGTCCGTTCGGTAACCCCGGGCATTTTTTTACGGATTTCGTTGTAGCGCAGTGGTCCTTCTATCAAATAGAACAAGATCACCGTTTTCCATTTCCCCCCAATGATCCCCATAGTAACACTAGTACAACATGGGTATTCCTTTCCTTTTACACGATACATCATAGTATGAACTATCCTTTTTGACCGGTATTGCGAAGATACAAACCCCTACTTAATTTTGTAACTATAAAATTTATAGTTTAAAATTTACTGTTATGTCGTACTATTCCGTTTTAGATGTTAGTCCAACTACCGAAACCTGGATCCCTGATTATTTACCTACCGCCAATCAATTGGTTGCCAAGCACGGCGGAAAGTACCTTGCACGTACAGCTACCCATGAGCAAGTAGAAGGCACTGCAACCCCCGCGACCTTGCGGATAATCATTCAATGGCCTTCAAGGGAAAACGCCCTGGCATTTATGAAAGACCCAGACTATGCCCGACATCTAAAGGCACGAACCGAAGGTTCTGTAGGCCATCATTACCTTATTGCAGCCAAAGACGATTTGGCATAAGGTTGCACTTCGTTATCTAGTATCATGAAAAAGTATATTCTAATTACCGGAAGTACCGATGGAATAGGGAAACTCGCTGCGCTACAGCTGGCCAAAGAAGGCCATTATCTTTATCTGCACGGTCGAGATCCCAAGAAGCTGGAAACTGTAATACGCGAAATCCGAAAAGAAGCCCATACCAAGACGGTCTATGGTACAGTTGCCGATTTTTCAGCCTTATCACAAGTGCAAAAAATGGGTAATTACACCGCTATGGAGCTCTCACATATCGATGTTTTGATCAATAATGCAGGGGTGTTCAAAAGTGCGCGATCGCACAATGCCGCAGGTTTGGACCTCCGCTTTACCGTTAATTACCTGGCGCCCTATCTGTTGACAAATATAATACTGCCTTTACTAAAGCGAGCCACCCGTCCTCGTGTTATCAATTTAAGTTCCGCAGCACAGTCACCCGTTGATCTTGCAGTCTTGGAGGGTAGAAAAACACTAGTATTTAACGAGACCTACGCCCAAAGTAAATTGGCGTTAACTATGTGGAGCGTGCATTTGGCAGAAAAGCATCAGGAGCTTGGAGTCATTGCTGTGAATCCCGGGTCCTTACTCAACACAAAAATGGTTCAAGATGCCTATGGGCAATATTGGTCTTCTGCCAGTAAGGGTAGTACTATTTTGTACGATCTGGCAGTATCTGATGAATTTGAAGGGGTTTCTGGCGCCTATTTTGACAATGATAAAGGTGATCCTCGGGGTTATCTATCACGCGCCCATTCAGATGCTTATGATCCGAATAAGATACAGGACTTGATCCATACCACTGATCGCATTTTAAAACAACAAGGATTTTAGGGATATGCGCAACTTTTCTGAAGTAGCAACCAAAGGTAAACTCACCTTAGGATTGGTTTTTCCCATAGCCTCTTATCCCGGAGCTATTGCCCCGATGGAAAACCAGGAGACACTGGCGCAGCGGGCAGAGGCCTTTGGGTTTAAAGCGTTATGGTTTCGCGATGTTCCTTTTCTCGATCCTGCCTTCGGTGACGCCGGCCAATTATACGATCCCTGGATCTATATGACGCATATCATGCATCATACCAAAACCATTGCCTTAGCTACGGGAAGTATACTTCTCCCGCTTCGGCATCCCATACATACGGCTAAGGCCCTAAACAGTCTTCAACTATTGTCAAAAGGCCGTGTTTTCCTTGGAATAGCATCCGGAGATCGTCCAAAAGAATACCCGGCCTTCAACAAGCGCCTGGATCAGAAAGGCGCTTTGTTTCGGGATAGTTTTGGGTATTTAAAAGCCCTACAACAGACTTTTCCTATCCATACCAACTCCAATTTTGGCGAATTAACCGGTGACCTTGATCTGGTTCCAAAATACTCGGGGAATACCCCTTTACTGGTTACCGGACATTCCGGACAAAAATTGGATTGGATCGCAGCACATTCGGATGGCTGGTTATACTACCCTAGAAATTTCAACTTTTTAGAGCGAATACTTCAGGACTGGCAAAGCAGTCTGAAACGCACCGGGCAACCCTGGAAACCCTATATGCAATCACTTTATATTGACCTTTTGGCCAATAGAGCCGCCCAGCCGAAAAGTATTCATCTGGGGTTTCAATCCGGTGTGGACTTTTTACTGTCCTATCTCCGAAATCTGGAACACCTGGGTGTAAACCATGTCATCTTAAATCTAAAGTACGGTTCACGCCCGGTGGAACAGGTTATCGAAGAATTGGGAGAGCTTGTAGTGCCATATTTTAGGTAACACGATGCGGGGCAATAGATCACTGAAATTAGGTAAGATCCTATTCGGCGCATGGAAAAGCGGGCTTAAAATATCAATTTCCTATTATCTTTTTTCGATGCGCTATACCCCATTCCGTAAGGGCTTGAAATACTCGGTCCAGGGTCTTACCATACTTGGTAAGTGTATATTCCACGGTAATTGGTGATGTATCCTTAACATGTCGAGATACAATATGATGTTTTTCCAAAAACTTTAAGTCTTTAGACAGCACTCTACCGGTAATTCTAGGAATACTGTTTTTTATTTCGTTAAACCGCATGGTACCACCCAGATAGAGTGTTGTCATAATAATTATCTTCCATCGTCCACTCAATAGCTCCATCGTGTCCATTACCGGAAGTAGTTTGCGGGTAATTGTTTTTTTATCCATAGACCTTCTTAGTTAAGTATACTATTTGATACCGGTATACTTTAGTATACTGTTATACTTTATATACCTAAGTTATTTAGGTTTGCCTTAGCAAGCAAAAATTCTGATTTAAATCGTGGAATATGAGTACAATTCTTTTATTTAATGCTACAGGAGCACAGGGGAACACTATAGCCAACCGGCTATTGGAAAGGGGGGATCGTATCCTAGCACCTGTACGTTCAAAAACAAGTAAAATTGTTTTGGAGGAACGCAACATCACCGCTTTTCTTACTGATTTTTCGACCGATTCCTTACTTCCTTTGATTGAACAGGTTGACCAAGTAGTGTTACAAATCCCTGCCACCGTGGCCCCGAAAACAATGCTGAACATCGCTCAAAATGCAATCGCAGCCATTGAGCAGGCTGAACATCCCAAAGTGATCTTCGTTATCAGCAGTACCATTCCCGCGCACTACACAGGTTATCCAAGTGTAGATGTAAGGCTGGAGATGGTTCGTATGGCTCTGGAAAAATTACCTAACACCCCCATCTTAAGCGCTACAGAATACCTAGAAAACTTTTCCACCGCCTACAGGGACACTATTCTAAAAGACGGGATCATCCCACAAACTATTCCTGCTGATTATCCTGTAAACTACTTGTCCTGGGAGGATCTAGCAACTTACGTAGCAGCGGCATTGGATACTGACGTTTTACTAGGGAAAGTGTATCCCATTGGAGGAAACGAAGGTATTACCGGCAAAGATCTTGCACAGCGATTAAGTGCCGTGATTGGTAAACCACTTACCTACACTCCAATTTCACATAACGCTTTGAAAAACTTCCTTACCCCAATTTTGGGAGTAGAAATAGCAAAAGATTATGCTGCCTTCTATGCCTGGCAGGATACGGAAGGGGCCGCAATGCTCAATCCGGACACTACAAACATTCGCAAGCTGTTACATGTGGAGTTACCCTCTTTTGAGCAATGGGCTATGACTTCCTTTTCTTAAGCAATGACCTGAATCTGTTATTCCAATTCCACTTCAACCCTTTGCCGAATATCCCGGGACGAAGCACCTAATTTAATGTTGTATTTGCCTTTTTCAAGGGCCCAGTCGTTATTGTTTTCGTTCCAGTATTGCAATTCCTTTACTGGAATGCGTAACAAAAGGCTATCTACCGCCTCAGGTTCCAGGGAGCTTGTCTTGGTAAATGCTTTGAGTTCCTGCAAAGGACGATCGACACCGGAATTTACCTTTTCAACATAAAGTTGCACCACTTCTTTCCCAGGTACCCGGCCTGAGTTTTGTACCGTAAATGCTACGCTAATGGTATCATTTTCCATCATTACTTCTATAGGGCCATATTCAAAACTAGTGTAGGACAGGCCATAACCAAAAGGATAGGAAACGTCCAGACCGGCTTTGTCAAAATGGCGATAGCCCACATATACCCCCTCATCGTAATACGTATAATCTTCATTCCGTACTTTTTCAGCTTCAGGGCGTTCTTCCGGCGGAAAGATGAGTCCCCCCAACATTTTTGCTACAGACATAGTTTCCCCGGCTTCCGGAAAGTTAGTATGGGAAGCGTGATCCCCAAGATGCACAGGAAAGGTCATGGGTAGTTTCCCGCTGGGGGTAACAGCACCGCTCAAAACATCAGCCACGGAATTCCCACCTTCCTGCCCACCCTGCCAAGCCAATACTATGGCGTCAGGTTTGTCCTTCCAGGAGGCGGTCTCAATTACTCCGCCAATATTCATGACTACTACCATTTGTTTTCCCGCTGACTTAAAGGCCTCAGAAGTGGCTTGCAGCATGTCCTGTTCCAACTGCGAAAGTAAAAAATCGTCTTTTTCATAGCGATCTCCACCTTCACCGGCATTTCTGCCCAGGGTGAAGACCCCTACATCAGCGCTACTCACAATCGCCTTAAGTTGTGTCTCTGTATACGCAATCTCCGGTGGGGTAAACGGATTGAATATAGCATCCATTCCCTCGGGCTTGGTAAATCCTTCAGGATTCGCTGCCTTATGTGTCTCAAATGCGTCTTTCGCAGCTGTATTGATAACAAATCCGGCATTAGTAAGGCCTTCTTCCAGGGATATGGTATAGGCTTCGTTAACATCTCCAGAACCTGTTCCCCCGGCAATAAAGCCATAGGAAGTAACCCCTAAGAGCGCAACATTTTGCCCCGCGGATAACGGTAGCGCATTTTCATTTTTAAGCAACACTATCCCTTCGGCAGCAGACTGACGGGTAACGGTAGCATGCGCTTCCAGATCAGGAGCGTTCCCGAAAGTGTAGTCTTGCATTTTCTTGGAGTTAAAGATCAAGGTCAGGATACGACTCGCTGCCCGATCAATGTCTGCTGTGGAGAGTTCTCCATTTTCGGCAGCTTCAGTTAAGGCTTTCCATTGCCGTTTGGTTCCCGGTTCTAGCAGATCGTTTCCGGCACTGATTTGCGCCGGAGCGTTTTTCCCACCAAACCAGTCGGTCATCACTAATCCTTCAAAACCCCAGTCGTCTCGTAACACCTCTGTTAACAAGTATTTGCTTTCTGAGGTATAGGTGCCATTCACTTTGTTATAGGAAGACATAATGGTCCAGGGTTGTGCCTTTTTTACGATATGCTCAAAGCCTTTTAAATAGATCTCGCGCATGGCCCGTTCAGAAACCTTCACATCGTTCATAAAACGCTCTGTTTCCTGGTTATTGGCAACATAGTGTTTTACTGAAGTACCCACCCCATTGGATTCAATGCCATTCACAATTGCCGCTCCCATATATCCCGATAACAGCGGATCTTCGGAAAAGTATTCAAAATTGCGGCCACATAAAGGATGCCTATGAATGTTGGCACCAGGGCCAAGAATCACGTCAATGCCGTACTCCAGAGCCTCATTGCCCATAGCACTCCCAACTTCATGTACCAAGTTTTCATTCCAGGTGGATGCCAGTAAGGTAGCAATAGGAAAGGCCGTGCAATAGTAGGTCCTGTCTTCTCCTTCTCTAGTGGGTAATATCCGTAGCCCGGCAGGGCCGTCAGATAAATACACCGTGGGAAGTCCTAATCTTGGGGTAGGAACGATCGTACCTACCGCCCCGGCAATACCGGTTCCGGGTTCCACCCTGCCCATCGCTGAGGCGATACCAGAACCCTTTAATAAATGGATCTTTTCTTCCAGGGTCATTTGAGAAAGCGCATCGGTCACCCGGGCTTCAATGGATTGACGATCGTCTTCGTACGTATCCAAGATGCCGTTGGCATTGCGGTCCCAATAGGTGTAGCCATCTTGTGAGCGTTCGGTAAATTCCAATTGCTCGCTGTAATCTGTTTCGAAGTCCAGGAAGGTCCTATTGAAATAGCGCCAGCCCAAAAAGCCGGTCAGGATAATCAAAAGCAACAGCACGCCTAAAATCTTTAAACTAATTCGAATTATTTTCTTCATTTTCTTATAATTGTGTCGGTTGGTCACAAATATAATTCTTTTTTGTGGCAAATCGACACAAAATCCTATTTTTGTGTTATGGATTTACAACATTTGCTGGATCATGGCTCTGAATACTTCCTGCCCAATCTCTCCATTGACCTTGTCATAATTGGTTACCAGGAAGGGGCGTTGAAATGCCTGCTATTAAAACTCGGAAACAAGTGGGTAGTGCCAGGAGGTTATATAAAAAGAGAGGAGTCTGTTGAAGAGGCCGTGCCCTTTATTCTTAAAGAACGTACCGGATTGGAAGATCCGCATTTCAAATTCCTCCAGGTTTTTGGTGCTTCCGACCGCGTCTTTACCGACGAGTTTCAGGAATATTTTATACAAACCGGAAAACCCTGGAAACCGGAGTACTGGATCAACAATCGTTTTGTTACCCTAGCGTACTATTCTTTGGTGGATATTGCCACCACCCATCCGATACCCGGTTTTTTTGATGAGGCGGCCGAATGGTTTCCTTTTGACGCTCTCCCCCCAATGTGGTTGGATCATACAACTATTGTAAGCACGGCCAGAAACCGACTCAAGAAAGATATCCAGCAAGAACATCTTACTTACAATCTTTTGCCCCCGGAATTTACTATGCCGGAATTACATCAGTTGCACCAAACCATACTCCAGGAAAGTTTGGATCGTAGCCGGTTTCAAAAAAAAATGCTGGCCTCCGGTTTATTTGAACGGCTGCCTAAACTCAAAAAAGACACCCCAGGCAGCAATCCGTATCAGTATCGGTTAAAAGCCGAGTAATCTGATGGTATTCGCGGCCAGAATTTAGTTCTAATACATAAAAAATACTACTATCTTATGGTACAATACCCTTCTTCATGATCCGAAGACGAAATAACTTGATCATTATTGCACTGTTTTTAGTGCTATGTTTTCCTACTGTTGCACAAAGTATATACAGGACTGCGTGCCAGGGCAATATTGCACGATTGGACAGTTTACTCCGGGATACTGTTATTACTATTCAAGACGATAGAGGTAGATCGTTATTGCATTGGGCAGTGGCTTGTGATCAAAAAGAAGTCGTTGAGTTTTTGATTACCAAAGGCATAACTACCAATAGTAGGGATAATGAAGGAAGGACCCCATTGTATATGGCCGTCCGATTCAAAAATGCGGCAGTATTTGACCGTTTAGTTGTGCTAGAGGAGGAAACCGAATGGACCAAAACCGAGGGAGCTGCTTTACTAGAGCGTGCTATATTAAATAAAGACCTGGCTTTTGTTGAAAAGCTGATTGCCAACCAGGTGGATATTAATGCCGTTAACAACAGAGGGAGTACCCCTTTGGAAATTGCCCTTCGCACTGAAGCCATAGCAATTGGTACATGGCTAATTGCGAATGGCGCAAACGAACACCTGGTCCGAAAAATACGTCTAAAAGGGACGTATATGGGACAGGAAGCACCCGGTCGTATCCCAAAAGTATTTGCGCCAAATTTCATTTCTACGGAAGAATCCGAATTTGGTTCTGTTTTTAATGCTACAGGTACCGCGTTTTACTACGGAGTAGACGTCAACGGAAAGAATGAAATTCGCTATTCCCGACTGGAGGGTACTACCTGGACCGTACCAGAAATACTGCTGTCCCATGAAAGATATGGCTATAACGACCCTTTTCTTTCTCAGGATGAAAACAGATTGTACTTTATCTCCAGAAGAGCACTGGATGGGCAGGGCGATCTAAAGGACCAGGATATCTGGTACGTTCAGCGCACTGAGGACGGATGGTCATCCCCTATTAATGTAGGGCCAAATATAAATTCCGAAGGCAATGAATACTATATTTCCTTTACCGATGACGGAACGCTCTATTTTTCATCAAATCAGGCTGCCCCCGATGAAAGGAGACAATCCGATTATGATATCTATTATTCAAAATTTAGCGGGGGAACCTTTCAAAAGGCAGTCAGGCTGGGAGATACAGTCAATACACAAGCGTATGAGGCGGACGTATTTATTGATCCCCGGGGATCGTATCTTATCTTCTGTGGGATTCGAACCGAAGGATACGGGAGAGGTGACCTCTACATCAGCTTTAAAAATGCTGATGGGAACTGGTCAGAAGCGGTGAACATGGGCGATGCGATCAATACCAAGCATCATGAACTTTGCCCCTTTGTATCCAAAGATGGCAACTACTTATTCTATACCAGTAATCAGGATATTTATTGGGTAAGCACAGCTATTTTTGAGGAATTAAAAAGGAAAGGATAATATCAATGGATGGTGTTGTTCGAAAACTTCGCATAAATTAGGTGCTGGAGACGGCGTTAAAACCGCCTTACGAGGCTCCTAATCTATTATGTATATCTTTAAAATATGAAGTCCCGTCGGGTAAAGAAAGGTGAGATGTTACAAAAATCGGGCGAATTACGCAGTAGGATCTATGTGGTGCAATCTGGATTGTTACGAAGTTATCTTATTGACGAAAAAGGGAAGGAACACATCTTCATGTTCGCCCCGGAAGGCTGGGTTATTGCCGATAACACTGGCACTGAAATTCCCACCACCTTGTTTATCGATGCTTTGGAAGATTCTATTGTACAAGTTCGTGAAAAGGATATCACCAAAGAACATCAAAATGTTACCCCTTTGGTGAAACGACTATCCGTTTTGCAGAAAAGGGTAGTCATGTTGATGAGTTCTTCAGCTATTGATCGTTATGAGGACTTTATCGCTACCTACCCAAACATTGTACAACGGGTGCCACAACGAATGATCGCTTCCTATCTTGGGATTACCCCGGAGGCACTAAGCAAGATCAAATCGGGAAAACTTCGAAATATCTAATTTCATTTCTTAACCTAGGTTAATGCATAACTACTAACCTTGCTGCATTTTTGGTAAAAAGTAGTATCTATGAAGAACGTATCGATGTTGTTACGAGTATCAGCGATTTTATGGATCATATGGGGGTTGGTCCATATTTTTGCAGGGATCATGACCATGAAAGGAATAGTAACCGATGACATAGCTGCTTCCGTGTCCGGTATTGCCGACAAAGTTGACCCCACTACTTTACAAATGGACTATCCCGAAGCAGCAGGAGCTATTATCGGGCAGCACGGTTTTAACCTGTTATGGATTGGCCTGGTTACTTTTCTTGCGGCTTTCTACATTTGGAAGGGCAATAAACATGCTATCTTTCTTGCTGCTATAACCGGGGGACTAGCTGATTTGGGGTACTTCGTGTTCCTTGATCTCGGCGGTTACGTCAATTTTGTTCCCGGAACGGTAATGACCCTATTTTCTTCCCTTGCGATTATCACAAGTTTTTATGCCCATTTTAAGGGGCAAACTACTTAGAAAACCGTCTTGACCGCTTCAATGGTTTTATCCAAATCGCTATAGCTGATAGCATCATTCAGAAAATAGCTTTCAAATGCCGAAGGGGGTAGATATATCCCTTGATCCAGCATACCGTGGAAGTATTTTTTGAAGGTATCATTATTTCCTTCGGCCGAGGAGGTAAAATCCACTACGGGATCCTCACAAAAGTGCACAGAGATCATACTGCCAAAACGATTGATCTGATGTGGGACCCCACTTTCTGTGAGCACAGCCGCTATACCTTTATGTAGGTACTCCGTTTTTTGTTCCAGGCTTTTAAAAACTTCTGGGTTTTGGTCAATTTGGGTTAGCATGGCCAACCCGGCGCTCATGGCGAGGGGGTTTCCGCTTAAGGTACCCGCCTGATATACCGGCCCTTCCGGAGCCAGATAGCGCATAATATCTGCCCGTGCAGCAAATGCACCTACAGGCAATCCACCGCCAATGACCTTGCCAAACATGACAATATCCGCCTGAATATCCAACACCTCCTGTGCGCCCCCTTTCGCCAATCGAAACCCGGTCATTACCTCATCAAATAGAAACAAAATACCTTCCTCTGTACAGAGTTTGCGTAACCCTTGAACAAACTCCATTGTAGGAACAATGCAGCCCATATTCCCAGCAACCGGTTCTAAAATAATCCCTGCAATTTCACCTTTATTGGCCGCTACCAAAGTCTTTACCTCTTCCAGATCATTGTAAGCAGCCAGTAAGGTGTCTTTGGCTGTGCCTTGCGTAACACCGGGGCTGTTTGGGCTTCCAAAGGTTATCGCCCCACTTCCCGCCTGTATCAAAAAGGCGTCCGCATGGCCGTGATAACATCCTGCAAATTTTATGATCTTATCCCTTCCGGTAAATCCCCGAGCCAAACGTACTGCACTCATACAGGCTTCCGTACCACTGTTAACAAAACGTATCTTATCAATATTGGGAACCATTCCCACAGCCAATCTCGCCAGCTCAGTTTCAATCTCCGTGGGAATTCCAAAAGACGTGCCTTTTCTAGCCTTTGTAATTACAGCCTGCACCACCGGTTCGTACCCATGGCCGAACAACAGGGGCCCCCAGGAAGAGATATAATCAATGTATTGATGATCGTCTTCGTCATAGAGGTAGGCGCCCCTGGCGTGTTTCACAAAAATGGGATCTCCTCCTACTGCTTTAAACGCTCGTACAGGAGAATTAACACCTCCTGGAATATATTTTTTGGCTTCCGCAAAGAGCGTACTGCTCCGTTGGTATCGCATAGATTAACTTTTACTTTCAATTCGTTATATCCGGAAATTGGGTTAGGCGGAGATTCGTTCTCAACTGCGCTCGAAATGACACCATTATTTATTTTGTTACAGGCTTTCGAATATTCAGTTCCTGACCAATATCAATATTGGTACTATCCAGATTATTCAATTTCATTAACTCATCTACCGAAATCGCATATTTTCTGGAAATACCATATAGGGTATCTCCCTTTTCCACTGTATGGGTAAACACTTCATATCGCTTCGGTTTTCGAACCGTCTCCAAACCGCCTTCAACCACTTGCCTGTCATATTGATCCAAGTCGTATTTGGTAATTAGGAAAATCAGTTTTTGCGGATATTTTTTATCTGTTGCATAGCCGGCTTTTTTCAGGCCATAGGCCCATTTTTTATAATCGTCCCTGCTATAATTGAATAAAAAACGGTATCTAGAGCGAGATGCCAGAAAGATGCTATGGTCCCTAAAGGAGAACATAGGGTGGTTGTACTTTCTAAAGCACTCCCCTTTAGCATCGTCATCGTGAAAATCAAAATCGCCTTGCCAGCCCGTATGGCATTTTATACCAAAATGATTGTTGGTTTTTTGGGTCAACTCCCCTTTTCCCGAACCACTTTCCAAAATCCCTTGAGCAAGAGTGATGCTGGCCGGAATACCAAAAGCCCGCATCTCGTACTGGGCAATTTCTGCAAACGCTTTGATGTAATCCGTAGTGGAAGTTATTGGAAATTTCTTAAAATAACCCGGATCTTCAGGCATTGGATAGAGTTCAGATTTCTTGAACTTCGCTCCTTCAAGACCGGTGTTGGGCTGATATACGGTCTTCTTTTGTCCTTCTATTCGCTTTGTAGCGCTTCTTTTTTTTGCCCCACAACCCACCAGCAGCGTGGCAGTCATTACTATGATAAAAAAACGTTTAATCATCAATGGATTAACGGTAAATTTTTCTTTTTCAATACAGCATTCATCCCGGAGATTCCCTGAAGTCCTCCCGTATGAATCGCTAAAATGCGTGTTCCTGGTTTGAATCTGTTCCTTTTTATTATTTGAAACAATCCAAAAAACAATTTTCCCGTGTACACCGGGTCCAGTTGTATCCCGGTTTTTTCTTTGAAATGGTTCATGAATTGTACCAGCTGCGCATTGATCTTTGCATAGCCTCCAAAGTGAAAATCAGCAACCAAATCCCAATTTTCCTTACGGGCAAAGTTACGAATCGTATCTTTTACGAACATACCTTTTAAAACCGGAAAACCTAAAACCTGCTGTTGACGTTGGGCACTATTGATCAAACCTGCTAAAGTTCCTCCTGTGCCTACACAGCTACAAATAATATCAAAGTAGGCGTCCTTAGCGGTTAAAATTTCCTCACAACCCTTTACCGCAAGTAGATTTGTACCGCCTTCCGGCAAAAGATAAAATCCTCCAAATTGGTCGCTCAATTGGGAAAGCACGGTGGATTTTTCTTTTTGCCTGTAGTCCTCCCTAGACAAAAAATGCAACTGCATTCCATTATGTTCAGCTGACTTTAAAGTGGGATTGTCCTGCCAGCGTTGCGCTAGCTCTTCTCCCCGGATCACCCCTATAGTTCGGAAATTATATTCTTTTCCCGCATAAGCCAAAGCGGCGATATGATTGGAATACGCTCCACCAAAACTCAAAACGGTATGATGGCCTTGCTTCTTCGCTTCGCTTAGGTTGTACTTCAGCTTCCGGTACTTGTTCCCTGAGATCACTGGATGGATCGTATCCTCTCGTTTTACTGCGAGCGAAATCTTGTTATCTCTTAAAAACGGGAAATCGAGCTCTTGATTGAACAACTCCAAGGATTAGGGGCGGGTAAGGTAGTTTAAAAAACTGTACGGTTTTCTTCGTTCTGTATAGCCAAGATCCTTTTCGTTAGCAAAAGCTTCACGTTCAAAACTAATGTTTTGATACGCCCGATAACGGTCAAGGTAAAGCAATGTCCGTATCAACCATTCCCCGATGTACCAAATATAAAAAGGTAACACCAGTAATTCCAGTTGCTGTTTCAAATGAATTTTTTCATGGTTAATAAGGACAGTGTCCTCCTTGTAAATGTTCTCTTTTACTATAATGAAAGGCCAAAGCGTAAGACCCACATAGTTCTTCCTGAAGAAATGTTTAAAAACCAATATCATACTACAGTCCTTTTACGAACTATTCTATTGTGGGGTACACAAATATACTCTATTCTTTAAGGCAAATGCGGAAAGATCGATCAAACCCATCACTTTATAGACAACGGCGCACTGATTGCGATATTTAATTTTCAAATACCAGTATTGCGCTTTAATTTTGAGTTAAGGAGCTTTTGATTGCATGAAGAAATACATACCTTTAGAAGAAGGAGATTTTTATCTCTCCCCAGAGGGATATCGGGTGTTTACGGAACAATACCTCCTTAAGCGAGGGCACTGTTGCGAAAGTGGTTGCAGGCACTGCCCTTATGGTTACAATAAAAAAACGAACAGGCAGGAATAACCCGATTTTCGGCATAATATTTGTGATAAATTTGAAAAAATTGCTCTCGTTAACCTCAAAAAAAGTTACTATGAAAAAGATATCCTCCCTTTTACTACCCATTCTTGCACTTGTCTTTCTAAGTTCTTGTGTTTCTGTACGTGTGATTTCCGATTATGATCGCGAAGCGCGTTTTAATACGTATAAAACCTATGCGTACTACAAAACGGGCATTGATAAAGCGCAAATCTCCGATCTGGATAAGAAAAGAATACTAACAGCCATAGACGCCGAGATGGCCTCCAAAGGATTTGTAAAATCCGACCGGCCGGATCTGCTAGTTAGCATCTTCACCAAAGAGCGGGAACAGGTAGACGTATACAACAACAACTTTGGCTGGGGCTGGGGTTGGGGCTGGGGCGGCTTTGGCCCATGGGGCTTTGGTGGTTTTTATAATCCATGGCTCTGGGGTCCCGGTTGGGGGGGCGGTTTTGGCCCATCCGTATCTACGCGAACAGAGGGATCCCTTTATATTGATCTTATAGATACCCGCAGTAAAGAATTGGTTTGGCAAGGGCGCGGAGTCGGTACCTTGAACAATATTGATAATATTGATAAAAAAGAGGAGCGGATTCGAAAATTTGTTTCTGAAATTTTGGACGCCTATCCTCCGGAGCGAGAAATTGCGGCAAATTAAAGTGGCGAAAACATAACAAAATTGAGCGAAGAATCTACCCCATATAGTTTGAGTGTTTATTGTTTGTTTTGAAACGGTAGGTTCTTCGCTATCTTTTATAAAAGGGGAAAACGCATTTCATCCTTTACTTCTTTGAGGACAAATGCACTTTTTACAGCCCCAATGTTAGGCAAATTTGCAATCTTACCTTTTGCAAAATCATAATAGGCATCCAGATCCTTAACCACTACTTTAAGTAAAAAATCGAATTCTCCCCCTACCACGAAACAAGCGACCACCTCAGGAAATTGACGTACTAATTCCAAGAAAGCGTCCATCATGGCTCCTTTTTGTGCTTCTAAGGAAACAAAGCTAAATACGGTAATGCTGGGTTCTATCTTCTCCTTATCGATTACCGCTACATAGTTTTGAATATAGCCTTCCTGCTCCAATCTTCGGATACGTTCATAAACCGGGGTTTTGGTCATATTCAACCGTTCCGCTATGGTTTTGGCTACCGTTTTAGCATCCGATTCCAAAATTTTGAGAATTTTTCGATCTATGGTATCCAGGGCGGGTATCATATCATTTCCTTTTTCGCTACTGTTTATACAAGCAATATAGTTTTTTTTCCTAAATCAAAACACTTTAAAAGTATTTATTACTTCAAAACAATCAAAATTTCTATTTATTATCTAAAATAGTTACATTTAAAAGAAAACAAGAAGATGCATTATCACCTTGCCCAAGCCAATATTGCAAGGTTCAAAGCTTCCCTGGATAACCCTATCATGAAAGAATTTGTTGACTTTCTGGAGCCTGTAAATCGGTTTGCGGAAGAAAGCAAAGGGTTTCTATGGCGATTGAAGGACGAGCAGGGTCGGTCTGCGAGCTATATAGAATCTCCTTTTAAGGATGAGATGCTAGCAGTGAATATAAGCGTATGGGAAGATGTAGCTTCTTTACGTGATTTTGTGTACGGTAGCGTGCACAGTTATTTTTTGCGGAATAAAAGAAAATGGTTCGATTTGAAAGCACCTTCTCAATTTGTGCTTTGGTGGCTCCCGGAAGGCGTACACCCAACTCTGGAAATGGCAAAAGAAAAATTAGAGGTGCTGGGTAAAAAAGGGCCGGGGCCTGCCGCTTTTACCATGCGGGAATTTTACGACCCAAAAGGAAACAAAATACAAAATTAGATACCATGGAGCATCTTGCCTATGAAAGCAATCCGGTACTCGACAAACTTCCGGAACACCTGAAGCAATACATTAAGCCACAAAACTACGAGGACTACACCCCTATAGACCAGGCCGTTTGGCGTTATGTGATGCGTAAAAATGTGGATTACTTAAGTAAAGTGGCCCATTCTTCTTATTTGGAAGGACTTAAAAAGACTGGTATTTCCATTGATCACATTCCAAATATGTATGGCATGAATCGAATACTGAAAGAGATTGGTTGGGCAGCGGTTGCTGTTGACGGTTTTATTCCGCCATCTGCGTTTATGGAGTTTCAGGCATACAATGTATTGGTGATTGCTTCGGACATACGTCAATTGGAGAATATAGAATATACTCCTGCGCCGGATATAATACATGAAGGTGCGGGCCATGCGCCAATTATTGCCAATCCGGAATATGCCGAGTATCTCCGAAGGTTTGGTGAGATCGGTGCAAAGGCCATCTCTAGTGCGAAAGACTACGACTTGTACGATGCGGTGCGCCATCTTTCCATCATAAAGGAAGCGGAAGGTACTTCTGCAACTGAAATAGAAGCGGCAGAACAACGCGTTGCCCATCTGCAGGAAAATATGGGAAAACCCAGTGAAATGGCTTTGATCCGAAACCTGCATTGGTGGACCGTAGAATACGGCCTTATAGGTTCCGCAGATAGGCCAAAGATATATGGTGCCGGCCTGCTCTCTTCTATTGGGGAAAGCACCTGGTGCATGACAGACGAGGTACAAAAACTTCCGTATTCTATGAAGGCGGCTTATACCGAATTTGATATTACCCAACCGCAGCCGCAGCTTTTCGTAACCCCAGATTTTGCCCATCTCAGTCAGGTCTTAGAAGACTTTGCCAATACAATGGCACTGCGTACCGGCGGGCTAAAAGGAGTACGAAAATTAGTTGATTCCAAAGCGCTGGGCACTGTTGAACTCAGCACAGGACTTCAGATTTCTGGTCATTTCAACAATATTATTTCCTATGAAGGAGCACCTATCTATCTACGAACAGTAGGCCCAACAGCCTTATCCTATCGAGAAAAAGAACTGGTGGGCCATGGGGTAGAAAACCACCCCCAGGGTTTTGGCTCTCCGGTCGGGAAGCTCAAAGGTATTAATCTGGCCATTGAAGATATGAGTCCCAGAGACCTTAAAGCGTATAACATTTTTGAGGGAGAACGTGTACGGTTGGAATTTGAAGGTGGTGTTATTGTTGAGGGTGAAATCATTACCGGAACACGAAACCTTTACGGAAAGATCATACTAATTACATTAGCCCATTGCAAAGTGACCCATGATGAAACCCCTCTTTTTCTACCTGAGTGGGGGTTATATCATATGGCTGTAGGCCGGGAGATCGTTTCTGCCTTCAACGGGCCTGCGAATCTCAAAAGTTTTAATCTCATTTCGCATGAGTTGACCGAGACTACCATTAAAAAAGCTAGAGATAGTGAGAAATTAAAACTGGAAAGTTATTATAGCCGGGTTCGGGACTATCGGGAAGGTGTAGATACCACAGTATCCCGAAGCAAGCTTTTTAACGAATTCAAAGAACGATTTCCTTTGGATTGGTTACTACCTGTAGAACTGTATGAATTGGCAGTGCTTGGAGGTAAAAAAGAATTGGCTAAAAACGTCAAGGCACATTTGGAAACCGTGAAACAACACTGTCCGGAAGTGGGTCACCTTATTGATGATGGATTAGCATTAAGCGATAAGCGAAGTGTTAAGGTGTAAATCGTACCATCACCGCAAACCTAGAATAGATCAATCCATTAATCGCTCCAATATTTTCGGATCGGTAACCGGAGCCTTGTTGTAGACCAGTTTCCAACCCAGAGAGCGGGTGATCACCAAAAATTGACTTAATTCTGTGACCATCCTGTTTTCGGCATTGGTTAATAAGGACGAAGCTTTAACTTTCTGAAGTATCGCATTGTTTACCGTCTTTTTTATGGTGTTGTAATCCGAGGCCTCAAAGGGATTAAAATAATCTGCGGAAATATCGTAGTATTCGAAATCCGGATATATCTTTACCTCAGGTTCAGGCAGGTTCTTCACTACCACCGTCTTACTTTCGGCATCCATTTCAAATTGAATGGTAGTTAAGTCATAAACAACCTGTACCTCAGCATTCACTACCACTAAAGCTTTCTTATCAGCTGTTAACAAAACACCAAACAATTCTTTGGAATCGGCATAGCTGTATACCTGTGCAAAATGGCCTTCGGTCACTATTAGCTTTGCCACATTCTCAATCTCTTTTTGTAGTAGCGAGGTGTCTTCAACAAGCTGTTTCTCCACTTCATTTTGTTCCCTGCAAGACCTGTAGACAAGAACAATCGTCAATGTGATCAGCGCACCGGCCAGAACTTTTTTCATAACAACAACTTAATTACGATCCTTACCAAAACCCCGCCGAAAGATGCTACTTACAATCATTCAGGTTTTGCAACATCTCCTGGTACTTCTCCTCTAGCTGGTCATCCAACTGATCTATAAACACTAAAACCCGTATCAGTTTATCAATGTCCTCTTTTTGCAGTGCTTCCAAGGCATTACCATATTCTTGCTTAACCAAGCCTTGCAGATTATACATACTCTCTAGACCATATAAGCAATCAAACTCAAATTCATTGAAGATACCGGTAGATTTAGAGGTTTCCCAAGCAATTTTGCTAAGTGCAGCAATCTCAAGATTTATAAAAGTCTCGTAGGTATAGGCAAATTTATCGGAACCTACATCAAGCGAATCCAAGGGCGTAAAAAAACTGGAGTACTTTGTCTTAAAGTCTTGCATTTCAGTAACGGTAATGAGCACTCTGTCTTCATCATCCGTAGTAAGTGACCGAAAATCCTGAATAAAAAGCGGTATGCTTCCGTTTCGCTCCCAGCTACTTTGCAATTCTTCCAAATTGCTTTGTATTTCACCTTCAATTTTTAAAACAGCTTGCTCTTTATTCTTGCTGATCGCTTTGGAAGCATTCCAATTGTTGAACCAAACCGCTAGATTAATCCCTACAAAGATCAAAAAGATCTCTCCTAGGATATACTTCCAGTTAGTATTTCCCACTTTTGGCGTATTCAGCCTCATCTATTTAAGGTACATTTTTGCGTTATCCAGTGCTTCCGGGATGCCACCAGGATCTTTACCTCCAGCAGTAGCAAAAAAGGGCTGACCGCCACCACCGCCTTTAATATACTTTCCTATTTCGCGCACAATCTTACCTGCATTCAATCCTTTTTCAAAGGCAAGATCTTTGGAAATATAGCAGGCCAATGCCGCTTTTCCATCGCGTTCCGCAGCCAGTATCGCAAACAGATTGGTTGTTGTATTGCCCATTTCGAACAATAGATCTTTCATTCCGGCAGCATCCAGGTCTACTTTTTTGGCCAGGAATTTAATTCCATTTTGCTCGGTAAGATTCCCCAGAAGTTCTGCCTTTAATCCCCTGGCTTTCTCTTTAAGCAAGCCCTCCACCTGCTTCTTTAAGCGGGTATTCTCATCCTGCAGATCGGTAACTGCCTTTACCGGATCTTTAGTGTTGTTTAAAAGATCTCGTATCTCGTGTAAGGTACGATTATTAGTGAAGTAGAAATCCCTAACCGCATCTGAAGTTATGGCTTCTATTCTTCTTATCCCAGCCGCAACCGCGCCCTCGGAAATAATTTTAAAATGCCAGATATCTGCTGTATTCTTTACATGCGTACCCCCGCAAAGCTCAATAGACTTCCCGAAACGAACAGTTCTCACAGTGTCTCCATATTTTTCCCCAAAAAGCGCCATAGCGCCTTGCTCAATTGCCTCGGCCATGGGGATGGAACGCTGCTCTTCCAAGGGGATTTGTCCGTCAATCCGAGCATTTACAAAACCTTCTACCTGGTGTAATTCTTCAACAGTTACTTTGGCGAAATGAGAGAAATCGAATCGTAAATATTTGGAATGCACAGCCGATCCTTTCTGTTCTACATGCGTTCCAAGTACTTCTCGCAATGCCTGATGCAATAAATGTGTTGCGGTGTGGTTGCTAGCCGTACGCTGTCTTTGTTTCTGATCTACTACGGCTTTAAGCGATTGGGTAGGATCTTTCGGTAAGTCTTTGACAAAATGAACAATTTGATTATTCTCCTTTTTTGTGTCGAGAACGTAAACCACGTCGCCATTTGCTTCTTCCAAGTATCCCTTATCGCCTACCTGCCCGCCTCCTTCTGGATAAAAGGGAGTATGGGTTAAAACTATTTCAAATAAATCGCCCTCTTTTTTGGACGATATTTTACGATATTTTATAATTTGAGTATGTTCTACAACCAAGGTATCATAGCCCACAAAATCCACCTCATGAGCAGTAGCATCCTCATTCACGACCAGCCAATCTTCCTTGGCGACTTCAGCAGCTTTTTTGGAACGTTCTTTTTGGGCTTTCAAAGCTTTTTCAAACCCTTCTTTATCCAAAGCAAGCCCCTTTTCCTCTAAAATCAATGAGGTTAAGTCTATGGGAAAGCCAAAGGTATCATAGAGTTCAAAGGCCTTTTCTCCGTCCACCAATTTTCCCTCCGTCTTCTTGATCACCGTATCCAATAGCACAAGCCCTTGTTCCAGTGTTGTTAAGAACGAACTTTCTTCTTCCCTAATAACATTTTCAATAAGTTGTAATTGTTCTTTCAATTCCGGAAAAGTAGACCCCATTTGTGCCGCCAATACCTTTGCAAGACGATAAATAAAAGGGGTTTTTACATTCAGAAAAGTAAACCCATACCGAACAGCACGACGCAGGATCCTACGAATCACATATCCTGCACCAGTATTACTTGGAAGTTGACCATCCGCAATGGCAAAGGCCACTGCGCGTACATGGTCGGCCACCACCCGAATAGCCACATCAAGTGCTTCGTCTTTCCCATAGGTTTTGCGCGTTATGGCTTCAATCTCCCGAATTAGCGGTGTAAAAATATCCGTATCATAATTCGACTGCTTTCCCTGCAAGACCATGCATAAGCGTTCAAAACCCATTCCAGTATCCACGTGTCTTTCCGGCAAGTCTTCTAGTTTTCCATTGGCTTTCCGGTTGTATTGAATAAAGACCAGATTCCAGATCTCCACCACCTGTGGGTGATCTTTATTGACCAGTTCAGATCCGGAAACCTTACTTTTTTCTTCTTCGGAACGAATATCCACATGTATTTCAGAACAAGGCCCACAGGGCCCCTGTTCGCCCATTTCCCAAAAATTATCCTTCTTATTCCCCATTAGTATCCGATCCTCCGGTAGGATCGCCTTCCAGAAGTCATAGGCCTCCCGGTCCATTTCCAAATTATCTGCATCCGTGCTACCTTCAAAAACGGTAACATACAGATTTTTCGGGGCAATTTTGTAGACTTCGGTCAGTAACTCCCAGGCCCATATAATGGCTTCTCTTTTGAAATAATCTCCAAAACTCCAATTCCCTAGCATCTCAAACATGGTGTGGTGGTAGGTATCTTTACCCACCTCATCCAAGTCATTGTGTTTTCCACTTACCCGAAGGCATTTTTGAGTATCTGCTACTCGCTTTGCATCTGGTGTTGAAATCCCCAGAAAAAACTCTTTAAACTGGTTCATACCGGCATTGGTGAACATTAAAGTAGGATCGTTTTTCATGACCATAGGGGCCGACGGAACTATTTTATGTGCTTTGGACGTAAAGAAGTTTAAAAACTGTTCTCTAACCTTTTGAGACGTCATACAGGGAGTTAAGCTTTAAATAATTTTAACATTTGGTACAAAACAATTTTTATATTTGTCTGTTACCGAAATAGGAACGTTCAAAAATAGGATAATTTACCTTCATGTCTAAAGTCAAGTACTATTACGATCCCGATACCCTTTCCTACCGAAAGATTGAACCTAAAAAGTCTAAAAGGTATCGTAATATTACCCTTTTTGTATTAGGCGCTGCACTATTTGGCTTTCTCGGTTTACTTTTCTTACTGAATACCAATTTGGTAAATACCCCAAAGGAATTGTCTTTGGCCCGGGAGGTTCAAAATTATGAGCTTCAGTTTGATATTCTAGACAAGAAAATGGAACAAATAGAGCAAGTCTTAGCGAATATTGAAGAGCGCGATAACAACCTTTACCGACTCTATTTTGAAGCCAATCCCATACCGGAAGAACAACGCAGGGCAGGATTTGGTGGTGTCAACCGCTATAAATCCCTGGAAGGCTTTAACAACTCTGAAATCATTATCAATGCCTCCAAACGATTGGATATCATTCAAAAGCAAATGGTCATCCAATCCAAATCACTGGATGAGATTGCCAAGTTGGCCGAAGAAAAAGAAAAACTATTGGCGGCCATTCCAGCAATACAACCCGTACGCAATGAGGACCTGATCCGAATGGCCTCCGGATTTGGCTGGCGAACGGATCCGTTTACCAAAGCAAGAAAAATGCATAAAGGCATGGATTTTACCGCTCCAAGAGGAACTCCTATTTATGCAACTGGTGATGGTGAAGTACTTCGTGCCGACAATAGATCGTCGGGCTACGGAAAACACATTCGTATAGATCATGGCTATGGCTATTTGAGTCTCTATGCCCATCTAAGCAAATACAACGTTACCTCCGGTCAAAAAGTGAAACGTGGTGACTTAATAGGCTTCATAGGAAATACCGGTAGATCACAGGCCCCGCATTTGCATTATGAGGTATGGAAAGACGGGGAAAAAATCAATCCTATCAATTTCTACTATGGAAGTTTGACGGCAAAAGAGTTTGAAAACATGCTCAAATTTGCCAATCAGGAAAATCAATCCCTTGACTAAATGCATGTAGAACTGCCAGAAAAGCGCTATTATGGAATTGGTGAGGTAGCCAAAGCTTTTGGGGTAAATACTTCTTTGATCCGCTTCTGGGAAAAAGAATTTGATGTGTTGCGCCCAAAAAAAAATGCAAAAGGCAACCGCAAATTTACACCCCAGGATATTAAGAACTTACAGTTGATCTATCATCTGGTGAAAGAACGTGGGTTTACCCTGGAAGGTGCTAAAACGCATCTCAAAGAAGAAAAGCACAAGACCCTCTCTAATTTTGAGGTAATAGAAAAACTACAAAAGGTAAAGGCTGAACTTCTAAAAATTAAGGAACAACTTTAATTCCTGTAACAATATTCCCAAGTAGCCTACTAATCCAATAGCACGTATATAACTACTAAAACACTAGCAAAATGAAAAAATGGTTAATTCCGGTAATCATTCTGGCCGTCCTGGCTTTCGTACTTTACCAATGGGCCGTAGGCTTTAACAACAAAGCGGTTGAATTAGAAGCCGATGCAAAAACCGCCTGGTCCAATGTAGAGAGTTCTTATCAACGTAGAAATGATCTTATCGGCAATTTAGTAAAAACCGTTCAGGGGGCAGCCGATTTTGAAAGAGAGACCTTGACCAACGTTATTGAAGCCAGAGCAAAGGCCACCGCTACCACTTTAGATGTAGACAACATTAGTCCGGAAGCCATTGCACAATTTCAGCAGGTACAGACCGGGCTATCTTCTGCATTGTCCCGACTTTTGGTTACCGTAGAACGCTATCCTGATCTTAAAGCCAATCAAAACTTTTTGGAATTGCAATCCCAGCTCGAGGGAACGGAAAATCGCATTAATGTAGCCCGGGACCGCTACAATGAAAAAGTGAATATTTATGATATTCACACTACCAAATTTCCAGGAAAAATTTTGGCAGGATGGTTCGGTTTTGAAGAAATGCCGCGCTACAAAGCAGACCCAGGTGCTGAAAACGCTCCTGAAGTGGACTTTAATTTTGATTGAGGATGTCTGAGGTTGAAGACTTTCTGGCACCACACGAAGAGCAGGAAATTGTAAATGCCATTCTGGAAGCAGAAAAAAACACTTCAGGAGAGATCCGGGTACACATAGAGGCCGTTGCCAAAATTGATCATTTTAGTCGTGCTCAGCAGGTATTCCATTTTTTAAAAATGGATAACACCAAAGATGAAAACGGGGTGTTAATCTACGTAGCTGTGCACGACCATAAATTTGTGATCTACGGGGATCGCGGTATTGATCGGGTAGTTCCAAGAGGATTTTGGGATTCAACACGGGACGTTATTCAAGAGCACTTTAAAAAGGGGGATTTCAAAACGGGTATTATTCAAGGTATTCTGAAAGCAGGCAAAGAACTTGAAACCCACTTTCCATGGTATCATGGTGACACTAATGAGTTGAGTGATGAGGTTTCAAAAGGTTAGTCTATTTGTATCCTTCTTTTGGATTGTCCTTGCCTGGGGCCAATTTGAAATTCCTCCAAAACCTGAGCGCATTCAGGATCAAACCAGTGTTTACGACTACATTGATCTCCTTAACTCAACTGAAAAAAATGCATTAGAGCAAAAACTTATCCGCTACTCGGATAGTACCTCTACACAAATTGTAGTCGCTATTATTCGATCTACTGAAGGGGAAAACATCAATTACCTTGGCGCTCAATGGGGTGAAAAATGGGGTATTGGTCAGGCCGATGAGGATAACGGGATTTTGATCTTGCTTGCCCGTGATGACCGAAGAATAGCAATTAACACCGGATATGGGGTAGAAGAATTTCTGACCGATCTGATGAGTAAACGTATCATTGAACGAGTAATTATCCCGGAATTTAAACAAGGGGAGTATTACGGTGGACTCGATGCCGGAGCAGATGCAATTTTCCAGGTCTTGACCGGACAGTTCGAAGAAGATCGGACTTTTGGAAATAACCAGGGCTTTCGGCTAGGAAGGTTGTTACCTATAATTGTTTTTTTCATAATAGTGCTACTCCTTATCGGCAGGGGTAATCGCGGGGGTGGCAACCGTAGGGGTGGGAGAAGAGGATCTGGCTTGGATATTTGGGATATTATTATCCTAAGCAATATGGGTCGCGGCGGCTATAAGGGCTCTTCAGGAGGAGGATTCGGTAGTGGAGGTGGCTTTGGAGGTGGCTTCGGAGGAGGTGGCTTCGGAGGAGGTGGTGCTTCCGGCGGTTGGTAGTCTGTCTTCCTTACCCAAATATAGATCGCAGAAAACCGTAACTTATTGGCAAAATCCAAGGTGTTATGGTACAGTCTTACAAAAAAAAGCATACTGTTGCCGACCATTATGATGTGGTCTTAATCGGATCAGGAATGGGATGCCTCGCTGCAGGGGCTTGCCTGGCAAAAGCAGGTAAAAAAGTAGTACTCCTGGAACGACACTATACTCCCGGAGGATACACTCATATTTTTAAGCGCAGAGGTTACGAATGGGATGTAGGCATACACTATATTGGCGAGGTACACCGTGAAGATGGGGTACTCAAAAAAATGTTCGATTATGTTTCGGATGGCCAATTGCGATGGGCGGATATGGGTGATGTCTATGATCGCATTGTTATTGGTGAAAAAATCTATGATTTTCCTAAGGGGGTAAACAATTTTAAGAACACCTTAAAAAAGCATTTTCCAGAAGAAGCACAGGCCATTGATTCGTACGTGGATTTAGTTTTTACCGTATCAAAAGCCAGTAGATCTTATTTTGCCGAAAAAGCAATGCCTGTGCTTGTACAAAGGTTTTTCGGTAAAAAAATGCGGAAGTCCTATTTGAAGTATGCCACCCAAAGCACACTCTCGGTCTTACAAACCTTAACGTCCAATAAAGAATTAATCAAAGTATTAACCGGACAGTATGGGGATTATGGCCTACCGCCATCGCAAAGCAGTTTTGCCATGCATGTGTCTATTGCCAAGCACTATTTTCAGGGTGGGTATTTCCCAATTGGAGGGTCTGCCCAAATCGTAGATACCATTGCTCCTGTAATTGCTGCAGCCGGGGGTAGCATTTTGACCAATGCCGAAGTATCAAAAATCTGTATTGAAAAAGGAAAGGCCATCGGAGTAGCACTAAAAGACGGTAAAGTATTTACCGGGGATACGATTATAAGTGGTGCTGGTGTAATGAATACCTATGGAAAATTACTCCCCAAAAACATTTCCAGCAAACATAGCCTGGATAAAGCACTTAAAAATGTGACCCCTTCTATTGCCCATGTATGCTTGTACATTGGCTTAAATGGTTCGCCGGATGCGCTACAATTGCCTAAGGCTAATTATTGGATCTATCCGGACGATTTGGATCACGACGGTTGCACGGCCAGATACGAAAAGGATGTAGAACAGCCTTTTCCCGTGGTTTATATTTCCTTTCCCGCTGCAAAGGACCCCAGTTGGGAAGAACGTTATCCTGGAAAGAGCACAATAGATATTATCACCGCTATGCCCTATGCTGTTTTTCAGGACTGGCAGGGTACCTCATGGAAGAAGCGTGGAGAAGACTACGAACGGCTAAAAGAAAAAATAGCACAACGCCTTCTGGCGGAGCTTTACAAAAGAGAACCGCAGTTACAAGGAAAAGTTGATTATTACGAGCTTTCGAGTCCGATAACTACCCAGCACTTTATGAATTATGACCAAGGAGAGCTATACGGTATAGACCACAATCCGGAACGGTACAAACAGCGGTTTCTCCAGCCCAGAACACCAATTAAAAATCTTTATTTGACCGGTCAGGATATCGTTACCTGTGGCGTAGCCGGTGCGCTCTTTGCCGGATTTATTACCGCATCTACATTGCTACGAACCAACATTGTTAAAAACCTGATGCAACCCAAATGAGTCAGCTGTTACGGATGTGATCCCGGGGATTATCCCCTGTGTCTTTTCTAAAAAACGTTTTAACCTGAAACCTTAGGAATTTCGGCTTTATTCCCTACTACAATACGGGTATTACTGGGTTAGGTTAATCAAATGGTCTTCAGCGATTAGGGTGCCATTTGCGGTCATCCCCTCTATAAAAAGTCGAATTTGTTCTTGTTCTTTCAGTGGTACCGTTACTAAAGTTGGGAATTCATCCCCAACATTGATATTCGCTTTCCAATCTAATGCTCCAAAGTTTTGGAAGACCGGGCTAGTGTAATCCGGATAATCGGGGCTGAAATATTCCTGAGGTCGGGCATACCCCTTTTCGATTGCAAATTTCACAAATTGGTTGCGCTGGTGCAGGGGAATATAATTCGTGTTTAGCGTTATTGAGACAAAACTACCTATTCCAGCTTTACTGAAGGCGATTGTTTTCACATCGCGCAGAGGCATCCCCACAAGCTGTGAAGCGTCCACCAAAGCACCTTCCATAAAAACGGGAACTGTAGGCTGCACTCCAGAGGCACCGCGCCGCATACCTTTCAATTGCCATCCGCCATTTTGAAAAGACAACATAAACCCCAATCTTCCCAGATAACCCACTACGGTAGGATAGTATTTGATTTCCTCATCCCCAATTAACCTACCTTCGACCAGAGCAGAGATCTGAAAGGTATTATTCGACTGCCTTTTGCCCGATACCGTGACCTCATCCAAGGCAATGGTTCTTTCTGAAATGTTCAAAGGCTGGTCCAGAAATTGTAGTTCTCCAATGCCAATTTCCTGGTTTAAGGAGGTGTTTATGCGCAAGGTGTTTACCTTTGAACGCATCTGCTGTAAATCTCCTATGTTTACTTGAGCTCTTGGCTTACGGAGTTTGCCCGCCTTTCCAGCTAAACTCACCCCAAGAGAATCCCCATTGAAAAGGGCTGCACTGCCCTTAAAGGACTGATCGCGCTCCAGTTCTAAAAATCCTATGGCCCCAGACAAATCGGTCCGAAAGACTACCCTAGCGTCGGGTCTTACCTCTTCATTATAGATTTTACCCGAAACATCAACACCGTCTTCCATTTCAAATTCCAGCCTTACTTTTTCAAGTTTCCTGGAATCCCAATCATACTTTCCCCACCCTTCTATTAGCAAACGCTTATCCAACTCAAAACGTTTTTGCCTGTCCTGTGCCTCAAAGAAATACCGGTCCTGAAACTTACCCTTAACGTAAGGTTGCAACAGGAAGGAGGAGATGATCGAATTCCCGGATTCATAGGCAGTAGTGGTACCAGGAAGTGCCGAAAGGCTTAGGTTAGCGATTTGTTTAGTATCCTTTGGTAGGAGAATGTTCAATTGAAGGGAATCGCCAGATGCGGTTAAACAGTGTTCAATTTCCAAATCCGAAACAGCGGGATCGTTTATACTATGATTGAAGAACATTCTATGCGCTATAGGTTCCAACTTCGTATCGAACAACACTGCTGTGAGTACGCCATACGGCATCTGACCACGATCAAACCAAATAATTGATTTGTCCTTATCTACCTCAAAATCCTCCAAACCAAGATAATCGTCCTGGTAAACGGCAAGCAGGTAGGTAGTACCTTCCTCTGCATCAAAGGCATCCTCAGCTCCTATCATTTTGAACAAGACCCTATCATTTTCTTTATTGTCAATCGTTATTCCGAACTGTCCGGTAACCCCCTCAGGAAGCTTTTCCTTTGCAATAATCTCATCTCCATCTTTTTTTTGCAGTTGATAGTACTTTCCCGGTTCGACAAAAAACCTGGTCTTTCCCATACCGAAAGAATTGGTAGTAATGTTCCGTTGAATCACATCCCCAGTGTTATCCACTAAATCCAACCCCGTAATTGAAACGCCTTTTGCCGCTGCATTCTCTACCAATATTCCTATTTGATTGTACGCTCCTACGATCAATTGGCCTCCTTCAGGAAAGAGTGAAATCCTGAGCGCTCCCTTCTGTTCCGGAGTGCGCTCGAACTTCCTTCTAACTACCTTTATTTTTTGTTGATATGGCTCCAACTCCTGAAAATTTTGCATATAGTTGGTCCAGGCAATTACGGTGTACTCCGCTTCAATAAAAGTGGAGTCTATAGCAAAGTTGCCATGACTTATTCCCTTGTGAACATTAAGTAATTTACGTTGTATTTCGCTACCATCCTGCGCATAAATACCAACATGTAAATTGCTTGTAGTCAAAGAAGGTGTCTGCGTTTTCTGATCCTGCACATAGGCCTTAAACCATAGTCGTTCACCTTGAAGAAAGATGGTTTTATTGAGGTGAAGATGGATGTTTTCCAGGAGCTCTTCTGCCACTTCATTTTGTCCGGAGAGCACAAAGGAAGACAACAATATGGTTGATACGAGTAGTCTTTTTATCATCTATACTATCCATTTCATAGCACTAAAAAGATAATAATAAATGATCTGAGAAAGACCCAAAAAACTCCTAAAATCAATAATTTAGAAGTTATTTGTTTCAAGTAAAACTGAAGTGCCTAGCTCAATCGGAAGGTTCTACTACTGCTCCAACGGTATAGCTGGTTTTGCGTAAAAAATATTGTGGATGATCTAAGGACAGGCCATTGAAAAAAGGCTGGCGGATATAAAACGACAATTTATTTATGATGGTTAGGTTTGTATCTTTTAAGGATACCACATTCACTACGTAAGGCTGCTAAAGAAATGGTCAGACTTATTTTTTACGCATATACACGGTAATAGGCACCCCGGTAAAATCAAAATGCTTTCGCAATTGATTTTCCAAAAATCGCTTGTAGGGGTCCCGAACATATTGCGGCAGATTACAGAAAAAAGCAAATTGAGGATATGAAGTGGGCAATTGGGTGCAAAATTTGATCTTCACGTACTTTCCCTTATAGGCCGGAGGAGGATTCTTTTCAATTATCGGAAGCATTATATCATTAAGTGCCCTAGTCTTTATTTTCTTACTGCGGTTCTGGTAAACGGAGACGGCGGTTTCTATGGCCTTGAAAATACGTTGCTTATTTACCACCGAAATGAAGATAATGGGCACATCTACAAAGGGTGCTATTTGCTTTTTAATGGTTTCGGTATACCTCTTTACAGAATTCGTTTCCTTTTCTAACAGATCCCATTTGTTTACCAGGATCACGATACCTTTGTTGTTCCGTTGTGCCAACCAAAAAATATTCTGAACCTGCCCATCAAAACCTCGGGTAGCATCAAAGATCAAGATACAGACATCACTATGTTCAATAGCCCGGACAGAACGCATTACCGAATAAAACTCAAGGTCTTCTTTCACTTTCGCTTTTCGCCGAATACCTGCTGTATCCACCAAATTAAACTCGAACCCAAACCTATTATAACGTGTATCGATACTATCCCGAGTGGTTCCGGCAATATCGGTAACAATGTATCGCTCTTCTCCGATCAAAGCGTTAATAAAGGAAGATTTCCCGGCGTTAGGGCGCCCCACCACAGCAAAGCGTGGTAACTCATCTTCTTCGGCACTATCTTCCGGCAACACCTTTACCAAAGCGTCCAAAAGTTCTCCGGACCCACTGCCATTGCTACTGGATACGGTGTAATATTCTCCAAGGCCCAGGGCGTAAAACTCTACCGCGTCCGCCAGACGTTGTGCATTGTCTACCTTGTTTACCACCAAAAAAACGGGTTTATCCACTTTACGAAGGAGGCGTGCCACATCTTCATCCATCCCGGTAACTCCAGCTTCAACATCTACCATAAACAACAAGGCATCTGCTTCGTCTATGGCCAATTCTACCTGCTTATCAATTTCTTGTTCAAAGATATCATCACTGCCTAGTACATATCCCCCGGTATCAATCACGGAAAATTCCTTTCCATTCCAATCGCTTTTTCCATAGTGTCGGTCGCGGGTCACTCCACTCACCGCATCAACGATCGCCTCCCTACGTTGGATCAACCGATTAAAAAACGTGGACTTTCCTACATTTGGTCTTCCTACAATGGCCACAATGCCACTCATATCTTTAAATTTTGGCAAAAGTAGTACTATTTATAAAGAAAAGTAGCTACCTTTTCTATACTTAACCCATGAATAATGAGCGACCTAGTCAACGAGATTGTTCTCAGACCGCGGTTCGATATTCGGCTTTACACAAATCCGGAAATTCTAAAAGCAGCTTTTGACATTAAGGCGAAAGACCCCTTTTTGCTGAAACGGATCGACGAACATGTTTATATCCGATTTACGAAAGAGGCCACGAATTTTTGGTCGCCACAGCTCCATCTGGAAATCAGTTCGTTTAGCGAAGGAAAAAGTACGATTCATGGGGTATTTGGCCCGAATCCTACCTTATGGACCTTTTTTATGTTCCTCCACTTTGGCGTAGCGACGCTCTTTGTAATCCTAGGGATCTTTGCCTACTCCAAGTATTCGCTTGGCCATACCATTACACCTTTGTTGATTGGAATGGGGTTTTTGGTAGTTATTTGGTTTGCTTTTTACGCTTTCGGGAGATTGGGTAAAGCCAAGGGTAAACCGCAAATGGAACAATTGAGGCGCTATGCCGATCAACTTTTTATCGCCATACAAAAAGAGCACGGCCAATGACCATGCTACCCAAACTTAACCTAATTATTAACGAAACTATCTTACTGATTCTCGTAAATGATAACTATGCCACTTATTGCGCTACTTACGACTACAAATCGCCCCATATACTGCTGTTTTCTTTAACAATTCTATAGCCTTTCCCATACAGCGAAATGACTACTTTTAAAAAAAGGCATTATGAGAGCTATAAAATCAATTGGTATATGCTTCCTGCTATTGGCAGCTATTACGGTAAGTGGTCAAACCAAAAAAGACCGAAAAATTATGAAAGATGCCGAAAAGGCAAAACAGACCTTGCTGAAGAGCGACTCTGGATTACAAGGTTTTTTTGATACTTCTGCCGGCTATGTTATTTTTCCCAATGTAGGTAAAGGGGGATTTATTATTGGAGGCGCATCCGGTAACGGAGTAGTATACGATGCCGAAGAACAACCCATAGGCATGGCTGACCTTAAAAAGCTTAATATCGGTTTACAAGCTGGGGGTCAATCCATTATTGAGATCATCTTTTTTGAAACCATCACGGACCTTAAACGTTTTAAAGAAGGCAAATTTCAATTTGCCGCTGAAGCTTCTGCAGTCGCGGTTAAATCCGGAATAGCGGTAAATGCCAAATACAAAGACGGGGTAGCGGTGTTCGCTCTCCCTAAGGCAGGACTAATGGCCGACGCCTCCGTAGGGGGACAAAAGTTTGGTTATAGCTCTTTCTGAAAGGATAAAAGGCCTACTTACTGATAGCCAAATCGTCTTAATTGATTGGCCTTTGATCGCCAGTCCTTATTTACTTTTACAAACAGCTCAATATGTACTTGCTTTTCAAATAACCTCTCCAAATCCGTCCTGGCGGCTACCCCCACTTTTTTTAATGCGCTCCCACGATGGCCAATAATGATGCCTTTTTGAGAATCTCGTTCTACCATAATAATAGATCGAATCCGGATGATAGTATCCTCCTCGATAAATTCCTCTGTCGCTACTTCAACGGCATACGGGATCTCTTTTTGATAGAATTGCAGTATTTTTTCCCGAATGGTTTCATTCACAAAGAACCGCTCCGGTTTGTCTGTTAGCTGATCTTTGGGAAAATAAGGGGGGGCTTCTGGTAGGAGTGTGATAATACGATCAAACACTTCTGCCACATTAAAATTTTCTTTAGCGGAGATAGGATATAGCTCGGTATTTGGGAGTATCTCCCTCCAGTAGCCCATCTGTTCCTCAAGGCGTTCCTGAGAGGCAGTGTCGATCTTATTGAGCAATACCAACACGGGAATGGTACTACTTTTTATTTTTTCGAACAGTTGCTCGTCTTTGAGGCCCTTCTCCCCAATTTCTATCATATACAGGAGCACATCCGCATCTTCAAAGGCCGTCTTTACAAAGTCCATCATGGCCTTTTGTAATTGATACGCGGGTTTAATGATGCCCGGGGTATCTGAAATGATCACCTGAAAGTCTTCGCCGTTAACAATGCCCAGAATACGATGGCGTGTGGTCTGAGCTTTGGAAGTGATAATAGAGAGCTTTTCTCCTACAAAGGCATTCATCAAGGTGGATTTCCCAACATTGGGGTTGCCAATGATATTTACAAAGCCTGCTTTATGTGATGTTTTCATTTTTTAATTTTTTGAAATACATCCTAGCAGCCGCATTCACTTTTGGTGCTAATAAGAGGACTGCGATCATATTGGGAATGACCATTAAGGCATAGGAGAGATCAATAAGATTAATTACCAAGTCGAGTGATGCTATGGCCGCAAATACGATCATGATCACAAAATACACATTGTATAGCTTTCCTATTTTGGAATTGGTCAGGAAAGACAAGCTCTTTACCCCGTAATACGAATAGGTAAACAAGGTGGAAAGGGCAAAAGCCGAAACAATGACCATTAGCAATATCCCTCCCCAATCCCCCAAAGCAGTAGTGAAGGCATTTAGTGTCATTACAATTCCGCTTCCTTCTTCCAGGTAGGCACCACTAAGGATCAGTACCACAGCCGTAAATGTGCATACCAGTATGGTATCGATAAAGGGTCCTAACATGGCCACCAATCCTTCCCGAATGGGTTCGCTATTCTTGGACTGCCCATGGTACATAGGTGCGGAACCTAAACCAGCTTCGTTGGAAAACATGGCCCGTCTGACCCCAATAATGACCAGTCCCCAAAATCCACCGGTAACAATGGTTTTAAAATTCCAGGCCTCCTTAATAATTAGCTTTAAGGAAGGCCATACCAGTGAAGCGTTGGCTACCATTACCAATATCACGGCAATTAAATATAGTAGTACCATAAAAGGCACAATAGCTGTTGCCACTTTGGCGATGTTCTTTAGTCCTCCAAAAATGACAAAAGAAGAAAGCACCGCGAGTACAATTCCAATCAGCAATTTCCAATTGAACAAGGGATCATTTTCATTTCCCCCTAAAGGAAACAAGGAGACTTCAGGCTGCACTACACTCATAAAGGTCTCGGTAAATTGATTGGCGGTAAACACCCCAAGAAAACCAAAAAGTCCTGCTATACTAAAGAAAATAGCCAATGGCTTTGCTTGCTTTCCCAGTCCCTTGGTAATGTAAAACATTGGTCCCCCTTGTAATTTTCCGTCCGAGTCTTCCCCTCTAAACATAATGGCAAGGCTACACGAATAGAACTTAATACACATCCCAATAAGGGCCGTCATCCAGATCCAAAAAACCACCCCTGGTCCTCCGTCGTGAATGGCGATAGCCACGCCGGAGATATTTCCAAGGCCTACTGTTGCAGCAACAGCAGCAGAAAGTGCCTGTAATGAGCTAACATCTCCTTTAGCGGTTTTATCGTCATATTTCCCACGGGTTATGGCAATAGCATGCCCAAAAAAGCGATAGGGCAATCCTTTGGAGTAAAGTACCAGAAATAGCCCTCCACCAATTAGTAAAAGAAACATGGGCCACTCCGCAGCCGATATGGCATCGACTAAAAAATCATTGATTTGCTCCATGCCTTCGAAGATATGCAATTCAAAACAAGGTTGAGGAATTTGGAAATATGTTTAAAAGGGTCGTATATTTGCCGTCCATATCGCGGGGTAGAGCAGTACCCTTCGACGCCGCTCAGGGTAAAGTACCTACTCAACTTGAGCATTATTTAATGAAAATAGGTTTCTAAAAGAAACGCAAAACATATATCGCGGGGTAGAGCAGTAGGTAGCTCGTCGGGCTCATAACCCGAAGGTCGCTGGTTCGAGTCCAGTCCCCGCTACTAGCAAAATCAAGGCTTCTGAGAAATCGGGAGCCTTTTTTGTTTTCTACTGTACAACATATGTAGAACATTGATGTTATTCTGTAAGTACCACTAGATCAGCTACGTTTTAGGTTATACAAATTAGTTCATTATTTGATATGGAAAAGCTAGCTTTTCCATATTTCCTTAAAAATTCCATTGGTGTCATTTTCTGGAGGGCTTCATGGGGCCTTTTTTCATTGTAATGTTTCACCCATTGTTCGGTGAGCACCCTGACCTGTGACAAAGATTCGAATAGGTAGCATTGAGCACCTCTTGGCGATAGCTCCTGTTAAATCGTTCGACAAGGCTGTTCTGCACGGGTTTTCCAGGTTGGATGTACTTTATGGTTATATTTCTTTGTTTGCTCCATAACTGGAAGTTGGCCGAAGTGAACTCCGGCCCATTGTCCACCCGGATGACCAAAGGCCTTCCCCTGACGGCAACCAAACTGTCAAGTTCCCTTACAAGCCTTTTTGAGCCAATGGAGACATCGACCACGCTCCATAATGCTTCCCTGTTGAAATCGTCGATGACGTTCAATACCCTGAAGCTTTTGCCATAGTCCAGTGAATCGTGCATGAAGTCCATGCTCCAGACAATGTTCGGGCCAATGGGCAATGTCAAGGGCTCCTTGACACGTTGCGGTATGCGACGTTTACGTTTGCGCCTGACATTGAGCTTCATCTGCTTATAGACCCTGTATACCCGTTTGTGGTTCCAGGGATGGCCTTGGTGGCGCAGCATCAGGAACATTTTTCTAAAACCATATGTCGGGTGTTCTTGGGCCAACCGGTCGAGTTCTGCAACTATATCCCCATCGTCCCTGACCTTGGGACGGTAATAGTACACCGAGGTGCTCAGGGACAGCAACAGACAGGCCATCCTTCCTCAGGCTCAATCCATGTTCGGCGACAAGGTAGTCGGCAGAGGAACGTTTCCCGGTCGGCCCTAGAGCTTTTTTTCAATGAGGTCCTTCCACGCATAGTTCTGATGGGCCAACTCAGCGTACATCTGCTTGTAACGGGAAAGCTCCGATTCCATCTCCTTCAACTTTTTGAGCTGGGAGGTATCCATGCCCCCGTATTTGCCCTTCCAGTTGTAAAAGGTGGCGGCACTGATGCCATGTTCCTTGCAGAGTTCCTTCACGGAAACCCCGGCTTCATGTTGTTTCAAGATTTTGACCACTTGGGTCTCGGTGAACCTGCTTCTTTTCATGTCCTTAAATTTACGATCATTATTCTAGTTTTGACCGTAGCGGTTTTAAGGGACACTTACACTTTTTATTTGCTCTGGATACAACATAGGAATCACAATTTTCGAGACTAAGATGTTATGAATAAAACCGAAGAAGATCTTTTACCGCTTTAATCCAAAGACTTTTTTGATAGTAAGATAAGAAGTTTAATTACTATCAAAAATGACCAAACTCCTACCAC
The DNA here is from genome assembly GCA_038750505.1 of Bacteroidota bacterium. Taxonomy (GTDB): domain Bacteria; phylum Bacteroidota; class Bacteroidia; order Flavobacteriales; family Flavobacteriaceae; genus Croceivirga. The sequence continues at coordinate 327,244 of JBCDHD010000004.1, read as the reverse complement.
ATTTTACAGTCCACATACTTTTTTAGGTAAGTGAAAACTTTCTAAATACTTTACAATCACATTAAATGATTCAGATATGAAATTCAGAATATTCACTTTCGTTTGTGCACTTTCGTTATCGTACTTTTCAATGGCTCAGTTCAAGACCAACAAGGTTCAAGAATTGGTTGAATATATATGGGGCGGTGAGGAATCCAATAGAGTACAAGAGTTGATCAATTTACTAAACGACTTTGATTCCAAACTTCCGGGTGTTAGCGCCCTGGAATATGACTATTGGCTCGCCTACCTTCACTATAAAATTGGTATTTCCTATTTAGCCAACGATAAAGAAAAAGCCAAAGAACATTTTGAAACAGGAATAACACTTTTAAACGATTTAGATGTTCCAAATAGTGAAACATTTGCCCTGCAAGGAACCTTGAACAGCACGATGATAAGTATTCAAAGTGACAAGGCGTGGACCTTATCCCAAAAAGCCGGGGAATTGTTCAACAAAGCCTTAAAATATTCCGAAGAAAACCCCAGGGCCTACCTTGGCTTAGGGAAAGGGGATTTCTATAAACCTACTCAGTATGGTGGTGGGGAAAAAGTAGAGGCGCATTTAAAAAAAGCAGTTTCGTATTATAATGCACACGAGCAATCAGGAAAGAAAGGACCTACTTGGGGCAAAGAAGAGGTGTATTATTTTCTTTCAGCTTTTTATTCTAAGAATAACCGTTTAAGAGATGCTAAGTTTTACAATAATCTTGGACTTAAAGAATTTCCTAAAAACAAACTCTTATTGGCACAAAAAGAAAAATTGTATTGAAAAATGTTTGTCCGCATATTGATATTGTTTTCCTTATTTATCCCCTCTGTACTCTTGGGCCAAGTAGTGATTAGTGGAGTAGTGAAAAACGGGAACAAACCGATTGAGTTGGCAAATGTTTATATTGAGGAAACGTTGGAAGGGACGTCCACTGACAAGAACGGACAATTCTCTTTCATAACGGAATTAAAAGGAAATACTATTTTGGTAATCAGTAGTTTGGGATTTAAAACGCTAGAAAAGAATATCCAAATAGCGGATAATGACTTCCATTTAGAGATTTTCTTAAAAAAAGAGGATAACCAATTGGAAGAAGTTGTTATTTACGCAGGAACATTCGAAGCAAGCGAAAAAAAGGCAACCACCATATTACGCCCTTTGGATATTGTTAGGAACCCTGCCGCCAGCGCGGATGTATTCTCCGCTCTGCAGACGCTTCCAGGAGTAAGTACCGTTGGGGACCAAACGGGGGTCTTTGTAAGGGGTGGGGAGGCCACCGAGACCAAAACATTTATTGATGGAGCGCTTGTAACCAATCCTTTTTTTAGTAGTGTTCCTGAAATACCTGCTAGGGGACGGTTTAATCCCTTTCTGTTTCAAGGAACCGTTTTTAATACTGGCGGATATTCTGCAGAATACGGGCAAGCACTGTCCTCTGTAATACTTTTGGATACCAAGGACCTTCCAACCAATGATATACTCACTTTTGATGTTAATATTGCCGGTGTTGGTGGTTCTGTTACCAAAAAACTATCGAAACAGACTTCATTATCGGCAAATGTAAGTTATACCAATCTTTCCCCGTTATACGAAATTGTTCCACAAAACAGGGAATGGCTCACTGCTCCGGAGAATATTGAAGGAATTTTTTTTCTCAAACACAAAAACCAGAACGAGGGGATTTTTAAGAATTATATCCAATATCAGAACGGAAGAGTAGGACTTGACCAACAAAACCCATCCGCCACAGGTGGAAGTATTGAGATACAAAATAGAAATCAAAATATATTTCTCAACAATTCTTTTGAAGGTTATCTTGGTGGTAACTGGAAAACCTTAGTGGTCGCAGCTTTCAGTTATGATGAAGATCAGACTGAATTGGGAAGTGATGAGGTGGCGTCAGAAGAATTTTTGGCACAAGGCCGATTAACAATCAAGAAGAACATAAGTCCGGGGTTCACGCTCAAGTCAGGAGGAGAATTTATCGTTTCAAACGGGACATATTCCTTTAACGAACTCTCATCTAATGTAAGTAACGCACTTTCCGCAATATATCTTGAGTCTGATGTAAGAGTGACCAAAACCATATCGGGCAGGATAGGTTTTAGAGGCGAGTATAGCTCACTTTTTGATTCGTGGAACCTTGTACCGCGAATTTCCATATCAAAGAAAGTTGGGAAATCCTCTTCTGTATCCCTTGCATTTGGCGATTTTAGACAAATACCGGAATCAGAGATTTTGAGGGAGCAAACTGATGATATTGATTTTGAAGGTTCGCGGCATTGGATACTCAATTACCAGTTGAAGCAAGAGGGGTACACGTTTAGGATTGAAGGCTATTGGAAAGACTATTCTTCTTTAATCCGCGAATTTCCAGATAACGTATATGATAATTCCGGGTTTGGCTTTGCCAGAGGTGTCGATGTATTTTGGAAAGATGAGAAAACGATACCAAATTTATCCTATTGGATATCTTATTCCTATCTCGATTCAAAAAGACTTTACAGGGATTTCCTGGAAGAAGCTACTCCAAGTTTTCTTTCCAACCATAATTTGAATTGTATTGCTAATTATAAAATTGGAGAAAAAATTACATTAGGTGCCTCCTATACCTTTACTTCTGGTCGACCTTACCTGAATCCGAATAATTCCTCCTTCCTGGGTGATAGAACTCCAGATTTTCACAATATAAATCTAAATGGCAGCATCTTGAGCGATTTGATAGGAGATCTTACAGTTTTTTATGCTTCTTTGAGAAATCCCTTTAACTTTAAACAGGTGTTCAGTTACCGCTATTCCGATGATGGTGTGTCACGTGTCGCTGTTGATCCAGCGAGTGATTGGTCATTTTTTGTAGGAATGGTCATCAATATTAACTAGTTGATCCAACATACCAACAGTTTTGAAAAAAGAAGTCCTGTATCACGTTCTATTTTGGCTCTCTTATTTGTTGTTGTGGAGTGCTCAGGATGTAGTTTATTTTAGTAATTTTAAGGCTGTTCTTCAATTAAACGTATTTACGCTTCTTCCATTTTTAGGAATTGTCTACTTTAATCTTTATTTTCTTCTTCCTCTCTTTTTGTTTCGGAAAAAGTATCCGGTGTACGTTCTATTTTTATGCCTTTCCATTATACTAGTTACCATGGTTTCGGTTGCAAATCATTTTGCCTACTTCGATTCTGTAATTGGGAATGCCACTTTCGGTAACTTTTTCTTTTCTGTTGAGGGGTATCTTGCCATTCTAACTGAAATCTTGGTGCTTGTTGGCTTCTCCATGTCGATTTACCTTTTAAGGGAGCGCTATTTCAGGGAGAAACTCCTCGAGGACATTAATAAAAAGCAGCTTCAAGTTGAACTCCAACTACTTAAGGAACAAATGAATCCGCATTTTCTATTCAATAGTTTAAACAGCATTTATGTGATGTTAGAAAAGGATGGCCAAAAAGGTAAAAAGATGTTATTGCTTTTTTCGGATATTCTTAGCTATCAATTGTATGAAACAACCAAACCTCACATTCCCTTGGAAAAGGAAATCCAGAATATCGATAATTATATAGGTATTGAATCCATCCGTCATGGCAACAGGTCCAAGATTACCTTTGATTGTGTCCCATATAGGGGAACAGCGGAAATCTCCCCCATGCTTTTGTTACCTATTATTGAAAATGCTTTTAAACATGGCCCTTCCGGTTCTCATTATTTTATTTCAATAGTACTTGGGTTAAATAGCGAAAATCGATTAAATTTAAAAGTAGTGAATAGCATAGGTCAAAGGAAAAATACCCGGCCTTCCGGCATTGGGTTGGCAAACGTGAAACGTAGGTTGGAATTGGTGTATCCCAAAAAACATGAGATACAGATTACTGCGTCTGAAAACGAATTTAGCGTAAACTTGAATATTTGGTTGGATGATTGATTGCGTCATAATAGATGATGAGCCCTTGGCTGCAGAGGGATTAGCCAATTATGTGAAACAAACACCATTTTTAAGGTTTACACGCGCTTTCAACTCTTCGGTAGAAGCTTCTAATTTTCTAAAGAAGACAAAAGTTGATTTATTGTTGTTAGATATCCATATGCCAGAGCTCAATGGAATCGAATTGCTCAAATCCCTAGTAAATCCCCCCAAAGTAATTTTTACTACAGCCTACAGGGAATATGCGTATGAAGGTTTCCAGCTGGAAGCTGTCGATTTTTTGTTGAAACCTATTGATTATGAGCGATTTATTAGGTCCATTAATAAAGTATTGTTGACCTTTGGAAACCAGAAGGATCATCAGGAAACTATTTTTATCAAATGCGATGGACTGATTGTAAAAATAGTAATCTCAAAAATTCTCTACGCTGAGAAAGCGAAGGACTATGTTATTATCTATACTGCAGAAAAAAAATACATGACCTTACTCTCCTTAAAGCAACTGGAAAAATACCTTCCCACAAATCAGTTTTGCAGGGTACACAGATCTTATCACGTCAATCTTAAAAAAGTGGAAAAAATTGAGGGTAACCTTTTGCACATTGGACCCCACAAAATTCCTTGTAGCCGAGCAAGTAAGGATCTTGTTACCTCATTGATTCTGGGTAATCGATTCATTCAAAGATCAGATATAATAGACTAATTGCGAATTAATGCAATACGCCTAGATCCAAAAGCTTCGATTCTCGAAAAACCGTATCAATTTTTTGGTAATCCTTTTGGAACGATTTTCTTACTTCAGCTTCTTTTTTGTTTTCATTTTGTTGATTGTAGTGCGCTATGAGCAATGCATAGCTTTCCTTCCTCCCCCAGGAGGGTGCAAAGGCGTTCTGTTGTTCTTTGGGAGAAGAGTTAATTACTTTTTTTAGATGTTTTTCTGCTATTTTACCACCTCCATACACCTTGGGTGTATGCAAATCATGATTGGCCGCCACAAAATGGGCTCTGATATTTGTGCTATCCAATGCCAAGGCCTTTTTAATATTATTCTTAGCTTTTATATTATACAGTACGATATCCTGATTTTGCAAATATTGAATAAACGCTCCCTCCAACATTGCCAGAAGCGCATAATCATCACTGTTCTTGATATCAATTTTTTCTAGTAGTTGCATGCCTTTCAATACAGCATTTTTGGCGGAATCGTTTTCATTGTTTTTCGTGTAGTACTGAGAGAATACGTACTTTAAGTAGGCCATCCAGTAAAGTGATAAGGACACGTTTTTATTTTGATATTCATCTTGAAGTTTTCCTTCTAAAATGGATAATGTTCTGGTATTTCCGTTTTGTAAGGCTTTGGTTAACGATTCTTTTATACTTTTTTCGGGATACCGAAAAATTGGGTCTTTGGAATCAGTAGTAAAAGTCTGGGTGTTGTATTCAATACCAGTTTCTGTTTTCCGTAAATCACAATTTGTGAAAAATACGCCAATAATCAATGATAATAAACCAACAATCAAGTCTTTCCTTTTCATCTCAGATTGTTTAACCGATGTTTAACCATATTTGGAGACCTTTTGGGTGAAGTAGTATGATGATCAAGATGATCCAAAAAAAGAGAAGGTATTTTTTATTCCCCTTAAAACTCGTGTTCAGCACATAATAGTCATGATGGGATTTAGCATTGACCAAAAGAAAATCGGAATAAAATGGATTAAACTCAATGATCAGTTCTATGGCAAAGGCAAAATAAATCATCCTATAATCCAGAATACCTGTAAAAAATGCCAGAATAAAAAGAAGCAAAGTCATCCCTGCTCCTGCATAAAAGAATAGGTATCGTTTCCAACGTTCATCAGTGTGAGCTACCTTAACAAAAGGATGGGGATAAGGATAAGCCGCTATACCCACACTTGCAATTCTCAATCTTAAAAACAACGCAATAATTACATGACCGAGTTCATGCATAATCGTAAGTACAACTAATCCAATAAATAAGTGTAACGGATTCATATTCGTTGAATTTGTCTTTTTTTGAAAAGCACAAGAAATAGACTTGCAAATAGTATTGTGAACACTAGCATTATAATAACCGATTGGACAATGTTCTCGTTTCTAAAAAATTTCAAAAGGTAGGTGAGCGGAAAAAACTTACTAATGGTTCCCATTACTGAGTTAAGCTGGCTAATAGGAAAAAAGGTATCACATAAGAAGATCATAACAAAGTAGGTAAGGTTCCCTATTTCCCTACTGGAATCCTTGTCAGGCTTAAAACTTCCAAAAAAGCTTATGAGAAGTCCCATAAAGGAAAACATAACAATGCCAAATAACGAGCCGGTAAAGAGCAATATGATTTCACCCCCATTAAAGGAGTGACCAAAAAAAATAAACACGGCCAAAAGCAGCAACCCAATGCTCGCAAAAACGATAATGGCCCTACATAAGATAAGCCCAATAAAATAACTAAGAATGTTTACAGGCAGGGACTTTAAGAACTTAATTGTGTTCTGTTGATAGTACTGTTTGATCACGGTACCGGTGGAATACAAACCTTGACTTAGGAGATTCAGTCCTGTAACCCCCGAAACCAAAAAAAAGAGGTAATCAGGGTCGGATATTCCCCAAATACTCCCAAAAACCACTAGTAAAAGGATGGGGAAAATGAAAGAAAAGAATAAGGCGACTTTAATTCTTGTAAATATGATTAGGCTGTATTTTATGGACATCAATAAAGATTTCATCGAATGGGATTTACAATTAGATATTGATATACATCCTCAAGACTCTTCTTCAATAGAGAATAGTTGTGCACCGATTTTTTAATAAAGTTCAGAACATTATCAATGTCCAGACTAAAGATATGATGCTGATCATTATACGTAATTATTGTGGCGTCTGGTAATTCTTGGTTTATCAGGGAATCCCCTTCCACGACAATTTTTGTACTTCCTGGTAGATATTTATCGGATAGCAAGGACGCAACGGTATTTTCATAATCCAGTTGAATACCTTCATTTATAAATACAATTTTATCAGCATACTTTTGAGCTTCATCCCAGAGATGGGTTGTGAACAGTACGGTTAAGTGTTCTTTTTCGGAGATTATTTTCCAGTATTTGCTTCTTGTGGAGGGATCCAGGAAGGATGTTGGTTCATCTGCAATAAGCAGTTCTGGTGAATGTATCATCGAAACTATTATTCCCACTTTTTTTCTTTCCCCTCTGGACAAGCTGTAGAAAAGGCTATTTTCCAATTTAGATATGCCTAATAACTCGTTTAACCTTTGCACTGTTGTGTCTGTCTTGTCCTTACCGTAAGCGGTCTGTACAAAAGAGATAATCTCACCAACCTTAAGAACGGGAAAAAAGGGGGTGTTGTCGTATAAGATGCCTACCCTATTTTTTGATTTCGAAAATGGTTTTTGAAAAACAGTCGCCGAACCTCTGGTCGATCTTATATTCCCGACGATCAAGTCTATCAACGTGCTTTTTCCCGAGCCATTGTTTCCTAATAAAGCAACCTTCTCATTTGAGCTTATGCTAAAATGAATATTATTTAGTATTGCCTTGCTATCTAAACCGTAGGATACATTTGAAATATTTAAAACTTTCATGTTGTAACAAATAAGTATGGCAAAAAGGATGTTTTCAAATGAGGCACCTTGGAATTCTAGGTTTTCTTGCTTACTTCGGTTTCCTCTTTTCCTATAACTAGGATATTTTGTACCGTTTCCCCAAAACCATTAATTTCTAATAGTTCGTTTATTTTATCGTCGTGGTAAAAACCAAGCATACAACTTCCCAAACCTAGGCTTTCACAGATTAAGCTCATATTCTGAGCCACAAAACCAGTTTCCAGCAATGCAAATCGATAGGCTCTTTCCCCATATTTGATTATTTGTCTTTCTAAGATTGAGGTAGTAATAACCAAACAGGATGTCGTTTTTAAATCTATCCAAGGATTTGCTCCTGCGTGTTCCTGAAGGTATTCCGAAAAATCACCCTCTTTGATAAAGGAAAGTGAATTGGTCGCGGAGTTATAATGATACAAGCCCTGTTCTATAGCTCCATTGATAATGACAACATAAAGCTCCAAAGGAAACAGTCCTCCAGCAGACGGAACATATCTAGTCGACCATGATGCAGATTCCTCTCCATTCATTTTTACAGTATTGATAATACCGTAGGAGCAATAAAAGATCTTCTGTAGTTCCATTAAAGAAATTTTATAAGTCTTTAGAAAATTTCTAGAGCTGTGCCGACTCTTTAAAACTCGGAAAAAGTCTATTTCTGGTATTGTATCCTTGTAGGGGTTCAGGGAATATGCTTTCTCACTAAAATAATTTTTATAAGGTTTACTTGCCCTTTTGGCAACATAGGGGTTGGAGAAAAGCGCAATATGGGGTAACTGGCGTTTGGAATGTGATACTGTCATTTTAGAGTTCTCATGATACATCATGGCCAGGGTATCCCCTAAATTATGGGTACCTGTCAATTCCATATCCAAAGCTTTGTATTTTTCTCTTACATTTTCAATATTCATTGTACATTTTTTAGGGAAACGGAAATGGGTAACCGGTTAATTCGGAATAATCTTTTTTGGGATAGCCCAAGGATGGGGGAACTTCGTATAACCGCCTACCTCCATTAAAATAGTAATTGTAACCACCAGCCATTTGAATTAATTGGGGTATATAAATCTTTATAGAATAGAATCCAGCCTGATTAACATCTACAGTGGTTACATCCTTCAGCATAACATTGTAACCCTTCTGCTGCATAATTTTAAGTATGGTTTGGATCTCTTCTACATCAGGATTCCTTCGTTCTTCCGAAAAGTCGATTTCCTTGGTTGCAGGTTTTTCGATCCAATCGTCGAAAATCTTTTGCTCATCTTGATACACAGTGTAGTACAATGAGTGGTCCTCGAAATTTCTCAGCTCATTACGACTCTTGTTCCACCCCGGATTAGTATTAAACGTATGTCGCAGATAAGAGACTGCCTGTCCGCATTCCATAATCACTTTCTTTACGGCTTCGGCATACGTGCCTCGCGTAGAACTTCCTACAGTGATGAACTTTCCGTAATCACTTTCCCCGATACAAAAACCAAACACACTGGGTTTTTCAAGATCAAGTTTGATATCCAACAAATGATATTGAAAGTTCTTAGGATAGTAGGTGTCAATATAGTCCTGTATTTCCTTTGTGATCTTAATCTTGGGAACATCCAAATGATGCATCCATGTCAGTACAAAAGAGTCTCTTTCTATGTACTCGTACAATCCACCAAGAATAGCTTTATAAAAGTTAGAATGTGCAGCCAGACCGGTCGATGTGTTCAGCATAAGATAAAATGGATCCTCGGAAAAAGGCATGTAGATAAAATTGGCTGGAACGTGAGCTTTTTTGCCATCTATCAGGTCGGTGCATAATACCCAATTTAATTCCAAATCTTTGGTCAACCTCTTAATGTTCAATCCCTTTTCTTCATATAGCAGATACTGTTCTTCATGGTATAGAGCATATTCAGAAGGATTAATTTTTTTATCTGTCGGTAAATCGGTAAAAGTGGATTTAAGAAGTTGACCTTTTTTATAGAAAACGGGAGCGTATCTTTCTGATATTTCCCCAAGGGTAGTAAGCATCGCATTTTCCCAGGAGTATGCACAACCACTTCCTCGACCTGAAAATCTGTTAGTACCTAATGCGGTGGTATCGGAAGGAATAACTCCAAAGGCGATCAACTTTGGATCACCATTTTGAATAGGTAATTTGGATACTCTTTTCAGTATTCCGGTCTCATCCGATATTAAACTGACACTTTTGTTTAAAACATGACTAGCAAACATGATTTAGTTATTTAAGGATATGTAATCCACCCAAGGAGATATGTTGTATTCCAGCTCGGGCTTGCAAACTTTGCAAAGCGGATTTTTTAGTAGTCTATGTTTTTCTATGGAAAATGATGGGGTAATATTAATGAGATGTCCGTAAGTTTCGGGAACATCCCATTCACTTAAAAACTTCAGGGCGTCGTAGAGTGCCAGGGATACGATGATCTCCTGCATACCTGTAGGAATCCAATCCGGTTTGGCGGTTTTTTTTTCATTTATCAAATGGTTTTCATAAGCCAAAAAATAACTTAAGTGTTCAATATTACTTTTTACCCTGGCGGATAAACAGGAATAACATCCTGTCTCTCTGCCATAGAACAATGGCCCAATGCTTCCTTTACCCTGCCACATTCCCCTAACCAGCATCCAAGCTTTGTTAGACTCAAGAGCTTTCCTATTTACATCTTCCAGTATATTGGGACTCCACTCATTACTTTCCACAATCAACAGATCTGATCTATTCAGGGCGGAGTCAATTGTTTTTGAAAAGTTTTTTCCATCAAGTCTAGAAAAATACATTTCACCAAAATCGTTCTTGTTGCTGTGGTTTTTGAAGGTTTCAAACAACTCTCCACTCCCTACGATTTCAACTTTTTTATCGGTCTTGATTCTTGAAAAATTTTGTTGTCCGTTTGTGAGTTGAAACGATATGCCTTTAGAATTCTGTACAGCATTGATGTAAGTTTCGTCGAACAACCCACAGTCTTTAAGTTCTCGAACAACACTTAAAACCTTTGATTCCTCAAACTTTCGCTTAAGTTTTTTCATCAAGACTTTGAATGGAGTTTCCTTTTCATCAAAAATTTTTATCATTTCAAGGAAAATATCCTTCTTTTCAGCAGCATCAAAACGAACCAAAAAAACATCACCTTTTGTTCTTATTTGGTAGACGTTGTTTTCTACATCTTCGAAAACATTATATTTATGGAGCATATTTTGAAAGTTTAAGTTTAAACACCCGCAAGAAAAATTCGTTGCAGGTGTTTAAAAAATTTAGACAAGAGCCTACAATTGCTGATCATTACAGCAGCAGTTACAGTTACAGCCAGCAGCAACCATAAACTTAGTGTTGAGACTCATGGCCGAGGATAAACGCTCAATTTTCATGATAAAAAAATTTAAAATTATACCTACTCTGTAAGGCTTTTCGGTTTCCGCCATCTTAACTAATATTAGGGGATAAAAAATGCGGTTGACGTTTAAATGAATCAACCGCATTTTTTATTAAGGTATTCCATATTCAGCGAATACCCCTCTTGCTGATCGTTACAGCAGCAATTACTGTCTTGGCCCACAATAAACCTCGATTTTATTCCACTATGGGATGCGAAATGTAAATGTACACCTTTCATTATAGTACCTTGTAAGACTTATCACAACGGGTATTCATAATACATCGTCCTTTACTACGATTTATTCATCGTTTTTGAAAGGCTTTAAACCTTTTATAGAATGAAATTAGAAAATATGTAGGATTTTTCTTTATAAAAAACCTTTCTTGTGGTGAGGTTTTTCCTTTCTAAGTGCACAGCGTTTAGAAACACTTAAAGTAGCTTAAAAGGGCTATATAATTCCTTGCTTGCGGGCTTCCCTTACTATTTCGATGGATTTTGAGCTATTAAGACCAAACAATTTAGCTATTTTTCTTTTTCGTTTCTCTATACCAGAGATTGTTAATGGGATATGTTTGGGGAGCTGGTTCGTAGGACATCCATTGGAAAGATGATGAACGATTCTCATATCTAGGTTATCCAGCTGTTCATACTTTCTATCATATCTCATGCTTACGATGTTTCTTAGCATGGGACTAAAGTACCCTCTCCCCATACTTATATCGAATACCATTTTGCTTAAATCCTCTAGCCAGGTCTCCTGTTTGATTAGAAAAACATCCGGATTCAGTTTTTTGATAATCTGAATTAACTTGTAGTTCGATGTAATATTCGTTATCACTCCGATTTTTGCTTCGGGGATATGCTTTCGAACCCACACCGCTATTTTTTCGTCATAATTCTTGGTAGACTTTTCTTTATAGTTTGAAGCTTGATACGAGTAGCTGAAAAAATTCACAAAATAATAATCAAATGTTTGTTCCTCCTTAATTCTTGTAAATGCTTTTTCAAAATCGTTTTCGATAACAGCTTTAAACTCAACACTACTCTTCGTTCCTTTAAAGTAGTTAAAAGCGTCTTGGATGGTTTCCGCGACAAAAGGTACCTTCTCGATAATTATTATATTAATAGGAAGCATTTTTTTTATAAATTTAAAGAAAATTCTTACAATAAATATCACATATATTTAAGGCTCTTTTAGTGTAAGGTATCAATGATTAATATATCCATACTGTACTAGCATTAGAAAGTCAAACATTTTGATAACTTTGGATCAACTTTACGTCTACCGTATTAGTGGTCTTTAAAGACACTTAATGTAAATTCCAGTAGACTTATAGAGTACTATAAAAGATTACCAACACCTGTCTTCACACTCTTATCAACTATCTTATCTTAGTTACAGAAGTATTAGATAAAGATCATAATCCATATTACAACGTTGTAGATCATTAAAAATGAAAAAGACTCTGATTGATACTGAGGAAGTTAAAGCCGCTCCTTGACAAACAATCCAAAGAGCCCAAAATCAGCAAGGCATTATAATTGGAAACGGGACTTTGATGGTAGCTGTTTTGAACATTTTATTTGCTCAGTTAGTTCCGAAATATCAAAGATTCTGAAAAAGTTCAAATTTTGGACTATCTCTTGTTGTTGGTTCCTATCCCATCATATCTTTTCTACTTTGTTATCTTTTTATAAATTTTACGATAGCTTCTATTGCGGGTTTCGTATACAATATTCTTCGACCCAAACCTATTAAATCAGTTGAGACATCAAACATTTTTGAATGAACTTTGATTCCAAAAAACCCAAAAGAAAAGCTCTGTTTTTAAATTTGGGATTTTTAGAGCAACCAATGGTAATGTAGATTCCTTCCATTGCATTGCTTATTGTGCATTTACCAATCAATTTTTATAACTTATTTCAATCAATATGGAAGTTCGAAGCCTATGTAAAACTAGCATTATTACGAATAAACATAATTCGATTATATTGCTTTGGATAAGAATTTTAAGAGGTGGGATGTAACTCACTTTAATAATAAACAATTAGGAAAGCATATATCGAGAGGATTATAACTAGAAATAATAAGCAACAACAAACAAAGCAGTAGGTTATTGCTTGTTCTTTCTTACCCTGCGACAAGCTCAGAACAAGCTTCTAAAATATTTGCGGATTTTCAGTTTGGCGTGTGCTTGCAACGCTAAGTGTTATACCATACAACTGCTCATATCCCAACCAAGCTCAAAATCCGTGGAATAAAAAACTGCAACAAGTTTTATATGAATTTACATTGATGCGATCACTAACACAATTTTTTCCATAAAATAAGCCAAATCCTACTCCTGTAATATCTTTCTCACAAAGTCAGTCCATTCGTATTTTGGGATAGTATTGTCCAGGTAGTGATCCGGTTGTATCCCTTTATCATCGATAGTCATTTCCGGGATCCTCAAACTTCTTGATAGGCTGTACCCCAATTCAAAGTCCTTACAGGGAGACTTGGTAAAATACATATTTGAAATGTCCAAGACTCCCGAGGTAGTTGTTCCAAATAGCTTAACTTTTTTACTCTGTTTTGCAGCCAACAAAAATTGCTCCGCCGTACTTCCGTTATTTTCATTAATGATAATCCCAATATTTTTTGGGTATTGGTGCACTTCATCATAGGTAGTTATCTCCACTCGGGTTGAATCTACGTTGACAAACTGATCAAGATGCTTTGATAATTTTTTAAATGACGCCTTTGCCCATCGCTTCCCTTCATCATCAAATCCATATTTTGGGTCATTGATAAAATCCAACATCCTGGTATTATTCAAAGGAGTGGAATAGTATTCCATACCTACCGTTCGAATCGGGTTGGTATATAATAGGGGTAACAATTCGCTAAAACTGGCATCTGACCCCCCTCCATTGTTGCGAAGGTCAATAATCAAATTTGGCGTTTTCAAGATCAACGCTTTATTGGCCAGAACAAGGCTGTCTATTACTTTTCTATTCGAAATTCTAAAACTTGGTATTCTTAGATAATTAGTGGTACTGTCCAACGTTTCAAAGTAGGGATATGTTGAAGAAATCATTTTAAAATAACGCTCAAACTTTACATCGTCATCAATTTGTGGGGTTACTCTTTTAAGCGTGATAAAACCTATTTGGATATAATTGTTTCCGAGGAGTTCGGTATCCGCAAAAGTACGCGCGGAATGGTCTCTCATATAGTAGGTAGAAGCTTTGTCTGGATGTATTTTTAGCTTAATCTGCCCTTTGGTCCAATACACGCCATCTGCTTCTATAATAAACCCCATGTAGATGTTGTTAATCTTCTTTATCCCTATTTTATATAGGCTCGATGTCCATATACCTTCGTAGTCTATTTTTTCTTTTGCTTCGAGATAATCGGTAAATTCCTGGAGATCTACCATTATTTTTTCCGAATTACCGTACCTTCTTATTATTTCTTCATCCTTGTCTTGTTCAGAGATATCCGAAGTAGGTTGTGGATTTAGTTTTTGCACTCCCAAGTGTCCAGATCGAAAAAAAGCAAGCCATTGATTTAGTAACTTTTGACAGTCCAAATCATCGGAAATATGCTTTGCTTTTTCGTTAAAAATGACATTGTGATTTTTATAGGCTTGTGCCCCTTTTTTTTCAATCACATGGGAAAATCCCGCATCATTTTCTTCAAAAGTCGCTTTTACCCAATCAAAATTAGTTTTACAAGTACAGATTTGAGATAGGGTAAAGAAGGGCAGCGCCAGAAAAATAAATAACAATGGCCTTTTCATTTTATCCTGTTTTTATTGAAGAGTCAAGATTTTTGAATTGGTTACATATGGACTGTATCATTTTTACTTTAGGTTTTTATTGCTGCGGTACAAGGAATGCTAAAACCATTGGGTTAGTTTTACTGGTAGTATGAATCGGTAAGACCGGGGAGTCTAAAGAACGCTTTGATTTTGAATACAGTTTGCTAGCATTAGATAGCTATTGCTCTAGATCCTAATCGTAATAGACGCCGGTTGCGGTTAAAGTCAAAAAAGATAAAAGCTGCCCTTTACCTATCACTCAAAACCCGATTAAGGCTGCGCTCAGTAATGCCAAAATAGTTCGCTACATCTTTTTTTGAGATGAGTTTGCGCCATTCGGGGAATTCTATTTCGAATTTTTCCATTTTATCCTTTATCGTATGGTTTTGATTGTAGGAATGGCGTTGTCCTTTGTAATAGACTTTGGAGACCAGTGACGTTAAAATATGACGGTTGAATTCTTTATCATTTTCCAGAAGATGGACAAAGTCCCGATGTGTAATCTTAAAGACTTCCAGAGGCGTTATGGCCTCAATTGCACAGAAACTCAATTTCCTATGAAACACTTCAATTTCACCAAACAACTCTCCAGGACCAAAAAACTCCTGAATAAAATCCTTTCCACTCTCTTCAGTGAGATAACATTTAACCAATCCCTGTTTTACGATGAAAACAGTGTTTACTACGCTATTTTGCTTAATAAGCAGGTCATCTCTTTTTCTTGTTTCCTGAACTACTTTCAGGTTTTTCGATATAACCAATCGTTCCATGTAAGCTAATAAGTCCACATTAGTTCTTACCATTTTTTAGAATTGGTCAAATGTCCTTTAATGAATTGTTTTACTTTAGGTGCATTACAAGACGATCTCAAATATACATAAGTTGTATTGGCCAAAGATCCGACATAGCAGCGGATTAAACCAAGAGCGCTTGGGCGCCGTATTTTTTCAATACGTGCTATACTTCCTCTTACTAAACGGCTCGTGTATACCCGTTTGCCGTTTAGAGGGCGATACAAGGGCTAGATTATTTCTTTGTTTATACTGCAGACCATTATTTATCGCCAAGTGTACCGATCTGATGTACCGAAAACCGTTGATGCTAATAGCGCTGTTGCTATGTTAGATACGCTATCCTTTTACATTATAAAAGGCTTTGAAGCTATAGCGAAAGGATGTTATTGAATTTGTATAAGCGGATATCGCAGACCGAAACCTTATCTATAATCGTTACCTTGCATAGTACCGATATCCCACGTTTTACGAGCCGTTAGCGGCAAGCTGAAAAAACTGTACAAAGAATGGAATATAAAAAGGAGCATATAAACCCCGCTGGACTGTTTAAAAGCCCAGCTTTCTCCCAAATTGTTACCACTCAGGGAAACGGAAAAACAGTTTATATTGGAGGACAAAATGCAGTGAACGAAAACTATGAAATTGTTGGTAAAAACGATATGGCGTTACAGACCGACCAAGTGATGAAAAATTTGGAAATTGCATTAAAGGCTTGCGGAGCGACTTTTGAAAATCTGGTCAAACTCAATATTAATATACTACAAGGGCAAGATGCAAGAAAAGGATTTGAGGTTTCTCAGAAGTATTTAGGACAACGCCCAACCCAACCGATAATCACGGTACTTTTTGTGGCAGGGCTTGTAAATCCTGATTTCCTTGTCGAAATAGATGCCATTGCATTCGTTCCGGATAAATAAAAAGTACAGCATGTCGAAAACAGTAGGCAAAACAAAAGAGGTGGGGTTTCAATTTGGACTTCGGAGAACGTTTTCAATTTCTGAAGAAAAGGCTTGGAACTTAATGTTTTCGAACACCGGTCTAAAAATTTGGCTTGGCGATTTGAAAACTAACTTTTCACTCAAAGAGAATTATACAACCAAAGGCGGAATCGAGGGATATGTCCGTATTTTTAAGCCGTATTCACATGTCCGATTGAATTGGAAGAAGAAGGATTGGAAAAATATTTCGACGGTCCAGGTTCGGGTAATGGGAAAGGAGAAGAACAAAACTTTGATCAGTTTTCATCAGGAAAAGCTATTGGATTCCAATCAACGTAATGAAATGAAGGCGTATTGGAACAACAAGATGGACGAGATAACGGAAGAAATTGGAAAAATCAGCTGATAGAACGGGTTATCACCAACAAAAAAATGAGTGATAAAACAAAAGCATCCCCCTAAAAGATAGGTCAGTGCCAAGGCGAAAAACAGTCACTCAAAACCCTTAAACTGAGGTTATACGGAACCTATGCTATCAAATACCCTCAGGTGCGCTGTTAACGGCGCTGCTTCTAAGGAAATTTTGCCAAAAGCTTTCATATTCCGCATAGGATTAGATTTCACTATAATCTTACATCACTAGCGAATAAAGGTACCTCAATTTATATAGGTAACACCGGCAAGATATTAGAATATCGCTTCTTGTTAACTAAAAAAAGCGCCTTGAAAATACAGGCGCTTTTTTTTAGGTAAATTCAGTTGTAGGTGTTTACCCGATGCCTTTAAAAGGGTTTGCGGTTAATCGCAGGTAGTCTTCACACTAAACGTATCCGCAGCATCAATTGCGTCATTTTGGGATATATTTTCCTCAAATAGCAACAAGCGGTCGATCCCGTGATAGTCTGATCGCGCAGATATTTCTATGCGATATACTCCTGCACTTTCAAAAGTTACATAAATATTATGCGCATCATGATCCGAGGTAGAAGCTTGCCATTTAAAGGTATCATCGTTCCCACTTCGATAGATCTTAAACCAGTTGTCTGATGAAGAGCCATTTGGATTTGGCGTTTTACCACTTCCGTTCGGGTAAACCACACTGCCATCATTTTTGCGACCAAAAAAGTCGTCAGCGTCCGGGAAACGCAGCCAGGAATCATTATGCTCTGTTCCATTATCTCCCTTTCTGAAGGAAGAATTCCAGATAAAGCGATACGTACCAGGTTGACTGATACGGACGGGGAATACTATTGTTCCATTCCCTGGAGCATTCATTTTCGGATCGCCCTCCCATTGCATATAACCCGTTCCGGAAGTACCATTACCATCACTTTTTACTACCCATCCTTCCGGAAAGGTATTATCTTCAAATTCAATTGAGATTATCCCGCCTGTTTCCTCAAAAACGAAACCAATAGCTGCTGGACATTCATTTGTTGGGTCTGCATCATCGCTACTATCTTCGTCTGAATTTTCGTCGTTATCCGTATTGTCCATTCCATCATCAGGGCCCCCTGTATCATCATTATTCGCGTCGCCCTGTGTTTCATCATTATCGTTCTCATCATCAGAAATTTCTAATAATTCAGAAAATTCTTCATCACTGCTACAGGATAGCGTTACTATACCACTGCCTAACAAAAGACACAGCGCAAAACATCTCAAAACAAATGGGAAAGCTATGTAGGTTCTCATAGTAGTTAAAATTTGGGTTCTTAAGGATCAACGTAAACCCGCCAAATTTATTGCAACCCCTTTGAATGGATCCTTAATTACCTGGGATCCATATTGGTGAGCGACAGTGTTTTCCTCCGTTGTAGAAAGTTGCCAGTCATTAATAAGGTTATCCCTAAAAAAATAATTGCGCCTAAGGCAAAAACCTGAGTCGCAATGGTTTCAAACAAGATACCACCCAATACGAGGCCCAGCATACTCGCCATACTACCCATGCTGTTGCCATAGCCTTGTATTGCCCCCTGATTGCGTTTATCTCCCGTTTTGGCTAATAAGGCCAAAAAACTTGGCCACATAATACCATTACCCAGGGAAAAAACAGTATTGGCCAGATAGATCAGCCATAAGGAGGCTGAGGAAAGCAAAAAGAATCCCAATGCCAATAACAAGGACCCCAATACAATCAGTAATTGGTTAGAAAGCGTTTTGCTTAGATAGGATAAAAGGGGGCCTTGAGAAAAAATCATTACTATACTGGAATACGCCAGAAATAGTCCCAGATCGGTTGCTGACCAACCCAAAATTGTATTGGCATAAATTGGTAAGCCGGCATAAAAAAGGCTGAACGCCAAAAACGTTAGGAAATATACAGCATAGAGCAATGGGATACCTGGTAATTTCCAAATTGTACGCCAGGTGGTTTTTGTTTCTCCATAGGCTTCCTGACCTTCGGTATAGCAGTCTTTATGTTCTACCTGGAAAAATTTTCGAAAGGATTTTATCCCTAAGGTACTCGTATCGACTATGCAAGGGTCGTTTTCCTGAAGCCGGGTATTGATCACAAAAATGGCAATAAGTGAAATAAGAGCAGCTAACAGTAAGGGCAGTACCTCTCCCAGCATTGTAGAAGCCAGCAATCCCGCAACAGCAGGGCCCAAAACAAATCCCAGGCTGGTTGATGCTCCCATTTTACCAAAGTTAGCATTGCGGTCTTCATCCGTAGAAATATCAGACAAATAAGCATTTGCCACAGAAACGTTTCCCCCCGTAAAACCGTCAAATATCCGTGCGATAAAAATCAAAATAAGCGGTAAGGTCATTACATAATTTCCTGTAAAATCCGTCTCTTGCTGCCATAGCTCGGTTTCCGGGATGAGAAAGGCAAGCAGAAACAACAGCCACGCTACAAAAGTCCCCAGTTGACTTATAACCAACACTTTTTTTCTGCCAATCCTGTCGGATAGATTGCCTAGAATTGGGGCTCCTATAAATTGAAAAAAGGGATACATCGCGCCAAGAATACCGTAGATAAAACCATTGCCCCCAAAGTCGGTCACAATAAAAATTAAAATAGGTACGACAATACTGTATCCTAAAATCCCAATAAAATTGACCAGTAGAATCGGGAAAATTTTAGCAGGGATTAGGGTCGAAAATTTCATAGGCCTGCGCTTAGCTACTTAAAAATACGCATTATTGCCCCAATTCCGCTGCTTCAAATAAGATCAAATCATTTTCCTGAAACCGGGTGGTTATTTCAATAGGATTGCAACACACTTCACAATCTTCTACATAGGTTTGAAGGGAAACCGAACTGTCTAACAACATAGAGATCTCCTCCCAGCAATACGGACATTGAAAGAAGTGTTCCAGCATTTTCCCTGCGCTTACAATTGCACATTTAACAACTGCCCGGTAAGTTGCAGAAGCTGCAGCTCTGCCAGCTTAGCATTGTATTTTGCAAGATTCCGACTGGTTTTGGCATTTAGCAAGTTAATCTGTGCCAGTCGTAGTTCTACCGAAGTAATCTGGCCCAATTTGTAACGCTCATTAGATCGGTTGTAATTGTCCGTAGCTGTGATTACGTTTTGTTCTTGCAGTTCAAATACCTGTAGTCGATTTTCGTAGTCCCCTCTGGCATTGGCAATATCTCGTTTTACTTCCAAAGCGATCTGATCTTGCTGAGCGTCCTGCGATTCTAAAAGGATCTTGGCATTCCTTACCTGGGTGATACCGCTGCCGCCGTCAAATATGTTCCAGGTGAGTGTAGCTCCTAAAGTAAAGTTCCTGGTATTATTTACATTAACCCCAGGGAAAAACGGCCCAGGAGCATTTTGGTTCAGATTCCATCCATAAGAACCCGTTAACCCCAATGTGGGCAAAAACACAGACTTAGCGGATTTAAGGTTGTAATCATTAATGGCCATATTAGATCTGGCTTGTAACATAACCACATTATTCTGCTCACCAGTTTTTAGGAACTCCTCTAACTGGATAGCATCGATAAAAGTCACCGTGGTATCCACTGCAAAACGATTTTCCAAGTCCTTGTTCAATACAATATTAAGGTCTCTGGTAGTGTTCTCATACAACTGCCGTTCATTCATGAGGTTAATACTATCTGTCACAAGATCGACCTGGGCATTTAATACATCCAACTTATTGATCTGCCCATATTCAAAACTATAGGTAGTTCTTTCTAACCTATCATTGGTATTCGCATAGGTTTCCTCCAAAACCGTAATATTTTCGGACAGACGGGCCGCCTCAAAATATATGGTGAACAACTGCAAAACAGTAGTCTCTATGGTTTCCCTTGCTTCCAATGTGGATAGATTGTATTCCTCTTTTAGTCGTTTTAGGTCATACAATCTTCCTAAACCATCAAATAGCACATAATCTGCAGTAATTTGGGCATTATACCGTTGAGCTTCTGCCTTGTACAGGTCAGTATCCGGTCTTGGCACCGGATTACCGGCATCGTCTAGTATCGGTTCACCGCTATCGGGGTCATTAACAAATTGACCTGGAAACTCAAAGGTGGAGTCATCCCGTTGATAATTGGCCCCTGCAGAACCCGTTATCGTAGGTAAAAAACCAGAATTTAAAACACTTTTATTGTTTTCCGCCACCCTTACATTATTCTCTGCAATAACGATACCCAGGTTATTTTCTAAAGTAAGTTTAACCGCCTCTTCTTTAGTGAGTAATTGATCTTGAGCAATGATAGGGAAAATGCAAAACGCTGTGAAGACCAGCGTTACAAGGTATATTCTCATTATACGATTTCTTCGAGTTCCTTTTGCGCCTGATCTGTTTCTTCTATTTCCAGATCATGTCCATTTAGTGGTTTGGCCTTGCCTTCAGCCATATGGGCTTCCTCTTCTTTTTCTTTTATAGCGCGTTCCACTTCTTCTTTACTCACTTTATTTCCGGTACGTAACCATTTCACCCCTACTTTAACCGAATTGTTGTAGGATAGGAAAATGGGCAGCATCACTAGCGTCAATACGGTAGCAAAACCAATGCCGTAGGCTATGGAAATAGCCATGGGTTTCAAAAACTGGGCTTGTCTACTTTTTTCCAAAAGTAAAGGTGCCAATCCTGCAATGGTGGTAGCGGAAGTTAAAAATATTGCTCTAAATCGAGAACGGCCGGCTTCGTAAATGGCCGTATCAAAGGTCATCCCCATGCGTAGATTACTATTAAACTTTCCAATAAGCACCAGTCCATCGTTAACCATAATACCGATCAAAGCAATGATCCCCAACATACTTAATATATTCACCGGAAAATCATGGATCCAATGCCCCCAGGCTACAGCGGTTAAACTGAACGGGATCAATAACAGCAACAATAATGGCTGACTAAAACTCCTAAAAGTAAAAGCAATAGTGATATAGATAAGAAAAAGCACAACAGGGCCTACGTAATTCAGAGAATCCGTGAGTTTGTTTCGTTCCCGGTTTTGTCCTTCATAGGAGGCAGTAACCGTAGGATATTGGGATTGGATCTCCGGCATGATGTCGTTCCGTATCCATGCCAAAATATCCGGAGCACTGGTAGTTTTTGCGTTCTTAAGATCTGAACTTATTTGTATTTCCCGTTGACCGTCAAGGTGATTTATGGCAACATCCCCACGGGCAATCTGGTAATTTGCGATTTCTTTAAGCGGGATGCGATCCCCGGTTGGCGTAATGATCCGCATTTCGTCCAAATCGTTTATGGAAGCCCTGTTTTCCCTATCGTATCGCACCCAAACCCGAATCTCATCCTGACCGCGTTGAAAGCGCTGTGCTTGTGCACCGAAAAATCCTGCTCTCACCTGATTCATCACCGTTCTTAGATCCAAACCCAGGAGGTAGGCATTGTCTTTCAGCTCCATCTGAATTTCTTTTATCCCCGCCGGATCATTATCAGCAACATCCTTCAATAATGCATTACTTTCCATAGCTGTTTTGAGTTCGGCTTTGGCTGCTTTTAATTCCGCAATATTGTTGCCCAGTAAGGATACCGAAACAGGATCTCCTCCAAAATTACCTCCCGAACCATAGATAAGGCTTTCCACCCCAATCACAGGGCCCACTTTTTCCCGAAGTTTCGTCGTTACAAGATCCGCAACAACTGCGTCAGGTCGTTCTTCTCCAGGAAGTAAATTAATGATCAAGGTACCCGTTGAGGATCCCGGGCCAAGATTCTTAAGCATATTCTCAAAAAGCATCTTGTTTTGACCTGCTAAATACTCCTCGGTAAGCGCCGTATTTACCTGTTCTGCCCGTTCTTGAATCATGCTGATGATCGAATCCGTTACCTTTTCGTTTGTGCCATTTGGCATCTGTAATGCTACTACGATCTGATCACTTGCTATCCTTGGAAAAAATGCAGTACGGATAATCCCCCCGCCAATGGATCCAAAGGTTAGGAAGAGGGCGAATATGAAAAAAGAGAAGGTTAACAATCTGTATTGTAATGCAAAGCGCAAGGTAGGACTGTATAGATTATCCCGCATCCACGCCATAAAACGATCTCCCATTTTATTGATCGTCCGAAGCTTGGAAAAGAGCTGTGCCAAGCCGGTTTTAGACCCTTCTTTATGTTTTTTTAATGCCTTTGAGTGCGCCAAATGGGCAGGCAAAATGATTAGGGCTTCTACCAGGGAAACGACCAAGGTCAGGATCACGATCACCGATACTTCTCCGAAGAAATCTCCAATCCTCCCATCCAGAAACAGGAAAATAGAAAAAGCGAGTACCGTGGTCACTATGGCAGAAACAATAGGTGGAATTACCTCCATTGTCCCATCTATTGCAGCTTGAATAGGTTTTTTTCCTCTCTCCGCATGTTGGTAGATGTTTTCCGCGATCACGATACCATCATCCACCAAAATACCAATAACAATGATCATCCCAAACAAGGACAGCACATTGATAGTTACGTTGAACATCGGTGCAAAAATGAACATTCCTAAAAACGCGATGGGCAAGCCAAAAGCCACCCAAAAGGCCAAACGGGTATTTAGGAATAGCGACAAGAACAACAGCACCAAAACCATTCCCATGATGGCATTTTCAGTAAGGAGCTGGGTACGCTGGGTAAGCGTTTTGGAACGGTCACTAATTACATTAAGGGTTACATTGTTGTATTTTTGATTGAATTCGGCAATGTAATTCTTAACATTTTCTGCCGACCCGATCAAGTCTTCTGTATTGGTACTTGTTATGGTGATATTTACTGCAAGATCGCCATTATAAAAGGAAGCATTGGGGGTTTCCAAAAAACGATCTCTTACCTCTGCAACATCCTTTAGAAATACCGTTCTACCGGATGGATCGGCCTTAACCACAATATTGGATAATTCCCGTCCGTAATAGGATCTGTTGTTTGCGCGAATCAAATACTCTTCAGAATCCGTCTTGATATTACCTCCCGTTACCAAAATATTGGCGTTTGAAACTGCCTGAGCTACTTCGTTAAAAGATATGTCATAGGCGAGCAATTCCTTTTCATTCACCGCAATTTCTATTTCCTCCTCGGGATACCCGGTAATCGATATTTGGGAAATCCCTTCTATAGCCCTCAGGTCGTTCTCAATTTGCCTACCAATTTGTTTGAGGGTTTCCAAAGAGATCTTTTCACCGCTTATAGCAAAGCTGATCGTTGGTCGGACGGCTTCGACCTTGGCAACGATTAAAGGTTCCATACCTGCTGGAAAAGTGGGTACCCGATCTACCGCATTTTTAACTTCCAGCAGCATAAAATCGATATCGTATCCTTTTTCTATCTCAACATTAATAGAGCCCGCGTTTTCATTAGAGGTAGAGGTCACGCGATCCACCCCCTGTAACCCCTTGAGATTGTCTTCTATCTTTAGCACAATGCCTTCCTCAATTTCCTGAGGAGAGGCGCCTGGATAGGCAATAGTAATTAGTACGTTCTTCGAATCGGTAAGTGGGAAGAAAGAGGATTTTAAAGAAAGTGCTCCAACAATACCAAATACAAAGAAGGCGATAATAATTACATTTACCGCTACATGGTATTTGATAAAGTATTCAATTACCTTTCTCATTTCGCCTTGGTTTTTGCGTCTTCCGTACCATATACTTTCACCAACATTCCGGCATAGGCGCCAACCAGGGGTTTGGCAAGAATAGTTTCTCCATTGGGAACATCCTTTACCACTACCTTTCTATCTGTAAAATACACAGGATTTACAGGAATGAGGTCCAAAATGGAATCTCGAACTACAAAAATCTGATAATCTTCGGTAAGGAGTGACCGGCTGATCTCTACAGCATTTGTCTCTTCTTTTGCATTAAGGCTGGCTTCCAGGTATTGTCCTTCTTTTAAATTCTCTCCCTTAACCTCGATAAATGCTGTTATGGTTTGCGTGGCCTGATCTACCCTTCCATTTACCCGTATTACCTTTCCACGGTACTCCTGGGTCTTATCGAGGTTGGTCAAAACCACGGCTTCTCCAACCTTTAGGAAGTCAGCATACGTTTTACTTATGGCCACTTCCAGTTCGTAAACTCCTGTTTTTATGTATTCTCCCAATTTTTGACCCGCGCGCACCAAAGTACCTTCAGTTACCAATGCTTCGGTTAATATGCCATCAAAAGGTGTTGCTATCGTGTATTTTGAAAGGCGTTGCTCCAGATTTTTTACGTTGTAGTAGCTACTAAAAATTCCTCTGCCTGTAATGAAATATTTTTCTTTTTCCGAAGTAATATCTGGCAATTCAGGAGTTGTCCTTTCCAAATCAAAGTTGACCAGATATTCCTGCCATTTTGGAAAATGTTCCGGATAGTCCAATTGCAAATCTGGCATAATAGAGGTAATCAAGTTGTACAGATCACTTTTGGCAGCCTGTACCGATGCGTAATATTCAGCAGCATCTATACGGATCAAGCGCTCCCCTTTCCGATATTCCTGTCCGGTTTTGAACGCTTTACTTCCTTTTCTGAAAACCCCCTGTACCTCGGCAAAAAGTTCTACTCTATCCTTGGCTACGAGGTTGCCATTAGCCGGAACCATGATCGGAACAACACCATTGTTTACAGTATCAACAAAAACCGTTTTTACTACCTTTCTTGGTTGAGGCCTTCGATCCTTTTTACTATTTGCAATAAGTGTAGCCCCAAAAAAAGCAGCTGCAATTATAAGTATCCCGAATACAACCGAAAGAATAATTTTCCGCATGTAATGTTGATTAGTTTTGCACAAATCTATTGTCTTCCAGTGCTGGCACGGGTTAAATATTTCATAAATGTTTATTCACCCTGTCAAAAACATAAAACAAAAAAGGGGACACTTTACTGTGTCCCCGAACCAAACAAACTAAAGTATAACTAACTACTCATTATTGTCTACATCTTCAAACTTGGTATCCGCCATCCGCGTTTTTTGAAGATTAATAGCTTTATAGGGTTTTAAAGTGGCATCATCGGTATCAAACACCAATAATTTATTGGCGTCCATATATCGTAACCCTGTATACGAATCAAAGCGATTGTTTTGAATTTGTAAGATCTCCAGATTGGCCAATTGCCCAAACTCCTGAGGAATATCCCCATCCAGTTGATTATTGGCCAAAACCAATTCCTTGAGTTCACTTAATTGTCCCATCTCGGAAGGAATAGCACCTTCAAGACTGTTTTCAAATAGTCCCAAACGCTCCAACTGGGTCAAATTTCCAAACGACTTGGGAATTATTCCCTTTAAGTTGTTGCTGGAAAGATTCAAGATTTTTAGTTGCCGTAACTCCCCGAAACTTTCCGGAATTGGCCCTGAAAGGAAGTTATTGAATAGGGAAAGCTCTTCCAGGTAGCTTAGCTCTCCTATGCCTTCTGGTAAGGCTCCTTTAAACCGATTCATTTCCAATTTCAAAATGCGTAATCGTCTTAATTTGGCAATATCCTTGGGCAAAACACCTGTCAAAGTGTTAAAGGCCAGATTTAAATGTTCCAGATATTTTAGATTTCCTATACTTTCAGGGAGGATTCCATTAAGATTGTTGTTGAAGAGATTTAAACCCACTACACGATGGTCCCGCACCAGGACCCCATGCCAGGAAGAGACGGGTAAATCAAGATCCCATACCCTATTCCATTCCTGTCCCTGTGTGTACTCGTAAATATCCAATAACGCCTTTCTCTCTTCCGCAGATATCTCCACTACGTTGGAAAAAAGGCTAAAAGCACTTCCTTGAAGGACTAGGAAAAAAAGAGTAGCGGTTCTCAACAAATTAGTTTATGTATGAATTTACCTACAAATTAAAGAGATAACTACTGTTGGCACAAATACTTGTGTTGAAGCGCTTGATTTCTGTTGCAAAAACAGCATATACTGTTGTGAGCGGTGCTTTATGGCAGATTTAGATCACTAACCTTCCATATCTGCTGCACAGGTTTCCCATTCCTGCATTAATTGTTGCAGTTTTTGCTTTTTATCGTGATAACGGTTGAAGAAATCCGGGTTAGCCGCTGTTTGATCGTAATTCATCAGTAATTCGTGATCCATTTCTCCAATCTCCTTTTCCAGAGCTGTAATTGTCTTTTCAACCTTACTCAGTCTGTTCTTTAGGGATTTTATGCGCTTTTGTTCTGCGTAATCGTCATTTTTCCGGGATACATTCGATTTCGCTTTATCTGTATCTATCGTTTTCTGCTCTATTTTACGAAAATCTTCCGCATTGCGGGTTTCCAGGTAAAAATCAATATCGCCAAGATGCTCTTTTACATTTCTACTTTTAAATTCATACACTTTGGTGGTTAAACCCTGTAAAAAGTCCCTATCGTGTGATACCAGGATAAGAGTACCTTCAAAACTAAGTAGCGCCTGCTTTAATACTTGCTTTGATTGTATATCCAAGTGGTTTGTGGGCTCGTCCATTACAAGCACATTAAAGGGTTGTAGTAGCATTTTTGCCAATGCCAAGCGGTTGCGTTCCCCTCCTGATAGTACCTTAACCTGTTTTTCCACTTCATCCCCACTAAATAAGAATGCCCCCAGGATATCCCGGACCTTACTGCGGTTAGTTTCATTAGCCGCATCCAGCATAGTATCTAAAACGGTTTTCGTCCCCTCCAAATGGTTTGCCTGGTCCTGGGCAAAGTATCCTATCTGAACATTATGTCCTATTTTTAGCGTTCCCTGGTACTCCAGTTCGCCCACTACTATTTTAGCCAAAGTGGTTTTACCCTGACCATTTTGTCCTACAAATGCTGTTTTACTTCCCCTTTCCAGGGTGGTAGTGATATTGTTTAATACTTCTTTTTTTCCATAGCTTTTTGAAAGCCCTTGCAGTTCTAGAATGACCTTTCCTGGTTGAATTGATACCGGAAAATGGACCTTCATAACCGATGTATCTTGTTCTTCTACCTCAATACGATCAATTCTATCGAGTTTTTTAATAAGGGACTGCGCCATAGCTGCTTTACTGGCCTTAGCGCGAAATTTCTCGATGAGCTTCTCGGTCTGTTGGATCTGCTTTTCCTGGTTTTTTTTCGCGTTCTGTTGCTGCTCACGTATTTCTGCTCTCAGGGTCAGGTACTTTGAATAGGGCTTGTTGTAGTCATATATCCTTCCTCTTGTAATTTCGATGGTCCTATTGGTAACGTTATCCAAAAACATCTTGTCATGAGATACCAACACCAGTGCTCCGGGATAGTTTTTTAAAAATCGCTCCAACCACAGTATTGATTCAATATCCAGATGATTGGTTGGCTCATCCAGTAAGAGCACATCATTACCCTGTAATAAGAGCTTCGCCAGTTCTATACGCATGCGCCATCCTCCGGAAAAAGTGTCCGTAGGTTTATCAAAATCATCACGTGCAAAGCCGAGACCCAGTAGTACTTTTTCCGTCTCTCCCTGGTACTGATAGCCTCCCAAAATCTCATAGCTATGTGTAACTTCATTCAAATCTACCATGAGCTTATGATACCCATCGCTTTCGTAATCTTCGCGCTCGGACAATTGTTGATTAATTCGATCCAATTTCTGCTCGAGCTGTTGAATAGCCGTAAAAGCCTGATACGCTTCTTCCAAAACCGTTCGTCCGAATTCAAAATCAAGATCCTGCCTTAGAAATCCGATCTGAATTTCCTTGTCTTCAGCAATTGTCCCTGCATCGGGTTGTATCGCTCCCGATAAAACGTTTAACAGGGTGGATTTACCCGCTCCATTCTTGCCAATTAGTCCCACTTTGTCCCCCGGATTGAGGCGAAATGAAATTCCTTCAAAAAGCAATTCTCCTGCAAAAGAAACAGCTATGTTGTGAATATTCAGCATTTGTGTAATAAAGGTTACCTAGCGGCAAATGGCTATTTCGTAATTTTGTACAAACCGCTGCAAATGTTAAAAAAAGGCGCCAAACTGTACAGCATTTTAACAGGAAGTTGTCCCAAATGTCATCAGGAGAGTATGTACGTTAATCCAAATCCTTATGCCCCCAACCAACTGTTTAAAATGCACGAACGTTGTTCGCATTGCCATACGAAATACAAGATTGAACCTTCCTTTTTTTATGGTTCTATGTACGTGAGCTACGCCGTTGGTATTGCCTTTGCGGTTGCGGCATTTGTAATTTCATTCCTGTTTATTGGGGCAAGTTTAAAGACGGCTTTTATTGCTATTGTGATCACTTTAGTGGTTTTTTTACCCGTAATTGTTCGCCTCTCCAGGAACATCTGGATCAACCTCTTCATCAAATATGATAAAAATTGGGCTAAGAAGGGATAAAGTGCTTTTTCTCAAACCGCAGAATATTCATTTCGGCATCAATAGTTTCCTCATATTCCGACAAATGGTAGAGTTGCCTTGCGGCATAAGGCGCTATCAAAACCCCACGTGAGCCAAAGCCGTTAAGAATATACATATTGTTGTATTGCGGATGTTGGCCAACAAGCGGTCTTCTATCCCCAACAGTAGGGCGTATTCCGGCTACATGTCCCACTACCTCGAAAGGGCAATCTAAAAAAGTACCAAGCTTGGTCAGCAACTCTATTTTCGCTTCCGCTGTAGGGATATTGGTCTTGTCTTTCCATTTGTAGGTAGCCCCAATACGGTAGAGGTCATTTCCAAGAGGAATGATAAATACCCCTGATTTTATTACTTTTTTCTCCTTTAAGCCCGGTGCTTTTATGGTCAATAGCTCTCCTTTGGTTCCATTAAGTGGCAAATAGTCAAAAAATGGGTTTTGTCGTAGACCAAACCCTTCCGCAAAGACAATACGTTTTGCGGTAATCGATTTATACTTAATGAAATTGTCATGTATTTGTAAGTCCTTAAAGCTAAAATGGTTGTTAGCTATAGCTTTTTCCTGTTTCAAATAGTGGGCATAGGTGGTTAACAACCGTTTTGTGTCTACCCTACCTGTGTATTTTACTTCCCCGAAGCCATACGGTGCCTTTATCGCCTGGTTCGTATTTTGAACTAGTGCAGTAGATAAAAAATACTCCAATCCGGGTTTATCTGCTGCCTCAAACCAGAGGTTTTGTTCCTCCAAAGAGGCAAATCTGCGGTATACCGGCACCTTGTAATCCAATAGTACCCTCAGTTTTTCCTCCAAACGAGCATAGAACGGTAGTGCCAATTCCATTTGTTCGCGGGCTTTCCAGGCCAGGGTAAAGCGTTTTAATATAACAGGATTGTATAAACCTCCTGCAACAAGGGAAGCCTGTTGGGAGGCATCATCAACCACTAGGAAAGACCGTCCATTTTGCGCCAATTGTTCACAATACGAAATCCCTGCCAAGCCCAGGCCCACAATTAAATAATCCAACATACTAGCAAAAATAACCGCTTTATGAAAAAAGCCCTGGCGTTTTGCCAGGGCTTTTGCTTTATTGAATTGGAAAATTGCTTTTAGGTCTAATAGGCCCACATATCCTGTTCCCGATCGCGAATCGTCTCCTTAATTCGATTGGCTTCCAAAAGTTGGAACAGAGCGTTGTCAAAAATATAATCGTTTATTTCACGATCTCCGTGAACGTTGTCTTCTTTGTAAATAACACCGTTAAACCTACGTGCATTAAGTAACATATCAAAAGAAATGGGCTGGGCCGAATTCCTATTGTTAAATACTTTCGCATCGTGTAAGATCTGACGTGCACTGGGATACCAAATCCAAAACAATTCTACCTTGTTTTCATTAGGATCCATGGATTCGTCATCTACAAAGTTCACATCGGGCGCTACCGGGGCAATTCCCAACAGTCGATACTTCAACTCGCCTTGTCGCTTGTCAAAATACCATATCCCCTTGATGCGATATTCTTCAATATCAGCAGCAGTAAGATCGCGACGGATAACAAATTCCTCAGAAAGCTGCTCCCCTGCGTTGATCTGCTCATACCCATAATCCGTGGTATCCACACTCTGTAAGGTAGCATCCAGATCACTCAAGGTTCTTTTCTCCGTAAAATAGGAATCTGTATATACATCGGTCAATTTACCGTTTTGAATATTTTTCATCAAAACGTGAAACAATGACCTTCTATCTGATCCGATACCAATAGTATCTGTTGGGTAATACAGTGGAAAGTTCACCCTTTCATCCAGGTCTACTACTTCCCAGACGGTCTTTGACCAAAGGATGTCCCGATCATCTACATACCCGTACTCCAGAGGCGCATCGTCATCGGCCTCCATTTGGGCTTCTGTCTTCTTGCCGATATCTTCTGGCTTTTTGGCGTTAAGGATATTCGCCTGAGCCAAAATGGAGAGCGGTAAAAAGCTTAAGACGCCAACTACGACTACATTTTTCCAATTCATAATGGTTATACTTTAATTTGTCAATTCAATTACAACAGGAGATACTTTTTTCAATTTGTAGCTCTTGTTGTTGGTTATAAAGGCTTGGATATCAAAGATCTGAACAGCATCACCTCTTCGGGCACGTTTAAGTGCTCCCTTTGCTCTTGAGTCCAATTTGTTTCCACTTACAGCAACTGTAGGTTGACCTGGCACTTTGAATTTAAATCCACTAACTGCAAGATTTAAATCGAAGTCAAAATCCTCAAGCATAGCGCTGATCGTAGCAATCTCCAAGTTTCTTCTTGGTAATTTCACGCTACCAGATTGTTTGCTAACCGTACCTGCTGGTCTTGGAATATCCTTAATACGGAAGGTGGCAGGTGTACTGATACGCTGTCCGTCAGGCAATACTCCGGAAGCACTGATGGTAACTTCCCTTCCCGTACCTGGATTCATGATATACTTACTACCACTAACTTGTTTAAGTCCGGGAGCATTTGCAGAAACCTTGTTATCAGGTATACCAGGGATTGAGATTGTCATTGGATTGGCAACACCACGGTATACTACATTCATCTTATCCGCAGAAATTACAGCAGCGTTAGGCTTGTTGATCGTAGCGAACTTGTTCTTCACAGGTACTTCAATTTCCTTACCATCCTGCATGAAGTACATTGTACCTGCAACTTCATGATCTCCAGCAGAACCTGCGCTAATCAACATCTGTACGCCACCAGCTTCCAAACGGTAATCTCTCCCCTCCGTAAGCTTTCTACCATCTAAAGTTATTTCCGCTCGTACCGGTGTAGAGGTCTTATCTGTTTTACTAATGATAATCTTCCCATCATACTTCTCACCACTGTAAAAAGCAGATTTGGATGCATTCAATGAAGTAGCAAAATTGGTCAGAGATACAGCAGCCGTAAGATTACCTTCCAAAAGACCTTTAAAAACATCTTGCTCTGTTGCTTTGATATCCGCTTGTAATTGGGTGATCTTTGTTAAAGAAGCTACCAAAGGAAAACCTTCATAATGGTAGTTGATCCAATCTTGGCGCGTACCGTCACGCTTCTCTACTTTGCCATCATCCTTTTTACCATCTCCGGTGGCAAATCGCGTAGCAACCGCCGCTTTGACATCTTCGAACTTTCCCTCCGGCAAAGCATCGATAACACCTTCGCGGTAATTATTTACCATACTTAGGAACTTTTTTCCTTCTGGTTTTAAATTATCACCCTGAAAGAATAAGTTATCCAAATAATCCGATTTGTCCATCACCACGTAGTCCTTAGGATCATCAAGATCCTTAGTCATTTCCTTCTTCAGCGCGTCAAGGTATTGGTAATATTCCCCGGATAATTTTTGTACTTCCTGTGCATTCTTGTACAACTCACCATATTCTGCCTCATTTTCAGAAGCTTTGGTGGCAAGATTATCAAAAAATGCCAGGTTATTTTCGTCTGTTTTAGCGTTGGAAACCTCCAGCTTTTCGTTCATCAGACCAAAAGCCGCAAGTACTTCCTTGCTCATATTTAACGCCAACATCGCAATGAAGATCAAATACATTAAGTTGATCATCTTTTGACGTGGTGTTTGTTTTCCTGATGCCATGTGTTTTACTAATTAGAGATAATTAATGATTTGGGTTTGGTTTTCAATCAGTGTTCTAATTAGTTTTTGCTTGCCATTGCAGAAAGCATTCCACCATATACTCCATTCAAAGAAGATAGGTTGGAAGCCAAAGACTCCATTTGGTCTTTTAGGGCTCCGGCATTCTGAACTACTTCTTCATTAATAGAAGCCTGACGACTTGCACTTTCTAACTGCACTTTGTACAAGCTGTTCAAAGATTCCATTTGAGCTGCTGCATGCGACAACTCCTCGGAATATTTCTGTGTATTCTGGATAGCATCCGTAGTAGGGGCAATATCTTTAGCTGCACCTTCAAAACTTCTGATACTTTCACCCAAGCTGTTGAACAATTGCGAATCGATATTTGCTTCCTTCAATAGATCATCTAATTTTCTGGAAAGCATCCCTTCGGCCTCCTGAGCTTCCTTCACATCATTCTTCTTCCCTTTGGTATCGCTTCCAGCTAGTTCCGGATATACCAAAGACCAATCATACTCGTCATCTACAGGTTCAAATGCAGAGATCGCGAAGATCAAAGCTTCAGTGATCAATCCAACAGCAAGTAGCAGTCCACCGGTAAGTGGTCCAAATTCCCAGTGAAGGATCTTAAATAGTGCACCAATGATAACCACCGATGCTCCCAGCCCGTAGGCCATGTTAAACAGTTTTTTTGTTGATTTCGACTGTGCCATAATTTTAGTTTTAATTAAGTATTTAAATAAGAATTGGTTACAAGGTTCTTATATGGTATTCTCGTGATAGTTCATTATTTATAGTCCATTATTTCCTCGGGTAGAATCCTCTTCTCCCATGTAATCTTGAACAGTTCTAAAGCCAATGTAGCTTCGTGCTGAATCCTGATATTCATAATCCCGGGTACTTACCTGAAGGAAATAGGCTACATCTTTCCAGGAACCTCCCCGGATAACTTTTCTTTTATTCTGTCCTGAACCTGCATTAGGGTTCATCGTAGAAACGTATTCGTAAGCGCCCGGATCATAACTTGAGTTGGTCCACTCGGACACGTTTCCGGCCATGTTGTACAAGTTGTAATCGTTGGGTTCATACGACTTTGCTTCCACGGTGTATAGCGCAGCATCTGCAGCATAATCTCCTCGCTGTGGCTTAAAATTTGCCATAAAGCAACCCGTATCACTTATTACATAGGGTCCTCCCCAAGGGTAGGTGCCTCCTTCAATTCCCCCTC
Organism: Bacteroidota bacterium; assembly: GCA_038750505.1. Taxonomy (GTDB): domain Bacteria; phylum Bacteroidota; class Bacteroidia; order Flavobacteriales; family Flavobacteriaceae; genus Croceivirga. The sequence continues at coordinate 293,194 of JBCDHD010000004.1, read as the reverse complement.
TTGCGGCATATTCCCATTCTGCTTCGGTAGGTAATCTGAACTGGTTCACAAACTGTCTTCCTCTACTTTTTTGATCGTCGTTTTTGAATTTCGTCCGCCAATGACAAAACGCTTTGGCCTGTTGCCAGTTTACTCCTACTACAGGATAATCACTATATGCATCGTGCCAAAAATAATCATTATGCATCGGCTCATTATATGAATATTCAAAATCCCGGATCCAAACCGTTGTATCCGGATAAACGGACAACTGTTCTTGTTTTATAAAGTCGCTACGCTTCCCGGTCTTGGATCGTGCAGCTGCTTCAATATCCATCCAGTTGTACTTATATTTCAGTTGTTTTACGTCTATGGTACGTTGCCCATTATACGTTTCTTCTTCTGATAAGTACAAGGAATCCATTACCTCGGCATAATATTCATCAGGGTAGTCATTGGTATCCCAGATGAGGTTCATATCTGTATCAAGAGCGTAACCTTCATAGTAGTCATCCCCCATTCCGGCATAATTGTCCAACTGGTATTTATCCCATACCGAAAGTTTTGTAGTATCTGCACTTTTAAATGCAAACTCTCCTATGGTACCATCATCTTCGGGGCCCAGACCTAATTCATCGGCAAGCACCGCAAGTTTGGTCCTGGCGATGGAATCTTTAACCCATTCCACAAATTGCCGATATTCACTATTGGTGATCTCAGTATCGTCCATATAAAAGGAACGTACCGTTACTGTTCTTGTAGGAGCGTTTAAAACTTTTCCCTGATCCTCCTCGGCTTTACCCATAATAAAGGAGCCTCGAGGAATCAATTCCATTCCATACGGCTTCTCGGGAAACCATTTTTTTCCCTTTACACCAACCAATTCACCTTTTGACTTTGATTTTGACCCACAGCTGGCAAGTAAAAACACAAGTGCTAGAGATGATAACAATAGCTTTCTCATACTTTAGGTTAAATTTTTGATTTAAGATCGTAAACTGCGTAACACAATTTCATATTCACAAAACTTTGTTTTGAATAAAATATTGTGCCGAAACAATTTATATACCAAAAATATTTTGTTTAGTTCAGACCCTTTTTATAGGCCTTTAGCCATCTCTCGGGAATATTTTGGTTGCAAGCATCCAAATAGTCCTGTTGAGCGCATGGTAATAACGCCATGGAATTGTTTTTAGTATGCTCGGGTAAAACGGAGGGGACTTCTACCCACCAACGTTCCGTAACATGGCTCTTGAAAAAAACGAGCTCTTCTGAATCCGTAGGCACCGTAAATTTGGTAAAGTCTTCATCGCTCGAGCTAGGCACTTCTTTAATACGAAAACTTAGCCCCTCTATAAAGTACCAAATGATCTGGGCCACCAGTCCCTGGCAAAGCGGTGTGTTCTCCATTTCGTAAATTCCAAAAACACGGGCCTCATCACTAATCCCGGCATATCTTGCCAGCGCACAGATCTCCCTGCCATCAAACCCATTTGGGGAGAAGCTTTTTACAATACCCATTTCACTTGCTTTTACTGCACGCATGTCCAGGCTAACAAGGTGCGCATTTCGTAAAACAGGTTCTGCCAATGTAATATCAGCAACGACATCTCCCAGCCGATACGCATCAAAAAAGAGGCGTTCCATAAGATCTACCTCTTCTTGCGCATTGAAATAACTCTGATACCCTATATTGGAAAAATTATGGAGGTTATTCGGCTTATCCGTAATGATCTTACTCATGTAGGACTCCGAAGAGATCAACTCCTCGTCTTCACCAAAATCGAAACCTGAATCGATTGCTACCAGATTCACCATATCCTTAATGCTATCAAATGCCCTATAGGTGGGAAAGGTAATGTCTTGCGTTGCCCCAAGTACGATAGGCACTATTTTTTCTTCAAGAAGTCCGGCAACGATTTCTTTAACTACAAAGTAGGTATCCTCAACCGAGTCGCCCTCTTCTACATCCCCAATATCGATAATGCTAGCATTCCAATTTCCTGTCATAAGACGGTACAGCGCAATCCGAATCGCGTTTGTATCCAACTTTTCCGGTCTTTTTTCAAACGCTGTACGGGACTCTACTACGCCAAAGATCGCTACGGTTGCATTGGCAAAGACCGGGAGGCCTTTTTTTTCAGTATGCTTATAAATGTTCTTCCCCAAGGCTTGAGGAGGCAGGAATTCGCTAAAAGCTACTACTTTTTCACTAACTGGCACCAAAAAATCAAATGCCATAGGCTGATGGGGTTTATGGGGTTTATTTTTTTGCTTTTGCCTTTGTTTTTTTCTTTGGCGTTTTCTGTGCGATCAATGCCTTTGCGTCATCAAGGGAAAGTTGCGCAGCATCCACATCTTTGGCCAACTCCACCTTTATTCTTCCTTTGATTATATTGTGTCTTCCCCATCGGGCCTTTTCAATACGAATTCCTTCTTCGGGCCAGGTTTGCACCAACTTTTCTATTTCCTTTTTCTTCTTGTCCTCAATAAGTTGCTGAATATCTTCTTGAGAAAGATTATCAAAATCATATTTTTTATTGACATTGATAAACATGCCATCCCATTTAATGAAGGGACCAAAACGTCCAACACCTTTGGTTACTCCTTTCCCTTCATAACTCGCAATAGGAGCATCTGCTTTTTGCTTTTCTTTAATAAGTTCAATAGCCCTATCAAGGTCCACATCAAAAGCACTTTCGCCCTTTTCAAGCGAAATGAATTTTTTACCAAAACGCACATAGGGTCCATAGCGGCCTACATTGGTTTCTACTTCTTCACCTTCAAATACTCCTAACTTTTTTGGAAGCTGAAACAACTCCAAGGCTTCTTCAAAAGTTATGGTGGCAATGGATTGTTCCGGTAGTAAACTTGCAAAAAGCGGTTTCTCTTCTTCTTCTACCGTACCTATCTGAACCATGGGTCCAAATCTTCCTAAGCGTGCTGCTACCCGGCGACCTGTTTTTGGATCGGTTCCTAACACACGTTCTCCGCTAGCCCGTTCCGCATTCTCTTCTACATCTAACACATTAGGATGAAAGTCCGCATAGAATTCGCGCATCACTTTTTTCCAATCTTCTTCTCCTGAGGCAATTTCGTCAAAGTCTTCCTCCAGCTTAGCGGTAAAGTTGTAGTCCAGAATTGTTGTAAAATGGCTCACTAGAAAGTCATTTACGATCATCCCAATATCTGTAGGCACCAGTTTCCCTTTGTCGGAGCCCACCATCTCGGATAGCTTTTTTTCGGTCAGTTTACCTTGATCAAGTAAGAGCTCCCGGTAGGGTCGCTCTACACCATCAACCGTTCCCTTCTGCACATATTCTCTATTTTGAATTGTGGAAATAGTTGGAGCATACGTAGAAGGACGCCCAATTCCTAATTCTTCTAACTTTTTTACCAGGGAGGCTTCCGTGTACCGATAGGGGGGTCGGGTAAACCGTTCAGTGGCGGAGATAAAGTTGTTTTGCAAAGCATCTCCTACCTGCATTGCGGGTAGCATACCTTGTTGTTCAATCGCATCTTCCTCGTCTACCCCTTCCAGATAGACTTTAAGGAAACCGTCAAACGTAACGACTTCTCCATTGGCAGTAAACTGTTCGCTGTGCTGGCTGCAATCTATTTTCACATTGGTGCGCTCTAATTGTGCATCACTCATCTGGGAAGCTAACGTACGTTTCCAGATCAGATCGTAAAGTTTTGATTGGTCCCGTTCCAAAGTTGGGGACTGTAGTTTCATATCCGTGGGACGAATGGCCTCGTGTGCTTCCTGAGCTCCTTTTGCCTTACCAGTGTAGTTTCTGACTTCACTATACTCAGCTCCATAGTTTGTAGTGACCGTATCCCTGGCGGCATCCAGGGCCTCTTTGGAAAGGTTTACACTATCCGTTCTCATGTAGGTAATAAGACCAGCCTCATACAAACGTTGTGCCACCTGCATGGTCCGTGCTACGGAAAAATAGAGTTTTCGTGAAGCTTCCTGTTGTAAGGTAGAGGTTGTAAATGGTGGCGCAGGCGACTTCTTTGCAGGCCGTTTGTCCAATCTTCCTACAGAAAAATCGGCGCCAATATTCTGTTTCAAAAACCGCTCTGCTTCCTCCCTGGTGGGAAACGTAGTGTTTAGTTTGGTCTCAAAATTTTTACCATTACTTGTCCGGAAAGAGGCTTTTACTCGAAAACTAGGCTCTGGAGTAAACCCTTCTATTTCGCGTTCCCGTTCCACGATCAGGCGTACCGCAACAGATTGAACCCTACCAGCAGAAAGTCCAGGTTTTATTTTTTTCCAAAGAACGGGCGATAATTCATACCCTACCAAACGATCCAGCACCCTTCTTGCTTGCTGGGCATTGACAAGATCGTAGTTAATACTCCTCGGATTTTCTATCGCTCTTTGAATAGCCGACTTGGTAATGGAATTGAAAACAATACGTTTTGTCTTTGCCTTATCCAAACCTAACGCCTCTGCCAAATGCCAGGAAATAGCTTCTCCTTCACGATCTTCATCACTCGCTAACCAGATGGTCTCTGCTTTCTTCGCCAGGTCTTTCAACTTTTTTACCAGGGTCTTTTTTTCCTTATCTACTACATATTTCGGTTTAAAGTTGTTGTCCACATCCACCCCTAACTCTTTGGAGGGTAAATCAGCGATATGTCCAAAACTGGAAGCTACCTGGTAGTCTTTTCCTAAAAATCGTTCTATGGTTTTGGCCTTAGCAGGGGACTCAACAATGACTAAGTTCTTGGGCATTTGTCTGGGTTTGTGGGCACAAAAATATATGAATTTTTTGATTCCAATTTTTGATGCCAGGTTCGTTCAAAAAAAATATCCCGTAAAAAACGGGATATTCTAACGCATTATTGTGGCTGTTTAATTGAGCGACAAACTACTCAATAACCGAATTTCATTATCTAAATATTCATATTGATACAGCACGCCTTCCCCAACCATTAGTAATTGGTCTTCTAAAGGAATAACATCAAACGTAACAATATCTTTAAAATGATTTAACTGTGGTAAGTCGGGTACTCCGGATTTGTCATAGACCTTAAGTCCTGAACTCCCATCGCAAATAAAAAGCATATTCTCTTTAATACCAAGACCATAGGGTTCATCCATCGGATAAAAAACCTTTAACGTTGGGACCTCAATCGTGGAAATATCTACGATATACAATCCGCTTTCTGTTGCGCCACAAAAATTACCCCCTCGCAAGGTAACATAAGCATAGCTGTCGTCCACTACCACTGGATCACAGGCCGTGCCATGTTGAAATTCGGAAACAAAAGTTGGTGTAGCCGGACTACTTATATCATAAATATACATCCCCTGCATGCTTCCTAAGAATAGGTGGTTTCCTCTGTTGAAAATGGTTTCGATATCGAAACCTGCAAAAACATCGTCCAGATCCTGCGGGTTTTCCAAATCGGAAATTTCAAATACATTGATATTGTGACTATCCACTGCATAGAGATAGTTACCTACAATTTTAAATCGCGCTAAAGATCCACCTTGTCCGGTGTCCCCTCCGGCATCGTTAGCGGTTGCCGCATCCTCAAAAAATAGTTGCGGTTGCACCTCTTCGATCCTGCGCCGTTCTACCGTAGTCTCCCAGCCAACTATTATTTCATTTTCATAATCGATATCCTCCCATTCAAAAATTTCTGCTGCGGGCCAAACAACATTCTCACGAAGCACGTTCTCCAGGCGGTTTACGATCTGGATATTGTCGAGATCAGAAATATCAAGAACTATTAAGTCCGATATGCTATCGGCATATAAAAAGTTATCTTTAATGGAAATATCTACGTTTCCGGCAATTTTTATAAAGGCAACCTTCTTTGGTGCCTCCGGATCAGCATTATCTATAACATGAACTCCTTTGTACTTGTCATTGATAAAAATGTAATTTTGGTAGGCATAGATCTTTCCGGATTCATCAATAGGCTGGGGATCAATAATAGCTACACTATTTGCGAATTCTGCCCGGGTCATTACCAAAGGTCGGGCAACTAAGAAGTCTGCAAACTCTCCATCTTCGCTAGTCTCATCATTTTCACAGGAAAAAAAGGGGATCACGAGCAGTGATAGGATCAAAAGGGCTTTCTTTTTCATTTCTTTGTTTTTTGTTTAATTATTGAGGCGATTTTACGGTCTGAAGATGGAATTTGTTGAACAAAGTTGCGTTTATTTTTAATTAAAATTTAGCTGTCAATTTGTCATACATTTTGATTTAGCCCTATCTTTGTACTCTTGTTGAGCCGGTAAAGCTTTTTGGAACGTTAAGAATGGAAAAGATAATCGAAGAAGACAGACAAGGGAGCGTATTGCTTGTGGGCGATCAACACAAAGCTGCCCGAAAACTCTACATTGAGAGTTATGGGTGTCAGATGAATTTTTCTGACAGCGAGATTGTCGCTTCCATTCTGGCAAAGGAAGGATTTGACACTACACAAGAACTCACAGAGGCAGATCTGGTGCTCATAAATACATGTTCCATTCGGGAAAAAGCGGAGCAGACGGTACGCAAGCGTCTGGAAAAGTTCAATGCGGTAAAAAAGGTGAACCCCTCCATGAAGGTAGGGGTGCTGGGCTGTATGGCAGAACGCTTGAAAAGTAAATTACTGGAAGAGGAGAAGATCGTAGACATGGTAGTGGGGCCTGACGCGTACAAAGATCTTCCCAATCTTGTTAAGGAGATCGATGAGGGTAGAAATGCTGTTAATGTGCTGCTGTCCAAAGAAGAAACCTATGGGGATATTGCTCCGGTTCGGTTAAACTCCAATGGGGTTACGGCCTTTGTTTCCATTACCCGAGGCTGTGACAACATGTGTACGTTTTGCGTGGTACCGTTTACCCGTGGCAGAGAACGAAGCCGGGATCCTAAATCCATATTGGAAGAGGTGAACGAGCTATGGGCCAAAGGATATAAAGAAGTGACGCTTCTGGGACAAAATGTAGATAGTTATTTATGGTATGGCGGGGGATTAAAGAAGGATTTTAAAAAGGCAAGTCTAATGCAAAAGGCTACGGCCACCAATTTTGCGAAGTTATTAGAAATGGTAGCCTTGGCACAGCCCGAAATGCGGATCCGTTTTTCGACTTCAAATCCACAAGACATGACCCTGGATGTGATTGCCACAATGGCACGATATGATAATATCTGCAATTACATTCACTTACCGGTACAAAGCGGAAGTGATCGCATTCTGAAAGCCATGAACCGCTTACATACCCGAGAAGAGTATATGACCTTAATTGCCAATATCAAGCGAATGATCCCGGACTGCGCAATTAGTCAGGATATGATCACAGGTTTCCCAACGGAAACGGAAGAAGACCATCAGGATACCCTGTCCCTAATGGAGTACGTAAAATACGACTTCGGCTTTATGTTTGCTTATTCCGAACGACATGGTACCCGCGCTGCACATAAAATGGTAGACGATATTCCCGATGCAACCAAAAAAAGACGCTTGCGCGAGATCATTGACCTACAACAAAAACACGGACTCTTCCGGACACAACAGCATCTCGGGAAAACCGAAGAAGTGTTAATAGAAGGAACTTCTAAGAAATCCAATGCCCATTGGATGGGAAGGAATTCTCAAAATACTGTTGTGGTTTTTCCAAAGGAACAGTATGCTGTTGGGGATTTCGTTAATGTAAAAATTGAAGACTGTACTTCGGCTACCTTACTTGGAAACGCTGTTGGTATCAGTGAAAAATCGAAGCTCAAAAAGCGTGATGCTTTAACTATTGATGTTAACCATGGAGAGCGTACAAGCTATAAAACAACGGTTTGAACTCATAGGGAATGACCCCATGTTCAATCGTGCCTTGGAAAAGGCAATGCAGGTAGCCCCAACTGATATTTCCGTCTTGGTTACCGGAGAAAGCGGTGTAGGAAAAGAGGCGATTCCAAAGATCATTCATTCTCTCTCTCATCGCAAGCACGCCAAATATATTGCGGTTAACTGCGGGGCAATTCCTGAAGGCACCATAGACAGCGAGCTTTTTGGTCATGAGAAAGGGGCATTTACCGGTGCCACCCAAACCCGAAGTGGGTATTTTGAAGTTGCCGACGGAGGTACTATCTTCCTCGACGAAGTAGGCGAACTTCCCTTAACCACGCAAGTACGGCTGTTGCGGGTACTAGAAAACGGAGAGTTCCTGAAAGTTGGGTCGTCCCAGGTGCAAAAAACCGATGTACGTATTGTAGCGGCAACGAATATTCAAATGTTTGAAGCTATTAAAAAAGGGAAATTTAGGGACGATCTCTACTATCGATTAAGTACCGTGGAAATTAACATTCCTCCCCTTCGAGAACGCCAGGGCGACATTCACCTATTGTTCCGAAAATTTGCTTCAGATTTTGGCCAGAAATATAAGATGCCCACAGTTAAACTTAGCGCAGACGCTACACAACTATTATTACGTAATCGGTGGCCCGGCAACATACGACAATTGCGGAATATCGCAGAGCAGATTTCTGTTCTGGAAAAAAATAGGGAGATCTCTGCAACTACCTTACAAAGTTATTTACCCAATGCTGCAAACAACAATCTTCCCGCTTTGGTAGATTCTCCAAAAAAGGAAAATGATTTTAGTAATGAACGGGAGATTTTGTATAAGGTACTTTTTGACATGAAAAGCGATCTGAATGATCTAAAAAAACTAACCTTAGGGCTATTAAAAGGCGATACTACCGCGAAAGTACAGGAAGAACAAGAAAATTTGATCCGTAAGATTTACGGTGATAAAAAAGAACCTTCCAGCACAGAAGAAAGTGTGACTGAAGTATTACAACTTCCGGAACCGGTTATAGAAAACGGTTCTGATACCCGGGTTATTCCGCAGGAAGACCGTTACCACTTTGCGGAAGAAATTGAAGAAGAAGAAACACTTTCCCTTCAGGAAAAGGAGGTAGAACTCATCAAAAAATCATTGGATAGGAATCGAGGGAAACGAAAGGCTGCGGCGGCAGAACTTGGCATTTCGGAGCGAACCTTATATCGAAAAATCAAACAATACGATTTGTGAGGATGGATGTTGGATGTTAAATGTTGGATGTTAGATGTTAGATGTTAGATGTTAGATGTTAGATGTTAGAAAAATGAAAAAAATAGTTTTAGTTTTTGGGATTTGTTTTTTAGGATTTTCCCAAAGTTGTGGCGTATATAACTTTTCTGGAGCAAGCACCGGTACTGCGGAATCCGTACAGGTCAATTTTTTCCAAAACTACGCGGACCAAAGTCCGGGCTCTACCATTGAACCTGGTCTCGACAGGGACTTTACAAACGCCCTACAGGACCTCATCACCAATCTAACCAGTTTAAATCTTACCGGAAACGGTGGGGACCTCCTGTATGAGGGCGAAATTGTAGAGTACCGGGTTTCACCCATGAGTGCTACTGCTAATCAGACCGCAGCACAGAACCGATTGACAATGAGTGTTCAGGTACGATTTTACAATACCACAAAAGAAGATTCGGATTTTGAACGCCGTTTCTCCTTTTTCTTTGATTTTCCCGGAACACAGTTATTGGAAAACGTAAAAAGCGAAGCACATGAAGTCATATTTGAACGAATAACCCAGGATATTTTCAATGCTTCCCTTGCAGATTGGTAATTATGAATGTATCCGATTTTATACAATTACTTCAGGATGCCGATACCATCCTCTCTCCTAAGCAAACCAGGGAACTGGAAGCTATTTTAGAAGAGTATCCTTATTTTCAGGCGGCACGAACATTGCATTTGAAAGGATTAAAAAATCTGGAATCCTTTAAGTATAACGGTGCTTTAAAACTAGCAGCTGCCCACACCACGGACCGGGAAGTTCTTTTTGATTTTATTACCAGTAGGGAGTTTGATCAAAATCATATTGCTAACACCATTATGGGGCGAGAAACGGTACTTAAAGAAAAAAAGACGGTATCTGAAGAGATCGTACCCAATCCAAATGCAACCACTATTCTTGGGGGCTCAGATGAAAATCCATTACCTCAAAATATTGACCATGCCGAGCGAATTCTGGATCCTGCATTATTTGATGACAAAGCGCCTACAATTGAAGAAAAAAAGCAGGAAGAGGCTTCTGAAGAAGCTCTTGAACTGGGGAAACCGCTACCCTTTACAAAAACCGAACGGCACTCCTTTACAGAATGGTTAGCGCTTACGCAGTACCAACCTATCGTCCGAGAATCTTCATCAGACAACACGTCCTTGGAGAAAAAGAAAAAATTTGAACTGCTGGATAAATTCATTGAAAACAACCCTAAGATCGTTCCAAAAGAAGAATCTACGGCTAAAGTAGATATCAATGATTCATTAAAAATTGACAAAAATGAGTTGATGACAGCAACACTTGCCAGGGTCTACTTGGAGCAAAAAAAGTACAAAAAAGCAATACAAGCCTATAAAATATTGAGTTTGAAATATCCAGAAAAAAGTGGTTTCTTTGCCGACCAAATTAAAGCGGTGAAAAACCTGAATAAAGAGAAGGAGGGATAACATGAGTACGTTTACCATTTTTTTAATTCTTATTATCATAGTTTGCCTATTATTGGTTTTGGTGATCATGGTTCAAAACCCAAAAGGAGGAGGGCTTTCTTCTTCCTTTGGAGGAGGAGGTAATCAAATAGTTGGAGGTGTAAAGAAGACAGGGGATTTTTTAGATAGGAGTACCTGGACCTTGGCAGGACTACTTATCGTATTGATCCTACTGTCCAATGTTGCTTTAAAGGGGAATTATGGAACGGCAGATTCAAAACTGCTGCAAGGAGACGATATTGAAACCACAGTACCGGAAACGCTTCCAGAAGAAATTCCTGAAGAAGTACCCGGGACTGAAAATGATACTTCGTTAGACACTATTCGCTAAAAACGGACAGTAACAAAAAGTAGAATGCCAGCTTCAAGTGACAAGCTGGCATTTTTATTTTAACAGTTTGTCAGTTTTCTGCGAATGGCACAATTTCTGCCCCGTCCAATGCATAATTCATAAAACTAATACCTAAAATTTATACAAATGGCGAAAGTTAATATCAAACCATTAGCAGACAGGGTGCTTATCGAACCGATGGCTGCCGAAACAAAAACTGCTTCAGGAATCATTATTCCAGACACTGCAAAAGAAAAACCCCAAAAGGGGAAAGTAGTAGCTGTTGGTCCCGGAACAAAAGATGAGGATATGACAGTTAAAGTAGGTGACTCGGTGCTTTATGGGAAGTATGCCGGTACTGATCTAAAATTCGAGGGAGTGGACTATATGATCATGCGGCAGAGCGATATTCTTGCTATCATCTAAATTTCTGTATACAATAAATCCAATCATAACCTCCAAAAGCAATTCCCAACATCCATTCAGTATAGGAATATCCCTTTTGGAAGTTTAAATCTTCAAAAACTAAAAATTAAAAAATGGCAAAAGATATAACATTTGATATTGAAGCAAGAGATGGCCTAAGAAGAGGCGTAGATGCTCTAGCCAATGCGGTTAAGGTAACACTTGGCCCAAAGGGAAGAAACGTTATTGTAAGTAAATCTTTTGGTGCACCTCAGGTAACCAAAGATGGGGTTACCGTGGCCAAAGAAATTGAATTGGAGGACGCCTTAGAAAATATGGGTGCCCAAATGGTCAAAGAAGTAGCATCCAAAACCAACGATTTGGCCGGAGATGGAACTACTACTGCTACTGTTTTAGCTCAGGCTATTGTAAAAGAAGGATTAAAAAACGTTGCTGCAGGAGCCAATCCTATGGATTTGAAAAGAGGAATAGACAAAGCCGTGGAAGGGATTGTTGCCAATTTGTCCAAGCAGTCCAAAAAAGTTGGGGACTCTTCAGAGAAAATAAAACAAGTTGCTGCTATTTCTGCAAATAACGACGAAGCCATTGGAGATTTGATTGCTCAGGCTTTTGATAAAGTTGGAAAAGAAGGCGTAATTACAGTTGAGGAAGCAAAAGGAACCGATACCTATGTAGATGTTGTGGAGGGGATGCAGTTTGACCGAGGGTACCTTTCCCCCTATTTTGTAACGGATTCCGAAAAGATGATTGCCGAGTTAGACAACCCATATATCCTGCTGTTCGACAAGAAAATATCAGCGATGAAGGATCTGCTTCCTGTGCTGGAACCTGTGGCGCAATCCGGAAAACCCCTTTTGATCATTGCGGAAGACGTGGATGGAGAAGCGTTGGCTACATTGGTGGTTAATAAACTTCGCGGTTCTCTAAAAATAGCAGCCGTTAAAGCGCCAGGCTTCGGGGATCGCAGAAAGGCCATGCTTGAAGACATTGCCATCTTGACCAACGGTACCGTAATTTCTGAGGAAAGAGGTTTCTCTTTAGAAAATGCAACCGTAGATATGCTGGGAACCACAGAACGTGTAAGTATCGACAAAGACAATACAACCATTGTTAACGGCTCCGGAGCAGCTAAAAATATCAAAGCTCGGGTTAACCAGATAAAATCACAGATCGAAACCACTACTTCGGATTACGATAAAGAAAAGCTACAAGAGCGATTGGCGAAGTTAGCCGGTGGTGTTGCTGTACTTTATGTAGGTGCTGCGTCAGAAGTGGAAATGAAAGAGAAAAAAGACCGGGTAGACGACGCATTGCATGCTACAAGAGCCGCAGTTGAAGAAGGAATCGTTGCCGGTGGAGGTGTCGCCTTAGTGCGTACTAAAGATGTATTGAAAAAAGTAGATACGGAAAACGAAGATGAAGCAACCGGTTTACAAATAGTAGCCCGTGCAATAGAGTCGCCTTTACGCACTATCGTGGAAAATGCCGGCGGAGAAGGTTCCGTAGTAGTCGCCAAAGTAATGGACGAAAAAGGAGATTTTGGTTATGATGCCAAGGCGGACAAATATGTAGAAATGATGAAAGCCGGTATCATTGATCCTACTAAAGTTACACGCGTAGCGCTGGAGAATGCAGCTTCTGTTGCGGGAATGATCCTGACTACAGAATGTGCTTTGACCGATATTAAGGAGGATACTCCTGCAGCCCCCCCAATGGGAGGTGGCGGTATGCCAGGAATGATGTAATAAAATTGAACCATTGATACTAAAAAACGCCCTGAACATTCCTTCAGGGCGTTTTTTCTTTTTGAGGCAGTAAGCGATGCGTTAAAAAATCTGAAAAAGCGTCCAGCCTGCCATTATTAACATAATTGCATTTTCAATAAAGGTGGCCTCCGTCATGGGCAAATTCAAAGCAGTTCCCAAGCAAGCACAGCGGATCGCCTTTTTATTCAACAAGGTTTGAACCACCCCTATTGTTGTTATTCCCAGAATAATGATTGTTGCTACCAGCGCAATGGTTAGCTGAATCCGCATTAAAAATAGTAGTCCTAACCCGAGTTCAAAGAAAGGATAGATCCAACCGTAAACTGGCACTGCTTTTGCCAAAGGGTCGTACATCTGGAAGCTCTTCGGAAAACCCTTTAGATCCAACAATTTGAAGAAGCTGAAAACAATATAAAAGAGGCCCATAAAATCCAACATCGCCGCATTACTATCCCAATTCCGGTAGTTCAGCAAAATTGATGCGGTAAACAGGTATCCAAAAATGAGAAATAAAGGTTTTAATTGTTGAAATTTTGATGGTGCTTGAACTACCTTCCCTGACCCCTCCTCGATAGCATACTTCTCCGGGAGGGCATTTCTAAAAACGGTGAGTGGCAACTGATCACGCATGGAAACCTCGGCTTCCCCAGCAGACAGATCCACCTCTACCTGCTCTACCCCATCTACCGCTAAGAGCTTCTCCTGTACTGAGGCAACACATCCCTGACAGGTCATTCCGGTAATCCGATAGGTAGCTGTCATCGATGGTGTTTATTGCTGTCTTTGGTATCGTCCTCCCGGTATTTGCAACAAGGATGGATCTTATCGTAAGCTTCTTGCGTAGCTTTCAGCTCTTTGGTATCATGGCCTACTGCCACCAAAGCCATTTTTATTGCCATGGCATTTGTCTTGCGTTCATCGACGATCAGAGAAAGCTCATGCGTGGGAATATCCCAAACTGCATATTTCACTCCAGTAACACCCAATGCGGCCTTTTCAATACGTGCCTTGCACATATCGCAGACCCCATCTACCTCAAAAGTCATCTTCTTATTTTTCTCTTGAGCTGTTGCAGAGCATATGGCAAAAAGTAGGGTTGCAACTATCAAAAACTTCTTCATTTTTCTTTTTTTACAAGGTTAATTTATGATTTAAATCGAAATCCGGCATAGACCATCCGCCCCAAAATGGGCGCGTAGACAATTGTAGTATCAAATGTTGTACTAAAAGGATCGTTTGCACTTAGTACGGGTCCGGGCTGTGTAACCGCCGTCAGGTTTTCACCCCCCAGATACACTTCAAATTTTCTGGAAAACACCTTGGTCACCTGTGCATTCATCAAGCTATAACCGTCTACAAAATCTCCCAACTGCACGTCTGTAGGATTTTCTGAGGTATCCGGTAAGCGTTGTTCCCCTAAGGTCTGTAGCGTGTAATCAAATCGCCACTGTGCACCATTTTCCTTTTGTTCCGTTGTATACCCCAAATTCGCAAAAAAACGATTCCTGGCTACATAGGGTTTTTGTAACAGCCCGGTTTGATATTGGGTTTTGACATCATAAAATTTATAGGCCCCACGAAAATCCAAATTTGGTAATAGCTCGTGGTTTACTTCCACCTGCAGACTATTGGCATAACTTTCACCCTCAAGGTTGGAGAAGACGATCGCTCGTGGATTTTCCCAATCTACTACCACCTGATTGTCAAAATCGGTGCGATAAAAATCTATCGAAATATTCCCCGGACGATCAAACAAGGAAAAACCTTGTAAGAAACTAACCCCAAAGTTGGTGGCCTTCTCCGGTTCAAAACCATATACCGGCCCCCCATTTCCGAGCAATTGCAACGCTCGGGACGATGCAAACAGTTGTTGATTTTCGGCGAAAATATTGGCGGCCCTTCTTCCAATGCCAAAGGAACCTCTTAAACTCCCTCGTTCCCATGGGGTATACCGAATATGAAAACGCGGGGTAAAGAAATTACCCAACTGATTATGGGTGTCAAAACGTAAGCCTGCAATTAGACTTACCTTTTCCAAGTCGTTATAACTGTATTCAAAGAAAGCACCGGCAGAACGGTCATTTCTTCCAAAACTTTGGATGTTTACCTGTTCCGAATACCCATCATAGGCAAAAGTCAATCCTGTTTTAAACTTGTGCTGTGTACTTCCAATTATTGAGTTAAAGATCAAATTGGAGTACAAGCTCTCATGTTCAATATCATAAATAGTAAAGCCATAATAGGATTCCTGTTTGTGGTTGCTATAGGAAGCCTGGAATCCAAAACTTTGAAAGGGTAGTTCCGGAAAAACATAGCCCAGCTTAACCGAGGTATCGAAACGTTGGGTAGCAATCTCACCTCCCCAAGCATTGGTGGTAAATTGATCCACATCCGGATCAAAAGTGGTCTGCCCCACTTGCTTGTCATCATTAAGGAACCTAAGATTGATAAAACTGACCCAGCCCTTTTCAGGATTCTGGAACTGCCATCGGTTGAAAATGTTAATTTGATTGGCTAAAGGAATATCTAAAAACCCATCCTCATTATTGTCTACTTCTACCGTACGCTGGTTGCCGTGTAGGTAAAGGCCCGTACTCCATTTATCAGACAACTTATAATTGAAGTGACTATTAAGCTCTAAACGCCCATTGAGATTGGCATATCCATTCACAAATATCGGGACATCGGTTAAGGGCTTTACTAATTCTGTATTGATCTGACCTGAAATACTTTCAAAACCATTAACCACACTGCCGGCGCCTTTGGTGATCTGTATGCTTTCTACCCAGGTCCCTGGCGTAAAGCTTAGCCCATAGGTTTGGGACGCACCTCGCACCATTGGAATGTTCTCTCCGGTAATCAAAAGGTAAGGGCTAGTCAATCCAAGCATTTGAATTTGTCGTGTTCCGGTAAGTGCGTCATTAAAATTAACATCGATCGCCGGATTGGTCTCAAAACTTTCTGCCAAATTGCAACACGCCGCTTTGAGCAATTCTGCGCTATTCACAGTCACCACATTTTGTGCGGATAAAAAGGTCTTTTGGAGCGCTTCCCTTTCTTTTTCCACCACCACTTCATCCAATTGGTTAGAAGGCTTCAACCAATGATGGACCCGCTTTGGGGAATTCATCAGCAATGTATCCGTGGTAAACCCTACATAACTAATGATTAATTTATTGTACTCCTCACTGTAGGGAATGGAAAACAGCCCTTCTTCGTTGGTAATTGTCCCTATCGGGGAACCAAGCCAGTAGACATTAGCCCCGGCAAGCCCAATAGGCTCGCCGGCCGGATTCGCCTCCATGACCATGCCTTCTACCTGTTGTTGTGACCAACAGGACCCGCCTATAAACAAGGCGAAAAACAGTATATAATATTTTTTCATTGATTTTATTAATGTATTGGACATTCCTTTTTTGAACGTACTCAAAAAGCACATTCGCAAATACTGGGAATGCAATACATCAAATCAAAAATACCTCGTAGAGTATGTTGAAGTCTTCTGCCCTTAAAGGGGGTGGATAAATAAGCTCCGATGCTTCGTTACTCGATGGAAAAGTAACCAATTGATAATACGAAGCTGTAAAGCTGATCAGGAATTGTTGGGTTTCAACATCAAGTTCCTCCCAGGATAATTGTAAATCGTCCTGTCCTTGTAGTGTAAATGATTCATCATCACAGCAATGGTTCTCCCGCTGAGATAAATCGAAGGCTTCTGCAACCTCTTCCATGCCGCAGGAATCTGCCGAGTGAAAAAAGGCGATATCCATAACTCTTCCCATACATAGGTGTTTATCTACTGTCCAGGAGACGGTGGACACAACAACCAATACGGCAAGAAAAGATGCTATTATTTTCTGGAAGCAATTTTTCACCTGGCAAAGATACAAAAACCTAATTCTATCCTTTTATGGCTTAACCTGATTTTAAGAACCGAATCAATTATCTTCTAGAGGTACGACCTTAATGGTGCTATAACATGCACTACCGGAATTAGGCACTAGGCCAGTTTTCGGTGCGCTATATGGATAAATTAAAATATTGATACAGATACTATTACACTACCTAATTTGGCTATTTTTGAGTAGTAAATAGTACGGCCATGAATCTCCTTTCCCTTTTTTTTGTACTGCTGTTGTATCCGTTTTTTGATGCCGACACTACCCGCTATGTTGTTCTAACCGTGGGCAAACCTTCAGGCACACACCTCAAATGGTCCGACCGTCCGGGCCATTTGGCCTATTACTATGAATACAACGATCGCGGACGTGGGCCAAGTATCAACGTAAATGTAAAGTTGGATACCAGCGGCTTAGTAATCGCAAGGCAAGCGGTAGGTCATGACTATTATAAGGCCCCGGTTGACGAGTCATTTTCCTCCACTGACGGCTTTGTGTCATGGAAGAATCATATTGAAAATGAAACCCGACCCTTATCCGGAAGAGCAATGTACTCTCCCCTTAACTCGGTACCCGCTGAAATTGAAACCATGGTAAAGATTTTACATCGCGAAGCCGGAAATGAATTACCGACTTTACCTTCAGGCAAAATCAAAGCAACGCACCTTAAAAGCCATGCTTCCGAGATTGATGGGAAACCGATAGCGTTGGAGTTGTATTCGATTAGCGGATCGGGTGGGCCTCCCGCGTATTTTTGGTTTAAACCAACAAAAGATTTTTTTGCCTCCGTATCGGGTTGGAGGACGGTAATTGAAGAGGGGCATGAAGAATTGATTGCAGAACTGAAACAACTGCAAGAGAAGCTGGAAGAGAACTATTTCTACGAGCAAGCTGCCCAACTTACGCATACCC
The DNA here is from genome assembly GCA_038750505.1 of Bacteroidota bacterium. GTDB lineage: Bacteria > Bacteroidota > Bacteroidia > Flavobacteriales > Flavobacteriaceae > Croceivirga. The sequence goes on along the minus strand of JBCDHD010000004.1, from coordinate 275,332 downwards.
CCAAAACACGGGTTGTTGTGAAAAATGTTTCGGTATTCGACTCCCCAACGGGCAAAACGCTCGAAAACCAAAGTGTAGTGATCGAAGACGACCGCATTATACAAATCGGGAAAGTAAATGAAGTAAAAACCTTGCCAACCGATGAAACCATTGATGGCTCCGGCAAAATGTTGCTACCCGGCCTTTGGGACAACCATTCACATTATAGAATAGATCAGGGTATATACCATTTAGCAGCCGGTGTCACCAATGTCAAAGACCTGGCCAACTCACTGGATTTGCCTGAGCTTGTGCAAAAACTGGATGCCGACGAACTGTTGGGACCGGAGATATCCGTGCTCTCTGGTTTTATTGACTTCGCCGGCTCATATGCCGGCCCAACAGGAAAAATTGTAAAGACGTTAGAAGAAGGATTGGAGGCTGTAGACTACTATGCCAGCAATGGTTATCAGCAAATTAAACTATATAGTTCCATTCCACCTGATTGGGTTAAGCCCATGGCCGCACGCGCGCATGAGAGCGGTATCAAGGTTTGTGGTCACGTCCCTTCTTTTATGACGGCCGAACGTGCTGTAAAAGACGGATTCGATCAAATCATTCATTTGAATATGATCATGCTCAACTTTTTGGGCGACACGCTGGATACGCGCTCCATGCTTCGGTTCACTCGTGTGGCGGAACGCGCCCGAAACATTGACTTGAAAAGTGAAGAAGTACAACGCTTCTTGGCGCTTCTCAAGGAGCAGAAGATCGTGGTCGATCCTACGGCTGCCATCTTTGAAGATATGTTTGTCAACCAGCCCGGCCAGTTGGCAAAAGGTTATGATGCCGTGGTAGCGCTTTTTCCGGCCGATTTTAAACGAAGTTTGTACTATGGGGGACTGCCTACGATGAAAGGCCACATTGACGAGTATCGCGAATCCTTCGAAAATATGGTAAAGATGCTGAAGCTCCTGTATGAGAACGGGATTACTATGGTGCCGGGCACGGATGACTTTCCTGGGTTTACACTTCATCGCGAGTTGGAGTTGTATGCACAGGCAGGTATCCCCAACACGGAGGTATTGCGCATGGCCACGCTAATTTCGGCGCAGGTGGCGGGCAAAGCGGACGAATTTGGGACCATTGCGGCAGGTAAAAAGGCCAATATGATTTTGGTGGAAGGGAATCCTGTGACTAATATCAGTGATATTCGCAAGGTAATGCTAACCATCAAAAACGGAAATCTTTACTACCCGCGCGAATTGTATGCATCCTACGGGTTTGGATTTTGGAAATAGGTGGAGACAATTTAACCGTGGAATTGCTTTAGACATTTGTGGGTCTACTGCCTTTGGTAGTCCCTTGACCAAACAAGGAATCGGAAATGGTAAAGTGTAACTGACCAAATAACCGAAATAAAAGAATCCAACAGGTAACAAAAGGGGCGGTGATCCATTCTACATTTTAACTAAAACAAAGAAATTAAATAGGCCGATTCCAATTTGTAAGACCCTTCGGAGGTAACCCCCAAAACCAAAACGAATGTATACCGTTTTCCACTCGTGCCTTAAATGGAACGTTTTACTAAACTGTAATTTTTATAGTTTAAAAAAGGCTTCCGAAAAGTACAGAAACACGAAGTTGTAATATTTTCAATTTTCAACGACTTTTACCTTTAAATTGTAGTATCTATGTTTGATTCACTAAAGACCGAGGTTGAGGAGATTATTTCTGATGCAAGCCAAAATCCAACAGCGAAAATGCAATTGGTTTGTGAGGTGCTCAGGAAAAATATTGATTATTACGATTGGGTTGGTTTCTATTTTAAAAATGGGGACAAACGTGAGTTAAAACTGGGCCCCTATGCCGGGTTACCTACGGATCACACTATCATACCCTTTGGTAAAGGTATTTGTGGGCAGGTGGCTGAAAGTAACCAAAACTTTGTGGTTCCCGATGTTTACGCTCAAGACAACTACATCGCCTGCAGCCTAACTGTAAAATCAGAAATTGTAGTTCCTTTATTCAAGAATGGGGAAAACATTGGCCAAATTGATATTGATTCCGACACACCAGACCCTTTTAGCGAAGAGGACGAACGTTTTCTGGAATGGGTAAACAAAAAGGTGGCTGATATTCTTTAAAACTTCCGGGTTATTGTTAATAACACAAGATAAATCCTGCCGTTAAAACAAGTACTTTTAAGCCTTAGTTTTTTCAGCACAAATAACGTATGAGTACAGCCAAAAAGGCCAAATCGGCTTTAATTTCCGTCTTTCATAAAGAGGGTTTGGAGCCCATTGTTAAAAAATTGGATACCCTTGGTATAACCCTCTACTCTACAGGAGGAACAGAGAAATTCATTAAAGATCTAGGTGTTGATGTCATTGCGGTTGAAACGGTTACCAGTTACCCTTCTATTCTTGGGGGACGAGTAAAAACATTGCACCCAAAGATATTTGGGGGGATCCTTAACCGACAAGAAAATGCTTCGGATGTAGCCCAGATGGAAGAATTCGAAATCCCACAACTGGATATTATTATTGTGGATCTCTATCCTTTTGAAAAGACCGTCGCCAGTGAGGCATCTGAACAGGATATTATCGAAAAAATCGATATTGGAGGGATTTCCCTTATCCGAGCTGCTGCCAAAAACTACAAAGACGTGCTTTGCGTTTCTTCCATGGAAGATTACGGAAGGTTTCTCGAAATAATCAGTAGTGGTGATGGTGAAACCAATTTGGAACAACGTAAATGGTTCGCCACAAAAGCGTTCAACATATCATCACATTATGATGCAGCCATTTTCAATTACTTTAACAAGGATCATGAACAAGCAGCGTTAAAGCTAAGCGAGACCACCGGCCAGGTATTGCGCTATGGAGAAAACCCACACCAAAAAGGTTTTTTCTTTGGCGACTTTGATGCCATATTCACCAAACTGCATGGAAAAGCACTCTCCTACAATAACCTTCTTGATGTGGATGCAGCGGTGAATTTGATGGCTGAATTTACCCAGGATCTTCCGACCTTTGCCATACTGAAACACAATAATGCTTGCGGTTTAGCTACCCGATCCTCCTTGACACAGGCGTATTTGGACGCACTGGCCGGGGATCCGGTTTCGGCATTTGGTGGTATTTTAATAAGCAATACAGCAATAGATCGGAACACCGCGGAAGAAATTCATAAGTTATTTTGCGAAGTAGTTATTGCTCCGGCTTTTACGAATGAGGCTTTGGAAATTCTCAAGGGGAAAAAGAACAGGATCATCTTAGTACAAAAGCCAGTTGAACTACCAAAAATGCTTGCAAGAACCTGCCTCAACGGAACATTGTTACAAGACAAAGACAACAAAACAGACCGTGAAGAAGATCTGGATTATGTAACTCGAAAGCGACCGGAAGAACAGGAGCTCAAGGATTTGCTTTTTGCCTCAAGAATTTCAAAACACACCAAGAGCAATACCATCGTTCTAGCCAAAAACGGCCAGTTATTCGCTAGTGGTACCGGACAAACTTCCAGAGTAGATGCTTTGAATCAAGCGATCCATAAGGCCAGGCATTTTAATTTTGATCTAAAGGGTGCTGTAATGGCCAGTGACGCTTTCTTTCCATTTCCAGATTGTGTGGAAATAGCGCATAAGGCCGGAATTACGAGTGTAATTCAGCCGGGAGGGTCTATAAAAGATGGTTTAAGTATTGACTTTTGCAATGAAAATGGCCTATCGATGGTTATGACCGGGACCCGGCACTTTAAGCATTAATTTTATGTACTTTTGCCGATAAAATTTACATTTAATCCAACATTAAACGCATTTTATGGGATTCTTTGACTTCATGACAGAAGAAATTGCCATAGACCTTGGTACCGCAAATACTTTGATCATTCACCTGGACAAGGTGGTGGTAGATAGCCCTTCCATAGTAGCTCGAGACCGGGTTTCCGGAAAAATTATCGCAGTTGGTCAGGAAGCCAGTATGATGCAGGGGAAAACCCATGAAAACATAAAGACCATACGGCCTTTGAAGGACGGAGTAATTGCAGATTTTGACGCTTCGGAGAAAATGATCAATATGTTCATAAAGAACATTCCTGCATTAAAAAAGAAATGGTTTCCTCCTGCCCTTAGAATGGTGATTTGCATCCCTTCCGGAATTACCGAAGTTGAAATGCGAGCTGTACGCGAATCTGCAGAACGGGTAAATGGTAAAGAAGTGTATTTAATACACGAGCCGATGGCCGCTGCTATTGGTATCGGCTTGGATATTATGCAACCTAAAGGAAATATGATCGTTGATATTGGTGGTGGTACTACAGAAATTGCAGTCATTGCTCTGGGAGGTATCGTTTGCGATAAATCCGTAAAAATTGCGGGGGACGTTTTTACAAACGATATCATTTATTACATGCGTACCCAACATAATCTTTATGTTGGTGAGAGTACAGCAGAGGCCATAAAAATTGAGATTGGTTCGGCAACCGAAGATCTGCAGTCGCCCCCCGATGATAAATCGATTCAAGGAAGGGATTTGCTAACCGGAAAACCAAAACAGGTACACGTTTCCTACAGAGAAATAGCAAAGGCATTGGACAAGAGTATTCTCAGGGTTGAAGATGCGGTAATGGAAACCCTTTCCCAAACTCCGCCGGAACTGGCTGCAGATATTTATAACACAGGGATTTATCTGGCAGGCGGTGGATCAATGCTCCGAGGACTGGATAAAAGATTATCACAGAAAACAGATTTACCTGTTTACATTGCAGAAGATCCACTACGTGCTGTTGTTCGGGGAACAGGCATAGCATTGAAAAATTTGGAGCGATACAAAAACATTCTTATCAAATAGTGTCCATCCCGGAAGAATGAGTTACGATGCGCGCTAACCCAATAAAAATGAGGTATGCAAAGGATCATCAATTTTATATTAGATTACAGAAATGCTTTTCTTTATGCGCTTCTTACCTTTATTTCACTGATCATAACTATTAATTCACATAGCTATCATCAATCCAAATATTTTAATTCTTCAAAATGGTTAACAGGATCGGTCTATGCTCTTTCGCATAGTATTACTTCGTATTTTGCTTTGCGTCAGGAAAATCGTTTGCTTCATCAGGAAAATGAACAACTTCGTCTTCAACTCTTTAATAGCGCCAACCTGCTTACGGCGGAACTTTCCAATACCGAACTAAACTATACGGTAAAAAGGGCCCAGGTAATCAAAAACAGCTACGCTACCCCAAGAAACTACATCACGATCAACAAAGGCAAAAAAGATGGTATAGCTCAGGATATGGGGGTTATAACGTCTTTGGGTATTTTAGGAATCGTAGAAAATACCTCAGCTGGCTATGCCACTGTACAGAGTGTGCTAAATACCAAATCTAACATCAACGCCAAGATCAAGAATTCGGACTATTTTGGATCCTTAACCTGGGATTCCAAAAAATATGATGTGGTACAATTGGTAGATATTCCACGTTCGGCATCATTAAAAGTAGGAGATACGATCACTACCGGAGCAATGTCCAGTATTTTCCCAGAGAATATCCCGATTGGGGTCATCCAGGAATACACTTTGAACCAGAACCAAAGTTCGTACACGATCAATGTGTCCCTTTTTAATGATATGACGAACATAAAGAATACCTATGTTATTCAAAACAAGGATCGCAAAGAGATACTAGAATTACAAAAAGAGACTACTGATGTTGAATAATCCGATCGCCATAACTATTTTTCGATTTATCCTTTTGGTGCTCGTGCAGGTGCTCATTTTTAACCAACTTAATTTTTTTGGTTTCATTAATCCTATGGTGTATGTGCTCTTTTTTTATTGGTATCCACTGCGAAATAACCGCCCGCTATTCTTATTGATAAGCTTTTTCTTAGGGTTTGCTATAGATCTGTTTTCGGATACCATGGCACTGCATTCCATTGCTGCAGTTACTTTGGCTTATGCGCGTCCCTTATTAATGCGGTTTTGCTTTGGCGCTAACTATGAGTTTCAGGGTTTTACCTTTAAAAGTACCACGCAACTTCAGCGCATCACATTTCTTTTGCTGCTTATTTTACTCCAGCATGTGGTTTTCTTCACTCTAGAAATTTTAAGTTTTTCCCATATCCTATTAATTTTGAAGAAAATATTATTTACTGGTATTGCTACGTTAGTATTATGTGTGCTATTGAGTTCACTATTTGCCAGGGAAATAGATTAAGTAGGTAGTAGTAAAAAACTGGTTAGGTATTATTTATGCGAAAATTACTCTTATCATCCTTCATAATCGTTGTTGGGGTTACGTTTGTGGGAAGACTTTCCTATCTGCAACTCTTCAGCTTTTCACCCAATCAGATCCTGGAGGATCCTGCAATTAAAGCGGTTTATGAATATCCGGAAAGAGGGTATATCTATGATAGAAATGGAAAACTCCTTGTCGGTAATCAACCGGCCTATGATGTTATGGTTATTCCAAGGGAAACAAGAGCTTTGGATACCCTGGAGTTTTGCTCGCTTTTAAAGATCACCAAAGAAGAGTTCATGGAAAAATTGGATAAGGCAAGAACCTATTCTCCACGGTTGCCTTCTGTTCTTGTTCCGCAACTCTCCAAGGAAGATTATGCCAGCCTACAGGAAAAAATGCGGAAATACGTGGGCTTTTATATTCAAAAGCGTTCACTTCGGGACTACAAAACCAATAGCGCAGCAAATGTGCTTGGATATATCAGTGAGGTAAATGAAACGGATTTACGAACAAATCCCTACTATAGGGCTGGTGAACTTAAAGGGCGTACAGGAATAGAAAAGCAGTATGAGGATGCGCTCAGGGGAAGAAAGGGAGTAAAATACATTCAGAAAGATCGTTTCAATCGCGATATCGGGCCCTACAAAAGCGGTAGATTAGATACCTTACCCGAATTGGGAAAGGAATTGTATATCACAATAGATAAGGACCTTCAGGAATACGGCGAGCGGTTGATGCAAGGGAAACGAGGGGGTATCGTAGCAATAGAACCCTCTTCCGGAGAGATTTTGGCAATGATTTCGGGACCTACGTATAATCCATCCTTACTCGTAGGCCGGGAACGTTCAAGAAATTACACCAAGCTTCATTACGATAGCATAGCCCGACCCACCTGGGATCGTTCTATTTTGGCAGAACCCTCCCCGGGTTCCCCATTCAAAACCCTTAATGCACTGGTAGCACTTCAGGAAGGCGTTATCGACACCAATACCAAATTTACCTGTTACAATGGTTTTTATGTAGGGGGCCAAAAAAAGGGGTGTCATTGTGGCGGAGGCGTAAGAGATATTAATTCCGGAATATTCCGCTCTTGCAACGCCTATTTTGCAGGAACCTTTAGAAAAATTTACGATAAATACCCTACCACAGACGAAGGAATGGACGCCTGGGAAAAACATATGAAAAGCTTTGGTCTAGGAAATTATTTAGGGGTAGATCTACCCACAGGACGTCCCGGGAGAATCCCGGACAAGGCGTTCTATGACAAATGGTATGGCGATAATCGTTGGGCTTCCTCTACGATCATTTCCAATGCGATAGGACAAGGTGAGGTAGCCGCAACTCCTATCCAATTGGCTAATATGACCAGTGCTATAGCTAACCGAGGCTATTTTTACACCCCACACTTCATAAAACGGGTGGGCGCTAACACCATAACATCAAGATTTACAGAAAGAAAATATACCACAATAGATAAGGAGCATTTTACCCCGGTAATTAGAGCCATGGCCAATGTGTATAAATATGGGACTGCACGCTGGTTGCGAATCCCGGATATTGAAATTGCCGGAAAGACCGGAACCGTTGAAAATTTCACCAGAATAAACGGGGAACGCGTTCAGCTAACCGATCATTCTATATTCACCGCTTTTGCTCCTGTTGAACAACCAAAAATTGCCATAGCCGTTTACATAGAAAATGGGTATTACGGAGCGCGTTATGCAGGGCATATTGCCTCTTTAATGATCGAGAAATATCTTAAAGGAACTATTACCCGCAAGGATCTGGAAAAGAAAATGTTAGAAAAAACACTGGAGCACGAATACGCCAAGCCATTAAGCGGAGAACCTTTCAAGATAAACGAGTATGTCTGGTAGAAGCGTACTGCGTCGATTGGATTGGTTAACCGTTCTACTGTACGTAATACTTGTCTTCTTTGGCTGGACCAATATCTACAGTACAACCCTTATTGAAAGTACAACTTCCTTATACGACTTTAGTACACTTTATGGAAAGCAACTTTTTTTTGCAACGGTTTCCATAGGTTTTATTGTTATTATCCTATCCATAGAAAGTAGTTTTTTTGAGCGTTTTGCCAGCTTGTTTTACATCATTACCATTCTTCTGCTAGCTGGTTTATTTCTATTTGGGAAAACCATTGCCGGAGCAACTTCCTGGTACGATCTGGGCTTTTTTAACTTTCAGCCCTCGGAGCTAGGAAAACTTACCGCTGCTTTGGCTATGGCTAAATATCTAAGCGATATTCAAACTGATTTAAAAAAACGCAAATCGCAATGGTATGCGATCTTATTACTTTTAATTCCTATCGCTCTAATTCTACCCCAACCGGATCCTGGTAGTGCTTTAGTATACTTTGCCCTCTTTTTTGTTTTGTTTCGGGAAGGTCTCCCGCTTCAATACCTTGGTTTTTCCATTCTATTGATCTTGCTTTTTGTAACCACATTGAAATTCGGAGTAATCTGGGTGTGTATCGGATTGGGTATTCTGACTTCCTTATTCTTTTTGTTCAAAAGAGCAGATATTAAAGTTCCCACATTTCCGCTTCTCTTGTTTTTGATAGGTTGTGTTATTGTCTCCCTTTCGGTAAATTTTGTATACAACAATGTCTTTGAGCAACGGCATCGGGATCGTTTTAGCCTATGGCTTAGTCTTGAAAAGGATCCGATCCGTCTTGAACAGATTAAAAAGACCATTGGATACAATACCTATCAGGCAGAGAAGGCTATCGAATCCGGAGGGTTTTCCGGAAAAGGCTTCTTGGAAGGCACCCGAACAAAAGGAGATTTTGTGCCCGAACAACACACCGATTACATTTTTAGTTCAGTCGGCGAAGAGTGGGGTTTTCTAGGCACCACCTTCATCATCATCCTATTTACATTATTATTTCTAAGGCTTATCCATCTCGCTGAACGCCAAAAAAGAGATTTTAGCCGAATGTATGGGTATGGTGTAATCTCCATTTTACTGATGCATTACTTTGTAAACATTGGTATGGTGATAGGGCTCTTACCAACGATAGGGATCCCCTTACCTTTTTTTAGTTACGGTGGTTCGGGTTTACTATTTTTTACCGCGATGCTTTTCATCTTTTTAAAACTCGACACGGCCAGATTACGTGAAGTTTAAAACTTCCATGAAGATGTGTCCACCTCCTGTTCCATTTTCCTCTCCGATGCATCATTTAGCTCATAAAAAAAATCTAAACCAGTGACTTTTTCCAACTCGTCTACAGGGATCAAAAAATCTGAAAGGGGCTTGATGCTTTCCTGATGTGGAATTAGAAAAGCCACTGCCCGATACTCATTTCCAGATTTGCGTAAGACTATTTTGTAAAAAGCCTTAGGAACAGCCACATCCTCCATTCCAATCTTCGGAAGATCATCGCCCAAAACTCCTCCGGTTATGATATAAAGCGTGCCATAGCGCCTGCACCACCGCCGTACCTGTACCTCCAGTCTATTCCAGATCCCCGCGTTAAATGCATTCTTTTGAGGCGTAATATTACTCGTGTAGAAGGTTTCATTAAAGGCATATTCCGAAAATCGACGATCCCCGGCGGGACATAAATGCCCCCTATCGTATCCGGAACCCTTGAAATTTCTCCAGTCTGCGGACTTTGACTTTACTTTTGGGTCCTCCACAAAATAAGGACGTTCCCTATCATCATAGGTTAAATGAGCTTTCTCCAGGCGGTATGCGACCCATTCCGCTTGTTCATGGGGCTCACTGTAAGACAACATAAAAAAATCATGGATAACAACGGCATCATATGTAGTGCTAGGCATTAGCACTTCCTCAAAGGGCGGCGAGGCGGTGCTATTCGGATCCGAGTAGGGACTTGGGGTATAGAAATTATCGAACACCCAGAAACCCACTACACATAGCGCTAACAAAATTGTATACCTAAGGCGATTCCGGGACATACTTTTATTAAAGGACGATCATTTGTAAATATAGCGTACATGCAGACTTGCATAAACAATTTTGTATATAAACTCTGTAGACTTAATTTTGCAAAAATCCTCTTTTTTTGGCTATTATCACCAAAGACATTTTTTCGGCAAAACGTATTCTGGATGCTGGAGAACTTGTAGCCATCCCAACGGAGACTGTTTATGGTTTGGCAGCGAATGGGACGGATCCCCTGGCACTTCAGAAAATCTTTGAAGCCAAAGGAAGACCCGTGAACAACCCTTTAATTCTGCACTTTTGCCATTTAAATGCAATTGAGCCCTATGTTGGTGAATTACCGGAAGTCGCAAAACTTCTGGCAAGTGCTTTTTGGCCGGGTCCTTTAACGCTATTACTACCAAAATCTAATAAAGTCCCCGAAATTGTAACAGCAGGTAACAACCGTGTTGCGGTTCGTGTACCAGATCATTCCCTAACGCTACATTTGCTGGAACAGCTCGGCTATCCCTTAGCCGCACCAAGCGCCAATCCTTCAGGCTATATTAGCCCTACCCAACCTACCCACGTACAACAACAACTGGGAAAGAAGATACCAATGATCTTAGATGGCGGGCCTTGCCAAAGTGGTATCGAATCTACTATCCTTGGTTGGGATGAGGACAGCCTCCCTGTTATCTATCGCCCTGGTGCTATTACTGCCAAGGAAATAGGTACTGCTCTTGGCGTAACGCCACAGATAAAGAAGGAGAATACGGTCTTACTTGCGCCTGGGATGTCCTCCTCGCATTACGCTCCAAAAACTCCAACGATCGCAACGACCTCAATTCGGGAAGAACTGGAAAGGAACAGGGGAAAAAAAATAGGTTTGATCACCTTAACATCCGGATATGAGGACAACGATTCAATTACCGAACAATGTATACTATCGCCTCAGGGATCACTAGAAGAAATGGGTCGAAAACTATACGCTGCCATGTATGAATTAGACCATATGGATTTGGATGTAATTGTGATTGAGTTTACTACAGGGCAGGGACTCGGAAAGGCAATAAACGATCGCTTAAAACGCTCATCAACCCAATAGCACTTTAATTTTCTTACTATTAGATATGATGATTACGAAGCAGGTAGCTTTACTTATTCGTTTAATGTAGCTACCCCTTTACGCTGGCAAGTTTAGTGTTTTGATTTTTTAAAGTGTTACGCTGTAGATCTTCCAAAACATTTATCGCCTCTTCAACGTAAACATCACGGGCCAGGTCCTGATGCCATCGGTCCCGCTTTTCACGGAGTACAGGATCCTGAGTAAAGAGTTCTTGTTCGTACTGCAACGACTCAAATGTAAGTTGGGAGTCATAGCTTGCTAAAGATTTGAAATAATTCGATTTGTCCTTATTCTTTTCCTGCTTACTACTGTATGCATTATAATTAAGGGACACCTCAGTTTCATTCTGCTGCTCTCGCAACCACTTGGCATTCTCTTCTATCAGCTTTACCTGCGCATTCGTTTTTAAACGTGCATTACTGCGGGCTACCGTACCGTCATAGTCGATATAGCCTTCCCAAACTTCGTAATCTGCGGGAGAGATCCTATCCCATCCCAGAGGATTTTCTTGATCCCGCTCGCCCAAGTCAATATAACTGTACTTATCTGGCACTACGATATCACTTTTTACCCCCTCTAATTGGGTAGAACCGCCATTGATTCGATAGAATTTTTGAGTGGTAATTTTGATTGCTCCAAGACTTCCATGCTCATTGCTCCTAACGATGTTATCTAATGGAATTACGTTTTGTACTGTGCCTTTTCCAAAAGTCTGTTTGCTTCCGATAACTATAGCTCTTTTATAGTCTTGCATTGCTGCAGCCAAGATCTCAGAAGCTGAAGCGGACAATTCATTTACAAGGATAACCAGAGGGCCATCCCACTGTATGCGCTCATCCTTATCTTCGTGAATTTCCTTTTTCTTACCGGAAGAACGCACCTGAACTATAGGGCCATCTTTAATAAACAAGCCGGCCATCTCTACCACTGTCTTCAGAGAGCCTCCACCATTATCCCTCAAATCTAAAATAAGCCCTTCTACACCTGCCTTTTTTAAACGATCAACTTCTTTGGCCACATCAGTGGCGGCATTGCGTTCGGTATAATCATCAAAATCAACATAGAATTTTGGTAGATTAATGAGTCCGTATTTTTTTTCTTCTTTACTAACAGATGCCGACTTTACGTACGATTCTTCCAATTCAACCACATCCCTTGTAATTGAAACTACATCAATAGTGCCATCTACTTTACGCACAGTAAGGTCTACAATAGTTCCTTTGGGGCCTTTAATAAGTTTAATGGCATCATCCAGGCGCATCCCTACAATATCAATGGGTTCCTCACCATTCTGCCCTACCTTTAAGATCTCATCGCCCACTTCCAGGCTTTTTGCTCTCCATACGGGCCCTCCGGAAATAATCTCAACTACCTTAGCCCCTTCGGGTTTCTTTTGCAAGCGTGCTCCAATACCTTCAAACTTTCCAGACATGCTGATATCGAATTTTTCCTTTTCTTCGGGAGCAAAATAGAAAGTGTGTGGATCGAATTCGTCTACAATGGTATTGATATATTGCTCAAACCAATCCTTGCGTTCAAGTTCATTAATAAACCCAAAGAACTCATCCAAAGTGGTTTTTGTCGTTTCCCGTGAGACTTCTTCTACCTCTGCCAGGGTCATGTCTTTAAGCTCCTGTTGGGCAGGATCTAAATCACTTACGTCTACCTCTACACTCACCGAGCCGTCATCTGGTCCACCGGAAATCGCGGTTTTTCTAATTTTTACCTTATTATCATAAATCCCCAAAGCATTGTATTTGAGTTGCTTTCGCCACCGCTCTTTAAGTTCACGTCTATTTTTGGCATACGGCACTTTTTCATAGTCTATGGTAATGCTTTCCTCCTTGGCAAAATCAAAAGGCGCTTCCAGAACTTCCGCGTAAATCTCCTGAGCCTCACCCATACGCTTTACAAGACGCTGATATACCAAATTAAAAAATGAAATATCCGTATTCTTGATCTGGTCATCTATCTGAAACTTATATTGCTCAAATTCGCGAATATCACTTTCCAGAAAGTACCGCTTGGTAGGATCAAGAATATCCAGGAAGTCCGCAAATACGTTAGCGGAGAACTTATCATTGATATCTTTAGGTTCATAATGTCCGCGCTCTAAAACATAGGTTATTAGATCTAACAACAACTTATCTTTGTCATCATTCTCAAAAGACTTGTTCGTAAAGCTACAGGAAGCTACTGCGATAAGAATGACCAAAAAGGCGAGTACAAAATTCTTTTTCATAATATTTGTTTTGGGACCGTGTCTCTTACAAAAGGGCAACTGTCACATCCACCCTTTTCTCCAATATTAAAAGCGTATGAATTCCCTAAGATACTGAAAAAATCATGCCAGCTTTAGGGGCCTCATTTAATTTTTTGTTAAACGCAATTAAAACCGCATCCTTCTGAAAAACGTATTTTTACGCCAATAAGTATAACAAATGGAAAAACCACTCATTTTGGTGACCAATGATGACGGTATTACCGCTCCAGGACTAAGAATATTGATTCAGTTAATGAAGGAAATAGGAGAGGTAGTTGTGGTAGCCCCAGACAGTCCTCAATCCGGCATGGGACACGCAATAACGGTTGATAACACCCTATACTCTCAGAAAGTTGTGGTAGACAGAGAAAAGGGAGCTCCTTTGGAATACTCCTGTAGCGGAACTCCGGCAGATTGTGTGAAATTAGCATTGCAAGAAATCCTTGATCGAAAGCCAGACCTTGTTGTTAGTGGTATTAATCACGGCTCTAATGCTTCTATCAATGTTATCTATTCCGGGACGATGAGCGCGGCTATTGAAGCGGGGATTGAGGGTATTCCGGCTATAGGATTTTCACTTTGTGATTATTCATGGAATGCCAATTTTAATGGGGCAAAAAAAGAAATACTGCGGATCGTATCAGAAGCCCTAACCCATGGTATGGCGAAAGGAACCGTATTGAACGTCAACATTCCCAAAACAGATGGTAAACCGCCTAACGGTATCAAAGTTTGTCGTCAAGCAAGAGCGAACTGGAAAGAGCAATTTCACAAGCGCATTAGCCCTAATGGGAAAGAGTACTATTGGCTAAGCGGAGAGTTTGAGCTGTTGGATAAAGGGGAGGATACGGACGAATATGCGTTACGGAAGGGCTATATTTCTGTTGTTCCCACCCAGTTTGACCTTACCGCTCACCACGTTATCCAGCACATTAATAATTGGAATTTGCATGAGTAAAAAAACAAAGGAAGTTGCCATCGGTTTTGTGGTAGGGCTTATTGCCAATACTTTTGGAACCCTACTCTACATCCTCCTTTTTTCAGAACGCTCTATTGCGGCCACTTTTGAGTCGGCAATCGCCCAAGGATACTTTGGGAGCTTGCTCGCTCTGGGAGCCGTATTGAATCTGATCGCTTTTTTTGGTTTTTTGCGATTAAAACGGGATTTCCGAGCCCGGGGAGTAATGATTGCTACGCTTTTAACAGCTACAATCATTTTGATCTACAAATTCATTTAGATGCGCTACTATATTATCGCCGGAGAAGCTTCAGGAGATCTTCATGGATCCAATCTGATCAAGTCGCTCAAAAGGGTTGATCCCAGTGCAGAAATACGTTGTTGGGGAGGCGATCTAATGGAACAGGCAGGTGGCGAGCTTGCCAAGCATTATAAAGAAATGGCTTTTATGGGGTTTCTTGAGGTGGTTATGAATATCGGTACCATCTCTAGAAATATTAGCTTTTGCAAAAAAGACATTCAGCAATTTGGCCCTGATGTAGTTATTTTTATTGATTTTTCGGGCTTTAATCTTAGGATCGCCAAATGGGCGAAAGAACGCCGTTTTCGAACCAACTATTATATCTCTCCACAAGTTTGGGCTTCCAGAGCCTCCCGGGTTCAAAAAATAAAACGCTTCATTGATAAGATGTACGTTATTCTTCCTTTCGAAAAGGAATTCTATGCACGCTACAATTATGAGGTTCATTTTGTTGGGCATCCTCTCCTAGATGCTATAGGTGGTAGTGCAATACAGGACGAACAGACTTTCCGAAAAACCTATCATCTCGATCCTCAGAAAAGGATCATAGCCTTATTGCCGGGAAGTAGAAAACAGGAGGTTCGTAAAATGCTCTCCCATATGCTTGCGTTAGTTCCCTCCTTTCCGGAGTATCAATTTGTTATTGCAGGCGCCCCGAGTCTTGACAAAAGCTTTTACCAACCTTTTTTAACGGAACGGGTGGTAGGATTTGTTTCCAATCAAACGTACAGCTTATTGTCCTATGCGTATGCCGCTCTCGTCACCAGCGGTACTGCTACTCTGGAAACTGCCCTCTTTAAGGTACCCCAGGTAGTCTGCTATAAAGGAAACTGGATCTCCTACCAAATCGCAAAACGCATAATTACCCTGGACTATATTTCCTTGGTAAATCTGATTATGGAAAAAGAAGTGGTTAAAGAGCTTATTCAAGGCGATCTCACCGCTTTAAATCTTCAAAGTGAGTTGCAAAAACTTCTTGAGCCTTCCCACCGCAATGAAGTGCTTTTGGACTATGATACCCTCGAGAAAAAACTGGGTGGCCCCGGAGCGAGTAAAAAAGCTGCTGCTTTGATCGTAGAAAATCTGTAATTTTATGGTCCAAGGAAAATGCGTTTCTTGGATGTGCCGGAAAATCTTCATTCTATTCACTTTTATTTTACTTGTCAATTGCGTTGTAAAAAAGCGTACTACATACGGTAAAACCAGAACAGTCACTGTTACTTCCTCGGAAGGGGAAAGTGAAACCAAAACCCGTAAAAAGAGAAAGAAGAAGTCTGAAGAGAACAGTGAGGCCGACAAAATAATTGCCACTGCACTAACGTTTTCTGGCACCCGTTATCGGTTTGGGGGTACTACAAAAAAAGGAATGGATTGTTCCGGATTGGTGTATACATCGCTCAGGGAAAACCAAATTGAATTCCCACGAATCTCTCATGAAATGGCAACCAAAGGGAAACGTATCCAACTCGGTAAAGTACAACGAGGTGATCTCCTCTTTTTTAATACCAAAAAACGTGGAAAGCGAATTAACCATGTTGGTTTAGTTGTGAAAGTAGCGGGTGATGATATCCAATTTATCCACTCCACTACTTCCAGGGGAGTTATTGTATCTTCCCTTCGGGAAGGATTCTGGAACCACTCTTTTATTAAGGCCACACGTATTTTATAATGAAATTCCTGGATTTTGTTTCTGTCCGGCTGGCATTTTGGCTTGTTTTGGGCATTTTGATAGGCTATTATTGGCCACCAAATATATTGTGGCTTGGCATAGTGGTACTGCTCGCCATTGGGGTACTTGGGTCTATTAAATTTCGTTTAAAAACTACAAAAGTTCTGGTATTTGGTATTGCCCTGGCGTTGACCATGACCCTTATAGGAATGTTTACCGTAGCACGTAGCCATCCAAGAAATCATTCCGCCCATTTTTCAAGGATTTCTTCTAAAACCGATAGCCAATTACAACTCAAGATACAGGAAGTTCTTACCTCTAGCCCGTATTCCCAGCGTTACGTCGTACGAGTTCTGAGTGTTAATGGACATCCTACTACCGGAAAAAGTATCCTTTCTATAGGAATACACGCCAACTTGACTACTTTGTCGGTAGATGATGAAATTGTACTATACGGCACAGCTACTACAGTACCTCCACCATTAAATCCAAATCAATTAAATTACCAAGAGTATCTCAGGAAGCAAGGCATTTATCATCAAATAAACGTCCATAGCAAGGGTTTTCGCAAGACAAAAAGACCCTCAAAAACAGTGGTGGGAAGGGCTTCGCAGTTTCGGGAGCATTTGATATCGAAATTACGAACTTATGATTTTGGTGCAGCGCAACTTGGGGTTATTCAAGCGCTACTTCTGGGACAACGAAACGCTATTCCTGAAGATACCTATACCAGCTACAAGGATGCGGGGGCGGTACATATTTTAGCGGTTTCCGGGTTGCATATCGGGATTCTTCTATTGATCTTTCAGTTCCTGCTCCGGCCTCTTGAGCAGCTTCCCTACGGAAGGAGCTTAACGCTTATTGTGGTCGTAATCCTTCTTTGGATGTACGCTGTGCTTGCCGGCTTATCGCCTTCAGTGGTTCGTGCAGTGACCATGTTTTCCTTTATTGCTTATGCCTTGTATTTGAATCGTCCAACAAATACGTTTAATATTATTACCCTTTCGCTAGTATTTATTCTATTGATTCATCCTTTATTCCTATTCCAGGTGGGTTTTCAAATGAGTTATGCTGCGGTATTTTCCATCGTTTGGATCTATCCCAAATTGCAAAGTTTTTGGTATCCGAAAAACAGCGTAGTTCGGAAAACATGGCAACTGCTTTCAGTAAGTATTGCTGCCCAGTTAGGGGTGTTACCGATAAGCTTATTCTACTTTCATCAATTTCCGTCATTGTTTTTTATCTCTAACCTACTGGTAGTCCCTTTTCTGGGTATCCTCCTGGGAGCCGGATTGCTGTTACTGGTCCTTGCCTATTTTGATATCCTTCCAAAAATGGTACTGTACGGATACAATGAGGCGGTAGGCGTAATGAATGCAGTGGTTAGCTGGATAGGAGAACAAGAGGCATTCGTGTTTCGGGATATTCCTTTTGATATTGCGCAATTGGCACTAGGGTATCTCTTGATCTTTGGGCTGGTTTTTACCTTTACAAAATCCTCGTTTCGGAACCTCGTATTTTTACTTTGCGCAATTATAGGTCTTTTTAGCTATTCCATAGTAATAGACGTTATTGCCAAACAGGATGAACGGCTACTCTTGGCGCATCAGAACCGAAACACCGTAATTCTATATCAAAACGGTAGAACACTTCAGGTGTTTGCAGAAGATACAACAAGGAGTAAACCACTATTGACGAATTATAAAATTGCCCAGAGGATTGATACCGTCGTATCTAGCACCCTTCGGAACAGCTATTCCCTAAATACAAACCAGCTTATTATCCTGGACAGCGCAGCCGTCTTGCCAAATACGGTTCGACAGCCAGATTATTTACTCCTCACCCAATCGCCCAGAATTAATTTAACGCGTGTGATCGAAACCCTTCAGCCCAAAATGATTTTGGCAGATGGGAGTAATTATACCAGCTATGTGACACGGTGGAAACAAACCTGCCTGGAAAAGGAAATCCCTTTTCACTACACCGGTAAAGATGGGTACTATCAATTTCCAAATTAGTGGTGTTTCCAGTAACTCTCATTTTGAATTTAGTTTCATCTGATTTTCCGTGATAATACGATCGCTACTACTAAAAACAACCCAATTACCATAAAATAAAGCACCCACTCAGGAGGGGAGCCCATAAAACCCAATTGCCTTTCTTTAGTACTCCCTAAGGGCTTCCAGAAAAGCCTTCGGCGCTCTCCGGACAAAACATAGTTCTTTTTTGTATCCTGATAGTTGACAAAGACATAATTTTCTAATTTGGAATAGACCTCTGTTAGACTATTGACTGTGATTACTACACCGTTGGATATCTCAATTACATCCTCCAAAATAAA
Source organism: Bacteroidota bacterium (assembly GCA_038750505.1). Taxonomy (GTDB): domain Bacteria; phylum Bacteroidota; class Bacteroidia; order Flavobacteriales; family Flavobacteriaceae; genus Croceivirga. The sequence goes on along the minus strand of JBCDHD010000004.1, from coordinate 256,534 downwards.
TTTGATATAGGCATCATGAGAAGTCAGACGCATTTCATCCACATAGAGTCTTCCTTTCAGATCATTTTCATTCAATAAAATTTGTTCTTCGAAATAGCGGTTTAGGTCTTTTTCGTATGCACTCAATTTGATTTTAGAAGCATTTTTCAATTCTGGATTTAAGACCTCTAGAAGATTCAAAACAGTCTTCGGTGTGAAATGAATGGTCAGGGTAGAAATTTCTTCGCCAAACCTAAATGTGTAGGTAAGCTGATTGGGCTGATGTGAAAAAAGCGCAGCAGCATACAGCAACATTGCCAAGGTAAAACCGGAGATACGAATTTTCTTCATTATTCCTCGCATGGTTACATCCCTCTAAAAGAGAAACTATTATCCGGAGTGCCTGAAAAGCACAAGGGTGCGGATGGGAAATTATCCGTGACCACATAGAAATATTCGTTATCGGATTCCGGGGTTTTTCCAAACCTTCCATTGCATTCGTCCAAACTGGAAAGACCTGCTACAAATTCGTAATCTTGAAAGTACAACCCATTGGGACATCCATCCGGAGCGCTAATACCATCCCCTCCACGTTCAGTAGTTCTCAACTGATAGCCACTACTTAGTGCTACTATCGTTGTCCCATCATCTGCATAGGCATATTTGTAGTAAATCGGAAATCCATCGGCGGCGTATCCGATCTTTACCATCGCTGAACCGTCAATGCCCTGTTGCGATACATAATTCGATGGAGAACCGTGATAGTGGTATCGGCCGGTGGGTTGCACATGGGCATTATTACAATCCAAGCCCAGGGGTACCTGATTCTGCAAGGTAGTTATATTCCATTCCCGGTTTAAAGTACCGTCCGAACCTATGAAAAACTCAGCAGTATAAGGTTCTCCAATTACACCTGAAAAATAGACTGCCATGGTATAGCCTTGCCCAAAAGTGCTATTCGCTGCAAGCTCTGGCGCAGTAGTCATAGTATAATTTTCAACTACTTCCACAATGGTGTTCGGATTACCCGAATTTGGAAATTGGCCTACCAGGTGGTCAGCAATACCATTTAAGTGAATTGACCGTGTAGTTCCGGTAATGGTTTCGGAATAACTTGAAGTAATCCCCAAACTATTTTGGATATCCACAGTACAATCACCGGGATCCAAATTGATTTCAAAAATACTGGCAGTATCAGCGCAATCAGCACTGGTATTCTCTTCATTCAAAGCATCCTCCATTGCGATATCTTCGGTATCAAAGTCATCACTATCCGTAGAACAATTTGCCCAAAAGGTCAACGCCATAAAGGCCAAAACGGAAACTTTTACTATCCTCATCTTTGTAACGATTTATTGGTTAACAAGAATTTAGATGATAAAAGCAAAAAAAACTTGCGCCGGAAAAGATTGCATTTATCTCCAGCGTATAATTTTCCCTCCCTACCCCCTTAAAAAGTAGTACTTACCAAGTGGTATTAGGATAACCGTGGCAATAAATTATCGTTTAGTTAGCAACTATTCCAATCCATATTCCCGCACAACAAAGAATAGATTATTTTGCACCAAATGCGTTAATGCACATTCCCCATTAAGCGTTTCATAAGGGGAGCAAACACAATCACTATTGCTCCTGCAGCCAGGGCATAAATTGCAATTAGCCGAAAGCCATCCAGATATACGTTTAGGGTCTCAAACCCTCCTACATTACTATCTGTACTTTCAACAGCTAACTGTTTGGAGATAAAACCAACAATTTGGAACGCATAGGCTGATGAAAGAAACCAAACCCCCATCATAAAGGCCACAATACGCCTGGGTGATAAATCTGTGATTTTTGACAATCCTACAGGAGACATAAACAATTCTCCTACGGAAATAATAAAATACAAGGCTAACAAATAAGAAAAAGGAACCATCCCATTTTCATCAGCGCTTCCACCACTTAAAGAGACAATGTAAAAACTTAGTCCAGCTAGCAGGAGTCCCATACCAAATTTATAAGGGGTTCTGGGGTTCATTTTTTTCTTGGCAAGCCAAGTCCATACCAGGGATATTGGTATGGAAAGGATTACAATAAACATGGAGTTTAGTGCATTGGTCTGGCTGGCATTGATAAGGGATAGGTTCACATTTCTGGCAGCAAACAAAGTAATAACACTACCGTGCAATTCATGAAACCCCCAGAAAATGGTCATGAAAAGCGTTATTAACAATGCCATAAACAACTTTTTCCTTTCGTCCAATGTAGCTTTAAACATAATGTAGGCCATATAGCCAAGTACTGCAATTCCGATTACGTAAAACAACAGGTTAACAATATTTGTGTCTTCCAAAGCGGTACCTTCTCCACCAAGCGATTTATAGGAATACAACAAAAAGGCTATTAAGGGAGCGGAAAGAAAGGCCAATAACCGTACCAATTGATGTTGTGGGATACCCCAGACCTTTTTTGCATAGACTTCCTGGCTGGGAGGTTTCCCTCCTTCTCCGAAAACATTTTTTTTGATCCCGCTCCAGAAAAAAAGCAAGCCTGTTAACATCCCTATTCCAGCAAGGCCAAAACCATAATGCCATCCGTACGTTTGGCCAAGCCATCCACACAATAGCGGAGAAATAAATCCTCCAATATTGATCCCCATATAAAAAATAGTGAACCCGGAATCCTTTCTGGGATCCCCTTCTTTGTATAAAGTCCCAACAAATGTGGAAATATTAGGTTTAAAGAATCCATTCCCTACAATGATAAAGGCCAAGGCCAGGAAGAACGCCATATTATTTTCAATAGCCAACACAAAGTGTCCCAAGGCCATTAGAATACCCCCCAAAAAAATAGAACTTCGCATTCCTAAAATGGTATCCGAGATACGTCCGCCAATTACGGTAGAAGCATATACCAGTGATCCGTAAGAAGCATACACCGCTGCCGCTGCATAGTCTCTGGTACTAAGGGCTTCAAAAATAACATTGACCATGTAGAGCGTAAGTAGCGCACGCATTCCGTAGAAACTGAAACGCTCCCATAGTTCAGCAAAGAAGAGGTAAAAAAGTCCCTGCGGATGTCCAAAAATCTCTTTTTCCGCTGTTGGTTTGGTACTAGTTGTCATATTTCATTGTTTGGTTTGTAAATTGGTTAGGGTGTCTCTCATTTTACCCTTTAATCTTATCGGCCATAATAGGTTTTTGTTTTGCCGGACGATCCCTCAGCTTTTCAATAACAAAGTTGGTCATCTTTGTATAGAGATGTTTTCTGGTGTTTCCGCCATATATCCCATGATTACGGTCGGGATAAATGGCCCACTCAAATTGTTTATCCGCTTGTATTAAAGCCTCCGCCATTCGCATCGTATTTTGCAAATGCACGTTGTCATCCCCGGAGCCATGTACTAACAAATAATCGCCTTTTAGCAATTCCGGGTAATTAAATGGCGATTCATTGTCATAGCCTCCTGGATTCTCCTGAGGGGTTCTTAGGAACCGTTCCGTATAAATCGTATCGTAAAACCGCCAGCTGGTTACCGGAGCTACGGCAATAGCCATTTCAAATACATCATTTCCCTTTAACAAGGAATTTGTACTCATATGACCGCCAAAACTCCATCCCCAAATTCCTGTTTTATCAGCATCTACATAAGGTAGTTCGCTCAATTTTTTACCTACTGCAATTTGGTCTTCGGTTTCATATTTGACTAAATTCAAGTAGGTAGATTTTTTAAAATCACGTCCTTTTAAACCGGTTCCCCGACCATCTACGCAGGCAACGATAACTCCTTCTGAAGTCAATAGCTGATGCCAATAATCGTTGCTACCATTCCATCTATTCGCCACTTGTTGTGAACCTGGTCCGCTGTATTGATACAGCAACAACGGATACTTTTTGGAAGGATCAAAATCTGCTGGTTTTAGCATCCACATATTTAATTCGTTCCCATTAATGCTGATTGTTGAAAATTCTTTAGCTACCATTTCATACTCCTGAAGCTTATTCAATACCGCCGAATTATTCTTGATCTCCTTTAGTTTTTTTCCATCTTTGGCCCGGTTTAACGTAAACTCGTAGGGTGTTGTGGCACTGGAAAAGGTATTGATGTAATACGTATAATCCGCACTGAACGCCGCTCCATTGGTACCTTCCTTTACACTAAGGCGTTTTTTGTTCTTTCCAGAACTTGAAATGCTGTAAATATCCCGATTTATAGAACCATTCTCTACAGATTGAAAATATACCCTATCATCTGCCTGATCATAACCATAATAGCGGGTAACCTCCCAGGGACCTTTGGTAATTTGGTTCATACGTTTACCTTCCTGGTTGTAGAGATAAATATGATTATGGCCATCCATCTCACTAGTCCAAATAAAGCTATCATCTGCCAAAAAAGTCAGGTTGTCATGAATATCTACATAGGCCTCATCTTTTTCTTCCAGTAGCATGGAAACCGTATTATCCTTGGCATTTACCTGATGTAGTTTTAAATGATTTTGCCGTCTATTCATGGTTTGTACACTCAGGTAATTGGGATTGTTCATCCACTTGAGACGCGGTATATAGTAGGCATCCCCTAAATCAACATTGGTTGTCTCACCGGAGGCAACATCGTGTAGGTGAAGGCTCACAGTGGCATTCTGCTCGCCAGCCTTTGGATATTTGAATTCATGTTGATACGGATAAAGGTCCTTTCCATAAACATCCATTGAAAACTGCGGCACATCAGTCTCATCAAAACGAATAAACGCAATCGTAGTGCCATCACTATTCCATTCAAACGCTTGTACAAAGGCAAATTCTTCCTCATACACCCAGTCCGTTATCCCGTTAATAATCTTACCATAAACTCCATCTTCCGTAATCTTTCGGGAAACCTTGTTTTGAAGGTCTAGTACATAAAGATTGTTCTCAAAAGCGTAGGCTACCTTAGCACCATCCGGAGAAAGTTCGGGCTCTTGAATTTTATCTTCAGAAATTTTAGTTAGCGATTTGCTCTTAATATCGTAGACATAATAAACACCCAATCGGGAACGACGAAATACAGGTTCCACTTCCGTAGCTAGAATGATTTTAGATTCATCTTCGCTGAATTCGTATGATGTAAAATAAGGAACCACTTCGGAGGAAGTAACAATGGTCTCAATCTTTTCCAGTGTCGCGTAATCGTACTTATCAATTTGACTACTACGAGGATTTCTTTGAACCGCAAGTACTGTGTATTGTTTACCATTTTTCATAGAGCGCAGCACCTCCATACCAGCTGTCCTAAATGCACCTCCCCAGATTTCTTCGAGCGTGATTTTCTTTTTTTGTGCTGTACTGTTGACCGTGGTTAAAAGTGAGCTTACAAGAAGAATTACAAGTATACGCATAGAAGACTAGATTTAAATCCGTCAAGTTTACTAATAATTTACCTAAAACTAAACCCCGAATTCATATTCAAATGCTAAAAACCAGAACGAATATTCGGATAGCGTATCTTTGAAGCTTTAATTTTCGGCTTATGCAGCAATCGGTAGAAGGGTTCTCCAAATTTACCAAGGAAGAAAAAATAGATTGGATCGCCAACAACTGCACGAAAGATCCCGATGCAGCCAAACAAGTACTTCAAACCTATTGGCACCCAGACCCAAAGGTGCAAAACCTTCATGACGAATTCATCGAAAACACGCTTTCCAATTATTACCTGCCTTTTGCGGTAGCCCCGAATTTCCTTATCAACGGGGCCTTACACACCATTCCTATGGTCATTGAAGAAAGTTCTGTTGTAGCCGCAGCAAGTAAAGCCGCAAAGTTTTGGTCTGGCAGAGGGGGGTTTACTACCAAAGTAATAGGAACGGAAAAGGTAGGGCAAGTGCACTTTATATTTCATGGCGAACCGGATGAACTCTCGTCTTTCATCAAAAAACTGCATCCCAAGCTTTTTTCCGATACAGCATCGTTAACGCAAAATATGCGTCAACGCGGAGGAGGTATTACTGCGATCTCGTTACGCGATAAAACCCAAGAATTAAAAGGGTATTATCAACTTCATTGCACCTTTGAGACCCTGGACGCCATGGGTGCAAATTTTATCAATTCCTGCCTGGAACAATTCGCCAAAACCCTTGAGCGGGAGGCGCAAGAATATCCGGTTTTCCAGGAACAGGGAACCTTTATAGAAGTTATCATGAGTATTCTGAGCAATTATGTCCCCAATTGCCTGGTGCGTGCGGAGGTATCCTGCCCTATTCATGAAGAGAAAAGTGAAACTACGGTTTCCAAAGGATTTGCGGAACGTTTTGTTCAAGCCATCGCGATAGCGAAATCCGAACCTTTCAGGGCAGTCACGCATAACAAAGGAATAATGAATGGCATTGATGCCGTAGTCCTGGCAACCGGTAATGATTTCAGGGCCGTAGCAGCCGGGGTACATGCCTATGCCTCCCGAAATGGGACCTATTCTAGCCTGACGCATGCTGAGCTTAAGGATGGGCATTTCAATTTTTGGATCGAAATCCCGCTTGCATTAGGCACGGTTGGGGGGTTAACCTCTCTTCATCCGCTTACCAAACTAGCTCTGGAGATCCTACAGCAACCCTCAGCGAGGGAACTTATGCAAATCATAGCAGTAGCGGGTCTGGCCCAGAACTTTGCGGCCGTCCGTTCTTTAGTAACTACCGGGATACAAAAAGGGCACATGAAGATGCATCTGCTTAATCTCCTCAATCAAATGGGTGCAACGGTAGAAGAAAAAGAACAGTTAGTTACTTATTTTAAGGATAAGACCGTAAGCACCGCTACAGTAAAGGAGGGCTTGGAATTGATACGAAAACAATGAGCAACTCCCGCTTCTATAGCAATGGAAAATTACTGCTTACCGGTGAATACGCTGTGCTTGATGGAGCATTGGCGCTCGCCATTCCCACAAGATTCGGACAAAGCCTGGAAATTACCGAAAATCCTTCCGGACAGCTTTCTTGGCAGAGTTTTGATGCAGATGGTAGTAGCTGGTTCGAGGCTACCTTTTCAGTCGCTCAACTTGACCTACTTGCCACAAGTCATCCACAGATGGCAGCACGTTTAGGGGCCATCCTTAAAGCTGCCCGGAAAAAAAATACAACATTCCTAGCCAAGGGAACCGGCATCGTCGTAAAGACGCACACTACTTTCCCCAGAGATTGGGGGTTGGGCACCTCGTCCACTTTGATCAACAATATTGCAGAATGGGCACATGTAGATCCCTATGCCTTGTTGCAGGCCTCCTTTGGAGGGAGTGGATATGACATTGCCTGTGCATCGCACACTACTGCCCTTCTATATCAGCTTCAGGGAAAAACACCTAAAATAAAAGCTGTTCCGTTCGCCCCTTCCTTTAAGGAACAACTGTTTTTTGTGTATCTCAACCAAAAACAGAATAGTGAGGCTGCCGTGGCGTTGTACAACCAAAAACATTTTGACAGAACACATTTTATTACGGAAATATCAGAATTGACACGGCAATTTATTTCGGCCGAAACACTCGAATCGTTTGAAGCAATTATAGCGCGTCATGAGGGCTGTATATCTGCCGTACTGGATCAACCGCCAGTTAAAGAACGATTATTTCCGGATTATTTCGGAGCGATCAAAAGTCTTGGGGCCTGGGGAGGTGACTTTATCCTGGTAACTGGGAACGAAAAAACCCCTGACTATTTTGCTGACAGGGGCTTTCATACAATTTTGTCTTTTGAAGAAATGGCGCTTTGAACTCCTTTTGAAAGTGGTAAAGATCAATTAATAAAAGGTAGCCCGATTATCTTCGATATCTGCCCCTTCTTTCAGTGCATTATATACCTGGCTGTTCACAGCATTTCTGTTTTGCGTACTTAAGGTATTGGCAAATGTGCTGAAGTTAGAAAGTGTAGCTCCCTCTTCTTTTTTAGTTACTTGAACCATAAACACGCCTGTTTCTCCTTCTATCAAACCGGAAGTTTGATTTTCTTCTAGCGCAAATGCTTTTCCTATTACAAAAGGCTCTCTTCCAGCACCGGGAATGGTAGGTGTTTTTCGTGTAACCGCCGTGGCTGTTGAAACTGTTACACCATTGTTCGTGGCAAAATCATCCAGGGTAGCAAAATTTCCTTTAGCCATTATTTGTGCAGCTTTCCTTTGCTTTCTGATCTTGGGCAGGGCAGTTGCCGAGGCATCCTCCACAGCCATAGTACCTTCCTTATATTTTTTGGTCAATTGTACTACAGCATAACCATTGGTTAAATCAAACCGTTTAATATCTCCAACTTTGGTATCGTCATTGAAAGCCCATTGTACGATGCTTCTTTGCGAACTTAAGCCAGGGAGATTTTCATCCATTTCTTTGATTTTATTTACCGGACGCACCACATAGCTACTTTCCCTTGCGATATCTGAAAAAGCTTCGGCCTCAGCGTCGGTTACCGACATCTCAAATTTTGTAGCCTCTGTAAACAGGGTATTTACGGTTACTTCGGAGGGTTCTATTTCTCTTGCCAGCGTCGCCACCTGAACGATATCTTCCTTGTCATCTACCTTAATAACATGAAATCCAAATTCCGTTTCAACAAGGCCTATGGTACCCACAGGGTTTTGAAAGCAAAAGTCGTTGAACGCATCTGCCATGATCCCTTCCTGGAAATACCCCAAATCCCCACCGCGCTGTGCAGAAGGACCATCGGAATTATCTCTTGCCAAAGCGGGGAAATCTATCCCGTCTTTTTCTGCTTCGGCCAGGAGGCGATTCGCTTCTTCTTCGGCTTCTTCTTTAGTTCTTGTTATTTCCGGGTTAGCCCGCGTAGCTCCTTCATAACTTATTAGAATGTGGCTTGCCTTTACGGAACCTTCGTTCTTTCGGTCCATGACCCGGGATAGTTTAAAATAATCTCCATCTCGATACGGTCCGAGCACTTGGTTATCTTGCAATATCAAAATACTATCTGCAGCTACGGCAGGCAGGTCCTTTTTTGCTTTGTAGATCGTATCGAACTTGGTATCGGAATTCCGATCCAAAAAGGCAGCCATATCCTGAGTATCCCTAAATCCTAGGATGGTATCTGTGGCATCACGTTCTTCCGCATACTCCAGGGTATTTCCCAATAATTCTGTCAAAGCAGATCTTACGTTATTTTCATCATCTGCAGAGGGTTTTTCTTCAAAAAAGACAAAGCGGATATCTCTGGCCTTTTCTTGCTCAAAATCCTCCTCATGTTCTTTAATGTAGGCCGCTATCTCTTCTTTGGACACCTGAATGGTACTGTCTGCAATTGAGGTATAGGGAACTCGTACATACTGCATATCCACTTTATCATTGGCAAGTTGGTAATCGAACTTACCTTCCGCCAAGGTGGCTCCTGATCCGGCACTGATCAAATTCAAATAAATCTGCTCCTTTGCCGATTGCATAATGGACTGTTCAATTTGCAACCAATTATCATATAGTGCGGGATTAGTCTCCCTCCAATCAGCAATCGTTGTTTTAAACACCTGTGCATTAAAAACTCCATTTTCATCCTGAAACGAAGGATCCTGGGCATACCCGGTATTTCTGATAAAATCTACGATTTGATCACTTTCTACAGCAATACCCAACTTTTGAAATTGTTGATCAAACAAGGTACTCCGCACTTCCTGGTCATACACCCGATTGACCAATTGTGTTGAAGAAAAATTAGGGCCAAACTGTCGCTGTGCCTGCTCTAGTTTCTGTGTAAAATCCTCTCGCGTTATAGGTGCTCCATTCACCTCAGCAATTACGGAACCTAATTTGCCTCCTCCGAAATCATTTCCGGTAAAAACTCCGGAAATAACAAAGGCAAACAAGGCCATACCAATGATCAGAATCAATACCGTCGTCCGCTTTCTAATGTTTTCTAAAATAGCCATCTATCTGTTGCTTTATCTTGATTTTGGTGGGGGCGAAAATACCACTTTCTTTTCAAAATGGAAAGGCTATTGGACCGTTAACTTCATGGGGTTTCGAAAACTATTCCCGCCTCAAACCTCAGGTAGGCAGTGTACCTCTACCATATCTATTTTGTTGTTGGAGACCTCCACTATTCGGAAAAGATGTAACTCTGTCTTAATTTCTTCCTCCAGCTCTGGAATTTCTCCGGTAATATTGGTGATTAACCCTCCCAGGGTTTCGTATTCCTCACTCTCAGGAAGGTCGAGCTTATAATTTTCATTGATATAATCTACTTCCAAACGGGCCGAAAACTGGAAAATATTCTCTGCAAGTTGTTCTTCAAAAAGATCCGTAGAATCGTGTTCGTCCTCAATTTCACCAAAGAGTTCTTCTACAATATCTTCAACGGTCATGATCCCTGAGGTTCCCCCATATTCATCCAACACCACCGCCATACTCTTCCTTTTTTTAGTAAGTACATCCAAGATCTCGTGAATAAGCATGGTTTCCGGAACAAATTCCACTGGCCTTAGAATGTGCTTAATGGTTTTTGGCTTCTTAAATAACTCGTACGAGTGAACATACCCAATAATTTCATCTATCGTCTCTTTGTAGACCAATATCTTGGAATACCCTGTTTCGATAAAAAGTTTGTTCAGGTTCCTTGTACTTTCATGGAGTTCAATAGCAGTAATCTCAGTTCTAGGCACCATTACTTCCCGGGCTTTGACTTCAGAAAATTCCAGGGCATTCTGGAAGAGTTGTATTTCCGAATCCATTTCTTCCTCCTCAACGGATTCCATTTGCTCAGTGATATAATCGCCCAGTTCCAGTTTTGTGAATGCTAACTGTACCTCATCACCTGCGGTCCTGAAAAAGTTTTTCAAAATAAAATCGGACACCCGAATAACCGCTCCGGATAGAAAGGAAAAAAGGACATAAAAAATATAGGCAGGGAAGGCAAATATCTTAAGCAGTGAGTTTGAATAGATTTGAAAGAGTACTTTGGGTAAAAACTCTGCGGTAATCAAAATAATAAACGTTGAGATCACGGTTTGCGAAAGCAAACTAAATTCAGTGAGCAACACATTAATAAAGTCATAGCGCGTTGGCAAAAGTTCCTGAAACCAGGACATTAGTCGATCTCCCATGAAAAAGCCATAGACCACCAGAGCAATATTGTTTCCTATGAGCATTGTGGCAATGAACTTTGAAGGTTTTTCGGTAATCCAACCCAGCACCCGGGCTAAAAACCCTTCTTGCTTTTTCTCAAGCTCTATATGAATGCGATTTGCAGACACAAAAGCGATCTCCATTCCTGAAAAAAAGGCAGAGAACAACAAGGACAATACGATTACCAAGAGGGAGCTATCCAAAATCTAAACTACTTTTTACCAGATCGTTTTTCAAACCGTTTTCTATACCTGCGTCTAAACAAAAACATGGCTATGGAAACCACTGCAAAAAAGATAAAAATGTACGTTTCACTTGGATTAACCGGCCAAAGCGTTATGATCTTGTAGATCGAAACAACGGCCACTGCCAAATACAGGTACTCCGTATATCTAAGAATTTTTATCATTGTTTTAATTTTCTTTAATGGTCATAAGTCCAAATGTTTTGTGTGCGCTGAAAAAGGTAAATTCCCGATTAAAATCCATCCCTTCTCCGTCCATAACCGTCCCGTCTTCAGGATTGGTATACGTGAATTCTGCCTCGGTGAAGATCCATTTGTTCTGTCTATCCCAATACAATTGGGGTGTCTCTAATTTTTTACCGTCGTGACTTTCCAGCACCACATTCCCCTGCAAATCAATCAGGTTAGTTTGCGAGTAAATAATTGCATAGTCTGCCGTGATAACACTTTTTTGATTTTTCTCATCATAAAAATCGACCTGAAGGCCTTGTGGGAATTCTTTGTATTTAAAGCTCAAATTGTCATAGTCTTCGTTAATTGGACTTTTTAATATCGCTATTACCCGTGTTGCCGCAGTATCCAGCGTTCCTATTTCCTTTACGGCTTCGGTATAGGTGAGGGTAAAATTAGTAGCTACCCCCTGAGGATATACTTTTTTAATGGCCTCCTCTCCAACTCTTTGGTAGTTATCCTTACATCCCATAAAAAGGATTGCCACAACAAAAGTTGTGGCAAATCGCTTAAAAAAGAATTCTTTTTGTGATTTCACTCCTATAGGTTCGGCACTTTAACGCTACCACCCACCCAGCAGCTAAAGGAAATGGTTTGTCCTGCTTTACCTGAGTTGAAGATATCCGTTTTAGAAGGAGCACGTTGGCTGTAGCTGGAAGCCGTCTTGTTGGCTCTTGACGCTAAAGACGGATCTACCCGACCTGCCTTTCTTGCCATATCAGCTGCCTTCCAATAAATAGCCCGTTTTTCAAAAGGAGTACTCCCACAGTCATTCGCACTGCTGGCATAAAGGTTAGCTATCAACAAGTAGGCATTCCCATTTGTTGGATCTGCCTCAATCGCTTTGTTCGCATAGGATCTGGAAGTAGATTTGCTACCGCTTCTTCTGTAGCTGGTTGCGATATTATACGCAATTTTCGATTTCTTAACAGGGTCAGTTTCCAATTCCAGCGCTTTGTTGAAATCCGCAATAGCACCTTTGGTATCTCCGGACTTCTTCTTTAAGGTTCCCCCATAAACGTAAGCATCTGCTGATGGATCTAGCGCCAATTGCGCCTCAAACAATTTTCTAAACATAGGATCATCAGTACATTCCTTACTAAACATTCTCCCTACAGCACGTTTTACCCAAGTAACATCTCCTTTCTTCGAATCAAAATTCTTTTCATATAGCGGAATCAGATTACCACAATCCGCAAGTGCTCCAAGTTTGGAGTCTATACTCGAAGCGATCTTACCATAAGATTCCGAGTTTACTCTAGCCACTCGTAACTGCTTTTTCTCCTTGGAAGTTAAAGTTCCGTCATCTTCTTTGGGCAACAACCGGGTGACTACCTGCGTTAATTTTTTATTTTCTTCTTCAACTTTCTCCGTTACGTCATCATAGACATCAAAAACTTCTTGCAGATCCTTTTTTCCATCTACATGTAAGTCTACCAAGGTGGAAAAATACAGATATAAGGCTCTAGGATTTTTAAAATTATCCCTGTCTTCTTCAAAAGCAGTACCACACATACCGTAAAGTTCTTCATCTGAAGCCATCTTTTCCTCATACATTAAGAGGGTCTTATCAACTGCAACTTCGGCTTTTGTGAATTTTGAAGGGAAATACTTAAGACTATTGTCGTACAACGCCAATAAGTCCTGGACAAAACCATCCTTATCTGCTCCGGAAGAATTTTTGATCTTGTGTTTTAAAATGCGTTCTCCCAGGGAAAAGTTAGCCTTATTAATGTCCGGGCAGTTTTCATAGACCATTTTCCAGGGCTCATAGGCAGCATCATAATTCTTCACTTTAGCATGTTCTGCGTAAATGGAAAGATTTGTCATACACTCAGGGTTTTGTGCCTGGGCGATACCTAAACCCATCGACATAATAACCGCTATCATCGTTAAGTAAAGTTTCTTCTTCATCTTCTTAATTTTAAAGTGGTTAATGTACAAATTTTTATAGAAAACCGGTTGAATTGGTACTTCAATGCAATTTTATTTATGAATTTTTTAAAAAAACCAAATTTTAATTAATTCTTCGTTTGAGGAACCACCGATCATTTAATGAAAGTCCAATATTGATATTTAGATAGCTTTCTTCAACCAGGCCTGCCGCTCGGGTTCCTCTTCGTCCAAGTTCAAATCCAATATTCAAATTGGAAAAACGATCATTCCCCGTTCCGGTTATCGGAATTCCGAGTCCAAAAGTTATGCCAAAATTATTGATGGCCTTCTCATCCACAATTAAACCTGTTTGGTCATACCGCAATCCTGCACGATAGGTAATTCTGTTAAAAATACCCGATAAGGCGGCATAGTTGGGCACATAGTACCCGCCAACTGCCAAGGTGCTAGCATCATCGTAGCGAACATTATCCAATCCTAAGAAAGCATTTTCAAAAGTACTGAATTGCTGAAAGGCGTATTCTCCGCCAATAAACCATTTTTTATCTTCTCCAAAGCCGAGGCCAAGGGTAGTCTTGGTTGGGATCTTTAACTCTGTGTTTCTAAGATTTGTTGCTTCAAGATCCAGATCTTCGCCTTGTATTTCCTGACCGGTCTGTAAAGAAAAGGAACCTACACGCTCTGCATTTTCCGAAACCAAATTTATTTGCGTATCCACCCCTGCATGTAAAAATAGGGTATACTTTTTCCAAATCGTAGGGGTGTAGTTGGCACCGTAGACGAAATCAAACCCATTGATCCGGGAGGTTCTTCTGTCTTGAGTCCCCAACTGCACATCTTGAACAGTTTGCAAACGTGTGTATTCCAGTGTTCCGAAGTTGAAATTAATAGTGGCGCCCAACGATACGTTTTTGATAGGTTGCACCCCGAGCGAAAGGAAAACCCTATTCAATCCTCCTTCACCGGAAAAGACATTGGTAATCGTATCTCCTTCTGCATTTTGTACCTCCGAAACCAGATCATAGCCCACAGAAGTAAAGGGCTGTATCCCAAACCCTACTCCTGCATTTGGAGCCAAAGGAAACCCTACAGCTAAATATTCCAGGTTCGTTACTGAAACATTTTGGGTCTCCACATTATCCCGTAGTTGAAACTCTCTGTGCGAAATACCCCCGGAATAGGAAGTAAGTCGCAACTTGGAATACGCCGCCGGGTTTCTCAGGTTTATGTGAATACTGTCCGCATACATTTGCAAGCCGCCCATGGCGCGATTCTCAATGGTTCCAATATTCCGGACATCGCCGATACCAAAAATAGAGTAAGGAGAAATTGTACCATTTTGTGCATAGCTGCCAAAAGTTATCAGGCACACCAATGCTATCCAAAAATTCTTCACCATCTAATCTTTATTGTATTCCAGTAGGTAATTCAACCCCTCCAGCAGAAATTTAGAATGCGCAAATATGGAGTTTTTTAACCGTTTCGCAAAAAAATGAGAATCCCCTCCTGTTAAAATAACTGTTAAAAATAGAAAGCGATTTTTGTATTGTGCAATGGTTCCATCCAGTTCGTGACAAATGCCTTGAACTACTCCCGTATGCATGCTGCGGGCTGTGGTATTACCGATAAATTCCTGATGAAATTCCGGTTCCAACAAAGGTAGTTTTGAGGTCTGCGCGTGCATTGCCCTGTACCGCATGTTTAGTCCGGGAGAAATAGCCCCACCGTGATAGCCCCCATGGTGGTCTATAAAATCGTAGGTGATACAGGTGCCCATATCTATTACCAAGGTATTCCCTTTTGGATTATGGTAAAAAGCGGCGGTAGCCAACGCCATACGATCCACCCCTAAGGTTTCCGGACTGGCATATCGGTTTTTAAAAGGCACTCGGGAGGCCGATGAAAGTAGGTGGACTTTACAAAACAGAGACAAAACCTCAAACTCTTTGTTTTCCAGATTTTTAACAGAGGAAAGCAGTGCATATTCAATTTTTGGATAGGTTTCGAAAAGTGTTTTTATTTTGGAAAGAAATACACCGCAAGCCGAACTTTCGGTGACCAAAATTTTTTCCTGATCAAATACTGCATACTTTACTTGCGTATTCCCGATGTCCACAACAAGGTTCATATTCCAAAGGTCGGGAAATGCAAAAAAATACATTGCTTTTTGACAACAGAAGTTTGTAAATCTTAAATTTGAAAGTATATTTGCACCCGCCTGCGCAAAACCTCGGTTTTGCGCAGGTAGGCAAGCCCGCTAGAGGGTATTTTGAAATACCGGTACCTTAGCTCAGTTGCCCGCCCGGATGATAAGGAGTCATCCGTTCGGACGGGGTAGAGCAACGGAAACCGAAAGAAAACTTGAAATACTGGTACCTTAGCTCAGTTGGTAGAGCAACGGACTGAAAATCCGTGTGTCCCTGGTTCGATTCCTGGAGGTACCACATAAAGCGACAAACCCGCTCCGTTAGGAGTGGGCTTTTTTGTTTGCAGGGTTTCGGGATGTTAGCATTCCGGAAAGCTGGCAAACAAAAAAAGTAATTTCCGAAGGAAATAGGTTTGTCATTTTCTATTTTGGAAGCAAAGGAACACGCAGTGATCTCCTAGAGGTACCACATCATGCACAAAACCCACTCAATTGAGTGGGTTTCTTGTTTTGTATTTGCAGCAGTTGAAGCAAAGGAACACTCCCCTTCGGTCTGTGTTCCCCTAAAGGCGGTATCATTCAAAAATCAAGGCCATCTTAGTCAAATGTTGATAACATAAGAATTAAGAAATCCTAGATTTTTGTAATATTCCAACTAAATTGTCCGGTACCGGAGTCCAGAAATGATAGAATTTATAAAAAATTTAGAAGGAATTAATGCGCTCTCCAAACATGAGCAATTGGTTCTGGGAATTATAGATGCCATCAATTCCGGTCAACTACAAGTTGGCCACCAGCTTCCTTCTATTAACGTCATGGTAGATGAGGTAGGATTTGCCCGTAAGACCATAGTAAAAGCCTATGAGGAACTTAAAGACAAGGGGTTAATTGAGTCCAAAAAGACAAAAGGCTATTTTGTGGTAAGCACTAAAACCAATCGCTTCCTGAAAATAGCACTCATCATGTATTCCTTTCAGCGCTTTCAGCAAGAGTTTTACAACGCATTGCGAAGAGAGTTAGAAGACAAAGTGCAAATTGATGTTTTCTTTCACCATAATAATGAAGCAGTATTTGAAACCATTTTTTCGAACATAAATGGAAAATACGGGATGTATATTGTCGCTCCAATCAAAAGCGAGGCTTCAAAAAGGACACTGGCTACACTTAGTCCTGACAAACTTATAATTGTAGATAGATACCTGGATCTTGGTCCCAATTACACTTACGTGACTCAAGAATTTAAAAAGAGTACCTATACCATTCTTAAAACCTTATTGCCTAAAATTCATAACTACAAACGCTCCGTACTTTTCTACAGGGAGGATAAGGATTATCCCAATGGGATCGTAAACTCTTTTACCCAATTTGCACTGGATCATCAACTAACAATCGATGTCTTAAAAAACTATGAACCGGATTCTTTAGAGAAAGACGTGCTTTATTTCGCTATTAGCGATTCAGATCTTTGGTTACTTCTAAAAGACTGCAGAAGGCATGATCTTCAAATAGGTAAAGATGTTGGAGTGCTCTCTTTTAATGATCATATCGTAAAAGAATTGATTTCCGGAGGCATCACCTCTATTTCTACAGATTTTAAAGAAATGGCGGTAATCACCGCCGTAAACATTAAGAGCCTTAGCTTCTCAAAACAGGTGATTCCTACAAATCTTATCGAAAGAGAATCGCTTTAAGCCATTTTCCTACAATATGTGGACTTTGTATTTTATACGTATTTAATTTTTTGAATTATAAATTTTGGGGTTAAAAATTATGTTATGTTCAATATTTTTATATTTTTGATTAGTAGCATAGACTATCATAGCATAATAACTCAAAAACCAGATTTATGAACAACTACGTATTACGGAGACTACTCCTTTTGTTTTCTTTTTTAGTTTCCGGAGTGCTATTAGCGCAACAGACCACCATTACCGGGACTGTTTCAGATGATACCGGACCGCTCCCAGGGGTCAATATCGTTGAAAAAGGCACCACAAATGGTACAACGACAGACTTTGACGGCAACTTTTCCATAACTGTGGCAACAGATGCCATATTAGTATTCAGCTATATTGGTTATCAAAATCAGGAAGTAGCTGTTAGCGGGCAAACCAGCATGAATATTCTTTTGGTTGTCGATGCTCAAAGTTTAGATGAAGTAGTCATTACTGGTTTTGGTTCTCAGGCCAAGGTAGATGTTACAGGTGCTATTGCTCAAATTAAGCAACAAGAGATCAAACAAATTGTAAATGCCGATCCAACCAATGCGCTACAAGGTAGGCTTGCCGGGGTTCAGGTGGAAAGCGGGGGTGGTGGCCCTGGAGCACCAACCAATGTGATCGTTAGGGGAATAAGTTCTCTTACCAACACCTTCCCCTTGTATGTGGTTGACGGCGCTATTGTTGACGATATTACCTTTCTTAATTCCAAGGATATCATAGACATTCAGGTACTTAAAGATGCTACTTCAGCAGCTATTTATGGTACACGGGCGGCAAATGGGGTAATCATTATTTCAACGAACAGGGGCGCTATGAATTCCGCACCAAAAGTCTCCGTAGATATCAGAGGAGGAGTAAACACCGTGGCCAACACCCTGGACTTCCTGGACGGACCGGAGTTTGTAGCTTTTCTTAATCAACGCAGTATTAATGAAGGACAACCGGCCAATATCGTAGACCCGGGGATCAATACTGATTTCCAGGATCTGTCTTTAAATTCAGGGTACATTCAGGACTATGGTTTTAATATTTCGGGGGGTGGGGAAAACGCATCCTACTACTTTTCTTCAAATTACTACAATGAAGAGGGTATAGTGACCAGTACGGGTTTTGAACGATTTAATGTCCGTTTTAACAGCAGATTTAAGAGCGGAAAATTCACTTTTGAGGAATCCATATCCTATAATCAAAGAGACCTGGATACCAACCCCTTCTTTGGGAACAATACGTTTACCGCTCCGGTAGTAAGGGCTTCTGCTCCGGAACGACTAGGCGGCTTTGAAGCTATTGATTCTAACCTGTACAACGGCTCTGGAGGGACCAACAACTATGCCTTGGCGCAATTGTTGGACGATGAAGAAACAGAACGCAATATTTTGGGAAATTTTAATGTCAAATACGAAATAATTGAGGGATTAACAATAGGGTTAAATGTTGGTGTGGATTATAGAAATACGTACCGGAACTTCTTTCAACCCACGTTTGATTTGAGCCCTACCGATCAACAAGATAATTTGAATGAACTAAACGATTTGACAGAAGCGAGAGGCGAGATCCTATCTACCAATATAGAACCAACGATCAACTACAAAAAGAGCTTTGGCAAGCACAATTTTGATATTTTACTGGGTGGTGCACGCCAACAAACCGATAATAATTCTCTTGTTATTTATGCAGAAGGATTGCCCTCAAACAGTATCACCAATATTGCCTCATTTGCGGATCAAATTGTGAATTCTGGCGGCGGAAGATTCCTATCCCGCGTTTTCTCGGTTTTTGGGCGCGTGAATTATAAGTTTGACGACAAGTATCTTTTTACCGCTATCGTGCGTAGGGATGCCTCTTCCCGCTTTTCTCCTGACGATGACTTTAATAATATTGTCTTGCCCTCCTTTTCTGCTGGCTGGGTAATTAGCAATGAAGACTGGTGGCCCGAGGATTCCCTTTTTAATGTTTTAAAACTACGTGCCGGTTATGGCGAATTAGCTTCTCAGAATATTGGGGACTTTCTATTCCAGTCCGTATTGAATCCGGCATCGAATGTCAGTTTTAACAACATCACCGCAGGTGGTTTTGCCATCACATCACTAGTTGATGAAAACATTTCTTTTGAAACAGCCGAATCCACCAGCGTCGGTATTGACGGCGCCTTATTGAATAATAGCATCACCTTTGCTGCCGATTACTATGTTAGAAATAACAATGACGTACTCGCTCCTGTTGAAGTGCCTTCTACAACAGGTTCCGTGGACCCTGTTACACAAAATGCCGCTTCCATACGAAACAGTGGTTTTGAATTTCAAGCCAATTATTATAATAACTCGGGGGGAGATTTTGACTTCAATATTGGGATTACTTTCGCCACTTTGAGCAATGAATTAACGGATCTGCCCAATCCCTTAGTAGGTCCATCCATTGATGAGGAAGGCAACACCCCCAATCGCTTTGAGGTTGGCCAACCCGTTGGCTTTTTCTTCGGTTTTCAAAATGATGGAATTTACAGAAGTCAGGCTGAAATTGATAACGATCCCGGGGTAGCCAATGATCCCGAGCGAAGAGCCATTTTGCAGCCTGGTGATTTTAGAAGAGTGGATGTGAATGGTGATGGTATAATAAACAATGACGATAGAGTTAATTTAGGATCCCCTATCCCGGACATCACTTACGGTATAAATTTTAATGCTACCTACAAGAATTGGGATTTTGGACTTAATTTTAATGGTGTTCAAGGCGTGGAGATATTTAATGCTACCCGTTTTACAGGCACCTTTTTCTTAGATGGTAATAAATTTGGCTACGTACGGGATTCTTTTGTACTGGGACAAAACGAAGACACCAATATCCCAAGGGCTTCCCTACCCAATGCCGCAGGAAACCAACTCCCCTCCGACTTTTATGTGGAAAATGGTTCTTACTTAAGATTACGTAGCTTAGAAATTGGCTATGACCTAACCAAAACTATTAACATTCCATGGGTGAGCAATGCACGTATATTCTATAACATGCAAAATGTTTTTACGATAACGGATTACAGTGGTTATGACCCTGAAGTGGGATCCACTTTAGCCGGTACTGGTGGAGGGTTCTTTGGCAATCCTAATGATACACAACCTATTTTAGGAAGAGGAATTGATCTACGCGCACAACCCAGACCTAGAGCTTTCGTCCTAGGAGTACAGGCATCGTTTTAAATCAGGTTATGAATAATGAAAATTAAAAAAATGAAACGTACAATAAACAAATTCGTGGCGGTAGTAGTGATTGCTACCTTTCTTATCTCTTTTAATAGTTGTGATGAAGACAATCTGGAGATCTCAAACCCTAATACGGTTTCGCAGTTAGACTTTTTCAACACAGAAGCTGATTTTCGTGTAGCTGTGAACGGCATGGTCCATCCAATTACAGCGGTGTTCTTTTGGGGAAGAGTAGTACATACCGGACCATTATTACGTTCAGATGCCTTCAACGTTGTGCCGTTTGCCAATAATACCACCATGTCAACACTGCAAGGCCTTCCCGGAGTAAGCCGATGGGCTACAGACATGTTTCCGCAACTCTATCAAACCATATTTCGTGCGAATACCATTTTAGAGGAGGCCAACGATGAAAACCTACCTGCCGGTAGTGCTCGAGACGAGATATTGGGACAGGCCTATTTTATGCGCGCCTTTGCCAATTGGTACTTAGCAGCCTTTTGGGGAAATGTCCCATTAGTGCTTAATACTCCTGAAGATCAGGATGATTTCTTTCCATCACAGGCTACCCAAAGTGAGGTATTTGCCTCCGTAATATCGGATTTAGGGATGGCCGCCGATATGCTTCCGGCTACATGGTCCGATAACGACTTAGGGCGTCCAACACGCGGAGCCGCCCTGGCTTTACGAGGTAAAACCTATCTTTACACAGGCAACTATTCGGCAGCAGCCTCAGACTTTCAGGCGGTGGTTAATAGCAGTGTATATGACTTGCTACCTCCGGCGCAATACGAGGAAAACTTCACCACTGCAAATGAGAATAACATCGAATCTGTGTTTGAATTGCAGTTTGCCCCTCAGGATAATTTCGTTTGGGGCGCCGATCTACCATTAACCGGGGCACAGAGCAATTTTTATATCGACTATTCTCCACCTACAGTTAGTTTAGACCGAAGTCACTATATTAATCCTCATATTCTTCAAACCTTTGAGGACAATTCAGATACCGTAAGACGTAACGCCACAATTGTTTTTGATTACCCGGGAGCAACCGGGTATGGAGGGCGCCCATTCCTTGAAGATTTTGCGCCGGATATTGAAGCAGCACAAGTGGCCGGCGTGGATGCCTTATTCACAAAAAAATACGCGATGCTTTTTGCAGGAACAAGAGAGGCACTACCTGGATTTGGGCAAACTGTAGGAGTGAATTGGCGATTGATACGATATGCAGATGTCTTGTTAATGCTGGCCGAAGCAGAAAACGAATTGGGTAATTCCGGTACGGCGATTGGCCTTATCAACCAGGTACGGCAAAGAGCCGAAATAGCCGACCTCCCGGCAGGGCTCTCCCAACAAGACGTATTTGAGGCTATCGTAGATGAGCGCATCATGGAGCTAACAGGAGAAGGACACCGATTCCTTGATTTGGTTCGATGGGGACTTGCAGATGACGTAATGGGTCAGGGATCTACCATTGCCGGTGGAAGACACCCCAAATCTCTGGCGGGCGAATCTGCATTTTTCACACCCAACCGGGACGAACTGTTGTGGATACCCGTTCCGGAACTGAATGCAAATCCGAATTTGGTTCAAAATCCAGGATATTAAGTTTGAGTTAGTTTAGTTCAAAATGATCAGGGCCAGGCATTAGTTAAATTTGCTTGGCCTTTGGTCTAGACATAGCTATAAATGAAGAACTTGTTGCTGCACATTTCCTTTTGCCTTTTGGTTGTAAGTTGTAGCCAAAAAAAGAAGACCGCCGTACTCTTTGAATTGGTTCCGGCCGATAGATCTGGGATACATTTTCAAAATACGATCACCGAAAATGACAGCATCAATGTCATAGATTTTCAGTATTGCTATAATGGAGGTGGTGTTGGGATTGGCGATTTCAATAATGATGGCCTTGAGGATGTTTTCTTTGGTGGTAACCAAGTTAGCTCCCGCCTTTATCTGAATCGCGGGGCGTTACAATTTGAAGAGGTAACAGAAAAGGCTAAGGTCATCACCCATAAATGGGTAACCGGAGTGGCTATTATTGATATTAACAATGATGGTTTTGATGATATTTATTTGAATGTAGGTGGAGCAAATTGTAATGCGGACTGCCCCAATTTATTATTTGTTAATCAGGGTATCCAAGGATCTGAAAAAATACCAACATTTAAGGAAATGGCCTCGGATTACGGCCTTAATGAATCCGAATATGCACAGCAAGCTGTGTTTTTTGATTATGATCTTGATGGTGATCTAGACGCCTTCATAGCACGAAATGGTAATGTAAGATTTGATAAAAATTCCCCTATTCTAAAGAAATTCTATCCCCCGCACTTGACGGATATACTGCTCGAAAATACGCAACCGGAGTACCTGGATCATCCCTATTTTGTAGACGTCTCCGAACGCGTAGGAATACACCAAAAAGGATTTGCATTAGGTGTTGGTATTGCAGATTTCAACAACGATAATCGCCCCGATGTATATGTAGGTAACGATTTTATCACTAACGATTTGCTTTATCTTAACACCCCAACGGATAGTTTAATTGAGTTTTCCGAAGCAAGTTCGCTTTACTTTAAACACCACACTTATAATTCTATGGGTCTTGATATCGCTGATGTTAATAATGATGGATTTCAAGACCTCTTGGTAGTAGATATGCTTCCTTTTACCGTAGAGCGACGAAAAATGATGATGGGAATTACCAACTATGATAAGTACCAATTAGCACTAAACAACGGTTATAGTCCACAATTTGTTAAGAACACCTTGCATATCAACTCCGGGGCTGCCATGGGAAAACCAATGGCATTTCAAGAGGTTGGATTTTATTCCGGGATCGCTGCAACAGATTGGAGTTGGGCACCCCTATTCGCCGATTTTGACGGTGATGGGGACAACGACCTCTTAGTGACAAACGGTTATGGCAAGGATGTTACAGACCTGGACTTCATAAATTTTAGTATTCAAAACAATATGTTTGGTACTGAACAAGCACGTAACGAAAGAATTAAATCCCTACTAGAAGACCGTCCCAGGGTGTTGATGCCCAACTTTTTATTTGAAAATTTGAATGGCCTGTCTTTTTCGGATAGAACAAGTACCTGGCTGTCGCAGCCCGAATCCATATCGAATGGAGCGGCTTTTGCCGATTTTGATAACGATGGTGATTTGGATATTGTGGTAAATAACATCGATCAAAACGCCTTTTTGTTGGAGAACAAAGCCCACTTAAATCCCGATTTTAACTACTTAAAAATACAGTTAATAGGTCCTGATGGCAATAAAAAAGGTATTGGTACAACAATAAAAGTATGGAGTGAAGGTACTATGCAAACGCAGTACCAATCTGTTATACGGGGCTATCTCTCTTCAGTAACCCCTAAGGTTTATTTTGGATTAAACGCTTTGCGTATAGATTCAATTCAGGTGGTATGGCCCAATGGAAAACAATACATGACTCAAAGCATGCCCTCCAATCAAACCATCACCATAGATTATAATGGGGTAATCGATTCAAAGAGCGACCCCGTTAACGCAATTCCTCCACGTTTTAAAGAAGTTAAAGCGCTACTTCCTTTTAACCATCAGGAGAACTTCTCGAACGACTATGTTTTTCAACATCTTTTGCAAACACAACATTCCAAGCTAGGACCTTGTATGACCAGCACAAAAGAAGGGAACCTGATTTTCATCGGTGGCAGCCATGGCTTCCCCGGACAAGTGTTTGAACGCCAACCTAACGGTACATTTACTCTGGTCCAAAAACTGGAAGTAGCTTTTGAGGATTCGGCTGCTGCCTTTTTCGATTTTGACAATGATGGCGATCTTGATCTTTATGTAGCCAGTGGCGGAAGCGAACATCTTAAAAACTCCGAACTGTATCAAGACAGACTATATGAGAATGACGAGAACAGGTTTCGCCTAAGTACATCTCGAATTCCTGATTTCAGAGAAAGTACGAGTTGTATAGTTCCCTTGGATTATGATAAGGATGGGGACCAAGACCTCTTTATAGGTAGTAACCTTGTCCCCAGAGCATATCCCGTTTCTCCCCAAAGCATTCTATTGCAAAATGAGAAAGGGGTCTTTACCATAAGCCAGGAATTTAAAAACATTGGAATGGTAAATGATGCGATCTGGGAGGATATTGATAAAGACGGATGGACAGATTTAATAGTCGTTGGAGATTGGATTCCAATTACGATTTTGAAAAATCAGGAAGGCACACTTGTTGAGCAAGAAGGTAGCTATTACGATACGGAAAACCGGAAGCTGGACACCTGTGGTTGGTGGAAAAGCATTGTTTCAGGAGATCTTGACAATGATGGCGATACTGATTTTCTACTTGGGAACCAGGGTTCCAACAATTTCATAAACCCTACCCAAGAGCATCCGGTATACCTCTATCACCAAGATTATGACCAAAATGGCAGTGTGGACCCGCTAATTGGAGCGTTTCAAACCACCAAAAAAGGAAAAAAACTGATGCCACTCCATTCCAGGGATGATATTACCAAGCAACTGGTCTCCCTAAAAAACAAATACCTTTCTTACGAAACGTTTGGCAAAGTAGACTATATGACACTTCTGGAGATCAGCGATCTAAGTGCGGTTACCTTGTACGCCACCCTTGCACAAAGCTGTATGCTCCGGAACAATGGCAATTTTGAATTTGGGGTGCAACCTTTGCCGCAAACATGTCAATTAGCCCCTATTACAACAATGATCACGGATGACTTTGACCAAGATGGTAATTTAGACGCCTTGCTTGCAGGCAACGATTTTCAAGCGGAATCTCAATTTGGACGATACGATGCCCTGAACGGGATCTTTCTCAAAGGAGATGGTACTGGAAATTTCAAGGAAGTAAAACCATCGGAGAGTGGTTTCTATGTCCCTGGACAAGCAAGCCAACTGATAAAAATCAAAAACAAAACAGGTCAAACTTTGGTTTTGGCAGCACAAAATAATGATAGCCTAAAAGTTTTTACTGTCAACAATCAATTATGATTAAGGTATTTAACACGTCCCAGGATACGATACAGATAACGCAAAATACGAACCTGGCGGAAAGTAAGCTCTATCCTTTGATAAAGCAGGAGGATCTTTCTTTATTTAGGTTTGAACTATCCCATAAAAAAGAATTTGTTCCAAAACCCATCGTATTGGAATGGAAATTCCCCGCCGTGGGTGTAATTGGGGTCTGGAAACCTACTGCCGATTTCTCAAAAAGAATTGAAGCAGATTGGGAATTAGAAACCCACGAATCAAGAATATCTATTGATGCGCCGGTGCTGGCACTTTTTCGTGCAGATGATGAAAATGCACTTTGTTTTTCCTGCTCAAATGCGATTAATAGTATTGAGATGAGCGCCAAGTACCGGGAAGAGGATAACATTTTTTATTGTCAGATCATTCTTTTCACTGAATGTAAGTATCCCATTAAGGATTTTAGTTTGGATATTCGCCTCGATTTCAGAAAAATTCCGTTCCACGAAGCATTACGACAAACTTCAACCTGGTGGGAAACATTTGAACATCTAATTCCGGTTAGTGTTCCTGCCATCGCAAAACTCCCCTTATACTCCACTTGGTACCAATTCCATCAAAACCTTGAAGAAGCGTTATTGCTCCAGGAATGCCAATTGGCAAAACAAATGGGATTCGAATCGATTATTATTGACGATGGATGGCAAACTAAAGACAACAATCGGGGATATGACTATACCGGGGATTGGTATCCCGAACATTTTGATAACTTTGGCGCACTAGTAAAAAAAATCCAGAACATAGGCATAAAAGTGGGGCTTTGGTTCTCCGTTCCCTTTTGTGGAATTAAATCAAAGGCGTACAAGAGGTTTAAGGGTAAATTTTTAACGGAAAACCATCGCTGGGCACCTGTTTTTGATCCCCGCTATCCGGAGGTCAGAGAATATCTTGTAACAACCTATGTCAACGCCGTTAAGAATTGGCATTTGGATGGATTAAAGCTGGACTTCATCGACGATTTCAAAAGTTACCCCGAAACCGATTTTGAAAATGACGGTAAAGATATTTTAAGTATTAATGGCGCTGTTGATCTTTTATTAACCCAAGTGAGGAGTGAACTGGAAAAGGTTAAGCCCGAAATTTTTATTGAGTTCCGCCAAAAATATACTGGTCCGGCAATGCGTAAATATGGAAACATGTTACGAGCATTTGACTGCCCGGGCGATTACACAATGAATAGAGTCCGAATTGCAGATATTAAAATGTTAGCGGGTAACACGGCGGTACACGCCGACATGGTTAAATGGAATTTTGATGAGTCCGTAGAAGCAGCAGCGCTCCACTATATTAATACATTATTCGGTGTGCCGCAGATCTCGGTAATGTTAACACAAGCGCCTCCCGAGCAACTGAAAATGATTTCATTTTATACACAATATTGGAGAAACAACTCGGAAATACTACTGTCAGGAAATTATACCCCAAAATTACCTTTGGAAAATTACCCGATTCAATATGCTATGGGGAGCAATAAAACTATTGTTGGCCTTCATTCCGATCAAATCGTGTTTCTAAGCGCTTCCCATGATGCTATAGATGTTATTAATGCCAAAACCAGTGATAAAATACTCCTTGATACACCTAAAGATCAAGGATCATTTGATTATACCATTTGTAATTGCCAGGGAGTAATTATTGAGAACAACACGGTGCGCCTTAACAGCGGATGTAATCGCTTCCATGTCCCTAGCGGTGGTTTGCTTCGGCTTAAACGAATTCACCAACAGGATCCTGGCAACGCTTAAATACATTATTGTGGCACATAAAACGCACATTAGGATAAACTAGAAAATGAGGAACAGTAATGAAATCAAGGTCAAATCACCGGGAAGGATAAACCTCATTGGCGAACATACGGATTACAATGATGGTTTTGTCTTACCAGCAGCCATTGACAAATGTATTGACCTGACGTTTACACCCAATGGACACTCCTCGCGGTGTACCGTGAAGAGTAATGGGTTTGACAGTATTTTGGTAGCCGATCTTTCCAGTTTACAAAAGGGTACGGAAGGCTGGCATAATTACGTGCTTGGTGTATTGCATGAACTACAGGCAATTACAAAAGGCGTAAAGGGTTTTGATTGCACTATGCAATCTAATGTGCCTGTAGGATCTGGGGTAAGCTCTTCAGCAGCCCTTGAATGTGGTATTGCCTTTGGCCTTAACGAATTATTTAATCTGGGACTTACCCGATGGCAAATTGCCCGACTTGGACAACGAGCCGAACATAATTTTGTAGGTACACAATGTGGTATTATGGATCAATTTGCCTCCGTGATGGGAAAAAAAGACCATACCATGCTACTAGACTGCCAATCGCTGGATTTCCAGTATATCCCAACTCCTATTGACCCCTATGTTTTTTTGATGCTCAACACCAACGTTACTCATAATCTTTCTACCAGCGGATACAACAGCAGAAGGGAAGAAAGTGCTTCCGGACTAAGGATTATTACGGATCATTTTGGGGTTGCTAATTCATTCCGAACTATTTCTTTGGATATGGTTGCAGCATGCAGGAAAGAACTAGGTGAAATGCGATATAAACGGTGTTATTATATCCTGGAAGAAAACAAGAGAGTTCTGGAAGCCGCCGATTCACTAAAGCAAAATAATATGCATTATTTAGGAAAGTTGTTATATGCTTCTCATCAGGGGCAAAGCGAAAAATATGAGGTAAGCTGCCCGGAGCTCGACTTTTTAGTTGCCTTTTCCAAACCGGAGAGCAGTGTTTTAGGAGCCCGTATGATGGGTGGTGGTTTTGGAGGCTGCACTATTAATCTTATCCATAAGGACAGCGTGGATACCTATATTGAGAAGGCCGCAAAGGCCTATAAAAACAGGTTTGGCATAGAACTGTCCTACTTTATAACCACGCCAAGCCAGGGAACCACGCTAATCTCAAATGACCAATGAATCTGGATCTGAAGGAGCATCCACATAGACGTTACAATATTTTAACCGGAGAATGGGTAATGGTATCGCCGCATCGAACCCAAAGGCCCTGGCAGGGTAAACAGGAAAAAGTGGTACAAGAAAATAAGCCCAGCTATGACGAAAAATGCTATCTATGTCCCGGTAATACAAGAGCAAATGGGGTAACCAATCCCAACTATACCACTACGTTTAGCTTTGTCAACGACTTTTCTGCACTACTTTCTGAAACACCAACGGATCTTGTGGAAGATGGCCTTTTAAAGGCCAAAGGGGAACGTGGTATTTGTAAAGTGATTTGCTTTTCTCCAAATCACTCACAGACCCTTTCTTCTATGGACGTAACTCAAATAACTCGGGTGGTACAACTTTGGAAAAAGGAATATCAGGAATTAGGTGCCCTGGACGGTATTAATCATGTTCAGATCTTTGAAAATAAGGGAGAGACTATGGGCTGCAGCAATCCACATCCACACGGACAGATATGGGCACAATCGTCATTGCCGGAAGAACCTAGAAAAAAGGGGGTACAACAACGGAACTATTTTGAAAAACATTCAAAAAGCCTTTTATCTGACTATTTACAACAAGAGCTTAAAGCAAAAGAACGTCTTGTATCGGAAAATGAACATTTTGTAGCCCTGGTCCCTTTTTGGGCTATCTGGCCGTATGAAACCATGATCCTCCCCAAAAACCACTACCAACACATTGGCCAACTGAATGCCGAAGAAGATAGCGCCTTTGCCCGGATCATAAAGGAGCTTACCGTTAAATACGATAACTTGTTTGAGGTCTCTTTTCCTTATTCAGCTGGGATACACCAGGCACCTACGGACGGCCAAAAAAACACCGAATGGCATTTCCACATGGCATTCTATCCCCCCTTACTGCGCTCCGCAACTGTAAAAAAATTTATGGTGGGTTACGAAATGTTTGCCAATCCACAACGGGATATTACCGCTGAGCAAGCTGCACGAACTTTACAACAGTTACCCTCTGATTGTTAGTGTCTACAAAGAAAAGAGAAGATAAATACAAAGGGGCATGTACCCAATTTTGATGGAAACTTCGCGCAGTTTATGTATCATAAATTAGCAACATGAAACTCAAAAACTACAGATCCATTCGCATCTTTTTCTAAGACTACGCATTTTGTTCCTAAAATGATACCTCAATCCTAAGGGTTTTATAGCTTTGGGTGGTCGCTAATTAATTTTTTAAAATCCCATTTTGCAGACTTTCGATACACGTTCTCCAATTACCGGCATTCAGCACTATTTACGATCTAAAAAATGGCTGAGACCTGAGGAACAGATAGCATCCATAGAAAAACCCGGGGAAGGAAATATGAACGTGGTCTTGAGGATACGGACCCGTGAACGCTCCTTTGTCCTAAAACAATCCCGACCCTATGTGCAAAAATACCAGCAGATCGCTGCGCCGCTTTCACGTATTCGCGTAGAATATGAATTTTACAAGGCTATGCAGGGTGGCGAAGCATCCGAATACCTCCCCAAAATTCTGGGTTATGACGACAGCAATCACGTAATGCTACTGGAGGATTTGGGAAATTGTGAGGACCTAACGGCAATCTACAATGGTAGGAACATTGCTATTAGAAAAGTGGAGCAACTGATTTCAATCTTAAATCAGGTCCATACAAAAAGTAGTACAATGCTATTTCCGCAAAACCTTGAAATGCGACGCCTAAACCATGAACACATTTTTATACTTCCTTTTTTAGAAGACAATGGTTTCTCACTGGACGATGTCCAACCGAGCCTACAACAACTTGCTGAACCCTATAAAGCAGACAGTACATTAAAAAAAAGTATTGCCACCATTGGCCAGCGCTACCTCTCACAGGGGAATACCTTGTTGCATGGTGATTATTATCCTGGAAGTTGGATGACGGAAGGGAATAGCCTCTATGTTATCGATCCTGAATTTAGTTTTATGGGATTCGCTGAATTTGACCTTGGGGTTATGGCCGCCCACCTGATTCTTGCTACGCACGAAAACACCTATCTTGATACGGTTGTAAAGTACTATGAGGGGAACGTAGATAGGACCCTGACTTCCCAGATCGCTGGGATTGAAATGATGCGAAGAATTATCGGACTGGCACAATTACCGTTGGAAAGAACCCTTGATGAAAAAAAATCCCTTCTACATATGGCCCATAAAATGATCTCGTTGTGAACTACAGATACTATGCCTTTTTAAGTATTGCTATGCTTTGGATCTCTTGTGAAGGCCCGAAATCCAAAGTGGACATTCCTTCTCCAAAGAAGGCGGCCTACGCCTCCGACACATTGCAACTTTCCCCGGAAGTCCTTTATGATAAGGTCCTGGGCGCTTTGGTAGGTTCTGCCATAGGCGACGCTATGGGAGCTCCCACCGAAATGTGGCATCGCAAGAATATCCAGTTGAAATATGGTTATGTTACGGATATTGAACCTGTTGTGCGTCCCGAATCCCCCGAAGGCAGTTGGGCGCATCATCTAATGGCAGGGGCCACTACTGATGATACCCGATGGAAGTATTTGACTGCCAAATATTTCAGCGCGTTTAGTACCGAACTTACTCCGGAGAACTTTGCTGCTTTCATTGTAGATTACTATCAATCACAAACCAAAAAATTAAAGGATGCTAGCATTTCTGTTGCACCAGACAGTTTGGACGTCCGCATTGAAAAAATTGACTGGATAAAAGAATGGGCAAGAGTAGCCATTGCCTACGGCGAAGGTCCGAAGGAGTACCAGAAAGCACAAAGTCGATTTTACGGTGGAGAAATGTCATGCGCGGGACAGCTGTATACCCCGATGTTCGGGTTTGTGTCAAAAACTCCGGATGACGCCTACCAACTCGCTTATGAGCATGCCCTGTTTGATATCGGATATGGTAGGGACATCGCCGCCTTGGTTTCGGCTATGACCCATATGGCGCTACGCACCCAAAATATGGATTCCATCCTCAACGTTGCTGCATTTGTGGACCCTTACGGGTATCAGGACAGTCGGTTGGTAGGGCGGATCTCGTATGGCATTGCGGAGAATGCTATTACGAATGTATTGGCCATACGGCAAGAGGTCCTGGTCGACTCTTTACTAAAAAAAGATGCCATACTATTTAAGGTCCCTGACGGATTCCCGGGATCCAAAGACGAATGGGTACGGCAAGAAAAGGTCTACCAACTATTGGAAAAAGACGAAAAAGCCATTGCATTTCATGCCGGAGAGATTTGGCAGATCCTGATCACCGGAATGCAATTTGGGCAAGGGGATTTTGAAAAAACCCTACAATTCATTGTCAATTACGGGCGTGATAACGATACGGTTGCTGCCATAGCCGGGATGATTTTAGGTGCCCGAGACGGCTACTCCGGTCTACCGGACAATCTAAAGAAAAAAGTAGTACAGGTAAATACAGAAAATCTTGGTATAGATCTGGAGGCACTGGCGCAGGAACTTACCGCAGAGATCACCCGTTAAATACGCTACAACAAGAAGTTTGCCATTTTAGGTTTTAAATCTAAAGAAAGACGAAGTGATTTGCATCAAAGTATGCATAAAGGCCCGACCGAATCGGTCGGGCCTTTATTTCAGACCTCATTGCCAAACACTCCTCACCATAAAAGCAAAATCAACCAAAAAAAATGCAATAAGGTCCTATTCATCTAAATTCACCTAGGGCCTAAACGATCTCGCATCATTTTTCCTTTTCATATATTGTTCAATTGTGTGTTTGATCCCTTCAATTGATAGAATCAAGGCAATTGATCCAATGGCTATCCCTTTTTCTACCGAATTAAAATGAACCCCATTGGCACATGAATCCAAGAAAATAGGTTTCCAAATCTTCCATATCATCATCACCATCAATGTCCCCCAGGCCATTACTCTTAACACAAGACGAAACCAAAAATTGATGTTTTTTTCCTTTAGCTCTTCAAGTGTTTTTGTCATATCAATTTTATTTTAAAAATTAGACCAATCATTAGCCATGTCCGCTATAAAAATAAATCCATGGTTTGGCCTTAAGCCCGAACTAACCCCAGAGAAATCCAAAGTCCTACCATCATTAATAATTGCTGTTGTAGGTTGATCGCTCCAATTCGTGCTTGTTATGTCTCCTCCGTTGGACCTTTCATAATCATCGGATAGTCCGTCCTCATCAAAATCAGCGTAAGGCGTGCCGCTGGCTAATGTTGGATGGGGAAAGTTGCTATTAGTATAATCATTAGAAACATTATTAGATACGTCATCAAAAAGCTTTTGCGTATAACTATCAACACCGGACGGAAGCCCATTCCCAGCCCCTGCATTAGCTAATGTGTTGGCTTGAGTAAGGCTTGAAGAATAAGGTATAATGTCTGAAGAAATTTGACGGGAGGTTGCGACAGTTCCGGAGCTAAAGTTACTCCCCACAACCGCTGCAACGCCATTATAAATATTATCAGAGTGATAGATAACCGTTTGAGAAATATCCGGACTACCGGAAGTGTTACCTTCACTTAAACGTATTGGGCTATTTTGTGTGGAATTTTCCCAATCATTCCCGATAATATCTTGCCAACTTTCATATGATGTATGCAGACCTTCCGTTCCCGGAGTGTAACCATAAATCTTGTTGTTCAAAAACTCGTACCTATTATCAGAAGTAGAAGCTCTTATGTTTCTTTGCTCATTCCAAACAAATAGGTTTTGGTAAAAAGTGATATTTCGATTTATTTCTTCAAGTAAAACCGCATAGGGCTGCCCATCTCCAAAAACATTATTAACCACAGTAATTCTGTCCCCTCTAGCAATACTTAAGTTTTCATCTCCATGAAAAGCCAGGGTGTTATTAGCGATGTATATGTCATTAAGTGTAGGGCTATCCCCTGAACCTCCTGTCTGTATTCGAATACCGTCCTCGTTATCGTCTTGAGTGCCATAATGGTGTAAATGACGAATTATCCAATCGTCCTGATCAATTCTTATTTCTGCGTTTCTTATGCCAAAACCTCCCCCTGGAGCCGTTTGTCCAGCTAAATAAACATTGCTTCTATTTGTATCTAGTTGCTCTGTTGATCCTGAATAAATAACAGTACCGCCAACCCTGAAAATAACAGTCGCTGGGCCAGAGGCGATATTTATCGCATGATAAATTGTCCCACTAGATGTACCATTGCTGGTACTTATCACAAAGTACGGATCAGGAAGCTGCGGAGACATGGCGTTTTTACCGTGCCCTACCATTCCTGGGAATCCTCCACTTAAATCACTATCGTTTATTATAATATTGCCCGGAACCACACCGCCGTTTTGATTGGCTAGAACCCCGATTAATTGCGCTTGGACTCCAACAGAAAAAAGAAGTAGAAGATATATTAATTTATTATACATGACACCTTAATTTACTACCCAGGATATGTTATCTATGTCTGCAATGTCCCCTACATCACCCACCGAAGTTGTTCTTAATCTCAAAATAGGATTATCTTGATCAGCCGTGTTGGTCATTACATAAACATTGTAGCCTGTGTTCCCGATTAATTCCGTTTCATCATTCACCCATCCATGGTTTTCATCTAAATCAACTGCCCACGTCGTTCCTACAGTACTGGATTCATCAATGTATACCGTTACTGTTACGTTTTGTCCGTTTGTAATCCCTGCTAACGTTATTTCACCTGAGGAAGCATCATTATCCCCACCTCCTGTTTTGGTTGCTCTAAGGGCATACATTCCGTTCTGAACATTTGTGTCTTGTGATGACCAACTTATTTCCCCATCAGCGGAAGCTGTGTTTGCAGTTCCACCTACTTCCTGAATCGGATCTGCAGCATTCAATAGGGTCCCAGTTAAGGGTGTATATGGCGTTAAGTCGCCAATAGGCAAAATACCGGAATGCGCAGCATGGTATACCCATTGTACTGCTGCATATTGATTAGCGGTTTTATAATAATTGGAATCATCTACAGGGTTAAAATTAAACTCGATTTCCTGTGCGTTTTTAGCCTGAAAAGAGATACTCTGACCATCGGTCATTGTCGGCAAGGCTTCAACCACCAGTGTGCTCCCACCGTCCCATGTTAATAATTTACCGATGTCGCTGGTAATTGGCGTGTAGGGACTAGCAGTTATTTCCTTGGTGGTGAGCGCCTCTCCCATTTGGCCAATGACATTTAAGCTCTCGATCTTGTCATAAATATCATCCTTTGTGGCGGGCTGCAAGCTCCCATCCCATGACATGTCATAGGGGTCTGAGAGCAAATTCAGGATGACCGTCCCATCTCCATCAAAAGATGCAAATGTTTCCTGACCTCTAGTTATTGCTAGAGATCCAGAAGGATCCATATCAATAACCCTATCATTTGATCCAATGTCTTGGTTCGCTTCAGAAAGCGAATTATCCACAGTGGTCTCTGATAGGTCCAACCATTGTGTACCATCCCAAACAAACACTTTCTTGCTCGTCTGGTCATAATAGGTCTGCCCTTCCAAGGGACTTGTTGGTGCATTGGTGGGCACCAAAGTATAGGTATCCATCTGAGGGTATCCTTGCGAGAAACCCCAATAGCCCATGGTGAATAGTAGTATTAAAAACAATCTTTTCATTTTGTAATCACATTTATTTTCAACATTTCATTTTAGATTATTTTGGTCCTTCATTTTCCCGACTTCTCCACTTTTGTGGGGTACTCCAATGGCGTAGGACCGCTCCAACAGAGGTACCTTGAATACTGCTATTTCATTTGATCCTTCTGCTTTTTGGTTAACCTTGGTCTGACCTCTTGCCGTAGCTGCACTTTTTGCTGTACGGTATATTTCTGTCCTGTGAGCCGCTCATACATGGGAAGTACTACTGCGGCAATGGCCAGACGTTTTATGCTATTCCTCGTGGTTTCGTATTCTTCTAAGTACCTGCTGATAAATTCCTGGCACTCCCACCAGGTTTGTATTTGGTCATAGTCGTGTTTGATCCAGCAACGTGCGTATAGGGGTAATCCCTCCCAATAGACGGTTTCCTTCAAAAACGGAATTGGTTCGTACAGCTTCATCGCTAATAGAATTTTGAATATAGGGCCCCGGGATGCCCATACTTTTGGTAATACCACTCTTCCTGTAATCGTCTGAGTTCTTCGTGCTCCAGAGTAACAATGTGCTGTTCTATACGCTCAACCTCCGCTTCCAACCGTTGCTCTAAGCAATTCAGCTGCTCCGTAGTAGGTTCAAATTGTATCCATTTGCCCTTGTCTAACTTCCCAAAATCCTCTACCATTAGGGCATAGTTGTCCTTACGGTCGCCATAAAAAGAAATCGTGTAGTGACGATATGAAGCCGTAATTCCAATACAATCCACGTCCATACCCGTATCGCAAGTTGCTCTGGAAAGAATTGTCGCAAATAGGGAGGCACGTAGTACCGGAACAGCTTGAATTGCGATTTTAGAAGAACAGCACATTGTTTTGTATTTTTATCTTGTTAATGACCCAAATATACAATGTTTGTTGTATTTATCAAACAAATGTTTGTTAATAATTGTTAATTTTTTGATTTTGACTATTAATATCACCGATAGAATAAAACAAATATTTGATTATAAAGGTTTTACGAAATACTCGGAATTTGCTGAAGCAACAGGTCTTTCGCATCAAGTTGCTTCCAATTACATCAAGGGAAGGCAAAAACCTGATCCGGAGAAGTTAGCCATTATACAACAATCATTTGAAGAAATTAATGCAGAATGGCTGTTGACAGGAAGGGGGAGCATGCTGAAGCAAAAAACAGAGGATATGCTTTCGTCGTCCAAACCAGCGGAGGCCATCTGGGTGGAATACGATCGGTTTAAGCTTGTGCCTTTAGTTTCCCATCGTGCGCAAGCCGGATTCTTAACGGGTTGGGGTGATGAGGAATACCTGGACGACCTCCCCAAAGTACCCTGGGAAGTGGATCGGGAATACAAAGGCAGCTATTTGACCTTCGAAGTTTCGGGAGATAGTATGGAATCTGATGAAAACCCCAGGGAAAGCCTATTTGAAGGGGATCTGCTATTGTGCAGAGAGGTGCAAAAACAGCACTGGAAAAACAAACTACACATTAACAAGTGGGATTTTATTATTGTCCATCGGGAACAAGGCATTTTGGTAAAACGGATCCTACATCACGATACCGAAAAAGGCGCCCTCACTTTACATAGCCTAAACAGTTATTATGACGACTTTACGGTACAACTGGATGACCTGATCGCCGTATTTAATATTGTTGATGTAAAAAGGTCCCGAAGAAGATAACAACAAATAACCGCTACAAAACCCGGTGAATTCCCGGGTTTTATAGTTAGTTTATCCCTCTTGTTTATCTTTTGATCTCCAAGATCTGCCGGATCATCTGATGGGTAAAACCCCACTCGTTATCATACCAGGTCATTACCTTAAGCAGATCGCCATCCACTACCCGTGTCATGGCCAGATCCACGGTAGAAGCATACGGGCTTTGGATAATATCGGAAGACACGATCGGTTCATCGGTTACGGCCAACACTTTACCATAGCGAGCGGTTTCGGACTCTTCTATTAGTATCTGGTTTACTTCTTCGGGAGTAACCTCCTTTTCCGTGACAAAGGTCATATCGGAAATGGAGCCCACCGGAACAGGTACACGGATCGCCACGCCATCAAACTTGCCCGCATATTCCGGCAAAGCTTTAGTGGTAGCAATAGCCGCTCCTGTAGTAGTTGGGATCAGGTTTTGTGCTCCTGCCCTACCCATTCTAAAATTTTTTTTAGAGGGGGCATCCACAATACCCTGGGAAGCCGTGTAGGCATGAACCGTAGTCATAATTGCCTTTTTAATACCAATGCGCCGCCCCAGGATCTCTACCACAGGGCTAATGTTATTGGTGGTACAACTAGCACAGGAAAACACACGTACATTGCCATCCTGAGAGTTTACACCATGTACCACAGTAGGTGTATCTGTACTTTTTGTGGGGGCTGAGATCACTACGGTCTTTGCGCCTGCTTTTAAATGCCGTTCGGCATCCTCCCCTTTAGTAAATACCCCGGTACTTTCAATGACCAATTCCACTTCGTGTTCAGCCCAGGGCAATTCTTCCGGAGTGCGGATAGAAGTATACTGGATATGCTGCCCATCTACTACCAAAGTAGCTGCTTCATGCGCGACTTCTTTGTTATACGTACCGTAGACCGTATCATATTTTAATAGATAGGCTGTATTCTCAATAGAAACAATATCGTTCACCGCCACAACCTCTAAGCCAGGTGTTTCGTTAATTACTTTTAAGGCCGCTCTTCCGATACGCCCCATTCCATTTATCGCTATTCGCATGGTCTTGTGCTATTTAAATTATTAGGTATGAGCTTAGTCCGATTTATACGATAAAAATTACTATAATCCTATACATGACTATGTCATAAACACGTTATCAAATAGTTACGTTTATCATGACAATTTTAGCCAAGCATTCCCCAATTACCATTCATAAAGAATTCCCTACCATTTATAAATATTAACCATAGTTGAACTGGGGTTTTACTTACTTTCATACTATCATTTTAACCACAATAGAAAGATGAACACTACAGGAGCAAAACTCGGCTATTTTTGTTGGTATCTTGTCTTGGGATTGTCCATAGCGTTGTTGCTGTCCAATCTTTACCTATACCTCAACAGCTAATCGGAACTAAGGGATCGTATCGCGCGCACCTGCAAGTCGTGGATACGAAGTTCTCTGTTAGATAGGTTTTCAATTTTTAACTGCGTATAGGGTACTGAAGGAAACAATTGATCCGTCATTACGTATTGCCCTTTATTTAGAAACACCTCTATAGAAGCGGTATCCAGAAAAATAGTAATCTCCAGGTCGTCCAAAACATTTTCCAGTGCTGCATAATGCAATTTATTGCCGAACTCGTAGTGAAAATCTGTAGTTCCGGAGGCTGTCCTATCCAGTATGAGTAAATGACTTGCAGCGTCCAGGAGCACTACTGCTTTTTCGCTTTTGGCATTGGAAAAGGTGAGTTTAAAATCCTGTTTGGGCACTTTAAAAGCGATTTGGGAGGAGTTCAAATTCGGATATGCCATTTCAACGTTTTCACCAACTGCAATTTTTTCCTCCCTGCTCTCAGTATCCTCCGATAAGGCCGTCACAGTAGTAAGCGGGTAATTGTACAATACATATTCGTTGTTGACTCTATGGAGTGTCAACTTTCGTGGTAGGGTCATAGCACTTCGCCAGGGATGGGTTGGTGTTTTCAAGGCATACTGCCAGTTACTCATCCACCCGATGAATATGCGCTCGTTGTTCGGGGTATTGTTATAGGTTACTCCTGCGTAGTTATCCGTACCCCAATCCAACCACTTGTATCGCATTTGATCACTTGTAAAGGTAGTCCCGTCAAAATCACCCACAAAATATTGGGTAGCACTTCCGCCATTGGGTCCACCACTGCCAATACTTATGATCAGCACCCATTTTTTTTCATCTGTACCTTCTACACGCAAAGGAAAAAGATCCGGGCATTCCCAAACACCTCCTTGAGCTCCTTGCCCTTCTCCAAAATCGCTGATATTGTCCCAATCTTTGAGGGTATTGGAACGATACAATTTCGCATGATCACCGGCTACCAGTACCATAATCCAACTTTGGGTTCCCTCATGCCAAAATACTTTTGGGTCCCGCAAGTCCCTGATCTCGTTGTTCCCAAGAACAGGATTACCTTCATATTTTTTCCACGTAATCCCGTTATCCAGGCTGTAGGCTATTCCCTGAGTTTGGAAATCATTCCTCCCGGACTTTTCGCCTTGCATAGCATGGTAGGTGAAAATTGCCACTAATGGAATTTTTCCTGCCACACCGAAACCTGAAGTATTTTGCGTATCCACAACTGCACTCCCGGAAAAGATCATCCCTTTTTCATCAGGAAAAAGGGCAATAGGTTGATGTTCCCATTGCACCATATCCTCACTTACTGCATGCCCCCAATGCATTGGGCCCCAAACAGTAGCATTCGGATAATGTTGGTAGAATAAATGATACCTCCCATCGTGATACACCAATCCATTAGGATCATTTAGCCAGCCAGTTGGAGGGCTGAAATGATACTTTGGTCGAAACAAATCCTCCGATTGGGTTTGCAAATCTACTTCCGAAGGGGCGGGTGTATCTTCCTTCTCCCGGCATCCAGTACTAAGGGCAATAAGAAGAATTAGGAGGGCTGCTTTTTGTGTCATATTTAACGTAAGAAGGCAAAACCACAAGATAAGTAAAATGTTTTTTCGCCGTCTAATTGGTATCTTTAACTCCCTAAAAAGGCTTTATGCGAATTTTAGTGCTGGCGCTTTCGGTGGCCTTGTTTTTTTCCAACGCTTTCGCGCAACATACTATTGAAAGTACTTTAGATCGCTTCAATGAAGAGAGTGTGCCCTACATCTCCATTTCAGAAATGAAATCTTTAGAGGAAATCCTGATTTTGGATACTCGGGAATTGGAAGAATTCAAAGTAAGTCGAATTCCTGGTGCTATTTGGGTGGGGCATGATACCTTTACCATGGAACAAATCCTTGCCGATATCCCCGATAAAACGAAACCAATTGTAGTGTATTGTTCGGTAGGAGTGCGTTCCGAAAACATTGGGGAGAAATTGCAGAAAGCAGGATATAGCGATGTAAAAAATCTGTATGGGGGAATTTTCCAGTGGATGAACGAAAACAACACGGTTGTGAATGAAAATGGCAACCCAACAGAAAGAGTTCATGCTTTTAACCAACACTGGGGCAAGCTATTGCTAAAAGGAGAACGAGTTTATAACACCAAATCCAACACTATTGCACCCAAGAACCAATAGCCTACTGCTTGTTTTTACCAGAAATCCCGAATTGGGAAAATGTAAAACCCGTTTGGCCAAAACCGTGGGTGATACCATTGCCCTGGATATCTACAAATTTTT
Source organism: Bacteroidota bacterium (assembly GCA_038750505.1). Classification (GTDB taxonomy): domain Bacteria; phylum Bacteroidota; class Bacteroidia; order Flavobacteriales; family Flavobacteriaceae; genus Croceivirga. The sequence continues at coordinate 216,116 of JBCDHD010000004.1, read as the reverse complement.
ATTGCACCATACTGCCAAGATCACAGCTAACTTACCGCTTATTAAGCAGGTTTATTATTCGGAAGAAATTTGGGAGAACGATATCTGGAATCCCGATAGTTATCAAAAAAAACTGCAGAAAGGAGAGGACTTGGGAGCACGAATGCTTGCCGCTTTTCAGCAAGGGTTTGATGAGGGGTTTAAAAAGATCGTTATCATTGGAAGTGATATGTACGATCTTTCCGGTCCGGATCTCGAACACGCCTTTGCGCTTTTGGATCATCACGATTATGTAATTGGCCCTGCCCAGGATGGAGGCTATTATCTGTTAGGGATGAAAAAATGCAAAACCGTGCTTTTTCAAAATAAAGCCTGGGGTACTGCTACCGTTTTACAAGACACCCTGGACGAGTTAAAGGAAGAAAACCATGCTGTTTTAGAGGTCCGAAACGATGTAGATCGCTATGAAGACATCAAGGACATTCCGGTTTTTCAGCAATTTTTAAAGCATTGAAATTATGACGAAAAAGCAACTAAATGAATCGGTAACCTATTTAAAGAACAAGGGATTTGACGCTCCGGAAATAGGAATTGTCCTGGGTACCGGGCTGGGCAAAATGGTAGATGAAATACGAGATCCCATTGAAGCCCATTATAATCACATTCCCTATTTCCCACTGGCTACCGTTGAATTCCATAGCGGAAAGCTTATCTACGGCAGCATTGCAGGTAAAAAGGTTGTTGTGATGCAGGGCCGTTTTCATCTCTATGAAGGCTACGATTTTCTGGATGTTACCTATCCCATACGGATAATGCATCAATTAGGTATTCAACAGTTGTTTATTTCCAATGCGGCGGGGGCAATTAATTTAGGGTTTAAAAAAGGAGATATTATGCTCATTGAAGACCATATCAACCTTCAGGGAGGATCGCCTTTGGCCTTCAAAAACGTGGCGGAATTTGGCGATCGTTTTGTAGACATGAGCGAACCGTATGACCCGAAAATGCGAAACACCATCGCTGAAATTGCCGTTAGAGAGGGAATCTCCTTGCAAAAAGGAACCTATGCCTCCGTAGTAGGGCCGCAACTGGAAACGAAGGCAGAATATCGCATGCTAAAAATCATCGGAGCAGACGCTGTTGGAATGAGTACGGTTCCTGAAGTAATTGTTGCCAATCATTTACGACTACCTGTAGTAGCGGTTTCCGTTTTAACGGATGAATGCGATCCGGACAATCTACAACCTATTAATATCCAGGAAATTATAGAAATCGCTGGAAAGACAGAACCTAAAATGATACAATTGTTTAAAGAATTAATCAAGACATTATGAGTTACTTAAATGCCACGCAAGACCTGTACAAAGAAGCCGCTTTAACACCAGATGTTGGGCTTTGCTGTACCACCAATCCTATTTGGCAGTTTCCAGGATTATCCGTTCCCAGGATTATGCAAGAAATGAATTATGGTTGTGGAAGTACGGTATCTGCGCAGGACCTGATAAATGATCCCAAAGTGTTGTATGTAGGTGTGGGAGGAGGTATGGAGTTATTGCAATTTGCGTATTTCTCGAGGCAAAAAGGGGCAATCACAGGGGTAGATGCAGTGGAAGAAATGCTTGAAGCTTCCAGACGGAACTTTAAAATAGCTGAAGCTGAAAATGATTGGTTCAAAAGCGATTTTGTACATCTGGTAAAAGGCGATGCCCTGCATCTGCCGGTAGAAGATGAAAGTATAGATGTTGCGGCTCAAAACTGCCTGTTCAACATTTTTAAAATGGAAGATTTGAAAAAGGCCGTTGCCGAAATGTACAGGGTGCTTAAACCTCATGGCCGACTCGTTATGAGCGATCCTACTTGTGAACAAACTATGAATGACGCTTTGCGCAATGACGATCGCCTTCGTGCACTGTGTTTATCCGGAAGTATTCCTGTTAAAGAATACATCAAAGTTTTAACCGATGCTGGCTTTGGAACAATTGAAATACGGGGCCGACGATCGTATCGGGTGCTTAGTCCGAACCATTATCCAACAGAGGAACTGATTCACATAGAGTCTATCGAAATTGCCGCTATTAAGGATCCTATGCCGGAGGATGGCCCTTGTGTTTTTACCGGGAAAACTGCGATTTACTACGGTGACGAAGCGTATTTTGACGATCAAAAAGGACACGTATTACAACAAAACCAGCCCCTGGCCGTCTGCGATAAAACCGCTGCCGCACTTGGAGCTGCCAGTGATGAAATTCACATTAGTGAAAGTACCTGGCATTACAACGGAGGAGGATGTTGTTAGTAGCATTCTTTTTGTAAGGTATTTGGCCTAATCGCTACTAGTGTAGAAAAAGTTGCCAGCCTTGGATACAAAAATTAGTGTTATTATTCCTGTGCTCAATGAGGCCGCATTGATAGGAACCTTACTGCAACACCTAAAAAAAGAGGCCTATGCGCCGAGTAGCTTAGAACTCATAGTGGTTGATGGAGGGAGTTCGGATGCCACCGTACAGATAGCCCTTTCGGAAGCCGATAGGGTGATACGATCGGAAAGAGGAAGGGCAAAGCAAATGAACCTGGGCGCTATGAATGCCAATAGTACCATTTTGTATTTTGTACATGCAGATACCTTTCCACCAAAACACTACGACCGGTACATCCGGGAGGCACATGGCAAAGGTGCTACAGCAGGTTGTTTTAGAATGCGATTTGATACCAAAAATTGGTTCTTACGTTTTTTTGCCTGGTTGTCTAAAATTAATCATACTCTGTGCCGGGGTGGAGACCAAACCCTTTTCGTAACTAAAGCTGTATTTGAGCATACCGGAAGGTTTGATGAGGAATATCTGATCTATGAGGACAGTGAGTTTATCCGGAGGTTATACAAGACCACCAAATTTCACGTGCTTCCGTATGCGGTAATTACTTCCGCCAGGAAATACAGACAAAAAGGATGGTTGAAGGTGCAATTCCATTTTGGAATGATCCACCTTAAAAACTATCTTGGTGCCAGCCCCAAACATCTATTTCAATACTACAAGAAAAATATTCTCACCTAAATACTTTTCATAATGAACCATAAAACTACGTTGGCCTTCCTGGTGTTTTTATTACTTGTGGCGTGTAAAAACTCCGAAGAAAAAGGAGCACCTGCCGAGCGCATACAACCTCAAATGGCTAATTCGGAAGGATTTGTACCGGAAAGCTGGATAAAGGGTAGAGTAGCGAAAGCCAAACAACGACTGGAGGCCTCCGAGGCAGGAAAAGTAGTCTGGCAAGCCATGGAAGCCCATGGTGGTTTAGCCAATTGGTATGCCAACGGACCGTTTACATTTCATTTTAACTACCGGCCTTTGGATGGGGGTACTCCGCGGGATACGTATCAGGCGGTAGATACCTGGAGCAGTAGAGCGCGCCACTTTCAGGCGGGAGATTCTACCGCACAATACGGTTGGGACGGCACAAAAGCATGGGTGGCAGTTCAAGATAGCACCGTATTTCCCTACAATACCCGTTTTTGGTCACTTACCCCTTACTTTTTCGCGGCACAGCCGTTTGTTTTGGATGGCAAAGGTGTAAATCTGGAATTACTTCCGCAAAAGGAACATCTCGGCAAAACGCAAGATGTGGTTAAAGTTACCTTCGATGCAGGTACAGGAGATGCACCAGATGATTATTATGTTCTTTATTTTGATGCAATGTCACATAACCTAAGTGTTATCCGCTATATCGTTTCCTATCCCGGATATTTTAAAAAGGGGGAGCACTTACCGGAAAAATTGATGCAACTTGAAGGAGCGCAAGTTGTTGATGGCATTTGGTTCCCCAAACAGTACAGTACACACTGGTTAAACGAAGATGAAAGTAAAGGAGAACATATCACCTCCATAACCCTAAGCGAAATTGCTTTTCAACCCGGATTGGGGGAGGCGTTTTTTAAAATTCCGGATAAGGCAACCATACTAGAAGGATTGTGATTTAGGAGTTTCACCGGATAACGCCTGTGTATTTAGACGCACGCTATCCGGATCAGAAATAAGGTACGCTCCTTCAGTCTTCCTGAAAAGATAATTCCGCGTAATCCTTCAGCACTCCGCTGGTAATGATTTCTGTTAATGCCCTCTTATTACGCCCTTTTACCTGAGCATCTTTGGCATTATGAATGGTTATCATGGTAACCGGTGGAAGTACATTCTTTACTAAAAACAAATTGCGATCGTTCTTAAAAATTTCCGTTCCCTCTTGTTCCGAGCTGCTACTTTCATTGAATATCGCTTGCAAACTACTTGCAAAATGTTCCCCTTCCGGGCTGTTGCCATGATGAAAAATGGAAACCCCAAAATACGTATTGTTTACAAATGATTTGTCCAGACTCATCACCAGAACCCGTTGGTACTTGCTTTGATTCTTTAGATAACGCTGGTTTATGGCATCCACATAGTACTGCATCTGCTTATGATTCCCAATCGGACGTTCCAGATCAAACTGTTCCGATTCAACAGTAAATCTAGACTCCTTACGAATTGAATCATTTTCAAGTAAATACACCCTGGCGCCATGCACCATTAATTGAGACGCCAGGCGTTCCATCACCTGTTTTTCCAAATCCCTTAACTTTCCGGAGTTTTCAGCAAAATTTTCCCCGGATAACAGATAGATTACCGCATTTCTAAGGCGTTTGCTTTTCGGAGAGACCTGAGCGAGTTCTTTTTCATCGAAGATAGCGCTTTCCGAATCAGAATGCGTCTCAAGCGCTACGGCCATTTTCTTAAAAGAATCCGGAGCATCGGGGATGATATACGATCTGCCCAGATAGAGTTCGCTGCCATTTTTAAGATTATCCTTGTTCAGGGTAACAAAATCGGCATAGTACTTTACAGGATCTAAACCTTGCTTTCGAAGCATAGAGAAAATACCATCTCCCTGGACGGCTTTAACAATTGTTTTCTGGCCTTCAACAGCTAAAAAACTGAATAAAATACAGACTAAAAGAAGTTTTTTCACTAGTACAAAAGTCGCTTACGTCAGTAAAGGTAGTACTTAATCGATGAAATGCAATAAAAATCGAAGAATGTATACCTTAAAAGTATTGCCCAATACCAAATACTACCCCCCGGGATGCAGCTTTTGTAATTCCATGCCCATAATCGATACGAAAAATGGCATTAAAGATTCGCTTGTGTATAAACCGGATACCAATACCCGGATAAATTCTCAGGTTTTGATCATCGGCGAAATCTCCGAAATCCCCACCCGGATTTCTCCAACTTCCACCATCTACGAACACATTGGTCTGAAGCGAGAACCAGTCTCCATCCACTAAAGAATAACGGTATTCCGTATTCAGAACAATAGCCGCAGTACCTCGATCGATCGTATTTCCTACACCACGGATGTTTAGATTGTTATCTACAGCGAAGGGTGCAAATGGGGTATCCAGATTGCTGGCCAAACCTAGTCGTAGACGAGAGGCCCAGTTTCCGCGTTCTCCCACGCGTTTGAAGTACGAAAAATCATTAAATCCGATCCAAAATTCAGGAAGTTGATCGCTGGTACTTATCACATATTGCAGATTGAGGCTGCTTCGAAAACCATCGAGGTATTGGTAATAATACGCCACCCCATCATAATTATATATGAATTTATACAGTAGTTTATCTACCAACAATTGTTGGGGAACATTCGGATCGGTTGTCCCAAAAAGATAATCATAGTCCTCGGTAAAAAGATTTATTCCCAGCTCAAACCGATGTTTGTAATTAGGCTCAAACAAGCCAAGGATTTCAAAAGATTCATTCCGGTACTTGTACTGGGCTATCCCGTTTTCAAGGAAAACAGGTTCCTGGGTTGTTAGATCCTGATAGTTTACTGCCAATCCAAAATTTTTCGAGAAGAGATAGGGTGCTCTTACATTTAAGCCATAAGAACTGAACACATCATATTGGTAAAAAGCGCCCAGCGTGACGTTTTGCCCTAAAAAATTAAACTCTTGTAGCCCAACTCTAAAGGCAAACTCGTCGTTGTTGGATGTAAAAATGTTAGCAAAAGGAATGATCGTGAAGTTCTCTTCGATTCCATAAACTACATTGTACATTCCCTCCTCCTCTGCGGCAAATACCTGAAAATAGGCATGGGAAACCGAAGGCAAACGGATCAATCGTTCGATATCTTTCCGGATCATTGTGGAATCCAGCGTACTTCCGGCTTGTACCTTGGATAGTTTTTTTATGAAGTTGGTTCGGGTGCGTTTGTTTCCTTGAATTTTCAGGTCGGCCACTTCCCCCTGTCCAAAAGAGAGATGAACACACAAGAGAAGAAAAAGGAGACCTAACCTATTCACCTTGGGACCATATTTTTACCTTAGTCCGCCATAATGCCTACGAATTACATCTTCTGCTGGTTTATTTTGCGGTGTAAACCGATTATCCCCCGCTCCCCCCGAACGAGAATGATGAATGAACCATTTCCAAACGAATCCTCCGGCGAACCAATCTTCCTCCCAAAATTCTTCGAAAAGGACGGCCAAGGCATCAGCTTGCGCTTTCAGATTAACATCCATCTGATTTTGATCTACCAACCAGGGTTTTTTTGCGGTAAAGTCCATACTGCGATACCCGAACTCCGTGAATAAAATAGGTTTCTCAACCTTCGTGGCAAGTGCTTCTAATTTTGTCTTCCATTTCTGCCATCCACTGGTCAATTTTGCCGTTGTAGGATACTGCTCTTCACATAACGGAAAGTAGGCATCCACGCCAACAAAATCCATTTCTTTCCAAAAGGGTGTTCTAGGATACTCGTCCCAATTGGCAGCGTAGGTAAGCTGCCCCTGATATATTTTTTTAACCTCCTGAACCAGTGCTTTCCAATAGTCCGGGCGATGTTTTACAAATTCCTCTAGTTCCGTACCGATGCAATAGATCTCAGCACCTGTATCCTGCGCTAATTGCGCATAGGTTAAAATGAAATCGGAATAGGTCTGTTCAAAGGTTTTCCAATCTTCTTCGGACTGCATGGCAATATCCCCGGTAAATTCCCCACGCCAAACCCATATTTGGGGTTTCAGCATGATCTTAACGCCATTGGCTTGCAAAATCTCAATATATTGTTTCGCCCCTTTTTTGGTTTCCCCGTACCATTGCCTGTCGGTATTAAAGATCACCTTAGGAGAACTCAGGGTTCTCAGAAAGCCAAATGGCATTACGGCAGCATAGTTGGCGTTGACAGCAACAACAGGATCTACATGTTCTTGTGTTACTTTTTCCCTGGAGCCTACAAAACTCACTCCATTTATTTTTTCCTCGGTTTGACTGCTACAACTCAACTGCAACAAACACAAAAAAACAAGTCCTAATCGTTTCATTTATTTCGATTAGGACTAAAAATACCTTTTTTAAAAAGTATCTGCTAAAATACCGCCCGTAAACCTATGTTAAAAGTTTGGCCAAGGCCCGTATCATTGCCTCTGAAAAAGTTAGTATACAGACCTTCAATATTAAGTTCCTTTGTTAACTGGTATTTAAGTCCGCCGCCATAGGCTGTCAAATCCTGAGAGAATTCCGTTCCCCCAATATCCACCAACTGAATGTGCTGTAGTAAGCCTAAAACGGTAAACTTGGAACTCGGGAAATAACTCAAAAACACGCCCGGAATTAAGCGTACACTGTTATTGGCAAAACTATCTTCCGCAGTACCAAAATTGAGTTCGGTATTCAATTCTGTAAATAACTGCCACTTTCCTTCAGCAAAGGAGTAGTCGTAAAAAAACCGGTTTTGCCAGGTAAAACCATCCTGATCCAGAAATACGCCGTTTTCGGTTTCGTTGTCAATTAGCGGAATAAAAAAGGCACTTTGTATAGAAAAGTTATTCACCTTGGCAAAAGGGGTAAATTTTACAGCTGGCGCAATAGAAGTAAGACCAGATCTTGCCGTGCCTTCTTCCCCGTCAAACGATAAAAAGTCAAATAAGCCTCTTCCCCCTACAGTATTGGATCTGAACTCCAAAAGTAGACCTACATTAACCCTTCTGTTTTGTCCCACTCCTGTAAAAATATCCAAGGTGGAAGTAAAAAATACATTCCTTGGAATATCGCCGTTAAAGGTATCTTCCGTTTCGGTGTATAGGTTGTTGAACCATTTAATGTCCCACTGCCCTTGCCCGATAAGTTTTGAAGGGGTTAGGGTCTGTATATTACTTCCCTGTGTTGCCGTAGCATCATCCTGGGCGTTGAGACTCACCGTGAATAGTAAGAGCCCTGCCATTAAAAAATGGTACTTTAAAAATCTCATAATTTTTGCTGTATTGGATTATTCTTATTGTATCTCGTTCAATGCCCAGTCGTAGGGATAGTAGCTTACTTTAGCCCCGGCACTGATTTTTTCTTTGCGAAAACCGTTGATAAAATCAACTTCGTTCTGACCTCCCTGGGTAAAATCCTCTTTGTACCACTCGAATATCTGGGAGATCAGCACTTTCTTGCCCTTTACTTTTATGAAATTCGGATTGTTCAAGGCCAATTCGGTTTGCCGCTGTAATTGGGACCCTAGGGTGCTTGGAAGATAGGCGGCGCCAATTATCGGAGGACAGCCTATTCCTGCGCATACCAACACAAAATGGAAACGTGCTTCTCCAGGAAAATTTCCGCGTAATAACTGATTTTCAATATCGTTCAGGGTAATTTGTTTCCCACCAAAATCGCGTTTTGTAGTATCAAAAAAGCCCTTGATATCTAGGGGTGATTTCACAGGATAATGGTCTATAATACCTTTTATTACCAGTAAGTTGTATCCATTGATCCAGAACGCCTGATAGGTTGGTGCATCTTCTTTTGCTATGGCTAGGGTTTTGCTTAATGCTAGTAGTTCATCCAGCTGGGTAGGATCTGCTTTCAAAGCAGCGTAGTCTACCCTACCGTCTTTGATGTAAGCGGAGAAAAAGGCATCTGCTCTTGAGAAGAAATCCGCGGTTCCCTGGGCGCTCCCGGGATGTAAGGCCAACAGACTTATTAGTGCAAAAAGCGTAATTGTTTTCATATTACTAGTTTGTACGTTGTTACAATTTGCAGTATCCGTCGTTCCACTTTTCACAACCCTACAACCTCAATTAACATTTAGGATTTTTTTAAGGATTTAAAAATCAGGATTTTAAATGTTCGCTTTTGTATGCTTCACCTTACAGCATTCAGGAGAATTTATAATCTTTCTAAATAATACCTGAATGTAAAGTTCCTATCTTTAATTACGACAGAATCACCAACCAATAAAATCTAATGGAAAACATCATTATTATTGGAAATGGTATTGCTGGCGTAACGGCAGCTCGACATATTCGAAAACTTTCTGACAAGCGTATCATTATCATCTCAGCGGAAACAGATTATTTCTTCTCTAGAACCGCATTGATGTATATTTATATGGGCCACATGAAATTTGAGCATACCCAGCCCTATGAGAATTGGTTCTGGAAAAAGAATAGAATAGAGTTGGTTAATGCTTATGTTACCAAAGTGGACGTAGCATCAAAAACGTTAATCCTGGACGGTTCAAGGCAGCTCCAATATGATACGCTTATACTTGCTACCGGATCAAAACCGAATAAATTTGGCTGGCCTGGTCAGGATTTACATGGTGTACAGGGCTTGTATTCCAAACAAGATCTGGATTTGCTCGAGGTCAATGCCCCCAACAAAGCGGTATGTAAGCGTGCCGTTATTGTTGGAGGCGGTTTAATTGGAATTGAGCTCGCCGAAATGCTTCGGAGTAGGGATATCCCGGTTACCTTCCTGGTCCGTGAAACAAGTTTTTGGAATGGTGTTCTTCCCGAGGGAGAATCTCAGATGATTAACGAACACATTTTGGAACACCATATTGATCTGCGCCTGGGAACGAATCTAAAAGCGATTATTCCCGATGATAATGGCCGTGTTAAATCCGTAATTATAGAAGAAACCGGGGAAGAGCTTGCATGCAATGTTGTAGGGTTGACTGCTGGTGTTACACCAAATATTGATTTTTTAAAGGATTCCGGCATAGCACTTGGAAGAGGTATAAAAGTTAACCGTTATTTAGAAACCAATATTCCGGATATTTATGCTATTGGCGATTGTGCCGAGCAGCATGAAGGTATTGGTAACAGACGCCCCATTGAAGCGGTTTGGTATACAGGGCGAATGATGGGGGAAACGGTAGCACAAACCATTTGTGGAAACCGGATCGAATACAAACCAGGGCATTGGTTTAATTCGGCCAAATTTCTGGATATCGAATACCAAACTTATGGCTGGGTTTTTGGAAGAAAAGCCAGGCCGGAATATGAAGAACATTTTCACTGGAGGCACCCTTCGGAAAAATTATGCATTACCGTAGCCTTCCACAAAGAAAGTAACCTTTTTTTAGGCATAAACACCTTTGGTATCCGGATGCGTCATGAACTATTTGACCGTTGGTTAACTGAGGAGCGCGATGTAGACTATGTAATGGCACATCTGGCAGACGCCAATTTTGATCCTGAGTTTTTTAAACACCACGAGGCGGCTATCCTGATAGCCTATAATGCGGTGAGGAATACCTCCATACGACCTAAAAAGAGAAGCATTAAAAGAATATTTACGTAGTAAACGCCTATGGACTCTTTAGAAGTAGAATTAAACAAAACAGGAGGCTACGAGCGCAGTATGTCCCTAGCCGGGCCACCGCCAAACGCCTTAAAACTTAACCAGAAGTTTGCCGTAATCCTAGGGATGTTTGGTTTAGGCATTATTTTATTGGCTGGCTTTAACGTAAACTTTCCAAATAAAGCCCTTTGGTTAACCATTGCTTTAACGAGTATTTTTACGGGAACAATATGGTTTTCATGGGATCTGTATCGCGGAAAATACCCGGGTATCAAAAATGATAAGGTATGGTTCAGATCACTTTCTAATCTAGGGTTAGGCGGCTGGCTTCTGGGCATCGCTATAACCACCTTTTACATTATCCTTTATTTCTATCCGGAGTATTTAGGCCTTGTAAGCAAAGGGGACAACAAAGGTGTCATTGCGCTTTTCGATCCCTTGAGTAAAGCATTAAGCGGTAACCCCGCCAGTCAATGGTTTGTTTACGGAACACTCTACACGGTTGGTATACTTGCTTTTGGGATAAAGTTTATGTGGAAATACAGGCATAATCCGTATGAGCGTATTCGTACATTGAGTGTCATGTTCTTTCAAACTTCTTTCGCTTTTCTTATCCCTGAATTTATGGCCCGGTTAAATGGCAGTTCTGTACTGCAAGGCGGAAGTCTTCCCTTTCTTGATCTAAAAAATATTTGGCCCCTCAACTATTATAATTTTGACGGCTATCGCATAAAAGGCTTTTTAAGTTCGGGCGATATTGGTTTTGCCATGCTCATTTTTGCTATTGCCTCGGTATTTGTAATAACCCCGTTTTTGACGTACAAGTTTGGGAAACGTTGGTATTGCTCCTGGGTATGTGGTTGTGGCGGACTAGCGGAGACCGTAGGGGATTCTTTCCGCCAATTAAGCGACAAAAGCGTTCGGGCATGGAATATAGAGCGATGGGTAGTCCACAGCGTTATCGTATTTGTCACCTTGATGACCACGGCTGTTGTTTATTCGTATTTGGGGAACGATACCAGCAAATACTGGCTTACTAAAAGTACATTTCTTATTGGAGTTGGCACCTTACTAACAGTAGTTTTCGCTTTGGTAATGATCTTTAAACGCGATGAGTTCAAGAAGGATGCGAAGTACGGGGCCATAGGGTATTTGATCATTATCCTGGCACTGATCGCTTTTCATTTCTACAGTGGTGACGGCAACGTATTCCTTTTTAAATCGGGCACACTACGCAAAAGCTACAGTTTCTTAATTGGCAGCATTTTCTCCGGAGTGATCGGTACTGGCTTTTATCCCATCCTGGGCAACAGAGGATGGTGCCGCTTTGGATGCCCTATGGCCGGTATAATGGGATTCCAACAGCGGTTGTTTTCAAGATTCAGAATCACAACAAACGGTGGACAATGCATTTCCTGTGGTAATTGTTCTACCTATTGCGAGATGGGCATTGATGTCCGTGCCTATGCGCAGAAAGGCGAGAACATTGTACGCTCCAGTTGTGTAGGCTGCGGTATCTGTTCTGCAGTATGTCCAAGAGGGGTTTTGAAATTGGAAAACGGCCCTTTAAAGGGACGTATAGACAGCAATCAGGTATTGTTGGGAAATGATGTGGACCTTATGCAATTGGTAAACCAAAAATAAAATGATACGGATAAGTTTGATTTTGCTTCTCTTGGTCGCATCCTCAAACAAAAAGATGTACCATCGCGAATATCATCAAAATGGGCAACTCAAAGCCCAGGGCTGGAAAGTGGGTGCCTCCAAAGAAAAATTTTGGAAATATTACTTCCCTAATGGCGTGATTAAGCAAAAAGGACATTACAAAATGAATCGTAAGACCGGATATTGGTACTTTTACAATAGTTCCGGCCGTATAGCAATGGAGGGACATATGGTCGCCGGAAAAATGGTGAAGTGGTGGCTATTTTATGATGAAAACGAAAAAATCAATCACAAGTGCCAACTCCAGAATGGCATAAAAAACGGATATTGTTTGAAATATAAGGATGAAGAGCTAAAATCTGCCGAAAAATACCACAAAGGCAAAAAAATCAAGGAATGGTTTACTTTTTCTAGTTTCAAGAAAGAGAATAAACTATCGGATTTAAAATAATGGTAGATATAAAAGTTATTATACCCGCCTTTAATGAAGCGGAATCCATTGCCAAAGTTATTGCTGACATTCCTTCCCATGTTTCGGAGATCATTGTAGTAAACAACAACTCTACGGATACTACAGCAGAAGTAGCTCAAAAAGCAGGTGCCACTGTTTTAACCGAAAACCGTAAAGGATATGGTTTTGCCTGCTTAAAAGGCTTGCATTACATCGAAGAACAATCCAAACCCCCTAATATTATCGTATTTATCGACGGAGACTATTCAGATTACCCTGAAGAAATGGACAACATTGTGGCCCCAATCTTAAATGAGAATATGGATTTGGTTATCGGAGCCCGAAAAAAAGCGCTCAGAGAATCCGGTGCTATGACCCCACAACAGGTTTTCGGTAACCAATTGGCCACTTTTTTGATGCGTTTATTTTTTGGGGCAAAATTTACAGATTTGGGACCTTTTAGGGCCATTACCTACGAAAAGCTCAAAGAATTGGAGATGGAGGATACCACCTATGGATGGACCGTTGAAATGCAATTAAAGGCAATTCGTAAAAAACTGGCTTACAAAGAAGTACCCGTAAGATATAAACGAAGAATTGGCGTCTCAAAAGTTTCAGGAACCGTAAAAGGTACTATATTTGCAGGCGTAAAAATATTGGGTTGGATCTTTAAATACAGTATCAAATGACTATTGGATTGACCATTGCTTACATTATCATTGCCATCTACAGCTTTGCCTTAATGTTGATTTTCTTTTACAGTCTGGCCCAGTTGAACTTACTGATCAATTACCTAACGTACAAAAGGCAAAATGAGGAAGCGCCCAAGTACAACCTCCTGGATCCTAAAGAAATTCCTCATGTTACCATTCAACTGCCCATCTACAATGAAGAATATGTGATGGAACGGTTGTTACGTAATATCGCGAAGATAGAATACCCCAAGAGCAAACTGGAAGTGCAGGTGTTGGACGACTCTACCGATGATTCTGTACAGGATACAGCTCAAAGAATTGCAGAACTCCAAAAAACCGGACTGGACATACAGCATATACGTCGCGAGAATCGGGTAGGTTTTAAAGCCGGAGCTTTAAAGGAAGGCCTGGAGATAGCAAAAGGAGAATTCGTTGCCATCTTTGATGCCGATTTTCTCCCGGAAAGCGATTGGCTAAAAAAGACCGTTCCCTATTTCAAAGATCAGGAAATTGGAGTAGTACAAACCCGTTGGGGGCATATCAACCGAGATTATTCTACCCTTACAAGAATTCAAGCTTTTGCTTTGGATGCGCATTTTACGCTTGAACAGGTAGGAAGAAATTCCAAAGGACACTTCATTAATTTCAATGGTACTGCTGGCATATGGAGGAAACAATGCATTCTTGATGCTGGAAATTGGGAGGGGGATACGTTAACGGAAGATCTGGATCTGAGCTACCGCGCACAATTAAAAAATTGGAAGTTCAAATACCTTGAGGATGTAGAAACCCCCGCAGAGCTTCCGGTGGTCATGAGTGCAGCAAGGTCACAGCAATTCCGATGGAATAAAGGAGGAGCGGAAAATTTCCGAAAATCAGTTTGGAGTGTAATTTCTGCGAAGAATATTGATTTCAAAACCAAGTTCCACGGCGTAATGCATCTGCTCAACAGCTCTATGTTCTTGTTTGTATTCCTGGTAGCCGTTTTGAGTATTCCGATGTTATACATTAAAAATACCTATGGTCACCTGGCCTGGGTTTTCGAGATCACAAGTTTTTTCATCATTAGCACCATCATTTTATTCTTTTGCTATTGGTTTACGTATCGAAGCATTCAAGGGGGTGGTTTTGACAAGTTCGTAGACTATATAAAGTTGTTTTTTACCTTCTTTTCGGTGGCCCTGGGCTTGTCCCTTCATAACTCTATTGCCGTGCTGGAAGGTCATCTGGGAAAACGCAGCGAATTTGTACGAACACCAAAGTTTAATATCAACAATCTTACGGATAGCTGGAAAGGAAATAAATACATTGCCAAAAAATTATCTCCGAACATGGTGATCGAATTTGGCCTTATGGTATATTTCCTTTTTGGTATGTATAGTGCAATACCCCTGAATGACTATGGGTTGTTCCCTTTTCACCTTATGTTGTTTTTAGGTTTTAGTTTTGTTTTCTTCAAATCGCTGGTAGCTAAGGCTTAGTCCATGTTTTCTTATTGGAAACTACACAAGATCCCAATCCTTCTGGCCTTGGTGAGTAGTGTTCTTTACGGTGTATTTGGCTACAACGTAGCACGGGAAGATTTCATTACACTTATCTGTCTTTTTGCAGCGCTATTTTTTTTATACTTTAAGATCATTCAATTCGAAAAGTGGAACGTACCCTTCCTCTTGGTTTCCGGTATCCTGTTCCGGTTGATCTTTTTGCTTGCTGAACCTAATCTTTCCCAGGATTTTTACCGCTTTATCTGGGATGGCGAGTTGACCACTTTAGGGATTAACCCTTATCAGTACACACCTGATGAACTAATAAACAATGCTACCCTTCAACTCCCTAATGCGGAGATCTTACACCGGGGAATGGGAGAACTAAGCGCCAGGCACTACAGCAATTACCCCCCAGTAAATCAGTTACTATTCGCCTTAAGCGCCTTTCTGAGTATGGGGAGCCTAAAAGTCGCTTTGGTCATCATGCGATTGCTTATCCTCTTGGCAGACCTCGGGATCGTCTACTTTGGCCGAAAGTTGTTGCAACAACTAAACCTAAGTACCCATTTCGTGTTTTGGTACTTTTTAAATCCTCTTGTTATTATTGAACTCAGTGGCAACTTGCACTTTGAAGGCGTAATGTTCTTTCTATTTATTTGGGCATTTTACCTGATTTCCAAAGGGAAACATCTCTGGGCCGCACCGGTATATGCCGCTGCTATATTCCTGAAACTAGTACCGCTGTTATTTCTTCCTTTGTTTTTACCGCTTTTGGGTATGAAAAAGAGTATTGCTTTTTACCTGGTGCTAGGGAGCAGTAGTTTCCTTTTGCTCTTTCCACTGTATTCTACAGAATTGATTGATAACTATTCACAGACCCTGGGTTTATGGTTTTCCAATTTTGAGTTTAACGCAGGTTTCTACAACCTCACAAAACAACTGGCTGTAACGTATTTTGAGGCCAAGCCATGGGAATTGATAAAAGACTATGGCCTGTTGTTAAAACTGTATACCGCTCTTTTTATCCTACTTGTCACCTTTTTTAAACCCAACCACACTATACAGGAAGTGTTGCGTTCAATACTGCTGATTCTAAGCTGTTACTATCTTTTTTCTGCAACCGTACATCCCTGGTATGTGATCTTCCTAATTGGATTGTCCATTTTTACTACATATCGATATCCTTTGGTATGGTCGGGGATGGTAATCGTAAGTTATTTTGCCTACTCTCAACCTGATTTTCAGGAAAACCTTTGGGTGTTGTTCTTTGAATATTCTGTAGTAATTGGCTTTATAGCCTACGAGTTTATCAAAAATAAAGACTACTTATCACTAATTCGTCAAAAATAGAACAAGGAGTAGATAGATCTTAGCGAATTTGTACTTTTATCTCAATGAACGGAGCCTATTACATACTTACTTCTTTCGCTATGCGTCCGTTACGTATTCGCCGCCGCCCGTAAGGGTGTTCCTAAGGTATTGGGATTAGGTGTGTCCATTCCCACAAGTAATTACTCAACTCTATTCTCTTATTTAAAACAAAATTGCGCCCATGGATATTCTTGTGGCCAATGCATCACATACACGTTACGCACAAATCATTAGTGATACGATTACGGAGTCTGCAAAAGTCCGGGGAACGGGTATTGCGAAACGTACTCCGGAGTACATCATTAAACGATTGCAAAATGGAAATGCGGTGATTGCCTTGGACGGAGAAAAATTTGCAGGATTTTGTTATATAGAAGTTTGGGGCAATAAGGATTTTGTAGCGAATTCCGGTTTAATCGTACATCCGGACTACCGAGCACAAGGACTAGCTAAAAAGATCAAAAAACGCATCTTTGAACTGTCCCGAGAGAAGTTCCCCGGGGCTAAGATATTTGGAATTACAACCGGTCTGGCAGTTATGAAAATGAATTATGAGTTAGGGTATAAGCCCGTAACCTTTTCCGAACTTACCGACGATCCCGATTTCTGGAAGGGTTGTCAAACTTGTAAGAATTTTGATATTCTTACCCGAACAGAGCGAAAGATGTGTCTCTGTACCGGAATGTTGCACGACCCCGCGGAAAAAAACACACATCCCGGAGTGGAAAAGATCAATAAAAAGACCTTTTCAAGATTACGAAGTATTAAGGAGCACTTGTTCCTAAAAAAGAAAGCAAAATGAAGAAATTGGTTCTAGCCTATAGTGGAGGATTGGACACTTCCTATTGTGCAAAATACCTGTCCAAAGAAAAAGGATTTGAAGTCCACGCGGTAAGTGTAAATACAGGTGGATTTACGGCCGAAGAAATTCGGGATATCGAAAACAAAGCTCTGGCCCTTGGGGCAACTACCTATACCTCACTAGATGCGGTAGACCTTTTTTACCAACAGGTTGTAAAGTACTTGATCTTTGGAAATGTGCTCCGAAACAATACCTATCCCCTCTCTGTAAGTGCGGAACGTATTGTTCAGGCAGTGGAAATTGCGAAGTACGCCAAAAAGATCGGAGCGAAATACATTGCGCACGGGAGTACCGGGGCGGGCAATGACCAGGTGCGCTTTGATATGATCTTTCAAACGATGATTCCCGAAATTGAGATCATTACACCCATACGGGATAGTACCTTATCCCGGGAAGAAGAAATACAGTACTTAAAGGAAAACGGAGTGGACTATTCCTGGGAAAAAGGAAAGTATTCCATTAATCGAGGCCTTTGGGGGACTTCTGTAGGGGGGGCGGAAACCCTAACATCAGATCAACCACTACCCCCCTCAGCGTATCCCGGTCAACTAAAAAAAGAAGGGGCTCAAAAGATTACCTTAACATTCCGGCAAGGAGAGTTGGTTGCAATAGATGGCCAGGAGAGGACTCCAGTAGCCAATATCGAAAAGCTAAATGCTTTGGCGACAACTTTTGCGATCGGTCGGGATATTCACGTAGGGGATACTATAATTGGAATAAAAGGAAGGGTCGGTTTCGAAGCTGCTGCCCCTCTTATTATCATAAAAGCCCACCATCTGCTGGAAAAGCATACCCTGAGTAAATGGCAACAGTATCAGAAAGAGCAGTTGGGTAATTTCTACGGTATGCTCCTGCACGAAGGACAGTACCTGGACGCTGTGATGCGGAATATTGAAGCCTTTTTAACCGATACCCAAAAACAAGTTTCCGGTGATGTTTTTGTCCAATTACATCCATACCGTTTTGAATTGGAGGGTATTGCATCACCTCATGATCTAATGAATGCTTCTTTCGGAAGTTATGGCGAAATAAATAAAGGATGGACCGCCGCAGAGGCCAAAGGCTTTATCAAAATCCTCTCCAATCCAGGTAAAATTGCCAGTTACGTAAACCAACATCATGATTAAAGCAGGGATCATTGGAGGATCCGGGTATACCGGAGGAGAGTTGCTTCGACTGTTGTTAGCCCATAAAGAAGTGACTATTGATTTTATCTTTAGCACCACCAAAGCCGGTTTGCCGGTTACAACCGCGCATCCCGACCTCTTGGGTAGAACAGATCTTATCTTTTCCGGTGAACCTAACCTAAATGTTGATGTGGTGTTCCTTTGTTTGGGCCATGGCAATTCGATCCGGTTTCTAAAGGAAAATGCTTTTTCAAACACTACCAAGATCATTGATCTAAGCAATGATTTTCGATTAAAAGCTGATTCCAATTTTGGGAAACGGGAATACATCTATGGTCTACCAGAGCTAAACAAGGAAGCCGTTAGGTCTGGGGATGCCATAGCAAATCCCGGCTGCTTTGCAACTGCTATACAATTGGCACTCTTACCTCTTGCCAAAGCAGGTTTTTTAAACAACGAAGTACATTGTAATGCAGTGACCGGAAGCACGGGAGCAGGGATACAACCATCGGAAACCTCCCATTTCAGTTGGCGTAATAATAATATAAGCTGGTACAAACCCTTTACACATCAACATCTCGAAGAAATAGGAGAAAGCCTATCTTCTTTTGAAACGCCCCTGGGAAAATTGCTTTTCCTGCCCAATAGAGGGAATTTTACCAGGGGTATATTCGCTACCTGTTATACCCGTTTCGAAGGCGATCTAAAGGAGGCAAAAAAACAATATCTGGATTTTTATAAAGACGCGCTTTTTACACATTTGTCCGAGTTTCCTATTCACTTAAAACAGGTAGTGAATACCAATTACTGCCACATTCATTTGCACAAACACGGAGATGTCCTACTGATTACCTCGGCGATAGACAATCTTTTAAAGGGGGCCTCAGGGCAGGCGGTCCAAAATATGAACTTGATGTTTGGCTTTCCAGAAGGCCAGGGATTACAATTAAAAGCAGGTGTATTTTAGGATGCAACAGAAGATAGCACATATTGCTCTTTTGGTCCAAGATTACGACGCGGCGATTGCTTTCTACACGCAAAAGCTGAACTTCACTTTAATTGAAGACACGCCGCTTAGCGAAACCAAAAGGTGGGTGGTAGTAGCTCCCCCCGGGGGAAACGGCTGTTCCCTTTTGCTGGCCAAAGCGGCCAACGAAGAACAACAAAAACGGGTTGGCAATCAGACAGGGGGAAGGGTTTTCCTCTTTTTATATACCGATGACTTTTGGAGAGATTATGAATATATGTTAGCAAAGAACATTCGATTTGTGAGAGCACCCAAGAAGGAGGAGTATGGCACAGTAGCGGTATTCGAAGATCTATATGGCAATCTCTGGGATCTAATAGCACCTAAGACATAAAATTTGGCAAAATGAAATGGCAAGCAACACTTTACAAGGATAAGCACAATTTTGTATACGACTATGGCACCGGTTTACTGGAATTACTTGCTGCTAAGCCAGGGGAACATATCCTGGATCTAGGTTGTGGTACAGGGCATCTGACCAAAACCATACACGAACAATGCGGCAGTGCCGTTGGAATGGATAACAGTGCAGAAATGATCGAAAGTGCGAAAGAAAGCTTTCCCGAAATAGAATTTTATGTCCGGGATGCTACTAAATTTCAATGTACTACCCCTTTCGATGCGATTTTTTCCAATGCGGCCCTTCATTGGGTACATCCTCCGGAAAAAGCGGTTCGCTGTATGCGTAACAATCTGGTAACCGGAGGCCGGCTCGTATTGGAATTGGGCGGGAAAGGCAATATTGCTGCTATTACTCACCAACTTACCACTACGCTAAACGATTTTGGCTATACCCCGAAACCTGCGGAAGAGGTTTGGTATTTTCCTTCAATTTCAGAGTATACAGCGCTTTTAGAAAGCAATGGCTTTGAAGTGAGCATAGCACAATTGTTTGACCGGCCTACGGAACTTGCCAGTGCGACTTCTGGAATACGAGATTGGCTCACGATGTTTGCCAGTGATTTCTTTGTTGGAATTGCCAGGGAACAGGTCACAGCAATTATTACAACAATGCAAGAACAGCTCAAACCTCAACTTTTTCAAAACGGAAAGTGGTATGCAGACTATCGAAGATTACGAATTATAGCAAAAAAAGTATAACACTATGAAAATAGCCATTATAGGCGCTGGAAATTTAGGAATTGCTATTGCCAAAGGCATTCTACACAGTAATGGCGCCACCACCATGTATTTGACAAAGCGAAATAGTAAAGAAATCAAGGAATTTGAGGAGTATGGTAACGTAACCGTTACCTCAGATAATGCCGAAGCCGTTAAAAATTCGGATATTCTCATCTTTGCGGTGCAACCCGGACATTTTGGCGCTATTCTGGAAACAATACACCCATTACTCCATGAACGTCATGTGATTATCAGCACTATCACCGGTTTTAGCATTCAAAAGATCGAATCCTTTATTGGTGAGGAACAGTGTATTATTCGGAGTATGCCCAACACCGCTATTTCCGTAGGCAAATCCATGACCTGTATTTGTGGTAATACAGCAGGTCAAAAACGCATAGACCTGGCCAAAGCGATCTTTAACCGTATGGGGCATACGTTGGAAATTCCGGAAGTACAAATGCAGGCGGCCACGGTTATCTGTGCCAGTGGCATCGCCTTCTGGATGCGGCTGATCCGAGCAACTACACAAGGTGCTATCCAATTGGGCTTTGATGCCCGCGAGGCACAAGAATTGGCCATGCATACCTGCAACGGTGCGGCCAGTTTATTGATCACCTCCGGGAAACATCCGGAAGAAGAGATTGACAGGGTTACCACACCCAGAGGATGTACCATTGAAGGGCTAAACGAAATGGAACATCAGGGATTGAGTTCCTCGCTTATTCAGGGGATTGTGACTTCCTACAAAAAGATCAGTGAAATTAGAAAAGGATGAAACTATTTGATGTATATCCGTTATATGACGTTACTCCGGTGACTGCCCGGGGAATAACCCTTATGGATGACAAAGGAGAAACCTACCTTGATTTTTACGGGGGGCATGCCGTAATCTCCATTGGGCACTCCCACCCCCATTATGTAAATCGCCTAAAAGAACAACTGGGGCAAATGGCGTTTTACAGTAACTCCATCAAAAATCCGTTGCAGGAAGAGCTGACCCGGAAACTGGAAACGCTTTCCGGCTGTGCAGACTATCAACTATTTCTCTGCAATTCCGGGGCTGAAGCTAATGAAAATGCACTGAAACTCGCCTCTTTTCATACCGGGAAAGCTGGTGTAATTGCCTTCAGGAACAGTTTCCACGGGAGGACTTCTGCAGCTGTAGCCGCTACGGATAATCCAAGAATAAATGCCCCCATCAATCATCAACACCAGGTGGATTTTGTCTCCTTTAACGACCAAATGGCCTTTGAACGAATCATCTCAAGGGGTGATCACTGTGCGGTGATATTGGAGGCCCTGCAAGGCGTAGGAGGGTTAGATGAACCGAGTACGGATTTCTACCAATTCGTGGCTAAAAAGTGTAAAGAACACGGTGTACTCTTAATTGCTGATGAAGTGCAATCAGGATTTGGAAGGACCGGTAAATTTTTCGGATATCAACATCACGGTGTCCAACCCGATATCATTTCCATGGCGAAAGGGATGGGAAACGGCTTTCCTGTTGGGGGTGTGCTTATCCACAAGGACTTGCAACCTTCCTTCGGAATGTTGGGTACTACATTTGGCGGGAACCATATGGCCTGTGTGGCCAGTCTTGCGGTTCTGGAAGTGATTGAAAAAGAAAACCTGATAGCAAACGCTGCAAAGATGGAGGCGTATTTTAAAGAAAAAGCGGAAGAAGTGCCCCAAGTTCAAAAAGTGAAAGGGCGTGGATTGATGTTGGGGCTGGAATTTGAATACGAAGTAGGCGAATTACGAAAACGGCTGATTTACAACCAGCACATCTTTACGGGAGGATCCGCCAACAAAAAGCTGCTGCGTTTCTTGCCCGCTTTAAACATAAACACCAAAGACATCGACACCTTTTTCGAGCGCTTACAAAAAGAATTACAATGAAACATTTCCTTTCCATACAAGACATTGACAATCTCCAAGAAGCGGTGCAGGAGGCAATTGGGATAAAGAAATCCCCTTTTCAGTACCATACTTTAGGACATCAAAAGACCATCTGTCTACTTTTCTTTAATAACAGCCTCCGTACACGTCTGAGTACACAAAAAGCCGCGATGAACCTGGGTATGCGAGTTATGGTAATGAATTTTGGAGATGAAGGCTGGCAATTGGAGTTCGAAGACGGAATAATCATGGACCAACATAAGGCGGAACATATTAAGGAAGCTGCACAGGTAGTGAGTCAGTATTGTGATATCGTAGCCGTTCGGGCTTTTGCCGAATTGAAGGATAAACAAGAAGATGAGGCAGAAAAAGTACTCCGCGGTTTTGCCAAATATGCCACAATCCCAGTGGTGAATATGGAAAGTTCTACGGCACATCCCCTCCAGGCTTTGGCAGACGCCATAACCCTAGAAGAGCATAGCATCGTGGAACGACCTAAAGTAGTCTTATCCTGGGCGCCCCATCCAAAAGCGCTACCCCATGCCGTGGCCAATAGTTTTGTTCAAATGATGAAACGATATCCGGCAGATTTTGTCATTACACATCCCGAGGGGTATGCCCTTAACCCGGAAATCACAGAAGGCTGTAAAATTGTGTATGATCAGGAAGAAGCCCTGGAAAATGCGAACTTTGTCTATGTAAAGAACTGGAGCAGTTATTCGGACTATGGTAAGGTACTGCAATTGGACACTAGCTGGACAATGACACAGGCCAAATTGGGCAATGCGCAATTCATGCATTGCTTACCCGTACGACGGAATATGGTGGTGGAGGATGCGATTCTCGATAGCGCCAAGAGCTTGGTTACCGCGCAAGCCAATAACCGTACTTTTGCTGCACAGCAGGTCTTAAAGCGAATATTGGAGACATTTTAAATGGGGGAAATCAAATTAAAGAATAAGGTCTGTATCGTTACCGGGGCAACAAGCGGAATGGGAAAAGCCATTGCCAGAGCCTTTTATGAGGAAGGGGGCAAACTTATCCTTTCCGGCCGCAACGAAGAAAAGGGCCAAACCCTTGAGGAAGAACTTCCCGGATCTGTATTTGTATCCGGGGACGTAGGTAATGTTGAGGACAACAAGAAACTCGTCGACAAAGCCTTAAGCGCCTTTGGTGGCTTGGATATACTCGCATTGAACGCAGGGATGTTGGGATTGGGCAATGTAGTGGACCTCCCCATTTCGGAATGGAAAAAAACATTGGATGTCAACCTAAGCTCCATCTTCTATATTTCAAAATATGCCATCCCTTATCTAAAAAAAGATAAGGGGGGTACCATCCTCATCAATTCCTCCATTGCGGCGTTCAAGAGCTTCCCCAATCATCCCGCCTATTGTGCGTCAAAAGGCGCAACACTTGCCCTAATGCGTCAGATGGCCGTTGAATACGCCCCGGAAATCAGGGTAAATGCATTATGTCCCGGCCCTGTTGACACCCCAATGATCTGGGACTCGGCGAAGGCCTTTGAGGATCCAAAAACTGCAGTTGAAAATGCTGCCAACACCACATTGTTAAAAAGACTGGGCACCCCAAGAGATGTAGCCAAACTGGCCTTATTTCTGGTATCTGAAGACGCTTCCTGGATAACGGGAACAGCAATGACCATTGATGGCGGAATTTTAAACACCTAAGATGACACAAACCTTGTCCATAGTAAAAATAGGCGGTAACCTCATTGAGGACGATGCTGCATTGCATTCCTTTTTGACCGCTTTTTCCGAACTGTCGGGGCCAAAGATCCTGGTACATGGAGGAGGCAAAAAGGCTTCTGAGGTATTAAATAAACTGGGAATTGCCCCGAAAATGCTCAATGGTAGGCGTATTACGGACAAAGCAACGCTGGAGGTAGTTATCATGGTATATGGCGGGTTGGTGAATAAAAGTCTGGTAGCAGGTTTGCAAGCCTTGGGTTGCAACGCCCTGGGGATGAGCGGCGCAGATGCCAATGCTATTCAGGCCGAAAAACGCCCGGTACAAGAAATAGACTACGGCTTTGCCGGCGATATCACTGCTGTGAATACCGGAACATTGGATCGAATCCTGCAACTGGGGCTTACCCCGGTCTTTTGTGCCCTAACACATGATGGTAAAGGCCAACTGTTGAACACCAACGCAGACACCATTGCCTCGGAGATAGCCATTCGTTTAAGCGATCGTTATCAAACTGTACTTTATTACTGTTTTGAGCTACCTGGCGTTCTTGAAGATATCAATGATCCCCAATCGATCATTGCCAAAATAAATGGCACCTCCTATCAAAAACTGGTGGATAAAGGTATCATTGCAAAAGGAATGCTTCCTAAAATGCACAATGCCTTTGCTTCCCTGAAAAATGGGGTCCGGGAAGTGCGTATTGGAAATTTAAACGTATTCCAAAAAGAAAAGAATAATTATACAACTTTGGTGGAATGACACTAGACAAAGCAACGCTCGCAGGGGAAGCCCTGGGACTACTTAAGGAATTGATCGCCATCCCTTCCTTTTCTGAGGAGGAGGATGAAACGGCAACCGCTATTGATAATTGGCTGAAAAAGTTTGGGGTAGAAACGAAACGCCAATACAACAATATTTATGCTTTTAACAAGCATTACGATACAAACAAACCCCATTTGCTGCTGAATTCTCATCATGATACGGTAAAGCCCAATTCGGCCTATACCAAAGATCCTTTTCGTCCTCATATAGAAGAAGGCAGATTGCATGGCCTGGGCAGCAACGATGCCGGAGGGGCATTGGTATCGCTCTTGGCTACTTTTGTTCATTTTTATGAAAGGCAAGATCTGGGGTATAACATCATAATGAGCGCTACGGCAGAGGAAGAAGATGCCGGAGATAAAAGTATTTCGGCCTTGCTTCCGATACTTCCGGAAATTGATGTAGCCATTGTTGGTGAACCCACGCAAATGCAATTGGCCATTGCCGAAAAAGGGTTGGTGGTTTTTGAAGGAAAGGTTAAAGGGACACCTTCGCACGCGGCGCATCCTAATAATAATAATGCCATTTACAATACCATCGAAGTCCTGGAGTGGTTCAAGAATTATCAATTTGACAAGGTGTCCGATGTGCTTGGGCCAGTAAAAATGACAGTAACCCAGATCAATGCCGGAAGTCAGCACAATGTAGTTCCCGGACACGTGGATCTGGTTATTGATACCCGAGTGAACGATTGTTACACCAATGAAGAGATCAATGCCATTTTGCAGGAGGAAGCGCCCTGTACATTAGCCCCAAGATCGCTTAACCTTGGTAGCTCATCTATTCCTATTGACCACCCTTTGGTGCAATCCGGAATTGCGTTGGGGCGAGACACTTATGGCTCACCCACCCTTTCGGATCAAGCCGAATTAAGCTGTCCATCCTTAAAATTAGGCCCAGGAGACAGTGTACGCTCCCATTCCGCTAACGAATTTATCTATGTGCACGAGGTAGAGGAAGGGGTAGGCATCTACATTGATCTGCTTGAGGGTTTTTTGACTAAAAATAACTGAGATATTAGATTTGAGATTTGAGATCGAAGACTTAACGTCTATTATGAACAACTATAAAGAACGCATTGTCTGGCAAAAATCGATTAGGGTTGATTCAAAGTGAAGAATCTAAAAAACTGAAGCGCTTATCAATGAGATCCAAAAAATGATATACACGATTATTAATACGTTTTCTCACATCTAACATCTAACAACAATGAAACTATGGGACAAAGGCTTTAGCACAAACGAAAAGATCGACCATTTTACCGTTGGGAACGATCGGGAACTGGACCTCGTCCTGGCCAAATATGATGTAACAGCCTCCAAAGCCCATGCTAAAATGCTGGGCAAAGTAGGGCTGATCGCCAAAGAAGAAGCGGATAGTTTGGTCTCAGAATTGGAAGACATTGCAACGTCTATAGCAAATGGGGAATTTACCATTGAATCCGATTTTGAGGATATGCATTCCAAGATCGAGTTTCTACTTACCGAAAAATTAGGGGATACAGGTAAAAAGATCCACACCGCCCGTTCCCGAAACGATCAGGTGCTGGTGGCCATGCAACTGTATCTTAAAGCGGAGCTAACCGAGATCAAAACACAGACAACGGAACTTTTTGATCTGCTACTTGGACTGGCAGAGCAACATCAAGATGTACTATTGCCGGGCTATACGCATATGCAAATTGCCATGCCCTCTTCCTTTGGATTGTGGTTTTCCGCCTACGCCGAAAGCTTAATTGACGATCTGTATTTCCTGGATGCTGCCTACAAAATAGCCGATCAGAATCCCTTGGGTAGTGCCGCTGGTTATGGTAGCTCCTTCCCCATTGACCGTTCCTATATCACCAAAGAACTTGGATTCAGCACCCTAAAGTACAATGTTGTGGCGGCACAGATGGGAAGGGGAAAGGTGGAAAAGGCCACAGCGATGGGAATCTCCAGTATAGCGGCAACCTTGTCAAAACTGGCTATGGATATCACCTTGTTCATGAGTCAGAACTTTGACTTTATCAGTTTTCCGAATGAGCTCACCACCGGTAGTAGCATTATGCCGCATAAAAAGAATCCGGATGTCTTTGAACTGATCCGAGCCAAATGTAACAAGATCCAGGCAGTCCCTAATCAACTTACTTTGGTCACAAATAACCTGACCAGCGGCTACCACCGGGACTTTCAATTGGTAAAAGAGATCATCCTCCCGGCAATTCAGGATATGAAAGCCTGCCTCGAGATAATGGCCTTTAGCTTGAAGCAAGTTCAGATCAATACTTCTATTTTGGACGATCCTAAGTATGATTATCTTTTTAGTGTTGATACTTTGAATGAACTGGTAAAAAGCGGCATGCCCTTCCGGGAAGCCTATAAACAGATGGGACAAGCTATTGAGCGTGGTAATTTTACACCAAAAAAGGATATCGAACACACCCATGAAGGGAGTTTAGGGAACTTGTGTTTGGACAAGCTTCGAGAGAAAATGAATAAGGTAAACAACGCTTTTTGAATAATCTGAAAAGTTTGATGAAGAAAAAAGCTGCTTTTGTTTTTCTGGTACTACTAAATGCAATTACTCACGCTCAAGACCATCAGGAACTCCTGAATTTTGAATTTGAGGAAGTCTCTTTAAATGGGGTATTCAATAGTCCTGAGAACACTACGCCAAAAGGAATTGTCCTGATCGTTCATGGTTCCGGGAGGACAAATGCTGTGGCCCAGAACTGGTATGGCGATGTTAGAGCTACTTTAGTAAAGGCAGGCTACAGTACCTATATGTGGGATAAAATGGGTTGTGGAAAAAGCGGCGGCACTTTTAATTACAATCAATCGGTATACAACAGTGCGGCTGAAGTCGTTGCAGCGATCACTATGCTCAAGGAAAAACAACTCCCTGGTGCAGCAACCATTGGGTTATGGGGAATTAGCCGCGCCGGATGGATCAATCCCATTGTGATTAACCGATACAAGGACATTGCCTTTTGGATCTCTGTCAGTGGGGTAGATGGTAAAGAAAACTTCAACTACCTGCTGGAAAAGAATCTGGAGATCAACGGACGTCCCAAAGATTCCATAGATCTGATCCTGGACGAATTGGTTGCCGGCACTAAGATCAGTCATTCCGGAGGCAGTTATGACGCCTACATGGAAGTCACACCCAACCTAAGAAAAAACCCTTTTTGGTTGCGATTTACCAATGGTGGTACTACTAAAGAGGCCTATGATCAATACCAACCCATTTTTATGAAAGAAAAGCTGGACGAAGCCACCGGCTTACAAGTCTACATCCCTGATTTTGAATCTATTTTGACCACTGTAAGGTGTCCGGTATTGGCGCTATTTGGAGAAAAGGATAAGAATGTGGATTGGGAGAAGACCAAAGCTTTGTACGAACAGACATTGACCCCTAATACGGCGGTAACGATCCGGTCTTTTCCGGACTGTAATCACAATTTGTTTCAGGTGGAGACCGGAGGTTTTTACGAAATGCAAGATCACAATTTACCCTATATCCGGTGCGACGGGTTTTTAAAGGCCATTGCCGATTGGTTAGATACAATAGAATAGACCTCCTTGGAGATAGGTTAAAAGCTTTTATCCGGATAATAAAGATATAGAGTTCGTATACGCTATTATTTTATATCAGGTATCCTGATTTCCAAACTATGAATTGCAATGCAAAATTTTACCTTATCTTCCTCCATCAATAGTAGTGTCACCTATTGCAAACACATTCTTATGAAACACACCAACATTACCCTTTCAGTTGTGCTCTTTGCAACTTGTATTATTTTATCCGGTTGCCAACCTCAGCCTAAAGCCCAGACAACTGATCAACAGGAACTGAACCAGGAGGATGCCAAAATCATCAAACAACTCTTTGATGAGGCTTTGACCACCAGGGAGACGTATACCTTGCTCGATGAACTTTGCAACACAATCGGTCATCGTTTAAGCGGTTCCGAAGGTGCTGCCAACGCTGTGGAATGGACCGAAAAGGTGATGACGGGATATGGGTTCGACAAAGTGTACAAGCAAGATGTTATGGTACCCAATTGGAAACGAGGCGAAAAAGAAGTGGCACGAATTGTTGGCTCCAATGAAGAATTAGCCGTTTTAGCGCTGGGAATGTCCGTAGCAACAGCCGAAGAGGGGCTTACTGCAGAGGTGGTTGAGGTTCAAGGGTTGGACGATGTTGAAGCCTTGGGGCAGGAAAAAATTCAGGGTAAGATCGTTTTTTATAATCGTCCCACGGATCAACGCCATATTCAAACGGGAGCTGCCTACGGTGGCGCTGTGGATCAACGTGCTGCCGGCCCGGCCATGGCAGCAAAATACGGTGCAGTAGGAGTTGTCATACGCTCTGTGGGTACCGCCTTTGACGATGTTCCACATACCGGTGTCACCAAATATCAGGATAGTATTCCAAAAATACCGGCAGCGGCCTTGGGGGTGTTATCTGCCGATCGATTAACAGAAGCATTGCAGCAAGATCCCAATACCAAACTCTTCTTGAAAATGAGTTGCCAAACCTTGGAAGATGCCCCTTCTCACAATGTTATTGGGGAACTCACCGGATCAGAATTTCCTGATGAGATCATCACCATTGGGGGCCACCTGGACTCCTGGGATGTTGGACAAGGAGCACACGACGATGGTTCAGGTTGCATGCAATCCATTCAAGTACTACACTTATTCCAAAAACTGGGGATACAACCCAAACGTACGATTAGGGCCGTAATGTTTATGAATGAGGAAAATGGGACACGAGGAGGTCTAAAGTATGCCGAGCTGGCAGAACAAAACAATGAAAATCACCTTATTGCTCTTGAAAGTGATGCCGGAGCATTTTCACCTAGGGGTTTTGGTGTTACGGCAGAGGAGGCCACCCTAGAAAAGTTCAGGTCCTGGTTACCCTATTTTGATCAAAATACCATTAGCTACATTAAAAAAGGGGGAGGTGGTGTAGATATTGGGCCTTTACATAGAACACTTGGGACGCCGACCATTGGGTTATCCGTAGACTCACAAAGGGCCTTCGATATACACCATTCTCCGGGTGACGTTTTTTCTACGGTACATCCCCGTGAGCTTGAATTGGGAACGGCCTCCATAGCCGGCCTGATCTATTTTATTGATAAGTACGGTTTGTAAATTCGATTAAACGTGGGGAAAAAGATTGTTTTGACGCTCTTGTTGGTTGGTGTTTTCCCCGCCATTCTGAATGCACATCAGTTTTACATCAGTATTACTTCAATCCAACACCAGCCGGAAACGCAAAAGCTAAGTATTCGGGTCAAGCTTTTTGTCAATGATCTTGAAGCGTCCATTTTTCAGGAGCAGGGTATTCGAATAGGTTTATGGGCGAATACCCCGGTCAAAAACGCAGCGTCCTATGTGGAACACTATATTTTATCCAAGTTGCTTATTTCAATAAACGATGCTCCCGCTACATTGAAATTTATACGACAAACAGTGGAACCGGCCGAAGTTTTAGAGGACAATGTGCTCGTATGTCATCTGGAGGCGTATAACGTACCGCAGATCACTACGGTTAAAGTACGCAACAGCCTGCTTACCGAAACTATTGATGCGCAAATAAACATCGTAAACATTCGCGCAAACGGCACCAAAAAAGTAATCAACCTAGACAGGAAACTCCCGGAAGATCAGGTTGCCTTTTATTGATGCGCTACAACCATTTGACAATTTATACGGATAGATGACCCGAGCGGAAATTTTACAAGGAATCATTGAGGGGTATCGGGAGAGCATTCGTGAACGCTATCAGTACCAAAACTTGAAACGTCAGTATACCATTCCTGAAACGATACCTGAGGAAACTGTTGTGGGTTTTAGGGACTTCTTTTTGGACTATGTCTATCCCGATTTTGAAAAACGGATGGAATTGGACAGGGCTTTCCAAAGTCTGGATGATTATATAAAACATCCTCAAAAATTGATTCAAGTCGTTTTGGATGCCTCCAAGCTCATCTTCACCTACGGAAGGCACCTGCCAAAAATTTTAAGTGCCGGGTTAAAAGCATTAAAGTCCTTTCGAGCAGCCACAAAATTTGAAACCCATTTTATTGAGCAAGCCATCGAAAACAACATACAACCCCCTTATGATTTGGCTAAAATCGATAGGTTGATCCGTTTATTGTCCAGAGCGGAGATTGAAGATTTCATTGCAACCTCACAATCGTTGTTTGAAACGTTACACGATAAAGTATTGATCAAGAAAATCATAGAGGTCATTGAATATGTCATCCTCATGATGCGGAAAAATGAAAAGAACTACACACTCAGCCAAATTAAGGGACTTCAATTTGGACTTGAGGTGTTGAAGGAAGGGAATCAACTATTCAATACGCTTCACCAAAAAGATCAAGAGCTTTTAATCATCTTAATCACAAAGATAGAGCGGGATAGATTAGATCAAATCGCTTGAACTCTGAAAAGGCCGCATCCTAAGCGGCTTTCTAACCTAGAATAAAACGTACCTTACTGTCCTGATCTTAGGTATTTATCCCATTATCCCGCAATCATTAACCACCATTCTTTCAAAATGCAAATGATTTTTTACTTATTGTTACATTCGCTAATGTAGCCTTAAACATACCATTCGCCCGGATTTATGAAGGACACCGTAAAAGAAGTCGCTTTTGCACATAGGAAAACCACAAAAAGTCATTTCGACTTGGTCCCTCTTGAAAAGCTATTACAACTCTCTCCCGAGGACCACAGTCAGTTTGAACATCACAAGGTTGCTTTTTACGTACTACTGATCATTACGGAAGGTACTGGAATACATAGTATCAATTATGAAGATTTTTCCTTTAAAAAGGGAACCGTTTTTGCACTTCGGAAGAGTACCATTCATAAATTCCACAAGACCAATGCCAAAGGCATACTTCTCATTTTCACCTCAGATTTTGCAGTTCGCTTTTCTGATTTCAAAGTAGAATTAAGAATATCCCAACTGTTCAATGAATTTCTGGGATCTCCAAAACTTCAACTAGACACGTCCGGTTTTGCAGAAATAGAACGTCTAATGGGTCAAATTGAAAAAGAATTTCGAAGTATCCATGACGACCAAACTGGTGAGATCATTAGAAATCTGGTACAGGTACTCGTGCTAAAACTTTATCGACTACAATCAAAAAAATATAAAAATCCATTCAACACCAATTATCTCTTACGGTTTATCCAACTACAGGAACAGATTGAAAATAAATGCTTTGAAAACAAGAAGGTAGCTTTCTACGCGAGTGAAATGGGGGTCACTACAAAAACGTTAAATACTATCACCCAACATGTAGTTGGTAAAAGCGCGAAGTCCTTTATCGATGAAATCGTAATTATGAAAATTAAACGTCTTTTGGTAAACCGGAAATTCTCATTTACTGAAGTCGCCTATACCACCGGATTCAACGAACCAACCAACTTCTTCAAATTCTTTAGAAAGAAGACAGGGCTCTCCCCAAAAGAATTCAGAAAGGCCACCAGCTAGTTTACTTTCCCTTTTTTACCATAAAAAGGATTTTTTTTATCTAAATACACATTCCTACCCTTCTAATTTTGTAGCACTAGATAGTTATGATGTGAAGTACAAATCAAAATTACAAAAAATGGAAAAAAAGGTAGTACCCCTTCTGCTTATGATCGTTCTGCTAATTAGCTGCCAAATGAACACTAAAGAAAACAGTTCTGGGGATGTAGCTATAAACGCTGGAGATGAGAAAACAACCCTTGTTTCGAATAACGATCCATCTGAAGAAACTATGAAGGTGGCCCAAGCCTTTATGGGTGCCATGGGAAAAGGCGATATGGACACCATGATCAGCCTTATGCATGACGATATGATATGGCAAAACGCAGGCGATAAAAGTTTACCGTGGATAGGCCCATGGAAAGGTAAAAAAGCGATCCTGGAAGAGTTTCTACCAGTTTTTGGAGAAAACTTCCAAACCATTAAATGGGTACCTAACGATGGGTTTGCCAGTGGGGATACAGCGGCATTCTTTGGACAAATGGTAGGCCTTTTGACCAAATCCAATACGGAAACTGCTGAATTTACCTATGCCCTCCGCGTAAAGGTGAAAGATGGCAAAGTCATTCTTTGGAATTGGTTTGAAGATAGTTTTGAAGTTTCACAAGCTTATCATAAAGAATAATATGGAAAAAAAAGAGGTCATAAGAAACTGTAGCGGAGCTAATTACAACTACGCGCAAGATCATTGTTTTGTAAAGCTTTCATCCCACCACACCAATGGTGAGTTAAGTTTTGTAGAAGACACGCTCAAACCAGGCTTTTACCTGGCACGGCACCATCATAAAATAATGACCGAGGTATTTTACATCCTTGAAGGAGAGGTGGAATTGATTTTTGACGACGAAACCATTACGGCCAGACCAGGCGATACGGTAACCGTACCCCCATTTGTTTGGCATGCCGCTAGTTGCAAAAACGGAGGAAAAATGCTGACCATCTTTCACAAGGGCCAGTTCGATCTTTATCTGGAAAAACTCTCAAAAATGTCCGATAGCGATTTTAAAGATGCTGAATTAATGAGATCCGTTTCGGCAAAATTTGATATCTACGAAGTATAAGAACAACTAGTTAATCATCCCCAAATTAATCACTTCCTGAGGGCTAAGA
This sequence comes from Bacteroidota bacterium, assembly GCA_038750505.1. Lineage (GTDB taxonomy): Bacteria > Bacteroidota > Bacteroidia > Flavobacteriales > Flavobacteriaceae > Croceivirga. Next base: position 182,637 of record JBCDHD010000004.1, on the reverse strand, counting down.
AATCGCCAGTGCCCTCTGGGCAGATCTTTCTTGGTCAATCCGGCAAAGACCACACGGTCCAGCCGGGCCACCTCGTAGCCCAGATGTTCAAAGATCCGCCGTACAATGCGATTACGCCCGGAATGGATCTCAATGCCGATTTCCTTTTTAGTGCCCCCCTGAACATAGTCTACGGCATCTACCTCGATCTTGCCATCGTTGAGTTCCAAACCTTCACGGATCTTTCGGAGATTCGCTATTGTTACATTTTTATCCAGGTGCACATGATAGATCTTACGCACCCCATGTTTGGGATGCGTCAACTTTTTGGCGATGTCCCCATCATTGGTGAACAACAATAACCCGGTGGTATTACGATCCAGCCGGCCTACAGGATACAGCCGGTTGTTGGAGGCGCTGCTTACCAATTCCATAACCGTCCTTCGGCCTTTTTCGTCATTGGTAGTGGTAATGAAGTTTTTGGGTTTGTTCAAAAGCACGTATTCCTTTTTTTCCGGGCTGAGTTTGCGACCATCAAAACGGACATCATCGGTCTTTTTGACCTTGTATCCCATCGCCGTAATTACCTTGCCATTTACGGTAACATTACCTGCTGCAATAAAAGTATCTGCCTCTCTACGTGAACAAATACCAGCATTAGCAATAAAACGATTTAGCCGTATGAGATCTGATCTTTGCTGTTGCTTTGGAGCAGGTTTTGACGCAGAAGATCCTCGAGAAAAGTTCTTGCGTTGGTAATTGCCACTCCTTCGTGCCGTGTTTTTACGATTACGTTCGTTGTCTGATTTCGCCATCAGTCTAAAATTTTGGCAAATGTAGACAACCTCGCCATCTTCACCAAAGATGAAATCTCCCCCTCCTCGCGGTAAAGTAAGAATTTTCTGCTAAATCCAGTTTCCGACACTTCAAAAAACCTTGCTATGCCCTATATTTATAGAGATTAACCACAAGCATATGTTACAAAAAATAGTACCCTTCACACTGGCCCTGGTAACTTTGGTATCCTATAGTCAGAAAAAAATATTAGATCACAGTGATTATGACCTCTGGAGCACCATACAAGACGAAGCCATTTCTTCAAATGGTTCGTATGTCCTGTACAGTCTCGAAAAAGGAGAAAAAGACCATTTTTTCAAAGTTCAGGATGCGAAAGGGAATTTTGTATTGGAATATGATAGAGGTCAAAAAGGAAGGTTTACCCATGATTCCCAATACGTTCTCTTCACGATCAAAGCCTGGAAAGACAGTGTTATTGCCATGAAAAAAAAGAAGGTCAAAAAAGATAAATTACCTAAAGATTCTTTAGGCATCTTTAACCTGAACAACCAAAAACTGCTTAGGGTGGGACCTATAAAATCTTATAAAATCCCTGAGAAGTGGTCGGGCTATTTGGCCTATCAACTGGAAGACCTCAAGAAGGTGAAAAAGGAGGAAAACGATTCGCTACAAGAGCGCGAAAAGAAAAAGGACAAACCTAAAAAAGTAGGAAAAAAGAATGGATATCCTCTTGTAGTGCTCAATCTGGAGACCCAACAACAAGATACCCTAAAGTTTGTTACGGACTATGTCTTTGCCAAAAAAGGAAAATACCTCGCCTACACGTCAACAGGAGCCACTAAAGAAAGTGATGCAGGGGTATTTGTTCGGAACCTTGAGACCAGTGTAACTACTACCTTACATGAAGCCCCCAGGGCAAAATATGTTCAGTTAGGATTTAGTGATTCAGGGCAACACCTTGGTTTTATTGCGGATACAGATACCACCAAAGTACAATTACGGCCCAACGAACTGTATCTGTGGGAAGCGGGACAGCAAGCGGCTGAAAAGATCTTGGACAACACCAGTGCTCCCAAGAACTACGTAATTTCAAAACACGGGGAGATCCATTTTTCAGAGGATGCCACCAAACTTTATTTTGGATTGGCTAAACCCCCTATTGAAAAAGACACCTCTTTAGTAGATGAAGAAATTGTGAATGTAGAGGTATGGACCTACGATGAACCCCGTTTATACACCGTCCAGGAATTGCAGTTGAAAAATGATTCCATTCGGTCATTTACTACTGCAATCCAACTCAGCGATAAAAAGATGGTGATGTTGGCGGATGAAGAGTATATGGATACCGAATTGGGCGATAAAGGTAACGCGGATATTGCTTTGGTTCGCAACAGTAGCCCTTATGATCTGGAAAGTCAGTGGACCGCCCGGCGCTACAGCGATTACAAAGCTATCGATACCAAAACCGGGACAACCCTTCACGAATTTAAGAGAGTACCCCGGATGGAGCTCAGCCCAAAAGGGAACTATGGTTATGGCTATAGTAGAGTAGACAGTACCTGGTTTACCTACAATTTACGTTCCGGGAAACAGACGGTGCTAACCAAAGGGGGCACTTTTTACAGCGAGGAAAACGACTACCCCAATTACCCCTTTCCTTATGGCGTTGCAGGTTGGACCAGGGACGACGAATTCCTTTTGATCTACGATCGGTACGATATATGGAAAATTCAACCGGACTCTGGCGAAAAAGAAAAGTTGACCAATGGAAGAGGTGCTAAAATGGTGTATCGTTATTTGCATTTGGATGAGGAAGAGAAGGCTATAGATCTTAGTCAGCCGATCTTGCTTAGTACCTTTAATGAAACCACCAAAGACGGGGGGTATGCCGAATACAATCCAAAGACCAAGCGCGTTGTCTCTCTGGTTTCAGGCGCATACAGTTATTCGCTACCCAAAAAAGCAAAGGATAAGGACAAACTCATCTTCACGAGGCAATCTTTTCAAGAATTTCCGGATTTACAACTCACGGACCAAAGTTTTAAAAAGCCGCTTAAGCTCAGTAATGCCAATCCGCAACAGCAGGAATACAATTGGGGAAGCATTGAACTGCTCGACTGGATTTCTTTGGACGGTAAAAAGTTACAAGGCATGTTGGTAAAGCCTGAAAATTTTGATCCTAATACAAAGTATCCCTTGTTAGTCAATTTTTATGAAAAGAGTTCCGATAGAATTCATAGGCACCGCCACCCCCGGGCGGAAAGGTCTTCTTTAAATTATAGCTTTTATACCAGTAGAGGCTATGTGATTTTTAATCCCGATGTGGAGTACCGGGTGGGGTATCCCGGAGAAAGTGCGTATAACTGTGTAATTCCGGGCGTGACTTCACTTATAGAAAAAGGGTTTATCGATAGAGATAATATTGGCGTACAGGGACACAGCTGGGGGGGCTATCAGATTGCTTATTTGGTGACCAAAACAGACATTTTCAAAGCTGCAGAATCAGGGGCTCCCGTTCCCAATATGATCAGCGCATATGGTGGTATTCGTTGGTGGACGGGTCTAAGCAGGCAGTTTCAGTACGAGCATACTCAAAGCAGAATAGGCGGAACGCCCTGGGAGTATCCATCTCGATATATTGAAAACTCTCCCATTTTTAACATTGATAAGATCAATACACCATTACTAATTATGCATAACGATGCCGATGGACATGTGCCTTGGTATCAAGGGATTGAATTTTTTGTAAGCCTACGGCGACTGGGCAAACCCTCCTGGTTCTTAAATTATAACGGAGAACCCCATTGGCCCTTAAAACTGCAAAACCGCAAAGACTTCAACATACGAATGGCACAATATTTTGATCATTATTTAAAGGGCAAAGGCAAACCTTCTTGGATGGAACGCGGAGTTCCTCCCATAGAAAAAGGGATACAACAAGGGTATGAGCTTTTGGACGGTACAGGAGAGGACTAGTCCTCAAAATCAACGGTAGATTGCCGCTCACGGTTCACCTTGAGTTGGGTAACATCCGGGCGGGAATAATGCCCCACAGGATCAAAATTCTGTCGTTCTTCATAGACCCGGTTAAAATCCAGGGTATGATACATCAATCCCGCTTTGTTTACCACTGGTTCCGCTATCCATTCTCCATCAGGACCAGCAATACAGGAGCCTCCGTTGGCCAGGATATCAGATGCATTTTCCAATATTTTATCCAAATGAGGCGTATCCTTCGGAAAATCTTCGCGGGTCATCATGGAAGATACCGAGATCACATAGCTACGGGATTCCCGGGCAATAAACCGGGTAATATCTTTGGTGTTATGGAGACTTCCCGGCCATACCGCAATATGCAGGTTTTCCCCTTGACCATAGAGTGCCGCACGTGGTAAAGGCATCCAATTCTCCCAACAATTAAGGCCGCCAACCGTAAACTGTTTTAGGGGATGTACTTTGAGCCCATGGCCATCTCCGGGTGCCCAGGTTAACCGTTCTTCGTAGGTGGGTTGTAATTTCCGGTGTACAGATTTGATCTCGCCCTGCTGGTTGATGTAAACCAGAGAAGCATAAATACTATGTCCGCCTCGATCTGGTGGCCGTTCCATTATGCCCAGGTATATGGCAATATTGTTTTCCCGTGCCGATTGGCAAATGGCATCCAGGTCTCCGTTTTCAATCTGAATGGAATTTCGAACGTAATGCGCATGAAGCTCTTTATTTGTTTTTGTATTCCACTCTGCTCCACCGGTCAATGCCAACCAAAAAGGATAGCCGGGAAGGAAAGCTTCTCCAAAAACGATCAATTCACTCCCATTGCGAACTGCTTCCAAAATAGAAGCCTCTATTTTTACTAGTGTTCCTTTTTTATCCAGCCATACCGGAGCTATCTGAGCTAAGGCCACTTTTAATTCATTTGCTTTCATAAAATCCGATTAAGCACCAGGTCTATATCGATCAGCAAAATACTGAAAACCCCCGCTACGATAATAAATTTGAGGATATTATGTAGCCAGACATAATGCATTTTTGCTCCAGATCCCCAAAGTAGTATCAGGAAAACCACCAATAATATCCCGGCAGCCATAAAGTACAAATACATAGCTCCAACGTCAAACCTATAAATCAAAAGATAGGTAGGTATTAGGGTAAGTACTATTAAAAAGGCAATAATTCCTTTGGCCGTCTTAGCACCGTGGAGTATGGGGATCGTCCTGTAGTTTTGTGCAAGGTCTCCGGCCATATTCTCCAGATCCTTAATGATCTCCCGTGCTAAGATCAGCAAAAAGAGAAATACAGCATGTACAAAAATGACGGTCTCAAAATTCTTGTAATAGACAAAAACCACGAAGAAGGGTGCAATTGCAAGGGTAGCGGATACGAGATTACCCAGTGCGGGTATACGCTTTAGTTTATGCGAATAGAACCAGATACCAAAAATATAGGCAGAAAAAAAGAGTACCGCGCGAAAGGAAATATAACTGGCAGCAAAAACGGCAAGGAAATTAAGAATAAAATAGGTGGTTAACTTAAACCGCTGGCTCACCAATCTGTCCAACATGCTTTTGGTGGGTTTATTGATCAGATCTTTTTCGGCATCATAAAAATTATTAATTATGTATCCGGAGGCTATGACCAATGCGGAGGCCGTAACGATAAGAAACAGATTAAGATCAAAGATAATACTGTAAAGCGGCAGGTCCGGAGCCAATATATAGATAGAAGCCAGGTATTGTGCAAGGGTAATCACCAGGATATTGTACCCCCGCACTACTGAGAAAAGGCTCAAAAGCTTAAAAAGCAAGAGCCTATTTCTTCTGCTAAGCATGCGTACTTCTTAAAAATTGTAGACCACTTCTAACTTATGGCCCGCAAGCGCCTTTTTGGCTTTGTCAATATCTTCGGTAAATCCTAAAATATATCCTCCCCCACCTGAGCCACATAATTTTAGATAGTAGTCATTGGTCTCAATGCCTCGTTGCCAAAGGGAGTGAAATTGTTGCGGGATCATGGGCTTAAAATGGTCCAGAACCACATGAGAAAGCTGTTTTACATGTCCAAAAAGAGACGTAATATCGCCGTTAAGAAAGTGTTCCACGCAGGCATCGGTATGCTTGATAAATTTTTCTTTGATCACATTACGAAACCCTTCCTGTTTCATTTTTTCCATAAATATCTGTACCATCGGTGCGGTTTCTCCGGTTATACCGCTGTCCAATAAAAAGACCGCTCCTTTCCCTTCCTTATGTTGTGAGGGCAAACTTGTGGACTCGATGTTATCTTTAGAATTTATAAGTATTGGAAGGCTGAGGTAGCTGTTGAGCGGGTCTAAGCCTGAAGATCTTCCATGAAAAAAGGATTCCATCTTCCCAAAAATTGCTTTTAGTTTTAGCAGTTTCTCCCGGGTTAGATTCTCAAGTACCGTGATCTTATCATGCGCATATTTGTCGTAAATAGCAGCAACAAGCGCGCCGCTACTACCAATGCCATAGCCTTGGGGGATAGAGCTATCAAAATACATCCCTTTAGCAATATCCGTTTTCAGGGCTTCAAGATCAAAATGAACCAGATCCTCCTGCTGTATGTCTTCAAGATAATTGGCAAACTTTTCCAGTCCGGCATTGGATTGTATGGCTTGCTCGGAAGTGGTATCGTCAGATTTTAAAGCTCCTTTAAAAAAGTTGTAAGGAATTGACAATCCTTTGGAATCTTTGATGATCCCATATTCCCCGAAAAGTAAAATCTTAGAATAAAACAAAGGCCCTTTCATGCTGTTTTGTTCAACAATTTACGGTTTAAAGATAAACAAACTTACCCATACGTTCAACACTTTGGGAAATTATTATGTTTCTCAGCTACTATAACGATGCTAAATCCAGTTAATTACCTGTCTGGCTCCATTACCTGTGCTCCCCTTCCCATTTGGTCGCAAATATACTGTCCGTTTTCACAATAGACAACCAGTTCATCTTGAATAAAATGCATACATCGCTCCTTCTGTTTTTTAGGATAAAGCACATGTACATTTGCCCCTGCATCCAATGTGAAACAAATGGGTATCCCAGAAGCTTTCCGAAATTGCCATATCCTTTGAATGATCTCAAGGGTATTTGCAGCCATCAAAATAAAATAGGGTTGGCTGGTCATCATCATGGCATGGAGGGTAAGGGCTTCACTTTCAACCACATTTATAAAGGATTCCAAATCTCCGGAGGCAAAAATAGGCTGCAATCGCTCCAAGTTTTCGTGGGCTTGTTGAAACCTGGGATCTGCAAAAGGGTGTCCCTTCATGAGTCCATGGCCAACGGTACTACTCACCGCTTTTTTTCCTTTATGTACCAGTAAAATAGTATCCTGAAAGTGCTTAAAGTCTTCATGGATTTCGAAGGGATAAGAAATTCCGTAGAGATCAGAACTATTGGGAATGGCTATTGTCCTTCCCCATTGCACCAAATTCCCAAGAATACTGCGGCAGGCACTGCCAGAACCCAAACGTGCTAAAAAGGATGCTTTTTGCTCAAAATATTCCGTACTCATTTCGGGATACGCTTGCTTCTCTATCTGCAGAAGACATAGGGAAAGTGCCGCCATTCCGCTGGCAGAAGAGGCAATTCCACTGCTGTGAGGAAAAGAATTTGTTGTGCCTATAGTAAAGTGAAATTGCTTTAAAAATGGCAGATAGGGCGCAATGCGTTCAAAAAAAATATCGATTTTGGGGATAAAATCTGCCTTCGGCTTTCCTTCAAATAGAAAATCAAATGAAAACCCGTTACCGGTTTGTTCCCGCTTCTTATAAGCGACCGTAGTCTTTGTTGCACTTTCATCCAAGGTGAAACTAATGGAGGGGTTTGCCGGTATTTGATTGGGATGTTTCCCCCAATATTTCACTAAAGCAATATTGCTAGGTGCCTTCCAGGCCGTCTTTCCGGAAGTTGGGTAAAATAAGTCTTTTTCAGCAATGAAATCCTTTTCCGTCATCCAAATAATTTCGGCAAAGATACTCTTTGCGTCGCGTATCCTTTTTGCTTTAAATTGTTATTTTAGTGGGAATTGTACCACAATGAAGCAAACCGTACCTAAAATAGCAATCAGTATAAGTATTTGTCTATTGATCGGTGTACTCTCTAGTTTTGCCACTCAAAGTTCGGTCAACGATTGGTATGTTGAACTTAATAAACCCAGTTTTAACCCTCCCAACTGGATATTTGCCCCCGTTTGGACAGTATTGTACATATTAATGGGAACTGCCGCAGGAATTGTTTGGTCCAAAGGTTTCTACCATCTTTGGGTTAAAACAGCACTGTATCATTTTGGATTTCAATTATTATTGAATGCGCTTTGGAGTATTCTATTTTTCGGCTTAAAAAATCCATTAGCTGCACTTTTCGTCATCTTAACCCTTTTGGTTATCCTTATCCTCACCATAAAATGGTTTCGTGTAGTAAGTAGAAAAGCTTCTTGGTTATTGGTGCCTTATCTCCTATGGGTAGCTTTTGCGGCGGTACTGAATTTCAAAATCTGGGAGTTGAATTAATGATCTGCCAGCGCCATCATTTTTTTCAGGGTATTAAGGTTCCGGGTGGTAGCGGCGACCTTTAATTTTCGTTCAATGAAATTATTATTGAGCTTGGCTTTACCGTAGCCCGCTGTACAATAGAGATACACACACGTATCGGTAACAACAAATTGTTCATTTTCAAAGGTCATGTCTTCAAACGCAGTCACACGGTCGGGATCGGGTTTCATTTTCAACAGCACGTAATACGTATTACCCATATCTCTTAAATCCTTGAAAGGATCTTTTTCCAGGATTTGAGCTATTCTGTTGGCCGTCATAACCATTACCGGAACATCAAATCCAAAATCCCTGGTGATCTGTTCTATGATCACGTTTTCCAAAACCGAAGTATTTTCTTCCTTACTTTTAAAAACGAGGTTCCCGCTTTGAATGTAGGTTTGCACTTTTTCCAGTCCGGCTAGCTCCAAAGCATTTCGAAGATCTGCCATCTTTATCTTCTTTTGACCACTGACATTGATCCCGCGAAGGAAGGCAATATAGGTTTCCATAATTGTATAAAAATCCGGGTGAAACTACTCAATAAATTTTATTAATTTCCATGTCTTAACATTTACTCAAATAGATGGACACATATATATTGGCCCTGGATCAGGGTACCACCAGCTCTCGTGCGGTGGTAGTGGATCGAAAAGGGGCCATTATTTCGGTTGCTCAAAAAGAATTCACACAAATATTTCCAAAACCCGGATGGGTAGAACACGATGCTACTGAGATCTGGTCTACCCAAGCAGGAATGGCTGCCGAAGCGATAGCCAAAAAAGGATTACAGGGAAGTCAAATTGCGGCGATCGGAATTACCAACCAAAGGGAGACAGCAGTGGTTTGGGATAAAACAACGGGAGAACCTGTCTACAATGCCATAGTATGGCAAGATAAACGTACTGCAGCCTATTGTGATAGTTTAAAAAATGCAGGAAAATCGGGAATGATCCGTGAAAAGACAGGCCTCGTCATTGATGCCTATTTCTCGGCTACCAAAGTAAAATGGATATTGGACCATGTAGAAGGCGCTCGAGAAAAAGCAGAGGCCGGGCAATTGGCATTTGGCACAATAGATTCCTGGCTCATTTGGAAAATGACTCAGGGCGAATTGCACATCACCGATGTTACCAATGCATCCCGCTCTTTACTTTTTAATATTACTACCATGGACTGGGATGCAGAATTATTGGAGCTTTTTACTATCCCAAGAAGTATGCTTCCGGAGGTACGTCAATCCAGTGAAGTATATGGCTATACCAGCCCTAACTTTTTTGCAAATAAAATTCCTATTGCCGGTATCGCCGGGGATCAGCAGGCTGCCCTTTTCGGCCAAATGTGTACAAAAAAGGGAATGGTAAAAAACACCTATGGCACAGGTTGTTTTATGCTTATGAATATTGGGCAAACGCCTGTTCAGTCCAATAATAATTTGCTCACTACCGTAGCCTGGAAAGTTAATGGTGTTACCACCTACGCCCTTGAAGGAAGTATTTTTATCGCCGGGGCAGTGGTACAGTGGCTTCGCGATAGTTTGAAAATCATAAAAACCTCTTCCGAAGTGGAAAAATTAGCGAGCTCTATAGGGGGTAGTGAAGGAGTGTATTTTGTTCCCGCCTTTGCCGGTTTGGGTGCCCCACATTGGAATCAAAATGCCCAGGGCACCGTTTTTGGTCTGACCCGGGGGAGTACAGATGCACATATGGCAAGAGCTGCATTAGAATCTATTGCCTACCAGACTATGGACATTCTAAAAGCTATGGAAAAGGATTCCGGAATTGCCATCCGTGAACTTCGTGTAGACGGCGGTGCAACCGTAAACAATATGCTCATGCAATTCCAGGCAGATGTTCTAGATACTGTAGCCATACGTCCGGAAATTATTGAGACTACGGTAATGGGGGCAGCGTATTTGGCAGGGCTGGCGGTTGGTTTTTGGAAAAGTCCGGAGGAAATTCAGGACATTTGGAAAGCGGATGTTCATTTTCAACCAACTTCAGACCGTACAAGTATAAAGCAGGGCATTCAGGGATGGTACCGCGCCATCAAGGCATTGGAGTACTGGACAACAATTACCAATAACGAAAATGCGCTATGACCCCATTTATAGCTGAAATCGTAGGTACCTTTTTACTCATCCTTCTTGGGTGTGGGGTAAACGCTAACGTCTTATTAAAAGGAACCAAAGGGAACCGTGGCGGAAACAGTGGCTGGTTATTGATCACCACAGGCTGGGCATTAGCCGTATATGTGGGGGTAGTTGTAGCAGGACCGATTAGCGGTGCACACATAAACCCTGCTGTTACTATTGGTTTAGCTGTTGCCGGAGAGTTTTCAATGTACGACGTTCCGCACTATATTCTGGCTCAATTCATAGGCGCTATGCTCGGGGCTTTCTTTGTCTGGTTACTCTATAAAGATCATTTTGACCTCGAAGAAAGTCAGGGTTTAAAACGCGGTACGTTCTGTACTGACCCTGCCATACCGCACACGTTCAGGAATCTGCTTAGTGAAGTATTGGGGACTTTCGTTTTGGTCTTTACCATCCTATATTTTACCGATGCCACCTTAACAGATACCAATACCATAATCGGATTGGGCTCTCTCGGAGCACTCCCTGTGGCGCTATTGGTATGGGTAATCGGTATGGCCCTTGGTGGTACTACCGGGTACGCCATAAATCCCGCAAGGGACTTTGGGCCTCGATTGATCCATGCGGTACTCCCCATTCAAAACAAAGGAGACAGTGGTTGGAAGTATTCCTGGATACCGGTGGTAGGTCCTATTTTAGGAGGCATTTTTGCTGCTGTGTTAGCAGGTTGGTTCCAGTAACTATGGGCTAATCCGGAGCTGCAATGGCCTGTGCTGCGATGTAAGCACCGGTCCAAGCATTTTGAAAATTGAATCCTCCTGTAACGGCATCTACATTGATTACTTCGCCAGCAAAATAAAAGTTGGGTAATAGCTTGCTTCCAAAGGTTTTGAAGTTGATCTCTTTTAGGTCCACGCCCCCAGCAGTAACAAATTCCTCTTTAAAGGTACTCTTCCCTTCTACTTTTAGAGAACATTCTGTTAACTCCGTAGCAAATTGCAGCAGCTGTTCTTTGGTCATCTCTGCCCACCTGGTGCTTGGAGCTATCCCGGCAGCTTTAGCAAGACTAATCCACAATCGGTTTGGAAGCGAAGTGACTTTCGTTTTGAATATCGTTTTTTTCGGTTCCGCACTTCTCATCTCCCCCAATAATCCAACTATGGTCCCTTTACTCTGGTCGGGCAACCAATTAATACGGATTCTGAAGATATAATGGTAGTCTTTCAATTGTTGGGCACCCCAGGCAGATAGTTTAAGGATAGCCGGACCACTTAATCCCCAGTGTGTGATCAATAGCGGACCTTCTGCGCTGAATAGTGGTTCCCTTTCAATTTTGCTTCTGAGCTGTACTACTATTTTGGAATCATAATGCGTTTTAGGCATGATGTCTACCTCGGCAGGAGTAGTCAATCCCTGCAGGCCAGCGATACGAGCATCTTTTATATTAAAGGTAAATAAAGAAGGAACAGGGGCGATGATCCGATGTCCCAACGTTTCCAATAATTGCCAGACTTTAGTGCTGCTACCCGAAGCCACTAACAATTTCCGAGCATGGTAGTGCTTATTCATGGTGGTCACCCGCCATCCCTTATCAATCTCCGAGGAGGGTATAATTTCCTTTACCGCACTATTTTTTAGCACCTGGATTCCAAATTTTTTTGTCTCGGACAAAAAACAATCAATTATGGTTTGGGAGGAGTCGCTTTCCGGAAAAATACGGCCATCGGATTCCGTCTTTAGCGGAATTCCCCGATCTTCAAAAAACTGCATGGTGTCCTGTGGCGAATAGGTGTAGAAGGGCCCCAAGAGTTCTTTCTGGCCCCTGGGGTAGTTTTCAGAAAGGATAAGAGGATCAAACTCGGCATGGGTAACATTACATCTACCTCCTCCAGAAACCTTCACCTTACCTAAAACGGTCTTACCGCGTTCTAAAATAGCAATGCGTAGTTCAGGATTAGTAAGTGCGGCTTGAATGGCACCAAAAAATCCAGCGGCACCGCCACCAATGACTATAAGATCGAACATTATTGTGCCCGGTCAGGGTAATTGGTAAAAAGACCATCTACACCATATTCTTTCATTTTTTGAATATCGTCAATTTCATTTACCGTATAGGTGTAGACCTTAAACCCTTCATCCTGGATTTTTTGAACGTTGTCTTCAGTCAATGTTTTATACCAGGGATTAATAGCAACCGCCTTAAGTTCTTTTGCCACAGCTATCGCGTTCAAGGGATCCTCTTCCGTTAGCACGGCTATCGCAATATCCGGGTTAAGTTCCCGTATTGTACGAAGTTCGTCCCATTTAAAGCTAGAAATTACAATATTTTCCTGGCTCCACCCGCGCTCCCGAATATAGTAGTCGGTAATAAAATTGACACGATCTGCAGTATTGTCACCTTTCAACTCGATATTTAGCGGAACCGTATTATCAATCAGCCGAAGTACCTCTTGTAACAGTGGTATGCGATGATTGCCATCAAGGATGACCCGTTTTAAATCCGTGATATAGTATTCCTCAACTCTTCCCGGTGCGTTCCCCAATCGGTCTAACCTTTCGTCATGGAAAACTACGATCTCACCACTTGCTATTTTGAAGACATCAATTTCTATCATATCTACCTTCATATCCAACGCCTTTTGGATGGAAGCAAGGGTATTCTCCGTTTCATAACCCATTGCCCCTCTATGGCCTATAACCAATGGTTTTTTATTCATCATATCGCAGGAACTAAAAAATAAAATCATTGCTAGTCCTAGTGCAGCTGTTTTGTTCATATGAGTTCTTTTTTGCGCGCTTAAAAATACGAACTTGTGCTGAGTAACCGACTTTGACAAACCCTCCAAAACTAAAGGAATCAAATGCTTTTTGGTTATTTCACCTTTGAAAAACTAATACCATTGCAATCGTTTTACTACTTTGTATTGAAGTTACAACCAACTAAAGCAATAGATTATGTTTTCAAAATCAAATGTACTGGCTACCTTGGCCGCGACCATCGTTTTATTCCTTCTTGGGTTCTTAATCTGGGGGGTAGTTATGGATGATTTTTTTGAGCAGCATGCCATAGGTGACAGTGTAAAAGAACATCCCGATTTTACATTTATAGTACTGGGCAATCTTTTTTCGGCCTTTGCGATCTGCACCCTTTATGGCCAATGGGCTCGGGGAAGTCATAGTGCAAAACAAGGTGCTGAATTTGGGATTTGGATCGGGGTATTTGTTGGCCTTGGGCTTTGGTTCGTGCAGTATGCAACCACTACTATTATGAGCCTCACCGGCTATTTGGTTGATGCTGTACTTCAAATGGTTTATTATGCCATCACTGGAATGGTGATTGCCTTGGTATACAAAGCAAGTAGTTAGCGTGTACCACCTAAAAATGTATCACCAGCAGCAGGTGAATAACTGGAAGCCCAGTTTGCGTATTGCTAGTTTACTACTTTAAAAATATACGACTGCAGGGGAGATAGCAAAAGAGGAATTCTACCGGTTCCTGCTTCAACTTTTAATTTGTGGCTGTTGCTTCCGTAAAGTTGTTCTTGGAGCTCAAAAGACCCCGCTTTCAATTGCCATTTTTGAATAATATGCTCTGGTATTTTTAGGTCAATAGAATACGACTTTTCGGTATCAAAATTGGAGATAATGACCAATTTTTCTGAAGCATCCCAGCGCACAAAGGAAAACACCCGGTGATCATAGGTTTCCGTATGCTCTTTATTGTAATAATGGATTTCCTCGTAACTACCCATTAAGGCAGAACTGGTGATGGTAAAATTCAAGAGCCTTTGATAAAAATCCCGTAACGCTTTTTCCGAAGGTGTGAGCTGTCCCCCATCAAACTTTTTCCCGTTTATCCAACGTTGATGTGCTGGTACGCCGATGTAATCGAAAATAGAAGTACGGGAGGGTTTTCCAAAACCGGCATCTTCAGAACCATCCTCCCCAACTTCCTGACCAAAATAAAGCATGGTAGGGGAACTGCTAATCGTAGCAGAAACTACCATTGCCGGTTTTCCAAGTTCGGCATTCCCAACAAACTCCGGGCTCGCAATGCGCTGCTCATCGTGATTTTCCAGAAAATGAAGCATATGATGCTCAATATCCTGCAAACCCGATTGTACGGTGTGGATGTGATCCGTCCAGCCATACCCTTTCATGATATGTTTGAGACTATCATACAACTCTACTTTATCGTAGAGATAATCCATTTTTCCTTTGTGAATATACGCCCGATACAGGGAAGGATTATATACCTCCGCTAGTAGGAATGCATCGGAGTTTTTCATTTTTATAGACGAGTTCATAAAGCTCCAAAACTCCACAGGCACCATTTCCGCCATATCGAACCGGAAACCATCTACCCCTAATTCCAGCCAAAACAATGCAATATCGCGGAACTTATACCAAGAATCAGGCAATTCCTTATCCTTCCAAAAATCATGATGTGCATTGTATTCCTCCGCCGCGTAGGATTCCGGTAGTACCTCAAAGTCTTTGGAACCATCTGGCCTTACCCCATAATTTACCTTCACGGTTTCATACCAATCGTGAAAGTTAGGTTGTGCTAAGCGGGAACCGTTCCCGGTCCATTTAGCAGGGATCTCTTTAAATTCCTGGTTGGACAATGGATGCTGGTCGCCTCCCAAAGGTCGGTATCCTTCTTCCCATGAGGGAACCTTGAAGGCCATTTCTGGAATGTAATAGAAATTATTATGCTGGCTGTATTCCTTTGAAGTATCATCTGCTGCACCAAAATCTTTTACTCCGGAAGGATTGTTTAGTCCTTTATATTGCCTTGCCACATGGTTGGGTACGATATCAATAAGTACCTTCATTCCATGCTTGTGCGTTCGTTCTACCAAGGCTTTGAACTCTTCCAGGCGGTTAGCGGGGTCAACCGCCAGATCCGGATTCACATTGTAATAATCCTTTACCGCATACGGAGAACCTGCTCTTCCTTTTACCACATCCGGGTCATCATTAGTAATCCCATAGGCGGTGTAATCGTTGATCACCGCATGATGAGGAACGCCCGTATACCAGATGTAGGTTATGCCAAGCGCCTTTAGTTCGGACAAGGCGTTATCATCAAAATCTACGAACTTTCCTACACCATTTTCTTCAAGTGTGCCCCAGGGTTTGTTTGTGGTATTCGTATTTCCAAAAAGTCGGGTAAACACCTGATACACTACTTGCTTTCTTTTTTCTGACATTTCCGGTTCTTTTGTGTCTATATTTTTCTTACCAGTATGTTCCCCGCACCCCAATAGTATCAGAATACAGCATAAAAAGGAACTAAGCGGTTTTTTCATGGCCTGTTCTCAATTGCTAGGATTAGCGCTTCCCTAGGTTGTAAGGGCAATGCATCTGTAAGAGTTTTACGTTCTGAAGTAATGATATTCAAACCCGTTTTCCCTACAATCCCCATTTCAGCAAAACGTTCCAAGCCGATTATTTTTTCTTCCTCATTCTTATTCAATACTAGCATTATGATATTCTTTTGGCTGTATCGGAAAAGCACATAAATTCCCTGTTCAGGAGTAAAGTGTTTGGTCGAACCCTGATGTATGACCGGGCTATTTTTTCTAAAATTAAGAAGTTTTTTAAGGTACGACTGCATGTCTAGCTGTTGTGCAGACAAACCGTCACCTGCAAATGCGTCAATATTATCTTTTGGCCAGCCTCCTGGGAAATCGGTTCTGATCGAGCCGTGATCTCTGCGTTTATTCGTATTCTGCAAAAGAATTTCGGTTCCATAGTAGATTTGAGGTATCCTTGGGGCTACCAAAATAAAAGCCATAGCCATTTTAACCAGGCTAACATCTTCATTAAGCTGTGTAAATAGGCGATCCATATCGTGGTTGTCTCCAAAAAGCAACACTTTTCCAGGATCCGAATAGTAAAAGTCATTAGCCAAGCCCTCATAGAGCTTGATCAATCCAGAATCCCAATTCTCCTTTTCTGTTAGCGCTTCTATTATTGCTTTTTGTAACGGAAAATCCATGGTACTGGAAAGATAGGATCGGTAGCCGTCCTTGTTGGCCGCGCCATCCTGCCAATACCCAACAAGTAAAGGATTATAGCTCCATTCCTCCCCAACAATACTGAAGTTGGGATACTCTTGCATTATGGCCTTAGCCCATTGCGCCATAAAATGCTTGTTGGGATAAGGATAGGTATCTTGTCGAATTCCACCAAGTGCTAAGGTCTCGATCCACCAAATACTATTTTGAATAAGGTATTTGGCCATAAAAGCATTCCGTTGATTCAGATCGGGCATCGCAGAAACAAACCATCCCTTCTCCATTAGCGTTTTGTCATACTCAGAAGCATAGTTATCCTGATTGGTGGTGCGCCTGTGATTCGATATCGGCAATGTCCGGTCAGATGTAAAGTCTTCCTGGTAATTGATCCAATTAAAAAAGGGCAGGTCCTCCATCCACCAATGTTGCTTTCCACAATGGTTGACTACCTGATCCATGATCAGTTTTATTCCTTTTTGCGCTGCTTTTTGTGAAAGCTGTTGATACGCTTCCAGTGTCCCAAATCGTGGATCAACTTTATAAAAATCTGTAATAGCATATCCATGATAGGACTGTTCTTGCATATCGTTAAGGAGCAGAGGGTTGGGCCAAATAGCCGTAAATCCCATATCAAAGATATAGTCCAGGTGATCCGTTATTCCCTGGATATCCCCGCCGTGTCTTTTGTAGTTATCTGCCCTGTTTACTTCCGTTTCCAATAGCCCACGAACACTGTCATTTTTAGGATCGCCGTTAGCAAAACGATCCGGGGTTATGAGATAGAGCACATCCGTACTATTGAAACCTCGATACGCTTTCGGTTTTTTGGAACGCTGTTTCAACTCATATTGATACTGAAATTGTTTCCCTTCCTTGTTTGAAAAAAGAATAGGAAATTGGGTGATCAAGGTTGTTGGTGGTATCACCAAATCGATAAAAAGATAATTGGGACTATCCGCTTTATGGACATCGCTTATATAGGTACATTCTTGGCATGGTAATAAAGAAGGGGTTAGCGCGGCTATGTCCTCTCCATATACCAAAAGTTGTAGCGTATCTTGTTGCATGCCTATCCACCAGTTAGGGGGTTCTAGCCTTTCGATCTGGGCCTGAACAACAATTCCCCAGAATAGTAAGAGCACTATACCCCTATTGCAACCCATACAGTCTTAGATATTAACTACTTTTCCTGGTATGAGTATTACTCTTTTATCATTAACACGAATAGACATTTCTTCCTTTCCGGTTAGCGCATACGAAGACCCCTTTTTATCAACGGTTACTTGAATAATCCTATTCCTGAAGTTAATTTTAAAAGAATACGAATCCCATTGTTTAGGTATCTGTGGGTAAAAATTAAGTTTGTCCTCTAAAACACGCATCCCACCAAAACCTTCAACAATACTCATCCAAGTACCCGCCATTGAAGTAATATGCAGCCCCTCTTCTACTTCTTTGTTGTAATCGTCAAGATCCAGGCGGGAGGTCCTAAGATAAAAGGTATAGGCCTGTTCCATCCTTCTCAATTTCGCTGCCTGTATACAGTGAACACAAGGAGACAGTGAAGATTCATGGACGGTGAAGGGTTCATAAAAGTCAAAATGTCGCTCGAGCGCCGCTGTGTCAAAGTGGTCTTCAAAAAAATAGAACCCCTGTAGCACATCGGCCTGCTTTATGTACGGCGAGCGCAAAATACGATCCCAACTCCATTTTTGATTGATGGGGCGTTCATTTTTTTCGAGGTCGTTTACCTTTATCCATTCCTTATCCAGGAAGCCATCTTGCTGCAGAAATACCTCGTATTTTTTGGAATAGGAAAAAAATAGTTTCTCAGCAACTTCGGTCCATTGCTCCACTTCATCATCGGTAAGTTTTGTATGTGCAATGATGCGGTCGTAATCAACGGGATACCCTTCTTTCACTTTTTGCAACTGCTCGGCCGTATACTCGATACACCATTTTGCCAGATAGTTGGTATACCAATTGTTGTTTACATTGTTTTCGTATTCGTTAGGCCCGGTCACGCCCAGGATTACATATTTTTTCTTTTTTTCAGACCAATTTGCCCGTTGATGCCAAAACCTGGCTATTCCGATTAACACTTCCAGACCCATTTCGGGTATATAGGAATAATCCCCGGTAAACCGGTAATAATTATAAATTGCAAAGGCGATTGCCCCATTTCGGTGGATCTCCTCAAAAGTGATCTCCCATTCATTGTGGCACTCTTCTCCATTCATGGTAACCATGGGGTATAAAGCCGCACCGGAAACAAACCCTAGCTTTTTGGCATTCTCAACAGCCTTTTCCAGATGATTATACCGGTATTTCAAAAGATTCCAGGCAACCGTTTGATCTTTTGTAGCCATATAAAATGGTAAGCAATAGGCTTCCGTATCCCAGTAGGTACTACCCCCATACTTTTCACCTGTAAAACCTTTCGGACCAATATTTAGCCGGGAATCCGTCCCAAGATAGGTCTGATTAAGTTGGAAAATATTAAATCGAATGCCCTGCTGTGCTTTAACATCTCCGGCAATGGTAATATCGCTCATATTCCAGATCGCTCCCCAGGATTCCTTTTGGTGTTCCAACAGGGTATCAAAACCCATGCTTGTTGCCATATTCAAAATAGTATTTGCCACAGCTACTAAATCTCCTTTGGGATGATTACGGTCTACAATGTAGCCTCCAAACTTAACGAGTTGAAGCTTTTTTCCTTTCTCCACCGCCTTTGTAAAACTTAAACCCACGTAGGTTTCCGTAGTACTTTCGCCCTCAAGTGCAACAGATTGACCTTCATAGATCATCATTGCCTCCATAAAAGTACAGGTATGGAAAAAGGTCTTTAGTGTATGGGATTCTATAAACCCTCTATTTCCTGCTGCTTCAACCTGGGTCGTCTTCCAAAACTGATCATCCCAGTTGCTATCCATATTTTTGATCCCGCTATCCAGAAAGGGTTCCATACGTATTTCGGCATCTGCATTTTGTACCGCTATCTCATAGGAAAGAACGCCAAGTTCGTCTATACTGAGACTCAAAAAACGCAAAACGTTAACAGACACTTCCAAGCCGTTGGGTAAAGTAGCTGTAAACGAACGGCAATACCAACCCTCTTTCATATTCAATTCTCGCTGAAAACCGGTAACAGAAGTACAAGTGGCCAAGTCTAATTCAACATCATCAACAAAAACCCGAACCCCGATCCAGTTAGGTGCGTTAAGTACCTTTGCAAAGTACTCCGGGTAGCCATTTTTCCACCATCCTACCCGGGTTTTATCAGGATAATATACCCCGGCGATATAACTTCCTTGAAAGGTTTCCCCAGAATAGTGTTCTTCGAAATTGGCCCGTTGCCCCATTGCTCCATTGCCTAAGCTGAAGAGACTTTCTGATGATTTTACCCGATCCGGGTCGAATCCCTTTTCCACAATGGACCAGGGATCCGGTAAAATATAATCTTGATTCATGAAACAAACATATTGGAAAGATCAGGATAAACCTAATGAATTGTAGAATCCCGTTCGACCAAAGTGGGCACCAAAATTTTTGTTCGAAAATTTGTGCTATCCTCGTCGCGTTCCACACGTTCAATTAACATTTTAGCAGCTGTCTCTCCCATTTCTTCCCCATGTTGTGCAATTGCGGTTAAAGAAGGATTAGCATATTTGGAAAGGAGGCCATCAGTGAAACCGATAAAAGAAATATCTTTTGGAATGTGTAATCCCATTTCCTTTGCCACTCGCATACCAAAAACGGCAAAAATTTCGTTCACGCACAAAACTGCATCGAGTTGTTGTTTTTGAAAGAATTCACGGATCAATCCTTCATCCATTTCCATGGTGGGCATTCTAAGAATAAAATCCTCATTTACAGCGATACCATTTTCTTTAAGGGCCTTTTGATATCCTATTGTCCTGGCTTTTGCCACGGAAAGGTAATCCCCTATGGTAATCAATCCTATTCGGGAGCGCTTTTGTTCGATCAACTTTTTAGTAGCCCGATAAGCGCCTAGCTGATCGTCAATAACGACTTTATCGCAGGCTACTTCCTGTGTTATTCGATCAAACAAAACCAAAGGAATCCCTTGTTCGGTCACTTCTTTAAGGTGATTGTAATCATTCTTTTCTTGAGTTCCGGAAGAGAGCGACATAATAAAACCATCAATACTCCCATTCGCCAGCATTTCCATATTGATCACCTCTTTATCAAAGGACTCATCAGAAAGGCAGACAATAACATTGTACTCTTTGCTATTCGCATATTTTTCAATGCCGCGCACGACAGTAGTAAAAAAATGATGTACAATATCCGGTATAATTACACCAATGTTTTTTGTACGCTTGTTCTTCAGGCTTATTGCAATGTTATTGGGTTTATAGTTGTACAACTTGGCAAAGGCCTGAATCCGCTCTTTGGTATCCCTACTTATCTCCTCACTATTTTTTAATGCCTTGGAAACCGTAGAAATGGAAACGTCTAACTCCTTGGCGATATGTTTGAGCGTAATTTTTTGCTTTAACATAGGTTAGAATGTTAAATTTTTGAAGGTAACCATATCCTTCTTCTGTTAAAAATCCTGTTTAAAAATTAACATCTCATAGTACACTTCATACCTAAATTACTGAAACAAACCTGAAAATAAAAAGCCGTATATTTGGGCAAATTTTGTTTAATTTCATATATTTCTTTGCTTTTGCTTGCGAAATGTATAATTAGAGGTGTGTTGAATTATTATTACCCTACAACATCAAAGTTATCAACACGAAACCGTTTTCGAAGCTTTGTCAACCTTGGGGCTCACGTATTTTAACACCTTTTTTATATATGTTTAACACTTGAATTTAAATTAACTAAACTTAAAACTGATTATCTATGAAGATTACGCTACTTAAGAGCATGCTTATGCTCGGGGCATTCATATGCTTTGGAGCGGTGCAGGCGCAGACTGTGTCTGGTACTGTTTCGGACCCTAGCGGTCCTTTGCCTGGAGCAAGTGTTGTCGTAAAAGGTACTACTAACGGTACGCAAACTGATTTTGATGGTAATTACACGCTTAATGATGTAGCCAGTGATGCCACTTTGGTATTTAGTTACATAGGATATGCCACCCAAGAGGTTGCGGTGAACGGACGTTCTACTATTGATGTGGCATTACAAGAAGACGCTACTGCACTAGATGAAGTAGTAATTATTGGTTACGGTCAGACCACGGTTAAAGATGCTACTGGTGCAGTCGCCTCAGTTTCCGCCGAAGATTTTCAAGGGGGTGTCATTTCATCACCTGAACAGTTAATTCAGGGTAAGACCGCTGGTGTTCAGATCACACAAAGTAGTGGTGAGCCAGGTGCCGGAATTACCCTAAGGATTCGGGGTACAGGTTCTGTACGAGCCAACAATAGTCCCTTATTTGTTATTGATGGCGTACCAGTTACCAACGAAGAGACCTCTGCGAGTGGTTCCGATTTAGGTACAGGTACAAGCGGTTCCAGAAACCCCTTAAACTTCTTAAATCCTAATGATATTGAAAGTATGAGTATTCTTAAGGATGCTTCTGCTACTGCGATATATGGATCCAGAGGGGCGAATGGTGTTGTTATCATTACTACGAAGTCTGGTAAGGGAGCTGGTTCGCAAGGCCAATGGAGTTTTACCTCTAACCTTAACATAGCTGAAGTTCGGGAAACTTATGACCTTTTGACTGCTGAAGAATTTCGTGCTGCAGGTGGCGCAGACCTAGGAGGAAATACCGATTGGCAGGATTTTATTTATAGAACAACGGCTTCTACTGACAATAATTTATCATATGCTCGAAATTATGGCAAAGGGAATGTCCGCGCCACCTTTGGGTATGCCAAGCAGTTTGGCGTTATAGAAGATACTGATCTTGAGCGTATTACAGGTCGAATTAATGCAAGTCATCGGTTCCTTGATGACAAGTTAAGAGTAGGATTACAGGCCACGGTCTCCCGAATTAACGACCAAAGACCTTTTGTTAGTAGGACTTCCGGAAGTACGGGTGACTTGTTAGCTGCTTCCTTGTATTCCAATCCAACTTTGGGTGCAAATCCTTTGGCGAGTGCCGCACCAGATAGGAATCCGGCAAATCTTTTAGCCTTTTTTCAGGATATTGCAAACACAAATCGATTTTTGGGTAATCTTTCCTTAGAATACAGTTTTACTGATGAGTTATCTGCGAAATTAAATTTGGGGTATGACGTATCCGATTCTGAACGTAGCCAGGTGGTTGGACCACAAATCATAGCGCTTAACAATGGATCTGAAAATAATGGCCGTGCCGCTCTCAATAATCTAGAAACAGAAAACCGATTGGTTGAACTCACGGTAAATTATACTAAAGAATTTGAGAATTCAAATTTAGATGCCTTGGTGGGATACTCTTTCCAGGACTTTCAAAGAGAAGGACAGAATATTCTAGGGCAAGGATATGGCGCTACAGACTTGAACGCTATTGCATCCTTAACAAGTCAAGCTTTTGATGATACCAGAAATCTGGCAAGCGGTTTCCAGGCCTACGGTATTGGTACCTTCGAAGATGAGCCGGATGCAGGAAATCAATTCAGGATATTGAATCTATTTCCACAGCCTAACATCACAACAGCACCATTACCCAGCATTCCTATTGATGCACTTACCGTAGATACTTTTGACTTTACCGATGAGTTACAATCCTTTTTTGGAAGGGTCAATTATACACTTTATGACAAGTATTTATTCACTGCTACAATACGAGCGGATGGTTCTTCTCGATTTGGTGATGACAATAGATACGGTTATTTCCCTTCTGCGGCATTTGCGTGGAAACTTAATGAAGAAGACTTTATCAATGAAGATACCTTTTCAACCCTTAAGTTACGTCTAAGTTGGGGTATTACCGGTAATCAAGATGGCCTTGGATACGGTCAGTTTGTCAATAGAACCCGATGGGGAAGATTAAATGCGCCCACTCTAGATATTTCGGCAAATTCACAGATTACTGCGCCTGCGACCTTAGAAGTTGCTTTCGCTAACCCAGAACTAAAATGGGAGGAGACTACGCAATACGCATTGGGTATTGATTTTGGTTTTTCTAACGACCGTTTCAGTGGTTCTTTAGATGTTTATCGGAGAGAAACCCGGGATATTCTATTGAACCTTCCTGCGGTACAGCCGGCTACTGCTCCTTTTGCATTTCAAAATGTAGATGGGGTTATTTTGAACCAGGGAATTGAGATTGGGCTGGATTATGATATTGCCCAAAGTGAGGATTTCTACTGGAATGCGAATCTTAATTTTGCCTACAACGAGAATGAGCTAACCGATTATGACGGTCCCGATATTCAAGCTGGACAGGTGTATGGCCAGGGGTTGTCCAATGCCTTTGTGCAAATTCTTACTGATGGCAGGTCACTCTTCACGTATAATCTTCGAAATGTAGATGCAGATCTTAATGTGGATACAGATCCTAGTATTCAAGAAGAAAATGGTTTGCCTACCATAAACGCTGGTTTCTCAACCACTGCGAGTTACAAGAATTGGGATGCTTCCCTTTTCTTCTCCGGACAATTTGATTTTCACGTGTATAATAACACGGCCAATGCGCTTTTTGCCACTACTCAAACAGGTAGTAGAAATAATTTGCAAAGTGTTATATCGAGTGGCGTTGTTCCTTCCAGCCAAAATCCAAGTACGTTCTTCTTGGAAGAAGGTGACTTTATTCGATTACAAACCGCTTCTTTGGCCTACAATGTTCCACTAAACGGTGAAGGGGCATTAAAAAGTATGCGATTGAGCCTCACAGGTCAAAACTTACTTCTAATTACGGATTACAGTGGGCCTGACCCCGAGGTAAGTACCACAGATATTCCTGGGAGTACCGGTGGTATTCCTTCTGCGGGAATAGACTATTTAGCTTATCCCAGACCCCGAACTGTTAGTTTGGGTGTAAATGTTACATTTTAAAAAAATTCGATTATGAAAAGAATGACACGTTATTTTAGTTTAGCCCTTCTCGTTCCGTTAGCATTTTCCTGCACGGATCTGGAAATAGAGGGTACAGACTCCTTGATTACCGAAGGATTTGCAGGAGTTGCTGATGTTCAAAGTGAAGTTGTAAACCTTTCAAACACCGTTGCAGGAGGAGATTTAGCGAATCAAAATGGTCTCTTTGCTCTGCAAGAGGTCTCAAGTGATGAGTATATTGTTCCTACAAGAGGTAGTGACTGGGGGGATAATGGTAGATGGCTATCCATTCACAGACACACCTGGGTTCCAGAACTCTTTGACATCACGCAAGCATGGCAACAACTTAACAGTATTACCATAAATGCGACACGGGTGATCAGTCCTAAAAGTACAGCTACCGCAGGAGGAGATATTAACGCTCAAAAGGCGGAGGCTCGGTTTTATAGAGCATGGGCAATGACTTGGATCCTCGATATGTGGCGCCAAGTTCCTTATAGGGATATAAATTTACCCAACAGTGCCATTCCTGACGTACTGACAGGACAGGTTGCGATTGATAGTATCGCCAACGATCTAAATGTCGCCATAGCCAATTTGCCAACAGTGACATCAGGAGATGCAATAAGTATGAAGTCTTCTCCAACTAAGGCGGCGGCTCGTCATTTACTGGCCAGACTGCATCTAAACAAGCATGTATACCTGGGAACTACACCTGATGCTTCCGATATGCAGGTGGTCATCGATAACGTTGATGCCATCACGGCAGATGGATATACCTTGGCTGCTTCTGGCGATTTCTTTGATATTTTCAGACCGAGCAACGATGTAGAAACCCTTTGGTGGTCCCCTGCTGACGCCGGACCAAGAACATGGCTTACGCTACATTACAACCAAAATTTTCCAGGGTTTAATGACGGTGGGGGTTGGAATGGATTTACCACTCTCGCTGAATTCTATGACTTGTTTGAAGGTGCTGCAGATACCAACTACCCCGGTGACGGACAAGAAGAGCGGAGAGGGGTGGTACATGACCCAACTTCTGCAGACGCAGATAACCTTGGAATTGGCTTAGGCTTCTTAATTAACCAACAATATGAACAAGATGGGACAGCTTTGGATGCCAGAGAAAATGTAGGTGGTGTACCCTTGGTGTTTACCAGAGAAACCGAGCAACCAGAATATGTCTCTCCAGATGATAATGCTGTCCTGGAAACTTCAGGGATTCGAATGTTTAAATACCATCCTAACGAAGAAGGGGGAGATAGAAGAAGACACATCGTTAGATATCGATACGCTGATGCATTTTTAATGAAGGCGGAAGCCATGTGGAGAATGGGTGGCGATGTCACATCGATGATCAATGAATTAAGAACAACACGTGGTGCTTCTGCATTAGGTACAGTTGGCGAAGCTGATTTATTAGCTGAAAGAGGACGCGAAATGTATCAAGAGCAGACCAGAAGACAAGATTTGATCCGATTTGGTCAGTTTTTACGTGCTTGGAATCTTAAGGATGCAGGTGACGACACGCGCCTAATATTCCCAATTCCAATTGCAGATGTTTTGGCCAATCCTAACTTGACCCAAAATCCTGGGTACTAGGATAACAAAACGCTTAATTTTAAGAGTAAAAACCCGCTTACAGAGCGGGTTTTTTCATAATCTATAATTAAGAAACTGCCTTAAACGATGACTTTGGTCGTACTACTAGTATTAATTTTTTATTATCCATCTTTTTATAAAAGCTTAATTATATTGCGCACCAATGGTAATAATGAAAATACTATGAAGGGGGTAATAGTGGCGTTGCGAATGCTTTTTGCCCAAAATTTATTCCTACGGGTATAGGTAGTTAGCTTCTAAAAAAGCTGCCTCTTTTGATTCACAGGAAAAGCGCTTGAATGAAAACTCTAGTTAATGATCAACTTTGCCTTACAATGGCTTTAAAAATGTGTTGAGTAGGTCAAAGAGCTATCCATAACATTCACCAATAGCTTTGAAATAACATGTAAGAAGCTTTTATCTACTACTCCTTTTTTAGTGCATTCTTAGATATGGTTAATTTAAATAGTGAACATGAAATTTCCTTTTTTAAAACTTTTCCTTGTTGCTTTTACCGTTTTTTCATGTAACAAAACAAAGACCTCTAAACCTGTAGTTGAAGAAAAAGACACCTTATTCACACTATTGTCCGGGGAAGAGACAGGGGTAGATTTTGTGAATGAGGTAGAAAATCAAAAGGATTTCAACATCTTTAAGTACAGAAACTTCTACAACGGTGGAGGTGTGGCTATTGGGGATATCAATAATGATGATCTACCGGATATTTATTTGACCGGAAATATGGTCCCCAATAAACTGTATTTGAACAAAGGAAATTTTGAATTTGAGGATATCTCAAAACAAGCAGGTATAGAAGGTACCAAACCTTGGTCTACCGGTGTTACCATGGTAGACATTAACGCAGATGGCTTGTTAGACATCTACGTAAGCAACGCGGGAAACCTGGAAGGGAACAACCATGATAATGATCTTTACATTAATAACGGGGACCTCACTTTTACGGAAAAGGCGCACGAGTATAATTTGGCAAAGACCGGGTTCTCAACCCATGCTTCCTTTTTTGATTACGACAAAGATGGGGATTTAGACGCTTATATTTTAAACAACAGCAATATCCCTGTAAGTAGTTTGGGCTATGCTGAACAACGCAAGGTCCGTGCCCAGGACTGGGAAGGAGTTCCGCATATTTTTAAGGGTGTAGGCGATATGCTTCTTCGCAATGATGATGGAAAATTTGTAGATGTTAGCGAAGATGCAGGTATTTATGGTAGTCTCATTGGGTTTGGATTAGGTGTATTGGTTACCGATATCAACAACGACCTTTGGCCGGACATTTATGTTTCAAACGACTTCTACGAAAGAGATTATCTGTACATCAACCAAAAAGACGGCACCTTTACTGAAGAAATTAAAGCCTATACCCAGCATCTAAGCCTATCTGCTATGGGAATTGATATTGCTGATATCAACAATGACGGTCATAATGACATTTTCATCACAGATATGCTTCCCGAACCGGAGGAACGTGTAAAATCAGTTATGGAGTTCGAAGGCTATAACATCTATGATCTAAAACGGAGTAAAGACTTCTATCAGCAATACATTCAAAACACTTTACAGCTTAACAATGGTAACGGTACATTTTCGGAAGTGGCCTACTATAGCGGAATTGATGCCACGGATTGGAGCTGGGCGGGGCTGATTTTTGATATGGACAACGATGGGCTAAAAGATATTTTTATTACCAACGGTATTAATCATGATTTGACAGATTTGGACTTTGTTGACTTTTTCGCCAATGAAATCATTCAGAAAATGGCCTTGACCGGAAAAAAGGAATCCATCGATTCTATTATCAACAAAATGCCCATTAAGCCACAACCTAATTATGCCTACCGCAATAAAGGAGATATTACCTTCAACAATGCAAATAAGGATTGGGGCTTTGAACTCCCAACACGTTCAAATGGGGCGGCTTATGCCGATTTGGACAATGACGGTGATCTGGATTTGGTCATTAATAATGTAAATACAAAAAGCTTTATTTACCGAAATAACTCAGATACACAACTGAACAACAACTACATAAAATTAAAATTTGCAGGACATGGCAAAAATCCGTTTGCCATTGGAACCTTGGTTAAGTTTTACTTTGGTAATAATGTGGTACACCAGGAATTAGTGCCCTCCAGGGGGTTTCAATCCTCGATTGATTATACCATGACCCTAGGGATTGGACAATACAAACAATTGGATTCTATTAGAATAGTTTGGCCCAGTGATACAACGGAACTACTAACTGCGGTTCAAGCCAATCAAGTTCTGGAGGTAAAGCAAACCGATGCCAAGGACACCTACGTGCCGGAAAGTGGGCGAGCTAAAAAAACGGTAGTGAAGGAATTGGACAACAGTGACTGGATCGCTCACGTAGAAAACAACTATAATGATTTTGACTATGAAGGCCTTATCTATAAGAAACTATCCCAGGAAGGCCCTGCCATGACAATTGCCGATGTAAACAATGATGGTAATGAGGATGTCTTCATTGGTGGTGCTAAAGGAAAACCCGGAATGGTGTATCTCCATAGCGGTAATGGGAAATTTACCCCAAAGCCATCATCTGTATTTACGAACGACCGGAACTATGAGGATACTGCGGCAGGATTTTTAGACGCAGACAACGATGGCGATTTGGATATTATGGTGGGCAGTGGGGGCAACGAAGTAGGTCAGGACAAAGCCTACAGGACCCGTTTGTACCTCAATGATGGTAAAGGGACATTTACCGCCTCTGGTCAAAACATTCCCACAACCTTTAAAAACATTGCGACCATCGAACCCTATGATTACGATAACGATGGTGATATGGACGTTTTTATCGGTTCTCGAAGTGTGGTGGGCGTCTATGGCCTAAGTCCGGATCACCTGTTGTTAGAAAACCGGGACGGGGAATTTGTTGATGCTACCGAAAGACGCGGTTACGACCTTAAGAAAGAAGGTATGGTTACCGATGCGATTTGGGCGGACATGGACGGGGATGGAAAAAGTGATTTAGTGACCGTTTCAGATTGGGATACCCCTAAGATCCACAGAAATACTGGCAGGAGGATACAACGCATAACAACTTCCTTAGATAGTCTTTTTGGATGGTGGAATACCGTTGAAGCTGCAGATTTAGATCAAGATGGTGATCTGGATCTAATTTTGGGCAACCAGGGACAAAACCTTCATTATAAACCTACCGAAGGGCATCCCATGAAACTATGGATCAACGATTTTGACCGCAATGGTACCATCGAGCAAATTGTAACTATACATGAAAATGGCGGGGACTATCCCATACATCAAAAGAAAGAAGTTACGGGACAATTGGTTTCATTGAAAAAAGAAAACTTAAAGGCTTCGGATTATGCCAGGCGAACAATACAACAGTTATTTCCTGAGGCAATCATTGAGCAATCCATTGTAAAGCAAAGCTCTGTTTCGGCCTCAGTGTTGGCCATAAATGAAGGAGATGGGAAGTTTAACATCATCAAATTGCCATCAAGGACACAGTTTTCATGCATTTGTGGTATTAGTTGTTTGGACGTAAATAAAGATGGGAACCTGGATTTGGTAATGGCAGGGAACAACTTTGAGTTTAAACCACAGTTTTCTCGCTTAGATGCTAATTTTGGCAACCTGCTTTTAGGGGATGGAAAGCTAAACTTCGAATGGCAAAATTATGAGGATAGCGGCTTCTTTGTCAGAGAAGAAGTAAAACATCTTAAAACGGTTAGGGATAAGGATAACAATTTGTTCCTGGTGGCTGCCATCAACGAAGGAAAACCTAAAATCTTTGCTTTGCAATGAAAAGTATCTGTTTTTGCGTATTGATTTTAGTGGTAGCAAGCTGTACAAAAGGAGGAGCATTGTTCGACAATCCTTCACCCAAAAAAACCGGAATCAATTTTTCCAATACGATCACCGAGACTGACGATCTTAACATCCTGGATTACCTCTACTTTTACAATGGTGGAGGCGTTGCTATTGGAGATATTAATAACGATGGCCTTGCCGATATCTACCTTAGTGGAAACCAAGTAAAGAACAAGCTTTACCTGAACAAGGGTGGTTTAACTTTTGAGGACATCACGGAAAAGGCAGGGGTAGCCGGAGAAAGTTCATGGAATACAGGAACCACTATGGCAGATGTTAACGGTGACGGCCTTTTGGATATTTATGTTTGTGCTGTAGTGGGTATTAATGGTTTCGGAGGATTTAATGAACTCTTCATAAACAACGGCGACCTTACTTTTTCCGAACAGGCACAACAGTACGGATTGGATTTTGAATCGTACAGCTCCTCTGCTACTTTTTTGGATTACGATTTAGATGGCGATCTGGACATGTACCTCTTAAATCATGCGGTACATACCTCGAAATCTTTTGGTAAAGCAGATCTTCGTTACCAAACCAACTATGAAACCGGTGATAAATTACTCCAAAACAACAATGGCAAGTTTATTGATGTAAGCGAAAAAGCAGGCATTTACGGTGGGATAAATGGATATGGCTTAGGGGTTGCAGTGTCTGATTTCAACCTGGACGGTTACCCGGACCTCTACGTGGGAAACGATTTTCACGAAGATGATTACTACTATTTGAACAATGGTGACGGGACGTTTACAGAAAGCCTACGTCATCATTTTGGCCATACCACCCGTTTTTCCATGGGAAATGATGTGGCAGACATCAATCATGACGGGCTACCGGATTTAATATCCCTGGATATGTTACCGCAAGATGAATTTGCACTAAAATCCTCAGAAGGTGATGACAACCTCCAGGTACAAAAACTTAGGGTTGAAGATTTTGGATACCATTACCAATTCACCAGAAACATGCTTTTTGTTAACCAACCGGATGGCAATTATATGGAAACGGCTTTGTTAAGTGGTATAGCTGCAACGGATTGGAGTTGGAGTACCCTTTTTGGAGATTATGACCAGGACGGACATCAAGACCTGTTCGTGGCCAACGGTATTCCTAAACGCCCTAATAATTTAGACTTTATCAAATTTGTTTCCAGTGAACAAATCCAAGACAAAATCAATAACACAAAGTTGGTAGACCAGGAGGCACTAGACCTAATGCCCTCAGGAGCAGTACGGAATTTTGTGTTTAAAGGAAATGGCAACCTTAACTTTGATGACAAATCCTCGCAATGGATTGCAAATGATACCCTCATTTCGGGCGCGTCCGCTTACGGTGACCTGGACAATGACGGAGATTTAGATCTGGTGGTCAATAACCTCAATGACCTTACCTCAATTTATGAAAACAAAACAAACGATGATGCCAATTACTTAAAAATACGATTGTCGTATTCCTCTAAAAATCCCTATGGCATCGGTGCAAAGGTATATGCCTATCACAAGGGTGAATTGCAGTTCAAAGAACTGTTCCCAACCGGAGGATTTCAGGCCTCTTCCGAACCCATTGTTCATTTTGGCTTAGGAAATACCACCGTTTTGGACTCCCTTAGGGTTGTCTGGCCCAACAATACCTCTCAGCTCGTAACGGCTGTAGCGGCCAACCAAACACTAACGGTATCACCAACGAATACTAAGTCTATCGACCTAAATACGTTAAAACCACCGGTACACCCCTTATTTGTCAAAGATACTTCCAACCTGGGCATCCAATTTATGCACAGAGAAGACAACTACCTTGATTTCAATCGCGAGAAATTAATTCCGTATAGAGTTTCAGATAGAGGACCTGCTTTTGCCCAAGGGGATTTGACCGGGGACAGAAAAACCGATCTGTTTTTTGGGGGATCAAAATTCTTTCCTGCTGCTTTTTACCAGCAAATGGATAGTTCGTTTGTAAGAACAAGGCTCCCTGCAATAGAAAAAGACTCGATTACGGAGAATACGTCAGCTTTTATCGCCGATTTTAACAATGACGGAAAAAATGACCTGCTGGTTGGCAATGGAGGCGGGGATTTCTATGGCAAGGCACAACCCTTGCTGGATAAATTGTATCTCTATGATCCGGAAGGTTTTCAACCTCAATACCTACCAGAAATGTTTGTTAATACTACGGTGGTAAAGCCTTTTGATTTTGACAACGATGGGGATATGGATATTTTCATCGGAGGACATATGCTTACAGGGCAATTTGGAAATGTAGTGGACTCCTATCTATTCATTAACCATGAAGGCAACTTTGAAAGAGATAAGGAATTTAAAGTAACCGGAATGGTCACAGATGCTATCTGGGATGATTTTGACCGAGATGGGGCCACAGACCTGATCGTTGTGGGAGAATGGATGTCTCCGAAATTCTTTAAAAATAATTCTGGTACCTTCTATGAAATTTCCATTCCTAATATAACCGGACTATGGCAGCGCATACTTCCTTTTGATATTGATGAAGATGGAGATACCGACTATCTACTGGGAAATTGGGGGCTAAACACCAAATTCAAAGCTTCAAAAGAATATCCTTTACGACTCTATTATGCTGATTTTGACAACAACGGTCAAACGGAAACCATTACTTCTTTTGCCAAAAACGGGACCTACTACACCTTGGAAGGATTAGATGGCCTGGCTTCACAGATGGTTAGCCTTAGGAAAAAGTTTACTTCCTATCGCTCCGCCGCTGGAAAGTCTGTTGAGGAAATATTCGACCCAAAACTACTCAAAGAATCTAAAGTTTTGGAAGTCAACACCTTGTCGTCCGGATATTTAAAGAACGAGGATGGCCGTTTTACATTTGTTCCGTTTCCTGGAGAACTGCAGATTGCTCCTATTATGGCTTTTATATTGGATGATTTTAATAGCGATGGAAAAGAAGAGGTACTTGCCGGGGGGAATTATTTTGGAGTTAAGCCCTATCACGGTCGATTTGATTCCTTTCCCGGAGCCCTGATAGAAAATGAAAATACATTTATTTTGGGGAATGTTATGGGATTGGATTTAACCCAGAAATCCATAAGACATATGACAACAATAGTAGTTAACAATACAAAATACCTATTAGTTATCTACAACGACAGCTATGTTGAAACTTATAAAATTAATACACCTTAAATAGGGATATATGAAAAGGATAGCAAGCATCTTGTGTTTCGTTTTTGTTCTTTTTTCCTGTAATAAAGAACAAGAACCCATACAAATTACCTCAGAAGATTTCCATGCTGCTGTGGATAAGGTCACAGAAATTATGGTGCACGATATTTTTTCTCCACCAGTAGCAAGTCGTATTTACGCCTATCCCAATATCGCGGCTTATGAAATTTTAGCGCAAAACGATAGCGCGTACCAATCACTTTCCGGTCAACTTCGTGAATTGAAAAGTATTCCTGTGCCCGCTGCACCATCGGTAAATTATGAACTAGCAGCACTTGTGGCACATTTAGATGTAAGCCGAAGGTTAATCTTTTCTGAGGATAAAATGACAGTCTACCGGGATAGCCTGTATACACTATGGGAAACTAAAAATGAAAAGGTGTTTCGGGCCTCCAGGGCGTATGGATTACAAGTTGCAGAATTCATAGTCTCCTGGATGGATAAGGACAATTACAAACAAACCCGCACAATGCCCAAATTCTCCGTGGATACGGGTGACCCTTCGCGATGGCAACCTACACCACCCGCATATATGGATGGCATAGAACCGCATTGGAATAAAATACGGCCATTTGTTATCGACTCGGCCGGACAATTTAAACCTGCCCCACCTCCCCCATTTTCTATGGAACAGCATTCCGACTTTTACAACGAAGTCAAAGAGGTTTATGACATTAGTAATGAAATCACAGCTAAAGGCGACGAATCCGAAGAAGTAGCTATTGCACAATTCTGGGATTGTAACCCCTATGTTTCGGTGACAAGAGGACATCTAATGTTTGCAACAAAAAAAATTACTCCGGGCGCCCACTGGATAGGTATTGCTAAAATAGCAGCGAGAAAGTCCAACGTTGACTTAACAAAAACGGTATACACCTACGCCAAAACTTCTATCGCTATAGCTGACGCCTTTATAAGCTGTTGGGACGAGAAATATAGGAGTAACCTCATTCGTCCCGAAACATTAATTAATGTGCATATTGATGATAGCTGGGAACCCGTACTGCAAACACCTCCTTTTCCCGAGTATACCAGCGGACATAGCGTAGTGTCAGGAGCTGCTGCCGTTGCGTTGACCAGTATTTACGGTGATGGTTTTGCCTTTGACGATGATACAGAACTTCAATATGGCCTTCCTATCCGCTCTTTTGCTTCTTTCCGGGAAGCTGCTGATGAAGCGGCTATAAGCAGGATGTATGGCGGCATACATTATCGAAAAGCTGTAGAAGTTG
Source organism: Bacteroidota bacterium (assembly GCA_038750505.1). Lineage (GTDB taxonomy): Bacteria > Bacteroidota > Bacteroidia > Flavobacteriales > Flavobacteriaceae > Croceivirga. The sequence continues at coordinate 148,300 of JBCDHD010000004.1, read as the reverse complement.
GCGTAAAGCAAGGAAGGGATTTAGGGGCCTTCGTCATAGCAAATTTACAAATGGAACATAACGACAAAATCGTCTCAAATCAATAGAATTTTATGAAAAAAGTAATTTATGGAGCTCTTTTTATTATCGTTGGGGCGTTGCTTTGGTACTTGTTCATAAAACCATCGGATTATACCATTCGATTCGAAGCCAAGACTTTCCCTGGGGTAATTAACCAAAATTTAAAGCTATGGGATACTACTTTGGACACGGTGAAAAGCGTGAAGCAGGAAGGCGATCTCTATCATTTAACACAGATGCTGAAGTTTGGAGACTCTGTACATGAATACAAATGGAAAATTACGTCCCTTACGGATTCAACCTCAAAAGTAATTGTACATGTTAGGGATGAAAAACACAGTTTAATGAATAAGATCCAGGTTCCTTTTAAGGAGACGGATTTTGTAAAACGAAGCAAAAAAACCGTCCTCAATTACATGGAAAGCCTAAATGACCATATTGACAATTTTAAGGTAACCATAGTTGGAGAGGAGGATGTTCCTACCAAATACATTGCTTACATACCCATAAAGGTGAAACAATTGCAAAAAGCCGGAGGGATGATGAAGAATTTTTCGTTTCTTACCGGCGAACTGTATAGCCATGGGGTAGCATTGGATGGGCCGCCAATGGTTGAAGTTACGAAATGGAACAGGGATAATGATAGCTTACACTACAACTTTGGACAACCTATTATTCGCTCAGAACGATTGCCTATTGGCACCGAGATTAAATACAAACGGATCTTTAAAAAACGTGCTTTGAAAGCCGAATATAATGGCAACTATATGACCTCTGATCGAGCCTGGTACGCATTGATGGATTATGCAAAAAAGAATAACATTGAACTAATTCCGGAACCCGTTGAGATCTTTTTCAATAAACCCATTGGAACTGGTGATATACACTGGAAATCCGAAATTTATATGCCTATTAAAGAATCCGATGAATAAAATAGGGATCGTTTTTGGATTGCTCTTTCTACAGGCCTGTGGCCAAAAGCCATATCATGGAGCACTGGAATTTTCCGGAAAATTCCCCTCCCGACTGAGCGAAGTATCTGGCATAGACAGGGCTGAGGACGGTAGCCTTTGGGTATTGGAAGATAATGGCAATAAGGATAAACTGTATCAAATCTCTGCTGAGGCAAAAGTGATAAAGGAATTTAAGATTGACAACGCCAAAAATGGGGATTGGGAAGACCTTACCATCTCCAAGGCAGGTACTTTTTTTATTGGGGATTTTGGGAACAACACCAACAGTCGAAAGGATTTGGTAGTGTACAAAATTTTACCCAAGGAATTCAAGAAAAAGGAGCCAAAGGCTAAAAAACTACGGTTTAACTATCCGGAACAAAAAAAGTTTCCTCCTAAATCAAAGGATTTGTTGTATGATGCTGAAGGCTTTTTCCACTGGGAAGGCCATCTCTATATTTTTACCAAGAACCGGTCGCGCCCATACACTGGTAAAACCTTGATCTATCGCATCTCTGATACCAAAGAAAAGCAACAAGCAGAGCTACTCGGAAGTCTTGTGCTATGTGAAGATCAGCATAATTGTTCCGTAACCGGAGCAGATATTTCGGAAAATGGAAAAACTGTTGTTTTGATCGGTTATGGAAAGCTTTTTCTCCTATCAGATTTTTCCTTTCCTCATATTTCAGAAGCAACAATTCGAACCATAGATTTGGAATATGAAACCCAAATTGAATCGGTCTGCTTCATCAACGATTCTACGCTGTTAATTGCGGATGAACAGTCTAAAACCAAAGGTAGAAATCTGTATAAATACCTTCTAAAATAGTACGCTATACGCCTTCATTGAGCTAAAACCATTTAATAATCAAAAGCCAAAACCAAAACCAAAGGCAAAACGTAATCCGTCTACGCTATTGAAAAGGCCAACATTTGCCGAAATAATCCCAGCCCCATTCGCAAAAAATCCTGCTCCATACGAATTATGCCATTTCGTGGAATTATCATCGGGAAACCAGACCCTTCCATAATCAAATCCCCCGAAAATACCGGGAGTGACAGGTAATAAGCCCGTACGTCTCTTTCTAAAACTCCATCGAATATCCGTGTTTTGGAAATAGGCAGATTTCCCCGTAAAGCGTTGAAAACGAAACCCTCTTAAGCCGTTGTTCGCCCCAATACTGGCCCCCTGGTAAAACTCAAAATCATCACCAATGTTCACATGTCCTTTAAATTCTGTGGCCAATACCACACTTCCGTTAGAGGCAATCTTATAGGCAAAGCCAAGGCTGGGAATTATGTATCCAAAAGTCCTGTCGGAATCATTCAAATTTGCGGTATACCCTCCCTGTAGGGAAAATGCCATTCCCATAGTTGGGAAAGCCTCATCGTCCGCATTAGAATAGCTGTATTCTGCATTCACTCCAACAAATTCTTGCTGGGTATCTCGCCCAACATCCGTAAAAAACCCATCGATAAAGCGACCTTCGGTTTCCTCTACTTCATAGTTCTGATACGCTACTCCAAGCTTTACCTTAGCGCCTAGTTGGCCCCGCCAAACCAGAGAAGGCGCAAACTCTAAAGTGCGAATCCTTACCCTATTAAAATCGAAATCCAGGTCATCGTCAAAATCAGTCTCATTACCAAAGCCAAAAAAGTTGATCGCAAAGTTAGGGCTGGTATATCTCGCTTCAAGTTCCAGGTTAACCTTTTCAAAAATATGGGCAAACTCTCCGGAATACCGCAAATCAAAACCACTGGTGGCAAAATAAAAGCCGGCACTTACCGTATGGCGCTGGGTAAACGGATTCTTGCGAAACCCATTGAAGGTATAGGTATTGGTAAGCCCTAAATTAATCCCGTCATCCGGATTAAACCCTATGGCAGGGAGCAGTTGATTGTTACTCGCCTTAATCGCCAGAAACTGATATGTGTTGGTGTCGTAATCATTTATTTTATGCAAGCGCCCCCGGAAAGCTTCGTCGTAGGTGTTCTTCTTCATTTTAGAATCATAGACATGAACATTTCTGCTTTCCTTTTGGATCTTGTAGATGTCGTTATTTTGTCCTCCTATTAACCGTACTTTGATCTTCCCTGCATTCCCTACTACCTCCATTATATCATCATCGTCTAGCCCATAGATCCATATTTCCTTGGTATACTGAGGATTATAAATCCGATCAAAAAATAAATCCGATTTCTCCCCGCCTTTAATACGATAGCCTTTCACATCCAGCCTTCCTTCGGGCAAAGGCGTAATCACAAAATGGTCATCCTTGTCTGTCCCGGTAACCACACTGTTTTTGTTAATGACCTGAAAGTACATTTCGGCTGTTTTGGAGAGTTGATCTTTTCTGGCCAAAAGAATTTCTTTTATCTCAGATATCGTAACATCCCGAACTTCCTCAGGAAAGGTTTCAAATGCGCTATCAATAATGGCTTCATCGATATTTTCCTGAATATACTTTGCTTGCGCGAGCCAAGTATCTAGATCGACCTCCGCGAGTAGCGCCATGTCCAGTGCAAAGGTTCGTGGAGAAGAATTAAATCCCTTAACACTACGTATTTCTTCTTGAAAGCCTTCAAATAGCTGTAGTGAGGGAACGGTACGGGAAGCAAATCCCATCAATGCTCCGTCTCCCATTATCGAAAATGCCTGATCCCTATCCCTTGGTATAGGTTTAAAGATCTTTGTTCCATCTTCTTGTTTAAACTGCGCCCATCGCCATTGATCCGTATGGCGATCCCAATCTCCGATCAGCATATCGAAAAGTCGTGCCCTGACATAGGAAGCCCTATCCAGACGATACTCTTCATCTTTCCGTAATTTCTCTAAGAAATCTGTAGTGCTTTCTATTTTTTTAGCAAATCCAAAGCTCTCCAGATCATCATGCCCTTCGGATACATGCTCTTCAATCATATACAGTTCATCGCCAAATTCTGAATTAAATCTGCCTAAGGCGGATTGCTTTGGTATGTAATACAAGATGGGGTTGGTATGATAGAGCCCAACTGCATCGGAAAGCTCGCCAATAACAAAAGGGGCATAAGGATGTGCGCCGGTATAAAAGTCTTTAAGAATAGCCTCCGTTACGGTTCCATCAAAATCCCCTACAATATATTGATCCTTAAACGCGATCGCTTGCAGGTACAATTCTGCACTTTTGCGCAACGCCCGCATTACAAATTGCCTTCCGTCCTTATGCTGTAAGCGAAGGGATTTTGACTGATTTCCGCCCCCCTTTCTCACGGGTTGAAGTCCTCCAAAAAGGGTATCTAGATTTACTGTGGGTGCCTTAACCTTGGTGGCGTAGTATTTACGGTACCGCTCTCCCCAGACCATCTTAAAAAACCCTGTTTTATCCACTTCCTCATCGGTGTAAACGGAAGCGGTAACAAAGTCTGGCATTTCTTCAGTAGCTTTAAATTCCTGTACCTCCACGTCCGGTGGTAACACCTCCGAGGTAAATGCAGGGGCTTCGCTTCCATTGTCTACGGTATAAAAGTTAACCTCAGAAGAACCATCCTTAAAAACCTCTAAAACAGCATGACCCATTTGGCCTGACGAAAACTTACTGCCGTTTAACAAACGGGTGGCACCCTTTTTTGCGCCGGAGCCACTAACGATCTGAGGGGTATTTTCCTCCACAATATATTGCAAGGTGTGCTCATGCCCGGAAACAAAAATGACCTTATCAGACTTCTGCGCAATGGTCACCACTCTTTTTCGCAATTCGTTGTATCGTTTGTTTTGAACATCTTCAATAGACACACCGGAAGTTCTTCGCAGCACATTGGCCAGCGTTCCTAAAACAGGTAAAGGAATCTTTCCATTGTTGGGAAAAATGTGTTGTCTGAACGAATACTGCCCGCCATGTGAGCCGTAGGTGAACATCGGATGATGCAAAGCGATAATTGTAGTGCGTTGCCGATTATCTTTGATATCATCTTCCAATTCAAGAAAAAACTGTTCCCGATCTTTGATCTCACAGTCGTCATTTATAGTTGGATGCTTATCCCAGTTCACCAGAAACCATTCCGTATCCAATGTAATAACCACAATATCGTCCCCTATTGCAATCTTATCCATTGGACAGCCGTTTTCAGGAAAAAAAACCTCTTTACTATCCAGCTGTTCTTCTATATATTTTTCTTGTCGTTTTAATCCTTTTAGTCCATTGCTATACCAATCGTGATTGCCCGGGATAAATACGGTTTTGCCTTCGAAATTCTTCAAAGTTTCCAGTTGGGCATCCAGGTGATTTTTAGCTTCCTGATACGCCTCGGTATCCTCTTTTTTGTCAGGTAAACCGGAAGGGTAAACATTGTCTCCCAGAAAAATCGCTGTACTGTTGGCATCCGCTTTTTCCAAGGCGGCTTTAAATGCTGTTAGCGCAGGGTTCATACCTCCCTTTGGAGATTTTCCGGCATCACCTATAAGATAAAACGTATGGCTTACCTCCTTCTTTCCAGTACGGGAAACCAAGGTAGTTTCTTCTGCATATTTAGCTTTATAAGTAGCGCAACCTACCAGGAAGAGCAATGCCAGCAATGCGGGATAGATTCTTTTCATATAAAAGTGTTTCACTCCAAAATTTTGTATTTTGGATATTTCAATATACAACTATGTCAGAAATCGTTCAAAAAGCAGAAGATTTTGTTACCGAACTCTTGACGAATAAACTAGACCCCAAATTTTTATATCACAACCTAAAGCATACCCAACGCGTTGTAAAAAGCACCCGAGAACTTTTAGGCTTCTATGAATTGCACAATGAGGAAGTAGAACAACTATTGCTCGCCGCCTGGTTTCATGATACGGGATATACGAAGGGAGTAGAACATCATGAGGAAAATAGTTGTAAAGTAGTTTCGGATTTTTTGAACGATGCAGCTTACCCTGAGGAAAAAGTTAAGCATATTGAGGCCTTGATCCTTGCAACCAAGCGTTACCACGAGCCGCTAAATTTACACGAAGAAATAATCAGAGATGCAGATGCTTCTCATTTTGCGCAAAAGAGTTATTGGGAAACAACTGATTTTCTAAAAGAAGAACTGGAGGAACTGGGCCTGGGGAAATACTCCCAAAAAGAATGGCGAGATATCAACATCAAAATGTTCCGAAATGAGCATCACTTTTATACCCAATACGCTCAGGAAAATTGGGAAAGTGGAAAAGAAAAAAACCTGAAACAACTTGTAAAGGAAAAAAAGGACGAAAAAGATATTGCGAAAAAAGAAGCGCTCAAGGCCAAATATAAAACGGAAAGCCCGGACCGGGGTATTCAAACCCTATTTCGGGTTACCTTAAAAAATCACCTTACGCTAAGTGATATTGCAGATACCAAAGCCAACATTTTGTTATCTGTTAACGCCATTATAATCTCAGTTGCCTTGTCCAATCTTATCCCAAAATTGGACAATCCTTCCAATACGTATCTTATCTATCCTACGGTTATTTTTATCACCTTCAGTGTAATTTCAATGGTATTAGCGGTGCTGGCTACCCGCCCTAATGTTACTAGTGGGAAATTCACCAAAGACGATGTAAAACAAAAAAAAGTGAATCTGCTGTTTTTTGGCAATTTTCATCAAATGCAATTGAACGAGTACGAATGGGCCATCAAAGAACTGGTAAAAGACAAGGATTACATCTACACCTCGTTGACGAAGGATCTGTATTTTTTAGGACTGGTGTTGAACAGGAAATATAAAATCCTGCGCTTTACCTACACCATCTTTATTGTAGGTATCGTAATCTCTGTACTTGCTTTCGGAATAGCTTTCCGCTTCTTCGGCCCGGACCGTTTGAATTTTTGACAAAATAATGGATGGTGGGGCTAGTCAATTTTTCGCTTTATGAACCAGAAATCGCGCAAACTAAAATTGACCGTAAGTGTATGTATGCGCTCTTCCACTAAAATTCCTGTAATATCTCCTCGCCGTTGAAACCCGTAGGATATGTTTAAATGAGATAACGACCGTATTCCCAAAGGTATTCCGATCCCTGCTGTAATGGAATAGGAAGTTATAGGGTTTTCATTTACTTCCAAATATCCTGTATTGTAGTTAAATCCGGCTCTGTATTTTATTCGCCTTGCGTATCTGTAACTAGTAGGATCCGCTACATACTGAAATCCAACACTATACTGGTTTTGGTCTACAAAAACACCTACATTATCCCGTTGCCTGGTTTCATTCCAAAGGGCCAGGACATAATCAAAAGAGAGGTCCATCCCGGTAATTGGCCGAAATACAATACCCGAATTAAGTTGGGTAGGCAGCTGAAAGGAAGCTATTTTTTCATTTGTCTCATTTTCTACAGTGGAAGGAACAAAGTCTAGATTCTTTTCCACCGTTGTATCGCGTCTTCCGGATAATGCCGTGGTTAGGTCTACTCCCCAACCAAAAGTAAGCTTTGGTAAAACGTCGTACTGAAATCCTATTCCAAAACGGATACCGCGGTAATAGTTCTCCTCCAATACATTCAACGTACTTTCACCAGGAAAACTAAGACTCGCATCGGTAATTTCGCGCTCCTCTATTACACCAAAGAGATACGAAGCGTAAATTCCTCCCCTAAAATTGTCCGTAACACTTCGCCCGTAGGAAACTCTCAAATCATTCAATCCTCCTGATCCAAAAACACTACTGTTAAACCCTTCAAATGAACCTTCAATGTTACTTTCTATTCCTATTAATGAGTACCCCACATCACTATAAGGGCTAATAGAAAGTCCGAAAGCACTCCTGGAACTCAGGCTTGCTGCCAGGGCAATATTAGAAAAGCTTCCTGCAATTCGATTTTCGGAAGCGGTTCTATTTTGAATAGCACTGATCTCCGCTAAAAATCCAAAGTCGAACAGAAAGTTCTGTTCCCCCATTTTACCGTAAGCTGCCGGGTTTAGATTATTGATATAACTACTCCCTGCAATCGCGTAGCCCCCATTGCCCAAAGCATTGTTTATTCCAATGTTTGAACTACTTGATACCCCCAACCCGAAAAGGGAATAAGGCGAACCCGTTAGATTATTGGTTTGACTTTGCATTGAACAGCATAGTGCCAAGGCAAGAAGCCAAATAGGCTTATTCATCATAAATTGCATAGGTAATAATGATTCTTGCCCTGAAATCCGGATGTTCTTCGCCTTGCAAGACGATACCGTTGACCGTTTCGTTAAAACTTTGCTGAAATACCACCAAAGCACTTTCCGTTTCGGGTTGTTCGCTTAGTTTTTCATCCAAAAATATTCCTATGGGAATTTCATAAAGCACGGTCCCAAATTCCTCGTCTTCTCCCACAATTACACCTTGTACAGGCCCCGTTCCAATCCGGATCTCCTGGGTTATTATATTGTTGACATCAAGGACCGCAATGTTTAATGTATCCCGTATCGGGGTAAGATCGGTTACGCTGCTACTTAACGGTTTAATTTGAAGTACTGCACTCAAAATAGTTCCTGTTCCTGGAATATCAAATAGCGTTTTGATATTTGGAAAGGTAATCTTGGTTGCGAATCCCGTTCCGGATTGTAGGAAAGAAAGGTTATCAGCAGCTTTGGATCGAAGCTCAATTTCCTGATCTGTTAGTTCGATCAAATCCGTGTCCGTTGTTTCCGTTTTGATGGTATGAAACGCTACCGGGCTTACTGGAGAGGGGTTGATGACCAAGTCCAACACTTCCTCTTCGTCCTCCAATTCTCCGGGAATGGAATAAAAAAATCTCAAATAGGTGTCCGCTTCATTCTTCGAAAACCCAATTATACTTCCATCGTCATTTGTATTGGTTACCAAGGCAAAACCAAAAAGATTATCCCTTAAATCTTCGTTATCATCAATTTCATCTTCCTGAATTTTAGAAAAAATTTCCCGCCCAAATTCAAAGGGAATTGATACGTGAACAGAGTCCTCATCAAAAGGTTCTGGTAAAAAGGTTTTAGAAGTTATTGGAATGCTATCAAACTTTAATGTGCTGGTATTGTAAAAGACATCCTCATCAGGAATAACTTCTTCCAGGAGTTGATGAACATTGATCTGTAACGTTTTGGTGGTATCCTGATAAAAATACGCATCATATCCAAGTATAAGTGCCACGCTATCCAATTCAGCATCCGTAGAAATATCAAATGGCCCTGTGACGGATTCCGCAACGGGCGCTACAAGTTCCAGGTAGGAGCTGGCTTCTACCTTTCCAAAATAGGTGTCGTTAAACCTTCCAAAAAGTAGACGGTTACTCGCCGAGGTATTAATACTGTCAAACTTGAAGGTACTTAGTTGTAGATCAAAGGTGTCCAGTACAATTATCCGCACATCAGAATCCACAAAATCCTGACCCACCTCCAGAGTGGGTATATCACCAGATTGAAGGGAACATGCCATAATAGACATCAAAATCAAAAGAAACGCTGCCAGTCTTTGCATGGCTTTTTATGGCAAATTAATGGCCCTTATCAGCGCATCTGAAGTATTATATACCAGTTATTGTATTATCTCTACTAACGGTAAAATTTACCCGTTAACATCTTGAAAAGTAGGTAAGTAGACAAAATACGCTGCTTCATAGAAAAAACGTACGGGTTCGTATATCTTTTTTATCTCAGCCCGCATTGACCCATAGTTTTGATCAAAATTTCAAGTATTTGAAGCTCCTGATTACTATGTTGATCCTAACAACAGTTTTTTTATCGTCCCGTGCTCAGGGATTGGAGTACGATGATACCATAGACTTCCAATACGCCATAGCCCCTAGTGTAGGCAAACATCAGTTGGAGATTTTCCTCTTTTCCATGAATGTAAGTTGTAAAGCAGGATTTGCAGATCTTGCTTTTGGGCTGGAGTATCAAACCAATGCGTTTGTCTATTTTAATGTACCCGGAATAAACCCATTGGATAGTTTTGAGCAATTCTATGTATTCTCTCCTACGGTTGGAATTGCAAAAGAGTTGGGCAAAGGGTGGTATTTTCATGGACACGCCAGGCCAGTATTATCCTCTAATTTCTCCTCAGGGCTATCCAAAGAAGACTTTATACCAGGCTATCAATTTGGACTGCAAAAGCGTTGGCAAGGTGATGGTACATTTTCGGTGCTGGATATCGGTCTTGAATACGGTACTATGGTATCAGGAAAGCCAGGTGTTTTCCCTATTCTGAAGTACCATAAAAAAATAGGAGAACACTTTTCTGTTGTCTTAGGCTATCCCTCCAGTAGGGTTACCTATATCCCTTCAAACAGGCATACTTTAGACTTTAGCGCTTCCCTACAGGGATTTTACTACAACAATTCCGACGTTGTAGTATTCAATACTGGTAATCCAATAACAGATACCAAATTAGTATTCAATGGCTTGGATGTTCAGGCAACGCACTTGTACCGAATACAACCGCAATTCACCACCGTAGTTCGGATCGGCTTTTTGGCACCTCATACTATGGAGATAGCAACCACCGAGGGATTATCCCTTTACGATTTTTCTCCTAACAACTCAATATATTTTTCAATTGGAATTACGTATAACTTAAAGATGGATTTGGATGGACAGAAAAAATGATACCCTGCTAGTAAGCAGATCTTTTATCGTTGGATTGATTGCAGCCTTTGGACTATTTTCTGGCTGCTCTAGTGACGATGGTGATGATGAGACCTTCGGGAATTGGGTAGATCGCTCAATTTTTGATGGCACACCCAGAAGTGGAGCCTTCGCCTTCACAATTGGTAATTTAGGCTATATGGGAACCGGTTTTGATGGGGATGACCGTCTTTCCGATGTATGGGTGTATGATATGGAAGGTAACTTTTGGGCACAATTGGCAAACTTCCCGGGGATACCAAGAAGCTCAGCAGTTGCCTTTACCATAGACACTAATGGATATGTGGGTTTAGGCTATGATGGAGATGATGAGTTGGGCGACTTTTATCGGTATAATGTTGCTACAAATTCCTGGGATAGTATTTCCCCTTTTGGGGGTTCTGCAAGGAGAGGGGCTGTAGCCTTTAATTCGGGAACACAGGGTTACGTGGGAACTGGTTTTGACGGCGATAACGACAAAAAAGATTTTTGGCGGTATGAACCCGATAGCGATAGCTGGATAGAGTTAGTGGGTTTTGGTGGTAACAAAAGAAGAGATGCTGCCACATTCACTATTGGGAATAATGTCTACCTAGGTACTGGTGTATCTAACGGACTAAATCAAACTGACTTTTGGGTTTTTAACCTGGAAACAGAAGAATGGAGTCCTTTACTGGACCTGGATGATGATGATGACAACTTTATTCTTAGGAATAACGCAGTGGGGTTCAGTATTGGGGAAAGAGGCTATTTTGCCACGGGTGATGGGGGTTTTGGAGCTTCTGTGGACATTTGGGAATACAATCCCGCTACAGATCTATGGGAAGAAAAAACCGAGTACGAGGGCACTACCAGGCAAGGTGCCGTTGCCTTTTACAATGGTACGCGTGCATTTTTAGCCTTAGGCCGAAGTGGAAATCTCTACCTGGACGATAATCGGGAATTCTTTCCAAATCAAGAAGAAGATGAGGATGATTAAGACACATTTGACTTCTGTGCAATTGTTTAATTTTTGAGGGATCAGGCCAGTTTCTCAAAAGGAAACTGGTTTTGATTTTAACGATGAAAACGAAAACACTACTTTCCTTGCTAACTTTGTTTGCTGTTGGGGGTTTTATTCTTTTGATTACGGTCAGCAAGAAAAGGAGCTTCCCAAATGGGAATAATTCTTCCGAAGTATATCGCTTGGAGGTCAAAAAAAACCAAGAAACCGGCTATTGGTTTTATGAGATATATACGCCGGGTAAATTGACGATCAAACAGGAATTTGTACCGGGAACACCGCGGAGAATACGATTTGCCAGCGAACAAGAAGCAAAAGCAATAGGAGAATTGGTCCTTGGAAGGTTAAATAATAAACTCCCCCCGGCCATCACGGTGAAGGATTTAGAAAAACACTTAGAAACAACAAAGTAAACGTCCAGTGGAACAACAAAGTGTAGCAAGGGAAATCTGGGTACATATCATCGTTTGGATTTGCCTGATATTATTTCCAATTGCCCTAAGCATCAATCAATTTGGCTTCGTGGACTCCGGATTTTTCCCGAGGATATTCATGAACCCCTTATTAGTTTATGTCAACTATCTTATTCTGGTTCCTAAACTACTATTAAAAAGAAAAATTATTCTTTACATAGTCGTTTCTATACTGTTCCTGGCGCTTTTTAACTATGTTATGAATAAGGCATTTTTACCTATGCCACTTCGAAGATTTCAAGATTTTGCCGCTATGGATTCGATGAAAGCTGTTAAATATGCACCTTACTTTATGACATTCACTTTCTCTTTTGCCTTTTTCTTGCTAGGCGGGGTTTTAGCATTGACCAAAAATTTCTACAAAAGAGACAGAATTACACAAACCATACGAGCCCAACGCAATGAAACGGAACTTCAATTTTTACGGGCACAATTGAATCCTCATTTTCTCTTCAATTCTTTAAACAGCATTTATTCCATGGTAAGGAACAAATCTAATGATGCACCGGATGCTATTATTTCCTTGTCGGAATTAATGCGATATATGTTATACGAGACAAGAGAAGATGTTGTTCCGCTGGCAAAAGAAATCGATTACATCAAAAACTATGTAGAGTTACAACTATATCGGTTATCCGATCCTGAAAATGTAAAGCTTCATATTAAAGGAGATTACACAGATAAAAAGATACCCCCACTTTTACTAATCCCTTTTGTAGAAAATGCCTTCAAATACGGCACGGATTTTAAAGGGAAAACGGAAGTTACCATCAAAATGGATGTGTTAGGGAGCAGTCTTTTTTTTGAGGCCTGTAATAAGATAAATACCTATCGCAAGGATAAAATAAACTCAGGAATAGGATTAGAAAACATTAAAACAAGATTAGCCCTGCTATTTCCGGAGACCCATGCGTTAAACATCAACAAAACGAAGGAGAAGTTTGTGGTGCAATTGGAGCTAAATCTATGAGCAATGCGATGTATTATAATTGATGACGAACCCTTGGCATTAGGAATCATAAAATCCTATTGCCACGATATGGGCGGACTTCAGATTGTGGGAGTTTTTAATAACCCATTGGATGCTATTGAAGGTATTCAAAAACAAGAAGTGGATCTCATCTTTTTGGATATTGAAATGCCTCAAATAACCGGGCTGGATTTTATAACGTCCATAGATCGAAAGCCGTTGTTTATTTTTACTACGGCGTATCCACAATATGCTATTGAAGGATTCGAATTAAACGCAGTTGACTATCTGGTAAAGCCCATTCCCTTTCCAAGATTCATAAAGGCTGTTAATCGGGCCAAGGAACTCATTAACTTAAAAAAAACGATCAATACCACCGCCAACCTGGCCTCTGCTGCTGGCACATTTGCCAACGAACATGAGTTTATTTTTGTTAAGGCCGATTACGGCAATGTTAAAATACGTTTGGAAGACATTGTCTATATACAAGGACTTAAGGATTATCTTAAGATCTACATAGATAATAAAAAACCTGTTTTGACCTTAATGAACTTTAGAGATATTCAAACCAAACTTGGGCATGACCATTTCTTTAGAGTACACAGATCATTTATTGTAAACATCCACAAGATCGAATCCATTCAGCGAAGTAAAATAATAATCAACGAAATGCGTATCCCCATTGGAGAAAGCTACAAGGAAGGTTTCTTGAATCGGGTCGGGCTATAGATAACCGTTTTTATATCTCCTTTAAGCTTTTAAAGCCTCCATTAAGTCGGCATAGGTGTATGTTTTTTCAGAAGCTTCATCGGTTTTGTACAGGATCTCGGCCCGAATAGCCTTTAATCCGGTTACGCCTTGTAAGCCCTCCAACTCCACAATCTCAATATTGTTGGTAAAATATCCCTTGTGTTTTAGGAAATGAACATACCGCAGATACTCGCGCTCATCCTTTTTCTGGGAGTAAACGATGGACAATTTACCTTTCTCTGTCAATCGTTTCCGGGTTCCTTTGATCAGGGATTTATCAATACGTTTTTTAATGATCTCGTATCGGGCGTTGTAGGTGCCATCCACATCAAACCGCTTCTCATCCATACGGAAACGTATCCCTAATGGTGTACTATATACTAATAAAAGGGAAGCTACATCCAATGGCACCGGAAGTTTCGGTTTTAACACATAGTGTCGATTTTCCATTTCAACCATTACTTGTAGTTGCCATAGCCTTAAATTGTTAAGATATAGCTCATCAAAAGTACGGCTATTGGAAATAGAACTTCCTATATAAAGGTTATGCTCCACCCCATCGGTCTTATACCGTTCAAAGTAGTGCGGAAACATCTCCTGCGCTTCTTGTTGTCTTTGATCTAGCAAGGCCGCTAGTTGCATATTGATCTCTTGTACACTTTCATCATAATTTCGTCTGTGGTCATAATATGACTCCGTACTCTCATCAATCCTGGATTCATAGACTTCAATCAACGCTTTGATCGAGGCGTCCTCGCGCTTAAGGTGATGAAAAGCAGGATTGATCTCCTCGTGTACAAAATCAAAAATGGCCTGCTCCGTATTCGTATACAACACCTCGGTAACCTCTTCCAAGTGGGTATTTACCCGGAACATCAACTCTTCATATATGGGAAGTTTTAAGGTATCCAGCGCTTGTTGCAAAATATCCTTGATCTCCGAAAGTTGAATCATGAGATCGCGTTGAATAGCCTGATTTCTTTCTTTAGACGATTCTTTAATATCAATCTGACCGTACAAGGGATATACCTCTTTGAACACTATTTCCTCAAAAGAAGGATGTTTTCCCTGTAACTCTTCTGTCATAAAACGCTTGGCCTCTTCCTGGAACTTCCAATACACAGAAGAATGCACGGTAGTACATTCGTGTTGAATAATAGCGTCGATCAGGTTTTGTTCCTCTTCAATAGATCGTAATATTGCGGACACGATAAAAGGCATTACATCTACCAGCTTGGAAGCGTTTACACTATTCAGTTCGTTTACCTTATCCGAAACCAATTCCAATACACCCAATAAATTTCCGTCATCCGCTATAGGAGCAAGAATGGCACTTTTTATCCCTTGTTCATGCAAGCTTTTGTAGGGCTGCCCTCCTCCCGATTTTTCGAAGTATTTCTCTACATTGCTTATGGCCAAAAAATCACTTTCATTGAGTAGTTTAGCATAGGAATAATCACATAACATCCTATCACAGGACTCCATTTCCTTTCCATGTAAAATGTAACTTTCAATGCCTTTTCCATGGATCTTTAAAAATCGATCTGTAGCCGGGTCATATCCCGCGAAGCCAATATTTATAGTATTCAGGCCAAACAGCGAGCGAAAGGTGTCCTGAAAGCTATCCATAAAGCTATCGTTAGTCCGCTTATTACCCCCTATCAGCGTAGATTTGATTTCTGAAATTGAGTGCTCTGCAGTAACGTCGAACATATTGGATATGGTAAACCCTTTGGAGACGAAACTATTTGGTGGAATTTTCTCTTTCCAGAGTGCTAAGTCATCAAAGTTTTCCAGTAATTCGTCAATATCAGCCTGGGTTAATTTCTTTGCCTTTTCCGTAGGATCAATTTCCATAAAATCGGCATTGTACAAAATGCGATAGTGCCGCATTACTCCATTGGCATCAGGAATGTCGTAAAACAGTGGCCGTTTAAAATCCATCTTGAACCCATAGTAAAAATTTAGGATCACGATGCATTGCAAAATGTATTGCAAATTTTCAGGCATATTTCGAATCTCCAATTCAAAATCTTTCCCGGCATCTTCTAAGATCTTTTTAAAGCGTTCGGAAGAATTGAAAACAAGATTGGCAAAGGGTATAGACGCCGCCTTGATCTCATTATTTGTGAGTACTTCAGAAAAGGTATCCATCAAAATAGTTTGAATAACATCTTTTCGTTTCTCTACAATAGATAAGTCGTCAAATCCCTCCCGGAGTTCCGGATAAGGGGCTTGCACCTTCAAAATATATTTTGCGCGTTGCCGTAGTAGCGCATTATCGCTCTCCAGCATGGCATCGTATTTTTGGAGCAACTTGTTAAAGCTAACCAGTTGAATAAGCGGTGCTTCCCCAGTGTAGTGCTGTTCCATACCTCTATTGGTCTTGGTTTAGTATGTAAAATTACAAAAAGCGTCCGTATACTATTGTTAACGCTTTGTTTACGAATTTTTGGACTTTTTTTGGATATTTAGATAAATAAACCCGATGCCTTCGACTAAAAGACTGCAAAATGCCTACGAATCTGCGAAAAAGATTCCCTTTAATGATACCTCCAAGTTTATTTTTTTTAGCGATTGCCATCGCGGAGACAACAGTTTTGCGGACGATTTCGCTAACAACCGCAACATCTATTTCCACGCGCTAAATCATTATTATCGAGAAGGATTCCAGTATTGCGAATTAGGAGACGGGGATGAATTATGGGAGAACGTGTATTTTGAGCCCATTTTTGAAGCCCATAAAAATGTTTTTCAACTCTTGAGGCAGTTCCATTTGGAAAATAGGCTTCATATGGTATGGGGTAATCACGATATGGTATACAGGAATCCGAGTTATGTAGAAAAACACCTCACGCATTATTTTGAACCGATAGAAGATAAAGATATGTCCCTTTTTGAAGGTATCGTCTATCATGAGGCATTGCTATTAGAGCATGAAGTAACAGGACAGGAGATCTTTTGTACGCATGGGCATCAGGCAGATTGGTGGAACTACGTTTGCTGGAGAATAGGACGTTTTTTAGTGCGCGTACTGTGGAAGCCATTACAAGTGGTAGGGATTGCAGATCCCACAAGTCCGGCAAAAAATTACAAGGAATTAATTCGAATTGAGCGCAGAATAAAACGATGGATACTAAAGAATAACCTTAAAATGACCATAGCAGGACACACTCATCGCCCCCGGTTTCCTGAGCCTGGTCAAATTCCTTTTTTTAATGACGGTAGCTGCGTACATCCCAGAAGCATTACCGGAATTGAACTGGAAGAGGGTAGTATCTCCCTTGTAAAATGGCATATTGCTACAAAAACAGACGGTACCCTGCAAATTGTCAGGGTCCTACTGGAAGGCCCTGAACAACTGGTGGATTATATTCTTAATTAAACCCTTTTGGCTAAGTTTTCTATGGCAATAACGAAACGATCCAATTCATCAGTGGAGGTATACACATTTGGAGTGATGCGGCAACCTTTTACATTTTCGTAGTCAATAGCCACCGTCCAGATTTGAAACTCCTCAAACAAGGCTTTGGCAAGATCATGGGGTTTCATGTTTTGGATCCCAACATTAGCTATTGCGCAACTTCTTTCCGATGCAACAGGGGTATTTATGGTAACGTTTTTTACCTTTCTAAGGGGTTCGCTCCAATACCGTTGCAGAAAACGAAGGCGTTTTTCCTTTCTTTCCAAACCAATCATTTCCAGCTAGGCTATAGCATCTTTTATGGTCAAATCCGTATGTACCGGATGAGTACCGGTATGATTTAACCGTCGGATCTTAGTACTATCCGTTTCATGCTCGGCCAGTAAAGGCCATATCTTAGGAATATGTTGCGCTGCAACGTACAATATTCCTGCTCCCAAAGGTGTACTTAACCATTTGTGCAAACTGGACCCGTAGTAATCGCAATTCAATTGGGTGATATCCACTTTAATGTGACCTACACAATGCGCTCCATCGACCATGACCTCTACGCCACGGGAATGCGCCATATCACAAATCTTTTTGATCGGAAGGATCTGTCCGGTAATATTCACCATATGGCAGACCATTAGTAGCTTGGTCTTTGGAGTGATTTGTGACGCATATAGCGAAACAATTTCGTCATCTGAACTAGGGTGGTTTGGCAGGGATATCTCCTTACAAACTATGCCGTACCGTTTTTGCTGCTGATAAAAATGGAGCCGCATGGCCCCGTAATCCTGTTTAGCAAAAATGGCTTCATCTCCTTTTTCCCAGGGGTACCCCCCAATGATCAAATCAAGAGACTCCGTAGTATTTCGGGTTATAATGAGTTCCTTTGGGGAACAATTTACCAGGCTAGCCAGTTGGGCCGCGGCAGCATTTTTATTTTCCCATTGTTCAGTGCGCATATAATAGGAAGCCTCATAATTCACTTTATGTACATGTTCAATATATTTATTCAGGATGGGGGTTGGCACAAAATTGTAATAGCCATTTTCAAGATTGATGAACTCGGGTTTTAAGCGGTAATCCGTTCGAATGCGTTTCCAAAACGCTTCTTCATCCTGAGGATAGGGAAGGGCATCCTCAAAAGCAAAGCCATTCACAGGCATAGTAAACAAAGGGCTCGCCAATGCCGTTTGACCCAAGCGCTTTAAAAACAGTCTTTTTTCCATAGTGGTTGGTTTTTAAGAATTAGGTAAATTCAGCCTAGGTTGAATTTACAATAAATCAATCCGTAATGGAAACGGTACAAGAACTTATTGCGCAAATACCTGTTCGGCACAATTTGGTTTCAACGATGATGTTCATGGGTGTCTTTCTGGGATTTTTTCTTAGCGCTGTTATTTTTGTGAGGGCAAATAAAGGTTCACCGGTTCGTCTTTTTGGATGGGCACTTCTGGTCCAATCTATTGTTTGCCTGGACACCTATCTATGCTATACCGGCCTTATCAAGTACGTACTGTATTTAAATGATTCTACTGAGCCTTTGGTATTACTAATCCCTGCTACTATTTACTTTTTTATGTATTCGTTATTGGAACGAAAACCCTTCACGTTTCAAGAAAATTGGTGGCATTTTGTAGTACCTATCGGATACTTTTTAAACCAAATTGGATTCTATATGAGTCCTTTATCTGTAAAATTAAACGCCTATTTGGCTGCCTATTACAAGGATTTGACTTTTGCCGAAATCCCTCAAGACTACAATTATGGATACCATGTGATCAAAGATCAATTCAGGTGGTTAATTCTATTGAGTTTTGTGCTGTATCTCTTTCTCTCTATCCGGTTGGTTGTTAAAAAATCCAAATCCGGGGTAACCGCAACAAAATTTATCCGTGTTAATAAATACATTTTTAGCCGAAACACCATCTTTGTTTTCATTGTTTTCTTTGCACTTTTGTTTCTGGTCTATTCAAGATATGACGATGACGGTGGGGATCATTTTATCGTTTTGGGACAGGGTCTGGTAACGTTGATCACCTTCTTTTTTATTCTATCTGAATCTCGTTTTTTTGAAAATTCCTGGATTGCAGAAAAATACGAAACCTTGACGGTCAATGAAGTTGATCTACAAAAAATTGAGGGTATTTTACTTGAAAATAACTACTTCATATCCACTGAAATATCCCTTAAATCTTTAGCTAAAAAATTAGATGTAGGACAGAATACCCTTTCTAAAACCATCAATTCGGAATCCGGAATGAACTTTAACGACTACATCAACCAAAAAAGGGTAAATGAGGCCAAAAAACGTTTGCTTGCCCAAGAATATGAACATCTCACCATTGAGGCTATTGGAAACTCCGTTGGATTCAACTCAAAATCAGCATTTTATACTGCTTTTAAAAAACATACAAATACCTCACCCTCTGCTTTTGTAAGAGAAAACAAGTAAGGAATCCTGAGTTAATTTCTCCCAAATTGTAATTCCGAACGTAACTCAAACCAAAAAATTTAGTTTGTTGAATTGCTATTTCCACTTTTGGTAAAAACAATTCATCATGAAAACTACAAGTAGACGTTACGATTTGGACTGGCTGAGGGTTATCGTTTTTGCTTTACTCATTTTTTATC
Source organism: Bacteroidota bacterium (assembly GCA_038750505.1). GTDB lineage: Bacteria > Bacteroidota > Bacteroidia > Flavobacteriales > Flavobacteriaceae > Croceivirga. Next base: position 128,479 of record JBCDHD010000004.1, on the reverse strand, counting down.
ATGTGGGGATGTTCTTTGTTCCCTGGGGCTGGCATATTAAGAACAATGTTATTTACGATTGGTTACGCTGGCCTATGATATTTTTGAACCAATGGCGCCTTCCTATTCTGTTTGTCATCTCCGGAATGGGGACCTATTACGCCCTTTCCAAAAGGAATTTAAAGCAGTTTGCCTGGGAAAGATGGCTAAGACTAGGGATTCCGGTAGTGGTTGGCATGTTGCTTGTTGTGCCGCCTCAAATCTATATTGAGCGCATAGTAGATGGCGATTTTACGGGTTCCTTTTTCGAATTCTACAGCACCGAATTATTTAAGGGTGGACCCTATCCGGAAGGAAACATCAGTTGGCACCACCTTTGGTTCCTGCCGTATCTCCTGCTCTTTTCTTTGGTTTTGGGCCCTATATTTATACGTGTAAAGCAAAAGCCCTCCAAATTGGTGGAATGGACCAAAAAACGAATTCAAAAACCAAATGGTCTTTATCTATTTGTCCTTCCCCTATTTCTGGTAGAAGGTTTTGTAGAGCCCTTCTTCCCATCAACAAAAGCCCTGATTGGAGACTGGTTTACCATTTCGTTTTACATTATCCTGTTTTTTTATGGATTTTTGCTGATAGCCACGCAAGAGGTATTTTGGAATAGTTTGGACCACATTAAGAAAAAGGCGCTAGGGATAGGAATTGTGACATTTGCCTTAATGATCTGTAGATGGTTGTTTATTGAAGCGGATGAATTGCCGCATCATTTGGCGGAAGCCTTTCTTAAGGTAGTTAACCTTTGGTCATGGATTTTGGTACTTTTTGGCTATGCCGCAAAGTATTTAAACAAGCCTAGTAAGCAATTGGCTTATTCGAACAGGGCAGTGTATCCCTTTTATATCTTACATCAAACAATAACCATTTTGATCGCCTATTATCTTATTGATTTGGATGGGTCTTTTTTTGCAAAAGCTTCAATTCTTGTGGTCGGTACCTTTGGGGTCAGCTGGGTAATTTACGATTGGATCATTTTGCGAATTCCCCTACTGCATCCACTTTTCGGATTAAAAAAGGCCCGCTGATATCAGCGGGCCCTAATTTCATTTTTTAGAAGTAATAAGATAAGCCGAAGAGAAGATTGGAAGCATTCAGCTCAAAAGCAAACTGGCTAACATCACTTTCCGTAGTGGCCCCACTACTATTACTATTCTCAGTATCGGAAGTGGTATATCCCAGCGTTCCTAAATTGGCCTCCAGGGCAAAACGTTTGGATACAAAGTAGGTCACACCTGGTCGAATACCAAAAAACCAAGAATCTCCTTCGGAACTAGAGTTGGTAACAGTGTCGCCAAAAGTCCTGTCAGATTCATTGGAAATAGTATTGTATCTGGCCTCTCCCTGCAAAAAGAAAGCAAAATTTGGACTTACACTAAAAAATTTACGCGCATAGGGAAAAATGCTATAGGTTGTTGTTTCAGATTCAAATTCAGTGGTAACCCCATCAACATCTGTATTAGCATCTTCGTTCACACCTCTTGAGTATCCCAATCCCAAACCAACAATAAAATTATTGCTTAGTGCGTATCCTACCAATGGATTGAAAGAAAACGAATTGAAATCGTTAGCGTTTGAAAAAGATTCTCCCTCATTATCTATTGAATTAGACCGAAGCGATACACTACCGGTTACATTCCAGGTCCCTTTTTCAATGACAAAGCGATCTGGTTGATCCGTTTGTGCTACAATAAATCCTGAAATCAGCAGTGCTGAATAAAATAAAAAATTTCTCATTTTTTGAGGTTTTGAAGTTAAATCGACGTAGACACAATCATCATTCCATACCTTTTCCGTTACTGAGCATTTTATTGGTTTTAACCGAACTTTAGGAAAAACATCGAATTTAACAGCACTTTATTAACCCCATGGCGCGGTAATTGTTAACTTTAAATAAGTTTGTCGACCTAGTTGTTATGAAATCTTATCTGTTTTTTATTGTATGCTGTGGTTTTGCGCTTACATTGTCTGCGCAGGGAGACTTGCCCACTACAAAACCCCTGGAAATAGGCAGAAAGAATAATCTAGATGCACTACCCAGCAATCAGGGTACCGTGTTACGCATGCCTTCCGTATTGGATGAGGATTTGATTTCCAAGGATCGTACTATAAAAATGCTTCCGGAACGACAACTATTGCAGGCCGGTTATGATCTGAAAATAGATCCTAAAGTCGGAGAACGCGAGAAAAAAGGAAGTAACAAACACTTTGGAGATCAGTACCTGGGAGATTTTAAAACGAATGCCAAGTTTGTGGGGGTGGTATGCCGGGACCATGAATATGTTGATGGGGATAGGGTTAAGATATACGTGAATGGGCAGGTAGTAGAATACAATATGTTGCTTTCCGGGGCTTTTAAAGGGGTTAATGTCGATCTAACTGAAGGCTTTAACCGTTTAGAATTCGAAGCACTTAATCAGGGATCGTCTGGTCCAAACACCGCTCAAATAGTGGTTACTGATGAAAGCGGTAAGGTCCTGCACAACAATAGGTGGAACCTCTCTACCGGTTCCAAAGCCAGTTTGATCGTAGTGAAAGAAGCCGGGGAATAACTACTCCCCCGGAGAATAGGTCCGTTTCGCTCGTTTCACCACATCTTCTTTATAAAATGCTGCATCTTTCCAATTTATATTGGCGTACCTCTCAATTTGGTCCTCAAAATGAGGAGAATCAGGGTCACCACTTTGCCCACCCGCTAAAATGGTTTTCGCTTTTACCCGATCTCCAAATTCTACCACTGCTGCAAAACTATTGCCCCGTGTACCGTACATTTTTTTGGTGTTATTCGTATAGCGTGCGCCATATGCTGCCAGAGCGCCCCATCGCCCGCTGGCAAAACCAATTGGTATGCTGGGTAGGGAATCGTTAAAAGCCTGACGAATGGCTCCATCTAAACGTTGATAACGATTTACCTCACCCCAGGGTAGCTCCCATGTGCCAAAGCTGTCTTTAAAGTCCAATAGGACCTCAGCAAATAACTTTAATTTTTCTACATCCGGGGAATCACTCCCCCAATAGTTAACCAGTTCCATCGCATATAGGCCTTCCGGTCTTTCGGCTTTTTGATAGCACTTGATACCATAGTAGTGTGCCAGGGTCATCGCTACAGAGGTTGTGGAAGTCCTGTAATCCCAATTGCGCAATTTCTCAATCGGTTCTCTCAACACCGATTTATCATGATCACTATCATCATAAGCCTTGATTAGACCGGGGATCAAGGCTTTAAATGCAGGTAAATAGGGATCATGCGCCAGCTGGATCAAACTGTCCAGGGTATATCCACTGCGGCCTTTTAACAGCGCTATGGCATGCACACCTCTAAAATTTTCCTGGTCGCGAGACATATATTTGGGATAGTCCTCCCGCTTCGGGCTGTATTCCAAAGCAGCAGTATAGGGCGTAGAATTGCAATTTTGTACCCAGCCGTTTTCGGGATTCAAAACGAGTATGTTTTCATCAACAGTATGCAAACCCTGCCAATCCGTTCCGGGATCACTACCGTCTACAGCCTGGGTGTAATCGAAAATAGTATCTCGTTTTGGGATAAAGTTCCCGTGGAAATACGCAATGTTTCCTTCTCCATCAGCATATACTGTGTTATTCGATGAATTGGTTCGAATATCCATCATGTTCCGAAACCCCTTGTAACCTTCCTGTTTGGTTCGGGTGTAGGATTGCTCTAATGCTTTAACAGGTGCCCACATCATAGCACTGGCGGTCCACTGGTCGTCTACGGTATGTGTAATAGGGCCGTGATGCGTGCGGTAAATGGGGAATACCCTTTCTTTTAATCCACCATCCTCCAGGTAGTTGAGGGTCACTGATAGCGAGTCAACCGGACGCAATTCTTCACCGTATTGGTAAAAAAGCATCCCCTCCTTCTTTACCACCGTCTCCCTAAACTCATCCATAACATCGGTATAGGTGCTGGTATGCATCCAGCCCGTTTTTTCATTAAAGCCCTGATATACAAAAAACTGGCCCCAGGTAACCGCCCCATAGGCATTTAATCCTTCTTCGCTTACTACGTGCACCTCTCCTCTGAAATAAAACGAAGTATGCGGATTGATCAATAACATAGCATCGCCAGATTGGGTTAACTTGCCAGAGATCGCAATTCCGTTAGATCCTTGAGGTTCGGTCATTTCTTCTTCTCTTTCCAATTGCAGCACTTCCATCTCCGGGATGGCCATTCCACTTTCGTAAAAGGCTTTTATCTTTGGGATAGAGATACGTTCAATATCCCCTCCAATACTGCCTTCGCTAAAGTACATAGGCATCCACGGTTCAAAACGCGTTAGCAATTTGGGTTGGACTTCGGGATGGGTGTACAAATAGTAATTTATCCCATCAGCGAAAGCATCACAAAGTTGCTTTAGCCACTTTGGAGCAGCGTCGTATTTTGCTATGGCCTCTTCTTCTGTCATAAACATATTTGCTCTTAGATCGCTGTAAAGGGCTTCCTCTCCTTCAACTTCTGCAAGTCTTCCCGTGGCCCAGATATAGTTTTGTTCCACTCTGTTAAAATCGTCCTCACACTGAGCATACAGCAATGCAAAAACAGCATCAGCATCTGTTTTGCCATAAATGTGGGGGACACCAAAATCATCGCGGATAATGGTAATGTTGCTCGCCTGGTCTTCCCAATCTTTAATTTCTGAATTTCCTTCGGACATGCTACAGGCACTAAAAAGCAAAATACAGATGATGCATACGGTTCTCATAAATTGTTTTTTGTTGCTTTAAAGATACTATTCCCAATCCACCTGAAAAATCAACAACGAAATGCACGCGACCCAAAACCGCAATTATTTAAAGTATCTTGCAGCTCATTTTTAAGACAACATGTCGGATAAAAAAGTAAGTATTCTTAAGGCCTTTAGAACAATCATCTGGCCCAGAAGGAACTTGGTATTTCTAGGACTCTTATTGATCGTTATAAATAAAGCGGCAAGCTTTGTAGCGCCGGTCTCCTTGCGGTATTTTTTGGACGATATTGTTCCCAATAAAAACTACGACTTCCTCAAAGTGCTTGTTCTTGTTGTGGTACTCTCTTTTCTGGTACAAGCGGTCATGTCTTTTTTGTTGACCAAAGTACTGAGTATACAGGCGCAATATATGATCTCTGAGCTGAGATCACAGGTACAAAAACAGGTGCTCTCCCTACCCATTCGTTTTTTTGACAATACCAAATCAGGGGCTTTGGTTTCCCGGATCATGAGTGATGTAGAAGGCGTTCGAAATTTAATTGGAACGGGTTTGGTGCAACTGGTGGGGGGTACCATAACGGCCATCGTATCCCTCATCTTATTGCTCCGTATCAGCCCCGGCATGACCTTGTTGACCTTTATTCCTCTACTGGTATTTGCCATTATCGCTTTAAAAGCCTTTAAGATTATTCGACCGGTTTTTCGGGAACGGGGGAAAATCAACGCAGAAGTTACAGGGCGGTTGACTGAAACTCTTGGTGGGATCCGGGTTATTAAAGGATTTAATGCGGAAAAACAAGAAGCCCGGGTTTTTGAACATGGGGTGGAACGCCTCTATAAGAATGTAAAAAAGAGTCTTACCGCTACCGCTGTAATAACAAGCTCTTCAACCCTTTTAATAGGACTAGCCACTACCGGAATAATGATGGGATATGGGGGTTATATGATGATGCAGGGCGAATTAACCACCGGGGAGTATTTTGAGTTCACCTTCTTGTTAGCGCTTATGGTGGCTCCAATTGTTCAAATAAGTAATATTGGAAGCCAGTTGACTGATGCCCTTGCAGGGCTTGATCGTACTGAGGAGTTGATGAACAAAACCCCTGAAGCGAACCATAAAGAACGAACCATTTCCCTTAGTAGTATCAAAGGGGATATGGTCTTTACTAACGTTTCTTTTGCTTATGAAGAAGACAAAGCAGTATTGCACGGGATCAGCTTTACCGCCAAAGCCGGTGAGGTGGTGGCTCTTGTCGGAAGTTCAGGTTCCGGTAAAACTACCATCGCAAGTTTGGCAGCCAGTTTTTTAAATCCCGATTCGGGCAACATAACCATTGACGGGCATGACCTATCTAAAGTAGACCTAACGAGTTTTAGAACGTTTTTGGGTGTAGTCCTCCAGGACGATTTTTTATTTGAGGGGACAATTCGAGAGAATATTTTATTTCCGAGGCCGCATGCCTCCGAAGACGAATTACATGCTGCGGTAAAAGCCGCCTATGTAGATGAGTTTACCAATCGCTTCGAAGATGGCCTTGACACACTAATCGGAGAGCGTGGGGTAAAATTATCGGGCGGTCAACGCCAACGTATCGCCATTGCCCGGGCCGTTCTGGCCAACCCGAAGATTCTTATTCTGGATGAGGCCACCTCAAGTCTGGATACCGAGAGCGAAGCACTTATCCAAAAAAGTTTGACAGCACTAACAAAAGGAAGAACCACCTTCGTTATTGCCCATAGGTTAAGTACCATTCGTAAGGCAGATCAAATACTTGTTATAGAAAAGGGAGAAATTGCAGAAAAAGGAACGCATGATGAACTTATTGCTGCCCAAGGGAGATATTATCATTTGTTCACGTATCAAACACGAATTTAGATTTCTTCCGGAGCTAATTCCACCTCCAATCCATCTAAATCGGGCGTGATATGGATTTGACAGCCCAACCTTGAGTTCGCTTCCACATTGAATGCTTCGGACAACATCGCTTCCTCGTCATCTGACATTTCCGGAATGGTATGCTCAGAATTTACATAACATTGACAGGATGCACACATGGCCATTCCGCCACATATGCCAATAGTGCCTTCCGGAGCCAGCTCATAGGCACGTATCACCTCCATTAAGTTCATGTTCATATCTGTAGGCGCGTCCACCTCATGAAGCACACCCTCCCGGTCGGTTATCTTTATTTTTACATCCATAAGGACAAAGGAATTAGTAATTAGGACTAGGGTTTCATGGATCTGATCCGTCGGGAAATCATATTCGTCATATCAATAATCGCTGCCATATAATATGGTCCCTGAAGCTAAAATCCGTATAAGTGAAAAATACCTAATAGACTTATACGGTAAGGCCTTGAGACGTTTGCCATACAATTTACCTCTTCAAACCGTTAAACCGCCATTTTACATCCCTGCTTCCCATCTCCTAAGTCCTATTTTATGGCCTTTACCACAGCTTTCGGCGCTTCTTTCTTACTACCGTCAAAGCCCTCTACTCCACCCACAGTGGTGTACTTCATAACATATTTCTTATCTGGGAAAATACGCTGGTACGCGCTTTGACACATTAAAGTTGCTTCATGAAAACCACATAGGATCAATTTTAATTTACCAGGATACGTATTGACATCACCGATGGCATAAATTCCCGGAATATTGGTCTGGTAGTCCAGCGTATTATCTACCTTGATAGCGTTCTTCTCAATTTCCAGTCCCCAATCGGCCAGTGGGCCCAATTTTGGAGAGAGTCCAAAAAGTGGGATAAAATTATCCACAGCTATTCTCATATCCTCTTTTGGGTTATTGTTCTTTCGGATATACAGGGCTTCCAGTACCGTATCACCTTCCAAAGAAACGACTTCAGCGGGGGTAATCAAATTGATCTTCCCCTGGTCCTTTAACTCCTGTACTTTTTCTACAGAATCCAATGCGCCCCGAAATTCATTTCTACGATGAACCAGCGTAACTTCATTGGCAACATCCGCGAGGAAAATGGACCAATCCAAGGCAGAATCACCACCTCCGGCAATCAGCACTTTTTTATTGCGATACACCTCAGGGTCACGAATAATATACGCTATTCCGTTGTCCTCGAACTTCTCCAGTTGCTGTAATTGTGGTTTTCTCGGTTCAAAACTTCCAAGCCCTCCGGCAATCGCGACAATTGGAGCATTGTGTCTGGTACCTTTATTGGTGGTAACCACAAAGGTGCCATCCTCCAATTTTTCAAGGGTATCTGCCCGTTCGCCCAAGGTAAACCCGGGTTGAAAAGGACGTATTTGTTCCATAAGATTGTCTACCAGTTCTCCCGCCATAACTTCAGGAAATCCCGGGATATCGTAGATAGGTTTTTTCGGGTAGATTTCCGCACACTGTCCCCCGGGTTGGGCTAGGGCATCAATTAAATGGCATTTTAACTTTAGCAATCCTGCTTCAAAAACGGCAAAAAGCCCAGTAGGGCCTGCTCCAATAATTAAAATATCGGTTTTTATCATAGGAAAATTAGGAAAGAAAACTAACTCAGATTTATGACCTCTTCTATTTGTGGAACGTATTTTTTTATAGTCATTTCGACACCGCTTTTTAACGTCATTTGATTTACCGTACAATTAATACAATTCCCTTCCAAACGAACTTTAACCGAGGTGTCATTATCTATGGATACTAATGCGATGTTACCGCCGTCGCTTTCTAAAAACGGCCGTATTTCTTCTAAGGCTTTCTCTACGTTAATTCTTACTTCTTCTGATGTCATTCTCATTTCTTCTTAATAGCAGCGCATCCTGCCATTGTTGTTATTTTTATTGCTTCGGTTGGGGGTAGTTCTTTATTTCTTCTCACCAATTCCTGTGCCATATTTTTAGTTAATTCTTCAAAAGCCGCTTCGCTTTGGGTGGCCGTTTGCAAAGCCGCGGGTCGTCCTACATCTCCAGCCTCACGAATACTCTGCACCAAAGGGATCTCTCCCAGGAAAGGTACATCCAGGTCCTGAGCCAGGTTTTTAGCACCATCTTTACCAAAGATATGATATTTGTTGTTTGGAAGCTCTTCGGGGGTAAAGTAGGCCATGTTTTCTACAATACCTAGGACCGGAACGTTTATGGCTTCTTGTTGGAACATGGCTACGCCTTTTCTCGCATCTGCCAGCGCTATTTCCTGAGGCGTGCTCACCACGACTGCCCCGGTTACGGGAAGCGACTGCATTATACTTAAATGAATATCACCCGTTCCCGGAGGTAAGTCCAGTAACATAAAGTCCAACTCTCCCCAGTGGGCATCAAATATCATTTGATTTAAGGCTTTACTGGCCATAGGGCCTCTCCAGATTACTGCCTGATTGGGTTGGGTAAAGAACCCTATTGAAAGTAGCTTTACGCCATAGTTTTCTACGGGCTTCATTTTATTCTTCCCATCTACATTTACGGAGAGTGGTTTTTCCAAGGCCACATCAAACATGATAGGCATGGAAGGTCCGTAAATATCAGTATCCAGCAAGCCTACCTTAAACCCCATCTTTGCCAAAGTAACGGCCAGATTTGCGGTTACTGTAGATTTTCCAACGCCTCCTTTGCCGGAAGCCACAGCAATTATGTTCTGGATACCCGGGATGGGCTTCCCTTTAATAGGGCTAACTTTAGGTTGGGTAGGAGCGTCTACCTTAAGATTGACCTTTATTTTGGCTTTTTCATATACTTCGCGATGGATGATCTTCAAAATCTCCACCTCTGTCTTCTTCCTTGCCTGAAGACTTGGGTTTTTGATCGTGATATCTACCTCTACCTCATCGCCAAAAACCTGAACATTGGTAACTGCCCCGCTCTCAACCATATTTTGTCCTTCACCTGGCACAGTAATATTTTCTAGCGCAGCGAGTACCTCTTTTTTTGTAAACTTCATCCGCAATTCTTGAGTTTCTTTTCCTCGATAGTTCTACGTTACAAAGATAGCGCAAGCAAAGCAGATTTTAGATGAACCGTATTGGAAATAAAGATGATAGGATAGGGAGGTATTATGCATCATTTTTACATTGGCCTTAAGAAAATCAGGCCGTTTCTCAGTCTTTATCTAATAATTCTTTTGCAGGATCCCAAAAGTGTTTTTGGAAATTTACAATTTGGTTCTCCTCTATTTGAATCCCTTCATTTTCCAATAATTGTTGCATGATATGGGTGCCACCAAAATGATGTTTTCCCGTGAGGACCCCAACGCGATTCACCACTCTATGTGCGGGGACATCTTCCCTTGCAGTAGCTCCATTCATGGCCCAGCCCACCATTCGGGCACTCCGAGCTGCTCCAAGGTATTTGGCTATAGCTCCGTAAGAAGTTACCCTACCGTATGGAATGTGTTTCGCAACTTCGTATACCTTATCGAAGAAATTACCTTCATCCATTTAGTTATAATATATTCGGATTACTGTGATTATAAGCAGTAGTACCATCAATCCACTTAAAATATAATTGGAGTTTTTTGAAAATCGGTTGGTCTTAGTTTCCAGTTTATTGAAATAAAAAACATAGGAATACATCACAAGAAAAGTACCGAGACCTGCTCCGGTGATAAATAGTATCTCGTCCAGGACTTCAAAGTTCATAATGTGTTGGGCGTGAAAGAACGAATTCAACCCACTGTAAAAAGGGATCTGAAGAAGATTGAGCGCTGCCAGGAACATCCCTTTAGAGAAGGTATTGGTTACCGTTCCTTTTTCCAAAGTAGTATTTTGGGTCACCTGCCTTGAGGCCTTAACAAAAAAGAACACCCCCAATACCGCAAAGATAAATACGGCAGCTTTCATTAATCCTTCTATTACCTCAGGGTTTCGGGAAAGGAATTTAGCGATGCGCACCGCCAAATAGGCCTGCAGCATTACCATTATAGCAACCCCCAAACCAAACTGCACACCTTCCCGTTTTCCTTTCTCTACACTGGTTTTCGCTGCATTTACATTCAAAAGCCCTGGTGGGGCAGAAGCTAGTATTGCAGCAAAGAGCGTTGCAAAAAAAAGAAGTAATAAATGCGTCATTTAGTTGGTCGGTCTAAATTGAATGTAGGTAATTGGTTTCCCCACTTCAAGATACTGATTTTCATAAAATGTTTGAATTTCCAGCACTGCCGCAGGACTTCCTTCATTCTTATAAATATCGTGATTACTGTAGAGGATTTCGCAACCCAAGCCTTGCAATATCCCCAAAGTATACCCGTGTAAGAAGGCACTATCTGTTTTTAAGTGGACTACGCCTTTCGGATGTAGTATTCGGGCATATTTTTCCAGGAAAGTACTATTGGTCATTCGGTGTTTGGTGCGTTTGTATTTGATCTGGGGATCCGGAAAGGTGATCCATATCTCAGCAACCTCATCCGTATTGAAAAGGTAATCTACCAGTTCTATCTGTGTCCTGAGAAAGGCCACATTTTCAAGGCGCTCCTCTAATGCGGTTTTCGCTCCACGCCAGAAACGTGCTCCCTTAATATCGATGCCAACATAGTTCCTTCCGGGATTTTGCCTTGCCAGCCCAAGTGTATATTCCCCTTTTCCACAGCCCAGTTCCAACACCAAAGGGTTCGTATTATTGAAGTGTTCGTTCCATCTTCCTTTCAAGAAAAAGCCTTTTACTACTTCTTCCCTTTTCGGCTGAAGCACGTTGGAAAATGTCGCGTTTTCCGCAAAACGCTTTAACTTATTCTTACTCCCCAAAATAAAAGTTTAACAAAAGGACAAAACTACGGATTTCAGGCAAAGCCGGGCTTTTTGTTCCTTTGTATTTATGCAGAAAGGAAAACGGATATTAGTGGCGCCATTGAACTGGGGACTTGGCCATGCTACGCGTTGTATTCCTATTATCCAGGCCTTATTGCAGCATAATTTTGAGATCTTTCTCGCTTCAGATGGAGTAGCACTTTCCCTCTTGCAGAAAGAGTTTCCCGAACTCCCCTCCTTTGAATTATCGTCCTATCAGATAAAATATGCCGAAAAGGGAAAAAATTTTAAGTTAAAAATGCTCTGGGATTCTCCAAAGGTGCTCAAAGCAATGGCCAAGGAGAAAAAACAAGTGAAGCAGTTGGTAAAGACCCATCAAATCGACGCTATTATTTCGGATAACCGCTTGGGGGTATATTATAAAAAGATCCCTTGTATTTTTATTACCCATCAATTGAACGTACTATCAGGAAATACCACCTGGTTCAGTTCAAAAATGCATCAGGGGATCATTAAAAAATTTAAGGAATGTTGGGTGCCTGATGTAAAAGGAAAGCCCAACCTTACTGGCAAACTGGGGCATCTCAAAAAAGCAAAGTTGAACATCAAATACTTGGGCCCTTTGAGCCGGTTTGAAAAACAGCCTGTAACGGCCCGCTATGATTTGATGATCTTACTTTCCGGGCCCGAGCCGCAACGAACATTGCTCGAAGAAAAACTACTGTTGGAATTGGAACAATTTGAAGGTAAAGTGCTATTTGTAAAAGGCAAAATTGAAGGGACACAACAACGTGAAACTCGTACCCTTTCTAAGGCCAAAGTAGAAGTGGTCAACTTTATGCAGTCCAAAGAACTGGGGGAGGCAATTAATACAAGTGGTGTCATCGTATCACGTTCCGGGTATACCACGGTGATGGATCTCGCCAAACTTGAAAAGAAGGCTTTTTTTATTCCGACCCCAGGACAATACGAACAGGAATATTTGGCAAAACGCCTGGAAAAACAGGAGTTGGTCCCGTATGCTACCCAGGACAACTTTAGCATTGGGGATTTGAAACGGGTTCAAATGTTTAAAGGACTAACTCAGTTTGATACTGAAATTGATTACTCTTCATTATTCCCTGTTTTCTCCAAGGTAAACGAAAACTCTGAACCCACATCTTCTTCACTCTCCAAATAGATTTTTTCACCGTGAGCTTCAATAATGTGCTTTACTATGGCCAGTCCGAGGCCTGAGCCTCCTTCTTTTCTACTACCACTTTGATCCACCCGGTAAAAGCGTTCAAATAACCGGGGAATATGTTGTTTGGGAATGCCTTCCCCATTATCCGTTACCCTAACGATCACCTTGTTTTTGATCAAGTTCTCCACGCTTACCTCTGTAGTTCCGTTCATATGCCCGTATTTTATGGAGTTTACCAGCAGGTTACTCACTACCTGCTGTATCTTTTCTACATCCCCGGAGACATAGATAGGGGCTTTGTATTCAATATCGAAGGTGAGTGTAATTTCCTTTTTTGCCGCCCGCATTTCCAACAACTCAAAAACATTCTGTATTAATTCTATAATATCAAATTGCTCCTTAACCAAATTGAGGTCGCCAGATTCCAACTTGGTGATCATGTCCAGATCCTTCACAATATAGATCAAACGTTCTACCCCTTTACTGGCGCGTTTTAAATACTTCTCCCGAACCCTTTTGTCATTAATAGCACCGTCCATGAGTGTGAGAATGTATCCTTGTACTGTAAACAAAGGGGTTTTTAATTCGTGGGAAACATTCCCCAGGAAATCCCTGCGATATTCTTCCCGGATTTTTAAGGTATCGATCTCTATTTTCTTGTCCTGGGCAAACTTTTCGATCTCCTCAGTCAGCGTTTTCATATCTGTAGTGATCGGTTTGGAAGAAAAGGAGGAAGACTCTAACAAAGATACCTCGTCGTAGATCTTTTTTACTCTGCGATAAATGAAGCGTTCTACCCGGGATTGGATGATAAAAAATGCCGTAAGGAAACCGATCAGTCCAAACAGTATCGGAAGATACCACAAGAAACGATCGAACCACCATAATAGTAGTGCTAGGGAAATAGCAAGGATAAGCGAAATAAACAAAGAAGACCGTATTGCAAAACGATACGATTTTTTAAGGGCTACCGCCATCAGAGTACAAACTTATAGCCAACGCCTTTTACCGTCTTAAAGTGATGATCCCCAATTTTTTCGCGAAGTTTTCGAATATGTACATCTATGGTTCTCCCGCCAACAACAACTTCATTGCCCCATACTTTGTCCAAAATTACTTCGCGTTTAAATACTTTGCTCGGTTTTGAGGTAAGCAACGCCAACAATTCAAATTCCTTTCTGGGCAACACAATTTCCTTTCCGTTGTTCACGATTTTGTACTCCTCCCGATTGATGACAATATTGCCCACTTTAACAATATCCTCAATTTCAGCTTTATCCTCTTTTAGTCTTCGTAGCAACGCTTTTACCTTACTTACCAGTACCTTGGGTTTAATGGGTTTGGTAATGTAATCGTCAGCTCCGGCGTCAAAGCCAGCTACTTGAGAATAGTCCTCTCCCCTAGCGGTTAAAAAGGTAATAATGGTATTTTCTAATCCGGGAGTACTGCGCATTACCTCGCAAGCTTCTATTCCGTCCATTTCAGGCATCATTACATCCAAAATGATAAGGTGGGGCTGCTTTTTTTTAGCCTTGGCTACCCCTTCCAGCCCGTTCTTCGCGGTAAACACATCATATCCCTCAGAGGAGAGGTTATAACTTACAATTTCCAGAATATCAGGCTCATCATCAACTAGAAGTATCCTAATATCTTTCGTTTTCATGGCAGTGAACTTAGTGGTTATGCCCAAATGTAAAGATAATACAGTAACCGCTATACCTCTTAACATTCATTTAATGTCGTAACACTATGGTAAAGCTTTTGAAATAAACTGTTAACATATCCCTAACATGACTTTTACAGCCTCTCGCGTTCTTTGCGCCTAACACTTGACTGACAAATGAGATTTTATTTGATAATTCTTGCTGTCCTTATCTTAGGTACAGGGAATGCTCAGGAAACAACAGGGAGCATCGTAGGAAAACTTACTGATAAAGAAGCAAATAACGAACCACTCCCATTCGGAAATGTACTGATCAAAGGTACTACCACCGGAACTACTTCAGATTTTGACGGATTATATGAAATAGCAGGTTTAGAACCAGGAACGTACACTGTGGTATATAGCTTTTTGGGCTATCAAACCGTTGAAATTCCAGATGTATCCGTAGAGGCTGGAAAAGTAACCAATGTAGACGTTCCTATGAGTGCAGGTGGTGAATTTCAGTTAGACGAAGTGGTGGTGACAACGGTTGCTCGAAAAGACTCTGAAATTGCCTTATTGCTTGACCAAAAAAAGGCAGTGACCGTAGTGGAAAGCATCGGGGCGGAGCAGTTGGGTAGACTGGGCGTTTCAGATGCTTCGGCTGCTACCACCAAGATTTCTGGCGTGTCAAAATCTGAGGGGTCAGGCCAAATTTATGTAAGAGGTTTAGGTGATCGCTATTTAACGACTACATTGAACGGGTTGCCAATCCCGTCAGATAATGTAGATAAAAAAAATATAGATTTAGGATTATTTCCTACTCGATTTATTGAGAACGTCTCCATAAGTAAAACCTTTTCACCCAATAATTCCGCAGACCAAGCTTCCGGTAACATTAATATTACATCGAAGAACATTACTTCTCGAAGTGACTTTGGGATTAGTTTTAGTGGAGGAGTCAATAGTAACGTAGCCGGTGGGGACGTTTTTGACAATTTTAAAGCAACTGCGGTTAATAGGGATATTAGTCTTGGCATTTTTTCAAGACCCTACCAAATCGATAACATGGTACAATCGCTCACGCGTCAGACCTGGAACACACAAGCTGTTGATGTACCGTTAAATTATTCTTTCAGTTTTAATGCCGGAGGATTTTTAGATGAAGCAGGAAAGTTTCGTTTGTTATTTGCCGGTGGGCAATCTGTTGATCATGAGTACCGCGAAGGATTGTTTAGGGAATTTGATAGAGGCATTACAAATAGTCTGTTGGAGGTAACCGGCGGTGCTAGAGATTTTGTGCCCGATGGAGACAACATATATTGGAGACGAACTGTAAACACTAATGGTATGTTAGTGGCTCAGTATAAGATTAATGATAATAACAATCTCAAGTTTAATGCTTTTGTTGTTAATAAGGTCTTTGAAGAAACTCGAGAAGCAGGAAGAAGTGGTGAAGCCATAGTTTTTGATGAATTGACGCCAAATTCAGTTGCGGGCAATCAGTTCGTAAGAGATCAAAACATAAAAAATACACTCTTATCCATCTTTCAGCTTACAGGAACTCATGATATTAGCGAAAATAATCAACTTGATTGGGCAATAGGGTACAACCGTTCAGCAGCTGATGAACCTAATCGTATTAGGAACGAATTCAATTTTAGAAATGTAGACGGTGTTCCTGCAGATGAAAGGCCAATAGAGTTTGGTAATACAGGAGGGTTTCAACAGCGAAAAACATCACAGGATATTCTGGATAACGAATATAACGGGCGTATTAAAGATGCGATAACCTTCAAAAAGGATGAAGATGAAAACGATGTGTATAAATTAAGTTTTGGGGGTGATGGTAGATATAAGGAACGCGATTTTAGGTCCATTTTTACAGGTTTTGAAGAGGGAGGTCCCATAGGATCCTTTCTTGTAAATTCCATTGACGATTTAGACGATATTTTTACGCAACAAAATATTGATGATGGCTTGTTGCAGCTTAACATTCAACCTGAGGATACGTATAATGGCGAATTAACTTCTTATGGTGCTTTTGCGGATTTTGTCGGGGTTTTTGGAAAATTAACGGCTGGAGTTGGATTGCGTTTTCAAAGTGATCAAATCGATATCGACTGGGACGTAAATAATGCCCCTGGCGGTCGTGAAGGTTCTAGAAATTTATCTTATGATAGATTGTATCCTTCCTTAAATCTTAAATATGATTTAAATGATAGAATGGCGCTTCGATTGGCAGGAAGTTTAAGCCAAACGCTGCCAGAATTCAAGGAAATAGCACCTTTTGAGTATGTAGATCCACAGGGTCAAATTACAGCGGGTAATCCAACGCTGGAGGCCTCTACCAATGTAAATGTTGATTTAAAGTTTGAGTTTTTTCCAACAAACGGAGAATTATTATCCATAACCACATATTATAAAAGTATAGACGATGCCATTAATAGATCTCTGCGTACTGGAGGCGGGGATGTATTTTCTTTTTACAATACCGGAGATGCACGTATTCTCGGGCTGGAATTGGAAGGGCGAATGTTTTTAATTAAGAAAAGGGATTCCTTACCTAACCTTCAACTCTCTGGAAATGTATCTTATATAGACCATGTGCAGAATTTAAAGGACAATTCGGAAGGTATAAATGAAAACGAAGCTCCAAGAACCTTCCAGTATAGAGGAATTGATGAAATAGGTTTAGAGGGTGCTTCGGATTGGACTACCAATTTGGCATTAACACTAAACACCGGAAATAAGCATCCTTATGAGTTCACTATATCAGCTAACTACGCGTCTGACAGAATTTTTTCTTTAGGTTCACCAATTTTTCAAGGTGAGGACCCCAATAATCCTGGAGTTTTCTTCGAAGACACCAGTTTCAATGGCGAAATTATTGAACGTGGTGTTGTAGTACTCGATTTCATTTTTAGTAAAGATATAGATGATCATTGGAGTATTGGAGCTTCGGCAAAGAACATGTTAAACCCCGAAATCCGTCGCTTCCAAAAAGTAGCTTCAAGCTTCGGTAATTCCACTGCTACTCAAGAAGAGACGGTATTAAGTTACACTAGAGGCGTGAACGCCAATTTGAGCATTAACTATAAATTTTAAACTAAATAAATGATGATGAAAACGTTAATTAAATTACTAAGCCTGGCTTTTTTAGTCGGGGTCTTATTTGTAAGTTGTAGTGATGACGATGATGACAATCCTACACCACCAGATCCTGATACTTGCTCCAACAACGTACAAGACGGAGACGAAGAAGGTGTTGATTGTGGAGGATCCTGCTCCAATGCCTGCCCAACTAACACTGTTCTTTCGGGCACTATTGATGAAGACACAACATTAGATGCCTCAGAACAGTATACCATTGATGGTACTGTAGAGGTAGCTTCAGGGGTAACCTTGACCATTCCTGCAGGAACGCAAATTGTAGCAAATGAAGGTGACGATAATTTTTTGGCGGTTTTGCAAGGCGGTAGTATCGATATCCAAGGTACGGCAGCCAACCCTGTTGTCATGCGCTCCACTGGAGGCGCAGGTTCTTGGGGAGGTTTAGTGCTTTGTGGTAATGCCACCACCACTGCAGGGACCAATGTCACTGCCGAAGTTGGGGGTCTAGTATATGGTGGTACTGATGATGCAGATTCTTCAGGGTCTATAGAATATCTAATCATTAGGGATGCTGGAGCTCAAATCAATCCCACTTCTCAATTCAATGGGTTATCGTTATATGCCGTTGGTTCCGGTACAACTATTGATAACGTAGCCATTATTAATGGTACTGATGATGGTATTGAATTCTTTGGAGGTACAGTGTCTGCTTCGAATATTTATTTGGAAAATAATGAAGACGATGCTATTGATTGGACGGAAGGTTGGAATGGAACCTTATCCACTGCCTATGTAGTTAACACAATAGAGTTTTCAACTGCAGTTGAGGCCGATGGTACTGCAAGCAACCCAACTATTAATGATCTAACAGTTATTACTTCTATAGATGGCGGAGATGATGGAACCTTAGCTATCCAAATGAAGAGTGCTTCCAGTGCTACTATCAATGGCTTTACTGCTACTGGTTTTAGTACTTTATTTGAATTTGCCGGTAGCTCTACTGCGGCTGAGTTAGTAATTGACGGTGCACCCGCCGACGAAGCTGACGATGCGGTTTACGATACTTCTCCAACCAACGCTAGTGATTTTGCTTGGGCCACCGATGCAACATTGGATGGTGGTCAACTACCTGCAAACATTACTTCTGATATTACTTTAGATGCCTCAGTACAATATTCTATTAGCGGTCCTGTATTGGTAAACAGTGGTGCCACGTTAACCATCCCTGCTGGTACTGAGATAGTATCTGAATCTGGTACTGCCAACTATTTGGCTGTGTTACAGGGCGGCATGATCGATATTCAAGGAACTATGGGTAGTCCTGTTGAAATGCGTTCTAGTGATGGAAATCCTTGGGGTGGTTTATTATTATGTGGTAATGCTCCAACTGTTGCAGGTACCAATGTAACTGCCGAAGTGGGTGGTCTTGTTTATGGTGGTACCGATGCTGCCGATGATTCTGGAAATATAGAATACCTAATACTACGTAATACTGGTGCTCAAATTAATGCTGATTCTCAATTTAACGGATTATCATTATATGCTGTTGGGTCTGGTACTTCGATAGATAACGTTGCTGTTGTTGGTGGTGCTGATGATGGTATTGAGTTCTTTGGTGGTACGGTAAGTGTTACTAACTTCTACGCTGAAGATATAGAAGACGATGCCATCGACTGGACGGAAGGTTGGAACGGTAATTTAGATACTGCTTACATCATCAATAATGTAGAATTTTCTACTGCTGTTGAAGCTGATGGTACCGCAAGTAACCCAACGCTAACAGATTTAACTGTTATCACTTCTATAGATGCTGGACAAGATGGAACTTTAGCTATCCAAATGAAGAGTGCTTCCAGTGCTACGATAAATGGATTTACTGCTACTGGTTTTAGTACGTTATTTGAATTTGCCGGTTCTTCTACTGCTGCTGATTTGGTAATTGACGGTGCACCTGCTGACGAAGCTGATGATGCTGTTTACGATACTTCTCCAACCAACGCTAGTAACTTTGCGTGGGTAACTGATGCTGGTTCAGGTTCTGGTGAAACATCGCAACTTCCAGCAAATATTACTTCTGACTTAACTTTAGATGCTAGTGTAGAGTACACAATTGTTGGTCCTGTATTGGTAAACAGTGGTGCTACGTTAACCATCCCTGCTGGTACCGAAATAGTATCTGCTTCTGGTACGGCTAACTATTTAGCTGTATTACAAGGTGCTGCGATAGATATTCAAGGAACTATGGCTAACCCAGTTGAAATGCGTTCAGTAGACGGGAACGCGTGGGGTGGTTTATTACTATGCGGTAACGCTACAACCGTCGCTGGTACGGACGTAACTGCAGAAGTAGGTGGTCTTGTTTATGGTGGTACCGATAATGCTGACGACTCAGGAAGCATAGATTACTTGATCTTACGTAATACTGGTGCCCAAATCAATGCCGATTCCCAGTTTAACGGATTATCATTATATGCTGTTGGTACTGGTACTTCTATAAGCAATGTTGCAGTAATTGCGGGTGCTGATGATGGTATTGAGTTCTTTGGTGGTACGGTAAGTGTTACTAACTTCTATGCAGAAAACATAGAAGATGATGCTATCGACTGGACTGAAGGTTGGAATGGTACTTTAGATAGTGCTTTTGTTACTAACAGTGTAGAATTTTCCACAGCGGTTGAGGCCGATGGTACGGCTAGTAACCCAACGCTAAACAACTTAACAATTACTACTACTACTGGTGGTGCAACTTTAGGTATCCAAATGAAGAGTGCTTCTACAGCTACTATAAACGGATTCTCTGCTACTGGTTTTAGTACTTTATTTGAATTTGCCGGTTCTTCTACTGCTGCTGAGTTAGTAATTGACGGTGCTGCCGCTGATGGTGCTGCCACGTATACCTCTTCAACGACTGTGGAGGGTGACTTTGCTTGGATCAACAACTAGGTAAGCACTAAAAATTAAAAAAGTAAAAAAGCCCCTACTAACGCAGGGGCTTTTTTACTTTTTAATAACATTAAAAGTTCCTATTTATGTAAGATTTTACCTTATTTTAAGTATGAATTTTAAAATACTACCCCATGAAAAAAATTACTTTACTATTTGTGTCCTTTGCCACATATTTATGCTCTCTTGCCCAGGACGCTCGTATATCCTCATCAGAAACACCCAGTTCCGCATCCATTAATCAAACGATAGCTATTCGGACGGAGCTTACCAACAGCGGTACTGCACCTACCCCTTCCTTTAGGTTGTACTATTTTTTGAATACTTCGCCCAATTTAAACGGCAATCCAATTCCTTTGAATCTAACCTCCAATATAGATGGTAGCATCATACCGGATTCCAACTTTGATGTCGTACGGGCCCTATCCCCCGGTGCTGATGATGATGAGAATCATTTCCCTCGTGTGCCAGATGGTCTAACTACCGGAACATACTATATTATCTGGGAACTGGACATCAATGATCAAAATACCAGCAATAACCTCCGTGCACGAAGTATTTTTATCAATGGTGTTACCCCTGCTCCTGATCTCGTAGTTACCAATGCCACAGTGCTCGGCGGTCCCTTTACCCCAGGTCAACAGATTAGCGTTAATGCGCGTGTACGGAACCAAGGAGTGCAAAATGCGGGAACTTCTACGTTACAGTATTGGATTTCATCGAACGCTACCATAGGCACTGGCGATGAAATGCTTGCTACGGATGCTGTACAATCCTTAGCTGTAAATCAGACAAGCAGTTCGGAATCCGCATCCTTAACGCTACCCCTAGACAGGTTGGATACCCAGTACATTATTTTTAGGGCCGATGGTACCGATAGCGTCGATGAGGGGGATAATGAAAATAACAATACTGTGGCCATTCCCATTCAAATAGAGGGCGACCCAGATTTAGAAATTGATACTTTTAACACCGTTGTAATCAGTGATTGTACTAGTTGTAGTTCTCGATTGAGTCAGTTGGGTTCAGATAGCCATAGGCTGAACACGTCTTCGAGTCCCCTACGAATCAACTCAATCAGAGTACAAAACACCGGTGATAGTGATGCTCCGCAATCAAGGCTTGCGTATTTCGTCTCTGCTGATAACCAATTTGACGACGACGACATACAAATTGGTCAAACTAGAAACGTAAATTCAATTAGTGAAGGCGGATTTCGTGATATCGCTGGTGGAAGTCTTATAGCTGCAGATTTTCCAGATAATTTAAAGAACAACCAACCCTTTTTCGTGCTTATCGTGGTTGATGATAACGATCTTGTGGACGAGGGCGATAATGAAGACAACAATGTTGCGCCGATAAGACTAAGAATTTCATCAAGTGCAGGAAAAGGACCCATTATAACCCCGATTGTCCCCTTTGCGTTAAGGGCAGACTTAAATGGCTTTGGATTAAGTCCGTTAGACGCATACAATATTGAGGTATTCGATCTCAGCGGGCAGCAAGTGCTCTCTAAGACAGTGACCAGTCCATATGAGGAAAACAGTGAAGTGTATCAATTAAATTCGGGTATTTACATTATTAAAAGTGAGAAAGGCACACGTAAGGTATATGTAAACTGAATTTGGCAAAATTGGAAAAGCCCTTGCCAATGCAGGGGCTTTTTTATACCGTTCATCGAAAACTGTCCGTATTTTCTTCAAACCACTTAGGACGCCCAGGCAAAATAGCTATATTTGTGGCACAGCCTTTGTTACCAGTACTTTATGAAGCAACTTTACTTTGTGCTCTTCTTTTTTGTTTGCGTTTTGGGTTTTTCACAACAATCCCAGACCTCTGGTGACATCGAAGGATTTAAGTTGTACCCCAATCCTACACTTAACGGAAAAGTCTACATTGAAACTACACGTAATGCCCCAAAGAATATCCATGTTTTTGATGTATTGGGCACTCAAGTACTGCAAACTACGCTTTTAGGCAATGAACTCAATGTTTCTAATTTGAACAAAGGGGTGTATATCCTAAGGGTCGTTGAGCGGGATAAGGTGGCCACCCGAAAACTGGTGATCAAGTAGTAATGTCCTGAAATAAGGTCTTTTACCCCGGAAATTCTCCTTCCAGGGCAACCCTTACCTACAAAGTTCCGCGTTTCACAACATTTTCTGTGCATCCCTAAGTCCTTTTCCTACCTTTAAACTGCCTAAATCCCAAATCGGTATGTATGAAGAAACTCTACTTAATTCTATTTATGGCACCACTATTTTCATTTGGACAGGAATTGGTTAGTGTCAACGATACACCAGCAACATCGGTAGGGGGTTTTAAGATGTACCCCAATCCGGTCTATGGTGAAGAAATTTACATTACAACTGAAACCAATGGCACTAAAGCCATACAGATCTTTGATGTCTTTGGCGAAGTTGTACTGACAGACAAAATAACTACGAATACCTTAAACATTGCAAAACTGGTACCCGGCGTATATGTTTTGCAGATCACAGAAAACAAACACACCATGACCCGCAAACTAGTGGTCAAATAACTAGCTGAACTTAACCCTAAATCCAGCCCTGGCCAATGTGCCAGGGCTTTTTATTTTGGCTAATTTTGTAAGATGGTACCTTTTGAAGCCAACTCCGTATTTCAGATTGCAAACCAAGAGGAGTTTCAAAACAAAGCGCTTCAGCTTTTCCGTTATCAAGCAGCACATAACCCGGTATACAGGTCGTTCTGCCAATACCTAAATACGAATGTCTCAGCGATACGCGCTCTGGAGAATATTCCTTTCCTGCCTATTGCATTCTTTAAATCGAAAAAAGTGGTCAGTGGCTCCCCGGTTACCCCAACTCGCTTTACCAGCAGTGGTACTACCGGCACTACCCGAAGCACGCATTTTGTTGCAGATATTGAACTGTATCGAAAAAGTTATAGTACCGCTTTTTCACTTTTTTACGGCCCGCCTAAGGACTACTGTATTCTCGCGCTCTTACCCTCTTATCTGGAGCGGGAGGGTTCTTCATTGATTTATATGGTGGACGATTTAATTGCGCAATCCAGACATCCTGATAGCGGTTTCTATCTCAACGACCTCCAAGCACTTAAAAGAAAAATAAGGTACCTGGAGCAACAACAAACCAAAACATTACTCCTAGGGGTTTCTTTTGCCCTAATGGATTTAGCATCCCATTTCAAAGGGCAGTTGAAACATACCATACTTATGGAAACCGGGGGAATGAAAGGCAGAAGAAAGGAAATGGTGCGTTATGAACTCCATCACATTTTGAAACAAGCTTTTGGGGTGGCTACCATTCATTCGGAATACGGAATGACAGAACTGCTTTCGCAAGCCTATTCCTCCGGTGAAGGCACTTTCAGATGCCCGCCATGGATGACGGTGGTATCAAGGGATCCAGAGGATCCACTATCGCCACAACTAACAGGTAAAACAGGAGGATTAAACATCATTGATCTTGCCAATATCCATTCCTGTGCCTTTATAGCTACCCAAGACCTTGGTAAAGTGTATCCGGATGGTACGTTTGAGGTATTAGGACGATTTGATCATGCCGAAATACGTGGCTGCAACCTGATGGTATTTTAATCCTTGTTATACATCAAAGTAATTTCATCGTCGGCAATATCAGGATCATCAATGTACCTAAGCGTTAAAGTTTCATCCGATACTTCATAGCTATACTCGCGATCGTCATTTATCTTTACGATATCCCCTGTTGCCGTGAAAGGATATACTCCAGCCTGCCCGGTAATAAAAAAAGTATCTATTGAATTTTCAATCGTTACCTGCTGTTGTTCACTTTCAAAAGCTAGACTATGTTGGCTAAATTCAAAATCTTCATCAAAAAAACAAAAGCAACTTACCTCACGTAATACCCATTTTCCATCTAGTGCGTTATCAGTTAGTTCAGTATCATCATCCGAACAAGAAATGAAAATAAGGACGAAAAAAAAGAAGACCTTTTTCATAAAAGAAGCTATTAGAATTCCTCTAACAGATGTGCAAAACGGCGGGAGTTGCGTGCTATTCGAATACTAACACGAAATAGCTCTTTTTGCCCCGTTGCAAAAGGACAAATTGATCATTGACTACATCTTTCTTCGTAATCAAATACTCCCCTTTCACCTTTGCTTTATTTACCGAAATAGAATTTTGCTTCAACTCCCTTCTGGCCTCTCCATTGGAATTCAAAAACCCTGTCTTAGCCGATAGTGCTTCGATCATATCCAGGCCATTTTCCAATTCGGAAATTGGGAGTTGAACTTGGGGTACTCCGTCGAATACATCCAAAAAGGTCTGCTTATCCAACTGCTTTAGATCCTCAGAGGTAGACTTCCCAAACAGGATGGAACTTGCTTTTTTCGCTTTCTCCAGATGGGTTTTTCCATGCACCAACAGGGTAACCTCTTCAGCTAACTTGCGTTGCAACTCCCGGACATGGGGGGCTTCTTTGTGTTCTGTTACCAAGGTCTCAATCTCTGATTTGTCGAGAAAGGTGAAGATCTTAATGTATTTTTCAGCATCTTCATCAGAAGTGTTTAGCCAATACTGGTAAAATTTATACGGAGAGGTACGTCCCTCATCCAACCAAATGTTACCACTTTCCGTTTTCCCAAATTTTGTGCCATCTGCTTTTGTAATTAACGGGCAGGTAAGGGCATAGCCTTTGCCACTATCAATACGACGAATGAGTTCCGTTCCTGTGGTAATATTTCCCCATTGGTCGCTACCGCCCATTTGAAGGGTACAGCCCAACTCCCGGTACAAATGCAAGAAATCATATCCTTGTACCAGTTGATACGTGAATTCGGTAAAGGACATCCCTTCTTTGGCATCAGTAGATAACCGCTTTCGTACAGCATCCTTAGCCATCATGTAATTGACAGTAATGTGCTTACCAATATCCCGGATGAATCCCAGAAAAGAGAATTCCTTCATCCAATCATAATTGTTCACTAACACCGCAGCATTAGGGGAAGTACTGTTAAATTCCAAAAACCGGGAAAGCTGTTCTTTAATAGCATTCTCGTTATGTCGTAAGGTAGGCTCATCCAGTAAATTCCGCTCAGAAGATTTTCCTGAAGGGTCCCCGATCATTCCAGTGGCACCTCCTACCAAGGCCAACGGCCTATGACCTGCCAATTGAAAGTGACGCAACATCATAACGCCTACCAAGTGACCAATGTGCAGGGAATCTGCAGTAGGGTCAATTCCAACATAAGCGGTTTGCATTCCGGTTAACAAATGCTCTTCTGTTCCGGGCATTACATCATGTAACATCCCTCTCCACTGTAATTCAGCGACAAAATTTTTAGCCATGGTATTTCTGGAAAATCCCTGCAAATATAGAATCTTACCGCTTTCCCTCTAAGAAATGCTCTTGAAATCGGTACATTTGAATATGATATTAGTTACGGGAGGAACCGGCTTGCTGGGAGCGCATCTACTTTATGAATTGGTAGCCGACGGACACGCTATCAGAGCTACGTATCGGGACGCAACAAGAATAAAAGCCACCGAAAAAATATTTGCCTACTACTCCAAAACGCCGAAAACCCTGATCGACCAAATTGAATGGGTACAGGCAGATATCTTAGACCTACCGTCACTGTCCCCTACATTTCAAAACATCACTCAGGTATACCATTGTGCTGCATTGGTCTCTTTTGACCCTAAAGATGACAAAGCGCTGTTGGAAATAAATGTAAAGGGAACGGAAAATATAGTTAACCTTTGTATCAAACACGGTATTAAAAAGCTCTGTTTTGCCAGCTCTATTGCCGCTATTGGCCCTAGCCTTCCGGGCAAGATCGCTACAGAAGAAAATGAATGGTCGGACCTATCCATCACCACTACCTATGCCCATTCCAAGCATTTGGCAGAAATGAAGGTTTGGCGCCTATCCCAGGAAGGCGTCCCGGTAGTTATTGTGAACCCCGGAGTGATCATTGGGCCTGGTTTCTGGAGAAAAGGAAGCGGAAGTTTCTTTTCTTTTGCCTTTAAAGAACCCAAATATTATTTACCCGGAGGTACCGGATTTGTAAGCATTACAGATGTAGTGGCTTCCATGATTCAACTTATGGCCAGCGCTGTTAACAATGAACGTTTTATACTGGTTAGCGAAAATCTCAGTTTTAAGGCCTTTAGCAACACGCTTGCCAAAGCACTGGGAAAACAATCTCCCTCCAAGGAATTAAAGCATTGGATGCTTTCCTTGTTCTGGCGTTTGGACTGGCTGCGGGTTGCGTTTTCTGGTAAAAGGCGGAGACTGTCAAAAGTGGTTGCGCGGCAACTAAGAACAACCGAAGTTTACGATAATTCAAAACTGAAAAATCAGTTGGATTTTGAGTATGGCTCCCTGGAGGAGACCATTCAAAAATGTAGTGCCCTTTTTTTAGAGGAATTAATTAGGGATTAGCCTTTTTCCCTTGGTTAAGACTGTCCCTTCGGCGATTATTCATGCTCCTGATGCTATCGTTACGCTGATCCCTGGCCGCATCGATCAATTTTACCTGACCCTCCAATCGTTTTTGTATTTCCTCATACATGCTTTGATACAGCTGTGGAATAGAAGCGTAGTATTGATCGCTACGTACAAATTGTACACTGTCTACCTGATGCTTTTTATATAAATAGGGCATGGTTTCTATTTCGTAGTTCTCCAGGAACGATGGGTTGGTGGATTTAATCCCGTTCAATACAGCGAGATCGTATAGTATTTCAGTCATACGGTCTTGCGGGATCAGATCAGCCGGGGGGTCAATCAGTTTTTTTTTACAACCCGCCAATACCATGAGGCCCAAAAAGATAACTACTGTTCGCATAATTCGATTTAACGATCAAAGGTCAATCGCTTTGCATTGCGCTCTTCCGAAATTCTTCCGTCTTCATACGCCAGATGCCCATTTACAAAAGTACGTTTTACCTGTGAGCTAAAGCGAGTTCCTTCAAAGGGAGACCATCCACACTTACATATAATATTGCTTTTGTTGACCTCCCAGGGAGAGTTCAAATCAACCTGCACAAGGTCTGCATAATATCCTTCTCGGATAAAACCTCTTTTCTCAATCTCAAATAACACGGCGGGATTATGACACATTTTTTGAACGATCTGCTGTAAACTAATGTTTCCAGATCTATGCCTTTCTAACATCGCAACCAGGGCATGTTGTACCAAAGGTCCTCCGGAGGGCGCTTTGGTGTAAACATTTTCTTTTTCCGCTAATGTATGCGGTGCGTGATCGGTAGCCACTACATCAATACGCCCATCCAAAAGCGCTTCCCAAAGGCCTTCTCTATCTCGGGTCGTTTTTACAGCGGGATTCCACTTGATCAGGTTTCCTTTTTTAGCATAATCTTCTTCAGAGAACCACAAATGATGAATACATACTTCCGCAGTGATCTTTTTCTGTTCTAACGGCAGGGTATTTGTAAATAGGTGCAACTCTTTTGCTGTAGAAAGATGAAATACATGTAATCTTGCTCCGGTTTTTTTCGCAAGCGCTACTGCCTTTGAGGAAGAAAGGTAACACGCCTCCTCACTTCGAATTTTTGGGTGATACGCGATAGGGATATCCTCACCAAATTTGGCCCGGTATCGTTCCAAGTTGCTCCGTATGGTCCCCTCGTCCTCACAATGCACGGATATTACCATTTCGGTATTAGAAAAAATCTGTTCCAATACTTTTTCGTCATCTACCAGCATATTTCCTGTGGAAGATCCCAAGAACAATTTTATTCCGGAACACTGTTTTTTATCCAGGCGCTTTAGTTCTTCAAGATTATCATTCGTCCCTCCAAATAAGAAGGAATAATTGACGAAAGCACTTTCGGAAGCAATTTGAAATTTTTCTTCCAATTTTTGTAGCGTGGTGGTCTGCGGAACGGTATTGGGTTGCTCCATAAAAGAAGTAATCCCCCCTGCCAGGGCTGCTCGGCTTTCGGTATAGATAGTGCCCTTATGGGTAAGTCCGGGTTCCCGAAAATGAACCTGATCGTCTATGATTCCAGGCAGTATATAACTGCCATTCAGGTCAATTACCTGAGCATTGGGTATGGTGATATCCCTTGCTATCTGTTCTATAAAATTTCCCTTGATCAAAATATCAGTCTCTTTGACCGCTCCCTCATTCACCAAGGTTGCATTCTTAAGCAATATCTGCTTCATTATCCAAATGATTTTTTTGAAAACATACTCCTGAATTTCATTACAACAACACCAAAAACGGCTTCCCAAATGATCTTAGAGCTCATTTTGGATTTTCCATTGATACGATCGGTAAAAATTATGGAGACTTCAACAAGATTGAACTTTTTGAGATAGGCCCGAAACTTCATCTCAATTTGAAAAGCGTACCCGATAAAACGAATAGAATCCAGATCGATCTTTTCCAGTACCTGTCTTTTGTAACAGACAAACCCGGCAGTAGGATCGTGTATGGGCATACCCGTTATTAACTTTACATAAAATGACGCTCCGTAGGACAGCAAAATACGGCTCAACGGCCAATTCACCACATTTACTCCTTTTTTATATCGAGAACCGATGGCTACATCCGCACCATTAAGGCAGGCCCTGTGCAATCGTAAAAGGTCACTTGGCTTATGCGAAAAATCGGCATCCATTTCAAAAATATACTCGTATTCCCGTTGCAACGCCCATTTAAAACCATGGATATACGCGGTTCCCAAGCCCGATTTCTGTGTACGGACTTCCAGAAAGAGACGTTCCGGGAACTGCTGCTGCAATTGTTTCACATTCTGAGCGGTACCATCCGGAGAATTATCATCTACCACCAAAATATGGAAATCCTTTTTCAGGTCAAAGACCGTATTGATAATCGCCTCAACGTTCTCTATTTCATTAAAGGTGGGTATGATCACCAGTCCCGCTTCCACTGCTTCAAACTTTAAATCGTAAAAATAGTGTATTGTTTGCTTTTATGATGGTGTCTTCCGCAAAGCAAACAGAACTTGATTTGTAAGAATGCTTACCTTTGACCGCTGAAATTGTTCATTGATGGCGAACCAGTTTTCCAGATCTTTCTTTGTTTTTCTCGGACTGCTTTTACTCATCAACCTGATTCAAGCCTATTTTACTCCAATTATTTATGACGAAGCCTATTATTGGTATTATTCCCAAGATATGGCCTGGGGATATTTTGATCATCCCCCAATGGTTGCGTTTTTAGTTAAGCTAAGTGGTCTGCTTTTTAGCCAGGAATTGGGTGTACGGTTTATGGGTTGTATTCTTTCGGGAGCAACAGCACTAATCCTGTGGTTGTTAATCGCCCCCCCAGAAAAAAAGAAATATGTGCCGCATTTCTTTTTGCTACTTTTTTCCATGGTGCTCTTTAACGCCTATGGATTTTTATCTTTACCCGATACGCCTTTACTTTTTTTCACAGCTGCTTTCTTGCTTGCGTACAAAAAGTTCCTCGAAAAGGAAAGTATTGGGTTGGCACTGCTCTTAGGTGTACTTATGGCTGCGCTTTTATATAGCAAATATCACGCGGTTCTGGTTATTTTTTTTGTTCTTATTTCCAATCTGTCCTTACTCAAAAACAAATATGCGTGGCTCGCTCTAGCGGTAGCGGTTGTAGTGTATTTACCGCATTTGAACTGGTTGTATCAAAATGATTTCATTTCCGTTAAATACCATCTTTTTGAACGACCCAATCAGCCTTATGATTTTGCCGAGTTTACCTTAGGGTATGTTTTGAATTTAATCGTGAATTTTGGACTGCTTTTTCCCTGGTTCTATTGGGCGCTAATCACTACAAAGCCAAAGGATCTTTTTACCAAATCGTTGGTTTATTTAAGCTATGGGATTATTTTCTTTTTCTTCCTATCAAGCTTTCAAAGAAGAGCACAAGCCCAATGGGTCATTGTAATTTGCGTCCCTATGATGGTCTTGGTGTTTCCGTATCTCATAGCAAATGCAAAGGGAAGAAGATGGATGTTTCGTCTGGGAATGACAAGCCTTCTTTTACTATTTTATGCCCGGGCCTGGTTGTTGTATCAACCGTTGATCCCTTTTATAGGATATGAAACGCATGGCCCTAAACAGTGGGTAAAGACACTAAACACTATTGTTGGAGATACCCCGGTGGTATTTGAAAACAGTTACCGAAGGGCGCCTATGTATGCCTTTTATTCCGGGAATGCCGCTTTCTCTCTGAATAATATCTATTATCGACAAAACCAGTACAGCATAGATGCTTCGGAAGCAAAGATGCAGCATCGGCGAGTTGCCTATGTAACGCCCTTTGCCAAAACCGGAGATTTTTCATATGTTCCTGTACGATCCAATCGCTATTTTGGTTGGTATATGGATGATTTTGAGTCCTATCGCAAACTTCGGTGCTATTTGGATGAAAATGCACTTGATCTTACGCAGGAAAATCAGATTGTAAAGATCTACAACCCGTACAGGGATACTATTCCAATTGAAAAGATCAAACTGAACATTGCTTATTTAGATCAGTATAAGGATATCATGGAAATACGGTCGTTGTCATCGGATCCCAAAAAAAATCGTTTTCTGAAACCTATGGACACCACAAGTTGGTATTACACGCTCCCTAAACCAAAAAAAGGAAATCCCCGGTTTGTTAAATTCAGTATTTCAGAAAACGGTCTCCAATCGGGTATTAATAGCCAAAGCATAAAAGTAAAATAATGGATGCTATCGCGCGCAGTGTATCAAATTGGGACTGGATCACCCTTATTTTATTCGTTGGCTTAGTCATTATCACTGTTGGCAAATATTTTTTTAAAGCTTCCTTCTTCTCTTTTGTAGCGCTCCCTTTTAACCGTAAGTATTTAACCATCAATAAGAAAAAAGGTAGGCTTTTTAACGGCTTCCATATTTTGCTTACAGTTTTTCAAGTGCTTAATATTTCTTTATTCCTATTTCTAATACGTAGTTACGCTCAGGGTGAAGATCCGGATGCTTCTCCTTATCTCTTCTGGGTGGTTTTGGCCCTACTGTGCATTTATCTGCTAATTAAAATAATCCTCCAGCTAGGCAATGGGTATTTTTTTGAAAACTCACCGTTAATGATGAATCTAATTTTTGAAAAACTAAGCTATTTCAATTACAGTGGTATTTTGGCCTTTGTGGGAAACCTCCTTTTAATCTACATTTTCCATAATTATTTACCGGTGGCGTATACGGTTATTCTGCTTATTCTAGTTATAAATGGTATTGGTTTAACCAACATTTTTCGCAACCATCAAAAATTGATCGTCCCCAATATATTCTATTTTATTTTGTACCTTTGCACTCTCGAAATTGCACCCTTAGTAATTTTTATCAGCTTTTTAAACAGTTGAAGTCTATGAAAGTAAAGACGATTTTGGTTTCGCAACCAGAACCGAAAATGGAAAATTCTCCCTATTCCAAATTAATTGAAAAATCGAAGGTCAAGGTAGATTTTAGACCTTTCATTCATGTGGTAGGAGAATCAGCTAAAAGTGTACGCCAACAAAAAATTGACCTTAATGAATACACTGCAATAATTCTCACCAGTAGAAACGCGGTAGATCATTTTTTTAGAATAGCGGAAGAGATGCGATTCAAAGTACCGGATACCATGAAATACTTCTGCCAATCTGAAGCGGTAGCGTATTATCTTCAGAAGTATGTGGTGTACAGAAAACGTAAAATCTACGTGGGACAACGTCTTTTTGGAGACCTGATCCCAATGTTCAAGAAATACAAGGACGAAAAATTCCTGCTTCCTTCATCGGATACGTTGAAAGCAGAAATCCCTAAAGTCCTGAATGATTTGCAACTGAACTGGAAACGCGGTATTTTTTATAAAACAGTTATCAGTGACCTATCCGATCTGCGCGATGTGTATTATGATATTCTTGTATTTTTCAGTCCTTCCGGCATTGAGTCCTTACTTCAAAATTTTCCTGACTTCGAGCAAAACAATACTCGCATTGCCGTATTTGGAAACAGTACAGTAAAAGCTGCCACAGAAGCGGGTCTGCGAATAGATATCAAAGCACCAACGCCTGAGACACCTTCTATGACCATGGCACTTCAAAAGTATATAGCGGATGCTAACAAATAAGAAAGTATCATATTCCTAATTAAGAAAGCCCCATTGAAAGGGGCTTTTTTAATTAGAAAGCATATCGTTGGGGGCCACCTCTGCGAATTTCTTCACTAGCATAGGATTCAAATTTCTTAAAATTCTCCCGGAACGCATTAGATAATTTAAACGCAGTTTTGTAATAGGCTTCATCGTTGTTCCATGTAGCTCGTGGACTAAGCACAGAAGTTGGCACTCCCGGACATTCCCGAGGTTGTGCTACTCCAAATACAGAGTGAATGTGGTAGGTATCGTAGGTATACAGCCCTAATTTTCCACTCAAAGCCGCACTGATCATAGCACGCGTATATTTTAATTTCATCCGGGTACCAATACCATAAGGGCCTCCGGTCCATCCGGTATTGATCAACCATACATCTACTCCGGACGTTTTCATCTTTTTACTAAGCATTTCGGCATATACGGTAGGATGAAGTGGCATAAAAGGTGCGCCAAAGCAAGCCGAAAAAGAAGGCTGCGGTTCTACAACCCCCGCTTCTGTACCCGCAACCTTAGCGGTATATCCGGAAATAAAGTGATACGCCGCCTGAGCAGGAGTCAATTTAGAAATAGGGGGCAACACTCCAAAAGCGTCCGCAGTGAGAAAGAAAACATTCTTTACATTGTCACCGATAGAGGGTTGCTGTATATTCTCGATATGATAGATGGGATAACTTACTCGTGTGTTCTGGGTTACGGTAGCATCCTCAAAAGCAACATTTCCTTCCTCATCCATAATGACATTTTCCAGAATGGCTCCTTTCTTAATCGCAGCATAAATTTCAGGTTCACTTTCTTTGGACAGGTTGATGACCTTTGCATAGCACCCTCCTTCAAAATTGAATACGGAATTTTCGGGGGTCCATCCATGTTCGTCATCGCCAATTAGTTTTCTATTTGGATCTGTTGATAGCGTGGTTTTTCCGGTTCCCGATAAACCGAAGAATAATGCCGTATCTCCGGATTCACCCAAATTAGCGGAACAATGCATGGGCAACACCTGATGATAAACGGGCAAAATAAAATTCAGTGCCGAAAATATGCCTTTTTTGATCTCACCGGTATATCCCGTTCCACCTACTAAGGCTATCTTTTTTGAAAAGTTCAAAATGGCAAAATTGTGTTGCCTTGTACCATCTACTTTGGCATCTGCCCGGAAACCTGGGGCATTGAGAACCGTCCACTCCGGTTCAAAACTTTCAAGTTCCTTTTCCTCAGGTCGCAAAAACATATTGTACGCAAACATATTGGACCAGGGGTATTCATTTACCACCCGAAGATTCATCGTAAAGGACGGGTCAGCACACACATAAGCATCCCGTACAAAGAGCTCTTTTTCATTCATGTAGGCCACCACTTTTTCATACAAAGCATCGAACTGTTCAGGTCCAAAAGGAATATTGATATCGCCCCACCACACTTTATCTCTGGTAATTTCATCTTTAACAATAAAACGGTCCATAGGGGACCTTCCGGTAAACTCTCCGGTGTTTACTGCTATTGCGCCCAGAGCAGATTCCTTACCCATTCCCTTCTCCAGCGTACGCTTATGCAAATCCTCAGGAGCGCATTGATAATGAAAGTTATTGTGATCGATACCATACTTCGCTAGCGAAATCGTTTTCGACTCGTGGGGAAAATGTGCCATTCGTTGTCCTTTTAAGATGGGTACAAAACTAAAAAATTAAAGCTCCCAAGATACCCTAAGACCGTAATGTTTATGCTATTTTTTGAATAGAAGCGAAAAAAGCAGATAGGCCCATCCTGAAATAAGCAAGAGACCACCTATCGGTGTAATGAAACCGATCTTCCGAAAGTCAAAAGCAGTAAGTTTATTCGTAGCTAAAAAGTAGATCGAAAAAGAAAACAATACTATTCCCAACACGATCAAATAAAAAACAACTTTCTTGGTATGCTCTGGTACCGTAACAATACCCCCAAGTAATATTAGGAAAAGCGCGTGGTACATTTGATACTTCACTCCTGTCTCAAAGGAATTTAGTGCTTCTACCGTGAGTACTTTTTTCAGTGAATGCGCTCCAAAAGCACCTAGTACTACCGCCAGCAATCCAAAAAGCAATCCCGTGATCAATATTGTTTTGTTCATAACTTAAAGGTGTCAATCTTTTAAAAATATAACGATTTGATACTTTAGCAGTGTTCAGTGACAAAGGTAATTTAATCCTATGGTTCGAAAAATTTTGGTCCTTGGCGCCGGAAAATCCACTTCATTTTTATTGGATTACTTCGTAAAGAAGTCCAACTCAGAAAAACTGCAATTAACCATTGGTGATGTCAACCCAAAAGGGATCTCCCCAACAATAGCGGACCATGAAAATTGCGAGGTAGTTCCGGTTGATGTAAACGATGTCCCTTCCAGGAAGGCGGTTGTGGCTAAATCTGATATTGTGGTCTCTATGTTACCGCCTCGTATGCACATTAAAGTAGCAGAGGATTGCGTTCAATATCAAAAACACCTTGTTACGGCTTCGTATATAAGCAAGGAGATCCGAGAACTGGATCAGGACGTTCGGAAGCAGGGGCTGGTGTTCCTAAACGAAATTGGCTTAGACCCTGGTATCGATCATATGAGTGCCATGGAGGTCATAGATCGTATTCGGGCAAAAGGAGGTAAAATGTTGCTTTTTGAATCCTTT
The DNA here is from genome assembly GCA_038750505.1 of Bacteroidota bacterium. Taxonomy (GTDB): domain Bacteria; phylum Bacteroidota; class Bacteroidia; order Flavobacteriales; family Flavobacteriaceae; genus Croceivirga. The sequence goes on along the minus strand of JBCDHD010000004.1, from coordinate 93,375 downwards.
ACCGGAGGATTAGTAGCACCCGAAAGCGACACTAATCTTTGGAATTACAAATTCACCTGGAATCCCCGAAATGTGGTAATTGCTGGGCAAGGGGGAGCGGCTAAATTCATTCAGGAAGGCACCTACAAATACATTCCCTATCACAAATTATTTCGACGAACGGAATTTCTGGATGTTGAAGGCTACGGGAAGTTTGAGGCCTATGCCAACAGAGATTCTTTATGGTATAAGGAGGCGTATGGATTAGACGATGTATTGACCTTATATCGGGGTACCATGCGAAGGGTAGGTTTTTCCAGGGCCTGGAATATTTTTGTGCAACTCGGGATGACCGATGATGCGTATCACATCGAAAACTCTGAAGGCATGTCTTTCCGGGAATTTGTAAATCTCTTTCTACCCTACTCCCCTACGGATTCTGTGGAATTAAAACTTCGCCATTATTTAAAGATCGATCAGGACGATATTATGTGGGAAAAACTGAAGGAACTGGACCTTTTCAATCCCAACAAAAAAATACCCCTCACTAATGCGACTCCAGCCCAGGCGTTACAGCATATTCTGGAAAACAGCTGGACCCTTGGGGAAGATGAAAAAGATATGATAGTGATGTATCACAAATTTGGATACGAAATGAATGGAAAGAAGCAACAGCTCGATGCCAATATGGTGGTGCTTGGCGAGGACAGAACTTACACGGCAATGGCAAAAACAGTAGGGCTACCGGTAGCCATTGCTACCTTAAACATTTTGAATAAAAAGATCACTACCCCAGGGGTGCAAATCCCTATCTCTAAAGAAGTGTATCAACCTATTTTATCAGAACTACAAGCACAAGGGATTACCTTTAAAGAGTACCAAATCCCTTATTTGGGATACAATCCGAATTCAGTAGCGAGTTAAGAAATAGAAGCATTAACTATATTTGAGCTTCTATTTAATACGGATTAGATGAAAGTAGGTAATAATTTGTTTGAGTTAGATGGTATTGACAAAAAGATCCTAAGACATCTTATGGAAGATGCAAGGAAGCCAATTTTAGAAATTGCACGAAAGATTGGTATCTCCGGGGCAGCCATTCACCAACGCTTACGTAAGCTAGAAGCTTCTCAAGTCATTTCCGGTTCTAAATTTATTATCAATCCAAAGGTCTTAGGCTATACTACTATGGCGTATATCGGTATCTATTTGGACCGTGCGATGAGCAACCCAAGGGCTGTAAATGAGCTTGAAAAAATTCCCGAAGTACTGGAATGTCATTATACTACAGGCAATTGGTCTATCTTAATAAAAGTACTATGCAAAGACAACGAGCACCTTATGCAGGTGCTCAACAAAAACATTCAACATATTGAAGGTGTTTCCCGCACGGAAACCTTCATTTCGCTCAATCAACAAATCAATAGACAGATCACAATTTAAAAACGGCTTGGGCGGCCAAATCAGCATTGCTTTCTAAATCCGACTTTACGCTATCAAGCTTCATTTGCATAGTAGTAAGTGGTACTTTTCCCAAGGGTAAACGCAAGCTGGTCGAATTGGAATTGACCTTTTCCAGGATCACTTCCGCTCCCTTTTCAGGGTCCCCCTCCTGTTTTCCATGTACTCCTTTGAGTTTAGAACGGAAGGCGCCTACCGTTTCTGCATAATCGTAAATAACTTTTTTAGCTTCAGGTAGTTTAGCAGCAGCAAACTGGGTACGGAAAGGTCCGGGTTCTACCAAGGTAGTACGTATTCCCAAAGGTGCTACTTCCTTAGCTAATGCCTCAGTAAAACCTTCCAGCGCAAACTTACTGGCATTATAGATCCCAAATCCGGCAAAAGCAACAAACCCTCCGTGCGAAGACATTTGAACAATGTGCCCACTTCGTCGGGCCCTCATTTTGGGCAATACCTGTTGGGTGATCTTTACCACACTAAAGAAATTGGCTTCAAAAACCCTTCGGGTTTCATCGAGTGTGGCTTCCTCCACAGCCCCTATAAAACCAACCCCTGCATTGTTTACAAGCACATCTATTCTTTCGATGGGTGTTATGACCTTTTCAATTGCGCTATGATCCGTTACATCCAATACCACTCCTCTTCCTTTACCCGCGTTTTTCTTGTTAAAATCATCTGCCTGAGCCTGCTTTCGGAAAGTACCGATGACAACATCACCATGCTGCATCACCACTGCTGCCAGTGCTTTTCCTAGTCCGCTTGAAATTCCTGTAATAAACCACACTTTCTTCATAACGTCTGTGTTGAAAAATAAAGAACCTCTTTTTTAAGATAATATCCTCCAAACCCATACAACAAAGATGGCAGCAACCATATCCCATTACCAATAAAATCATGCGCCAGGTGAAATACTACGATATTAAAAACCACAGGAGCCAAAAGCAACCAACCCAAAAAGCGTGTTCTTGAGACTAGGAGGAATAGGCCCCCTACTATTTCAACTATCGCTACAAGCCCGAAGAGGTAGGAACCAAATAGTGCCGTCAAAAACTGTTGAGCCGTTTCATCTGCTGGCGGATCCACCCTAATGAAACCCAAAAATTTGTTCAAGCCAAAAATGATCATTAGCAATCCAAGTAACCAAAAGATTAGGTTTTGAATACGAACATCCATAAATACGATTTTAAAGATTAATTAGCGCTACAAAGTTGGCGCCAGTCTATCGAAATAAAAATGAAGTAGATTAGGAAAAGGAATTGAACCAGTTTAAGATTCCGAGACCCGTTTTTTTCTGATCTTACTTAAGAACTCGGGCGTCATTCCTAAATACGAAGCAATTACCTTCTGGGGCACCCTTTGTACCATAGTAGGATACATCTGCTGTAATTCAAGAAAACGTTCTTCGGCGGTTTTACTTAAACCGGACAATGCCCTGTTTCTTGAAAAAGCAAAGGCTTTTTCCGTAGTAACTCTAAAATATTCGCTTAAAACGTGGAGTTCTCTACAGAGTGGCTCTATATCATCATAAGCCATGCGAAGGATTTCCGCATCTTCCAAAGCCTCTACAAAAAGCGTAGCCGGGGTCTGTGTAATGTAGCTGTAAAAATCACTTACAAACCAATCATCTAAAGCAATCTGCACCGTATGCTCCTTACCCTCATTATCCAGAAAAAAAGAACGAAAACTACCGCTTACAATATAGTTTCGATAGCGGGAGACAAATCCAGGTTGATCAATATATTGCCTACGACGAATTTTTACGGGTGCTGCAATGGCTGCAATGCGTTCTTTTTCGTGCTCGTGCAACACCACGTAACGTTCCATATTACGAAATAGAGGTTCCATCGCTTCCATGCCTTAAAAATAAAAAAACCTGCCTTTCCGGCAGGTTTTCCATTTGTTTTACGTTGCAGGCAATTCGCGTTAGTCTCTACCCGCAAACACCTGTAATCCCCAATAGATAAGTGTAGCCAAAGCACCTATAGCGGCCACCAAATAGGTTCTTGCCGCCCACTTTAAGGCATCTTCGGCCCCGGTATACTCTTGTTGGGAAACCATGTTTTTCTGTTTTAACCACACCAAAGCCCGCTTACTGGCATCATATTCCACGGGTAGGGTAATAAAACTAAATAAAGTGGCCATTGCCATCATTACCAATCCGGCAACAGCAATCCAATACCCCAGCCCAACCCCTGCCGCAGCTCCAAGGGCTAATCCACCGAAGACCACCCAGGTAGACATTCCGGAAGTTACACTTACCACGGGGACTAATTTGGAGCGCATGGTTAGCCATTCGTAGGCCTGCGCATGTTGTACAGCGTGCCCCACTTCATGCGCGGCAACAGCTGCGGCTGCAGCATTCCTTTGGTTATACACCCCCTCACTTAAGTTTACCGTTTTATTTCTAGGATTGTAGTGGTCCGATAACATGCCTGGAGTAGAAACTACTTTAACATCTCGAATTCCGTGATCATCCAACATTTTTTGGGCAATCTCCGCTCCGCTCATTCCATTTCTCAGATGTACTTTTGAATAATGTCTGAACTTACTCTTCAGACGTGCACTTACCAGCCAGCTCACCAAAGCAATTGCACCTATCAATATATAATATCCCATCATGACTTTTCGATTTTAATTCTACTTAAAGATACCTACTATAAAGCAAAAACCCCGCCATTTTATAGCGAGGTGTATATACTGACAAAATGTACGTTTTATACCAAAACCGGAGTGTCCCAGTCAAAAGCCTCAATAATCTCCTTGTAGACCACTTCACCTTCCACAATATTTAATCCTTTTTCAAGAGATTTATCGCTACGACAGGCGCTTTCCCACCCTAGATTGGCCAGTTTTACTACATAAGGCAAGGTTACGTTAGTTAATGCAATAGTGGACGTATACGGCACAGCGCCGGGCATATTTGCTACACAATAGTGCACCACATCATCAATGATATAAGTAGGGTCTTCATGGGTAGTAGGTCTTGAAGTCTCCACACAGCCTCCCTGATCCACAGCCACATCCACAATTACCGTACCCGGATGCATCTCTTTTAACATATCGCGTGTAATCAAATTAGGTGCTTTTGCGCCTTTTAGCAGTACAGCCCCTACGATCAGATCGTGCGTTTTAATATGTTTTCTAATCCTGAATTCATTTGAAAAATCGGTTACGACATGATTGGGCATAACATCATTTACATAACGTAAGCGCTTCATATTAACGTCCATTATGGTTACATGCGCTCCTAAGCCTGCGGCCATTTTTGCAGCCTGTATTCCAACCGTACCTGCTCCTAAAACCAATACCTTACCTGGTGCTACCCCGGGCACACCTCCTAAAAGCACTCCCTTTCCTTTTACCGGTTTTTCCAGGTATTTTGCCCCTTGTTGAATAGCCATACGGCCAGCTACCTCAGACATCGGAGTCAAAAGTGGAAGTATGCCATCTTCATCCTCAACAGTTTCATAAGCAATACATATTGATTTGCTATCAACCATAGCTCGGGTTAACGTTTCACTGGAGGCAAAGTGAAAGTAGGTAAATACAATTTGCCCTTCTTTAATAAGTTTATATTCTCTGGTAATAGGTTCTTTCACCTTAACAATCATATCCGACTTGGCGTAGACCTCTTCTATAGTCGGCAAAATTTGGGCCCCTGCATGGAGGTAATCCTCATCAAAAAAACCGCTTCCTTCTCCAGCTTTGGCCTGCACATACACCGTATGTTTGTTTTTTACCAGTTCGAAAACCCCTGAGGGTGTCATCCCAACCCGGTTTTCATTGTTTTTAATTTCTTTAGGTACCCCTAGGATCATGATTGTTGCAATTAATGGATTAACACCCTCAAAATTGCATTAAAATTTCAAATTAGAAGATTAAACTCGACAAAAAGATGGGGTTCATCCTTAAAAAAACTATTTTTTTACATCTTACCCCTATTTTTTATGGGGTATTTGTTATATAAATATAAATTATATCGTACTACCCCTCCCTATATTTATTTATGCTTAATCTTTAATAACAACATGGTTACCGCAAGAATTGCGGTTATCGTATTTGCCAAAATAATGGCCAGGCTCTTGTGATAGACCCCATATACCAACCAAAGTAGAAGTCCAACAAGTAACACCACATACATGGTCAATGAAATATCCGCCGTGGATTTATGGCGTATTGCCTTATATACCTGTGGTACAAATGCGGCTGTAGTGCACGTAGCTGCGATAAGACCTATAACTTCTATGGTTGGCATGTTTTACCAGATTTTAGATCGCTTTGCTTTTAGAGAAATCGACAAAGGACCTTATCCTTTCCCTATTTCCCAAGAAAAGACGAATCGGTTGTATTTGTTATTTCAGAAGGTATTAGCCTACAATATTAACGATCTTCCCGGGTACTACGATCACCTTTTTAGGGGTACGCCCTTCCAGATATTTAGCTGTTCGTTCATGGGCCATAACTGCCGATTCAATAGCCGACTTATCCATATCTAATGGCAGTTCCAGAGTAAAGCGCATTTTGCCATTAAAAGAGATCGGATACTCCTTAGTGCTTTCCACCAAGTATTTTTCCTCAAATTGAGGAAAGGGAACATAAGCAATTGATTCCGGATGCCCCAACTTTTCCCATAGCTCTTCTGCGATATGAGGCGCATAGGGGGATACCAGGATGGTTAAGGGTTCCAATATCGCCTTGCTGGCACATTTTTGCGCGGTTAATTCATTAACACAGATCATAAACGTAGCAACGGAAGTGTTAAAGCTGAAGTTTTCGATATCTTCCTCCACTTTCTTGATGGTCTTGTGTAGTGTTTTCAAATTTTCCGCTGTGGGAGTACTTTCATCTACCGTTTGATACAACTTCCATAGCTTTTTTAAGAAACCATGCACTCCTGTGATCCCCGCAGTGTTCCAGGGCTTGGATTGCTCCAACGGTCCCAGGAACATTTCATAAAGCCGTAAGGAATCCGCGCCATAGTCCTCACAGATCTGGTCCGGGTTCACCACATTGAGCCATCTTTTTGACATTTTTTCAACTTCTCTGTGAACGATATATTTGCCTTCTTCCAACAAAAACTCCGCCCCTTCATGCTCATTCCAATTTGTCATATCCGCAAAACTGATTATTTCGTCTGACGAATTCACGTTATTGACATCTAGTCTTATTGGTGTTACATTATAAACCAAAACATACTTTTCACTCATTACCCCATCTATCTCTTCACTAGTCAACTCGTATTTTAGAATCACCCTTTCGAACAATTCTCCTAAGTTTTCTATTTCTTGAATTTGATCGAATCCCCAATGAGGTAGGTTCTCCGATTTCAAGTTAATTGCTTCTTGGAGAATCCCTTTTGAAACATATAAGTTGTTTTTCTTAGAAACCTTTAAAATATCGCCTAACTGAGTGGTGTTTCGTCCACTTAATTCGCTATACCCAACTTTAATATAAAGTGTTATTCCAACTCGATAGACTATTGCACTAGTTCCTAAAATCATGCCCTGATTGATCAACTTCCTGGCAAATTCCGTTTTAGGCGCCCAGCCGCGATCATACATAAATTTTTGCCAAAAGCGGGAATACAATAAATGCCCTGTGGCGTGCTCGCTTCCGCCAATATACAGGTCCACATCTTCCCAATAATCAATCGCTTCTTTGGAATAAATAACTTCCTGATTGTGCGGATCCATATAGCGGTTAAAGTACTGGGAACTGCCCGCCCAACCTGGCATGGTATTCAATTCCAGGGGAAATACGGTTTTGTGATCAATACGTGTATTGTCTACCACCTTGCGTGTGTTTGTATCCCATGCCCATGTAGTGGCATTTCCCAAAGGGGGTTCCCCCGTTTCCGTAGGCAGGTATTTCTTAACCTCAGGCAATTCTAAAGGCAGATCCTGATCTGCCAACATTCGAGGGATCCCTTCGGCATCGTAATACACTGGAAAGGGTTCTCCCCAATACCGCTGCCTGCTAAAAACCGCATCACGCAAGCGATAATTGATTTTTCCTTTGCCCTGCCCTATCCTTTCCAATTCGGCGATCACCTTTCGCGTAGCTTTCGGATAATCCAGGCCATTTAAAAAATCGGAGTTAGCAATCACCGTATTCGCCTTATCAGCAAAGGCTTCTTCGGTGATATCTACCCCTTTAAAAATATTGGGGATCGGGATGTCAAAATGTTTTGCAAAATCATAATCGCGTTGATCTCCACAAGGTACCGCCATAACTGCTCCTGTCCCGTAACCGGCTAATACGTAATCGCCAATCCAAATAGGGATACGAGCTTTGGTGAAAGGATGTTCGGCGTAGGCTCCGGTAAACGCCCCGGAAATTGTTTTGACATCGGAAAGTCGATCCCGTTCTGAGCGTTTTGCAGTAGCCGCAACATAAGCATTTACTACAGCCTTTTGCTCAGGTGTGGTGATCTTATCCACAAGATCATGCTCCGGCGCCAGGGTCATAAAAGAAACCCCAAAAATAGTATCAGGACGGGTTGTGAAAACCGCTATTTTATGGGATCCTGAGGTTTCCAAAGTGTCGGCGTTACCTGTGGTTTCATGCGCCTCAACATCTGCATTCGGAATAACGTTAAAAATAGCAGAAGCGCCTTCTGAACGTCCGATCCAATTGGTTTGCGAATCTTTTAAAGGTTGTGGCCAATCTACCGTTGCCAGGTCATCTAATAAACGCTGGGCATAGGCTGTGATCCGCATCATCCATTGCGTCATTTTTTTCCGGATCACCGGATGTCCTCCTCGCTCCGAAACGCCATTTATTACTTCGTCATTCGCCAATACTGTTCCTAAAGCAGGGCACCAGTTCACCTCCGCCTCTGCAAGATACGTCAAGCGGTATTTCAACAGAATCCTTTGTTTTTCAGCCTGCGTCAAATCCTTCCATGCTAATGCTGTAAACACCGGAGTATCTTCATCACAAGCTGCAGACACTTCTATATTCCCATTTTTTTCAAAAATAGATTCCAGGGTGGAAATGGGTTCGGCTGTATCCGAAATGGTGTTGTACCAGGAGTTGAACAACTGAATGAATACCCATTGTGTCCATCTGTAATACTTGGGATCTGAAGTTTGTACTTCCCTGCTCCAATCAAAGGAAAAACCCAGTTCATCCAACTGCTCGCGATATCTTTTAATATTTGCAGCAGTTGTAATTGCAGGGTGTTGCCCTGTTTGAATAGCGTACTGTTCCGCCGGCAAGCCAAAAGAATCATAGCCCATGGGATGTAACACATTAAACCCCTTATGCCGTTTATACCGTGCGCAAATATCGCTTGCGATATACCCCAGTGGATGACCTACATGCAAACCTGCACCGGAAGGATACGGAAACATATCCAACACATAGTACTTCGGCGTTTTTGCATGATTCTCTGCTTTAAAGGTTTGGTTAGTAGCCCAATAGTTTTGCCACTTTTTCTCAATTTCCCGGAATTTGTACTTCATGGTTGCATTCGCATTTGCAATGGGCAAAAATAGGGGTAATCCCTGTAAAACCGATTTACTTTTCTATTTTTAAGCATTGAATGTAATCCATGAGTCAATACATAGAACGGTATCAGAAAAGACGTTTGATTTCTTCCTACTTTTCCGTAGTGCTTAGCATTGCTTTGGTGCTTTTTTTACTGGGAACATTAGGGTTATTGGTATTGAACACAAAAAAACTGGCTGATCATTTTAAAGAGCAAATCACCATTTCCGTGTTCTTGAAGGATTCGGCAAAACCTGTAGAAATCAATCAACTTCAGAAAAGTTTGGCTATGGCGGAGTACACCAAATCTTCAGTATATGTATCCAAAGAAGACGCTGCTGAACAATATAGTGAAGATATTGGTGAGAATTTTCAAGAATTCTTGGGATATAATCCACTAAAGAACTCTTTTGATATCCGTTTGAAAGCGGACTTCGTTTCCCCGGAACAAGTGTCTGAAATTGCCGGTACTATTTCCAGCAAGCCCTTTGTCGATGAGGTGAGTTATGATCAGCCGTTGATATCCTTACTTAGTGACAATGTTAAAAAAATCAGTTGGTGGATCTTAGTTACCAGTGCCCTGTTTACGGTCATTGCCGTGTTACTTATCAATAGTTCCATCCGACTTTCTATCTATTCCAAAAGGTTTATTATCAAGACCATGCAAATGGTAGGAGCAACTAAAAAATTCATTAGAAAACCCTTTGTGATCACCAACATAAGGCTTGGCATCTATGGTGCTGCTCTTGCCTTAATAGCTTTAGCCACGGTACTCTACTATATAAATTCTTCCTTTCCGGAATTAAACCTATTTGAAGATATGACGCTGTTGGTAATTTTATTTGTGGGTATTCTTTTTCTTGGAGTGTTTATTTCCTATGTAAGCACGTATGTTGCCACTCAGCGGTTTTTAAATCTTCGTACGAATGACTTGTATTATTGAGCAGAGCCATTTGTTCTCCACGATTTAAAATATTTATTTCACAAACAATTAGAATGGTTAACTTGCGTTATCAATCCGAAGCAAATGGGTAAGAAAAGTAGCACAAATCAAAAGAAAAGGAGTCCTCAGTTTATTTTTCAGCGTAAGAATTATGTATTCCTTTTTATTGGAGTAGCCTGTATCGCCTTGGGATTTATTTTGATGAGTGGCGGTGGTAGTGATGATCCTAATGTCTTTAATCCGGAAATCTATAACTTTAGGAGAATCCGGCTAGCGCCCCTGTTGGTAGTACTAGGATTGGGTATTCAGATCTACGCTATTTTATTGGATCCCAATAAAACAAAGAGCTAATTGGATACGATTGACGCCATCATCCTGGGCATCATTCAAGGATTAACCGAATTTTTACCAGTATCATCCAGCGGACACCTCGAATTGGGAAAAGCCATTCTCGGTGCCAATTCTATTCCCGAAGAGAGCCTTTTGTTCACGGTTGTACTACACTTTGCCACAGCCTTAAGTACCATTGTTGTATTTCGAAAAGACGTCTGGGCTATCATAAAGGGGTTGTTTACATTTCAATGGAACGAAGAAACCCAGTTTTCTCTGAAAATAGTGATCTCGATGATCCCTGCCGCCTTAGTGGGCTTCTTTCTTGAAGATTTTATGGAGGTATTTTTTGATGGGGCCATTATTATTGTAGGTATTATGCTCATTATTACAGCGGTATTACTCTACCTTGCCGATATGGCCAAAACTACAGACAAAGGCGTCTCTTACAGGAGTGCATTTATTATCGGGATGGCACAGATGGTGGCGATGTTACCTGGTATTTCCCGCAGTGGTGCAACTATTTCGAGCGCCGTGTTATTGGGTATTGACAAAACAAAATCTGCGCGATTCTCTTTTTTAATGGTGGTTCCCCTTATTTTAGGTAAAGTAGCGAAGGATGTTTTAAGCGGAGAGATCAATTTTGAAAGTGCACAGATGGGGGCCATGGGGGCCGGTTTTGCCGCGGCTTTCCTTGCAGGACTACTAGCCTGTACCTGGATGATCCGCTTGGTACGCCAAAGCAAATTAACGTATTTTGCGACGTATTGTTTTCTTGTAGGCCTTATTGCCATTGGATGGAGCATTTGGGGGTAAAGTCTGAAGCAATTTTACATCCATGGTACCGGAACATTTTACAAAGCATGATTTTTTGGAAGGAAAGATCCTTTTGGTAGATAAACCGCTTACATGGAGCTCTTTCCAGGCAGTAAACGCCCTAAAATGGGCAATTCGGAAGAAGTTTGACCTTAAAAAGATCAAAATAGGCCATGCCGGAACGCTCGATCCTCTGGCCACCGGATTACTGATCCTGTGTACGGGTAAAGCCACCAAAAAGATCCCGGAATTGCAAGATAAAAGTAAAGAATATACAGGGACCTTTACTTTAGGGGCAACCACACCATCATATGACCTGGAGACGGAAATAAACGCTACCTATCCGGTTACCCATATCACCGACACTAAGATACGTGAAACCACTGCTTTATTTCTTGGTGAAATTTCACAAACACCTCCTTTATTCTCTGCCCTAAAAAAGGGAGGAAAACGACTTTATGAGTTTGCTCGTAAAGGGGAAACCGTTCAGATCCCCGCCAGGACAGTAGCAATTTCTACATTTGAAATTACGGATATACAACTCCCCGTAATACATTTTCGAGTGGTCTGTAGTAAAGGCACGTATATTCGGTCGTTGGCAAGCGATTTTGGTAAGGCGCTCGACACAGGGGCGTATCTTTCACAACTTCGAAGAACCAGAATAGGGGATTATCACGTAAATAAAGCCCACACACCTGAAACTTTTAAAAAATGGCTTGGTGCATCCTAAGCTGTTAAATGTGGGCAAAATGAAATAATTTTGATAAATCTTGGTTATAAAAAAACCATGAACCTCAACAACAAACAGTTATCTCTGATTATCACCATTTTTACAATGGGAATTGTTGTATTAATGGCTTATAATGTGCATTTGGTCAATAAGGAAGAAGATGAGTATGTGATTGAAATGGCACTTTTGGATGAGGAAGTAGAACGCTTACTGGAAGAGAAAGAACAATTAGAACAGTTGGCCCAGAGTGATCCCGTCAAAAGCCATAGGGCTTTTAACGAAACCGCCAAACCCAGCGTAGGTAACCCTGAACCATTGAAGACGCTGGAAGAATTACTGGAGGAACGTGAGATAAACAGTACCCCTAACGAGTTTTTGGAAAATGATGCTGGTTATGCCGCAAACCTGAAAGAACTGGCCAAAAAACGTCAGGAAAGAAAAGAACAACTTGGTGAACGCGAGGCAGACAAAAAGGAATTCACGGAAAATTTAAAAGATAAACGTACTTCCATTTCCTATTCCTTGGTCGATCGCAATGCCTATTATTTACCACCCCCCATCTACACTTGTATTGAAGGTGGAAAAGTGGTTATTAATGTTACCGTTGATAATGATGGCTATGTTAGAGAGGCTACGTTTAACGAGAAAAGTTCCGGTACCAATAACTACTGTCTTATAGATAACGCCATCGCCTATGCCTTAAAGGCGAGATTTAGTGCTGCTTCACGCTCCACACAAATTGGCACGATAACCTACTTATTCCAAAGCAAGTAGTGCGATTAAATCGTTAAGAATATCTTTTCCCTTGTCCTTGTTGTACCATAACTGTAGTTCTTGTTTGAACTCAGGGCTTAGCTTTCCGTGTTCGGCTTTAAACGTATTCACCATGGCAGTGGCAGCAGAAGATCGCGGACCCCAATCTCCAAGAACAGTGTTATTCTGTGCATCCAGAGCGATCAGCTTTGGAATAGATTGGGTGCCGTTGGTTAAAAACAGGTTCATCAACTCTGGATTTTCGTCCCGTAATACAATTTTCAATTCCAAATTAGGGGATACGCTAGCCAACTTATTCATGACCGGAAGGCTGGGAGAAGCATCACCACACCAGCTTTCTGTTAGTACCAACCAGGTAGTTTTTTTACGTAACTGTTTCACCTTGTTCGCTATGACTTCCGGAATTCGCAATGTTTTATCCCAACGGCTCATACGCTTGTCGTTCAATTGCGTATAATTGGCCAACGCCTCGGTTTTTTCCATTCCAGAGTTGGATTTTAACACCGCTAGTTCACGTACCAATGCCCTATACTCCTCATAGGACATGGCATTGTTTATTCCTTTCTGAATGACTGATTTTATAGTTTTCACTGGATTCTCTGCAAGGGTATTCATTTTAAAACACTTTTAGACAAAAGTATTGTCGGAAAACCGATAAAAAACTGACATTCCTCATGGGTTTACTCTAAAAAGCGATCTGTTTCGGTAGCTTCCGTATACCAGGAAAGCCATTTTTGTCCAAAAGCCCAAAAACAACAAATTGATTCAACCACAGCCAAAGGCACCGGTTTTCCCTTTTCCCTCTAAGCACTTTAGCGGAAAGTTGCTTACTAAGAGTAAAAAAACCCGGAAAGTTCCGGGTCTTCTATTTATTTTAAGGAGTTATCTAGTAATAGAGAAACCAAATGGGTTCGTCTCCGATCACAATTTCTTCCTGCTCTTCTTCAATGTATTGTATACTATCAAGTGCATAGATCATTCCAATAAAAGGATCAAAGTCTTCCGGCAAATACTGGTAATGATCGTATCCTAAATCAAACAGGTCTTCTTCTTGCTCAATATATTCAATGCTAGATACTAGTAGGTGTTCTTCCTCTTTATCAGTTCGATGATCTTGTCTGGTTACCTGTGCGTGTGCAAACAACAGGGTTAAAAACAAACCGGTAAGCATTCCTAAACTTCTTTTTTTCATAGCTAAGCTCATATCTCTAATTATCAATTGGTATTTTTTCAACAATTACTTCGTGGTTTTTTAGTGCCGGAAGAGTCTCTATAAATAATCGTGAGTTTTCCTTGAGAAATCCCGGATCTTCTTCACATTCAACTACAGCGTATTTACCGCCTCCATTTAATTTAACCATTCCCATTACCCGGGCCTTTACACCTTCAAGATGAAGCATCTCAGAAAGGTCTTCCAGACTATGATTGAAAAAATCAAGAGAACAGTGGATGTACTGATAATATCTATTGGAAGGCGCTCCGATTCTGATGATCGATCCGATCGTCATTTTGGAGATTTCAGGTACTTCCCCATTACTATCCATGGGGAAAAGTACCGGAGGCTCTTCTTCTTTCTTCAAGCGTTTTCTTCCCATCTTTTATTTTGTAGCAAAGATACGGCAGAACAAAGAATTTTAAAAGTAAAACACTTATGTATAAAAGTTAAACATTGTTAAATCAATAGTTTTACTTTCATTTATTTGAACGAACGCTTTTTTATCATACCGCCTTTGGTATCATTGATGCTACTCATTACCACAAAAGCGTAAGGATCTATTTTTTCCAGTTCAACAGTAAGTTTTCTGATCTCCAATCGGGTAATTACCGTATAAATAACTTCATACTCATTGCTTTCGCCTTTTTTACCATACCCGCCCCTGGCTTCATAAATGGTAAGACCCCTTCCCAACTTTTCGGTAATCATTTTTCTGATCGCTTCACTCTGTACGGAAATTATCGTTACCCCGGTATATTCCTCGATTCCATCCACGACAAAATCTAAGGTCTTAGACGCTGCTAAATAGGTTAACATAGAATACAGAGCGGCCTCTATGGAAAGCAGATATGCTGCTGCCAGAAAGATAAAGACATTGATCCCTATAATCACGTCCCCAATTTTTACCCCCAATTTTTTACTCAAGTGAATGGCCAGTACCTCTGTTCCGTCCAGAACGCTGCCCCCCCGGATTGACATTCCGATCCCTGCCCCCAGAAAAAATCCCCCAAAAACCGCTACCAAAAGTCGGTCCTGGGTTACTTCGGGAAAGTCAATCAACGCCAAAACCATAGCCAAGCCCAATATTGCCAGCAAGGCTTTTACAGCAAATTGTTGACCAATTGTGGTATAGGCTAAAATTAAAAATGGCGCGTTGACAAAGATGATCAATATCGCCAAAGGAATTTCTGTGACTTCTGAGACTAGCAACGAAATTCCGGTTGCTCCTCCATCTATGAAGCGGTTGGGCAGTAGGAAGCTTTCCAGGCCAAAGGCAGCAGAAAAGATCCCCAAAAAGATAAATAGTGTGTCTTTAACCACCGTATTGCGGGCAACAGCAGTAGATAGCTGGTTTTGTTTCGCTTGCGTTGGCTTCCCGAGCCTTTTCCCTCCTTCCATAACATGCTAAAGGTTCTCAGGGTTAATAGCCAGACTTTTAAATAGCTTCGCTTTGGTAGTAAAGAATTTGTTCTGGACCTCAATTTGCTTCAATTCTGCATCGATCAGGGTACTTTCCCTTGCGTTAATAAGGAATATGGAGCTTTCTCCGAAGCTAAATTTTCGTAGCTCTGCAGCCAATAGGGTACGATAGTCCGAAACAATAGTATCGATAAGACGGTTTTGATCGACAAAAGAATCCAGTTCCCGGTAAATACCCAGCACCTGGTTTTGAATGGCCACCTCGGTATTATCCCGTTCGAATTGGGCATCCTGTAATTTAAATTTTGCCAACTTAAGATCCCCCCGTTCCTTTCTTAGAAATAATGGGAAGTAGAAGGATACGCCTCCCTTATAGTCCTGTGTATTAAAGGAATTAATTTGATCCGGCGTTTCCGTTAGAAAATTATACTCCAGATCTACCTGTGGGAGTAATTTGTTCGCTTTTAAACGCCTATCTACATTTAACCCCTCTATCTTAAAATTCAGGGACCTTAATTTAGGATGGTTTGCTATGGTAAAGCTATCCAACGGCTTTCCAAAAATTTCCAAGGTAATATCAATATCTCTTTGTGGGTCTGGGTCTGGAATAACATTGGGTTGCAGTTCCACCGGGACATCATTGATCCATAAAAAATTAGAGAGTTGCAGTGTTTTTTGCGTCAGTTTCACTTGTGCCTGTACTAAACTCAACTCTCGGTTTTGCACAGCAATTTTAGCCTCTACCGTATCAATTATAGCGATATCTCCAGCCAATGCGCTTTGCCGGATTCCTTTAAAACGTTGTGTGGCATTCCCTAAAAAGTTTCGAAATATCTCTGCCTCGTTGTAGGCCATTAACCACTCAAAATACGCTATGGAAGCGTTGTACAAAACCTCATTCACCAAAAGATCCTGATCTGCTTTGGTTTGCTCTCTAAAAAACTTAGCCTTTTGCAAGGTAGCCATGCGCTCGTTTATCCAGGAACCCCGAGCCAAAGCTACCGATACTCCTGCGCTGTATAATCCGTCCGTGGGAAAGGTTTCATCCTGATTTATGAAGTCCCCTTCAGCCTGTTCTAGCTGTCCCTTCAATTCTATCCCATAATACGTAGGGATCTTGAAAGTAGTATTCAACCGGTCCCAATACTCATCTCCTTTAAAGCGCTTTCTTTCATAGTCTACCTCAATTTTGGGATCAAACCCCCCTCTTGCCTTCATCAGATTGGCCTGACCTATCGAGATCGTCAATTGTGCCTGCCGGGCAACAGGATGGTACTTCTTTACGTAGCCCAAATACTCATTAAAGCCCAAAACAAGCGAGTCTTGCTGGGCATTTGAGAAAGTTACGATCAAAAATGCCAAATAAACCAAATACTGTCTCATGGTTATTTTTTGTTGGCCGTAGCCATCTCGCTATTGGGTTGATAATAATTTGGAGGGAAACCGTTAAGCTGACGCCATAATTCGAACCAAATCGGGACATCTTCAAGAAGGGCGATGGTATTTGCACCGGAGCCTGCCCTTAATTCCATGGGCCAAGGATGGTCTTCGGGATCCGGAGCCAACAATATGCGGTACTTCCCATTCGTGCTAATAAAGGTTTCAATTGCCACTACTACACCCCCGTACGTACCGTAGGAAAGATTGGGCCATCCGTTGAATACTATAGCGGGCCATCCGTCAAACTCAATACGCACCTTCTCCCCCAAATGCATTAGTGGAAGATCCAAAGGATCTACAAAGGTTTCTACGGCCATTTTAATATTAGCGGGCATAATTCCCACAAGTTGATCGCCTTCCTTAAACGTTTCTCCTAGTCCTCCCTGAAGTGCGCGATTAATAAATCCATCCTGCGGGGCGCGGATATAATAGAGATCGTTTCGGATAGAATAATTTGTAAATTCATTTTCCAATTTGGTGACTTGTGCTTCCGTATCGAATTGACTGGATTGGGCGGTAAACTTATCGCTGCGGGCCTTGGAAATTTTGTCTGTGTACTCTGCTTGCACTCGATTTATCTCTACCCGGGCATTGATCACTTCGTTTTTACTGGCGTACAATTTGTTTTCCTGAGAAATGAGTTTCGCTTGGGTTTCCTGTAGTTTTAAGCGCTTTTCCTCAACATCGGTAATGGCCTTTAGCCCCTCTTCCTCTAATTGCACAACACGATCGTATTGCCGTTGGGCAATCATAATATTCGTCTTGGCGGCTTCCAGATCTATGCTATCACTTTGCACCTTGAGCCCCGCCTGGTACAATTTGTTGTTGGCCTGTTCCAATTTCAATCCCCGTTCATTGGTTAATGCCTGAATCTGGGTTTCCAGGGCTCTTACTTTCTCCTGATAGGAAGTCACCGCCATCTCTTTCGCCCTTATCTGTTGTCCGGTACGTTCTACTAGTTGTGGGTCGAAATATTCATTCTTGATCTCGGAGATATGTAGAATGGTATCTCCTTTCTTTACATAATCCCCTTCCCGCACATACCAGCGCTCTATCCTTCCCGGGATAGGCGACTGTATGGTCTGCGGCCGTTGATCCGGGGTTAACGTAGTCAGGAATCCTTCCCCGGTTACATTCTGTGTCCAGGGAAGAAATAATATGATCAAAAAGATAACGGCAAAAGCAAGGAGGAACCTATTGAAATGCTTGTAGTGCTTCCTGTAAAATACCTTTTGAGGGGCATTGAACCGGGTAAGCTTTACCTTTTTATTTAGTTTTACTGGTGAAATGTTCAGCATTATGCACTTGTTTCGTTAACAATTTTACCACTGTCCATGGTAATAATTCTACCACATCTCCTTGACCATCTTTCATTTTCACTGACCACTATTATTGCCCAGCCGTTAGTGGGATCGGTTAGAAAATCCATAATTTCTTCAGCCTCTTTTTTACTGAACTGATCTAGCGGATCTTTTAAGATCAACAACTTTGGTTTTCTGACGACACTCCGGGCAAGTACAATCTTTTTTGATACCGTATAGGGAATTTGTTTCCCTTCCGGATATAGGATTGTTCTTAGGCCGTAGGGTTGCTCTTTAACAAACTCTGTTAACTTTATTTTGTCCAGGGCCCAATACACATCTTCGGTAGTAACATTAGGATCTCCAAAACTGATATTGTCCATAATGGTGCCTTCAAAGGGGGACTCCTCAGTTAAGGATTGTCCTAAATGTGCTCTGTAATAATTTAGATTTATGCCTTGTAATGCCACATTGTTTACGTAAATGCTACCCCCATTTGGCTCCAATATCCCGGCAATAAGTCGCAACAAAGTTGTCTTCCCGGAGCCGCTGGGACCCTGTAAAAGGATACTGCAACTCGGAGAAATGGTAAGAGAAACATCGTCTATGATCTTCTTATCCCGGTCCGGCACAAAATAGTCTACCTTACTCAGTTCTACAGTAAAACCTTCATTTTCCTTAAACGGCTTCTCGCCTTCCTGGGGCTCCAGGTCTTTATCCACTACCTGGCCTAGCTTTTCTAAAGAAGTGAGCAGATCGTAGAAGGTTTCCAATCCCAGGATTAATTTTTCCACTGAGCTAATTATTAATAATATGATAAGCTCCGCAGCAACAAACTGTCCAATATTCATTTCCTGATTGAGCACCAAGAGTCCTCCAATCAGTAAAAGTCCGGCAGTAACCAATACTTTAAACCCAATCATTTGAATGAATTGAAGTACCAACACCCTAAAGTGACTTTCCCTTGCATCCAAATACCCTACCACCAAGGTGTCATTCTTTCTCATGGCATGTTCCGTTTTTCCCGATAATTTAAAACTCACAATGGAACGCGCCACCTCCTGAATCCAATGAGCCACCTTGTATTTATTTTTGGACTCTGCAAGACTTGTCTCTAGTCCTCTATACCCTGTATACTTAAAGACAATATATATGAGTATAAGGAGTAGAATGCCGTATATAATGAAAAAGGGATGGTAAAAGGAAAGCAACAGCAAACCAAAAATGATCTGTAACAACGCCGCAGGGAAATCAATAAGGATCTTTGCAAGGCTTTTTTGTACGGTTAGCGTATCAAAAAATCGATTGGCCAATTCCGGTGGATAATAATTGCTTAGTGCACTCATCCGTATCTTAGGAAAGCGATAGGCAAACTCAAAAGATGCTCTGGTAAAAATCTTTTGTTGCACATTTTCTGTGATCCTTATCTGCATTAATTGTAATACCCCTACAAAAGCCACACCTAGCGTTACCAGAACAACTAAAATAATCCAGGAGGTACTCACCTGAGCTCCCTGTATCAAATTAATGATCGCTTGTATTCCAAGCGGAAGAGAGAGGTTTAATATTCCTGCGAATATGGCATAGTAAAATACCTGAAGGATATCTTTCCGATCAATCTGAAGCAAGCCTACTAAACGCTGCCAAGACGTCATTACATTGTTTGCCATCCGTTTACTTCTTTAATATTTTAAATACCAAATCCTGAATGAATTCGCCGGGAGCATTGTTGTTATCACAACTCGTAAGCGTAGGAAAATGGTCTCGTAAAAAATGTTGGTGCAAAGTACTTTCCAAAATGGTGCTGGCTAAGCTGGAAGGATAGATGTAATCCGGATCTACCGCTCGGATCATTTCTTCTAAACGATTCACCATTCTTTTATAGATCACAAAATAGCCATCCTTATTTTCCTGATCTACTTCTTTTGTCAAAAAGGATTTTGACGACTCATTCACCACTATTTTGTTCAATAACACTTCATTTACATGTGTAAAGGTTTGGTCTTCAACCGTACTTTTGCTTACGATTGCTATAGCTTTGGACAGCTTCTCCTGAGGATCCGCTATGCTATTGGTGGCAAAAACCAATTGATATTCCAACCATCCCCAGTACCAGGACGTTAAATACACCAATAACTTATGTTTGTTTTCGAAATACCTATAAATAGAACTTTCATTGGAACCGATCTTATCTCCTAATTTTTTAAAGGTAAATGCCTCAAATCCAATTTCATCTATTAACAAAATACTGTTTTCAACAATTCGCTTACCTAAGTCTGAGGATTCGGGATCCTTTAGAAATACCTTTTCATTGATAGCAATTTTGACCGATTGTAATAGCCGCTCCATAATAGTTTCATGTTTTTGCAGCTCAAATATAATAGTAATGCTTTTAAATAATAATAGTTTAACTTTTTTTAACGCTAGTTTTGCTGTTCAATCGATCAAGAACAATTATATTTACGGGAAAGAAGTGCGTATGAAACAAACTTTTACTCTACTACTTTGCATGATGATCTCACCCCTATTTGCACAGCAGACAGCGTTTGTTAAAACCTATAAGCATTTCAATGAAAGCAGAGGGAATGCTGAAAATGTCCAAATTTTAACATTACCATATGAGGAAACGGTGAAACTTTTCAATTCGCTTAATTCCAAATCAGGTTTGGGACCAACATTCAACTATTATGGAAATGTAGTAGTTGTAGATCAAATGGATCGATTACCAAATGGAGAAGTACAATTAATCCTGAGACGGGAAGACGGTCGTAATTTTTATGGATACCGTCCAACGATCAAAGCGGTTTTGTCTACAAATATTCCGTCAGATCCTCCGATCGCAACATTAAACTAAAGACCAAGATGAAAGGTATATATCTACATAGCAATTTTTTAACCCTATTCCATATTGGAATATATCCCTCGGTTAAAGATGCTATTGTAGAATAATTTTGTTCTCTGCCAAGTATCTGCCCACTGACATGTTCAAAATAAGTTTCCAGTGGGCAGATTTTATACTTCAATACTCACTTTATGACTTCGGGAATGATCTCAAAATTTGGCAAATGGTTAAAACCAACCAAGGAGACCACGGAAAGTAAACCTTGTATTCTGGATGAAATACACCTTATTGAAGGCACCTTTTCCCCTATCGAGGCCGCAGAAGTGCTACTTTCCTTAATTAACTACAAGATAAAATTTCACACCGTACAACTATTAAACGTTACGGATAAAGATGAACTCTCCCTTGAACTTTCGGAAAAGCGGATCGCAGAGCTTAAAAAAGCTAAAAACAGGGTTACACAATTAATCTTGGAAGCCAGAGATACCGGGCAACCTCTAAGGATACGAGGTATTATTCAAATATTTCCAAAAGATTCCTAGAGTGCTTCCCGGGCGTAATCCTTAAACCATTTAAACTGGTCCTCTATTATTTCTTCTTTCTTGGTTTCAACATAATTTAAAAAAGCCTGTGCCACCGGAGAAAACTTTTTTGTAGGCATCCAAATCAGATTCCAATTGGTAATTATAGGTAACCCCTTCATCGGAAAGATCTTTAAATCTCCGTTCCTTATCTCATTTTTAATTCCTATTAAAGGCATTATAGAATATCCAAGACCCGCCACCACCGCCTGCTTAACCGCCTCGTTTGAGGTAAGCTCTATTTTTTTTGTAGCACCAATCTTTTTGCTGAATAAAAAATTCTCCATCGCCATTCTGGTAGCAGAACCATTTTCCCGGAAAATTAACGGAGCTTCCCGTAATTTCCCCAGTGCGGGTAGTTTTTTTCCGGAGTCTCCCACCAAATAAAGTCGATTTTCCATCAGTTGGGTGTTTTTTACCGCAAAATGCTTAGGGAGCACAGACACCAATGCGAAATCTACTTCGTTTTTTTCGAGGTTCCTCACCACAGCAGCCTTGTTCGTTACATCCATGATCAGGTCTACTCCAGGATGTCCCTTCATAAATCCGGAGAGCACGTAGGGCATAACATACTTTCCTGTTGAAACCACTGCAATTCTAAGGCGACCTGCTAAATTCCCTTCAAATTCCATGGTTTTATAATTGATGGAGCTTACTTCGTCCAAAATACGCTCTGCGGCAGTTGCAATTTCCTCACCAAAATCGGTTAAGAATAACTGCCGACCTACAACTTCGGTTAGGGGAAAAGGAAATTGATCTTGAAAATTTTTCAATTGAATAGACACCGCTGGTTGTGTCAAGTGAAGTTCTTCCGAAGCCTTGGTAATACTGCGGTACTGCGCCACTTTTTGAAACACGCGAAGCTGATGCAAAGTGTAATTCATTAATTTATCTTATGATTCCCATAATAAATATAAATAAAATTTAATTGTTTGTTTATTGCACCTTTGCACAAAACAAAAAACATGTTTAACCGTATAACAGCAAAATTAGAAAGCCAATCTGAGCAAAGAAGAGTGGCAAAATACGACTTGCGCCCTTTGGGATATGCCTTGGTGGGACTTCTTTTTGGGACCATGTTGACGCTCTCAGCGCTCAATGACTTTCTCCTTTTCGGATGGATGGGCATTTCTTCTGCGATAATATTTGGACTATTAACTATTCACTCTATTGGTGAACAGCAAACAAAAAAATACAAAAGCAATAACAATTGAATCTGATGGAAACGATTACAAAGACAACACAGAAAATACAATTGGTAGACGGCACCTTTACCCCTTCGGAAACAGCGGATGTGGTTTTGGCACTGCTAAATGAAAAAATTAATTTTCACAAGTTACAACGTATTTCCTGGTGTGAAGGTAGTGCCGATGCGGATACGGAATATCCTGATGGGAGAATTGCAGAATTGGAAAAAGAAAAAGCGGTTACAAAGGAATTTGTAGCCCAAGTACGACATATGGGGAAAAAATTGCGCATTAACGGTATCCTGGAAATCGCTGTGGAGGATTAGATCTTTATGGATCTACACTTGCTCTTTGACAATCTTACGAATCCCGCATTGCTATTTTTCTTTCTTGGAATACTAGCGGTGCAATTAAGGAGTGATTTGGAAATCCCACAAAACTCCTCAAAGTTTATCTCGCTTTACCTACTTTTTGCTATTGGATTTAAAGGAGGCTTAGAACTTTCCCATAGCGAACGCAATATGGAGATCGTTTGGTCCCTATTGTTTGGGATCTTTCTGGCTTTTATTGTTCCCTTGTATGCTTATTTTTTACTGAGAAGAAAGTTTTCGGTGGCCAACTCTGGTGCAATAGCTGCGGCCTATGGTTCTGTTAGCGCGGTAACTTTTGTTACTGCCATTTCTTTTTTAGAGATAGAACAAATCCACTTTGGGGGTCACATGGTTGCCGTTATGGCACTTATGGAAGCACCATCAATAATTGTTGGAGTACTATTGATGGCATTATTTAGTAAGGAAAAACCAAAGAACGGAGAACTAAAAAAGACGATTCACCATTCTTTTACTAATGGAAGTGTACTGCTTATACTGGGTAGCCTTGCCATTGGTTTTCTGGCAAATGAACAACAGGCGGAGGGGATAAAACCTTTTACAACAGATATTTTTAAAGGCTTTTTAGCCGTTTTTCTTCTGGACATGGGAATTACCAGTGGGCGCAAACTGAACGATTTTGTAAAAAAGGGATGGTTCGCAGTACTTTTTGCTATTATTATACCGATAGTGAATGGGATCTTTGTTGCCTGGTTTACTCAATACATTACCACAGATGTGGGAAATCGATTTCTCTTTGCGATATTAGCGGCAAGTGCATCTTACATAGCCGTACCTGCTGCAATGCGACTGGCTGCTCCCCAGGCTAATCCAAGTCTTTATCTACCCATGGCCTTAGCAGTAACCTTTCCTTTTAATATTACGCTCGGCATGCCGCTTTATCTTTATATTGTACAAAATTTTTAGCCGAATACCGTCTTATGGTCAAACATCGTTGTGGTTGGTGCATTGGGGATCCGTTATATGAAGCCTATCATGATCAAGAATGGGGCGTCCCGGTAAAGGAGGATACCGTATTGTTTGAATTTCTTGTTTTGGAAACTTTTCAGGCTGGACTGAGCTGGATTACCATCCTCAGGAAACGAGAAAATTTCAGGATCGCATTTGATCATTTTAATTATCACCAAATTGCCAACTATTCCCAACAAAAAATAGATGCTTTACTAGCTAACCCCGGAATAGTTAGAAACAAATTAAAAGTACACGCTACAGTTTCCAATGCACAAGCATTCTTGGAGATCCAGAAAGAGTTTGGGAGTTTTAGTAATTACATCTGGCGCTTTGTTCATGGTACTCCCGTTCAAAATGCGTATAAACACTACAAAGACGCTCCGGCAAAAACACCACTTTCGGATACCATAAGTAAAGACCTTAAAAAACGAGGGTTCAAATTTGTTGGAAGTACCGTAATCTATGCCTTTCTTCAGGCTACAGGAATGGTAAACGATCACGAGGTGGATTGTTTTCGATATTCGGAAGTCTGAGGATATATCTGCAAGGTAAGAATCCCTGAGGCGCATTTAACCCCTAAGGGCTAAGTCTCAATCTTTTCGTTATTTTAGCAAGGACCGACTAATTAAAAAACCAGATTCCATGGGCATCCTAACCTTGACTTCCTTTCTTGGATTTACACTTTTTGTTGCAGTAGTTGCATGGTATGCCACAAGGAAAACAGATGAAAGAACAGCAGACGGTTATTATTTAGGAGGCCGAAGTTTAGGCGCAATCACCATTGCGGGATCTTTGTTATTAACCAATCTTTCTGCAGAGCAAATTGTGGGTCTCAATGGCCAGGCTTTCGAAGAAGGCTTACTCGTAATGGCATGGGAGACCTTAGCGGCTATAGCCATGGTCTTTACGGCAATCTATTTGCTCCCAAAGTATATGACCCGCGGTATAACAACAATTCCTGAGTTTATCGAAAAACGTTTTGACAAACAAACGAAAGCTTTGCTTTCTATTCTTTTTCTTTTTGCTTACGGGGTGGTATTACTTCCAACAATTCTTTATTCCGGTTCTTTGGCATTCAGCACAATGTTTGATCTTCCAGCTGTTCTGGGGATGGATCCCTGGACGGTCATTTGGATCTGTGTATGGGCTATTGGCCTAATTGGAATGATCTATGCAATTTTTGGAGGTCTTAAAGCAGTGGCAGTTTCCGATTTGATAAACGCTATAGGGTTGTTAATAGGCGGACTTCTAATCCCCATATTTGGACTATTTTTAATTGGCGATGGCAATTTTGGTAAAGGGTTGAATACGCTCTGGGAAACGAACCCGGAAAAGTTTGTAATGAAAGGTGCCGTTGATTCCTCCATTCCTTTTGGCACCATTTTTACCGGTATGATGTTGGCTCAAATGTATTATTGGGGGACAAACCAGTCCATTCTACAGCGCGTTTTTGGCGCTAAAAGTATTAAAGAAGGCCAAAAAGGGGTATTACTTGCCGCTTTTGTAAAATTCATTATCCCGATTATCGTGGTGGTCCCTGGAATTATTTCTTGGCACGTTTTTGAAGGGCAGTTGGAGAATGCTGATCAGGCCTATCCGGCCTTAGTGGCCAAAGTACTTCCGGCAGGCTTAACCGGGTTTTTTGCGGCGGTACTTTTTGGTGCAGTACTTAGTTCCTTTAACAGTCTTTTAAATAGTAGTGCTACCTTGTTTGGCTTTGATTTGTACAAGTTTTATTTCAATCCGAAGGCCTCCGATGCAGAAACCGTTCGTGCCGGCAAAATCTTTGGATCAATTCTCGGGGTAATCGCTATGACTATTGCCCCGTTTATCATTTTTGCCCCTGATGGTCTCTTTAGCTACATTCAACAATCACTGGGAAGTTTAAGTGTTCCCATACTGGCGGTGGTAGTAACCGGAATCCTCACCAAAAGAGTTCCTGCCCTTGGTGCCAAAATAGTTATGATAGGGGGGGTCCTATTGTATTTAAGCAGCTTGTTGTTCTTAGAACCCCATTTCCGTGAAGGAGCAGTAGCGGCGGCTCAAGCAGAAGGTATAACAGACCCCGCACAGCTCAGTATCATAAAGGCAAAAGCCTATCCACATTACCTTCATGTTATGGGTATTCTTTTTGTTTTCAATATTTTGGTAATGCTACTTTGCGGTAAGCTCCGTCCTAAAAAGGAGATTATGAAAGAAGAACAAACCGATGTAATTGACATAACGCCATGGAAATACGCTTTCGTGGTTGGGGGATTTATAACCCTTTTGGTTGTGAGTACCTATTTCGTGTTTTCTTAGACAGCAAGATCCTAGTGAAGGACTACTCAGAGCGTCATTTACATGCTTCATCTTATCGCCGCTTTAAGATCTCAATAAACCGGTCTCGGGGAATTTCTTCCGCCCCAAGACTTTTTAAATGCTCATTGTACACCTGGCAATCTATTAACGCATATCCTTCGGCCTGCATTTCCTGTGCCATTTTAATAAATGCAAATTTAGAGGCATTTGAAACTGTACTGAACATACTTTCCCCACAGAAAATATGCCCCAGATCTACCCCGTACAAGCCTCCAACCAATTCCTTGTCCTGCCAAACTTCATACGATTTAGCAAATCCTTTTTTGTAGAGCTCCTTGTACGCCTCTTGTATTTTATCTGTAATCCAGGTCCCTTCCTGACCTTTTCTTTTCTGCAGGGCACATTGGGAAATTACACGGTTAAAACTTGTATTCTTTGTGAGTTGGAACTGATCTCCCGATAGTACCTTACGCATACTTTTGGATATCTTCACCTTTTCCGGAAATAATACCATTCTTGGATCGGGGCTCCACCAAAGAATGAGCGAATCATCATTAAACCAAGGGAAAATTCCATTTTGATACGCTAACAAAAGTCGTTCGGGCGAGAGATCACCTCCTACTGCTAAAAGCCCTTCCATATTGGCCTCTTCCACAGCAGGGAATACCAACCGGTCATCCAGAAAAAATAAAGGCCTATGTTTACCTTGATTTTCCACAAAAGCAATTTTTTACAAAATTATTGGAAAATAGGATTAAAACAAAAGTAAGGCGGCCACATAAATTAGCATTCCGACTCCCATAAAAAGTACAGTATAAGGCAAAATCTCCTTCGCTTTCAATTTGGTTATTCCTAATAATGGCAACGCCCAAAAAGGTTGAAGCATATTGGTAAGTTGATCTCCATAGGCCAGCGCCATTACAATTTTTGGTAAGGGAACACCAAGTGTTAGGGCAGATTCCAATACCAACGGCCCTTGTACCGCCCATTGTCCTCCGCCACTTGGAACAAAGACGTTGACCACAGCCGCACTGAAAAATGTAAATAAAGGCAAGGTAGTGGTGGTACTAAAGGACACAAACAAATCTGAAATCTGAGCGATCATTCCACTTCCTCCCATAATACCCATTACCCCGAAGTACAATGGGAATTGTATTAAAATTCCGGAAATATCGCCTATAGATTCCTCTACGGCATTCAAAAAGCTCCTGAAACTCCCGTGAAGAAGAATTGCCAATGCCAGCATAAAAAAATTAAGAAGATTTGGGGTTATATTCAAAGATCGAATAGCCGGAAAATATTGTAAAAGAAACGTGCAAAACAATACCCCTCCAAAAAATAGGGCAGGCCATTTAGAATGCTCTATTTTCTCAGCTCCTTTCAGGTTTTTTGTGGCTTCCTTGGCAAAGGAATACCGTTGAAGAACAGTTAGAGTTGAGGTATCGGTTGCTTTTTTGCCAAGATAAAAAGCCAGAATAGCACTACACAAAACAACACAGGCAAAAACCACCAAATTACTCCAACTAAAGATCGTGAGAGAAGTAGATAGTGTATCCGGAAGCACGCTAGCAAGATTTGAGTTCCCCGCAGCGATCATCAACTCCTGCAAATGTCCATTTTCCGCAACTTTTATGGGTGCCGAGCCACTTATTCCACCATGCCATACCATTAAACCACTATAACCACACGCACCAATAAGAGGATAGTTTAGAGGAATTTGTTTTTCCTGAGCGTATTCACCCACCTTTCGGGCAAACAATGCTCCAAATATCAATCCCAAACCCCAATTGAAGAAGGAGACCAGCATAGTGCTAACGGCAACTAATAGGGCCGCCTGAGCAGTATTCCTGACTAGTCCTGTAAGTCGGAGGATCAATTGCGCCATCGGTGGACTTAGTACCAAAACATGACCTAGTACCAAAATCAACATCATTTGGTAGGCAAACACCAACAGACCATTGTTCCAGATGCCTTTTTCCCATAAGATGAGCACATGGGCCAACTTGCTTGTGTTAGGAGCACTATTACCAAATACGAGTGCCAACACTATGGTTAACCCAGTAAGTAAGACAGCAATGGTAAAGGGTGAAGGCAAATACCTTCCAAAGAGCTTTTCTATTGCCCGTAGCCCCAACATTGCCTAGAAGGGCAGGTCGTCATGCTCTTCTTCTGAAAAATCTTCAGCAGGTTCAAAGGCCTCAATTGGAGGTACCGGGGGCATGTTTTCAGAAGAGTTCTCGGCTTCCATATGCTCTATGCGCCATCCTTGAATAGAGTTAAAGTATTTGGTTTCTCCCTGTGGGTTTACCCACTCTCTTCCTCTTAGATTAATGCTAATTTTAACCAATTGTCCTACCTGATAGGTGTTTAAGAGGTCTGTTTTGTCCTGTACGAACTCTACCAAAATATGTTGCGGATATTGTTCTTCCGTAGTGACTACGACTTCCCGCTTTCTAAACCCATTATTGCCATAGGTTTTTGTTTCATCTATCACTTTAATCCTTCCTTGTATTTCCATCGATTGCTACTTTAGGGATTTCCAAAAATACACAAAATGACCTGCTTTAAAGCGGTAGATAGCGGTGTGTTTTTCAACAATCCTATTGTTTTGGTGTATCTTTATTCCAATCGGATAATGTATGAGATTTGATCCAAAGAAGCGAACATCCAATGTTATTTTACTCGTTTCTGCATTTGTTATTGTAAGCCTCATTTTGTGGAACACCAACAGTTTTTTTGAAAAGTTCAAACAGGAAGAGCGAAATAAAATGGAGATATGGGCTGCAGCAGAGTCTGAGCTGTTACAATCCCCAATAGATCAAGAGCTTGGGAACTTACCCCTTATCGTTATGGGAAATAATACCGCTACACCAATGATATTGGTCAATGAAGAAGGCTCTATTAAAACCCATAATATACCGGAAGATATCTCAAGCGATTCCCTGAGGATCCAGGAGTTAATACGAAAATTCAAAAGTGAAAACGAACCGATACAGATTGTACAGGGTGGAGACTTACTACAAACGCTCTATTATGGTAACTCCGAAGTACTAAACAAGCTAAAGTATTATCCTGTAGCGTTATTGTTAATTATTTTCCTGTTCGGAGCGGTCATTTTCTTCTTTTTCAAAACCAACAAAGCATCCGAACAAAATAAATTATGGGCGGGTATGGCGAAAGAAACCGCCCATCAGATCGGTACCCCCTTAACCTCATTGCTTGGATGGAATGAATTGCTTAAGGAAGAGAAAATTAATCCCGAGATCCCAAAGGAAATTGAGAAAGACATTTCCAGACTACAGACCATAACAGAACGGTTTTCCAAAATAGGATCAATTCCAGACCTGGAAGCGCATGATATTGTAAAGGAAACTCAAAAGGCATATGAATATCTTAAAAAAAGAAGTTCAAAGTTGATCCATTTCTCCTTTGCCACTCAAATTGATGAATTGATCGTTCTTTTAAATTCACCTCTCTACAATTGGAGTATTGAAAACCTGGTTAAAAACGGTATTGACGCCATGAAGGGGAAAGGAAATATTGCTATTCAGATTGAACGAGCGGGAAGCCACGTTCATATCTTGGTTTCGGATACCGGCCACGGCATTCCAAAAAGCGACTTTCAAAATATTTTTAATCCGGGAGTCACCACTAAAAAAAGGGGTTGGGGATTAGGCCTATCCCTGGTAAAAAGAATTATAGAGGAGTATCATAAAGGAAAAATTAAAGTACTTTCGTCAAGTAAGGAAGGAACAATCATGCAAATTTCCTTGAGAATACGTTAGCATGGGTAAAGAAAAATGGATTACCATAAAAGAAGCGCCTATAACCAACAACTGTCCCGAATGTTATAATCAGGAATTGGTTCTTACCTTTTATCAAAAACGTACCTACAATGCCTTTTATCAAAGAATCACAAAGACAATTAAGCATGAGATAAGCTGTAAAAAATGCGATTCTATCATTTACCCGGTAAACTGGTCCAAAGACATAGAACGGGTTTTTGATTACTACAATAAACTGGTACAACCCGATAGGCCTTCTGTGCGTTTTACCTTACTCTTTTTTGGGGTGTTAGTGCTAATTTTGGTTGTAATTGCCGGGCTTACTTATTTATATCTGGAAGGTATCATTTAGAGCTTTTTTCGAATCTGTTCCGCAGTTGCCTCAAATTGATCCGGAGTCATATGCGCCTTATGCTGAAAGGTGGCGTTTTGCATGGATTGAAGCGGTATGAGATGTACATGTACATGGGGTACTTCCAATCCTATGACCATTACACCCACCCGATTACAGGGTATAGCGGCTTCAATAGCCTTACCCACCTTTCTTGAAAATGCCATAAGCCCCATATAGGTAGATTCATCCAGGTCCAATAGTTTATCCACTTCCTTTTTAGGCACACATAGGGTATGCCCTCTTGTGTTCGGGTTAATATCTAAAAAAGCAAAAAAATGTTCATCCTCTGCTATTTTATAGCAGGGTATTTCGCCTTTTATGATCTTTGAAAAAATACTGGCCATGGGCGTACGGGTATTTACTGATCAAGAAAAGAAAAAAACCGCATCCCTGCAATGACTAATCCCTTGAAATTTCCAGGATCTCAAACTTTAAGATACCATTAGGGACTTTTATTTCCGCAATTTCACCCACCGATTTTCCCAAAAGTCCCTTTCCAATAGGCGAAGTAACCGAAATCTTACCGGACTTTAGATCCGCCTCACTCTCCGCCACCAAAGTATACTTCATTTGCATACCATTCGCTTGATTTTTTAATTTCACGGTAGATAACACCAAAGCCTTAGAAGTATCCAGTTGGGACTCATCTATAATTCTGGCATTGGCCACGGTCTCTTCCAATTTAGCAATCTTCATTTCCAACAATCCCTGCGCTTCCTTTGCAGCATCGTATTCTGCATTTTCCGATAAATCGCCTTTATCCCGGGCATCAGCGATGGCCTGGGACGCCTTAGGCCTTTCCACATCTCTAAGGTGATCCAACTCTTCCTTCAACTTTTTTAATCCTTCTTCTGTATAATATGAAACCTTTGTCATTATCCTAAAATTTTATGCAAAAAAACACCGGAGAAAATGGATATTTTCCCAATGTCCGCGCTTTCTTAATTGAAAAATCCTCCACTTTACACCACCCTGAATGGCTTTTAGCGAGGATTTAACGCAAAGATACATAATTTTTGGGCATTTTTACCCAAAATTAGCCCTATGAAATATGTTTCTTGCCTGATTATCATACTCTTATTGCTCTCCTGTGAAAATGATGACACCGGTAGAAACCCATTTTTGCCGGACGTCAATTTTAGGTTCGATCTCAATCTCAACCTTCCCTTATACAATGACCTCAATAATATTGGAAACCCCATTTATGTGGGTAACGATGGAATCGGAATACGAGGGGTATTTGTTATGAGAGCCGGACCCGGAGATCAATTTGTTGCATGGGAAGCGAATTGTCCCAACCAAGCGCCCAATGCATGTTCCACAATGGTATTGGAAGGTCAAAATGTGCGATGCCCCTGCGACGATCTTGAGTATAACCTTTTTTTTGGCCAATTGCTCAACCCTCCTGATGATGGGAGTCGAATTTTTAATCTGAAGCCGTATCGGGCGGTTTTGACGGGTGATTCCGTTATTATTTCCAACTAAATCACACCCAGAATTTTATCCATTACCCAACTGGTATGCAATCCTGATGCCCCTGTTGAGGGGTGCTCTTCCTCTCCAAACAGCTGTTTTCGCATATTCTCCACATGAAATTCGTGAAGATGTTTGGGATGTGGGACCGTTACCGACTCCTTCCCTTTCTCATTAAAAATTTCCAAAGGTGCTTCATCCAGTACCGAAAAATGGATCTCTCCTTTTTCTCCGTAAATAACTACTTGATCCAAAGCTCGGTAACTCCCGAAATTCCAAACCCCTGATCCCGTAACGCCATTTTGATGTATCCAACTGCCGCTTACAGCGTCCAGAGCGGTATACAGGCCCTGTTGATTATAGGAAATCCCTTTAGCCGCTTCTATATTGCCGAGTAAATAAGTAAAAAGATCAAGGCCGTGACTCGCCAGATCATCAAAATACCCCGCAGGGGCAATGGTAGCGTCGGTTCGCCAGTTATATGCCCCACTTTTATCCAAAGGACTTGGTGTTCGGGTTTTAATCCAATTAATATGCCGGATTACCCCAATACGCTCTTGATCTAACCATTCCTTAATTTTATTAAATCGCGGTAGTGACCTTCGGTAATACGCAATGAACAAAGGGACCTGGCGTTCTTCAAAAGCATTGAAAATCTCAAGACTGTCCGCAAATGTTGGGGCCATCGGCTTTTCAATGCAACATGGCTTTCCGACTTGCGCTACCTGTAATCCATACTGTTTATGCGTATCCGGAGGTGTGGCAATATAAATAGCGTGGATACCAGGGTTTTCAATAATTTCTGATGGGTCAGAAGTGTATCCCGGAACCCCATGGCGGATAGCGTAATCCTTTGCCTTTTCCTTATCCCGCCGCATTACCATGGCGAGCTCAAAATCCCGGGTAAAGCGATAGGGCGGGCCGCTTTTTACCTCCGTAACATTACCGCAACCTATAATACCCCATCGTATCGGCTGGTGGTTAAAAAAAGGGGAAATCGGCATCTTCGGTATTTATCTCAAAAATAACAAGAAACCTGTTTTGTGAACGCCTGGGATCTGCGAAACGTGAGCCGAGCGCCCTGCACAATAGCTATTTTATGTCCTCTTAAAAATCAAGTCCTCGATAAACCAATTCCTCCGCAGTTAGGGACGACTTTTCCAGCCCCCTTGTTTTGAGCCAATTTAAAAACTGATCCACCCGTTGGGGATCCATTTTTCCCCAATCCGTAGTTTTTCCATAGGCAGTTGCCGTAATCTCCTGACTTTTAAGCAGGTTAATATCCCTATCTTGTTTGGCAACCAAAGGTGCTAAAATCTCGACTGCTTCCTTAGGGTTTTCCCTGGCAAACAGAAAGCCTCTTTTTGTTGCCTGTAAAAAAGCTGAAAATGATGGTTCGTCCTGTTCAACCTGTGCCTGGGATGCCAAAATAACCGGTGAGTAACCATAGGGGATACCATAATCCCCTAGCCTGAACTTCCATAAATCCAATCCCTTTTCCTCCGCCTGGACCCCTTCCCAGTTAAGAAAGATCCATGTAGCATCGTATTGCTTGGATTGCAAGGTTTCCCAAATACCTAACTTGTCGGGATATGCCAACTCAATTTCACCTATCCCGCCGTCGTTTTTTATCATCTGACATACAATCTCGTCCTCATATCTGGCCTTGTAGGAAGCGTAGGACCTACCGTCCAAATCGCTCGGCCGCTTTACGGTACTGTCTCCTAAAACTACGATTGCACTTAGGTCTTCTTTGAATAGTGTGGCCAATGCCACAGCATCAAACGGCTTGTTTTTAGTTCGGTAACTGATTACACTTTCCAGCGGACAAAGAGCCATATCGGCACTACCCATTTCCACTTTTTTAGCTGGAGTAACAGCATAGTTATCCTGGGAGGGGTCTACTAATACTACTTTTAACTCAACCTCATAGTAATAGTCCAACGCCTGAGCAACAAAAAAACCCAAATGATTGATATTAGGCGTCCAATCCAACGCTAGTTTTAGCAATTTCATAGTCAAAAATTTA
The DNA here is from genome assembly GCA_038750505.1 of Bacteroidota bacterium. Lineage (GTDB taxonomy): Bacteria > Bacteroidota > Bacteroidia > Flavobacteriales > Flavobacteriaceae > Croceivirga. The sequence goes on along the minus strand of JBCDHD010000004.1, from coordinate 59,543 downwards.
ATGTTGCGCCCAGAAGAAAGTTGATACCCGCCTGGGGATAAAAAAAGGATTCTCCCGCAAATACATAACCGTTGTTTTCATATTCTACATCCAAAAAATTGTTCACCTGCCCGGTCATCACAATAGATTTTAAGATCGCCCCTCCTTGAATGGTATACTGCAGATTAATGTCATTAACAAAATAACTATCTAAAGGATTGGTGTCTTCATTGGTCATAAATTGTTCCCCTACAAATTTGGAGAATAGGCTTGCACTAAACGCGTTCGAAGCTTGGAAAGTAAGTACATTCCCGGCAATAAAATCAGGTGAGAAAGAAATACTTGTATCGCCTAAATTGGTAAAACCACCGGACCCATCTTCTACCAGAAAATCTCGGTTTTTGTTAGTGCTGACTGCTATATTCGGCCGTATCTTCCACTTTTCGAGTTGAATGTTTGCATCAACTTCCAAGCCAAGGCGATAACTTTGTCCGCTATTGGTCCTGATCGGAAAGCCTACATTATCCAATTCTCCTGTGAGTACAAGTTGATTCTCAAAATCCAGGTAATATACATTGGCGTTGAGTTGAAACTCCGGGGAAACATACCGCCAACCCAACTCAAAGTCGTTCAAGCTTTCCGATTCAGGCGTTCCTGTTTCAAAATCTACCCGAGCGGGCTCCCGATTGGCCCTTGCATAGGAAAGGTAAATGCTATTTTTATTGTTAGGGCGATAGGTGATCCCTGCTTTGGGGTTAAAAAAGGTATAGTTCTCATCTACCCCAAAAAGTACAGCCGGATCAAACAAGTCCCCATTAGCTTCATAGTTTACGGTTCTCAACTGAAGGTCTCCAAAAAGTGAGAATTGTTCAGTTAACTCCAGCGTTGCTTTGGCATAAACATTAAAATCTCTTTTGTCCGTGCCATTGTCATAAAACCGAAAGGGAATATCAGGCAATTGGGCAAATTCAGCTGCGGTTATTTCACCAAACTGCTCTCCATCGTACCTGTTCCAGGCACCTCCAATAACCGCGTTTATCTTATCCTTAGTATACAAGAAACTGAATACCGTACCATAGAAATCACTGTTCAAATGCCTTCTTGTGGTAAGGTCCGATCGTTCTATGGTTTCTCCGTTCACCTCAAAGGAAGGTAATCCGTAGAAAGCGAAGTCAGGATTAAAAAATCCGGGGTCGGACTCAATGTATTGCTCAAAGAATCCGCGGCTATTTGTATAATGCAGGGAAACATTGCCTGTCCAGTAGTCACTCAGTTTTTGGGTAATATGCAATTGAAAATGGTCCTGTTTGTAATTATCCGTTTGTCGGTCATAAAATTGGGTATTCCCATCACTATCCAGAAATAGTCCATCATTATTGAAGGTGCGATCTTCTTCCAAACCAGCGGCGTTGCGACCAAAAAACGATAGCCCAGTGATCTCTTCACCTCCAAAAACTACAGCTTTTATAAGGGTATTATCGTCTTTGTATACGCCATCCAGGAAGTAGGAACGTAAATCGGAAAAGGCCCGGTCTACAAAACCGTCAGAATCAATTTTGGAAAGTCTCCCGGAAAATGCAAAGTGGTCTCCTAGCATTCCGGTACCGAAGCGAACTGTATTTTTAAAGGTTCCAAAACTTCCAACACTACTTGATAGTTGTCCAAATGCCTGCTCCGAGGCATTATCCGTCAACACATTTATACTTGCTCCAAACGCACCGGCCCCATTGGTTGAGGTTCCCACTCCGCGTTGTACCTGGATGTTTTCTATAGAAGAGGCAAAGTCCTGCAAATTCACAAAAAAGGTGGTTTGACTATCCGCATCATTGTAAGGGATACCGTTTATGGTAACATTGATCCTGGAATTATCCGCCCCGCGGATCCGGAAGTCTGTAGGGCCTATTCCGGTACCATCAAATGTTGTGGCGACTACGGAGGGCAGATAGTTGAGCAAAACCGGAATATCCTGGCCAAGGTTTATCCTTTGGATCTCAACTTTTTCCAATTGAGAATAGGTAACCGGGATCTTGTCGTTGGCACGAGATGCAGATACTACTACTTCATCCAGTTCAATTTGCTTGTTTTTTGTAGAATCTTGTTCTTGATTTTGTGCATTTATCGAAAAAGAAAGGCCACACAATGCCAAAATTGCGAAAATAGATGTCTTCATCCGTAAAATATTTACGAATAAAAGGGGCTATTATTCTGGTTAAACATGATTTTATAACAGCGCGTAAAAAAATAATTTACAATGCTGTGCACACCAAAGAATCGGTATCCTTTGATGCTTAGCCATCCCTTAGCAGCATTACCCGCCCAGGTTCAATGGGTATAATCTCAGCCTCCTAATTTGAAGGAAGCACCCCTTTTGAGATGGCGACAAATGTAATGTGGAAATTTGTAAAAACAAAAACACCCATGCAATGGGCGTATTAGCGAGAATAAAAGAGTAATTATTTAGAAGCCCATCTACCATACGTGTCAATGTAGACCGTCCTTCTTGAGCCACTTTTTAATACCATTATTAACTTATACTTTCCTTGTCTGTTTTTAAAAGCCTCGCTTAATCGGGAGGTGGGATATTCTTTGATCAGCGCCTGAACAACGGCCGCAGGCAGCTCAGCAGGGTCTATTTTCTTAAACTCATCTTTCAACACACTTGATGCAGGATTGTTTACGGCGGTAGCAGACGTAGGTAATGTACCTATAGCAACTACTAGCAGTACAAATACTAATTTCTTCATTTGTCCATTCTTTTTAACTACTATGCCAACTATTTACGGATGAAATTTTGAGATGGATGTCCTTGCCCTCATTTTAGCACAAAAAAAGGCTACCGTGGTAGCCTTGTGACATCTTACTTCATTTTTTTGGGGAACGCTCAGCACCGCCATTCTTCAGATGCCGTGGGGATAAAACATGGTTAGTGTAACTTATCCTCTCAGTTTTTTATCCTTTTTACTTTGGGTCATTTTGGAGTTCTTTGCAGAGACTTGAATAACAAAAAGAATCGCTGCTAAGAACACCAGTAGGCCTATTGCAATTAATATGTAGTGAACTGTATTTTCCATTTTTCCAAATAAAAGGGCCGCCCAAAAAAGGACGCGGCCCTTCCAACCAAATCAACCAACCAAAATTTATCTGTCCGTCATCTTTGCGGACCGTTATCTGCTATCTCAGAAATGAAAACTTCTTCTTTACTTTTCTCCATGCTAGATTCCCGTTCCGTTGGATCCTCTAGTACTTGCTCCGGCATGCCTGCCGAAGCCACAATGGCAAGTATTCCGTAAAGGAAAACCAGTATTGCTGAAGTAAGAAGATTATTCATCTGTTTCTCTGTTTCAAATAGTAGGACACCTTTTTTTTAAAAAAGTCACTTTATCCCCACAATTAACATTTTGTTTGCATTGCATCGGTCTTTTACACCGTAACTAAGAGAAAGGGTTTCTTATGAAAACCAAGCCCCCAAAAAAGGTTACCATAAAAATTGTACTCGGTTATCTCAGCATGGCCTTTCTTGTACTTGCACTTGGTGTTTTCATTCGGGCTGAACTCAAATCGTATCTCTCCATAGATAATTCGACCAATCAGGATAAACTGCTGTTAGCAACGAATGAACTTCTTACTGCTATTTATGAGGCCGAGCACCTCTCAAAAATGGCACTGAATCGCAGAGTATATGGCGGACTTAAACGCTATGCAGCAAAGGTGGATACTTTAACCAAGCAGATCGATACCTTAAAACCTCTTGTCAGTACGGCTCAACAACGCAAAATGTTTGACAGTATTCAGGTTTTGTTATCCAAAAAGTTTGAGAACACCCAACGTCTCCGCCAACTTCAACTACAAAATGATACGCCCAGTGCTATTGATTCGCTGCAGCTGGCATTTAACAATGTAGAACTTTCAATGGGACGGATAGTCCCTGAGCAATTAGTTCCCAATTTTAATGAGCTCTCCGTAACAACCCAAAAAACGATAAAAGAATACACTTCTTTATTGAATCAGAACATTCCAGATAATAGCACCGTGCAAACAGCCAACCAAAAGATCGATTCGGCATTGGTGGCCTTGCGGGATATTCTACAACACGCCAAAGCACGTCAGTTAGAAAAAAGGCGCTCTTTATTACAACGGGAACTCAGGATTGCCCGAACGGATCTTGAGATATCCCAACAACTACAGCAACTGGTTTCTGCCATTGAACAAGAGATCTATAAGGATACCCGAGCATTGAACGAACATAGACGAGCAGTGCTTAAGCGCACTGCTAAATGGCTAGGGGTTCTAGGGCTTAGCAGTTTATGCGTTGTTATCCTATTCACATTTTTAATTTCCAGAGATTTTTGGAAAGTACAACAGTACAGAAAACGGCTTGAGTTAGAGAAGGGATATTCCGAGTCACTTTTAAAAAGTAGGGAACAACTTATTACTACTGTTAGCCATGATCTTAGGACCCCCTTAAATACAATTATGGGTTATACAGAACTCTGTCTTCAAACAACTACGGGTACGGCACTAAGGCAACATTTGGGAAACATTAGAACTGCCTCAGCTTATGTTGCTTCTCTAGTGAACGACCTCTTGGATTTTACTAAGCTGGAGGCGGGGCAGGTTAAAATAAATAAAAAGCCCTTTGTGCTAACGGAATTAATACGATTAACGGCCTCAGAACATCAAAAAAAGTACCATAACAAGCCCATTGACCTACTGCTAGACGTCCATCACGATTTAGATACTCCCATCTTGCAAGATCCGTTACGAGTAAAACAAGTCTTACATAATCTGATCGGCAATGCCTTTAAGTTTACCAAAAAAGGGTTTGTGAAAATTTACGCACACCCCTGTTTTGAAAACAAAAAGCAACCGCTTCTTAAAATTGAAGTGCGCGATAGTGGCATTGGTATTAAAAAAGAAGAGCAAGAACGCATATTTCAAGAGTTTGTACAATCTGATGAAAAAGTGGCAAACAAACATAGTGGTTATGGTCTGGGCCTTGCCATTTCGCGTAGGCTAGCTTCGCTTTTAAATGGTAATCTTTATGTTGATAGTGAAAAAGGGCTAGGAAGTTGTTTTACCTTGATACTTCCCTTACAATTTACCCAAGAAAACACGGCAATCCGCAAAAGACCCATTAACCATGACCTGAGCGGGATAACCCTATTAATCATTGATGATGACCCCGCTTATCTTGACTTGTTGACCAAATCGTGTAGCCTCCGGGGCATAACGGTTATTGCGCTACAGGATTTTGAAATGTTGCATCCAGATAAGGTGTATACATATGACGCGATACTTACTGATATCCAAATGCCGATATCTGATGGTTTTCAAGTACTTAAAGCATTACAACAGGGAAACTACAGCCACTATACCCACCAACCGGTTATAGCGATGACCGGACAACCAAATATCTCCTTAACCGAATATCGCGAGCTAGGATTTTCATCCGTTCTAAGAAAACCCTTTTCCATAGAAGAATTAATGGATGTTTTGAAAAAGCAGCTGGCGGGTTCGCCCAATTTCTCGACAAATAGTAATGCCCAAGTTTTATCAAAAAAACCAAATGACAGCTGCCTTTTTGATCTTTCTGCCTTTTGTGCTTTTTTAGGGTATGAAAAGGACGAAGTTGACCAGGTTTTGAAAGCTTTTATAAAAGAAACCAAAATTAATATTGCGCAAATTGACAGCTACATAGCCTCCGAGGCCATTGATAGGATCTCATTTACCGCACATCGTATGCTACCTATGTTCTATCATTTAAAAGCAATGCGAGTTATTCCGATACTTGAGGAACTGGAGCATTTGGACCAGAGCATAACAATAAAGGCAATTTGTGCAAAAAAGGAATTGCTGGAGGAAGAATTCAAACGTATTGAAAAGGAATTGCTAAAGGCAGTTTCCTAAACGTCCATATTATACTGATTGATCTTGTTGTAAAGCGTTTTACGGGTGATCTTTAACAATTTGGCCGCTTCGGTTTTGTTAAAATTAGTATGTTGAAGCACACGCAGGATATGCCTTTTTTCATGTTCCAACTTTGAAAATTTCGCCTCCATTTCGGCAGTATCTACTGCTGTCCGAGAGTACAAAGGAGGAGGTAGGACCTCTTTCTCAATGGTTGTCCCGGGGCTAAGCAAAACCGCTCTTTTTATCACATTCTGTAGTTCCCTAAGATTACCAGGCCATCTATAGTTCGTAAAAGCCATTTCAACTTCCGGAGAAAAGCACTTTACTTTTCGATCAAGTTGTTGGTTGGCCTTTTCCAGAAAATAATGGTAAAAAAGAGGCAAATCATCAACTCTGTCTCGCAGACTCGGCATCTCAATGGAAAACTCGTTGAGTCGATGATACAAATCTTCCCTGAATTTTCCTTCATTTACAAGTTGTTGTAAATTCTCATTAGTTGCAGCAACTATTCTAATGTCAACTGTAATTTCCTGGGTACTTCCCAGACGCTTTATCTTATGCTCCTGAAGGACACGAAGTAGTTGAATTTGGTTTTCATAGGAAAGATTTCCTATCTCATCAAGGAAAAGCGTCCCTTTGTTAGCAGCTTCAAAATAACCTTCTTTGGATGCGTTAGCCCCCGTAAAACTTCCTTTTGTATGACCAAAGAACTCACTGGTTGCTAATTCTTTAGGTATGGCCCCACAATCGACAGCCACAAATACGGCTGCCCGCCTTTTGCTTTCTCGATGGATCTGCCTCGCAACGACTTCTTTTCCAGTACCACTTTCTCCTGAAATCAACACAGATAAGGTAGTAGGAGCAACTAACTGCACATAGTCCTGAAGTTGTTTTGAAGCTTCACTGATCCCAATTATCCCCCTAACATCCGGGGTACTATTTTGAATAGCCATTTCGCCACCGCTGGGAACAGGAACATCATTTTTCCGGGAGTTCAAAGCAGTGCTTATTACAAGAAGCATTTCTTCGGGAGTAAAAGGCTTGGTAATATAGTCAAATGCTCCTTTTTTCATTGCGGTAACCGCAGAGGTAACTTCGGTATCTATCGTCATTACCACAACCGGGATAGTAGGATACATTTTTTTTATCTGTTCCAAGAGTACTATTCCATTTAGGTCAGGTAGTTTAAGATCTGTTAGGATAAGTGAAAACGTATTCCTTTGGAGCCTGCTAATGGCTTCCTTTGCAGAATACGAAGTGACAACTTGAAAATCATGTCGTTGTAAAAACCGCTCCAATAGGCGACAAAATGGAATATCATCCTCTACAATTAAGACTTCAGGCATTTTGGTGATCTAGGGTATTTTTAAATATACGATGATCCTTACCCAAAAACATTCTAAAAAACTCATAAAAAAAAGCAGGATGTGTTAAACACCCTGCCTGTACGATGAACTGAGATCTGGCTCAAGAGGACTCACAAGTTAATCCAGTTCCCCTCCGCATCCGCATACAAAGACCCACTGGAACCATCTTCCAGTGATACCTCTAATTTGTACTGACCGGCATCATTAACATACGCTTTGTTAATGGTTCCCCCTGCGTAATCCCTGGCAAACGCTTCCGAGACGGCACCAGGCAAATCGGAAACACTTATTTCTTTGAAATCCTGGTCAACTTCAACTTTTACAATTTCATTTCCGGAGACAGGTATGGTGGCAGCAACCGTTAGCACCCCACAACCTAGTAAAACAATTGCGACAATTAATTTTTTCATTTCTATTGAATTTTAAATTAAACATTACTTCAATAGCTAGAAAAACAATGCCACAGCTTATAATTGATAAGCAAAATTTTAAAATGCTGAATTTCAGAATTTTAAAAAAATGAATTTAGCGCTTTCTTGTGTAAAAATGTAACCCCGTCTATACTGATTGTGTAAAAATTACACGTTTATTCTACTATTATAAGCGGAAGGATCAAGGCTGATGCGACGATTTTAAAAGATCATTTACAGTTTTTACCGGATTAAAGGTCACCAGAGGAACTTCTACAAAAATGGTATTCCAAAAAGCCATTGCACCGTTCCATAATCCCGGTAATTCCAATGCCTTTAGCACTTTCCCCTCTTTCGTTTTTTCTGTTATAAATCCCTGCCTTTCATCTATAAAATTCAGCAATTGGTACTTCTCTCCTTTGTAGTTCTTTACGCCACAGACCAAGTCCACAGGATTAAAATGCGTCGAATGTTTGAGAATAGCTACCTGATCCTTGTCTTGCATATCAATTTGAGCAGATTCAATAATTTGCAAAGAAACATTACCGTTTTTGTCCTTTATCCAAAATGGGCCTCCTCCAGGTTCTCCCTCGTTCTTGACCATTCCGCATATCCGAATGGGTCTATTGATCTTATCCTTCAATATGGCAACCTGATCGTTTACCGCAAATGAATCGTAGTTTTCAGGAAAACGAACATTTAGACGTTGTTCTAAAAATACTTTCACAGCGTTGAGTAAATCTGAAGTCACATCGTCCTCCGCTAACGCTTTTGCATAGCCGAATGCCTCACTTTGCATTTTTAGTAAAACTCCGGCTAGCATTTTCTTGCTATCGGCTACATCTTCCAGATTAGCATCTACCACAACATTATCAATATTTTTAATAAAGATGACATCCGCTTCCTGATCATTAAGATTCTCGATCAACGCACCATGTCCTCCGGGACGAAACAAAAGGGTCCCATCAGAATTCCTGAAAGGAGCATTCTCCATAGTTACTGCCAAAGTATCTGTGGATGGCTTTTGATTGGAATAGGAGATTTCAAAAAGTGTATTCGTGTTTTCCGCAATCTTCGGAGCAACCTTGGCTTCTTCTCCACCAAACAATTCCTCATGTTGTACCGATATGGTGAAATGTAGCTGTGCCTTCCCCATTGTTTTTGAATAAGAGGAAGCTTCTTTCAAATGCTCCTCAAAAGGGGTTGCCACACCATCGGCATACTTGTGGAAAAGCAGGAGCCCCTTTGGATAAAACCCATAGTTTAAGCCCTCTTCTAAAAGCATTGTTTGTACAAATTGGTACACTTTTTCTCCTTCAGAATTGTATTTCTCTGCTATGCGCTTCATAATTTCCGCATAAAAGGGGAGGCTCTTTATGTCCTCAACAAATTGTGCTACTGCTTTGTCCCCAGCTTGAGCAATATAGGAATCAAGAGACTCTTGATCAGGTGAATACGTTTCCAAAAAATTAAACATGGCTTTGAACATCCGTGAGGCCGCTCCCGATGCCGGAACAAACTTTAACAGTGACAGCGCTGTTTTATGCGTGTCAAAAAAAGTGATCAAATCTTGCTGTTCTGCCTGGGTATACCTAGAGATTCCATCGCCAACTACGGCTGCTTTTTTCAGATTAATAAAGGGAATCCCTTCTTTGAAGGTATTAATTTGATTTGTGATCTTATCCTTTGAAATTCCCTTTTCCGCAAGTTGTTGTAAATCTTTTTCGGTGAGGTCAATCATGATAGTAGTAGTTTTTCAATATGTTGGATTGCAGTTTGTAAGCGTTTTTCTTTTCCTCCTTTTAAAGTAACAAAATTCCGTTCATATTTTTCCAGCGTTTCTTTAAAATACACGAACATTCGCTCTCGCTCTTGAGGTTTATCTCGTAAATCGTCCTTAACCCATGGCACATCAATAAAAGTCAACAAATACAGGTCGTATTGATTCCGTAGTGCAAATTCTTCTAGGAGAGGATCGCAATATCCTAAATAGTAGGCCTCCGAGTATACTTTGGTTTCTAAAAGATCGGTATCGCAGATGAGTACCTTATTTGCTTTTTGGGTTAGTTCATTTTCCAGACGCATTTGTCCGTAGGCTATAGGCAAGAGGTCCTGAGGTTCACATGTTTTTTGCTCTTTATCCCATTTTTCCTGCAGGTATTCGCGGGCATACTCCGGGACCCAAACCGTATTAAAATAATTTGCCAACGCTTTGGCCAATGTAGTTTTACCGGTTGATTCCGGACCAAAAAGCACTACTTTACTAAGGGTTGAGGGGTATTGTCCAAGCTTTTCTTCCATGCCAAATAGCCCTGAATGGCCAAAACAGTGAAAATTACATATTGCAAAGATAACATGCCCCAGCCTCTATATGCATATAGCGGTACCGTAATTATATCCGCAAAAATCCACAAGGTCCAGTTCTCTAATTTCTTAGTGGCCATATACCACATGGCCGTAAAAAAAATACCGGAGGTAAAAATGTCCACGTAGTTAGATGGGGCAATTTCGTAACCAAAGATCCTGTATACCGTATAGTTGAGCAGCATAGTTCCCAAAAAGAGTCCCACGCCAATGACCTTTTCTCGTAGCGTAGTCCTTGAAATTTTAACGATCGCTTTACTGTCCTTTCTACGTGCCCAATTCCACCAGCCGTAAATACTCATTACCGACCAATAAAAATTCATGATCATATCTCCAAGAAGACCATCTTTAAAAAAAAGATAGACCGTAATGATCGTAGCTACCAAGCCGGTTGGATATACCCAAATATTCTCCTTTTTAGCAAACCACACACTCAATATACCTGCTATAAAAACAATAGCCTCAAGAATAATAATGTAGGATGCTTTGCCGGTATACGTGTCTAGAAAAAAATCAAAAATGCGGTTCATAATCACTTCTATCGGACTTAACCACCTTCATATATAGCAAGACGTTCTCTGTTCTTTCAAAAACTTCCCGTATCTCAACGGTTAACAATGCCATAACCGCGTCATAAGATCCAAATACCTGGGTGCTGAGTGGGTTTTCTAAAACCCTCAGCCCCGATTTTCTAAGCGTTTTAATGAAATCAATAATAGGAGGTTCAAAATCGTCTTGTAAAGGTGTTAAGGTAAGCTCGACAGATATGTCCATAATCTTGTTTTGAAGTATCGCGCTAAACTAATGAAAAGATCAGCTAAATCGAAAGCGCATAGGCACAAGTAAATCCTTTAAACTCTATGAAAAACACCTTATAGTACGAGATATTTCCCCTGTAATTGATCTCAGCAGTAGTCCGGCCACTATCCATACGAAAGTCGTTTACCTCAATATGATTAAAAAAGCTAAGTCCAGGTTGCGCATATATTTTGTAAAGGGATTCTTTGGCCCCCCAGACAATCGTTAACTTTTGAATTAGCGCATTGGTATTCGCCAGCGTTCTGTACTCTTCAAGAGGGGTGAATTTATGGGCGATCCGCAATATTTTTTCGCGTTGTTTCTCTATATCTATCCCTACTTTATGGGTGGTACTAACAATAATACCGGTAAACTCGTGGGAATGGGTTATGGAGATATGGTTGCCGTCTACAAGATGTGGTTTACCAAAAGTATCATAAAAAAGGTCCTTATCCTGATATCCTGCCATGGCCAGCAAATGCCGTATACTCAAAAACGCTCTCCGGTGCATTTGGGATTTCATTCCTTCTAACCGTCTTTGGCAATGCTTTGTTAAAACAATGTCTTTTCCCAAAAACGATTCGCTTTCTTCAACCTTCCAAACGTAGAGCGTAGTGGTTTCTGAAACTGTTATGGTTTTGTAAAGTGGCACGGCTATTCCCTTGGTGATTTTGTACTTTTGCAATTCAATAGTGCGATAAATTAAATTAAAAAAATAAAATGAGTACGAAAACCATTCCTTATGTTCCTTTTAAGGTAAAAGATATTGCCTTAGCGGATTGGGGTCGAAAAGAAATTGAATTAGCAGAGGCAGAAATGCCCGGTTTAATGGCTTTGCGAGAGGAGTACAAACAACAGCAACCCCTAAAAGGTGCCCGGATTGCAGGGTGCTTGCACATGACAATACAAACCGCAGTCTTGATCGAGACGCTTATAGCGCTAGGCGCCGAAGTTACCTGGAGCTCCTGCAATATCTTCTCAACTCAGGATCATGCTGCTGCCGCTATTGCCGCTGCAGGGATCCCGGTCTATGCCTGGAAAGGAATGACCGAGGAAGAGTTTGATTGGTGTATCGAGCAAACCCTTTTCTTTGGAGAAGAACAAAAGCCCTTAAACATGATCCTTGATGATGGGGGGGATTTGACCAATATGGTATTGGATAAATATCCTGAACTTACCGCAGCTATACGTGGGCTTTCTGAAGAAACCACAACCGGTGTTCATCGATTGTATGAGCGTATGAAAAATGGCACACTTCCCATGCCCGCAATCAATGTAAACGACTCAGTTACCAAGTCTAAATTTGACAATAAATACGGTTGTAAAGAAAGTGCTGTAGATGCTATCCGAAGGGCAACTGATACCATGTTAGCAGGTAAACGAGTTGTGGTAGCCGGATACGGCGATGTCGGTAAAGGTACCGCTGCTTCTTTTAGAGGTGCTGGTGCAATAGTTACTGTCACTGAGATAGATCCTATATGTGCGCTGCAGGCGTGTATGGATGGTTATGAGGTTAAGAAATTGGAAAGTGTGGTTGGTAATGCCGATGTGGTCATTACCGCAACAGGTAATAAGGATATCATGAGAGGGGAGCATTTTAAAGCTTTAAAGGATAAGGCTATTGTGTGCAATATCGGTCACTTTGACAACGAAATTGATATGGCTTGGCTTAATAGCAACTATGGAGAGACAAAGGATGAAATTAAGCCACAAGTAGACAAGTACACCGTGGATGGTAAAGACATCATTGTCCTGGCGGAAGGACGATTGGTTAACCTGGGTTGTGCTACAGGCCACCCTAGTTTTGTAATGAGTAATTCATTTACCAATCAAACCCTGGCTCAAATTGAGTTGTGGAACCACAGCGACAACTATAAAAACGAAGTGTACACGCTGCCAAAACACTTGGATGAAAAAGTAGCGAAGTTACACCTTGCCCGTTTGGGTGCTGAGCTTACAGAATTGAAAGCAGACCAAGCGGAATATATTGGAGTAACGGTTGAAGGCCCTTACAAGCCGGAGTACTATCGATATTAGCGATAATAGCGCTTGCTTCAGCTAAGCTCGGCACAAGTCGCGCTTAAAAAATAGAGAAAAGACCCTTGCAGCAATGCAGGGGTTTTACATATCCAACCATCGCTTAAAATTGGTGGTCCGCTCCCGGGAAACAATCACCTGTTCCTCTTCTTTGGGTAAGATCTTAAGCAATAATCGGCTGTTAAAATAGCTATGGATCTCGACTACCGCTTTTACAGAAACCATAAATTTCCTGTTGATCCGGAAGAAATGGATAGGGTTTAAAATATCCTCTAACTGATCAATCGTATATTCAATAGGATAGGTCTGCCCGGAATGTGTATAGAGACAGATCATCCCATCATTCGACTTAAAGTAGGCAATATCCTCCACATTAAATGATTTGAACATATTCCCCACCTTCACCATGAAACGATGCTTGTATTCCTTTTGAAACAATTGTTTTAAATGCTCCAAATTCTCGTTTGCACTTGTTCCATTGCGGGTAATGTTTTTCTTAAACTTTTCCAGGGCCTTTTTAAGATCATCTTTGACAATCGGTTTAAGCAAATAATCCAACCCGTTGTACTTGAATCCTCGTATGGCAAACTCGTTGTAGGCGGTAGTGAAGATGACAGGAGGATGTTCTTCCAAGCGATCCAGAATATCAAAACCATAGCCATCATTCAATTGAATATCCAGAAAGATCAGGTCAGGGGAGTCGTGCTTTGAAAACCATTCAGTACCACTTTCCACGGAGCTTATGGTAGCTTCCACCGTAATTTCAGGAGCGAGTTCCGAAACCATTTGTCCCAAGCGTTTGGCAGCAAACTCCTCATCTTCTACAATAACAGCCTTCATCAGGAAATGGCTTTTAGATCAATTTTTGTAATATTCTTATCCAGCAACGGAATAATAACTTCAAAGAATTCCTGCTCCTCACGTACCAAAACCTGTTTATTCGTATAATAGGCGTACCGCTTTTTTATGTTTCGAATTCCCAGTTGGGTAGTGGCTTCCTTCAATGCTCTTTTTTGCAGATTATTCCGAATGGCCAATGCATCATTTTGAATGGAGGATATTGTAATTTTTAGCGGCCTTTCTCTGCTGTACATATTGTGTTTCAGCGCATTCTCTACCAACATTTGCAAAGCAAGTGTAGGAATTACAAGGGCTTCCGTATTGGCTTTAATTTTCATCTCAATAGTAACGGCTTCCTTATGCCGTACTTTCATCATAAAGATAAAAGCATCCAAAAAAGTTAGTTCCTTTTGAAGCGGAACCAGATCGTACTCCCGGTTATCCAAAATATAGCGGTAACTACTTGCCAAACGGGTTACAAAATCGGAAGCCAGATCACGATCCTCATACATTAACGATGTTAACGTATTGAGGCTATTGAATAAAAAATGAGGACTTATCTGATTCTTCAACGTAGCGTATTGAGAGGCGATCATTTCTCGTTTTAAGTCATTCATTTGCCGGGTCAATGCTTCTTTCTGCTTTAATGAAAAATAAAACAAATTGGCAAAAATGACCGCAACTGCTAAAAGCCAGGCCCTAAATATGTTTTGGGTGAACTCCAAGACAGGATCTTCACAAATAATTCCCATGGTTTCCTTTAAAGGAAAAAGTGCCAGGTAATAGATCCCTGTTGATAGCGGGATCAGAAGCAACATCGTCTTGGCAAAAATGACGATGCTGGTCTTAAAGTTAAGCCCCTTGCCCCCTGGTTTTAATTGCTCTTTTATAAGCCGATCATTATATTCCCAGGTGACCATAAAAAACAGGAAAGCGGTTACATAGTAAAAGATAGCGGTTGGCTCAACAAAATTTGACAATCCGCTTTCTTTGCGCTCAACAGTAGCTTTTATCATGAGATAGACCACGTTGACCACCATCCAACGGAAAAAAAACTTGCGTAAGGCCTTCTTTGAAAAAACTGCTTTCATATCTACCATAAAGATAAACAAGTCTTTGCCCAATCGAATTTACCGCCCATTGAGTTGACAAAAAGGCGGCCAAGCTGTCAATTTATGATCTGAATTGATTTCTAGGACAATCGCCCTACCCCTTGCAATTCAACTGGTTTAAACTACCCTTCAGTTTTAAAAACAACGCTCTGAGGAACTGTATAATTAAAAAGTCGTACTTCTTTTAAATTTTTGAAGAAACAAATCAAAAATCATGAAAAAGATACTTGTATTTCTAACGCTCTTGGCCGTACAGTTGGTACTTGCTCAAACCGGGACCATCAAAGGGGTGGTACTGGACAAGCAATCTGAAAATCCTTTGGAGGGCGCCACCATAGAACTATTAGACACCGAAATTGCTACCGGGGTGATCACCGATTTTGACGGGCGTTTTACCCTAAAGGATGTACCGCTGGGAAGACAATCCATTCGGGTGAGTTTTATTGGTTACGAGAGCGCCACCATCCCAAATATTGTAGTTACTACAGGAAAAGATGTTAGCATAAACATTACCCTTTTGGAATCTTTTAACCAACTGGATGAGATTGTATTAACCACAGAAACCAACAAGGATCAACCCTTAAATAAAGCTGCCGCTGTCTCTGCGAGACAGTTTGGTATTGAAGAGGTTACCCGGTTTTCCGGTGGGCGAAGCGATGTGGGGCGTTTGGCCGCTAATTTCGCAGGAGTCTCTACTCCCGATGACAGCAGAAATGACATTGTTGTTCGCGGCAATTCACCCATAGGCCTGCTCTGGCGTGTGGAAGGTATTCCTATCCCAAATCCCAATCATTTTGCCGCTTTCGGCACTACAGGTGGGCCCGTTTCCGCAATTAATCCCAATATGCTTAAGAATTCAGATTTCATTACTTCTGCCTTTCCCGCTGAGTATGGCAATGCCATAGGAGGTGTTTTTGACCTCGGCTTTCGCAATGGAAATGTAGATGACTATGAATTTACTGCCCAGGCTGGTGCGTTTACCGGCTTGGAAGCAACTGCCGAAGGACCTATGGGAAAGAATAAAGGGTCCTTTCTAATTGCGGCGCGCTATTCCCTTATTGGCCTTATCGGAGGAGGCGCCGGTGGGGCGTCTACGGCAGTTCCTAATTATGCCGATGTCTCTTTTAACCTCAACTTTGGCAAAGGAAAACTAGGCACCTTTTCGCTCTTTGGAATTGTGGCTACTTCAGATATTGATTTCCTTGGTGATGAGATTGATGATAACGACCTTTTCGCGGCGGAGGATGAAAACCTCTTCGTGGAATCCCGGTTTGGGGTCCTGGGTTTGAAACACCGTTTGCCCATAGGAAAAAATTCCTATCTAAGAACGATTATCGGAGGGTCACTTGCACAAAGCGAAGTTAACGCAGATCGCTTTATTGATAAAGATACGCCACAAGAGCGCCTGCTTCCCTTTTTTGATACTGACGACCGGGAGAACCGGCTCACCTTTTCCACCCTTTTCAACAGTAAGATCAGTAATAAAGTTACTTTTAGAACTGGGGTACTGGTGGAAAATTTTGGCTTGGAATCTTTATTTAGAGATAGGGAGGAGCAACCCGATAACGATGGGGATGGAGATCCAGATCTTACCGTTTTTCGGGATGTAGACGAATCCTTTTTGGTTGTACAGCCTTATATACAGGGGCGGTTTAGGCTTACCGAAAAACTTACCTTAAATGCAGGTCTTCACAGCCTGTACAGTGCGTTGAATGAACAATTTGTTTTTGAACCGCGTTCGAGTCTTAAGTATGCCATCTCTAACGCGCAGAGTGTAAATTTTGGTTATGGATTGCACCACCAACCCGCGGCCTTGCCGTTACTGTTTCTAAACGAAAACATAAATGGGGAAGCCGTACAGACCAATCGTGACCTAGAATTCGTCCGCAGTTCTCATTATGTACTAGGTTATGATGTGAAATTCGCCCCTAGTTGGAGAGGAAAACTTGAACTCTATTACCAGGATATTGATAATGCCGCCGTAGAACCCTTCCCTTCCAGCTATTCTTCCCTGACCGAGGGCGCGGACTTCGTGTTCGATAATGATCGGGTGGGTTTGGTCAATGAGGGAACAGGATTTAATCGTGGTATCGAGTTTACGCTGGAAAAATTCTTTAGCAAAGGCTATTATGGCCTTTTAACCGGTTCCTTCTTTGAAAGCCGGTATGAAGGTAGTGATGGTATTGAACGGAATACCCCTTTTAACAATGGCTACGTGGTTAATTTTTTAACCGGTCGCGAGTTCAAAATAGGTGCAGGGGGACGAAATGTATTTTTTGTGGATACACGTCTGGCTACGTCCGGTGGGCAATATTTTACGCCTATTGATCTGGAAGCCTCTCAACAGGCCGGTTTTGAAGTACAACAGGAAGAGTTGGCCTTTAGCGAACGCTTTAATGACTATTTCCGTTGGGATCTCAAATTCGGTATCCGACTGAATAGCAAGACCAAGAAACGTTCCCATCAGTTTTACGTGGATCTGCAAAACGTTACCAACAACGAAAATGTATTTGTACGACGCTACAATCGTTTGACCAATCAGGTGGACCAGGTCAACCAGATCGGATTCTTCCCGGATTTTGGATACAAATTTCAATTTTAAAATATAAATTATGGTATTTTCCGATCGTTTTAAAAAATCCTTTAAAGCTAAATACGGCACATGGGCACTAGTTACCGGGGCCTCTTCCGGAATTGGAAAAGCGTTGTGTGAGCAACTCGCTGCCAATGGAATGCATATTATTCTTTCAGGAAGGTATACCGAAACATTGCTTCCCCTGAGCGATCATCTCGAAGCGCAATACAACATTGTTACGGAAGTGGTTACCGCAGATGTTTCCTCTACACCCGAAGTATACAGACTGGTTGAAGAAATACGGCATATCCCCATTGGGCTGTTTGTTGCCTCAGCTGGATTTGGCACCTCAGGACACTTTAAAGATGCTGATCTGGACCAAGAGATCCAAATGCTAAAAGTAAATTCCCTGGCCCTAATGATGCTGACCCACTTTTTCGCCAGAAAGTTTGCCGAACAACAACGCGGAGGGATCATTTTAATGAGCTCTATTGTTGGGTTTCAAGGCACACCCAATGCAGCCCACTACGCAGCCACCAAAGCTTATGTACAATCCTTGGGAGAGGCCTTATATCATGAGCTAAAACCCTATGGTGTAAATGTCCTGGCAGCTGCACCAGGGCCTGTGCATTCTAAATTTGCCCAAGTAGCCAATATGGAAATGGTTAAAGCCCTTACGCCGGAAGAAGTAACTAAAGGGATCATAAAAGCATTGGGAAAACGCCCTACTGTATTTCCAGGGACCCTTACCAAAATTCTAATTTTTGGATTGCGGACGGTCCCGCGTTGGGGAAAGATCCGTATCATGAAAATGGTAATGGGTGGCATGACGAAACATCAAAATGAATATGTTTAAAAGACAAAAAATGAAATTCCTTTTAACTTTCGGTGGTTTCTTGGTTATCGTTTTCACGATGTTCCCGCTAGTGCCCTACCCCTCGGAAAAAGATACCATTGAAAATGCTCTGGACGAATTGGAAAGCTATTTCCCGAAAAGGGATAGCAGTAATCCCAAAGTTTCTAAAGTTCCTGTAGCCTGGCATTTGGACCATAGTATGCGAACCATAAATGAGATCTACAAAGCACTACAGGATTCCAATCCGCAAGAGTATAAAAGGGACCTTAATTTAGGTCGCTCTTTTCTATTGTTGCGCAACAAAATACCAAGGGGGCGGGCGGAAGCTCCTGAAATTGTAATGCCACCGGATACCATCTATATGGATAGCCTTTACGTACAGTTAGCTACTGCCAGGACTAGCATTCAAGCGTACGATGCACTTCCTAAAAAGGCATTTTTCACCCACCCCTATTTAGGCAGGTTAAAGAAAAGGACGGCCTTGCGTTTTATTGATATACATACAGAACATCATCTAAAAATTATACGAGACATTCTGGAAAAATAGGCCTAATAAAACCAGGTTGCAATAACGGTGCGTATTTGATTGATTTCCGGCATACCTAATAACACATTAGTACACCTGCTCCACAATGGATCAGAGAAAATCAAGAACGAGCTAGCACAAAACGAATTATGATAAATTTTGGTTACATATTTCAATTTCAAGCGTCCAATAGCTAGCAATCAAAGAGAACAAGAGTCATGAAAAAAGGTGGAAGAAAGATCGAGAAAAAAGAAAGGCCCTTTACGCCAACGCCCTTACCTTTGAAAAAAAGAAAAGCAGCTTTCCCGTTGTTTATTTGGTGGGGCTGGAAAACGGTCTAAATATTGAAAAAAATTTCTTGGTTGCTAACCTTGTTCATTGTTGTGATCACAGTTATTTCGGTAATCAACAATAGGGTTAGTACTGCCAATTTTTTGGAGGGTGAATTGGCTACATTGGAAGGCTACTTCGCGGAAAAGGATAGTGTAAATACAAGCATTTCCCAAGCAGATGTGGCCTGGCACTTGGATCATATTCTTAAAACTATTAATACAGTATCGAAGGATTTGATCCGTTCCAATCCGGAAAGATACGAGCCGCAATTTAATGTACAACGTAGTCTTGTACATACCCTTGGAATCTTCCCACGAGGTGTTGCTCAAGCGCCACAGCGCGTAACGCCCCCAAATGTGGTCCGCTTGGATAGCCTTAGACAAGAACTTGCAATGGCCCGGGAAAACCTGAATACCATCTCCACTTTGCAGGAGAAGGCGTACTTTGCGCATCCCGTTTTTGACCATATGGACCGGGATCAGGCCAGAAGGTTTTTACAGATCCATACCAGGCATCACTTAAGCATTATTCAGGATATTTTAGGAGAATAGGAAAATACAAATTCAAAACCCCTTACTATTTTGTTTAATATATCTCTGTTAAAAGTTTAACAAAAATTTAATCCCATTTTTTGATCTTTATAAAATACTTACTATCAAATATTTAAAAACAGTTCTGTTCTAAATTTTATTTAGAGTATTTCTAAATAGTTTGTTCCGTTGCACAAAATGGGTTAGCTTGGAACACTTAAGAGAACTATTTTTTTCCTGCGTTTGAGCGAACTAACGCCAAAATGAAACTTACTTCAAAATACCCAGACTTTAAAAATCCCATTGGTCTCAAATTAATTTACGAGCAGTACGCTCCTAAATTATATAACTACGCTTTACGTTTTTCCAAAGACGAGCAAATGGCAAAAGAAGTGGTGCAAGAAGTATTCGTTACCCTATGGGAAAAACGCGATTCCATAACCATTGAAGGGAATTTAGAAGCGTATTTGGTGAAATTGGCCAAATTCAAGCTTATTGACCATCACCGTAAGATAAAGCGTCTGGAAAAACTATATGCTTCGGTTAAAGTAAATGAAAGTGAGGCACTTACCCCAGAGGATCACCTCTCTTATGAGGGTACTAAAGCAACTATTTTCAACATCTTCAAGGGACTTCCCAAAAAAGCGCAGCGGATCTTTCTTTTGAGTCGAAAGGCGGGTATGACCAACAAGGAAATCGCAACCAACCTCAACATTAGTGAAAAGACCGTGGAGTATCATATCAAAAAGTCGCTAAAACGGTTTAGAGATTCTATTTTGTCTTACGAATAAAAAAACGAGCTGCAATTTAGGGTAAAAGGTATCCACAAACGTGTACTGTTTAGATGACCCTTTTAATCTATGCAGTATGAAAATCTCAAAAGCACTCTTAGCGAAGTACGCGGAAAACAACTGTACCCCTGAAGAAAAACGCCTCGTAGAAAATTGGCTTGACACTTACGAGACATTGGATAATGTAAGTAACGGAGGTGAATTCAAAGCATTTCATGACGATACTTGGGACGAAATAGCGCGCAGATCGGGTTTCGGAGATCGAAAGGTCATCACGCTAGCTAAAACACTTTTTAAATATGTAGCTGCCGCTTGCATTGTCTATGGCGCCTTCTTAGGAGGGCGTGTTACGGCAAGCCCTGCGATGGAAAAGAGCAATGCGAGTAGAACGTTTAAAGAACATCTCTATGTTGTTGGAGGTAATGGTGTTGATGGAAATCTTCTCGGCAAGCGGTTTAAACTAAAATTTGATGGTACTTTACGGTTGTTCAATGCTTCTCAAAAAGAACAGATTGTAGTAACGGGCGATAGTACTTTTGTCCTTGTCCCGGGGAAAACCTATTATTTAATCGGATCAACCGACTCACCCAAACTGATCAATAATTTAATAGAAAGTACCGGGCACTATTCTAAAACCCCAAAAGTATCGGAATTCTCAATTCGTAGAATCGATAAAAAGTAGATGAACCGATTTGTAGCTGGTCTGATGCTATTCCTCAGTATCCATACAATTCATTCCCAAAAAACCTTTTCCATCTCCGGGCAAGTCCTTGATGAAAATGGTAAAGCGGTGCCTTATGCCAATATTCTGATACCCAACTTAGGTATTGGAACGGTAGGGGATGAAAATGGCTACTATGTTTTAAAGGGAGTATATAAAGGAAAACATACACTCACTGTTACGGTTTTAGGTTTTAAGGAACAAAAGCTTACCGTCTCTGTTGACGAAAATTTAGTCAATAATAACTTCCGCCTTTCGGAAGCACCCGAAAACCTGGATGAAGTGGTGATCATGGGCAAGAGCGATGCCCAAAGATTACAAGAATCCGCCCAAGCGATAGCCGTTGTTCGGACAGAGAAGGTAAAATTGCAGACGGCTGATCTTGGCGAGGTAATGGCTAAGACTGAGGGGGTGAGTGTGCAGCGTGGTGGCGGCTTGGGTTCAAATGCCAGATTTTCCCTCAACGGGCTTTCAGGTGATCAAATCCGATTCTTCTACAACGGTATTCCCCTAAACTTTTCACCGTATGCTTTTGGAATTGCCAATGTTCCTGTGAATACCATAGAAAGGGTAGAAGTGTATAAAGGGGTAGTGCCCATTCAGTTCGGTGCTGATGCCTTAGGTGGGGCAGTAAATTTGGTCTCTCCTGAAAACAGAAAAAAATTTGGAGGCTCAGCCTCATATCAAACTGGCTCTTTTGGGACCCACCGAGCTACACTGAATCTGGAGCACGCCAATGATCGCACTGGATTCTTCGCCACGGTAGGTAGTTTCTATGACTATACGAACAATAACTATAAAATAGATGTGGCGGTTCCTAACGAACTAGGCCAAGTCCGACAGGAAACTGTGGAACGTTTCCACGATGCTTACCGGGCCTTTGGTGCTAATTTTAAGATAGGTATCCGGAAGAAAAGGTGGGCCAACGCACTTAGTATTGAGGGCTATTACGGTGACTACAACAGCGAAATACAAAACAGCCAGACTCCCGGACTGATAGACGAGCCCCAGTTGGGCATTAGCAATGCAGTGGCAGGCAACCCTTTCGGTGAAGTGGTTTTTACGAGCTTTTCAACAGGAACCAATCTTCACTACAACGTTAATCCGGGAAGAAAATGGGAACTTGACCTAAAGGCAGGTTATAACTACAACGAACGGGAGTCTTTTGATGTTAGCGATAACCTGTACAATTGGTTTGGTGAGGTCATTAGGGTTAATAGAATACCAGGGGAGTTTGGTGAGGCAGATAATTTGGTAACTGTTGACAAAAGCTTTTTTGCAAGACAGCAAATCGTATACACTATTAATCCAAAGCACGCTTTCAATCTATCGATATCTCCAACCTATACTTTCCGAACAGGAGATAACCTACTAATAGCAGGTCCTTTTGACCCTGCATTAGATGATAGGCGATTATTTACCTGGGTTACCGGGCTGGAATACCAATTAGACCTGTTTGACCAAAGGTTACAAAATATTGCATTTGTAAAAAACTACCGCCAAAATGTAAGAATAGAATCCCTGGACGCCAGTATCGATCAGACGCAGGTTGACGAACGCGCCGTAAACAACTTTGGGGCAGGTAATGGCATTCGCTATAATTGGTCGGAACGCTTCTCCACCAAGATGAGCTACGAATACGCTATTCGGCTCCCAAGGCAAGATGAAATATTTGGTGATGGGCAGTTAATCGCAGAGAATTCAGAACTCCAGCCGGAGAACAGCCACAACCTCAATTTGAATTTGGCCTATGGAAGTAAAGACTATGCCCGTGTTGACTGGTTGGTACAGACCAATTTTTTTGTTCGGCAAATTGACAATTTGATCCTGTTATTGGTAGATGCCAACGATTTTGGTTCTTTTCGGAACGTTTGGAGTGCCAACTCAACAGGGTTTGAACTCAGTGGTAGGATCTCCAATCTTTTCAAGGGCTTTACCCTTTCGGGTAACGCTACCTACCAAGAGTATAGAAATACCTCAGATACAGGGCCTTTTGTACAGTTCCGTGATGATCGTATTCCCAATGTGCCATTTCTCTTTGCTAATGGCGCTACGGAATATCGATTTGAAGATGTACTTAAAAACGAGGATAACCTCTCCCTGTTTTGGAACGTCCGCTACGTAGACTCCTTTTTTGTGGGCTGGGAAAGCGCAGGATTGGAGCAATTCAAAGCAAAGGTACCCAGTCAAACCGTTCATGCCGCAGGGCTGACCTACCAAATAGAGACGAAAAAACTGCAAAACTCCCTAACCCTTGAGGTACAAAACCTTACCGATGCCAAGATATTTGACTTCTTCGGCGTACAGCGGCCAGGTCGCGCCGTTTTTGTAAAACTGACCACACAATTATGAATCAAGATTAGACTTTAACTTAAAACAATGACACAATGAAAAGAATACTAAAGATTTTTAGTCTCATAATCGCTTTTGGAATGGTACTTTATTCATGTAGTGATGATGACAATGACACTACCCCTGAGGAACCCCCTGTAACGATGGAGGACGATGACCCTGTTAGTATGGATGATGACACTCCCCCCGTGGAAGAGTTCGAATCTGGGTGGTTAATAGGCTACCGTACACGAACACCGCAAGGGCTGATATGGTATATGGAGGTTAACGAAGAGCTTCCTGCCGAGACCGATCAAGCCAGCGCAGTTGAGCTGGGTTTCAACTCTCAAATTTTTACAACTGATGATGGTATCTGGACCTGGAATGGAGACGCTTCTACAATCACTAGTTGGGAGGTAGATAGAACCAACCTGGAGTTCTCAGTAAATGGCTTATTGAGCATAGCTGCTACCGGTATATCCGGTAGAAGGGTTGCAAATATTTTTTTCTCTGAAACCCGGGCATTTATTACGCAACTCGCTGAAGGTACTGTAGTGGAATGGAATCCGAGTACCATGGAAATCATCAAGATCCACAATGTGGATCCGTTGCCCGATTTGGGCGCAACCTTTGCTTTTTATACGGAACAGGTTATTTATCCTACCTCGGATGGCAAGATAATGATCCCGATAGTGTTTGCCCCGGGGAATTGCTGTGATGTATCAGAATTACCAAACCCAACAGGAGCGATGATGGCTATTTTTGATCCTGAAAGTGGTACCGTTGTTTACAATCGTGATGAGCGTACGATTGCCAACCATTCTACCCTGATGCCAGATCCCACAGATGGTTCATTTTACATGGTCCCCAACTTTGCTAACTCGTTCTGGGACCCTTATTTTGATTTAACCGGACAACCTGTGCCCAATGGTGTATTGCGAATTAACCCCGACGGAAGCTTTGATCCTGATTTCTTCGTGGACCTTACTGATTTTGTGGATATCACATTTTTGAGAAGTCAATTTTTTGTTTTCGATAAGAAATTTGTCCTTAGTTACCTGGACGCTGCGGATTACGAGCATCCACCTTCATTTGATGACCGCTTTGCCGCTTTTGGTCTAACGGCTGAACTGATCGTAGTAGATTTGGTTACTGGAGAAGTAACAGATTTTGAAGGATTTAATGGCAGTGGTTTCGATGCCGCTATTTTCCTGGATACCGTTGAAGGAGTGAACTACTTTTCAGGTTTCAACGCTGCAACCGAACAGGGCGGTTTACTTATACAAAATGGAACCGAAGCATTGACCACAGTAACCGTTCACAACGGCAATAACGACTTTCAGGCTATTGCCAGGCTGTGGTAACAGCGCTTGACAGTAAGATCCTTCAACCCAGCACATGGTACTCTAATATTACCGTGCTGTACTGAGGACATTCCCTGACCAAAAAGGAGGGTATCACCTGAATACAAGTAATGACTCCCAAAAAAATAATCGGTCAGATCCACCTCTGGCTCGGACTAGCGTCCGGGCTAGTGGTGTTTATATTGGGCATTACCGGTTGTATTTGGGCCTTTGAGGAAGAGCTAAAAGCATGGGTGTATGCGGACAAACTCAAGGTCAAAATTCCTGCTGATAGCAACGCACTACCATTAAGTCAGCATCTTGAAACCGCGCAAAACGTATTCGGTAAGGATATCCGTGTTGATCGTATGCATCTGCCCAACCGTAAAGAGGGTACCTTAATCTTCCGTAACTATACACCAAATAAAAATCCCAAAGGGATTTGGTACTGGAATGATACACAACACAACTTGTGGGCCTATATAAATCCTTATACTTCCGAAGTCATTGATATTGAGAACTATACATTTGAGTTCTTTCGGGTGGTATTGGCCCTGCATTGGAGCTTATTGCTCAAAAATGAAATAGGCCAGCCCATAGTAGGAACCGCTACTTTGATCTTTATTGTAATGCTCCTTACTGGTCTTATCCTATGGTGGCCCAGAAACAAAAAGGCTTTGAGAATGAATACCTGGTTCCGTTGGAAATCTACTACTAAATGGAAACGCAAGAATTATGATTTACACAATATTGTGGGCTTCTACAGCATGTTTCTGGTCCTCTTTATTGCTTTAACCGGATTGATGTGGGCATTTTCCTGGTTTAACATTGGCGTTGAATGGATCGCGAATGGTGGAGAACGTACTAAAAAAAATAGGATTGAAGTGGTTTCTACTCCGGGTCCGGTCGCTTCAAGCCATCCTCTGGATATTGCCTATCATCATTTAAAAAAACACTACGTTGAAGCGGAAATATACTATATCAACTTACCCCAAGAGGCAACGGGCACTATTGGGGCCTATGTAGCCTATAAAAATCGAACTAAGAACGTATATCTTCAATTTGATCAATATAGCGGCAAACTTCTGCATACCGGAGGTAAGTGGGAAGACAAAACCAACGGCGAAAAAGTAAAAGCATTGCAATACGATATACATATTGGGGCTATTGGGGGATTGGTAGGGAAAACCATAGCGTTCTTCCTTAGCTTTTTTGCGGCTAGTCTGCCAATAACTGGTTTTTTGATCTGGTATGGCCGCACCTTCAAAAAACGCAAAAGCAAAGCGGTTCAAAAGCAAGCTGTTGGGCTTAACCCGACAAAGACATCTTGATAACAGTATAAACATAACAACTACTCAATTACTTTCTTAGTATCCCGATGCTCCAACCCAAAATACATCCATACTACGCCAACATTGGTTGTATTTGCCGTAGCAAGAATACTTGCCAGTTAAAGTGTTGGGCTTGTTATCTTATTCTATAGCAATGGAAATCACATTTGCCCTGTACCTCGAAGTAATTACTGCTCCGGCAGCAGAACTTTCTAGAACAGGTTGTTCCGCTATTCTTTCAATCACCAACTCTGCCGGCTGTGGATCTATCTCTAACAGTCTGTCGCTAGTAAGAAGCACTGTAGTGGCTTCTCGATTGTTTTGGGAAAAAATCGTTGTCTGGCCTAGATTATTGGGAACTACGGTCACAACAACAACTTCAAGATCAGTTGCTACAGTATTGCCTACCCAACCAATTTCATAGGATTCAGATCGGTCAATTGTTTCGGGCACAGTATTGTCAAAAGAAATCGGATTCAGGGAAACCGCATTTGTAAACGTATTTGCCTCCAAATCTTCATATACAAAAGTTCCCATCGCGTCATATCCGGCAATTTCCAAACTATAAAGCCCCAAAACGTTATCGTAGGTCATTGGTGTGTTGTCATAACGGATCGTTGCGCCTTCGGACAACACCAATCGTGTCCCGGTCCTATTGCCAAAGGTGAAAATTACCGTAGCCCTAGTGGTATCCTCGTTTTCATTGTAGAACAAATCATAGGCAACGAATATTTGTTGTTGTTCAACTAGATCAGATTCTTCTGTCTCACAGGAACAAAATAGGAGTAAAACAACAACAAGGTGTATTGGGATAAACTGCTTAACGTGCATAGAGTAAGATTTTATGATTATGCTCAATAACGCGACGAAGGCGTTTCCCTTATACCGCCTTGCTTCTATTTTAGGTAGTAGGTGTATTTTTTGATATATGTCAACAAAAACTGTCTGATTACCTTCTTAACTTTAACATACCTACCAATATGATATCCAATAATGGAAACTTTATTCAGCCTACTTCACCAATTTTTACCCCTTTCCGATGCGCTAAAAGCTGATCTAGCCCAGAGATTACATAGAAGAAGCTACCCCAGAGGAAGTGTTCTGTTGGATTTTAATGAAGTATGTTCACATCTCTTTTTTATGGAGAAAGGTTTTGCGAAAGGCATGTATATGTTTAATAAGAAAGAGATCACATCATGGTTCTGGAAAGAAATGGATATTGTGACCTCTATGCAGTCCTTTCTACAACAAATTCCTTCAATAGAGCGCATATCTACCACAGAACCTTGTGATATGATCCTGATGTGTTACGAAGATCTGCAATTCCTTTACACCAAACATGTGGAGTTTAACATTGTTGGTAGGAAAATAATAGAGCAATACTTTTTGGAAGCCAATTTAGCAGCCGTACGGTTAAGAAATCTCACAGCAAAGGAGAAATACGACAACCTCCTGAACGAGTACCCCCAAATATTGCAGAGAACATCCCTTGATAGTATCGCCTCGTATCTAGGTATTACCAAAGAAACGCTAAGTAGGATTCGGGGCAAATAGCTACGCCAAGAGCATTGCTTTAAAAAATAGCATTCATTAAGGAGTACTTGATTTTATTAATTCTATCCCATGGAAAGTAAAACACGTAAAATGAAAAATTTAGTCTACCTGCTACTAGTTCTTTTCTTTGTAGGTTGCCTGCCCAAAGTACCGGAGTATCCTTTTAGACCAAGCGGGGAACTAGATAAGGAAGCGCAGCAAATCTCTGATAAGCTTGAGATGTATATCCAAAAATGGTATAACGGTGAGGTATCGGCAAAGCTTCCCAAAGATCTTTTGCCCAAAGGGTATGATACCCAGCGCTACAAGGATTTCCGTCTGGTCAAACCGGAGGACATGGACCCGAAACAGGTATGGGTGCAAAGAAATGCCCATCCCATTAATTTTGATTCTTTGTATGGAAGTTTTCCTGACCCAAACTGCACCTATCTGTTAGCACCCGTACTGTATGCACCTTTTGGGGCAGAACTTATCATTAAAGGAGAATTTCCACATTGTCGCTTTTTTGATATTCAGGTTTCCCCGGCCTTGGATAGTAGAGAATATCGCTATGACAAATGGTCTGGCAAAGGCGAAGTAGCCATTGTTGATGCGGATATTGAACCCTTAGCCGGACATACCAATCCTTTTCTGGTAGGAGCTGACCGCAATGCCGAGAAAAGGAGTTACGAAGTAAGGTATACAATGGCACTAGGTAATCCTTCGGAACTGAATGTAGCACATCGCCCTCCGTACCGGGCTAAGGGCAATAGGCGTTACGGAAGTGCTATCCAGGTCCAAGGCCCCTGGGGTTTAGATACCAAAAGTGGGCACGGTCGGGGAATCTGGGATTTTGGCGATGTTTGGATACGGTATTATGCCGTAGATGATGCTCACTTTCCGAATGCGGGGGTAGCCTTGCCAGAAATGTACTTTACATTGGCTTCAGGGGAAAGGTTTTTTATTCTTGCAGATTTTACAGGTTTTATTGAAATGGGGGAAACAACAATGGCGAACAGGAATATTGGTAATCGTGACCCTTCTTCGTATAATGGCAAAACCCGTGGCTGGGATAAACAATATGGGATTTTTTTACAAATGGCTACAGGTGGAGCACAGGCCTTATACAAAAACAACACAAAGGACAAGGAATATATCCGATTATTGGATTTGGGGGTGAATGGTAGAGGGGAAAATCAACCTGCCCCTGCTTCTAGCGACCCACATGCCACCGGCTGTAACTACACCAGCTATATGACTTCGGGAGTATCCATCAAGAAAGGGAAAGTGTTTGTTTTAACGGGCAAACTACCCACTTTCCCAAATACAAGAAAAGGCGCAGAAACCATGGAAGCTGCGCAATGCCGATACTGGTCAATGACCACATATGATGCGGATTTCCCCTTTTCAGAAGTAAAAGGTCTTGAAAATACCTGTGTCATGGATGATGAATTGGTTTTGGATGAAAACAGAAATTTCATCATCGTTTATTCCAGAAGCGAGGATCGTCCCATAAATGCCACTGCTGAAAACGGTATTACTTGGGTGGATTGGGGCAATACCGGAACCCAGGCATTTACCTGGCGCTGGATATCTGTTAGTCCCGAATGGGCCTTTGAACAAACCCCAAATGAAATCAATTTACCCTGGGGCAAAACCACATGGTCCGGTTCAGGATATGACCCTTCCATTATTGGCGCTAACCAACGCGGGTTCTTACAAGAATATCATCTCCTTAGGCATTACATGTCCAAGACGTCCTTTGAAAGCCTTGAACCGCATAAATTGAAAAACGGACAGGTCATTTGGGAATACGTCGTTTTGTAGCGGCATTCCTGTAGAAACGCAGGCTAACATAAAATTTAGTATCCAAACCCCCCTAACGAATTGGGCCTGAAAATACGCCATTTTATGCAGCACTTGGTGCAACAAGTCGCGTTTGGTTACCTATTGCACACTTGATCAAATTGACAAGTAGTTGTTTTAAGAAAACCAAAGGTTACGACCGTTTTACCGCTAATAGGTAGTAAAACACTGGATTTTTCAGTATTTTAAAAGCCTTGATACAAGGCGGGTATGCCGATTAAAACAAAACCTCTTTTTACTTTTTTTCTACTGTTCACTTTTGTTCTGCAAGGGCAGAATGGCCTGGAGATGCCTGCCACAATCATTCCAAATGATTATCCTATTTCCTATCAGTACCGCGTCGATTATCCCATTGGCGTAAATGGCGAAACCTTTTTTATTGGAGGCTTGGAGCATCGTATTTCAAAGCGAATTGGTATACGAATAGAAAACTTTTATGCCAGGTTTGGGGCCAATGAACAGATCAGCACCGCCTTATTGTTCAAATGGTACATGCAAAAGAAGCTCTATTTGTTAGCAGGAACACAACGTCAATATGGGACCAACCAATTCACAGGAGAACAAGAACTTCTAAGGGTCAATCTTAACCTGGGGGTGGGTTACGAAGTTGATGAAGATTTCCTACTTGAAATGGGGTATCATCCTGAAATCGGAAGCCCGAAAAAAGATCTGATGGGGAGACCTATTCCACGTCAGAATACCTTTTCCTTACGAGCCAGCTTTTAAAGGGTAGTTGTGAACAATTGCATGATAGGCTTCATTGGCTCACCGCTCTAAAATTTTTGAACCTCGTTACATCTTTACAATCGGCTACTACTTGGTTTCTTCAGAAAACAGCATCAATGACAAACCGAATTTGCACAGGTATTCCCTATTCTAAAATGGTATGAACTCCGTTGTCAAGCGAATACAATGTCTCAATCTCGTTTTCGGTCAATGCCCGGTTGTAAATGGACAAATCGTCCATACGCCCAATATAGCTCAGCCCTAAATAAATGTTGGACCGATCCAATTCCCAGCTAAAGGGATCAGTG
Organism: Bacteroidota bacterium; assembly: GCA_038750505.1. Lineage (GTDB taxonomy): Bacteria > Bacteroidota > Bacteroidia > Flavobacteriales > Flavobacteriaceae > Croceivirga. The sequence goes on along the minus strand of JBCDHD010000004.1, from coordinate 28,956 downwards.
ATCGCTGAGCGTGTTCCCATTAATTCCCCGTTTATATAAAGCGAAGCCTCCCCTTTTTCTGTATTCAATCCGGAAAAATTGATCAGTATATGGGTCCATTCCCCTTTTGCGAAAGGAGGCGTACTAACGGGAACGAGTTGTGGAAGAAAAAGCGCACTCTCATCCTCTAACCCATCCGGGTTCCATACATTTCGATCTCCAATGACACCTAACCTAAAATCTCGTGGGTTGTTTTCGGTAAAATCTACCCAGATGGCAGCATCGTTATAACTAACATCTGTAATTTGAATGGGGTCGCAAAAGCCTGGTTCCAAATCTGTGGCAGGATCAAGGCTTAACCAAAAAGAAATGGCTCCCTTCCAATTCTCCTTGCTATAGGCTATGTTTCCGGAACTGGGATAGTAGATATATCCTTTGCTCTTTTCGGTAAACTGGAGCCCATCCCCGTATTTGCCCTTCCCCTCCTGGCGGCTGATATCAGGTTTGTGCAAGCCAACTTTGGAAGAATCAAGGGCATTTCTGTTGGCAACGCTATACATTAGGGAATCGCCAACTGAAAAATCAGCATTGATCCCGGCATCAAAAGAGGCATAAAACGTTAGTGCCTCCCGTAATCCATCTCCGGTAGTATCTTCCTTGCTCTCTTCTTTTTTAACCTTTTTCTCTTGACAAGAAGTTAATCCTATTAAAAGTAGTAGTAGGATAAAAGCACTGCATTTTAGTTTGTATTTTTTAATCATCGGTTTTGTTTTCAAAAGGGTCCAAGGTCTAAAGTAGAGAATAATTGCATACCGTTACACGAATATTTAATACTTGCGTTTAAATCCGGCAACAGGAAACCTAAAAGCAGCTTCTTGTAATACGATTATCAAAAAAACCGAAGGTGTTTGTAAAGCATATCAACTGATCTCTTTGGTAATCGGACAATAACAACCATAGAGAGCCGCAGGTAATCCTGGACCCCCTATGATTAACAAACTAGTGCTGCATGCGATTTTTAGGTTTTATAGGAATGCTTCATAATCCGTAACGGTCCCGTTATTCATACAACATTCAATAATTTGCCGGCCCAGCGGGTTCAAGTCATCCACGAGGAATTGTTCCAGTTCGGACTTGAAGAAATCGTTCAGAATGTTTGCTCCGATGTCATAGGCCTCCAGGCTAACTTCCTCTTGTAAGGCTACATTAAGAAGTTCCTTGGGCAAGTACTTCCCTTCAATCCGCATGGAGTTGAGATTGTATCCGAGCAGACTACACCGTGATTCGGAAATCTGGTCTTCGTTGAACTTGGCATTACCCTTACGTGCCAGGAATTCTCTTGCAATCCATTGCGGCATGAATCCGGTTTTATACGCCCCGATATGCTGATTCGGGAGCAGGATATTTTTCACCTTCTTGGTCTGAAGGAACTGGTCTAATAAGAGGTTGGCCTGGGTTACTCTTTTCCCGGTAGCAAAGGGCCAGAAACTACCTACGCCTTCACTGGTGAGGCCAATAGTATCTGTAATGCTGGGGTTTGCATGCCCACGAGGGGCCACCAAACGCCATAACCAAGCCAAAGCAGGGGGGAGTAGGTGCATCAACCCCACGATACCGTAGGTTGGGTTTTCAGTGGTACAGGGGGGAGTACGGATCCCCATACTCCGAATATCTACATCTACCGAACCTTTATAAACGCCCGGGAATAGATCCCGAGGAATTATAACCCTTGGATTTGGGCAGGGTTTTCCCGGGCCATCCATTTTATGATCCCAGAGCATGGCGGTACTGCCGGCTACGGCGTCAATATTAAGAAAAAGCAGCGGCTTTTCCGGTTGGGCCGAGAGTCGCTCCAAGGTTACATCCGTTCCATAGTGTTTTAGGTGATCTACGCGAACGAACCAGCCGTCTTCGGCATCCATGAGACTAATTTTTCCATTGTTAATGGTCTTTCCGTTGGTATAACACAAGGCCATATCATCCGTTACGGCTTCCAATTCGCAGGTACGTGTAAGCTCTAGTTTGAAGCGTTTTTTAACCAGTACATTTTCACCCAAAAGCAGTCGCCCATCCGCTTGGCGGTGCGGCTGCTGAAGAATTTCGCTCTTTCCTCCGCCACTCGCACCTTCATGCATAAAAGTAACCACATTGTCATACGGTGTAACTACCCGAACGGTGGCGCAGTGTGCTGTAATCCATTTTTCGATGTTGCCCAGGTGAATGAGCATACCGTACACTCCCTTTTTCGCGCTAGGTCCTGGATAGAGGTTATAAGAAAACATTTCGTATTGGTCTTCCTGCCTTTCGTGTACCACTACCTGTTTGCCTTCAAAGTGGGTATGCCGGAATGGGGGCGCAACGTATATGGCCACTTTAGGCTCAAATCCCTCGGGAAGGGTATTCGCGTCTTCTATTCCCTGAAGCAGGGCCAGACCCAATCCAAAGAAACCCGCATTGGCAGGGATAATGGCAACCCCGTCGTAGCCAATGCCAGGTTGCCCTGCCCTAAAGTAGAACATCGCTAGATCTTGTTCTTTCATCCAATCAAATGTTTCCTGCTTTAAGGAAGCAAATCGATAGCCAAACCGATCGGAGAAACGCTCTTTATCTGTTGGAAAGTCATCTGCAATAACCATACTGTTGGGGTCCCTTCTTCGTAGGTACACATCCGGGTAATTCGCGGAGATCCCATTCTTTACTCGTACCACCTCTGCTTCCACGTAATTGCGCCCATCCGGTAATTCGTAAGCTACTTGTTGGATTTTACTTCTATCGCCGTTAACCGCCAACTCCACTAACTCCTTTGCGGAGGAAGCAACAGTAAGACTCTTGGCATTCTTCTTAAGCCAATCTATTCGTTTTGGTATTGTTAAATTTTCTAATGTAACCATAACTGTTTTTTCTAATTTTCGATTACTACTAACTTTCTGATCGAACTAAAGTCGTCTGTTTTTGATGGTGCCATTGACCTTAATTTTACCGATTCAAATCTCCGTTTGAAAAAGGGCAAATAACATGACAACTGTCATATTGTTTGGCTGAACCACAGTATTTACAGGGTTTTTGCGTTTATATTGTTTATGAATGTCATTAGCAAAATTTATGGATATACCCGTAGTGATACCTCTTTTTTTATTCTTTTCAGTCGGGAACTATGCTCTAAATTTCTGTTATCTACTAAAAGATTAGTATTTCTACTAATTTTTTAGTAGTATTGTGACTTGAATAAATGATAAATGAAGAAATTGACAGAGCGTGAAGATCAGATCATGCAAATAATATGGGCAACTGAAGGCATTTTTATTCGAGACATCTTAGCGGAATTACCGAAGCCAACGCCTCATTACAATACCATAGCAACCCTGGTGAAGATTTTGGTTAAAAAAGGATTTCTAGGATCTAAAAAGTTTGGAAATACGGATCGCTACTTTGCTATAATACCCTTAGAGGAGTATAGAAAGGAGCACATAAAGGAGATTAAGAAAAAATATTTCGGTAACTCTTTAGCCAACATGATGGCACACTTTGCCAAACAAGAAAAGCTTTCCGATAAGGAAATCGATGAATTAATTACGATCATAAAATCAAAAAAAGCATAGACCATGGTTTTCCTATTAAAGGCTTCTTTTGTGATTTTGATTGTATGGCTCTTTTACCGATTGTTTTTAGAGCGAGAAAGTTTTTTTGCCGTAAATCGTTGGTATTTAGTGATCAGCCTGGCTGTTGTGTTCATACTCCCACGTATTTCCCTTCCAAAATTGGTAAACCATCAAGGTGTGGTTGGCAATTGGATTGAACCTACATCTATCGATGTACAAAAGCAGGAGGTTTCCTCTACACCTCCTGAATCAGAGGAAGTCCAATATGCCAATCCCGGGTTTGCTGAAGAAAACACTGTAACCCATACTCCAATTTCGGATAGTGGGAACATCGGATTTTGGCTAATTGCTTTTTATGTTTTTGGATTGATCGTATTGTCCTTGCAACTCTTCTTTCAGTTAGCAACTATTCTTCTCCAGGTCAGAAGGGCAAATGATAAAATTGAGGATCTGAAGTATACCATTATTAATGTCGCAGATGATTATGGCCCTCGTTCATTTTTTAAATACATTCTGATAAATCCGGAGAAATACGATCCTGAAACCTATGCACAAATATTGGAGCATGAGAAAATCCATGTCCAACAAATGCACTCCGTAGACCTATTATTTGCTGAAATTGCAACACGTATACTATGGTTCAATCCCATTGTATGGTTATTTAAAAAAGAGATAGAAAAAAACCTTGAATATCAAACTGATGCGCTACTGCTGGAATCACCAACAATCGAGGCAGAAAAGTATCAATTGAACCTTCTCGGATTAGCAGTTGAGCGAAAGCCACTCACAATTGTTTCGAATTACAATCAGTCTTTAATCAAAAAACGAATACTCATGATGAACAAAAAGAAATCGAACGGACACAGCTATTGGAAGTATGCCTTTATTGCCCCAACCCTGGTGCTAACAGTGCTCTTGTTAAATCAACCCTTGGCTGCGAAAGCGCAAGAAAAAGTTGAATCACTTAATGACAATGAGACCATATTAGAATATGAAAACGAATATGGAAATGATGATGACGTTAACGGCGATAGGGTGCCTCTTTTGGCGGCAGTATGGCGGGGTAATTTTGGGTTGGTCAAAAAGCTTGTTCAAGAAGGGGCTGATGTAAATCTTGTACAGGAAGGGGAAGGTACCGCCTTAGCTTTGGCAATTCGTCAAAATGAGTTCCAAATAGCGCAATATCTATTGGAAAAAGGAGCCAACCCGAATCTTGGGTCCGATAGTGACGGCCATCCACTATGGTTAGCGGCTCAAAATGGAAATATTGAACTTGTTCAACTTTTGGTTTCCAAAGGAGCGCATGTCAATACAAAATTTCCCGGGGATGGCAGTGCGTTAATTCAAGCCTCAAAAAATGGGGACCTGGCAATGGTTAAAGCATTGGTACGCCTAAAAGCGGATGTCAATATGGAGGTTAGCGGTGACGGCAATCCGCTTATTATGGCTGCTAAAGGCGGATATTTGGAATTAGTAGAATATTTAGTAGGATTAGGAGCCGATATTAATCAAGAAGTTAAAGGGGATGAGACACCGTTAATAAATGCAAGTGAGCAAGGCCATCTGGACACCGTAAAATTTCTGGTTGAAAAGGGAGCTGATGTAAACAAAGTATGTACGGAACGAATTGATGGAAAAACAAGGGTACGAACTGCCCTTATAATGGCGGAAAAGAAAGGACATAGCGCGGTAGTAGAATACCTTAGGTCTCAGGGAGCACGGGATTGACAATTCCTATACAATTGCGTTGTAAAACAAATAGTTTCCCAACATTTTACTGGTAAAGCCAAGCTTTACATGTTGCGAATTTATTTGGCAATTATCTTGCCCAATTACCGGTAGGAGACTAGAATATGACGGTTTCACTGATAGTAGGGTAGATGGATTTCAGCGTATCTTTTTAGCTTAAAATCATGGCGATAACGGTTTAGTCAATCGCTCAATCCAAACAAGATACTATTTCCGAATGATTTTTCCAATTTTCTGACATAGGTTCAAATGTAGTTCGAGAAAGGTATCTACATCAATTTCTATTGTTTCTAACCAATCGTTGTAATCCAAAAAAATACCTGTATTTCCATTTAAAACTTTGTAGACCATAAAATCATGACATTTGGAAGTAATAAGCTCCTGCTTTGAACTCATATACAGGTATTTGGCTTCTTCATTTAGGCAGAGCACATAATTTGTTTTATTCGAAATAGATGACAACATACGATTACTGTACTAGAGAAATGATTAAAATGTATTATTTTCCTACGTAATAATAATTTTTTTCTTATTCTTACCACTGGTGCTTACCTTAAAAGGCTTTTTTGATTCCTTAAACGGTAAATCCTTTCAAATAAGATGAGTTTATTAGGTCGGCCTTTCTATTTTTGAAAGTGCTTGTAATTTCTACTCAACATGCGATAGGGGAGTGCAAGTTTTTAATCTTGACAAACTTCTATCTGATCCTAAGATGCTATATCTACCGTATATCTATACAATACGCTCCAAGTATTATAATTGAATACCGACCAAAAAGTGCTGTGGGTTTATTTTTAACTTAAACCCTTTGTTCAGTTGACGCAACGTTTAAATAGCTGGAACCTACAATTAAGCTACACTCTTCTATTTATTTGTTTTTTCGGATGTATGGTTGTCTACGGACAAGAGTATACGATACGAAATGTAGAAATTAATTCTAACGGTGAATCCCATGACTACCGAAATTATTTACAAATAGATCATGAAGGGTTCCTGTGGTATTCCACCTATAGCGGTATTGTAAAAGATTTCGGAACGCACAGTACCCTCTCCTTGTTTGAAGGCGAAAACAAAAAATTCTTACCCAGGTTAATCTTTGGGTTTTTCATTGATAGCAAGCAACGGGTTTGGGTTTCCGCAGATACCGGGATTTTTGTTTCCAATGAAACCTTAGGGAATAAATTTAACAGAGTTGAATTTAAGTTAGTGTTGCCGGGGTCCGAGCTACAAGCTAACTCCTTTATTGAGGGTTGTGATGGAAACATGTGGATAATCGCAGCCGATAGAGTAAATAACCTGATTTTAAAGGTAGATCCTTCCTTCTCCGTTTCGAAATACAGCGTTCCAGGAATTGAATCACGATATACGGAAGACAGCTATTGGCTTAGGAACTACCTATATTTTGAGCGAATCATTGACTGCAACAAACTACTGGTTCGACAAGGACGCAAACTATTCGTTTTCGAAGAGGGGAGTACCTCTTTAAAAGCAAATTTCACCCCCACCTTAAACTATAAACGAAGTAGATACCTATATCCTGAATGGGCCTGTAATGGGGGGGACGGTCTGTTAATCACGGATAACGGTGATTTGCTTCCGAAATCATTGAAAACAAGCTATACCTACAATGGTCAAGTCTTTACTACCGATTATCACAAAGATTGGGATATTCAAATACTCAACGTTCCCTTCCAAGAGATGATTCCGATTTCAAAAGATAGCAATCCAAACTTAAAAAAGTATGCAGATCTTTTAACTGTAGATGCGTTCGGAAAAAAGATTTTGCTGTTTAAAATGATTGAAGAAAATGATGAATTCCTATTAAAAAAAGTAGAGGAAATTTTATTCTCAGACGAAATAAGTGATATCGTTATTGATACCAATGATGTGATTCACATAAGTGGTTACGATCATATCAACAAGATAAAGTTCAATAAAAATAGTTTTACCAAAATTCTAAATAATTCTGGGGACCAAAAGGTGGATGTACGAGGATTTTCGGAACTTAATAAACGGGAGATACTAGTGGCCACGAATTTGGGTATTATTAAACTTAATCCCGTACCTCGTGAGGAAGGTTTTGAAAGTTCCTATGAAACAGGAAACATCTTTCCTTCCCTCAATTTCTTTAAGTCTATCGTCAAAACCAATGATTCAATAGTATGGGGTGCAGGCGATAGCAAGGGGCTTTGGGAAATAAATTTTTTAAAGAACAAAATTGAAGAGATCCATATTTTCCATTCACATTGGAAATTGGCCAATTTACAATACAATGATATCTTAAAATATTCAGACTCCACTTTGCTGCTGGCCGGCTTATTTGGTCTTCAAGAATTTAACTTTCAACATAATGAATTTCGAGAGGTTCCCATTCCAGTTCTAGAGAATGATAGAGAAGCTCATATCAGGGATATTTATAAAACCGAAGAGAAGCTTTACATTGGCACTGCTGTACAAGGACTGGTCATTAAGGATTTGACCCGCAATACCTTTTTACATCTCAATACGGATTCAGATAAGGCTGGCCTAACCCTTCCCTCCAACAAGGTCAACACAATTTTTGTTGATACCGAAAAGAACCTATGGCTAGGAACCGATAAAGGTGTAGTAGTCCTAAACAAGGATTTGGACAAACTAGAGGTGATAAATGATGCCGATGGTCTTATCAATTTAAATGTACTAGGTATTTTAGAGGATGCTTATGAAAATATGTGGTTCAGCACCCTTAACGGCCTTTACCGATACAAAAAAAGTACAAAAAGAATTACGTCCTTCTACACAGAGGATGGACTAACCTCCAACGATTTCAATCCTACCGCATGCTTTAAATCTTCAACCAACGGGTTGTTTTTTGGGGGAGTGAATGGGTTGGTTAATTTTGATAGTATACCGGATATCGGGCAAAACCAAAATGTCAAAATATTCCCTACAAAGTTTGAATTTTATAATTCCGACAAAGAAAGAGAGGTGGCTTTCGATAGCATTAGTCAGATACCTTATGCTTTTAGCCTACCTCATGACCATACCTCATTCTCTGTTTCTTACACGATCAACGATTGTTATAATACAGACACCAACAAATATGTTTATCAACTAGAAGGTCTTGCCAATGATTGGGTGAATTTAGGAGATCAGACCTCACTAAAACTACTATCTATTCCTCCTGGAGATTATGTTTTAAAGATCAGGGGGTTCAATTCTTCTGGCATAGGATCTCTCAACGAGTTGCGCTATCCCATACACGTAGCGCAGGTATTTTACAAACGTCCATGGTTTATTGTGCTTGTAGCAGCAATAGTAGTCCTAGGTATCTTGCTTTTTATTTTTAGGTATATCGCTAAGACCAGGAGGAGGTATGCCTTGAATTTAGCACTTGTGGAATTGGAACGGAAGACCTTGATATCACAGATGAATCCCCATTTTATTTTCAATACCTTAAATGAAATACGAAACAGGCTGAAAAGTGGAAAAACACAAGGTTTGCACAACTATGTCACCCTATTTTCCAAACTCACTAGGCTTACCTTGGACGTCACCCGAAATGAGCGAATACGACTGTCCAGAGAACTGGATTTTATAGAAAATTACGTTGGCCTTTACAATATTGACAACGTTCACAAAGTCGCACTCACTGTGGAATGCACAAACGAAATTTCGACAGAACATCTTGTAATTCCCCCTATGATATTACAACCCATTATTGAGAACGCTATGGTGCATGGATTTACCGAAAAACAATCCGATAAAAAAATAGGCATACGTATTGAAAAGCTGCAAACCTCCAATCAGTTGACCTTTCATATCCAAGATAACGGACGGGGTATTGCGGCATCCAAGGAGGCAAAAACCAGCACCCAGCATGTTTCGTATGCTTCCCAGATCTTGAGAGAACGATTACAACTGATGAACCGGATAAACAAAAGGGACAAGGGTTATGAGATCAAATTCACCGATTTGGGAAATGGAATAGCAACAGGGTGCAAAGTGACTGTAAAAGTTCCCTATTCTACACTATAATTTATCCAAGCCAGTCTATTGTGTTTATTAGAAAAATTCCAGGAGTTTTGCTCTTTTTCTTCTGGCTACAGGGATTCGTTCGCCAGTGTCCATAACCAACGTACCATCCGGGAAAAGCTTCTTTACCCTTCCTAAATTAATCAAATGGGATTTGTGGACCCTGAAAAAAAGAGGTTCGGTCAATAGTTTTTCAAAAAATTTGATCCCGTAAGAACTTACATGAATATTGCCATCTACCAGGTGTATCTTGGCATAGCCATCAACGCTTTCCAATCGTACAATATCGGTTACCTGCGAAAAATAGGTACAGCCCAAGGTGGGGATGGCGATTTTTTTATTTTCCTGGGCCTGTAGGCTCAAATGGTTCTCATCGGTAGTAGTGTCCTCTTTTTTTCCTATTTCCATGCGCTGGAAGGCTTTTGTTACGATGCTAACGAACTCCGCTTCATTGAGCGGTTTTAATAAAAACCCTATCGCAAGATGGCGGTAGGCATCCAGGGAAAACTCCGCATGCGATGTATAGAAGATGACTTCTGTATTAGTAGATTTTAAATGGTGAAGAAGTTCAAAACCGTTTAAGCCCGGCATTTGCACATCCAATATCAATAGATCGGGCCGTTTTTCATTAACAAACTGAAGCCCCTCTATTGCATCGCTGAAACTATCCAGGATAGTAATCGTGTTAAAGTTCTTATGCAATAGCTCCTTGCAGTATTGAATATCCGAGAGGTTATCGTCTATGATTACTATTGTCATCTTTCTTCGTTAAAATAAACGCATATTAACCAAATATACTACTGAAATCCAGATCTTATCGCAAGTCAAAACTGGGCAATGTCAAAAAAAAACTTTATCTGTTCCATGTATTCCTGTTTGCTTTTTGAAACATCCATGACCTTGATCCCTTCTATTCCCGCTAGTTTTGTGTAGGTTAATTTATTGGTTGGAGCAAAAACAATGGGAATACCTAACTTTTCCAGATGCAGGTAGTCCATAAATTCGGAATCTTCGTTAAAAACAAACATTAGGAAAAGAAACTTAATTCCAGTTTTAGACTCTAATGCTTTCCGGATATCCGAAAGCTTTTTATAACGATGAATGTGAACTGGCACCTTTTTAAAAACATGTTTTATGGCATTGCTGAAGGGCCCTTGCTTATCATATATCAAAAAGTCTATCATTTTCTGAAGTGCAAATTGTTTGGTTACAAACACCTTCTATGCTTCTTATGAGGAAAAAGAGGATCTAATTAACGATGTTTGCTAAATTCTCTGTGTATTAGTAAAGGTATTTCTTACAATAATTTGAGCCTTAAATGTATTTCACAAGTGGATTTTCTCAATTAAAAATTTGATAAAGTGGTGTTTTGATCCATCCATCGTTTTCTTTTATCCCTTTTATGGAAGAATTACTTCCTTTTGGTCATTGTTGTGGTCGATTGTTTTTTGTTCAGTTGAATAATGGGAAATTCCGTTCTTCTATTCAGTTCTAGTTCTTCTGCGGAACAATCTTTTTTTCCAGTACAATCGTTGATTGGTTTTCGCTTTCCATACCCTTTATAGGACAAAATTTGGCTCTCGGGAACGCCATTGGCGATGAGATAGTTATAGGTTGACTTGGCGCGGGCTTCAGACAAGTTATCGTTGTACGCATGACTTCCTACCGGATCGGTATGGGATTCCAATCGTATGATCATTTCGGGATAGGTCTCCGTCATTAATTGTACTACTTTATCCAGCTCCCTGGCCGCATCAGGCCTAATAGTACTTTTGTCAAAATCAAAGTATATTTTCTTTAGGTTCGCCAGGATCTTCAAATCCAATACGGGTTCCAACTGAATATCTTTATAAATCCGTTTTGTTGCTCTTGGTGTGGTTGAAGTATTGAAGTACACATGTTTGTGCGGATGGGTTATCCGTACAGCTTCTATCATATAGGCGCTATGTCTATCAATAGACATTTCATATCTACCATTTTCATCCGTTATGACTCTATCGAGCAAATTGCCCGTTACTTGGTCGTATAATGTTATTTGTACGCTGTCCAGTGTTTGAAGGTTTACAGCGTCTGTGACGGTTCCTTCCAGTTCCAAAGGAGGGGTAAGGCTAAATTTGTAAATATCATCACTCCCTTTCCCTCCATTTCTATTAGAACTTACATAGCCATCTATCCCATTGTCAAGGGCATAGTAGCCAAAATCGTCCTTTTCACTGTTCAAAGGTTTTCCCAGGTTCACCACTTCCGTTATATCGCCATTTGCATCGGCTACAGTCGCAAAAACATCAAGCTGCCCATACCCCACATGTCCGTCAGAAGAAAAGAAAAGTTGGCCTTCGTTGTTTATGTAGGGAAACATTTCATTGCCCGGGGTATTTACAATAGGGCCCATATTTATGGGCTGCCCCACACCTCCCCTGGGGTGAATTTTACAATAATAAATATCCGTTCCCCCATAACCTCCTGGTTTATCCGAGGCAAAATACAATAAGGTCCTATTGGAATTTACAGATGGATGTCCATTGGAATAATGATCGGCATTGGTTTTTAATCCCCGAGTGACCTTCCACTCACCCTTAACCTTATCCGCCCTGAAGATTTTCAAATTGTTTTGTTTTTCTATGTTTCTATCCGCTGTCTTTCTTGTAGAAAAGTTCTCCTTGTCCTTGAAATAATTGCTTCGCGTAAAATAAATAATGGTATCATTCTTATAATCTGTAGAAAAGACTATAGAGCTTTCGTGTAACTTGGAATTGATTTCTCCTTCAAATTTTCGTGGGACTTCCGTTGTGCTACTATCAGTAATTTGATAGATATCAAGCCAGGCCTCGTCATTCCAATCATAAGTGCTTTCAGAAAATTTTTCCCTGCGACTAGAACTGAAATAGAGTTGTCCATCGTGGATGAACGCCCCAAACTCACTATACTCGGTGTTGAAATGAACAGGTTCCAACTCGTATTGCTCCTGGCTATTAAACACTACCGAAGCGAGATTTCCATCTTTTAAGAACTTTTTGAGCCTTTTGTCTTTTTTATTAAATTTTTCGTAGTGTTTCAACCACTTTAATGCTTCTTTCTTCTGTCCATCACTCTTTAAAGCCATGGCATATTCAAAGTAGTAATTGGCTGGTAGCTCCGGTTCATAGATGAACTGCTCAAAATGGGGTAGCGCTTTTTCAAAATCCCTTAAGAATAAGTAACATTTGGCCAAACGTTGATGGGCATGCAGGGCGTTTTTTCCATCTATCATTTTTTCGTACTCCGGAATAGCCTTGGCATACGCAAATTTGTAGAACAGTCGATCCGCTCTTTTTTGAACAATAGATTGTGCAGTAAGGGACAACGCTCCACAAAATACAATGAGCAATAAACTTATGGTGGTACTATATGGTTTCATGGGATAAGATTTTAAAAGTATCGGGGAGATTTGTAGAAACGGGTGTTTTTGCGCAGTCTTGGCTCAAAGATGAGAATAGCCTCATGTGTTCCGCCAGAATAGGGTCTAATGGTTGAAGTTGGCAAATCATACGCGTAGCCCAATCGTAGGGTATTGGTGATTTGAAAATCAACAAAAGCTCCAAAATTGGAAGCATCATTGAACCGATACGATGCCCCAACCCATACCTTTTCATAAAATAAAAAACTGGAGGTTATGTCGTAGGTGGAAGGTGCTCCGTTAGTAAACTTTGTGATGAAGGCAGGACGGAATTTAATGTCCAGGGAAAAATCTAAAACAAGCCCACCAATGGCGTAATAACTGTTCCTTTCCAATGCCTGGAACTCTCCTTCGTTCAGATCGGTGTTCAGGATCCTTGGTGAAGAAATACCGGCATACCATCTAGCACTGCTCAAATAAACTCCGGCTCCAAAGTTAGGTTTCCAAGTATTGAAATTAGCGTTGAAGAAAGGATCACCGGAATCTGGGTTTTGTAATCTATAATGCGTAAACCCTGCTTTCAATCCAAAGGAGAGTTGCGTTTGCTCAGCCACAGGAACCGTGTATGAAAAATCGCCGTAGATATAGTTGGTATCTTCAAAGCCCAACTGATCTGATATATACGAGAGACCCAAGCCTACCCGCTCGTTATTTAAGGGAGTATGGAAGGAAAGCGTGCTGGTTGTCGGATTCCCATCCAAACCCGCCCATTGGTTACGGTGCAATGCGGTTACATTGATTACTTCCCGACTTCCTGCATAAGCGGGATTCACGGAAATAGTATTGAACATGTATTGTGTGAACTGAGGCAATTGTTGCCCGGTCATGGGCACTGCTTGCAATGCCACAATAGCGATTAATAGTTTCTGTATTGTTTTCATAGTTTAGTTTTTCTATCTGTAAATCGATAGTATATTGATTTGGGGTTTGATCGTATTGCTATTTGCTAATGGCTAGATTAATCCGCACCTAAATAGATAAATCCATTAATCGGGGCTATCTCCTGGTTTGGGAACGTTACGATGTAGTAGTAGGTACCTGAGGGCAAGGTGCTGGAACTGCCAAAGGCGTTGTCCGGGGAAAATCCACCCCAATCATTGCCATAATCCTTCGATTCGTAAACAATCTGCCCCCATCGGTTAAAAATCTGCACTCCAAAAACATAGTCGCAGAATTCCCCTCCTTTGATCTCAAAGAAATCATTGATCCCATCTGCATTTGCAGTGACCGTTTTGGAAACAACAATATCTGAGGCAATATTGCATTCAACACAATCGGAATTAATGCGTATTACAAAGTCCACAAAGTACTTACAAGTGCCTTCGGTAGCACTGTATGAAATTTGAGACTCCCCGATCCCAAAATCAGAAGGGTCGAAAATGCTTCCGTTTAAAGTTCCATTCCCCGATACGATTTCAAATGCGCCATTCGTGTCGAAAGTAGGCGGTAAATACCCGATAAGGTCAACGCTGTCATCCTCAATACAAATGTCAATGGTCACCATTTCTCGATCGGGTTGTACCACGGTAATGATCTGTTGAAACAATTCAACGTTGTCACAAGCGTCGATAACCTCCCAGAGACGTTCTATAATAAAATCATCGGTATTGCCGGATAGTATAGTCTCTTCGGTAAAATTGACCATATAGTCTCCACATCCTCCTGTAAAGACAGGATCCGGAACCGGTGGAATTTCTTCCCCACAGATCATGGTAATTTCTGGATCAAGATCAGTCATAATAGGCCCGGTAGGCGGAATAGTGATAACTTGGGTATGCATGCTTGAATTGCCGGAACAGTCTGTAGCCGTCCACATTCTTGTAATGGTATAACCGATGGCGCAATTCGCAGTATTGGTAGTGATCTCCTCAAAGACCACTTGCACATTGGAATCGCAATTATCAATAGCGGTTAGCATGGGGGCATCGGGAATGGTTTCATCACAGCCTATGGTAACATCATTGGGCAGCATTTCCACAAAGCTTGGTGGTATCGTATCATGAACTATGATATTTTGTGTGCACTCCAAGGAATTCAAAACAGTGTCTTCGCCCGTATCCCGGATACCATTGTTATTGGTGTCTTCATACTCGGTTACCGTATAGGTCCTAACAATCGTTGCTGCACTACAGCTACCTGTATCTGGACCATTTGCTGCGGTGATCTCAATGATTCCACAGGGCATATCCCCAATAGCGCCATCGGCATTGCCCAAAGCCTCAAATTCTGCCTCGGTAAGACGCGTAGCGGAGGGAAGATCATCATAACATGCCACTGTCGTTTCGGAAAAAGTAGGACAGGTAACTTCAAAAACACAACACGCAGGCGCCACATCTGCCAGTGTAAGCGTATTGCATCCATTAACATCTTGAAAATCCACACTGTAATCTGTTCCGGCAGCAATTGGTTCAGAGGTCCATATATTCCCTGTAAAAGTCCCTGGGGCCCCCGTTCCATTGGCTGTAAACGGAGCAGTCCCTGATAATTCAACCGAAAGCACATACGATGTTCCTGCAGCGTTACAACTCGCACTTTCCGTACCCACAAGCATTACATCAGGTAGCACTTCAATGAAAATAGCTTCTGTGGCTGGGGGATTAGCAGGGCAGAACAAAGGCCTAAAAGAGTAGTTGGCGGTAATGGTGGTAGAAGATGTGACCGGAACTGTAATGGGTGTTCCAGTGCCAACAGTACTTCCAGAGTCATCCGTCCATACTATCTCAAAGAGGCTTACCGGAAGATTTATGGACAACTCCACATCCCCGCCAGGGGCACAAGAGATAGGGTTGTCCGCCGTGACTACAGGCTGTAGGGGGGCGGCAATAAGATCCAGGTCAATATCCTGACTATCACAGGGAGTAGTGACCCGAATTACATATGCCCCTTCGGAAACATTTTGGAACAAATAGTCCGTAGTTGTTGCATCCGTTTGTGAAAACGTTTGGACCGGATTCACTAGGTCAGTAGCATTGAAAAGCTCGTACACTATGGGAAAAGTAGGTGTCCCATCAACAACCTCTACGAGAACTATTCCCGAGGAAGTGTCGTTCAAATCACAAAAAGCTCCTGTTGCGGTCGATTGTATCTGTTCATACGGACCTATAGTTACCGGGACGGTATACTCGCGATCGGAATTGCTCAATGTGGCTGCGGAGAAAACCTCTTCACTATTATCGGATTGAAAATTTATTCGTGTAAATCGTAACAAATAGTCTCCTTCAGCTAGGTTTTCGAACACCCCGGAATACCCATTAGGTGGGAGATCTCCTTGAACAAGGCTACCCAAACCTCCGCTTCCATCATCCGTCCATATCTCAACGCCTACATTGCCAGTAAAAGGGTCCGATCTTGAAACACCGGCTGTATTCAAGTTATACTGAATGGCGGCCGAATTACCACAGCCAGGTAAGGCTTGGATGTCCGGGTCATATGCTGCGGTTGTCGTTATTATCTGAGTAGTAGTGGATGCATTGCCACATACGTCTGTTGCTCGTATTTGATATTCTCCAGGGGGAAGGTCTCCGATAAATGACCGGTTCACAGCCGTGGTATATTGAATAGGAAAATTGTAGGTGTATGTTCCGGCCAAAGAAAAGGGATGCGCCGCATCAATGCTTAACGATGACACAAAAGGTATTGGGCTTATCTCGTATGTGGTGGAAGGGATGGGCGCATTGCTGGTGAGATCACTATCCCTATCAATAAGTAGGGTTCCCGTTCCTTCAAGAATTGAGGTACTGGTCCGCACGTTAATGTCATCCAAAGGGTTGGATTCGGGGAGGGTATTAAATGCCTCAATTACCGTATGGCAATCATCCGATGCAATAATCCTAAAACGGCCCGCGCTAGGCAGGGTGTAATATTGCGAAAAGCTCTGAGAATTTAACGGGTTAGCAATACCCCCTACTAGAGGCACATTGTTCCATACACCGGGAGCGATCTCCTGTTCTATGGCAATGTTGTTTGTTGGACAGAACATCAGATACGCATCCTCTCCCACATTGTCAACACTTATGGCATCAACCTGGTGAATAGGGGCACAGGTATTGGGGTCAAAGCTGAAAGCTCTATCCAACTGTAGACGATTGTCATCAATAGGTAAAGTGGTGCCGTTTTCGCCAAAAGTGAAACATCCGTCGTTAAACGAGAGTTGATAGTCGACATTTCCGCCTATCCCAGGAGGATAGGTAAAAATAACAGAGGTCCCAGCCACAGCTTCTACCGTTAAGTTCTGAGGTGCCCCACCATTGATGCTTATGGTGGCATTCCCTGGAAGCTGTATTGTACTGATTCGACTTGCAGAAAAAACGAAGGTGCTAAACGTTGGGGTGTAACTGGAGCAGTTGGGGCTGCAGTTCCGTTGGAAGACCGATCTGCCATAGTCCGAAGGTCGTTCATTGTTTTCAGCAATAACCGGGTTTTGGGTCAAGGAGACGCCACAGTTAGTATCTGTGACGGTAAAAGTAACCGCTTCCCCACCTTCCATATTCCCAAAGGTGTTGGATGTAGTAAAAGTAGGTCCAATGGTCTGGGTTCCGAAATTGGAATTCACCTCAAAGATAAAGGGACCAGTTCCTCCGCTATCAATGGTGATGTCCAAAGACCCATCAGCCGTGGCCAAGTTGCCAGTGCTTGGACAAGAAGGGGCAGTACTTGAACTGGAAATAGTCATGGGAACATAAGAGGTTGTCATGCTTACCGGATTTCCGGAATATTGTAGCACCGTGCCTCCATTTACGAGTCTGACACCATATTCCCCTGGTGCAAGGGAACCAAAAATTACTGGTCCACCACTATTGGGGACATTGCGAATGGTTTCCAATCCACCTGGATTGGTTAGAATGGCCTGCCATCCGGTACAGGGCGGCCCGCCCGGAAGGGTAACAACGATGCTGCCATTAGAAGGACAGGTTCCGGGGGCAACGGCAACGATTATATTGTTGGCGTCACATTGTGCCGATGCCATGTTGGGAGCAAATGCACAGAGCATTAACAACATGAGTAGATAATACGATTGAAATTCCTTTTTCATGATTGTAGTAGATTTGGTCATTTTTACTTCTATTGGCTCACATTTTTTCCGCTTTCTGTGAAAACCAATTACTGTGAAAGTTAGGTTAGACTCTAGTTGAGTGAGAGTCTCTATTCAATAAAAGGCATTTATGATTTATTAAACGGTAGTATTTAATACGTAATAGGCGTGTCTTTTTTAAGCATCTTTCTGCCAGTCAACGGATTAAACAACCCGTATATCCCCTAAGCGGGATATGGGAGTGATAGGTCTGAAGAAAAAATACACGACGTTTTAAGCATTAGAAAGAGCAGGAGTAATCTTTAAGGGCTACTATCGTATTCTACTAATCAATGGAATACATAAAGGTGGAGCTTTTGCTTTGGCGTCGGGGATACTTTACAAAGTGATGTATACCTTTTAATGGACGATAGCTACCTTTCAAGGAATCTTCCATGAACACCTAACAAATTCAAATCAATTTTACAGCAGAAAAGTTATGTTGTTCATTAATGATGTACGACACTTTACAAGCATTCGTAACCCTTTTTTGCAAGATGCTATCGATGTTGTACTATAGCAGGATTTCCTGGATGCCGATATTTTTTAGTACAATTTATTTGATCTCTTGTTTAACGTTTTCATCCGTATCCCAGATACCAAACCAATTGTCTGGGACGGATGATTACGATTGTGTTTCGATCGCAATGGAGAACAACCCTGCTATTGATTCCGGGTCAAAGGAATTTTCTAAGACTACGTTTAACCAAGTTCATATTGATAGTGCTGTACCAGGCATCGACATCTTAACCCAATCTTCTATTTTCCAAGGCAAGCAAGGCACTTTTCACCTTTTTTCGCATGGCAGGCCCGGGGAACTTTACCTCAACGGCAAATGGTTGAACGCTTTTGAATTAGCAATTTGGCTCCGGTCTAAAGTGAATGCAAGTAAAATAACCTACATAAATATTTATGGCTGTAATTTTGGAAAAGGCGCAAAAGGCAGCAAAGCTGTAGCCCACCTTCAAAAATGCTTGGGAATCTTGGTAGCCGCCTCTGATGATATTACCGGTAAAAGTGGGGACTGGGAATTGGAGGTGGGCCAAGCCCGTACAACGATTTCAATACCCGATTATCCTTTCAACCTACAGGACAGTGATAATGACGGGATTCCAAACATAACCGATTTGGACGACGACAACGATGGTATCTTGGATTTAGACGAATGCCCAGGGAATGATATCATCGTAGACGTTACCACACCCATTTCAAACATCCCTTCTTCAAGCTCTGCGACACAATTGGTAGATCTCTCTGCCACCGGTATCGCTATAGGAAGAACAGTGACCATTTCAAACATAGCCGCCACCGGAGATATAAACGGGAGTTTTGAGACATTTACCCTGGATTTCAATTCGGGAGAATTCGACACAGGTCCAATCAATACGGGACTCCAATGTAGCTCGAATCTCGATCCAGTTCGTACTCCAATAACTGCAACGGTGACGGTAATTGATATTGGATCCGGAACCCCTGGCTTACGTGTTTTTGGAACTACTTCAAGTAATGTTAATAATTTTTTAACCTGTAACGGAGTGGATTATCGCTTTGATATTGATATCCCCTGTGATGATCTTGATGGGGATGGTATTGAAAATTACTTGGACCTGGATGCTGATGGTGATGGCTGTACTGATGTGTTGGAAGCAGGTTTTACCGATGATGATGGCGATGGTTTATTAGGGAATTCTCCCGTAGTTGTTAACGCCAATGGTCGTGTTATTAGCGCAGCAGATGGGTATACTACTCCGGCAGATATCACTGGAAATGCTGTATTTGATTTTCTGGAACGGCATCCAAGAGGTATTCTCACCATACAATTCCAACCTACGGATACCACAACCTTTGCTGGAGATAATGCTTTTTTTATTTCAGCCCCGAGGGGTACTTTTTTTGGTGGGGAATTGCAGTGGCAACGTAGTGTAGATAATGGCATAACGTATCAAGACATATTTGATGGGGAACAATATAGTGGAACTAATTCTGCCATCCTACGTGTTTTAGCTACCGATGTTAGTCAAAATGGTCATCTTTTTAGACTCGCTGTATCCAGAATTAATTTTGCTTGTGGTCCTATTTTTTCAGATGGAGCTGGTTTATCGGTGGGGCCCAGAACCGTTGTCACCAATAGAGGGATCACCCTTAGGGTGAATAAAGACTAAGGGGTAAAAGAGCAATAGCAGTCTCAAATTTGTACTCCATAGCTGTGTTATGAAAACCAACAACATACATATGATAAACACAGAACCCCCCATTTCACATATCGTTTAAAAGCAGGTTGGATTGGAACGACTTGTTTTCATCATTTTTCGTCTCCAAATGAGAACAACAGCTACCGATAAAAAGGCGAGCTATCCCGTTTAGTCAATTAAAGTTGCGAAAAG
The DNA here is from genome assembly GCA_038750505.1 of Bacteroidota bacterium. Classification (GTDB taxonomy): domain Bacteria; phylum Bacteroidota; class Bacteroidia; order Flavobacteriales; family Flavobacteriaceae; genus Croceivirga. Next base: position 8,724 of record JBCDHD010000004.1, on the reverse strand, counting down.
AAGAATAGGATGTACCATCCATGGCTAAAACATCTATTTTGCTTTTTAATCAATTTCATAAACACCAAATACTACTTAAATGGTTATGCCTAGTAATTCGAATCTGTTCCATGGCCCTTGTTGATTTTTGTATAGTAATGGATTGTAATACGTTACGTCACCCCTCATTTCAAAAGTATACCATAGCCTAAGAAAGGCTATACGTCTTCCAACAGGTAAATCCCCCGATAGTAATGCCAGATAACAATTTTAATTCACAGGAGTATACATCAATTCTCAACAATTTAAAAGAGGACAACTACCTGACCAAAGAGGAGAGGGATGTTTTGTTACGCGATGCACTGAACAGCAATGCTGTTGTTTTGATAAACGTTTCAAGGGAAAAAGCTGAAATAGTACGAAGAGCCATTTTTGAAAAGAACAAACCAAAGCATCTATAGCTAGTAGGACCTGTTTTAAACACAATTTAAACTACCGTGGTAACCGTTATTATAGTTGCCCCAACGAAGTCAAGACTTTCCTGGCGCTTAAAAATAAATACATGAAAAGTGGGCTAGTCAGCATCCGGCACTAACTATCTAGAATGCCTTTGTGCTACTCCGTGTACCCTCCTTACACTTTGATTGTAAAAAATGTTCTAGACCAATACTTTTTAAACTGCCTCTAGAGGTGTTAAAAGCACCGATTATAGGATGAATTATACCGTTAGTATAATGTTGCGTATCTGGAAATGAACTGTATCCTATCTTCCCATATTCACACCCCTCATATATCTTTCCGCTTTACACCTAGCACCCTTTGCTATACGTTTTAAGGCTAATTCCATCATGTTATTATTTTGCAAACGTCATTTACTGCTACTGGCACTCTTCCTTGTCCCCTATTTTTTAATTTCTCAGGTAGTACTCACACACAACGTCGGAGAATTTGCCGACCCCCAACCACTATATCGATTCTGTAGCAATGATAAAACTGGAAGGGTTTTTGTCCTAGAGGATTTCGGCGTTCCAGAGAACGAAGAATTGATTTTGAGTTCGGCAGAGATCGCATACAGAAGTTCGGCTGCTCTCCAAATTGGCTACAACATATACGCAATAGATGCGGATTTCCCTGCTTCCTTTGCCAATGCCCGGTTACTGGGATCGAGTCAATTAATAGAACTTCCTACCACTCCCCAACCTTTTTTGGAGCATTTTAATGTTATCCGGGCGAACTTCGATACCCCAATTGTTGTTCCGGTTGGGGTGAAACGTATTTTCGTTGAGGTCTATCACGTATTGCAGGATTTCGACACCGTTTTTGTTCGTATGTACACAGTGGATGAAACGGACGTTTCTTGGTACTACACCGGTTCATGTTCCAACGGAAACGTCTATTTCCATACCTGGACCTCCAGGGATAATAATGGGCAACCCGACTATCATTTTTATTTAAAGGTATTCGAAGCACCCAAACCTACACCCGATTACGAAATCAATTATGTGTCGCCCTGCTCCGATCTTGCCGTACGCTTTGAACTTACCAACACCGATACTATCGCATCTGTAGATTGGGATTTTGGAGATGCTGATGCTGTGTCAGGTACTACCGCTTCAGAGCTTACCCCTACCCATGTTTTTTCGTCTGAGGGCACCTATACCGTTACAGCAGTAATTATGTCAAGTTCGGGGGAGGCCATTCGTATTCAAACCAACATAACTGTTCAAGACAGGATCTCCGTATATCCCGTAGCGGATCTATATGCCTGTGAAACGATCTCCGGGACAGGCAACTCTCCCAATTTTGATACTTCCCATGTGGAATCCACAGTTCTCGGCGGACAGAGTGAGTTAGTGGTCGCGTATTTCGATGGAGCGGGAAATCCGCTCCCTAGCCCCCTTCCCAACCCGCTTAGCAATCTTGAGGTGGTTGGGAATACCGTTACGGTTAGGCTTACCGATCCTAAAAATCCAGAATGCTTTAAGGAAACTACGTTTGCTTTAATCGTAACCTCCTTGCCCTTAGCTTTTACCCCCGAAGCCTTGTTCGCCTGCGACAATGATGGCGATGGGATTTCAGAATACTTTGACACCTCGGGTATCACTCAACAGGTTCTTGGCAATCAGATTGGGCTACAGGTCTCCTATTTTGACGGTACTATGAATCCGCTTCCTTCTCCACTACCCAACCCATTGACAAATACGCTTCCCTATCATGAATACATTACCATACGGGTTGCAAATCTAAATGGCACTTGTTTTGCCGAAACCCAATTGGAATTGCAGACGCTTCCAGCAATCCAGATAAGCACCCCTTCTCATCTATTCGCCTGTGATGAAGGCAATGGGTATGGTTACTTTAATACCGCACTGGTTGAATCCGAACTGATCGGAGAACGAAAGGATCTAACCGTTACTTTTACTGATGGTAATGGAAATCTGCTCCCTATACCATTGCCTGAGGTTTTAACCAACACTACCCCGTATAAGGAGACCATTACGGTAAGAGTTACTCACCCAAAACATCCTGATTGCTTTGAAGAAACGCGTTTTGATCTTATTGTTAATGATCCCCTACAAATAGATTTACTTGACAGCTACATCCTATGTGATCCGGAATCACCCCTTATCCTATCCGTAAATCCTAACTGGTATTCCTGGGAATGGTTTTTTGAAGATGGGCAGCAGCTCTCCAATACCTACCAAGCAGAACTGAGCCAGGAAGGCAGTTACACTCTTTTTGTAAGCAGTTTGGAAAACAATGTCTTATGCGAAAGCATGTTTTCATTTGAAATACTGGTAGCGCCGCCAATACGTATAGAAAAAGTAAATAGCGGAGATTGTGTTACTGAAGGTTTTATTGAAATTCTTAGTGCTGGAGCTATCGAACCGGAATACTCTATTGACGGTGTGCATTATCAGGACAGTAATGTGTTCCCGAGTGTTCCCGGAGGATTGTATCAGGTGTATGCAAGAGATAAGACCGGCTGTAGTTTGGATGTTAAAAATATCTTTGTCTTAGATTATCCAAGATTCTTTACTCCTAATGGAGATGGGGTTAACGACTACTGGAAAGTTCCGGGCCTTGAGGGCTTTCCCAAAGCCTTAGTTCATATATACGATAGGTATGGGAAGCTTATCAAACAAATGGGCGCTAATGATTCAGCTTGGGATGGCACTTATAGAGGCAAACAAATGCCCTCTTCTGATTATTGGTTTTCTTTAGATCTACAGAATGGGAGAAATTGTAAAAAACACTTCGCATTAAAACGATAATGATGGAACTAGCGAATCGTATCGCCATTTAGCAGCTGCTTTTATTTGGCCATTATCTTCCCCAAATCAAAAAAGTAAAAATCCTTTTCTTCATTCATGGCCACAAATAGGCCATTTTTAAAGGTGCTATTTAAAGGAGCGGTAACCGCTTCACATCCGTCAGTGCCGGACGTACTTAAATTCACCGCTTTGATAAAAGCATTGTCTTTTCTGGAGAAAATATTAAACTCTCCTAATTGCTGATTGGAAACTATAATATGTCCGCTCCCATCAGAGTAGGTCGCTATGGCGATCCCTTCAATATCTTCCAGGAAATACTCCCCGCCAAAACAGGCTACTTCAGCATTTCCCTTATCCGGTTCTGCATAATACTTTCGGATACACACGCCTTCATCTGCATAATAGACATACCCGTATGCATCATCCACCGCTATGGCTTCTATTTCCTTTTGCCCACTAAACTGTCCAAACTTCCGTACCAAACGACAACCTACTCCCCCGCTATCTGCTTTTAATTCGTATTGGTACAAATAGTTTAGCGAGGGACCATCTTTCCGCCCCACAATGGCGTAAATAGTGCCCGTCTTTGGCGATTTGTACAAAGCAACTCCCATCGGGAGGTTGTGACCCAAACCCGTTGCATCTTTAAAAACCGGAAACCCTCCATTATCCAAAGAACGCATTTCCGGGACAGCAAATACCCGAATCCGTTGGCGTTCCCGCTCCGTAAAAACCAAAATATCCACCGTTGTGGAATCGTTTAATGGGAAGCCGTACTCTACATCCACGTTGTTTGGCCTCTGCATGTTTGGTATGCTTTTTTCCGAGAGGATGTGTCCCTCCAGGTTAAAAGCGTAAATGCCTCCGTTAGTCTCCTTATCCGTGCCGAAAACGATACTTTTAGCAGGGTCATTTGGGTTGATCCATATGGCCGGGTCATCCGTATCGTTTGGTGTTTTTTCGGTAATGATATCCGGAAGTGTAGGTGGAAGTTTACTTCGATTACAGGAGATCACTATCGCACCTAAAAGCAATGTTGCTACAGTAGCGATTCGCATAGCACTTAATTTAAATGAAATCCCTATCCATTGCCATAATGGATAGGGAAGAATTGAATTATCTATTGCGGCTGAAATATATCGTACTTTAACCCAAAAGTCAGTCGCAAGCCATAGTATTCAGCCTGTTGGGTACGTGCACTTACTCCCTGGAAAAAACGCAAAGGTTGATTGGTAATGTTATTCAGATCGGCATAGATCCTAAGCTTGTTATTGATGGCATAGCTGGAATTAAGATCCAGGAAGAATTGTTGATCGTAGTAGCGGTCTTCAAATGAGTTTCCACCCAATTCATCAATATAGGCGTCCGAAAAGTTGGCAGACAATCGCGCACTGAACCGTTTTCCTGCGTAGCCTAAAGAGGCATTGAACATATTTGGTGCCGTGTTGGGAAGGTCCAGGTCGTCTTCACGTTCGTCCCCATCTTCATTACGGATCCCGTTCGCATTGGAGGTCAAAAAGGTATAGTTCAAGTAGATATTGAAATTTCGCAAAAACCCTGGTAAGAAATCCAGTTGGCGCTGAAATGCAAACTCCGCTCCAAGAATAGAGGCATCATCCCCGTTTAAGGGTTGAAAGACATCAAAGCCCGCCGTTCCAGGGCCAAACGAATCATCCGGCGCCTCAGAAATAAAAGTGTAGATAAAATCATTAATGCGTTTGTAAAACACCCCTCCGGAAATTAGACCAATACTCTGAAAATAGTGCTCGCCCAATATGTCAAAGTTCATGGAGGTAGTAGGATCCAATGTGGCATTACCCAACACTATTTCGTTGTCCGCATTAATAATTTCCGCTCTTGGTATCAGGTCTACATAATTAGGTCTGGCCAAGGTGTTGCTCCAGGCAAACCGCAGAATGGTTCTGTCCGTTAGATCATATTTAAAGTGTATGCCGGGTAATACATTGGTATAGGAATTGTCGCCACTTACTTCTTCAATAGTAGTGCCGTCATCTCCAAAATTCAAGCGGAACCCATCAGATTCCAATTGCGTATGTTCCAGGCGTACTCCGGCCAGCACGCTTAATTTATCGGATAATTTCTGATTGACCATGACGTACCCTGCCCATACATCCTCGCTGATATCAAAGTTCCCAGGTAAAAACTCTTCTAAAACCGGGGTACCATTATTCTCATTCAGATCAAGTGTTCCCAACCAGTCCTGATCGGGGTAGAATCCAGCTGCATACTGCCCTCCTGCTAAAAAATCAGGATCGGTTAGATTTACCGTAGGAATACCATCCAGGGTTGGGAAAGTTTCCTCCAAATCGTATTCAAAAAAGGTATTGTCCCGCTCTTTGTTCTTAAGTCTTCCGCGCAAACCAAATTGAAAGGTTCCATCCCCATTCCCAAAAAAATCAGCAGGGAGCTCTACATTAAGAAAGAGATTGATGTCTTCTTCGTCCGTATACTGTGTTTCGTTAGTTATCTCATCAAACTCGAAAGCAGTGAGGTCGTCCGTATTTGCAGGATCTTCAGCAGTCATTATAGGAAATTCCGGATCACTGTTATCGTTGTTTACAATGTAGTCTGCCGTGTATTGCGCATAACGCTCATCCAGCCGCTCTTCGGATGCTTTGGCGTAGGAAACCATCCAATCTACTTTTACCGTACCCCATAAATGGTCTCCGCCGAGGGTATAATTCTGCATGCGCTGGTCTTCTAAACGGGTATTCTGATTACGGTCATTGTCTATCCCCCCTTTTGTTTCCCGGGCCACTTCTGCCGGAAAACGGGTAGGTGTGTTATTTGTAAGTGTAAAATCGCCCTCTTGAATGTCCTCGGCATCCAAAACTTCAGAGGCGACTACAAAACGGTTCTCCCGGTCATCCCTCCAGTTGTACATGGTCTTTAGATAAATAGAGTTATTGACATTAAATTGATAGTCCAGATTAACAGAAAAACTTCTTCGCACCCTTTGTATCAAATAGGTCCGCTGCTCAAAGACATCCGTATAAGGATTCACATCAAGATCCTCTTCTTCCCCATCCCCATTGGTAAAGGAAAACTCATCATTCCATTCTGCTTCAACATTATCGGAACCGAAATCATTATCCTGAATTACAGCAGCAAGCATCCATCCAAATTTGCCATTTTTAGTACGATCTCCCAGCAAGAAAGAAGCATTTAGATTTCTCCGATCTGTTATAAAATTTATCCCGGACCCTAAAGTGGTGGAAAGACGAAATCCTTGCGGAGCGGAACGCGTAACCAAATTTACCGAGCCCCCTAAGGCATCTCCGTCCATATCCGGGGTTACCGCTTTGTTCACTTCAATGGTTTGGATCATATCCGAAGGAATAAGATCCATTTGAATGTTCCTGTTATCTCCCTCCGCGGATGGGATCCGACTTCCGTTCAGGGTTACGGAGTTCAATTGCGGGGAAAGTCCGCGAACGATGATATCTCTGGCTTCCCCCTGGTCTACCTGCATCGTAATACCGGGAATACGTTTAACAGCATCTCCAATATTCGCATCTGGGAATTTACCTATCTGATCCGTAGATACCACATTGGTTATATTCAGGTTGGTCCTTTGGGTGTTCAACGCTTTGGCCTGGCCACTTAAACCCTGTGCAGCTACTTCTACCTCATCCAATTGATAATTGGTGGGATTTAGGGTCACTGTTAATCCGGTGGTTACTCCCCCGGTAACCGTAACTTCTTGCGTTACATCCCCATATCCGATGTAGGTAATCTTTACAGCATAACTCCCCTCCGGAATACCTACCAGGGTAAAACGACCATCAAAGTCCGAAATGGTCCCCCGGTTCAAACGCTCGATAATGATATTGGCCCCGGATACATAGATGCCGTTCTCATCCGATATCGTTCCTGCTATATTTCCTGATTGTGCATGGCTTTGGGGGATGCCAAAAAAGGAAAAAAGCGTTACAAAAACTACTTTTACTAGGTGAATTGGTCTCATGGTTTCATTGTATAGGTTTCGCTCCAAAGCTATCACTATCAAGTGATTACAATGTGAAATTGAAGGAAACAAATAGGAAACAAAAGTGTTTTGGAAAGGAAACAATAAGGCAACAATGATGTTTTATTTACATTGCAATAACAATTCCTAAAATAACCTACCTTAAAGTGCTACCATAAAGTTGACCAGTTCTTCTTTTTGTTGAATGGGAAGTTTTTTTCGCAATCGATACCGAGCTACCCGAACACTATCTGGAGTTACTCTTAAAATAGAAGCGATTTCTTTTGAGGACAGGTTAAGGCGTAGGAGCATTCCCAAACGCATTTCTGCCGGAGAAAGATTACTTTGTGAGAGCGCCGACAGTTTTTTGATAAAGTCCGGATGGATCTCTTTAAAGAAGTTCATAAACTCGTCCCATTCCCCTTCCTGCTGCAAATTGAAATCAATCTCGTTAGCCAATGCTCTAATCGTAAAGCTTGCATCCATATTTCTACGGGAAACAATATGCTTTAGCGTTTTGGACAGATCCAGTAAAATCTTGTTTTTTTGAGATAAATGCAAGCTATATCTTGATAGTGCCGCTGTTTTAAGTTGTATTTGTTGTTGTAAATGCTCTTCTTCAAAAGCTTTCCGTTCCAATTCCGCTTTTAAAATTCGTTGTTCGTACTCCTGAATTTTAAGTTTAGCCTGTCGCTTCCTTCCTTGATAGGTAAAAACTACAATTAGTAGTGCCGCAACTGCAAATAAAGCTATCCAAAGTACTTTTTGATTGGCACTACTCACTTTGTTCTGCTCTTGTAAAAGCTGTATTTGAGCTTCTTTTTTATTGGTATCATAAATGGTTTGCAACACATTAAGCTGCCTGGTGTTTTGATTTTCTAACCCCTCCTGATTGTATCGTTCTGCTTCCGAGAGGTAGTAATGCGCCTGTTTAAAATCTCCTAGTAAAACGTACGTTTTTGAAAGGTCCTTATTCGCACTCTCCAATTGATGTGTATCTCCAATGGTCTGCCCTACCTGCATTGCCTTGCCTGTGTACATAAGGGCGTTTTGATACCCCCCCTGTTTGCGATAAACATCACCCAAATTATTTAGGACATTGGCCTCTTGCCAAATTCCCTTACCTTTCAGATATTCATACGACTTCAAAAAGTAGTTGAAAGCCATATCATATTCCCCCAAATCCTCATAAATACTCCCAATGTTTTCATTTGCTACAGAAACTCCGACATTATCTGCTAATTCCTGAAAGAGTGAAAGACTTTCTTTTTGATAGTCCAGGGCTTCAGAATAATTCCCTTCCTTTTCAAAACATGCCCCAAGGAGACCTTTAGCTACCGCCAACCCTTTTGTATATCCCAGAAGACGGGCTATTTCGTCGCTTTCCCTGAAAAACTGTTGGGCGCGTTCAAATTTGCCTAATGAAAAATGAACTTTCCCAATACAATTGTTTACCAAAACATAGAGGGTATCTTTTTCCGG
>JBCDHD010000003.1:0-467648 GCA_038750505.1 Bacteroidota bacterium | reverse complement strand
GAATTTGAATACACAACAGCCAATGGTACGGCTTTTGCCTCAGATGGAGATTTTGATCCGGTAACTAACGCCCCGGCTCAAATAAGTGCCGGAGATAACGAAGTTGAACTTACCCTTGTGGTGAATGGCGATGAAAAGCTGGAGGGGAATGAAACCTTCTTTGTCAATCTAAGCAATCCAACAAACGCTGCCATTACAGATAACCAAGGTCAGGGAACCATAATCAATGACGACACTGCCCAGGTAACAATAACAGATACCGGAGGGTTTGAAGATGATGGTGCAATTACGGTGTCAGTAGTGTTAGACAATGCTGTTCAGGGCGGTTTTATGGCTCAAGTCAACACGGCTGATGGTTCTGCTACCGTTGCTGACAATGATTATACCCCAATTCCAGGAAGAATAATCACCTTTGGTGGAACAGCAGGGGAAACGGAACAATTCCCACTACAGCCTACCGCAGACGCCCTTATCGAAGGCGATGAAACCGTTATCATTGAATTATCCAGTCTATCCGGTAGTACATTGCCGATTGATATTTCCAATACGGGCACCATTACTATACAGAACGATGATTTCTGCGCGGCCGGAGGGTCTGCTCCTGTACTAAACCCCGCTGAACCAACCGTGTTCTGTGATTTTGTAAGCCAGGACCTCAATAACTACGTTTTAAATAGTCCGCCCACTACCTCCATTTTAAGATGGAGTGATTCCAATTCCGATTTAGACGATGACAGTACACATCTACCAAGTAGTGTGGTGGCCACCGTTGGAACCTATTATGGCTTCTTCTTTGATCCCGTTAATAATTGTGTCAGTCCGTCTTTAGAAGTTACGCTGGTGGCTAATGATAGTCCTACCGCTGGAATTGTTACGAATGCCGCTGCCTGTAGTGCGGTGGGGGACGGTCCCTTGAGTATTGATCTTGATGATCAATTGGAAGGAGCTGATCCCGGTACTTGGGAAATAATTACGGACCCGTCTGCCGGAGGCATTACGATCAATGCGCAAAACATAGTGAATTTTGAAGGCTTCGCTAATGGTAACTACGTATTTCGGTATACGACGAACACGGCAGTTGCTCCCTGTGTCAACGACAGTGCGGATTTAACCATTACGGTATCGGATTGTTCTGTGCCTTGTGATGCGGGCAACGTAGCGCCCCAACTGGATAGTACTCAACCTACCATTTTTTGCGACGTTCTTAATGCCGATCTTAATGATTACGTCTTAAATACGGCACCTGCCGGAAGTGTTCTAACCTGGAGTACCAATCCGGACCCTTTACAAACCAGTGCCCACAGGAGCAGTGTTGTAACCGCTCCCGGATTGTATTTCGGTTTTTTCTTTGACGATGCGGATGCCGATAATATATTAGATTGTGCCAGTCCCGTGTTAGAAGTTACCCTGCAACTTAGCACCACGCCTACTGTTGAAAGTTTTGAAGGCGATACACGATGTGGAGAAGGGACGTTAACCTTAATGGCTACGGCAAGCACAGGAGCTACCTTGAATTGGTTTACTACGGCTACCAGTACCACGGTTTTGGCTATTGGCCTTAGTTTTGAGACACCGATCCTTACTGAAACTACTTCCTTCTACGTAGAAGCCACTGCGAATGGTTGTACTTCTGAACGCATTGAAGTGGTGGCCACTGTGATTCCTGAACCCCAAACGGGCACCCCTGTGAATGCATTGGCCTGTAGTGAAGCTGATGGAAATAATACCACCTTTTTTGATTTGGACGATGCCTTAGAGGGTGAAGATCCCGGTGGGACCTGGCAGGTAATTACGGATATTTCCAATGGTGATGTGACCATACAGAATGGAAATATCGTGGACTTTGCAGGACTCCCTTTGGGCAATTATGTATTTCGTTACACCACCTCGAGTGCACAACCCCCCTGTACGGATAATTCGATTGATGTAAGCGTAATGGTCATTGATTGTTTATTAGACGCTGACAATGATGGATTGAATGATGAGGTGGAGGAAGTATTGGGAACCAACCCCAACAATCCGGATACCGATGGCGATGGTATTGAAGACGGTCAGGAAGTTAATATCGATAGTACCGATCCCTTAGACGATTGCGATTCTGTTGGAGGAACGCCACTACCAGGAAGTGATTGTGACCTGGATGGATTAACCAATGCGGAAGAAAATGATCTGGGTACTAACCCTAATGATGCGGATACCGATAACGATGGCCTTACCGATGGAGAAGAAGTAGTAGTGGAAGATGATCCTGCTACGGAAGCTATTCCTGAAAATCCAAGCGATCCCTTAGATCCTTGTGATCCTTTCTTAACGGAAGACTGCAATCCGATGCCTGTTGATCTCCGGGTTGAAAAGGAGGTGAATATCGCTACCGCTTTGGTAAACACCACGATAACTTTTACCATCACGGTAACCAATCTGACCATGGATAGAGTAGTGGATATCCAGATCCAGGATGTGATCAGCGATCTTAGTAGTATTGTAATTGAGAATACCCAACCTTCCAAGGGCACCTTTGATACCGCTTCAGGGATCTGGTTTATTCCTGAGCTAATGGCGGAAGAAGTAGTGACTTTGGAAATTCAGGTAACGGTAATTCAGACAGGTAGCTTTACCAATACAGCTACATTAACACAGTCCATTCCTTCAGACTTTGAACCCTCCAATAATAGCGCAGTGGTCAATGTAGAAGTAGTGGTGAGTCCATGTCAGGATTGTGGTACCATTTGTAACCTGTTCTCGCCCAATGGTGATGGTGTAAACGATTTTCTGATCCTTAATTGTGCAGAAACGTATCCCAACAGTAGGTTGGAAGTGTTTGACCGCTACGGGAATAGCGTATTGGAGGAACGGGCTTACGAAAATGACTGGGACGGTACCGGGAATAACGGCACTTTGCCCAAGGGGACTTATTTTTATATCCTTGATCTTGGGGATGGTTCTGAAGTGGTTAAAGGATGGATACAAATTATTAGATGAGCCTTAGAAATGTTATGAAACCTAGTTGCCAGATCATATCGTTTATTTTTGTCTTTGCACTCATCGCTAGCTGGAAATCACACGCTCAAAAAGAACCGCAGTACACCCAATACATGTATAATATAGGTAGTTTTAATCCCGGCTATGTAGGATCTGTGGAATTTATGGAACTGGCAGCACTCTATCGGGCGCAATGGATTGATATTCCCGGTGCCCCCCGAACCTTGCGTTTTGGGACGAATGTTCCTTTTGAAAATGAGAAGATGGGGATGGGATTTAACGTTATTAGTGACGCCCTGGGTCCTGCTACGCAAACCTTTATCGATGTAGCCTATTCGTATCAGATAAATATAACGGATGATACTCGACTCTCTTTTGGGATAGATGCGGGAGGTTCTATTTTGAATGTGGATTTTTCCGAAGGGAACTTCCAAAATCCTGGTGAACCTACGTTGGATGCCAATGAGATCAATAATTTCTATCCTGTAATTGGTGCAGGACTTTTTATGTATACCACAGATTGGTATTTGGGTTTATCCATTCCAAATTTTCTAACCGATGGTATCTATAACGATGAAGTAGCCACTGTTGTGGAAGACAAGATCCAGTATAACTTTATAGGGGGATATGTGTTTGAACTCTCTGACCGGTCCAAGTTTAAGCCTGCTTTGTTACTCAACTACTTAAACGGCGCTTCCTTAAACGTGAATATTTCTGCTAATTTTCAATTTCTGGATGCTTTTACTTTAGGGGCTAATTATCGCTTCGATAACGCTATTAGCGGCCTTGCCGGTTTTCAAATTTCAAACAGTATTTATTTGGGATATTCGTATGATTATAATACGAACAATCTTGGTGAATTTAATAACGGATCGCATGAGGCAATTCTAAAATTCTATTTGGGGAGGGGCGATTTCAATTCAACAAGGAACAGGAACAAGAATAGGAAGTTAAAAGGAAAACCGAAGCAAATTGATTCTCCGAGATTTTTTTAATTTGAGGCCAATGGGTATCAAAAAAGATGTATTGTTTGTTTTACTCTTGGTAGTGGGTTGGGTTTCCGGGCAAGATCGGAAGTCCAAAGCCGACGATCATTTTTTCTCGTATGCTTATCAAGATGCGATTACTTCTTATGAAAAGGATTTGGCTGATGGCATTGGACTATCTGCCCGGCAATATCGCAACCTTGCGGATTCCTATTTTAAACAAGAACGCTTCGATAAGGCTACTGAGATCTATTTGCAATTGTTCGCCAGAGATAGCCTGGTTACGGATTTCTACTTGAACAGGTTGTTGCAAGGTTTGGAAAAGACCTCCTCACAGGATAGCGTACGCGCTTTTTTAGAAGAGGAAGACCTTGTGTTCTCTGCAGAACTTATGGAAAATTCGGATTTTAATATTGCTCTTCTTCACTCCGGAGAAGACGTTTCCGAATTGGATTTCCAGATTTTCAACCTTCAAAGTAATAGCCCGCAATCCGATTTTTCCCCTGCATTTTATGGCTCCAAACTTCTTTTTACAAGTGGGCGGACCGTTGGAGAACGAAAAAACTACCTGCCCTCCGGAGAGGCTTACCTGGATATTTTTGAAGGCGCTATTGGCCCAAATGGAGATATTTCTAATGTGAATCCTTTTGCACAAATTGCTACTTCTGAATATCACAAAGCAACCCCCTATTTTTCGGACCAACTCAATAGCGTTTTTTATGTATTGTCCAATACTTCAGAAGGAGAATTGGAATTTGATGAAAAAGGGAAAAATGCCTTGGGAGTAGGCATGCAACAGTTGGATGGTAACTTTAGGATGGTATGGAAAGATCTCAGCACATCGTTTTACTATCCCTTTTACGAACAGCAGAGTGGCAAATTGTATTTTGCGGCAAATCTTGAAGGGGGATTTGGCGGTACTGATCTTTATTTCGTTTATACAAATAACGGCCAAGTGATGTCCGCCCCCAAAAATCTTGGACCACGGGTGAACTCTCCTGGAAATGAAATTGCGCCATATTTTTTTGAAGGAACCTTGTATTTTGCTTCTGATGTCTTTTATGGACTGGGGGGAATGGATATTTATCGTACCAACCTAAGTGGCGAAGAAAGTTTTAGCATCCCGGTAAACTTAGGCAGGCAAATCAATTCAGCAGCGGACGATTTTGGATTTGTTATTAAAAATGAGGGCAAAGGCTTGCTAGGGTATTTTTCCTCTAATCGGCCTGGAGGTGCCGGCGGAGATGATATTTATGGTTTCCTGGTGGAAGAAAAACCAGGATTGAAGACCTTGGTATTCGAAGGACAGGTTATTAACAGTACCACGAATACCGGAGTAGAAGGGGCAACAGTAAAGCTATTAAACCTGGATAGAGCGCTTATTAAAGAAGTGTTGTCCAATGCAGTAGGAAAATACAGGATCGAAATACCCTGGCAGGAAGAAGTGATAGTGGAAACCACAAAGGAGAGGTATTCTTTGTACAGCCAACAATTTAAAGGAGTAGCCATAGAACAGATGGCTGGAGCGCAGAATATTCCTATCGTAGCCTACGAAGACCTAGTGGAAGAGAAAGAGGGCCAAACGGTAATTAAATTAAAAAGGATGTCTTTTGCCAAAGGGAAAAGTACCATAACCGAAACCATTGCAGTTGAGCTGGAAAAAGTGGTTGATGCAGTACGTGCTTTTCCGGGAATGCAATTGCGGATTGAAACCCATACCGATAGTAGGGGCGGAAGCGCTTATAATTTTAGGCTTACGCAGGCCAGGTCGGATGCCATTAAACAATACCTGATTAGCAAAGGGGTGCCCTCCAGAAACATTTTGTATGCTGTTGGATACGGAGAAGACAAAATACTCAACAACTGCACGAATGGTGTTTTTTGTCTGGAAATGTTACACCGACAGAACCAAAGATCACTCATTGTGGTTTTAAATGATAATATCCTTTTTGAATAAAACCAAGGCCTAACCTACCAGCATCCAACAATAATACAAGGCGAAAGCAGCAAGGAAAAATATGCCAAGGTAACTTAGAAGGCGCAGTCTTTTTTTAGGCTGGTACAATTGAGGTATGTCCTTGCTCACAATTGTTTTATGATTCATCCAACCCAAGACGGGAGCAAATACAAAGGAGACAAAGGTGGCTAAGGCAACCAGATCACCCATATTGGCACTAAATGCAGTAATAACAATCCAGTTGATCAGGGCAAATACAAGAATAGCAGCTACATAAGCGGATTTTTTTTTAAAAACGGCATGCTTGGGAAATAACTTATCCAATACATCCAGACTTACCCTGGAAATGGCATCATGTGCTGTCATACAGGTACTGAACATGGTTGCAAATGCAGCAATAGCGATAATTGGATAGGCCCAGGAACCGATATGTTCGGTAAATAGCCGAACGATCTGATCCGCAAAGGTAACTGCATTACTGCTCAATTCAGTAGCAGTGCCATAAAGGGTCATTAGCCCAATAATGAGGAAAAAAATAGCGAGCAATGCAGTTAAAAGGTAGCCCAGATTAAACTCTCTAAGGGCAGTATCTAATGGAGCGGTTACGCGTGAATTTTTTATTTTTTCCACACTCCAAAGACTTACCCATCCGGATGCCTCTACTGCGGTAGGCATCCATCCGATAAGGCTTATTAGGAATAAAACACCACTTGCATTGAAAAATTTAGGAGGTGTAAAATCGGGTTTTTGCATAACCTGGCCTTTGAAAAGGACCAAAATGGTAGTGAGAAGTAGGGCAACAAACAAGATAAATATGATCACTTTTAACGCGTTCTCTAAAAATTGATAACGTCCAATAATTAGAAGGGTACTTATCAAGAGAAACAACCCCAAAGCGGCCTTGCTTGTTTCTAACTGCAAGACAACAAAAAGGTTGCTGAACAAACCGGCCGTTACCACGTATAATGCGGCCAGAATAGTGAAGGTAGAGACCAAGGTGACAAACGCATATAACCACAGGTAGCGCTTACCCAGGTTCAAATATCCCTGGATTAGGCTTGTACGGGTAACATGCGTATAGCGTACCCCAAATTCAAAAAAAGGATATTTTAATAGGTTGGCTAAAATAATAGGGATGATCATCAGCGAGCCATATTGCGCTCCGGCTTTGGTAGACAATACCAGATGCGAAGTACCAATGGCCATACTTGCAAATAGTAGACCAGGCCCTAAACTTTTAATAAAACGGATTACTTTGGACAAGGGGGTAGGTACTTTGCATCCGAATTTACACAAAAATAGAATGTTGAAAAAAAGCTATTTTTGATCAGCAAGGAAAGGGCGCTTTCGCCATGTATGAAAGGACAAGGTAACAGCCTATTGAATTGCGAATCAAAAAGTGATTTATATGCGGTTTCTAGGGCGAACGGTTAAAATTGTATTAGGGCTATTGGTAATTGTGCTACTTGTTTTCTTTTTAGGGCCCAAAGTAGCTCCTCCAAATCTCGATAAGTCGCTACCCGAAGTAACCTCAAATTTAAAGGAATTGGAACAGGAGTTGTTGCGTCGGGAAAATGCGGTTCCCAATATTCGTCTGGATAATGAGGCACGAATAATTTGGGCGGACAGTGTTCCACAAAAAACGGATTACAGCATTGTATATCTTCACGGTTGGTCGGCAAGCCAGGAGGAAGGGGATCCCATTCACTGGGAAACCGCAAAGCGTTTTGGTTGCAACTTGTATTTACCCCGTTTGGCAGGTCACGGACTGAAAGAAAAGGAACCCATGCTAGACATTACAGCAGATGCGCTGATACAATCGGCAAAAGAAGCTATTGCTGTGGGGAAACGGTTAGGAGATAAGGTAATTCTAATGGCTACCTCTACCGGAGGTACCTTGGCGCTTCACCTGGCAGGGGATGACCCCGATATTGCTGCCTTATTGTTGTATTCCCCGAATGTGGAAATATATGATCCCAATGCGAAATTACTCTCCGGCCACTGGGGGCTTCAGTTGGCGAAAGCAGTAAAAGGGAGCGCGTATCACGAGTTTGACACGGAAGATCCACTAAAGAATAAATATTGGACTACAAAATATCGTTTAGAAGCCTTAACACAATTACAGGTGCTGGTAGAAGCTACCATGACCCATAAAAATTTTACTGCTGTTACCCAGCCGGTCTTCCTGGGCTACTTCTATAAAAACGATTCCATTCAGGATAATGTGGTATCCGTTCCCGCCATGTTAACGATGTATGATCAGTTGGGGACAGCAACGAATAAAAAAAGAAAAGTAGCGTTTCCTGATGCCGGAGATCATGTACTGGCTTCCCACGTAACGTCCAAAGACCTGGAATCAGTAAGTAGTGCCACCTATCAGTTTTTAGAGGAGGTGTTATCGCTCTCAAAAGCACCTGACGCAATAGTTCCTGAGGCCATTCCCCCAATCCCCGAATAGGCTTGCCTGGGATTCTGTTTGTGTGTGCGGTTAGATGGGAAATGATACATCAGGATACAACGATTTTCTTTTCAATACCCAGTCGCTTCATCTTGGCAAATAGTGTTTTGTCTTTCATACCAAGTATAACAGCAGCGCCTTGTGGTCCACTTACCCTACCATTGGTATGTTTCAATACTTTTATAATGTGTTGTCGCTGTATTTCTTCAAAGGTTTTTAGTTTTGAATCTGTTTTCAGGGCCCCCTTTCCATTAGGAAGCCAGGTGCCGGGGAAAAGGGTAGTGCCCTCCTCTATGATCACTGCACGCTCAATAAGATTTTCCAGTTCACGAATGTTTCCGGGAAATGGATAGCGCATCAAAGCATCTAGCGTTTTCTTTGAAAGTCTTCGAAGTGCCTTTCCTGCTTTGGCAGCATATTTTTCCAGAAAGTACTGTGCCAAAAGTGGAATATCCTCTTTGCGCTCCCGAAGTGGAATGTTGCGAATAGGGAAGACATTAAGTCTGTAGTACAGATCCTCCCTAAAATTTCCTTGCTGCATCATTTCTTCGAGGTTGCGATTAGTAGCTGCAATTATGCGTACGTCTACCTTTTCGGTTTTGGTACTGCCTAACGGATCAAATTCCCCCTCCTGAAGTACTCTAAGTAGTTTGGGTTGTAATTCCAGGGGGATTTCTCCAATCTCATCCAGAAATAGCGTGCCTTCACTTGCAAGGGAAAATTTGCCCACCTTATCAGCAGCAGCCCCGGTAAAGGCTCCCTTTTTATGACCGAAGAGCTCACTCTCGATAAGTTCACCGGGAAGCGCAGCCATATTGACTTTTATAAGCGGACGCTCGTTGCGTTTACTGCTCTGGTGAATGCTATTCGCTAACAGTTCTTTTCCAGTGCCAGATTCCCCTGTAATCAACACGGTTGTATCTGTTGGGGCTACTTTTTCAGCTTCTTCAAGGACTTTCGCATAACTGTCGCTAGTACAAATAATGTTATCGAAATTAATATTGCGTTTTATCTCGGTCTGGAGGTATTCGTTCTCTTGTTCTAATTGCCGTTTCAGGGACTTTATTTCTTCAAGGGCGTTGAACAATTGTTCCTCCCTTTTTTTACGGTCTGTGATATCACGTATCACCGCACAGTTCAGATCCATGCCTTGAAAGTGAATATGGTTGGCCGTGATATCGGCCTGAAACTTGGTGCCGTCTTTTCTGCCGATCATCCATTCAAAACGCAATACCTTGTTTTTCGCAATGTCATCCATATGTTCTCCCCACCATTCTCTTGTGATACCCGGATCAAGGTCAAAAATCGCAAAACGGTCCAATTCTTCAGTTGAAAAGCCCAGATATTTGGAAACGGATTGACTATAATGCAATAGCTTTCCAGCTCTATTATATACATAGACCAAATCTTCTGCGTTATCTAAAATATCCTTGAATAAGCGAAGGGCATTTTGTTTTTCTTCCATTTCGGTAACGTCCTGATACGCTCCGATGATCTTGAAGATTTTCTTCCCTTTTAGAATGGCCTGTCCTGCACAGCGGATATAGCGTGGCGGTGTATCCCTGGTTTGGAGTACTACGTCATATCCCTGTGCCTTACGCATAACCCCGCGCAATAGCTCCCGGTACAGCTCGGTATCTTTAAACAAGTGGATCACGCTTCCGGGCAGCAGGGCTTCTTTGTCTTTAACGTCCAGTACTTTTATGGCCTCGTCGGTTACGATAAGCGAACCGTCTTGCAGGTTTAGCTTCCACCCCCCAACGTACGCAATGCGTTCGGCATGATCCAATAGATTTTTGTAAAAACTGGATTCCGAAATATCATTGACAATAGCAGCAATTATTTTTTTTCCATTATTTGAGAAAAAGTGAGCAGAAACCTCTACGTCGTAGTACTCTCCCTTTTTGGTTTGGTGTACCGCTTTAAAACTATATACACTTTCGTTACGCACTTTTTCCCAATGCGAACGCCAACTTTCAGTTGTAGTGGTAGGGTTAACATCAAAAATCGTAAGTTTTCGGACTTCCTTCGGGCTATAGCCCAATCGCTTTAAAAACTTGCTGTTGGCATAAACAATATTCCCCGGTTCATCCATCCACATGATTTTATACGGAAGATTTTCAAAAAACTTTTCGCGAAAGATCTGAAACGGTAGTGCTGTGTCCATTGGGTCGGTATTTACGGTGTTAAAGTAGTATTAATATTTCTCATATAACAGAAATTTCTATAAAAAGGGAAAATGAAATGTGGAATAAAAAATAGTTAAATATCTGTAATACAATACGATAGGTTTTTGGCATATCCTTGGCTAAGTATACGATGTTAAAACAAAAAAGTTGAAACGAAAAGAATTTATACAAAACATGTCCTGGGGAGGTTTGGTTTCCCTACTTGGTATCGCTAACTACATGAAAGCGGCATCAGGAAGAACCATCAAGTCCGAGGACCACATCAAACAAGTTGGATTTAATCACATAAAAAACATGGAAACAAAAACAAAAACAACGGTATTACACAAAGCAGGAACACGTGGTGATGCGAACCACGGTTGGTTGCAATCCCGGCATACGTTCAGTTTTGCCAACTATTACAATCCGGAACGCATGAACTTTGGGGTATTACGTGTTCTTAATGACGATACTGTTGCCGCGGGTATGGGTTTTGGTACCCATCCGCATAGCGATATGGAAATCATTTCCATTCCTCTGGAAGGGGATCTGAAGCATATGGATAGCACCGGTCGTAGTGAAATTATCAAGCAAGGCGATGTACAGGTAATGAGTGCAGGTAGCGGAATTCAGCATAGCGAGATGAATGCTAACCGGGACCATCAGGTAAAATTCCTCCAAATCTGGGTAATGCCCAATACGAAAGGCGTAACACCGCGTTACGAGCAGATCACATTGGAAGAGGATGCACGTCACAATGCTCTGGAACAAGTCCTTTCACCTGATCCCGAGGATGCTGGTGTATGGATCCATCAGGATGCATGGTTCCATTTGGGAAAATTGGATAGCGGAAATACACAGCACTATGCTATAAAAAAACCGGGTAATGGCGTATACGCCTTTGTTATAGAAGGTGACGTAACCATTAATGGACAGTCGCTCAACAAAAGGGATGGTTACGGCCTTTGGGACATTGAAAGCTTAACAATTGTGGCAGATTCCAATGCAGAGCTTCTTTTGATGGAAGTCCCCATGACCGTTGCATAACAAATAACAAGTATTAACCGTCTAAAAATGACACAAATAATAGCTAAAATGAAAACCTTACAAGTATTTATCCTAGCCGTATTGGGAAGCACAATAACATTTGCACAATGGACGCAATATGCACCAAATCCGGTGAATGATCCTGCAAATGCGCCGGAGCAAGTATTACATCCAGGCAACCATGCACTACTCCTTATTGATCACGAAGGTCAAATGGCTTTTGGGGTGGAGTCTCAACCGATTGAAGAATTGCGGAACAATGCGGGTTTAATAGCGGGCGCATCAAAACTTTTCGAGGTGCCCACCATTGTTACCACAGTGGCTGAAAAGCAATTTTCAGGACCAATTTTTCCCGAAATCAGGGAGTACTACCCCGATGAGTCAACCTATATCGATAGAACGACCATGAATTCCTGGGAGGACAAGAATTTTGTAAAAGCAGTAGAGGCTACCGGAAAGAAAAAACTGGTAATGGCAGGACTTTGGACAGAAGTATGTATCAATCTGGCTGCTTTATCGGCGCTGGATGATGGTTATGAAGTATATGTTATCTCTGATGCTTCAGGAGCGGTGTCTCAAGAAGCACACGACATGGCCATGGCCAGAATGATACAGGCTGGGGTTATTCCCATGACTTCCATGCAGTATCTATTGGAGATCTATAGAGATTGGGCCCGTTCGGACCAATACATTGAGGTGAATGCGCTGGCTAAAAGATATGGTGGTGCCTATGGTTTGGGGATTGATTATATCAAGACCATGCAAAAGTGGGCGGAAGAGGCAGAAACAAAGAACTAAATTAAAATCCCGCTATCGAAAAGCATACAGTCGGTAGTGGGTGAATTTAGCCGATACAAATTCGCAATGAGAATCACGCGAACAAACACTTGCATTAATCCATACAATTTCACTAAACACTATGAAAAAATCTAAGAATAACACTATAGACCGCAGGAACTTCCTAAAAGGATCGCTCGCCGCTGGAGCTTCAACCCTTGTAATGCCTTCTTTATTTGGAAATGGATTTTCTCAAATTAAAGGTTCTGCTGATGTGGTGGTAAGGAATGCCAAAGTAACCACAATTGACCCCGGTATACCCAACGCAGAGGCTTTTGCGATTAAAGATGGTGTCTACTACCGCGTTGGTTCCAATACCGCTGTCTCTGAACTTATAGGGAGAAATACAAAAGTCATTGATGCAAAAAGTCATAGGATCATCCCGGGATTAAATGATTCTCATACCCATGGTGTTCGGGAAGGATTGCATTATGGTTTGGAATTACGATGGGATTGGGTGTCTTCAGTAGAGGAAGCCTTAGCTATGCTTGCCGAAGAGGTGAAGCATACGCCAAAAGGACAGTGGATACGGGTAGTTGGTGGTTTTTCCTGGGAGCAATTCAAAGAAAAGCGCATGCCCACGCTAGAAGAAGTTAATAAGGTGGCTCCTAACCATCCTGTTTACATCTTTTATCTGTATGCCTATGGCATGCTGAATAGAAAGGCGGTAGAGGTCTTAAACTACGACAACGAACCTATTGATCTATACTACAAAGGAAGAATAGAAAAGGACAAATATGGCAGGGCTACCGGTATCATTACCGCAGCACCTTCTGGCTTGATCATGTATAAAACATTAACCAAGTTACCTGCAAAATCCAAGGAACAGCAACTATTGGGGACCCGTCATTTTATGAATGAAATGAATGTACTGGGACTTACCTCTATTTCGGATGCCGGTGGTGGGGGTATGCAGTACCCTGATGCCTATGATGTAATAGGTGATGTAAACAAACAAGGGTTGTCAACAGTACGTGTCGGCATTCACACTTTTCCACAGGTAGGCGGTCGTGAATATGAAGACTATAAAAAATGGATTGGCATGATCAAACCGGGAGATGGTGATGCTATGTACCGATTTATTGGCGGGGGTGAAAACATCGCTTGGGCAGCTTATGATTATGAAATATTTGCCCAGGAACGCCCTAATCTTGAAGCTAATGTTAAAGAAGTGGCTATGCCTATCTACAAACTATTAGCGGAGAACAATTGGCCGTGGAGACAGCATATCACGTATAACGAATCGGCTGAGATACTTTTGGATATTTATGAAGAAGTTGCAGCAGCAGGAGATGGGAAACTACCTGAGGGAACCTTTATTGACCACGGTGAAACCTTTTCGGAAAAAACCTTAGAACGCATTGCTAAACTCAATATGGGTATAGCAATACAAAACAGAATTGCATACCAGGCTGAAGACTTTGTCAAAAGATATGGTGCAGCCCAACTGGCGCAGACACCGCCCATCAGGAAAATGTTGAAAATGGGCATTCCTGTTGGCGGGGGGACGGATGCCACACGGGTTAGCTCCTACAACCCGTGGTATTCCATACATTGGTTAGCTACCGGTCAATCCAGGGGGGGCAGACAGATGTACGGGGAAGACAATATTTTAAGCAGGGAGGAAGCCATACAATTATGGACTACGGGTTCCGCCTGGTTTACCGGTGATGCAGGGCGTAAAGGTGCTATTAAAGAAGGGCAACTGGCCGATTTTACTATCCTGAATCAAGATGTAATGGAAGTGCCAGATGCGTTGATCCCACGCACCCATGCAAAGCTAACTGCAGTTGGCGGAAATGTAGTACATGCCTACGATACTTTTGAGAGATATGCCCCGGCTCCCTTACCTGACGTAGCTCCTGACTGGTCGCCCCTGTATCGCACAGGCGATTTTAGGAAACTCTATTTGGGATAAGTACCTACAAGAATTTCCGAATTACAAAAAACAAGGCGTTAGAAAATACTTTAATTAATAGGAATAATGGAAACAGCAGTAAAAACAAAATGGAATTTAGATACAGCCCATTCTGAGATTGGGTTTAAAGTAAAACACATGATGATCTCTACGGTAACCGGACACTTTGAAGCGTTCAATGCCACTGTTATTACGGAAACGGATGATTTTAAAAATGCGAGATTTGATTTCAAGGCAACTGTTGCCAGTATCAACACCAAGAACACGGATCGCGACAATCACCTGAAATCGAACGACTTCTTCAATGCGGATGCCTACCCCGAAATGACCTTTGTGTCTACCGCTTTTGACGGGGAGAAAATGACAGGGGATTTGACCATTCGGAACATCAGTAAAACCATTGTTTTGGATGTAGACTTCAATGGAATAGCAGTAGATCCGTATGGACAGACCAAAGCTGGTTTTGAAATTACGGGGGCTATTGACCGAAAGGATTTTGGCCTGGCCTGGAGCGCTGTTACCGAAGCAGGTAGTGTGGTAGTTGCCGAACAGGTAAAGTTGGTCGTTGACCTACAGTTCATTCAAGAATAGCGCCATACTAAAACGGGCGGTCCTGGATTGCCCGTTTTTTTTGTGGAAGAATTACTAGTAAAATGAAGATTGTAAAACCGTTCCTAACCCATTCAATTAGCACCTCCTGTACTAGTACACATTTGGGTTTAGGGGTATTGTTCTTGAGGTTTTTTGGAGCTTTTGCCCTATTGAGGACCCATGGTTGGCCGAAGTTGATGGATTTTGAGGGGACTGTGGCCCATATTCCTGATCCAATAGGGATGGGGCAAGTTTTTTCTGCGTACTATGCCATTTTTGCCAATGTATTTTGTGCCTTCCTGGTCATGTTTGGCCTTTTTACGAGATGGGCTTCCGCTGTTGTCGTTTCAATTACCCTAAGTGGACTGTTTATCGTTCATGCTACAGACTCCGCAAAAGTTCAGGATACCCCTTTTATCTATTCCATAGTGTTTATTACGCTCATCATTTTAGGATCAGGAAAATACGCTTTGGATGCTGTGATCGAGAAGAAAATTAACTCATGAAATCCCAGCTCTTTTTTATCCTATTAGCCATTATAGCAGGGGCAGTTTTACCCCTTCAAGCAGGACTGAACGTGCAGTTGGGTAAATCCGTGCACCAACCCATTTTTGCTGCGTTTGCCTCATTCCTGATCGGTACTATAGGTCTTTTGATATATTTATTGGTATTGAAGTTCGATTTCACGACCGTTACCCAGACCAAATCCGTTTCCCCGGTGGTTTGGCTAGCGGGTATCTTAGGTGCTTTTTATGTGGCAGTAGTTATTATTTTGGCACCAAGGTTAGGCGTAGCCCTGACCTTTGTCTTAGTGGTTGCCGGACAAATGGTGGTATCCTTGATCTTAGACCACTATGGACTATTGGGTTTACCCATAAAGCACATCAATTGGCAGCGATTGATAGGTGTTCTTTTTTTGGTAGCAGGTGTTTTGTTGATTCGGAGATTTTGAGATGAAAACTTTAGCTCGAATAACCTTCGTTTGCTTCTTTTCCATAGTGTTGACACGAGCGCAAAAAAGAACGCAAAACGACCTTGATTTTAGCCTTCTGAGACAAAATGATGTGATAAACATTCCCGAAGAGACCAAACATGGCCTTTACGACAACTTAAAACAAATTAATCTCGGAGATCAGAGCAGTGTAGGTTTTGGGGGAAGCTATCGCTGGCAATCTGAGGCTTTTATCAATGAAGAGTTTTCTTCGGAATTGAACCAAAATGATATTTGGTTCCTTAACAGGTTGCAATTCCATTCCCATCTTAAGATGGGACATCAATTTGAGCTCTTTGCTGAGCTTAATTCCAGTTTGATCACCAGCAAACAAAATCTGGCTCCTGTAGATAGGGACGCGTTGAGCTTTAATCAGTTGTTCGTCCGATATTATTTTGGCAAAAACTGGAATGCATTGCTGGGGCGGCAAAATCTGCGCTTGGGAAGCGGGCGCTTAATTGATGTTCGGGAAGGGCCCAATGTTCGGCTGTCGTTTGATATGGCACAACTTCAATATCAGAATAAAAGAACACATATCACTGGTTTCTATGCCGTACCGGTTCGGGTAGCGCAAGGGGTATTTGATAACAAGGCCCTGGATTTTCAGGAATCGGTAGGCGGGGTGTACTGGGCGCAAAATTGGAAACCGAATATGGGTACAGATTTTTATATCCTGTACAAAGAGGAGGAAACCAAAACCTGGGATTCGGGAACGGCGGATGATAATCGATTTAGTATCGGCTTACGGCATTTTGGTAATTGGAAGGAATTAAAGTACAATAACGAATTTGTAGTTCAGGCCGGAAGTTTTGGAGAACAGAACATCACAGCTTGGACTGCCTCCTTTAACATAGAACACCCGTTTCCTTTTTTAGGGAGGAATAGTTCACTAGGATTTAAGACGGAGGCCATTAGTGGTGATACGAGCACCACTGATGGTACCTTAACTACTTTTGATGGACTTTATCCCAGGGGTGCCTATTTTGGAAGAGTCGCGCGAATTGGTCCCTCCAACCTGATAGACATTCATCCCTATTTTGATACTGCCGTTAGACAATTCACTTTCGAATTCGACTATGTTGCTTTTTGGCGGTTTTCAAGGCAAGACGGCGTTTACGGTCCACCGCTTAATTTGCAATATCCATCGATCAATGAAGAACGTTTTATAGGGCATCAATTGGGCGCTATAGTCGGGTTTGAAATAAATCGTTTTATTACACTTGAATGGGAAGCAAATGTTATTTTTCCAGGTGGATTTTTGAAAGAAAGCGGTTTGGATAATACGCTTTTTCATACGGTATTTACTGGAGAATTTAAGTTTTAACGTCACTACTGAAAAGAAAGAAGGTGTTTTGATTTTTTTTTTCAAGACACTGGCTGAAACCAATCCATATATTCTGGTTATACCAAAAAAGTTTTTCTACCTTTAGCGGCAACCGACTAATAACAACATCATGGCAAACGACCAAAAAAAGAACATGGTTACCCTGGTTTTTGTAAGCTTTATAGCCGCCCTTGGCGGTTTTCTTTTTGGCTACGATACAGGGGTTATCAATGGGACACAATTCTATTTTAGTAAATTTTTTGATCTGGATCCGGCTACAAAAGGTTGGGTTGTGGGGAGTGCGCTATTAGGCTGTTTTGCCGGAGCCATCGTAGCAGGACCTGTTAGCAGGAAGTATGGGAGAAAAGTTTCCTTGATCTTCTCTGCCATACTCTTTACCATCTCTGCCTGGGGGTCCGGATTGCCTTCGTTTTTACCACAAACGGTCCCGATGCTGGTAGTATTCCGTCTAATTGGAGGTTTGGGTATTGGGATTGCCTCCATGAATGCACCCATGTACATCGCCGAGATCTCTCCGGCTAACATCCGGGGAAAGATGGTAACGCTGTACCAAATGGCTATTGTACTAGGGTTTTTTATCGTATTCCTGGTTACCTATCAAATTGGAGGAGGTCAAACGGAAGAATACAACACGGAAACCGGATGGCGGGTAATGTTTTGGTCGGAATTGGTGCCCTGTGTGCTGTTTCTTTTGTTGTTGTTCTTTGTTCCCAAGAGCCCTCGTTGGCTTTTATTGAAAAAACGGGAGGAGGATTCCATTAAAGTACTGGCAAGGATTCATGGCCTCGATCATGCCAGGACCACGGCTGAGGAAATTAAGCAGTCCATAGCACAAAATGTTTCCATTAGTATCGGTCAGATATTTGCCAAAGGGATACTACCCATTATCATTATTGGAAGTGTGCTCTCTTTTTTACAACAATTTACCGGAATAAATGCGGTATTGTATTATGGGGCTGACATCTTTGAAAAAGCCCTGGGTTTTGGACAGGAGGATGTGCTGGCGCAACAGATATTGTTGGCAGGAGTAAATGTAGCCTTTACCATTTTGGCCATGTTTACCGTAGATAAATGGGGCCGAAAACCTCTAATCATTTCCGGTTCAATAGGTATGTTCATTGGTTTTGCCTTTCTTGGAGTTACGTTGATGACGGGTAATGTGGGTATTCTTTCCCTCATTGGTATCCTTGTATTTGTGGGCTCTTTTGCTATGTCCATGGGTCCAGTGGTTTGGGTGGTACTTGCAGAAATGTTCCCCAACAATATGCGTTCCATTGGCATGTCTATCGCGGTAGCTGTGCAATGGGCAGCAAATTACCTGGTATCCCAGACTTTTCCGATTGTGGCCGAAAGTGAGGTAAATCTGGAAGGCGTTTGGAACGGTTCGCTTCCCTACTTCCTCTTTATGTTCTTTATCCTTTGCATTATTTGGTTTACACATAAGTTGCTTCCCGAAACCAAAGGACGAACGTTGGAAGAAATTGAAGATGTATGGAATGAACGATACGGTGCCGTGGAAAATAAGTAGTCTCAAGGGGGGTAACATATCATCGGTAGGTTTCAGATTATTATGCTAAGTCGATATCGGTTTTTTCAAAACGTACAAAGCCATTTATCATAGGGAGCTTTTTTTTCAAAAGCCAGTATTTTCGTGCCTCTTTAATGGTTTTGTGTGGATAAGTATTTAGGAAATCCCGAGTGTACTGATTAAACATATTGTTGTCCGCAATGTCCCTACGAAATTCCGGGTCTTCCTTTCTTGCTTCAAGTGCATACCACTGTTCTACCGCCTGTGCTAAGGTTTTACCTGTGTTTGCTTTAGCCCAATCCATAAAATCGCTGTGGCAAGAGAATTTGTCACCTATCTGCCGTTTCATAAAAGCTCTGAAATTTGGACCAAATGAAATGTTGTCTGTTATGACTGTTTCAAGGGTTAATGTGGCTTTTGCCCAATTGAATGTCGACTTTTTTTTGATCTTTACCCTTGGTTTCAACCGTCCTCTATTATCCAAAGCAAACATAATGCGATCCCGTAGTTCAAATTTTCGGCCATTAGTAGGTAAGCCCGCTGCTTTGCAGATGGCCACCATCTCCTCTTTCAGCCAATACCAAGTATTGAATTCTGCTCCTGAGGTTATATTTTCGAAATCCGGTCTTCCCATACTTACAATCGTTGTCCGCAAGTTAAAATTGCCCTAATACCAATGCCCCCTTCTTTACGACTATGAAGATATCAGGAATTTTTTTTGAAAGCATAGGCAGGGATCATTTTTGATGCGGGAATACAAGACTATTGATAATAATCCAGGATACGATAAGCGAGATTTCTATAAGAATCGTCATGGGTTAAAATTGCAAAATACATAAATGCACGAATTGATTTTTCAACATCTACGGTTTTTTCGTTCCCCAGAAACGCTTCTCCTCCCGGAAATACTCTTGTATTCCCCGTTGTGGCTATCGCTCCCGTAGGGAGCACTCTGGAGCGTTGCCATTTGGTAGCCGAAATGAGATGTTGCCCTAAAGTATCTTTTATTTCTGAAGTAGGGAGCATACTAAAAATCTCGAACCCAAGTTTTAGAGCTACTCCATTATAGCTACTGTCCCAACCTCCTCCCTCTATGAAATAACCACCAATAGGATCTACCAATTCAAGGGCAAGTTCTACAAATTCGATCCCAAGTTCTTTTGCCTCCGTGTCATCGAGATAACTCCCCAGTGAATAAAAGGCTATCGCATTGAAAAGCAATCGATTGGGAGCATTTTGATCCGCCTGCTTAAGCACATTGCGATGCCTTTTTAAATACTGTAGCGTTAAGGCGATTTCGGTATCAAATGTATTGACCCGGGATCGTTGCGGTGCTGTTTGTGAAGCAGAAAGATACCAATCGGATTGGGTTAAGGTGGTTAAGCTTAGCCCAAGACTGTAGGCAAAAAAAGCTACGCCACTGGCAAGATCTGCACTACTGGCTTCTGGTATGTCCGGGTTTCCCAACAGCGCAGTCGGTGGATGCAATTCGAATCCTCCATCTTCTTCTTGTCGGTTAAACGAAAATTCCAGGGTCCGCACGAAAGCGCTTAAAGCAGCAGCTTGTTGCCTAACTACCGCCAGATCGGTTAATTTGGACATGTTAAGCTGAAAACGTACATGAAAGTAGGCAGTTTTATTTCTACCTAATGCCCCCTCGGCGTTCGGTTCTTCTACGGTTTGATATAAAAGTGCCTCATCAAATTCCTCCAGCATATCGGTATAGCTAAGCGTAGGATTTAGAGCAACAGAACTACTTGAGCCTTCAATTTTGGTAACCTCCTTATTGCACGAACTCAATGAAATACTGACTAAAAACAGGGGTAACACGAATTTCATAGTATACTTTTTCCTTTTTGACCCTAAATTTTTGAAATGGTTTAACTGAGGGTGGCAATTGGTATTAACGGTATGGGTTACCTTTTTATAGGATTGGGTAATGCGTACGGAATATTCGCCAAAGCAGTCAGGTTAAAAGTCTCCTTGGTTGCAGCTGTAGCCTAAAAGCGCTATCCCCTATTTTGATAGGCGCTATGGGTAGTTTGTTATAATCTCAAAGGTCCAATTTTTTTCTGTTTTAAATTTTCTCAGGAAGTTGGGCGATTTTAGCCCGGTATAGACCAAAGCCGCTCCGGGAATAGTTAAGAGAAGGGCTGCAGGTTCACCCAACAAAGCGATCAATACGCCTACCCCCGAAGCAATGGATCCGAGGTAGATGAAAAAACTACTCGTAAAAATGGAAAGCAATAAGGGATTACGCTTTATTTCCTGGATATCGGTGAGTGGGATCGTTGTACCCTCTATGATAAGGACATTGTTGTCACCGATGCTAAAGCGCCCGGAAAACTTCTCCCCTTCAAACGTTTTGATCTTTACTCTCTTGTTTTCCTTGATAAAAATTTCTTTGGCAACACTCGGATTGGTTATTTTGATTCCTTGCTCTTGCGCTAGCACGAGGTTTACGACCAAAACACTAAGTGTGAAAAAGGCGATCTTCCGCATATGCTTTGTTTTTTAATATTGTGATAGTGTTAAAGGTAAGGTAAAGATAGGGGATTGGGGGATTGTGACGCACTGTTCCTATGACCGGGAAACTTTAATTTCTGGGTAGTTTTGAGACATCTCATAGTACCTATTGCGTATTAGATTCCAAATCATGGTGTCTCTGGGTTTTCCATCCGGTCCGCGGGTAGTATCTTTTAAGATCTCTACTAGTTCAAAACCAAGTTTATTTGGAATTTGCCTACTTGCAAGGTTTTTTGGATCACAATGGATTCGGATATTGGTTATTTCCTGATGCTCAAAACCTACTTTGATCAAGGCTTTAGTGCTTTCTGTGGCGTACCCTTGATTTACATATTTTGAATTGATCCAATACCCGATTTCTCTGGAATTAGGACCTACTGGGGTATGCAGTCCTGATGAGCCGATCAAAACGTCTTCTTTCCTATTGAATATTCCAAAATTGTAATCGAGATCCTGCAAAAATTCGTATTCAAATTTTTCTAGTAACTCTTTTTTGGCAGCTAAGGATGTAGGTTCGGTCTGTGCCCAGGGCATCCACTTTTTAAGATGATCCAGGCTTTGTTTTATGGCATCATGCAGTAGTATCACGTCTTTTGGGCTGTAGCAACGAATGACCAACCTGTTTGAAATAATGCGATTTGGCATAGATCGATGCATAGCAAATGAGAATTTCTTATTTATAGCGATAAATTTCGTGCGTCCTGTACACTAACAACTTGCATGTGGTATCAAATTGCGCCCCCAGTCGTTCTGCTAGTTTTTTAGAAGGGGTGCTGGACGACGCAATGTGACTTACCAAGGAATTCAGTTGAAGGGTATCCAAAGCAAATTGCTTAAGCGCAAGGCCAGCTTCTACTCCAAACCCTTTCCCCTGGAATTGCGGTAACAACCAATACCCTAACTCGGGTTCGGGCCAGGGTGACGAATTCCTCAACCCCAGCGTTCCAATAAACGTTTTGGAATGTTTTTCAGCAAGGGCAAGAAAGGAATATCCGTTAAGTTCATAATGTCCTATATAACGCGCCATTAACCGCCACGATGCTTCGGGGCTTTTTACACCCCCAACATAGCTGTACGTCTCTTCTTTAGAGAAAAACGCTGCAAATTCAGGATAATCCTCCTGGGTCCGTTGTCTAAAGATCAATCGTTCTGTTGCTAAACCTATCATGAAAATTATGGGTAGTTATACTCCTTTATGCATTTTATGTTTGGCACCTTTAACGGGTGGTGGGTGGTCCGGTTTTTACGCATTTCTTTCTGTTGGAATTCCCAAACGATACACATCATTGAGGATCGATTAGGCTGCTGAGTGTATCCCGGGCGCTCTAAAGTTAGTGCTTTTAATACCTGCAGCGCATCAAGAGTACTACAGCTACGGAAACAGCTTAGCTGTAAAAGGCAATTCCCACTACGCGACTTTTTTAACAGCGCGATTTAGACCAAATCCCATGGTGGGCTAACCCCTGGTATTTTTCCATACTACGTATTCTGCTCGCATACAATGGCCACAGGGCCTATACCCTGCTTTTTTGGCCTGGACTTCGTTGCGAAAAAAGACCCTGTTTTCCGTTTTCATCCTTTTTCCCGATCTACACCGAAGTCTACCGTAGATCTTAAGGGTAGCATTGCCGGCAAGGGTAATGCTACCCCTCCGAATACTTTCACGGAGTTCTTTTGGCGATAGTGATGCATGTGCAATCATTATGAGGCAGCGTCATGAAAGATAATACCCAATGCCCGACGCTTTCCCGAGTGCACTTCGCTTACACCATGTCGCATTTTAGCGCGATAGTACCCCCTTGTACCTTTGATAGGTCTGTAATTAGTAGCAAATACGATCATGTCTCCTTTTTTAGGTTGCAGTACAATGGCTTTGGATTGGGCCCTTGGGATCTGTTGGGTGATAACGAATTCCCCTCCTGTGAAATCTGTTTCAGGTTCAGTCAATAAAAACAGTGCCTGCATGGGAAAATAAACCGTTCCGTAAATATCCTGATGTAAGGTGTTAAATCCACCTTTCTCATATTTTAACAACAGTGGAGTAGGTTTATTCTGGCCATTTTCTGCACATTTTTGTTGTAATTCCCAGAGGGAATCGGGATACACCTTGGCTATCTTTAAGGCTTTCATCCATCCATTAGCAATACCACTAAGCTTTGGATAAAGTGTTCTTCGCAAATCAGCTACGGTCTCGGGGAGCGGATAATCGAAATATTTATAGGCTCCCTTTCCGAAACGATGTTGCGCCATAATCACCTGCTTTCTGAAGAGCGATGGCTGTTCATAAAGCGCTATTAGCGCTTTACACTGTTTTGGCGACAATAGTTTGGGGACTATGCAGTACCCTTTGGTATGCAGCGCATTAGCGATGCCAGTCCAGTCTAAAGTGGCTATTTTATTCTGTATCATGAGTTTTTATTTTATGAAACACTAGCTGCGTAACAATGCCTGGCGCTATGTTGTTCGTTTATATTGTTCATCGTGTTCGATTTCTTCCAAAACGGCAACCAACTCCCTGGACGAGCTAAAGCATGGAGCGTGGCTAATGTTTAGTTTAACTATAATAGTAGGGATATGAATTTCCAGGAAGCTATGAGATATGCCCTGTTCTTTGAGTTACTTTCTTTTGACCTTAAGGCGTTTGACTACCCAACTGCAAGGATTTTATTGCGATGCTTCCCAACCTATCATAGCGGTTTTTCGGGTAGTCCCCCATGCATACCCGCCAACCTTGCCCGAAGCTTGAATTACCCTGTGACAGGGAATTAAAAAAGCTACCGGGTTGTTCCCTATGGCCGTGCCCACAGCTCGTGAAGCTTTTGGAGCCGCTATATGCCTGGCGATAGTACCATAAGAAGTTAACTGTCCTTTTGGAATTTTTAATAGAGTCTCCCATACTTTTAGCTGAAAAGGAGTAGCATTGAGATGCAATTTTATGGTGTTCAGTTTGCTCCAATCGTGCTGAAAGATAAACAAGGCATTCTGTTGTAATTTATCTACTATCTGAGTAAAGGTGGCATTGGCAAAACGACTTTTCAACTCTGAAAACGCTTTTTCCTCATCTTGGATAAAACCCATATAACAAATTCCTTTTGAGGTTGAAGCGACGATCAAGTTACCAAATGGACTTTCTGCAAAACTGTAATTGATAGAAAGTTTTTCGCCACCGTTTTTATACTCCCCGGGTGTCATTCCCTCAATAGTAATAAAAAGGTCGTGCAATCTTCCGGTACCGGATAGCCCTGTTTCCAAAGCGGTGTCAAACAAGGTGGCTCGCTGCTCCTTAAGTAGTTGCTTCGCATACTCCACGCTAATATACTGCATGAACTTTTTTGGACTGACCCCTGCCCAATCTAGAAACAAGCGTTGAAAATGATACGGGCTGAGATGCACATTGTCTGCAATAGTGCTCAGGGAAGGCTGATCTTTAAAGTTGGTTGTAATATAGGTAATCGCTTGGGCTACCCTGTTGTAATTGATGTGCTGTTGTGTAGTCATGTCATTTAAATTTTACACCAAAAGTAGGACGCAACTGTAGTGCAAAAAACCCGATTCTTGCTGATCTATGCCATCCGGATTTAGGGTATTGCCAGATTTTTTACCCCTATCAAATATCGATAGAAAAGGGAATATCGGTATGTTTTCAGAAGATGAGTTCCCCGATTCAAATACGGCCCGATCGGTAGTATTGGGTTCCTAATAGATACGTATAAAGGGTAACTTCTAAGCGGTGTTGTATGGTATAGGAATGCTAATATTTTGTTTAAAGTTTATTATAAATTATTAAACAATACTATTTGATTTGTATCTTTACATAAAAATGCAAGAGAGTTACGTACAACGTTTGGCCCTAAATGGGCATAGAATCCTTATTACCTACAGCTTTAGGGAGTTATGGCACAGGCGTCTGAACGGCCATCTGCAACCTC
Source organism: Bacteroidota bacterium (assembly GCA_038750505.1). GTDB lineage: Bacteria > Bacteroidota > Bacteroidia > Flavobacteriales > Flavobacteriaceae > Croceivirga. Next base: position 442,388 of record JBCDHD010000003.1, on the reverse strand, counting down.
CGGTGGTCATTCGGCTATACCCGAATAACATCAATGATACCCAGGAACTTACAGAACTTTTTTCGTTTTGGAGCGATGATCTCATTTTTATCATAAGGGAATATCTCAGTACAGTTAAAGCACGCTTTAGGGGAATAACTTTCCAATATGAACTGGTAAATCACGCAATAAAAATGGAAGAGGATAGACAAAATATTGAATACTATAGAGCAGAATTGAAATGGGTCTATAACGATTGATCATTAAATGGTGTGTAAAAGCAACGTTTTGTAAAAAAAACATCTGTTTAATAAAAATAATAGAATAATAAACAAAATGGATACACAATTAGCAGTGCAGGTAGCGGCTTTCGAAAGCATGAAGATGAGCCATATGACCACCAGTGACCGTGTGGAAGCATCTCGGCAAGCGAAGCGATTGGTATTGGCAATAAATGAGATCTATAAAAAGTCAAAAGATGCTTCGCTTATGGATATTATGAAACGGATAACTGAGAAAAAACGAAAGATAGATAAGCGTCTCAAAGGTAGACCCGAAGTATAAAAGGCTAAGGGGCACTGGTGATACTGCCCGTGCTATTGGGAATGATTGCTATGAAAAATGCTTTAGTTAGTTATTTTGGGTGATTAGTACGGTTGCAACATGGTGTCCCTTTTTATTTTTTTCTTCTGATTTTCACTAGTTGGTTAGAAAGTTTAGTGCTATGAAAGCCCATAGGTCTTTAAAGTAGTATTTACTCCATTCGGAACGGGTTCAGATTAATAGGAGTAGCGGTGATTCTGTAGAAGCTACAATTTGTAATTGTATCTAAAACACAGCGGAATACTACCGCTTACTTAAGTTTCTTGATCATCACATTTCTTCTAGTACCTGCTTTTTGCTTAAAGTGGTACCCTGAGGCCTCAAAGGTAGATTTAAATCCCATAAAGCGGTAGCTCGGCGACGCTTTGTCTACAGGATAGGCTTCCAAATACGCCGCTCCATTTTTCTTTGCATATTGCTCTGCTGTTGCGATCAGCTTTCTTATTACTCCTTGTTTTCGATGGTCTTTCTTGACGAAAAAGCAAACCAAAGACCAAACAGGGTCCCGTGTTTTTGTTCCGCCTAAATTCCGGTAGGAATCTCTGGGGGCAACAGCGCACCATGCAGTTGGCTCAGTATTGTCATAACAAAGTATTCCAATGGGAAGTCCTTGATCTACATACGTCTTGAGTGAATTTTTTTTATCGTCTTTTTTTGATCTATCTTTTCCGTTAGCCATGTTTCGCCACACCATACACCAACAACTGTGTGGCCCACCTTTGCTCTCGAATAGTTTTTCCAGTCCCGCCAGTTGGAGGAATCGACAGCGCTAAATGTTAGAGAATTCATTTTGTACAGGAATACATTTCGGTTTACCGGGATGCTTTTGATCCGTAACGTTGTTTCCGGAGGCTATTGGAATTTTTCAAGACGAGCAAAGTCCATAAGGTGGGTATCCTGGGCCATTCTAGCTGCATTCCCTTGCTTAATACATACAAGGTATCCCATTTACCGTCCTCTTTTCGGCGGTTGATCAACTCGCTTAAGTTGCCGGTAACGGTTTCCTTAGAAAACAAGGGATACGATATACTTCCTGGTGAGGGGGTATCGGGTTCCATCCCAGGGCCAAAACCACCAGTTACATTGTGATAGGCATATGACGCATGGGATATGTCCTCCGAACCGTCATTTTCAAAATGAAACTGAAACCAATGCCGTTCGATCCTTCTGGCATTGGTAAATAGAACATCCTTTGCCTTTGCATAGTTGTTTTTAGATCGTTGCATTTGGTTGTATAATAGCCAGCTTACCTGCTAGGCTTAGGAATTACCAGGTTCAAGACCTACCGCAATAATCCAGCCTTCCGGGCCAATGGGCCATGAGGTGTTACCTGGTACTACCAAAATTAGCAATAGCATTCACATAGTCTACTGCCAGGGAATCGGTCTTCCGGATCAGGTCGGTATCAAACAAAGTATTCCTATTCATAAAAATAGCAATGGTAAGTGGCTTGTTTAAATATCTTTTGGTGTAGGTGTTAGTGCCAAACCAGCCTCCGGAATGGGCAGCGGTGCTATCCGTGACCCCCCATCCCATGGCATAATGTTTTTTAACCCCATCTACGAGTTCTGTTGAACTCGGTCGGAAAATAACGTCGTGTGTCGCCGCCGAAAGAATGGCTTTATCTCTAAGCGCTGTATCATAATGAAAATAGTCCGTAACACTTGTGTATACCCCACCGGCGCCCAATAAACCATTTAGAAAATGACCATCTACTTTTTTCCAGTTTCCCAAACTATCCTTTTCGTAACAAAAGGCACGCTCTTCAATTTCGATAGGCTCTGCCAGATTAAAAAAATTGGTTTTGGCCATACCAGCAGCGTTAAAAATGTTTTCTTTAGCAAAATCTGCAAAATCCTGCCCGCTGACGTGCGCTACGATACAGGGAATAAATTCATAAATGCCGTTGTTATAGCGATAGGCTTCTCCCGGTAACGTGTTGGTGCGGTTTTCTTTGGAATACCAGTCCAAAATATCCTTGTTTTCAGCGATTTTTGTCCTATCCCAGTCTGTGAAAAACACTTCTTCCGCATCCATTTTTCCCGAGGTATGGTTGATAAGTTGTTCTATCGTTGTACCATCTTTAAAGGTGGCTATGGGCAGAAAAGTGTAGACCGAATCTTTCAGCTTTAGTTTGCCCTCATCCAGGAGCTTAAGTACAGTTAAGGCAGTAAATTGCTTACTCACGGAACCCATACGCATATTGGTACTTTTGGTAATTGGAGCTGTATTCTCAACATCACGTAAACCGTAACCCTTACCAATGATCATTTCGCCGTTATACGCTACCAGTACAGCGGCACCGGGTTCATTTGCTCCGATTTCAGCGTTGAATAGGGTGTCAATATTTGCGCGAAGTTGTTCTAATGCCGTTTCCCCCGGATCGGTTTTTTCTCCAGTAGAAGAAATACAGGAAACGAAGACAACACCCAAAACGAGCACCAGATTTTTCACTTTATTGCTTTTGATCACTACCATCAGTTGTACTGCTACCTTGCTTTATCCAGGCCATCACGGAAATCTACTTGGTCACAATTTACCCCATAACAGTTTTCTAGTACGGACCTGAGGATTTTAAAAGTAAAAATATTCTTTTTGATAATTGGCATACACTGTCTTTTTCAACTGCTAGCCCCCGTTTTTTACCGCACTTTGCCTTGCGCAACTTCCTATTTCATCAAAGTGATGTTGTATACTATCGCGGCTAAAAGTAACGCCTTACACCCTTTAAATGTCATGGCGGTGAGGATTAAGACCCTTGAAAGTTGTACTGCTTTCTCCAAAGGAGAAGTACGGGAATAATAAAGAAGAAGGGACCTGATCTTATTTTTATAAACGGTGTAGATGGCACTTATCTTAAGTTCAATTGCCAGGAAACACCAAACTGGTCAATTACCCATCCAAACTTTTGGCTGAACCCATAATTGCCCAACGGCAAAGGAACACTCCCTTTTTCGGACAGTTTTGAAAATAGCTCTTCAAGTTCGCTTTCATTTTCACATTCCAGGTAGTTCGAAACCGCAGGGGAAAAATCCCAATCATGAATGGGTGGACTATCACTGCACATAAATTGATTTCCGTTTAAGGCGAATGTAGCTTGCATAATTCTTCCTTCTTCACCTGGTCCGTCTTTTCCCCACCGTTGTACAGCGATAATTTCGGAATTCTCGAATACTTCCACATAGAAATTCATAGCGGTTTCCGCATTATTATCCTGGAAGGTAAGGAACGTTATTATCGGGTCTTCCGCAGCAGTACGATGCTCCGTTAGAACAGTTTTCAAGCTATCCAGCGAAAACTGAAGTTCTTTGATTATTGCCAGGTCCTTTTTAGTGCTTTTTGAATTGGTACAACGTATTGACGCTAAACATAGTACTACAAGTATTGCTACGGTTTTTCTCATTTTAAAATGGTATTACTATTCGTTTGAGTAATTAGTAGTGCGCTTTTATATGGGCGGTTGGTTACAATACCACCATACCACTTTAGTTCGGAAGGTAGGGTATTTTAATAATCGGGAGAAGTAGTAGTTGGGCATTTTTTTATAATTCCTCAACTATCTGAATATTGTTTCCACAGGTGTCATTAAACACCGCAATTTTTACTGTACCCATTGTGGTGGGTTTTACACTAAATTCGACTCCAAGTTGTGTTAACCGTTCATATTCTGCATCAACACTTTCAACATCAAATTGAGTCCAGGGTATGCCTGCTTCCATCAAGGCATCCTGAAACACTTTGGAGGGCTCAAAATGATTGGGCGCGGGTTCTAACAACAATTCCGGTCCGTCCTGGGCTTCTTTTGAAACTAGTGTCAACCATCGATTGCCACCGTCCAAAGGCGTATCTTTCTTTTTAAGAAAACCTAGTTTTTGTGTGTAAAATTGTAACGCTTTCTCCTGATCACGGACGGGAATGCTTATTACGGTAACTTTCATTTTTAGTCTGTTTTCGATTCTGCTCTAAAATTCAGGATTCGGAGTTGAACTTACTTCTTGAAAATTGCGCTTTTCTAAATTGAAAAGGAGATTTTCCCGTTTTGGATTTGAATAAGGCACTGAACGACCCTAAACTTTCGAATCCAACGGCAAAACAGGTTTCCGTTACAGACATCCCATTTTCAAGGTGCTTTTTCGCATGGGTTATCCGTTTATCGATAAGGTATTGCCTCGGGGTAAGGCCGTAATATTTTTTAAACAGGCGAAGGAGATGGTATTTGGAAATGCACTGAATTTTGGATAACACGTCTAAGTTTAAATCGGAGGCATAATTGCTATCAATATAGTTGCGCACCGCAATTATAGCGTCAATTTGTCCATGGTTCTTGTAGATCACCGCATTGATCCTTAAAAGCTCCTTTTCGTAGAATGTCATTCCGTGGTCTTCCGGTAGTATTATCAATAACTCGGGCGGCCCCTCCAGATGGACCATTGGACAAGATCCTTTTTCTTGGTTTTCCCGTGTTTGTGGATGAATTTAGTAAAATTTAATGAGGAGGGATTTGTGGTAAAATATTTGTTGGACAAGAGTTTTTAATTTTTTGTTTTTGTAAAGCGTGGAGGTCAAGAAAACCCATACCTTTTAGCAGGTTGTTTTATTTTCTGATTCCTAATTGCCTTCTTCCCAAGTTAGCCCTAAAAAGGGAAAAGACGCCAAATCCGATTACCTTCCAAATGTTTTTAACAAAAAACCACACTCTGTTTTCGCAGTCTCGATTTTCCCAATTACCGCTCTTAATTCCTTCGCTTTACCATAATTGGAAATATGCTGTGGCGATTTGCTTATCCGTCGCTATCCCCTTGTTTAAATCTGTGCTAATGAATTAGGGGAAATGGATACTTCGCCGCACTAACGTTCCGTTTTGCACCTATCTTTTGTTTTATGCCTATGGTGTATGGGTCAAATAAGCCCGATGACTACAAATCGTTGCTTGCCGTTTTTTTACCGATTACATAGCAATAATCCCCCAAATCATTTTTGTAGGAGGTAATGATCTCATCGATCTTACCACTAGTAATGTCCGCACGTAACTGCAATAATCCTGTTTTAATTTCAGCGCTATTTGCTAATGACGAAAAGGAAGAGATGCCGCGCCTGATCTGTGCATTGAAGTACAGTTCCGGGTTGTGTTTGCCGCAGTACAGAAAATGGTCTTGCAAATCGGGTTGTATACTGTAGGTATCCGTTCCTACAAATTCAATACCACCAGAGATCATCGCTATTTTCACTTTTTCCAATGTCGGCATTTGGGCTATGGAAGCTGCCAACATTTTTGGAAAATAATAATTCAACCAATAGCCTTTCATCTGTTTTGGTGTAGCCGTAAAAATGACAATTCGCCCATCGGACTTTACCACCCTATGAAGTTCTGAGAAAGCTTTGTGCAAATCTTGCCAATGGTGGAGGGTTAAGCTTGCGATAACGCCATTAACTGCCTGATCTGAAAGCGCAATGCTTTCCGCAGTACCCAAGCGCCAATCTACATTTTTATTGTTCCTCTGCGCTTGTTCCAGCATTTCCTTAGAAGGGTCAATTCCAATAAACTGACCCCCCCTTTTTTGAAATTCGTTCGTGTAGTTTCCCGTTCCACAGCCAATATCCACGTAAATGCCTTCCGACCTAGGCTGTAAGTGCGCCAGCAGTTGTGTAGTAATGTAGGGGTCCGCTTTTCGTGTTACGTTGTAACCCACTCCTATGCGGTCATATTTAGCGCGCATGTTTTGTTATGCTTTTCTGTAATTTGAGCTACTAGTGATCATTTTTTATCGTCGTATGAGCAGTAGTGCCGGGATTTACTTCTTTTCTTCCCGTAAGATTCGCTCCATTTTACGTCCCTTGGCCAATTCATCAACCAATTTATCCATATACCGTGCTTGGCGGGTAATTTTATTGTCAATTTCTTCAATGCGATATCCGCAAATGACTCCTTTGATCAGGTGGGCATTGGGATGTAAACTCGCCTTTTCAAAAAAGGTGGCAATGGTTACCTTGGCATCGATCAATTCTTGTAGCTTTTCGGGATCAAAACCGGTCAACCACTCCAATACCTGGTGTAGTTCTTCTCGTGTTCTTCCTTTTTTCTCCACCTTGCTCACGTAATGGGGATAAATGGAAGCAAATAGCAATTTGGCTACGCGGGCGTTATGTTCCGGGCTTACGTTCATGTTTAACCGTTTTATTTGATGATCAGTTTTGTTCCTCCTGGGAACGCGAATAGTTATAGGGGGCCGTAATAATTGTCCATATATGTTGTTATGGCCCTTTTTTATTGTCATTCCCGGTTAACTTTTGTGATATTCCGTTTTGTTTATTTGGAACCATTTCCTACTCCTCTGGATCACCAATTCTCAGATTTAGTTCCCCTGGGCTTTCATTACTCCGGAGTACTAAGTCTTCCATCTTTAAGCGAGGGCTTTTCCTTTTTTGTCAGCTTATAATAGTTCGTCTATTTGTTATCCGGTTTTGGGATTTGGGGATACTAGTTCATTGTTTATGAAATTTGAATTCTGAAGATAACTATTTATCGCTATGCTTCTATAAAAACCTTAAAAGTTTCCGCTCCTCTTCAGAGCGATTCCTTTTTAAAGGATACGAGGTTAGTAGCGCCTATGCCAGCGGATTTCCTGCCACTTAAATGTTGTAAAAAGCAGTTCAGTAGGTTATCGCCACAAGCGTTAACCACTTTTGATCTTCGGGTTGCTATTGCAAAGGGATTACACTATGAGCATGCGAAGCACTAATGCAATAACAATGGTGTTCAACACTATCCGTACGGCTTTCTTCCTTCCCAATAGGCGATCGCTCAATGAAAGCCCTAAAAGCAACACAAAAACAATGAGCAACTGGGCTACTTCAATACCAAGGTTAAAACCGAGCAACGGCGGCACAATATGCTCTCCGTCAAATAACATGGCGGAGAGAAAATTAGAAAAGCCGAGACCATGAATTAGTCCAAAAAAAAGAATGATACCATACATCGCATATCCCTTCGTTTTACGATAATCATTTTTCCTCAGAATTGTCCAATAGTTAAGCAGGCAACTGATCAAAATGGTGATGGGAATTAGTAACTCTATTACATTGGGAGCAATAGCTATCCTATCGAGTGCGGCGAGTGCCAGCGTTAGACTATGCCCTACAGTAAATGCCGTTACCAAACCCACAATTCTTCGAAGGTCCCGAAGGGTATATAGGAGACAAAAAGAGATGATAAAATACAAATGATCCAAGCCTTCCGGATCCAGAATATGATCAATGCCAAGTTGAATATAGTGCCCCACTACTCGAATCGAATTTTTACTTTGGGATTGCTCAGACTCAACAAAAAATGCTCGTCCAGATATTTAATATCGTTGGTCTGTACTGGGTAGGTATCGCACAATAAGGTATTCACCAAAACCACCTCTTTTGAGCTATCCAACACGGTTGTTGTATTCATATTTACTACCAACGCCAAGCGGTTTTTGGAAAGTGAAACAGCATTTATCCGGAGATGGAACTGCTCGCCATTCTGTTCAAAATAGAAGTGATTGCTTAGGTAGCGCTGTAATGCTTGGGTACTCCCTGTAGCAGGCGTAGAAAAATCGACCTGCTGTAAACCATAGTGCTGTTGCATATGTGCTGTAAGATCATCCAAAAAAATGCGTGTCTCTACTTCTACAATCCCATCCGAACGGAGGGATAGTTTACTGAAAGACATCTTTAATGGATGCTCCCAACCGAAGGCACTTAATGCCAACAACACAATCACAACAATTACGCCTTTTTTACTCATATTGAAATATGGGTTGAATTTAGGAATTAGCAAAGAATAATACACTTTTTTATTGGAATCGTCTTTAAGAAAGTTAGGGTTTCCCAGAGGATCTTAAGAAAGGCGTGTTCGTTGTTTTGCCGGTCTTTCGTAAGCGAATACGATATCCAAAGAAAATCCTGTTACGTCAAGGTCTTCAGGTATACCAACGCTAAAAATGAGCTCAAATTCAAAGCAATAGATAATGCGAAAAAGTATTTTTTATGAAGCGTTAACTTCGTTGCTATTTCCCTAGGTAAAGCGGGCAACCTTCCCTAAACTACCGGTTTTTGGTTATTTTGTAGGAGCTGTTTAAAATAGGGTAGGATAGTAATTGAAGAGATGCCGGGACAAAAGCTTTTATTCGTTATTAACTGCCTTTTTTGTAGTAATTTCCACTAGATTAAAGACTGCAAATGGTCGTACTCACTAAATTTTCCTCCAGGCTATTCCTATTCGCCTTCTGCTTAACCACCATGTTACTGAAATCTCATATCGGGTACGGACAATTGGCATCTTCCCAATTTGAACCCTTTAAGTTTGTGCTCCAGCAACGTTTTTCTCCGATAGATGAAGCCCTACTTCGCAACGAAATTTTAGAAATAGCTGCTGCCCAGCAAGAATTTGAGGAGACCCTATGGGCCATACGGTACTGGAATGGCGCTTATCCCTCGTATCGCTGGCATCAATTGCTTATGCAGGCCAGCCGAAACCATAAGGGCCATAAGAATGGCGGTAGGGTAGCTATCCTGCATCTCGCCATCTATGACGCCATGGTAGAAGTTTGGAAGCACAAAAAGGAGTATTTCCGGAAAGCAGCGTATCAGTATGACCCAGGCATAAAAAAGCTTGTACGGGAGTCCGATTTTTCCGCTTTTGTTTGCGAATGGAGTGCTGCAGCCGGAGCTGCACACCAGGTAATAACCTATTATTTTCCGGAACAAAAAGAATTCCTGGATAGCCAACTCACAGCCTTTAAATCTGCTCGTTTGGCTACAGGCTTGCAATTTCCTTCTGATATTGAAAAGGGGTTGGAAATTGGACAAGAAATCGCCAATCAATACATTGGCTACGCTAAAGGCGACAAGACGGACCGTCGCTGGGAGGGGAGTGTGCCGAAAACAGATCGTCTTTGGTCCGGAGATCCCGGCCCTTGGGACCCGATGAAACGGCAATGGAAGCCCCTGACGCTTATTGCGCCCAGTCAGTTCAGGCCAGGTCCGCCTCCTGCGGATTGGTCTAAGGACATGGAAGAGCTCCGGCAATTTAACGCAAAACGGCAAACCAGTACCATTGCCTGGAAGTGGAAAAGCGAGCGGATTTGGGACCAGTTGACTGAACGAAAGATTCTGGAATACCGTCTAAAGCCTTTAGAAGCAGCCTTTGCCAATGCGGTTTTTCATACGGCACGCTACGACGCTATCATTGCCGCTTGGGATGGGAAATATCATTATTGGGGTATCCGGCCTTTTCAGTTCGATCCTTCGTTTCAACCCATTTTGATCGATACCCCTAACTTTCCAGGCTATCCTGCCGGGCATACAACCGTTGCCGGATCCATTGCCAAGGTGTTGTCGTTCCTTTTTCCAAGGGATAAACCCTTGTTTTATGAGCTCGCCAAAGAATGCTCAGAATCCCGTTTTGAAGGAGGAGTGCATTTCCGTACCGACAACGAAGTGGGATTGGAAGTAGGGTATCGCGTTGGGCAACAGGTACTTGATGTATTCACAGAATGAAGCGACCAAAAAATAGGTAATTTCCAGGTATTGCAAGGTATGGGGCAGTTCCGGTACATTTTCTGCCTCAGGTCGCTATTCCGGATGAATCCCCTCACTGAAGTTCCCCAAAACCAAACCTACTATGGAAGCTTTACTTTTAGGTTGCCGGTCTTGTTACTGAAAACAGGTAAGAGGATTGTTTAATGCTTACCGCGTATGGAAAAGATCTATTTTCCGTACGTATCTTTCCATTCCTTTACTATTGCGGGTAATTCTTCCCCCTCTGCCACAAATAGCAGAGAAGCAGAGTTCATACAATACCGCAGCCCTGTTGGCGCCGGACCATCATTAAATACATGGCCCAGATGCGAACCGCTTCCACTATCAACTACTTCCGTACGCACCATACCGTGACTTCTGTCTACAATCTCTTTTACGGCATTTTCATCAATTGGTTTGTAAAAACTAGGCCATCCGGTACCCGATGTATACTTATGCTCAGAGCTGAATAAGGGCTGCCCGGTAGCCGCTGAGTAATAAATTCCTTTTTTCTTAGTATCCCAATAGGCCCCTGAAAAAGCATACTCAGTACCTTGCCGACGTAATATGTAAAACTGCTCATCAGAAAGTAGCTGCTTCCACTCTTGCTCTGTCTTTTGAATAGGGTAGGCGTTGGTTTCCTCTTTTGTGTCGGTTTTTGTCTGGCAAGACCCAGTAATACAGACCAGACTAAGCAATACAATAAACGATAATCTCATGGTTTTTCTTTTTCTTTTAATTCATAGAAGGATATACCTTTTTGTTTGTAAAATTATGGATTAAAAAAGGAATTGTGGTATATCGCCTTTTCATAGGTCGCTTTGGTACGTACTAGCTTACCCCAGGTTGATCTTAATGGGACGAACTATTTTAAAAGCTAAAATTTCACCTACCTCAAAACTGCATTTTCCTTCTTTAACTGGTGCGCATATCCAAAACCAGCTATTGAAGGTTGGCATAAAAGGCACAGATACACTTGGTTACTTTAATTTAAGACCCTTTAGAAAGCGAAGTACGGCTAGGACTGAACCCTTTTAGAACAAGGTGTCCGAACAGGGATAGCCCTTACTATCTGCTTTTTATTGTAATGCGGGTACAATAAAATCTCGAAGTAGCCTATTGGTGTTGTAGTTCTCGCCAACATACACAACAACAGAGTTTAGTTCGGGTAATACAGCAACTAGTTTTGTTGATGGAGGATAACTGCCACGAAACAGGAAACACCTAGTCCCTATATTTTTTGGGATCCAGCAGTGGTAGCCATAGTCGTATTCGCTGTTGGCAACAATAGGTTGGTCAGCCATTTTTGAAACCCATTTTTCGGGTACAAGCTGCTGATTGTTCCATTTTCCTTTTTTTAACAACAAATACCCCAATTTGGCCATATCCTGCATTTTGAGGTGAAGACCCCAACCCGCTTTAGGGACACCTTTTGGAGTGAGCTCCCATTTCAATTCTGAGACACCTAATGGCTGGAATAGATTTTCTTGGGCAAAGGACAGCAAACCGTCTTCTGTGTGTTTGTGTAAGAGCGTAGAAATAACCTGAGAACCACCGCTATTGTAGTGAAAGTTTTCGCCAGGGGATCCGCTAATTTTACGGTCGAATACATATTTTGCCCAATCATTGGTGTTCGACATTTGAATTACGTCAACGGCATCAATACCGCCTTTCCAATCCCATCCGCTGCTCATAGACAGCAAATGCTTGACCTTAATCTTTTGAATTAGTGAATCGCGAATAGTATATTCAGGGAAATAAGCAATAGCGGCCTTATTTTCGTTAAGGGCAAACCGTGCTTTGAACACGGCACCAAACAAGATTGAAATAACCGTCTTGGTACAAGAATTGATATGTAGTAAACCGTCTTTTGCATAGGGTTCCTGATACTGCTCAACTACTATTCTTCCATTCTTCACAACTAAGAGGGAATATTTTCCGGGAAAGGAATCAATTACAGACTTGAACCGTGAGGCGTTGTTTAGGGTATCGCATGTCCAAGCTGCTGTTGGCCAATTTTCCAAAGTTTCCTCAGCTGTTACGGATGCATCTTTTTTACCCTTCTTCGGGGAACAAGAAACAACAAATGCAACAACTAGCATTAATAAAGCAGCATATCTCATTTTTGATCCATTATCTCGTACCAGCCTGGAATATACAAGCTATCTGACCTTTTATTAGTGCAATGTATTAAAATGGATTGCAAGTAATTTACACCAGTATTCCACGAATTTTTATTCAACCAAATTGGCATTTATAAATGCAATTATATCTTTTTCATAGTGTTGTAATACAATTTCATCTGCCCCTTGAAACGCGGTAAATGCGATTTTGTCTCCTCGTTTAACCGTTACTTTCTCGAGGGGACCTTCAAACATAAGATGTCCTGCATTTTCATAAAAAATAAACTTGATAGGCCTTCCTTTTTCCCGTAGTGAATTTACCCATTGTTCTATTGAAATGGGCGATGTTGGGTAGGTCCTTTTCCAAACGTAATCGCTTTCTGATTTTCCTGCCCAAGTATCTAATTTCCCAAATGGAATGATCGTTGGGATGTTATGATCCTCAAGCGCATATCCCGTTGCGGCCGGGGCTTCGGAAATAATACCTCTAATTTTTTTATCATTCAGTTTGCTTCCCGCGTATAATACGGTCCTTCCACCGTTTGAGGCACCGTATAAAAATATGTTCCTACGGTCCCAATCGCCATTTTTTATGGCGTATTCAAATGCGCCCTTGAAAACCCCCCAAATAAGATGTTGTTTCCCCGTATTGGTGACTCTTCGGGTGACAAAATTCCAATCTAATCCGTTCATTTCGTAGGCATCAAAGGATATAGTAGCAAATCCATTTCGTCGCAAAAGGGCTACTCTGGCACGATCATCCGCGCGATATCCTGCACCGCCATGGGCATATATCACCAGAGGTGTATTTATTGTATTACTCGGCTGCCAAATCTCAACAGATTTATGGTTGGGGTTAAACGCCGCATAGGGTCCGATAGTCGTGTATCGACCTCTGGACCCAATTTCCTTTAGTGTTGCTTTCTGTAAGGGTTTGCAACCAATTGCCCCCACCAATAGCGCGAGCAGCAGGAGATAGGTACTATCACTTGTATTCAATTTACACAGTTTTACTTGATACTTGGGCGCCAAATTAAGGTCAGGTTTTTAAATTGTCTAGGAAAAAACGGAACTATCCGAATAGTTGTTTCGGAGTTTTCCCTATAAAGAATTGATATTCGGAAATCATATGAGATTGGTCGTAGTATCCGGATGCTAAAGCAATTTGAGAATAGTTCCGATTTGCCGCTGTTGTAGACAACGACCTGTGAAGCCGCTTAATTTTTAAAACGGTTTTCGGTGGTATTCCATACTGTTCATAAGACAAATCCCTTAAGTACCTTTCGGAAATTCCCAAATGCCTCGCTAATTCGTTAACTGTGGGAATTTGATTTTTTTCTAAATACGGCTTAATATGGTCATCCAGGTTTTTCCTGGAATAGGATGAGGTAAATGTGAAACCATTAGTTTCAGGGGTTTCTTTTTTCTGACACCTCCGATCGGTGATTTTTTTTACAAGCTGCTTTTCAGCCCTGTTCCCCAATAAAGACCGTATGGAATAGGTAGTATTGACCAATTGCCGAATTGCAAGGTTTTTGCGCAATCCGATTCGCGAAGGAGAAAGTTTTGCAATTATGGTTTCAACACGCTCCGATCTGTTAATTTCTATGGCTTTTGTTCGTGGACCAACCAAGAATAGTTCTACTTCTCCGGTTAGCAATTTCGTATAAACAACATAGCAGTTTACATCAGGAAGAATCACAGTCTTTTCAGGTGTTGCCTCCGCACTTTCAATTTGATAAACCTTTTGGATTGGCAAAATGGAATTGCTGTTAGTAATCACTTCACATTTTTGATTCCCCTTATGTAGCTCAATTAGTTCGGGATGATATGTATAGATAGGGTTGATTTTGAGATGGTCCATTCTTTGTGCGATTTTTAGCGGAATAGCTATTTTACCTTGCATGCAAAAAGTAGCAATTATAATTGGTCGTATATCTCCTGGCCATAACTTTCTGAGGGTGGTGAAAACCTGTTTACCGATAGGTAGGTAATTATTCAAAATTATTCTCAGCCACTGCCTTTATTTTTTCATTCCTAAATGCTAGCTGATATGCTTTTCCATTTTCTTTGAACGTAATTTCAAACTCTGAAGAATAGGCTTTGTCTCCTGTTGGAAACCAATCTTTTTTCAGTGTATTAATACAAATGAATAATCCATTTTCATCACCGATCGCACAGAACTTTTCAAATCCGCCATCGTATTTTTGAAGATTTGCTATGGTGTTCAATGTAGTAAACGTTGTTGCGATATCCTGTACAGGTATTCCAATTTCAGAAATCTCAAGTAGTGCGTGCACATCAAATTCTTCCTCCCTGCTATTCTTTAAATTCTTTCGCGCTATAAATTCAACAATGTTATCATCCTCATCGTAAAAGTAGATGGCTTTTGCGTTCCAATACACGAAATCTTGAATTTCATGTATTCCATATTTTAGGATATCTACTCGCCTTTGCAGCCACTTTAAAGCTTCGACTTCTTTGTTGCAAGGAATGTTTATGGCAAAGTGGTAGGGCTTGAACTTATCGCTTTTTACAATTTTGAGCATTGATTTGCCAATTCGAAAAACCGCTTGATTTTCAGATTCCTCCATTACCTTTAGTCCAATCGTATTGGAATAAAACGCTAGCTGTTTCGAAAAGTTCTTCGCATATATTTTCAGTTCCTTTATGTGCATTTTCTGTCTACAACTACGGTTGCGTATGCTTATTTGTTTTCAATATGCCCTTATAAAACCTATCTAAATACAGGGAGTTATGGGTGTCATTTTCATAAAATGCTATCGTTAACTCGACACTGTCATTTGCTTCAAGTACTTTAATAAACGCTTCTATTTTACTCTTATGAAATTCCGGAACCGGCTGGTAGGTCAGATGTATTTTCGTTCGTTTTATGTGATTTCGTTCCTTGAATTTTTGTATGACTTCCCCATTACTATACCAAATTGAAGGGTCGTAAATATGAATAACTTCAAAAGGATTTTCAAAGGAAAGGATGTACCCTCCAAAGTAGCCACCATAGGAATGGCCTATCAAGGTTTCATGGTCATTTGTTGAATAATATTGGTTTACCTCAGGAATCAATTCTTTGGTCAAATACTGGTAAAAACGCATTCCACTTCCCGAATTTGAATCGTTGTACCAAGTAGAATCAACCTCCTCACCATTGTATTCGATCCTGGACTGACTAAATGTGAGGTCTTGCCCCCTTTTGTTTTCGACCTCAATATGTGGAATGCCAACTACAATTGAATTTTGAATTTTTTTATTGGCTCCCAGATCAAATGATAAGGTTTTAATTAATTCGAATCTCCATTCGGCGTCTAAGACATAAATAACAGAATAGCGTAATGAGTCGGAATAATTGAACGGCAAACTGATCCAGTAGTCTCTACTTTCATTGAGATATTTTGATGCTATTGTGTGTTTTATAGTTGTGTTAACACAAGTAGTATCCTGCGCATGGAGTTCCAGCTTAATTAAAAGAACCACTAGGATGGTTAGGCTTCTTATCATTGACGTTTACTGTTTCATTGTACACAATGGCTCGGCTTTGCCGGTTAGCCCATAGCTATGATTCCCGCCCCTGTCCCGTTCCGTTAAGGCGGGTTCACCAGCCCGAAAGGGTAGTTTTACTCTGTCAACCCGAATCCCGATA
The DNA here is from genome assembly GCA_038750505.1 of Bacteroidota bacterium. GTDB lineage: Bacteria > Bacteroidota > Bacteroidia > Flavobacteriales > Flavobacteriaceae > Croceivirga. The sequence goes on along the minus strand of JBCDHD010000003.1, from coordinate 426,476 downwards.
ACTATCGGCATAACGCATAAAGACATGAAATCAGGCCGCCATTTTTCGTTCGTCTAATTTAGAAAAACTTGTCCTTAATTGCTTTCTACCCTATAGCTTGGGTCAGTAACCTCCGGGTAGGAGGGAAGCCGCCTGAGACCTAGTGGGTCAGGGTAGGGTGCGTAAGGGGCTTAGTCTTTCGATATCACAATTTTTTTTCGGGCGAGATCTGTCCTATTTAAACTTTCCACAAGATATACTGCAACACTTTTTCGGCTGATCAACAGACGGGGCTTTGGTTTGTTTTTTAGGCTTTCTCGGATTTTCTCCTTTCGGTTAGTGTTGGTAAGTCCGACCGGACGAACGATTGTCCACTCCAAATTTGATTCGGTAAGCCTATTTTCCTGTCGTTGATGGTCTTGGTATGCTATTCCGATGTTGCTGTTCTCAATAAGCCATTTGAACCATTTTGGAATATCGTTTCCGGAATCGGAAACTCCCCAGGCTGAACAAACGGAAATTCTACTAATTTTTTTATTTTCCATCAAGGGAACCAAGACCTGCATTACATCGGAAAGGTAGGTTTTTGGGGTTCTTAGTTTGGACCACGGAAAGTCTGATTTTCGCGAAATGTTTAAAACGCTAATTACAGCATCACAGCCTGAAATTGCTTTTTCCAAATCCGTGGCAGTATTCGGGTTTCCCTCAAAGATCGTAAGTCCGGATCCTTGCTTTATCCGTTGCGAGTTCCGAGATAAGCAATTTACGTGATGTCCCTTTTCCAGGGCTTTTTCCAAAACTAATTTCCCTGTTCTCCCTGTTGCACCAAGTAAGAGTATTTTCATGCAATACAATTAGGCCTGACGGTCTTTGCCACCCTATTCGTATGCCGAAGATCGGAAGGTAGGGTGCCAACTACTGTTCCTTCTCCTTCTATTCAAGCGAGTTTAAAGTTAGCGTTTTTCCGTAATGGGAAAAGAAGAATAAATTGTAACCGATGTTGGCACTAGGTTATTCAAGAACTGAAGCGGCAACTTCTCGATGAAGTTTTTCCGCCCCCTCAATCGTACCATCTATTTTAAAATTCGAAATCTTTGATCGGTGAGGAAATATCTACTAAGGTCCCATTCGGATCTTTTAGCAACAAACGTCTTTGTCCGTAAAACGTATCAGTGGGTTCACTTAGGATCTCAAAATTTTCAGATGTTGCTATTTTAAACAGTTCGTCGGCGCTATCCACTACGAAAGTAATATAGCACCCTTGCGGATTATTTTGGAAATCCTTTGGTACAATTTCATTTGTCCGGTCAATTATTCCCAATTCGAACCTTTTGTCCTTTGAAATTAGATGAACGAACCAATCACTGTCGTAATCCACATTGAAGTTGAACAGTTTGGTATAAAAATCCCGACTTTCGGCCAAATGGCTTGAACAGATGTTGGTCATCATTCGATTAATAGTTTTCACTTTCTTCTTTTTGATTCAAATTTCTGATGGTTTTTCCAAATCCACAATAACGGTCTGGATGGGATATGTTTTCCGGTTTGCCCCCATGGAACCGTATCGCCGCTGACCACCCTTCCAGTTCCTACAATTGTCGAGAGCTATCGAGATGGGAGGAGAGGAAGTCACTTTGGAATTCATCTCCGGGGCTTGTTTGTTGGAGATTAAATTTAAATAAATTAATCAGAGTAGGGGGATGCTACCCGCCAGACCATCTCAGGGCTGATGAAGCTGTTTACGTATAGTTGTCGTTAGCTATTGGCCATTTTAATGATTTTATTTGTTGTTCCAATTCCACAGTCCAAAATTTACAGACTTGTCTATTGGTAAACCATTTCTTGTTACCGTTGCCATGATCTGCCCGCGATGATGGGATTCATGGGCGATCATTTGGGAAAAGAAGGCGACAGGATGTGGTTTATAGCCCGTGATACTTTCTTGATGGAATATATTGGATAAGGTAGCATTCATTTTCTCTGATGACTTTTGTAATGCTTCTTCGAGTTTCTTTTTGTTTTGCGCAAATTTCTTATCCAACTTTAAATCGATCTTTTCCCCGACTTTCCCTATCCAAAACGAGCGAATGTTGTTTATGTGCAAAAACTGTTCTCCAATACTGCGCCCTGTACCGTTCAACTTTTTTGGCAACCATTCATCATAGATATGGTCAAGTAGATACAAAGTCACTTTATTATTCAGCTCCCAGGTATGAACTATGTCTGCCTTAATGTCCACAAGTTTTAGCCTTGTTTAAAGAAGCCCGTGATCTGTTTCAATTTTCCATCTTCGTAAATAGCGAAGTCCGCACCATTCCCTAAAACTTCATTTTCTGTATTCACCATATTCCAATGTGCCAAACTTTTATCGTGGTGATATTGGTAATCCGTAACGACAAAAGAGGCTCCTACAAATTCTTTTTGAAACTGGGACATATACTCTGAAAGCTGTTGATATCCCGTTAATTCTACGTTAGGGTCGCGATATTCGAAGTCTTCTGTCATGATTTTTCGCAGTTCTTCCAATCGTTCAACGATATTACCATTGCTCCAACTGGTGCTGTAGGTTTCCCATACTTGCTTCGTTTTATTCATCTGATCTGTTTTTTAGTGCGTATAAAAATGTTTCCATAACGGTGTAGCCCGAACTTTTTGTGGTTTTGGAAGTGGTTAGTACTCCAAAAAATGTAGTATGAATTATTTCGGTCAACAATTTTGAGTGTATGGTTTGGGTCAGATCCTGATTTTGTTGGGCTTCTTTTACGGTCGGTTCAATAACATTCAGGAATTTGTTGAACTGGTAGGAAGTTGCGGAAGCCACAGTGCTATTTAAAATGCCCAATTCGGACATGGTGTTATTTACCAAACAACCGATATGGTTGTTTTCGGGCTGTGCTTCGAGCATACCTTTATAGAGATGTAGCAACCTGTCAAATGCTTTTGTTTCGGAGTTGGCCAGTTCATTTTGTAAATGCGCGGTTATGAGGTTACCATAGTTTTCAATAGTGGTCAATAGAAATTGCTCCTTGTTTTTGAACGCGTTGTAAAAAGCACCTTTAGTCATTCCCGTTTCTCGGCAAATTGCATCCACTCCCAAGTTATGGTACCCTTTTGCCCAAAAGAGGTGCATCCCTTTAGTTATAACATCTTCTTTATTGTGCTTGTAATTCACGGTTCAAATATATACAAACAGACCGTTCGGTACAAATAAAAAATCGTTTTAATTTCTACCGGATGTTTTTCCGGTGTTCAGGTAAGCTGTTCGTAGATGCGCAATAGTGGAGGAACTAGCGCTATTTTTTTTTACAGTATCCTCTGATTAAATCCAAAAGCGGTTTGCGTAAGCGCCAAAAACGGCAACTGATTGTGCCCTTGTTGTATGTAGTTATTTAGAGAAGGTCTTTGGTAGCTTGATGTGCGTATCACACCTGAATAATGCTACACAATTACCGGAGTTTATGAATTCGTTGTGTGTCCGGTTATCTAAATGGTAGATTGTGCTGTTTCCTGAGCATTGAAGTACCAAATGCAAATGATTATAGCTTTTTTACAATCAATAGAACGCTTAAAGCATACGTTTTCAGTAATGCTCAGGCTTTCATTTAACTCTATTTCTTTAGGGTAGATCAGTTTACCACCTTAATTTTTCGTTTTTTATTTGTTATCAGCAGGGGAACGAACTGCCATTGCCAACAAGGTGATTAGAGCTTAGCTCATTCTATTGCTTTTAAGCTCATATGATAATCAGCGCTGTGCGTTAGTAAAAAATCGGCCTGTTCCCAATTTGGGTATAGTTGTTTCATTCTGTTTTCAACCTCTTCTTTAACCGTTGCAATTTCTAAGGTTCCTTCAAAATCTTCAATGTATTGTAAAACCGTATCGAAAAGAGCTATATCGGCACTACTTCCATGTCCGGGGTAAATCGTTAAACTTTTATCTGTGTACTGCTGTTTAAAAGTATTTAGTTGTGCTTTCCAATTTTTGATATGGGTTTTATCTACACCTTGTCCTAACCACAGATGTACACCGTTATAGCAAAAATCTGAAGAAAAAAATGCATTAAGGTCCTTTGAATACACTGTTGTTAGATGTTCAGCCTCTGCCGGATGATAATCGTTTTTCAATACTAAAGTTCCACCACCCTCAAGTGTAAATAGTTCTTTATCCCAAACACGGATGTGGTTTTCATAGTCAAAACCCTCTGGGTTTTTATCAGATTTGGGTTTTAGATCTGGTTCCCCATCTAACCATCCTACACTTTCCATCCACCTGCTGAAGCCAATTATATCTTGTTTCGTTTCTGGATTAGATACTATAATTTCAACAACGGGGAATTCTTTTTTTAGATACGCCATACCAATATAATGGTCGGGATGTCCATGTGTAATTAAAATGTGTGTAAGTGGTAGTGTTTTGGCTTTAAGAAATTTAGCCAATTCCTTAGCATCTACAGTGCTTCGTAATACATCCATGACCATCAAAGATTTTCCATTGCTAAAAACATAGCTATTAACGGATGCTTCTTTGCCTTTAAAGACGTCTACTGTTAATTCATTTTTCATTTTACTCTTAGATTTACTTGGTTTCATTTAGAAACCCAGTATCAATTAATAACTTTATTTCACAAAACTAAATTGAACAATACAACCCATGCAACATTTTTAAGGTTTCTGGTAACCTAGAAGTAACTAGAAAATGAGATACAACTATAAAAACCCGGAAAATTGTCCTGTTACCAAAATCATGTCAGTTTTGGGGGGCAGGTGGAAGTTTATTATACTTTATACGCTAAGAAAATCTGCAAAACGGTTCGGACAGATAAACCATTTTATTCCCAGTATAAGCAATAAGGTACTTGCTGAACAATTGCGTGAACTGGAAGAAGATGGTATTGTTGAAAGACGGGTTTTAGCAGACAGGATCCCTGTAAATGTGGAATATAGCTTAAGTGAAAAAGGAAAAGAAGTTATTCCAATTCTTGAATTAATGGAAGCATGGGGTAATGATGCTTAATTTAATTAAAGCCATGAGGGTTAGAGGAACGTAATCTGCCTGATCACTGAGGCGATGCTGAACGCGGCTTAGGGAGGCCATCGGACAGATTATAGCCCATTGTGATGTAGTGCTTTATTGTAAATGATCCGTGAACATACTTGCAATTTCCTGCGTAATCTTTGTAGGTGAGTTACACCCGCAATTGGTTAGCGATAGGACGTAAATATCCTCTTCCGGAATGTAAACGCCCATTGATTTAAAACCAAAGATTGAACCTCCGTGCTCATAAATTTGTATTCCATTACGCGTTTTAATATGCCAACCATAACCGTAGTCTATATTTTCGCCATTGTTTAAACGGTAATTCGTAAATACCTTTTTAGTTGATTCTTCATTGATAAGAATATGGTTTTTTACGCCTTTCTGCCATTTGAACATATCCTCTACTGTTGACATCAATGCACCCGAAGAAAAAGGGATGGAAAAACTAATGTAGGGACTGTTTATGTATCGATTATCTTTTTTACCGTAACCAGAGGCTCTATTGGGAACAACTTTTCTATGGTTGCCGTAATACGAGTTTGTCATATTCAGGGTTTTAAAAATAGTTTCCGCGACAAATTCGCCGTAGCTTTTTTTAGTAACCAATTCAATAATGTATCCAAGCAGGATGTAGCCGGAATTACAATATTCAAACTTTTCTCCTGGCATAAAATCCAATGGTTCTTTTTTAAAAAAATCAACCAGTTCTTTTGCAGTTAAATCCGCTTTGGCAATTTTATTCAGTCCTTTCAGTCTTGTAAAGTCCTTAATTCCGGAAGTGTGCGTCAACAAATGGTGAATTGTAATGAAATTGCCATTTGGATAGTTGGGAATGTGGGTGCTAACCGTATCATCCAACTTCAGTTTTCCCTGTTCTACTAATATCAAAATGGATATTGCTGTAAACTGCTTGGTGAGAGAACCTATTTCAAAAACGTTGTCGATTACCATTGGGCTTTCCAACTCCAGATTCGAAAGTCCGTACGCCTTTTTAAATAGCTGTTGTTCACCCTTTGCAATAAGGTATACTGCGCCCGGTGCGGTATTCGAATACTTTTCATTTAACAAACTGTCAACTTTAGTAGCTATTTTTTGCGAATAAGTATTGGATTGCGTACACAAAAAAGTAAAAACAAGAATACGCTTGGTCCATTCGAGGAAATACATTTTTTTCATTGCTGTTATAGTATAAACTTCATGGCTTAGACCACCTACCACAAGTTAAGGTTACACAAATAGTGAAAATAGTTGGAGGAGGCGAAATATTGCACATCAGTCTTGTATCACAGCGAGTTCTGGTTTTTAAAAGCGTATGTTTTTCGATTAAGCACCAAGGTTTACAAGGCCGAACTTCCCAGCCGGGTAAACCGCTCGAAAACATCTATCTGGCGGGTTGCGATAACAGATTGTTACACTTCTGTTACCTCTTATGAATTGAGGTACTACTATTCCGAACCGCAGTTGTTGTGGTTAGGAACCACCAATTTTACGTAAGCTATTACACAGCTACAAAAAATCGGAGCTTGCTAGCATCGCTATCTTCCAAATTTAAAAACGCATTACAATAGGGAAATTCTTTTTTTGAAGTAATCCAATATCCAACCAGGACCATTTACATTTTCCCTTTTAAATTTTTATCGGTACGGCCATTGTCATATACCCCTTGTAAGGCAATTATTGTATCTGCCTCGGCTAAAAACCGTATTCTAAAGCTATCGAGCCCCTTCAGCATAAACGCATTAGCACTATAGGGATACAACTCATATTTTGTTCCATTCCCTCTTTGATAGAATAACTTCCCATTCTCGAAGGTCACAATACGTGGGCCATACACCCCTGCGAACGCTTTTAAACTTTTAGCATCTAAGGTTACCGGATTCGTCTTTAGACTGAGTTTGGCGAGTGGCCATTGGTAGAAAGCTTTTAGTCTTTCCTCCTCGCTATTTTTTACAAGTAACTCCAAAGCTTTCATATAGGCTACATCTAACGCATTCGCAGCGGGAGCCATAATATGTGGTTGAACACCTGTACCTTCCCAATTGGTACCCGTTATTGGGTTAATAGCCCTACCTGTTGGGATCCAAACCATAAATCGGTCTGTCGCCACAACAGAACCACCAGGATGTGCGCCACCTCCCGTAGTTTCACCCACTATAGTTGCACGTTCCAGATGCTTTAAATTATAACTAAACTCTTCCGCTGCCGAAAAAGTACTACCACTGGTTAATATATAAACCGGAGTATCCGGACTTCGCCTACCATTCACATGGGGTAAAGTCCAGGTTTGAGAATTTTTATCTGATGGGCGCCAATAGAAATTATTCAAATGAACAGGATCACTTTCAAAGAGGTAACTCGTTATAAGTTGGATCATTTCGGGACTTCCTCCGCGGTTGTTTCTAAGATCGATAATTATCGCATCAGCATTACTCAAAAAGTTCATTGCTGCCACGGCTATCTCCCCGGCATATTCAACATTCGCAAAACTTCGAAGATCCAAATAACCGATATTACCTGCCATAATTTTCACTTCCTTGAAACCGAAGTTGTTTCGTTTCATGGTCTTAAGATATCGATTAAAATAAGCGATGCTATCTTCAGCAGTTATGGTCTGTTGTTGCTCAGCTATTTGTCCTGGAGCGAAAGAAACGCTCAAATGTTTATCCTTACTAACCGCCTGAAGATCCTCGGTTAAAATGGTGGCAAATTCCAGTGGATCAACTACAGATTTATAATTCCCCTTCCTAAGTTTCGATTCAAGGTTAGAGACCATCTTTTTGGCTGTCTCTGGGAAAATATAGTTAGCGTTTAATTTACTGCCTATAGCATCGATAACCATTTGCTGTTCTTTAGGTGTTACTGGCGCTATTTTTTGCTGCGCGTTAAGAGCAGCAAATAGTAGTAAAAAAGTGGCGGTGACTGTGGTAAATTTACATGTAGCGTTCATAATGTCATGTTTGTGTGCAATTGGCTATGATTTTACCCAAAATGATCTCCAATTGATTACGTTCGTTTTTTGTGATTCCTTGTAATGATGACTTTCTATTGCTATGAATGATATGAGGAAGAGTTTTCAATATTTCATTTCCCCGATCCGTGATTTCAATTTTGTAACGCCTTCTGTCTTCAGAATTCATTGAGCGTTTCAGGTATTTTTTCCGAACCATTGTATTGATCATTCGCGTCATTGAGGCGTTGTCTTTAAAAACCAGTTTCGCAATTTCTTTCTGAGTTAGCTTTGGATATTTATTTAAAAAGAGGAGGACCATACCCTGGTCAATGGTTATATCTTTTATTTTTTCAGAAATGTTACGCTGTGCAAATTTTCGATATTCCTTAATGGTACTTTCTATTACGTGAAATATCGTTTCTGATGAAAGAGAAAATCGCATAGCTAATTTATTTGATATAAAAATAATTGATATATCAATTATATAAAAAAAATTAAGATTTATTTTAGATCTTTCTTTATCTATCGGCAGGCGTATAGGGTTTGTAAATGATACTGAAGCAAAACATTTTCGGGTATGAGTAGTCGCGTCGGCTGATTAGAAGATTGCGATTTCCAATGAGGAACTTTTGCCTTTTGCACCAACCATTTCTTTCATTCCTGCTGCTGGCTTGTATGCTTTTGGTATGCAGGTAGATCAGCTCTTAAACTGCGATTACGTACACCTATTGTTATGTGTTTTGCTTTTGGGTTAATCCATTATTTTTTTAATAAGTTCCAGGGCATAAACCGTTAATTCTCCTTCATCGCTATTGTTAGACAATAGGGCTACACCAATCTTTTTTGTTGGGACTATAATTACAATACTTGAACTTCCGTAGGTGCCGCCATTATGAAAATATACCGTTTCGCTGTTTATCGTATGAATTCCCCAGCCCAAGCCTACTTTTTGTTTGCTATTGGTCAATTGATTAGATAACAGGGATGTAACCAGGTCTTTTTGATCAATTTCGGGTTCAATATGCTTGTTCAAAAACTTTAATAAATCGGGCATTGTAGCTTTTACACTACCCGCTGGACTCAATTCCGCTAGTTGAATTAAAGGCATTGGTTCTCGTTTTCGATGTGGAATTGCTACGCTGGTTAAATTTGCTTCTGTTAGCCTTAAATGCGTTGATTTTAACTTTAATTTTTTAACGACGTATTTTTCAAATAAATCTGTAAAAGTGGTTCTTTGAGATGCTTCCATTGCTAATCCTAGTATTCCAATTCCAAAATTCGAATAGTTGACGTTACCATAATTATTCAAAGTGTCTGTTTGCTTTACTATGGATAGCATACGCTCTTTTGTAAACAAGCCGTACGGGTCGTTTTCATCAAAACCATTTAATTTCATTAAGCTCTTCGTGTTCTCAAAACTAGGTAGCCCGGATGTATGTGTGGCTAAATCAACCAACTTAATTTTTGAAGCCCAGTTTTTCCCTTCTGTTATCTTTTGGGGCAAGTGCTTGGACAGTAAATCAGATCTATTGATTTTGTTATCGTTCTCAAGGGACGCAAGAATAAATGCAGTATACAATTTTGTAACAGAACCAATTTCAAAAAGGGTAGTGCTATCGATATCCTTTACTTGTCTTGTGTATTTGCCACCATAATAAAACGCTTCTTGTTTTTCTTCTTTTATTATCCCTATGCTTAATCCTACATTCGTTTCATTGTCAAAATGTTTCTTAGCAATGCTGTCTGCATACTGCTCAATATTTTGCGAAAAACAAATTTGAACAGTTGTTAAAAATAAAAGTATTGATAGCGTTTTCATTTCTTACATTACACATAACGGTCAGGGCTATGCCCAGTGGTGTCTGCCAACGATCAAACAGCGATTCCCACTAACAAACCTTTCCAGGTAGCACTGACCTTTGGGTTCTATTTTACTTTATCATTTATACGCTCATTAAGGGTAGGCTTGTTTATTGTACGATGAACTTTTCCCTTTTACAGTCAATGATCACCCTATGGTTCAAAAATAATTTATTTCCGATCATTCCTTCCATTCCGGAAGTCTTCATTAAGAAATTTTGAATTTTTGATGTTCCTTTAATATGGGTGATTTCTGTTAATATAAAATCTTTGGTGCCCAATTGAATTTTAAGATTTGTAGGTGCAGTAATTACTTGTAGTTCTTTGCCCCAAGAGTTTCCTTTTTCAGTTTTTATTTTCCCATTAGAATTTCTCAGGCTATTCCATTTTTCTTTATCTGTAATTAACTCATAACCACTGGTACCTGAATCATACAATAGGTTTAGTTCCTGGTTCTCTAATTTTGCCGGCAATAGGATTCTTCGTTTTTTAAATTGGAAATCGGAAAATCCATCTTCATTTATTTTTTCTTTGAACGAACATAGATTGTTTTTTAGATCCAAATCGATTATACGTTTTTCTAAAAGATCTGTGCCAATGGTACCAATGATAGCAGCGTCATTTCGATTTTCAAAATGGATCGCATTTCCATAATTCAATATTCTAAATCTGTCCGATGAAATGGTTAAATCTTTTAGTTTAACGTCCAGATGTACTTGAGTGGCATCTTTGGTTAAAGAAATATGCTCCGGGAACTTTTTTTCTATGGATGCCAAGGATTTTTTATAGAAGACGGTAATAGGTGAACCAAAATCTAGTTGCATAAAAAAGGTGAAGTCTATACCTTCAATAGTTACGGGTAGCAATAATGCAGCATAGGGGTTTTTATCTTGTGCTACCCATTTAATAGGGATGGTATCAACCTTATTTTCAACGGTTAAATAATTTTCTGGTGGCGAGAATTTTTTGTCGAAATAGATGGTTCCCCCAACTAAGCCAGTAAGTAGAAGAATAAAAATTACAAGTATGATTTTCTTAAAAATGCTCATTTTATACTTTTGAGCCTCAAGTAAAGATTTCGCTGTAATTTTTTTAGGAAATGAATGTGACAATTTTACGTCAATTCGCTGTCACAATTTTATATAAAGTTGATATTGGGCCTAATACACAAGTCTTTTGTTTTGGTCAAGCTTGTTCCATTTTTAATAATGATGTAGAAATTGATGCATTTCATCAGTACTAAAATGACTATGAAAAGCGGTGTTTTGATTGAAAATTTTTTCTGAACGAACAGACTTGTGATCAAAAAAATACTAAGAAGAAAAGTATAAATAATTTGAATACTTAAAATTTCTTTTCCTAATTCCTTTGCTTTTGATTCTTTAGAATTATAGGTCAAAACTGCTGGAAAAATAATATTTCCAAACGGGAGAATGAGAGAAGTCAAAGCGGAAATATTAATCAGCTTTGCACGGTTAAAAATGGCTTCATTCGTAGCATTTTGAATTAGATTTTCAGGTGCCGTCTCTAATGATTTGGCGATAGCTGCAAGTGTAAACCCTTTGGGAATTTTTCCAGCTTCTATCCTTTGGATGGTCCTAAGCGAAAGTTTAGACCTTTCGGCAAGCTCGGATTGCGTCAGATTCTTTTCTTCCCTGAAAATTTGAACTCTTGTCTTCATTTTCTTTTTAGTATGCTTTGTTGCCAACTTGTTACACAACGGTTCCGTATCACAGTCCGTTATGGGTTTTAAAAGCGTATGTTTTTCGATTAAGCATATGGGCTAACAATCTTGACATACCTGCGTTTAGCATGGTTAACAGCCCGGCAGTGTCGTTTATTCGGGTTCTTGTGATAGCGTATTGGCCCCTGTATTATTACTGTTTTTCAAACCATACATTTCTCGCTCTTCCATTGGAAATTTTAATTCCTGCAATTTTGTTTTCGGAATTGCGAATTACATCTATTACTGCAAAACTTGTAATTACCAAGGTGTCTTTTTTCGTGATCTCCATGGTAAAATCCCCATGTCTTGCGTGATGGGCCATTAATTTATTGCCTTGTAGTATAATATCCAATGTACTTTCCAGCTCTGCACTATAAAATCGCCCGGCATATTCGCCTAAATCCACACCGGACAGCTCTTCTTTCACAAGCCTTTTGGCCTTTGCTGTAGTACCGTTTTGAACTAGGGTAAGCATTTGTGTTTTTTTATCCTTTACCTCTGAAAAAACAAATTGAATAGTTTTGTTTGTCGGCATTTCATAGGTATTCCCATTTGTGTTGTAAATGAAATATTCCGAGTTATCCCACTCTTGTAAAACGTGTAGGGAGTCCTTCTTTATACTAACATTTGCAATGACACCTGGTTGGATTTCGTATTTTCCCACAATCTGTTCTTTTGAATACGTATCTTCATTATTGGTACTATCCTGTCCTTCTGTTTCAGTCGTTACTTTTGCCCTGTCTTTTATTAGTATACCGGCAATATTGCCTTCAATACCACTTGGTTTGGCGGATGAGAAATTTGTTAAGACGGCAATATTTAATTGTTCCTCCGGATAGGTACTTACATAAGCTCTGAATCCCCCTATTGCTCCTCCATGCTGAATTCTATCATATCCTTTTGTTCTATCAACAAATACCCCAAAGGCATAATTGTTTGGACTACCATCATTGAGAGTATCAGTCGTTTTAAGCTTTTCAAAAGCCGCTTTCCATTTTGCCGAAGGGGTATTGAAATTTTGTAACCAAATTAGAAGATCTCCGGTTGTAGAATGCACATTACCAGAACCCACATACCCCCAGTATTCTACCGCTCTAAAGAATCCGTCTTTTGTATCATAATATGAAGTGGCGTTGTTGGGGACAATACGATCGTATCTGTCCTCTACATACGTATTGCGCATTCCTAAAGGCTTAAAAATATTGGTATCCATCCATTCGGGAAATTTTTCCTGGGTAACGTGCTCTACAATATTGACCATAAGCATATACCCCGTATTGCAATACAAATATTCCGCTCCGGGAATAAAATTCAGATCCTTTTGTTTTAGCATAAAACGATACAAATCCGCATTTGTCCTTGCGTCGTCATCGCGCCATCCGGCCAATTCGAGCATTGCATGTAAACTGCGCATTCCACTTGTATGATGTAACATGTGACGTATGGTAATCGTATGCCCAAAATCTGGCATATCCGGTAGATATTTACGTATATCGTCATCTATTGACAATAGTCCTCTTTCATGAAGCAGCACCATGGCCATAGCCGTAAATTGCTTAGACACTGATCCTACATTAAACACGGTCTGCGCTGTGTTTGGCACTTGATATTCCAGGCTAGCCAGGCCAAAGGCCTTTGAGTAGATCACCTCACCGTTTTGCATTACGCCAATCGCTCCTCCCGGATGATTTGCTTCTGTCCAACTCAAAAACAAACTGTCAATTTTTTTAGATTCAATTGTGCGTAACTGCGCTTGTGCTGGAACCAGGCCAAAATAGATCAGTAAAAAAAATACAAGGGTCGTTCTCATTTTATTTTGATTGTATTGGGCGTGAATATTCAGGCCAACGGTCTCGGACCTGCCGGTATGCCTTTGATACAGCAACTGGCAGATAGGTATGGCTCTTGCCCCCGATGCTCCTTCCTTTACCGCTAATTATCGGGATCAGGAGATAAGAAGGCATACATCTGAAAATATCCGGCTGTGTCTAAAGATAAGAGATCGTAGGGATTTAAGGGCCAATACGGAACAAAGTCGAAGCATGGCAATTCCGGAAGCAACTGATACTACACCATATTTACAGTTCGTTATTTCGTTTTATCTGTCCATTCAATGAATTTCGCAAACTGTTGACTCCAATTTGATTTTTTTCCTTCTTTAGTTTTCTCTTGATACGAATGGTCGCAATTCAAACAGACTTCAAAAGTCAAATTATCTTTTCTATGCTCTATAAATTTGATTGGAAGTAGGTAGGCCGTTTCAATTGGGGTGCTTTCGTCTTCTGTACCAAAAAGCGCATACACAGGAATATCCAATAGCGTTAAATAATCAATAGGGGCCTTTTCATACGAGGACCATCGTTTGTTTGTAAATCCAAAATGGTCAATCGTGGTTGCGTTAGGTTTATTTACAACTGACCTATACCATTCTAAAATACCCATTATGTTTTGATGGGCTTCCTGGTCGCTAAGTTGACCTTTTAATGCCTCAATTCTATTGAAAAGGGAAAACTCGTAAAAATTATTTAAAACATTTCCTGACCAAAAACCCAAATGCGTGATTTTCGTATTTACCGTGGCCAAAGCAGCTCCAATGGCAGCACCTTCGGAATGGCCGTATACAATGATCTTATTTGGATTAACAAGATGATTCTCATAAATATGATTAATGGAAAGGTCAATTTGTTTTACTCTATACTCGAGATAATTCTTTTCGTAATAGGTTTCCGGAATTGTGATTTTACCGTCCGTATAAAGTCCATCCATCCCTGGTTTTGGAAGAATAGCATAGGAGTAGGTAGTATCCAAATTTTTATAATCATCCGAGAACCAGCGGTGATAAATGGTTTTGTTTTCTTTTACCGAATATGAGAAAATAGGATTTGCATCCGTGCCCTGAATAAAGATTACCAAATTACTTGATTTTGCTTTAGGCTTTTTTAAATAGTACGTGATGGTGTCCTTACCATGTATTAACTGCTCTTGTATAAAATCATACTTTTCAAGTGCTTTTTCGATAGTTGGACTATTGCTTTGAGCCAGCGTTATCGAGGAGATAAAAGTCAGGAAAACGGTAAAGAAAATCTTCATTAGTTGCGGTTTTCTTTTTGACGATTTTCATCGGAAAGTGTTACAATGACTGCAATGGTCCCGAGTAGCGTTTCGCCGCAGCGCAGGAGTGCGGAGCATTTCCAATCGCTTAAAATCTCGTTCTAATAGAAACAGGAATTGTTCCTTCCGTTAATCAGCAGCATCGCTGTAAGGTATAATCCCGGTAAAGGCCAATACACTTAAATTTAGCAAGGCTACCGCGACATGGCATACCCTTGTTGGGCGGTCACATTACCTGCCGGAGGAAATACGAACAGTGTGCTATTGTGTTATTTTCAGTAGTACAGCTTTTCCCTAAACTCAAAATAGGCAGTTAATACCCCTCTAGGATCCTCTAGTTGCGGCCAGTGCCCGATGTCTTTACCTAAGAGGACCACTTTTGGATTTGGAATAAGTTCTTGATAGCGATTTGCCATATGAATACCCGAATTAGGGTCGTACGGACCATTGATAAAACACATAGGTATCGCCGTTGTTTGCATGGCTTTAATCCATCGCTTTTGATGGTTTACTTTGTCAAAGACCAACCTTCCGATCAGATAGGCAATAGATTTCCCATCTTTAAAATTTAAAATTTCCCAAAGTTGATCCAGAAGTAGTTCAGAAGGTTGTGTATTTGGGCCAAACACCTTTTTAATAGTAGTGTCAAGTTTAGGCTTTGACAGCATTTTGCTCAATAGCTTTCCAATGGGTTTGGGGGATTGTGATAAGAGCCTTTGTATCAATCTTGGTTGGTACACATCCATGAATAAGCCACCATTCAGATAGGCAATTGATTGTATTGTAAATACATTTTTATCTTCCAAATCCCGTGCAATAAGTTCTTGTGCAATACTAACCCCCAAATCATGAGCTATAATATGGGTCTCTTCTATATTCAGAGAGTTTAAAAATTCATTCACGATTTCACTATGCTCCTGAAAACTATAGTCATGATCTTTAGGCTTATCGGAAAAGCCCATACCCAGGTAATCAAATGCGGTAAGGGTGTATTTTTTTGCTAAATCGTTCCAAACCAGCTTCCATTCAAAGGTATTGTACGGGTATCCATGTAGAATGAGCAAATTAGCGCCACTCCCTTCTTGTAGATAAAAAATTTCATGACCTTTTATCGTTACGTTTTTTCCTTTATTCCTCCAGGCAGTAACTTCTTGATTCATTTTTTAACCGTTCCATTATTCCAAATAGGGAAATTACGTATCCGGAAGAATGCAAAATTGTAAAAAACGGTCGTTTTCGTTCGCGTACAACTCTTTAGGCGTACTACCCGTATGTTTTTTGATTGCTTTGATAAAATGCGAGCTATCAAAATAGTTTTGTTCCGGATAGAGTTGTCCTTTTTTCAAGTGTTTAAATGACGAAGAGCACTTGATAATATTGCAATACTTTTTAAAGGAAAGACCAAATCTTATTTTAAAATACCGGGTAATTTGACGACGCGACCAAAACACTTGTTCTGCATAGTACGTCGTGGTTTCATTCCCTTTGGATTGATATAAAAATCGGAATAGTCGTATTTTCTTGGAATCGATTTCTTTTTGACCTTGTAGGATCCTTAGTAAGTGTTGGTCCAAGTATTCTGCTATGGATTCTTTTTTGTTGTTAAAAAATGAAATAGTATTTAAATTCCAATAGTTGTTTTCCAATTCCTTTTGGTTATTGAAAAGTTCAGCGATATGCTGTTGGATAATATAATCCACGGCAAGTAATCTAAACTGGATGCCAAAAAATTGGGTATTGGGAGGGATATCAATTTTCGTTTGTTTTGACCAAATCCCGGTTAAGGATATTTTTTTTTGCTCATAATTTTCAAAAGAAATAATTAGGTCAAAACAACCATCTGGTAAAATGGTAAATTGTAAATTTTGGTTGGTATCATTATCGAGCCACCAATAACATCGGACAAGGTCTTTTAGGATAGCACGGGGAGGAAGTTGGTGATAGTTCATAGCTGTACGGTGCACTTATTTGGGGTATTTTGTCGTACTTAGTTTTGTAATTTTTTTAACTCATTTTTTGCTTTACTGTTTTCCGGATCTACCATCAACAGATTTTTAAAACATTTTTGGGCATAGTCTTCTTTTCGCATCATAATCGAGAATTTACCCAAAGAGATAAACCGCTCCGTTACAGGTATTTTTTCGCTTTCATAAAACTGGAACAATTTCTGCGCATCCTCTAAATTCTTTTCTTCGATAAGTTGGGATATCAAAGCAAAGGCAAAAGTGTCATTATAAATGGGATCGGTCAGATGATCTGTTTTAAAATGATCTAATGTGAAAATCAAAGAATCGGTATTTTTTGAACGTACCATTCCCCAAACTTGTCTGGGTGTAGGCAATTTGTTTTGATGGAATGTATACGACATAGGGGTACTTTTACCAACGGGAACAACTTGAACAAATGGATTTTTAAAATCTGTTAACTGGCTATATCCGTCATCCTCAAATGTTGCTGTTAAAGGTGTACTGTTTTTTAACTTCCATTGCAGAAAATCCAAAATGTAATTATTGACCTTTGTATAATTGATTACATCCTCCTCGAGCTCATTTCGCTGTTGTTGTACATCAGCTTTTTCATTCTTTTGAATTTCAAAATTTAAATGATTGGCGAAAACGCCCTGTGCAATGTATTCATTATGGTTTAAGGACTCGGGAAAAGTAACGTAATACCTGTCGGCTAATAACAGTAGATCATACAACTGAAAAACCGCTTTATGATCGGTAAACGCCAGTAGGGAACTATTCACATTTGATCGTTTTTCCAAAACAGGTTTTGTGAAACTGTTCCATCTTGTATCCGAAAGTCCGAATGGTTCTTGGGTAGTTTCTATACTTACCACAGCCTTTATGCCGTTCCTGGTATTCGATTTTGCAAGTAGTGCGGCTTGGGCTCCTCCACTATGCCCGATCAATGCGATACGGGATATGTCTACATTTTCCAGTTGGGAGGCATAGTTAATCAAGTAATGAATATCCTTAATGGATTGTTCTCCTCCATCAATTCCTAATGATTGATCCGGAGTTTTTTTAAAAAAAGAACTACCGATTACAACATAACCATTGCTCGCTAAAAATTGAGCCAATACCGCGTTATCTTCAAATGAAGCCCCAAAACCCTGATGGTATAGTATCAGGGGGAATTTACCAGCTTTCCGCTTGGCCTCTTTTTTTACCGTAGTTTTTTGATCTAAAAAGTTATCCAAGGCCTTTTGCTCAATTTCACTCAAATCCTGCATAGGTTTACCAAACATTGATCATTATCGGACGGCGTATCGTTTTCCCCTTATAAACTATTGCTCTGGAATGATCCGTTTCCCAATACGACAGGTAGCCAACTTTTTCCTCACCAGTAGGTAAAGCAGTCCACGCCATCTCTTGCGGATAAAACTGAGAAAGGGAACTGAGGAAAATGCTAAGTGTTACCACTACTTTTTTGCAAACACGCATTTTGGTAAAAACTAAATACACCGGTCTTGGTCTTTCCGGTATGCCTGCTGTACCCTTAACCGAGTACCCGGGATGGGGGAAGAAGGCAGCATTCGGCCGCATCGTTCCGCCAAAGCAATCAGCCATAGGGATCGTTTTTAGTTGTATTTATTACAATTCAGTCACGCTGAATCATAGGTGGTTTTCTATACAGCATTTATACCCTATTGTTTATTATCAAATACTTCGTATTGGTATAATGACTAATAAGGCGAATGATCTTTTCTCCATTTTGCAGGTAAGATTTCTCATCGTATTTACCTGATATCTGATAATCAACCAACCTTTGGATATTGGTTTCTTCAAGTTTAGCCTCAAAAAGTTTTATTTGATTTCCATTTTTGAGCATAACCATAATTGAATTGATCCAGACGTTTTTGTCATAGGATGAATCATTGGAAAAAACGTCCAACACCGTGTCTTTTTCATACTGGTTGTATTCGAGAAATACGAATTCAATAGCGCTAAAGCCTAAAAATTTCTTTCCGAATACCTTTCTTATCTCTATTTGTTTTTTGGTCTTACTTATATGTAAAATGACTTTATTATTTGAAGATACATCAATGCTTTTTTCATTGATACTAATTCTTTTATCCAGAAAATTCAATTTATGGGGTACATCGATATGAGTTGGAACGGCTTTGAGTTCTGCCTGTCGGAGCGTTTTTTTTCTTTCTATCGCTTTGCGGATAAGTTTTACAAAATCAATACAGAAGAACACAAATAGTCCGATCATCATCCATTCCAGGAAGTCGAGCTTTTCTAAAATGTTGTCAAATGTTATTTCCTTATAGTAAATGATAAAAATGAACAGTCCGGTAGTGGGAAGAAAGCGAAACAAGACTCGATTTATAATTATTCTGTAAATGTTCATTTAGCTTGTATGTAAAGTTCTATGGTTGGTACTGCTATTCGCTTTGTTCGGAACGTTTACCTCCCAGGGACCCTTTATGAGAATTATCGGGAAATAGATTTCAAGATCGAAGTTAACGAACTACAGCTACGGATTATAGTCTTGTTCTACCACTTTTTTATTTTTTATTCAAAGGAATTGTGATGCCAACGGCGAATGCCCCCCCGAATTGTTCAACAGATGGTTGAAAATAGTACGCAAGTCCTAGATCAACATTATTGTTTTTTCCTAATTCCAGTCCAAACGAAAAAGGGATATGGTAAATAACTCCACTCGTATCAATAGTATCAAATGCGGTTAGCGTTTCAAACTTTCCAATTGAAGTCCCTATTCCAATCTCAAGATAAGGTGCTACCCAGGGGATGGGTGCTCTTACTCTTGCCTTTCCTCCAAGTAAAAAGGCTTTTGTCTCAGCCTTTTCGTCCGTTGGATTATTATTCAGATCCTTTCCATTTGAACTTGTTAAAATGCAACCGGCATACGGTCTCAATTCAATCCAGGACAAAACCTGCAACACGAATTCTCCTTGTGCAAAAAAACCATCATCTACAATTTCATCAACGCTATTATAGGGTACACTTAGTCCGTATCCAATTTGAGTATTTATCGACTTTTCTTGTATAAATTGTGCTGCTACATCTGAAGTAAGGATAATTGTTAGGAAGACCAGGAATTTTCTCATAATATGTTATCACTTAACTCCCCGTTAGGGGTACGCAATGCTAGCCAATATTGTATGCTATTTTGCATTGAAAAGGAGGTCGGCGTTTACCCAATAGACTTCCCCTTTTTCAACACCTGCCCATCCCTTTTTCTCAGGGGTATTGTATCTTCTGGAGAAGAAGAAATATTTTCCATCAGAAGACATATACGGACAATAATAGCGCCAATTACGTTCATATTGTAATGGGATCTCCCTGGGTTTTGTCCATGCACCATTAGCATTGAACGTTATTTGAAATTTACCTTGTCCATTAGTTATGGCATAACGTTCATCCGGTGAAACATAAGTTATTAGTTCATTGTTTTCCGCCTTCGTGTTTATGATGACCGGTAGTTCAAATTTTTCATCACCTAAATATTGTGCACGATAGGTGTTCATTCCTCCTGAATCACTTGGTCGATTTGAGCGAAAATATAAACTCCCATCTGCTGTTACAACAGGATAGGTTTCCAAATATTCAGTGGAAACTGAAAAATCTACTTTGGAGGCCAATTGCCACTTACCATTCACCTTTTTACTCTTATAAATGTCTGGGGGCCGGGTGTAAAGTTCTTCTCGGGTAACATCATTTTTATACAGCTTAGGGTCTACACCCAAAAAATACATGGTCTTTCCGTCTTTGGTAATTGTGGGGTCGCAAGCAACGGAAACTAAGATAGTATCGTTATACATTTTAATGGGTTTACTATCAGACCATTTTCCGTTGATCAATTCAGAATGGTGAATAACAAAACTGTTGTTCACAATTCTTGAAAAGAACATTTCTGAGTGATCATAATTAAAAACGACATTAAGTTCGATACGGTCAGTATTAACAATTGATGGCGCAAATAATTCAGGGGTTGTAGAAGGAGGTACCTGGTCAAAATATGAGATGGTATTGTTTTTACAACTAAAAAATGCTTGAAGGATTAGGAAAACGGATAAGAATCTATTCATAACTGTTAAAATGTTTGCTAACGATCTCGGCCCTACCTGTAGATCAAAGCCATGTAAACCGGAAAGCATGTAGTATTCCCGCTTCTGCCTCCGAAAGCCCTTGCCGCGTACCCGGGACCGGGGAGCGGATGACATTACGGATGAAATTGAGCCGTTCAACTTTCGTTAGCCGAAATTAGGAAAATTTGGAAAGTGGCCTAAGGGAAGTGTTGAAACCGCCCGAATGAAGTAGTAGGAAAAGTTATAGCCATGGTTAGCTTAAGTTGTTGTTTTTCATAGCAAGCATTTTAGTGATACTATCCCCAAGATCTTGTTTCTTTTCAGTCAATTTTATAACCCTACAGGTAACAAGCCCACAATAGCAGTAAATTTCAATTCCATCGGAAACCCTCTATTTATGCATGTCCAAAGCGTAACTTCTTTGCTGTTCTCTTTTTAAGCGATAAAATAAATTTCTCACCCTTTATTGATTTCCTAAGCATGAGGATATCTTTACAGTAAGATAAAAACCTAAGCAGTACCACCTAAACTATTCCAAAACGAAAATGTTTTAATGATAAAGAACGAATACGTACATAGGGTAAATAATGTGATTGACTACATAGAGAGCCGGTTGGAATTTGAATTTAACTTAGATGAACTGGCAGGCGTTTCCAATTTTTCAAAATTTCATTTTGTCCGGGTATTTCGCGGAATTACCGGGGAAACCCCTTTTGAATTAATTCTGCGTCTTCGTTTGGAGAAAGCTGCCTCTCTTTTAATTCGTGGAAATAAATCTGTCTCTGAAATTGCTTTTGAATGCGGTTTTAAAAGTCTACCCGTATTTTCAAAAAACTTTAAAGCATACTATAAAGCATCTGCAAGTTCGTTTAGAAAAAGCAATTTGAATAAAAACAATAGCAATTTCAATAAAGTCACTAATACGTATAAAAGCTACTTTTACAACCCCTTGAGATTTGGGGATGCGCCTAATAACAAAGAAGGTATTGAGATAAGGAAATTTGAAGAAGAGTCAGTGATCTATCTTAGGCATCATGGGCCGTATAGCGGTAATGCAGATGTATTTGGGCATCTTTTCCATCGTCTTGTCTCCTGGGCCGGTGCAAAGGGGTTACTGGAAAGTAAGGAGGTGAAAAAGTTTATCGTCTATCACGATGATTTGGATATTGCGGATGAAGCTAAATTGAGAACAAGTGTTTGTTTATCGGCGCCCAAAAACACTAAAGTGGATAGTGTAGTAGGCAAAATGACCATTCAAAAAGGCCAATACGTTGTGGCGAGATTCAATGTTAAAGCCGAGCAGATCAAAACCTCATGGGACTGGTTAATGGGATATTGGTTTCCAACAAGTGGATTTCAACCCGATGATAAAGTCTGTTTTGAGCAATACCACGCGGCGTCTGATGATGGAATATTTACCTTGGATATATGTATTCCGGTAAAAAGATTGAACTAATATGCTGCGACTAGAATAATTAATTGATACGGACTTAAAAAGCAGGTCGAAATGAAAATAAATCTAATGGTGTTAGCAATAGCTACCCTAATGTGCGCAGTAGTAAATGAAGAAATTATGGAAAAGAAAGTTGAGGACTTTATGATAATCGGAATCTCAGTACAGACCACCAACGAGAACGGGAAGTCCATGAAAGATATGGGTATGTTGTGGCAGAGATTTTACGCTGAAGGCATTTCCGGTAGAATTCCCAATAAGGAATCAGAAGAAGTTTATGTGTTGTATACCGAATACGAAAGTGATTATACAGGTCCCTACAGAGCAATTATTGGATACAAAGTGGGCGCTATGGAACATATTCCCGAGGGCCTCGACGGATGGACATTTCAGGGAGGGAATTATGTTCAACTAACTGCCAAGGGGGAAGTCCCCGGCTCGGTCGTAAAGATCTGGAATGAGGTTTGGGCAAAGGATGCAGAATTAAATCGGAGATACACTGTTGACTATGAAGTGTATGGTACAAGATCGCAGCATGGACCGGATTCAGAAGTTGATGTTTTTATAGCGGTGAAGTAGGGTTGTTTTACTCGTTGTTACGTTTTTAGGCTGTTTTGCAGCGTGGTCCTTTCTTCTGCATTCTGCCAAAAATGGTCAAACCTGCCCCACTATGGAAATACACGGCCACTCTTGTTGGCCTAAGGAATGCTTTGGAGTTCAATTTATTTTTTAGTGTTTGGATCAGGGGAAATGGGATGAAATGATGGGATACCCCGCAAACCAATCCGAATAGATCGTAAAAGTATACGCTTTAAAACCCCAAAAATGCTAAAAAAGCTATTTCAAATCTTGTTTTTACTACCCTTATGGGTCTTTTCCCAACAGTCTCCAAAGACTAAAATCAGCATTATCGGAACACTTCACTTCAATCAGTTTTATGATGCGGAGGTAGAATCAAAGAATTTCTTGGGTGCAATACGGCAGCAAGAGTTTGAAGCGTTAAGCGCGAAGCTTAGTGCGTTTCATCCGGATCTAATTATGGTGGAACGGGAACCCAGCCGTCAAAAAAGGATAGACAGCCTGATTACATTTGATTTACGTGATATCGCAAAGAAATTGCCTGATGGGAGCAGCGAAGTATATCAAATTGGTTTTCGATTGGCCAAAAGAGAAGGACTTGAACGGGTATATGGGATTGACTATTATGAGAGTGTATCCCAACAGCTTCTTGAAAAAGGGGAAAACCTCCAGATGTTTACAGCGCAGTTAAAAGCATTTCAAACGCTCGGAAGAAAGGTCACCGCTGCGTTTCTGTCTGGCAAAAGCTCTGTTTTGGAAGTTATTAGAACGCTTAATGCGAGAAGCAATATAGCGTTGTCTCACAGACTCTTGTTTAATACGCCTGCTTATGTGATCAATGGGGCGTTTAAGGACTACAACGGCTTGGAAACCCCTATTGATACCGCTTATATAGGCGCCGAGTTTGTGTCTATTTTTTATGAAAGAAACCTAAAGATATACGCCAACATCATTACCAGGTGTGTGGAGAGAAAACCCCAGCGTGTCATTGTTATAATTGGGCAAGTACACGTAGGGGTACTGGAATCTTTACTGGTTAATAATCCAAACTTTGAATTGATCGAAGGATGCTCCTTATTGGAGTAGGTCAACAACCCACTTGATTGCCGTCCACTTGTTTATTTCTTGTTTTGATAGGGTACTGTAATTTCTGAGAAGAGCAAACCTCATACTGCAAATGAGATGTAGTGGCGTATAACGGCTAACGCCAAGAAACTTAGGGCATTTCGGATTGGTTAACGGTGCGCTGAATCGTTCCTTATTTACTGAACCAACCTTTCCGAAAGCTTTATCTGCCCTATGTTTTCTTAGCTGATGTTGGTCTTTCGTAAATAAATTACCGCTTATTTTAATTAGAAATAATAGCAGCTTTTTAGCAGTTGATAACTACGCTCCCTCGCCAAACATGATCAGTATTAGTTCGCAAGGTTCATCTGACGCATTCCACCATTTATGATGGACATTAGCCGGGATAAACACAGTATTTCCTTCAGAAACAGTTATAGGTGCTCCGTCCACAATGCCCTGTGCCGTGCCCTTGATCAGGACCCCCATCATGGGAAAGGGCATGGCCTGTTCTCTAGCATCTTCCCGCACCCGGTCTCCGGGCATCATAAGCCCCCAACCGGTTCGCAATCCCTTTTCGTAATAAAAAATTGTAGCTCCAAGGCCATGGGCTTTTCTAGTGGCGCTAGGACGAAATGGAACAACTTCAGGAAATCCCTTTGTCCAAAAGTGAAATGAGAAGGCATTCATTTCACCGTTGTCTTCTTCCGTGGGTTTAAAACCCTCCATTTCATAGGCGTCAAGTGGTGCATAGTCGCTAGAAAATGCTTTTACCTGAGCGGTCATCGCATTTACCTTCCCTTCATTCATAGCTTTTAAAATACCCGCTTCTGCCCGATAAACATAGGTGGGTTCTTTAGGTAATCCTTCTGACAAGAAGACTTCCCATTGCTTTGGTTCAATTTCTTTACCTGTAATGGTAATCGTCCACTTTCCGTTTACTTCGGGAACCTCAATTCCCACAATTCTCGCTTTAGTTGCATGCCGGTCACTTTTGTAGTCTTCCACAAAAGATTTGATAATGGTCGCTATTTCAGTTTTGGATAAATTGGAAGTGCTAGTAAATCTTTCGGAAGAGGATTTTGGACCCGTAGCATTTTGTCCGTTCCCGTTACATAAAAACAGAGTGACAAATGATAGGATCAACAATTTTTTGCTGTTTTTCATCTGAGTAATTTTTAATTTTTCAATGCTCAAATGAAATGAATCTTTATCGCTAAGATAGCAACGGAATAGGGCTTTGTTATGAGTGAACAAGTATTAGTGACCATTGATCAGTAGATCGCTGATTTTTGTCACATACTGTTTGGAAACCGGAATAGTAGTTTCTCCACCTTTTAACTGAATAGTCATACTTCTACTGCTAGAATCCACAACCTCAAAGTATTTGAAATTGATCAGATACTTTCGATGACATCTGTACATTGGCGAAATAGCATACACCAATTGATCTTCAATATTCTTTAAGCTAGAACGAATAACTTCCTTTCTACGTGCTCCATTTTTGAGAAGGTGGATGTCCACATAGTTTTCGTCACTTTCAATGTAGAGGATTTCATTGAAGAAAAGCTGAGTTACCTTGCCATTTGGGGCCTTAACAAAACAGCTTTCATTAGCAGCTATCGAAGCGATCTTACTTTTTTGCGTATAGCTGATCAGTCCTAAAACAAAAAAGGAAACCGTGATACTTATCAAAAAGACCCTGCCACAGACAAACAGATATTCCTTAAATGTGAAATCTGTAAACCCGCCAAGATAGCTCTTGTACAAAAACAGTAAAGCGCCCACAAAAAGCATCATTAGTGAATACCATAAAAAAGCTCTGCCTAGGGTCCATTTTTTGAATGCTTTTGGAAACAAACTTGGAATAACAAATTCCCAAACGGAAATGGCTAATGAAAAAAGAATACCCAGGGAGAACAATTCAAGATAGTTATAAAATGCACCTGTGGTATTTTCAATATTAAATGGCTTGAATATGAGAATGAAAATGCTGCAGAGGATTCCAATTAGGAAAATCCAAAAGACATTTGTTTTAGTATTCTTAGGTCTGGGAAAAGGAGTTTCAAAGTATTGAATCATTTCATTCCTATATTCACTTTTTCAGCTGTTCAAAATTATATTCAATTCGGTATTAGATGAACACCGCCGGTTTTAAATATACGTCCATTTAATGGTGTGTATTATGTGTTAGAGGTAGTCTGTTTAGCCACATACCCATGGCATCCTAGTAGGCGTGACGAACTGCATATCGAATTTTTTTCCTTTTTCAAGTATTTTTTGGAGTTGGATCGTTTTATGATTAGCTGGGGTTGAGTACGCGTTAGTACATGATGGCGTTGCAGGCGGCAGCAAGCTATGCATTATATCATGTTGAGGTATCGTACTATTATTTTCTTTCAAGTTTAGCACGATCCCATTGGCCATTCTTTATAGATGCGTCATAGGTACTCTGTAAAAAAGACAATACAACTTCACCAGGGTTCGAAGATTTTTGTACGTCTTCGTATTTCAATAAAAATTCGCCCATCTCATCACTCCAAAAAGCCTGTGCGGGTTGCACTTCTTGTTTTCCAAACGCTGGAGGACTAGGATATGCATACGCATAAAAAGCGGGAAAAGGAAAATCTTTAGAACCCAGCCAGAAACCGACACTGCTAACTTCTTTGGAATACGCCTCCTGCATAACATCCAAAGGCATATTGGGCATTCCCCCTTGGTGTAAGGGGGCGTCATTTCCTGAAAAGCGGGTAACGGCTAAGTCAAATGCCCCCCAGAATAGATGAACCGGACTTACTTTACCAATGAAGTCACTTCTGAATTGCGTAAACACTTCATTTGCCTTGAGCATAGATTGCCAAATAGCGTGTACAGCCTCCGTATCATATGAAGCGTTAGTGGTATTTTCAGAGAATGGAATAGCAGGCTCTATTTCATTTGGAGAATCATGGATTTTCACATCCACGCCCAGAGCCTCCAATTGCTCAAAAAGTTCCCGATAGAAGTCGGCCACCGTTCGTGGGTATAGATCCATTTCTGCCTTTCCGGCATTGGAACATTCCACATATAATTTGTGTTGTTTAAAGTCAAAATCTATTTGAAAAATTCTTCCCTGATACGGAATAGGATTCGTGGTGAATCCTTTCGAACTTACGTACAACGGGACATGCCAAGAATGGTTTTGCCAGGGCATGGTCTTTAATCGCACTTTTCCTACGATCTGGATCCATTGATGAAGGGTTTCTAGGGTAGCTTGGATCTCTGAAAAGATTAACCTTGGCCAACTTTGTGTATCACTCATTTTTATCTTTTTTATTTGCCCAACACGGGGCTGAATGTAGTTAGGTTTAGTAGGTAGTGGATTTAAATGTATTTAAAGATAGCGACATCCGTTCGATTTAGCTGAATGTACTTATTGGTTTGGTTATGATTCCCGCCGCTGCCCTTTCGTCCGAGCGGGGTACGTTCGGGCGGGTCGTTATTGTCTCCGACAACCCCTCTTGCGCACTACGGATTGGGGTTGGGGGAGGCAATCCGCAAGACCATTGTCGGACTGGTGCACCCACCCTAACCATGCAGTTGGGCGGGTTATCGCCCGTGTTGTGTGGCGTTGTTTTCAAAACTTTGGGACCCACAAATTGACATTATTAACATAACTCTGATATTCGCTACCAAATCTTTTAAGCATATTTTTTTCCTCAATTGGTCTAACTACAACATGCCAAATTAAACCACCAACAAGAGTATAAATAAGCACTGGGATAGAAGAAAAGTATATTGCCACTGCCAAGCCCTGACCCATTCCTGCAACAGCCATGGGGTTTCTTACATATTTGTAAGGTCCGGAAACTACTAATTTTTTGGTTTGATCGACGGGCAATGGTGTTCCGCCTCCATTTTTCACCAATTCATAAGCACTTGAAAGTCCCAGAACACTGGAGATTAAAAAGATTAAAATAGCAATAAGCTGTAAGTATTCTGGCGACGCCATCTCCAATTTAAATGCATCAATGATTATCCAGGGAAAAAGAATAAGAGTAATTGACCAAACACTTATAATCTGTAAGAAGGTTTTTAAGGCGTTGATTGACGTATTCTGCGCCGTTGATTCTCGAAACAATTTTGATTGATACACCAAAAACACATTATAGAATACACCAAGTAACATTATAGTGGTTGGTAAAAATCCACCACCAGAAAGTAAGGAAGCATTTAAACAATAAAAACTACCATAGGCGAATCCACCAAGAATTAGTAATTCAAGATCTCTATTTGGCGTATAGGCTCGAAATACTGAGAGCGAGGTAATAACCAAAACATCAGGAGCCAAAAAGGAATTAAACGCAGTTTTAGAAATGCCTGGAAATTGGAATGCAGCATAAAATTCCTCACTTACCGCTAAACCAAGCCACCAAAGTGATATTAATGCGCCTTGAAATAAATATGCGGTTCCTTTCAAATTATTGTCTTTTAATGTCTCGTCCTGAAATACCGCTACAGGTTAAAGATCGATTTACGCTACATATTTATATATCACCTTAGCTACTTTTGCTAAACAAATCAATAAGAATTCCAACTAGAACAATAATGAATGAACCTGTTGTAGTCCCAAAAATGTAGGCAAGTAAGCCCTTGAAATAACTCAAAACTTTGGTTTTATTAAAAAAGTTCCCAATAGCCCAAGCAGAATATAATAGCGCTATTACGTACGTCAGATCGCCATTCTCATAGCCTGTTACACTTTCTACAATGCCAAAAAAGGTGAAAATTAAATTGCCGATTCCTATCACAAAAAAAACCAAAACAAAAATTTCGTAGATATTAAATTTTGATTTCAAAAAGAATAGCCTAATCCATAGTCCAATAAAAAACCCCAATAGTATATTTACAATCCCGAAATTTCTTCCAACCCATTCAAACGCTTTTATTACCCCCGGGCTTTTTATGTTTTCAGGCGACGTACCTGTATTGAAGCCCAATATTTGTTGGGCTATTACAAAAAACAATGAACTAAAAATCACAAAAAAAATCGGCTTTACAAGTCTTTTTCTATCGTACAACAGAAAATCTCTTACGGTATTACCTGGTCGAAAAAATAATTCCTTTATCGTGTAGAAGATTCCTTTATCAAAGTTTATAACACTACTTATTTCGCTCCAGATATATTTTCCGTTAATTCTTTCTAAAGCCTCCAGGTTTTTGTGCTTTTCAATTCTGTTATCATCTATAGTTTCATCCATTCGTTGAGGATCCAATTAATTGCAGCTAATGGTTTCGGCTATGATTCCCGCCCCTGCCCGTTTTGTTCAGGCGGGCGTTCCGAGCGCTAGGCAGTAAGGGTGAAATCGAACCGATTTAGTTGTTGTGACAATTTAAGAATATTTTAAAGGGACTTACTAAAAGGCTGAATTATCGCCTTTATGGCATGGCGTTTTTTATTCATCTTTTATTTTAAGCCACTGCTCATACGTAACGACTTCATTTTCATCATCCCCTTTGCTCTTCCCAGGTAAAATCCCTATGAATTCGAGATAATGTCCGTCTGGGTCGCTGAAATATATAGAGATCGCCGGCATCCAACAAAAAACCATTGGCTTTTCATTATCATCCTGCAGAAAATTCCAGTAGTTTACGTTGTGCGATTTCAAAAAGTCCACAGCTTCATTTACTATCCATTCCGGATCACATTCAAAAGCGAAATGTCGTAAATCAATTTCTTCTTTAGGTTTTTCCCATAATCCGAGCATCGCCTGTTTATCCTTCCCTATCCAGAAAAAGGCGGTTCTACGTTCCTTCCCATAGCGACATTGTTTTAGTCCAAGAACGTTGGTGTAGAATTCTATTGAGTTTTCTAAATTTTCAACATACAAATGGGTTTCATAAAGTCCTGTAATCATAAGTCATTTTCGTTTCATAAAATACCATACCACGGTCTCGGCTCGTATGAATGGTTGTGTGGTTTTGCACTAAACTCCTGCTCCTGCCCGTTTTGTTCAGGCGGGTGTTCCGAACGCCAGCCCGACATAGTTATTCTGGCAGAGAACGCTCGGGTGTTTCGGCCCTGCCTCGGACGACCTGAGCACTCGGGGGAGAGCAAGGCATTACGGGTAAAATCGAACCGATTTATTTGGTTGTGCCAATTTAAGAATATTTTAAAGGGACTTAATAAAAGGCTGAATTATAGCCTTCGTTAGCCACCGTTTTTTTTATTCTTTATGGACGCTCTCTAGGTTTATATATTCCTTAATATTTATCTCTTGTAAGAGCCGTATCCGACCAAACTCCAGACAATGAATAGTCCCAAGAGGCCTATTTTTGCATATCCAAAAAACACACCAACCAAGAGTATCAGACTAAGTCCAAGAGCTATCATCTTCATGCTATTTTTATTTTTCCCTTTAGGCCTTAATCCCTTGTAGTGAATCGATTGATTTAAAAAGATCTCATCTGATTTTTTTAAATAATACTGTATTTCAGAATCCTCAAATCCATTCTCTTTCATTTTGATTTTTATATCCTCCGAGGCAAGGCCTTTTGCTCTTAACGATACACTATAATCCAATTTATTCATAGTAATCTATATTGCGACTAACGGTTTTGTGTAAGCGCAGTAGCGGTTTTCACGCACGTATTTTTCGACTTATAATTGACCTTAAATTTATACGCTTTGTTTCGTTCTGGCACTTCTACTGCTATTGCGCTTATACGTTATTGGCGGTAGTTATTCTTTCGCTAATCTACTATTAACAACGATTTTTCTAATTTCATTTTCAAAATAATATACTTCATCTCCTCCCATCCAATCATTATCTCTCGAGTAAATATTTTCCCAAACAATTACATCAACGTCTTTTTCAGGAATGTAAAACTTGATAGATGCAAAACCAAAGCCTCTACCTCCGTGACCTAAATGTTTCGTTTTGTATTGGTCGTGTACCCTAAGCCCATAAGCATATCCTATAGTGTCGTTATCAAAAGCGGCGTGTGGTCCTTTGTTACTTGGTGTAACCATTTTTGTATGCAATTTTGAACTCAAAATTTTTCCATTGTGAAGTTTGCTATCCCAAATGTTCAAATCGTGAGCATTTGAAATAATACCACCTGCTGGTATGAAGTCTTTCCAGCCCTCTTTTGTAAACCCAATGCTGTCAAATTCTACCAGTTTTAATTCTCCATTCTCAAGCCAGTATCCGTTAATCAGTCCGTCATCAGTTTTATCCAAATCGTAGCAGTAGCTGTCATTCATACCTAATTCTTTAAATAAATCATTAGCTACTGAAACATATTCTCGATCCGTAACGTTTTTAATTATTCTTCCTAAAAGTCCATAACTTGGATTGCTGTAGCTATATCCTTTGCCTGGTTCGAAGAGTAATGGTTTGTCCATTTCTTCTATTCCAGACGACATATTTAACAATTGGTGTACAGTTATTTCATTTGCCCAAGATTGATTTAGGTTTGGTAGATATTGGTTAATTGGACTTTGCAGGTTAATGTTACCTTTTTCTACCTTTTTTAATATCAGAACTGCGGTTATCTGCTTGCTGTTTGACATTATTCTGTATTTGTCTTTAATAGATATTGGTGTTTTATTCTCAAAATCAGAATACCCATATTCCTTTAGATATTTGGTTTCTCCATTTTTGGTAATAAGTACCACACCATTGAAAAAGCGAGGGGTTTTGGTTTCAATTAAGCTATCTATTTTAGCCGTATAATCGTCAGTCAGCCCTTCTTTGTTGTTGCTTTTGTCTTTAGCATCCTTGCAACCAACTGATGATAAAATAAAGATTACAATAAGAGTTTTAAAAATATGTTTCATTTGTCACTAAGGTTTGTCGTAATTACCGCTAACGGCCCGGTTATGATTTCGTTATTGCCTGCGACGACCCCGAGCACTCGGGGGAGAGGAAGGCACTGTTGAATTCATTTCCAAGGCTAGTTTATTTGATATTGAAATTAATTAAAAACATTGGGGTTAGGAGGGGAGCAACCCGCCAGACCGCTGTCGGGCTGGTGAATTATAGGTATTGTTAGCTACTGGTGCTTTTTTTCCATTTCCAATTTTTGTTTAAACTCCTGCAGTTCAGATTTTGTTAAATCCTCACGGTTTACTGCTGAAATTCCTGATGAAATTGGACTGGCAATGGCTAAGACACAAATAAGTTCATTATTTATGACAAGTCCGAGTCTCAAATCCGAGATATAAGCTTTTTCAGTTGCGCTAATCCAGTCCTCGGTTGCTTTTCCCTCTTTAAATCGAATGCTTAGTCCATTCGTGCCATATGCACTTTCATATAATTCCAATTCGTCGAAGTCTTTAATCTTAACTATTGGTATAGGGTTTAAAATTATTATTTCTTCGCTTTTGAACAACTCTTTTTCAATCCCTTCATTCCCGCGCGTTTCGAAGTACCAACCTGTTGCAGGTCCATCTTTATTGATTCCCTGTGAAGTTAGTTGTCCAATTGATAAAAGAGTGAAGCTCGTGAAGAGTATTAATATTTTTTCCATTCGCACTTGGAGCTAACGGTCATGTGTATGATTAGTTGCACGCCATCTGCGTTAACAGTGGGCGAGTTGGCGCGCTGGCCAAAACGGAAAATGTCCGCCTGTAATAAAGATAATTGATGGCAGGAATTTCCAACTGGAAATTCCGATCGCAATTAATTATACACCGTGTTGGCAACAGTATTTTTTATTTTTCACAGAATATCGTCCAAGTCCTGTCGACCAATTATGGCCATAATCTCGACCATCTCCTTATTTATTTTATAGAAAATGCTGTCCGACCCACAAACACAACGTCGATAGCCCTGTTTTAAATAGTCCACTGATTGAAATGAATGGGGTTGTTGGGCTATAATTTCGAAATATTGGAAAAATGTCTCAAAATACTTGTCGGCTTGCGCAAGCCCAAATTTTTTGACTCCGTATTGATGGATGCGAATTAGGTCATTTTTAGCTTCATTACTGATTTTGTAATCAGCCATTCAGCAATGATTTAGACTGTCTTAAAATATCGTCCTTTCCGTCCTTGGTAAACCCGCTCTTTTCGGCTTTTTCCAACTTTGCTCTTATCCAATCAATTTGGGCTTGTTGTTTTCTTGCTTGCCGTACAAGGTCATTGACCAGTTCACTTTTACTGGAATATTCCTGGTTTTCCACTTGGGATTTCAACCACTCATCGTTGGGTTCAGTGAAAGAGATGCTTTGTCGCGCCATGATGCGTTTTTGATGTAAAAATACACCAAAAATGAATCAAATCCAAATGTTGATATTGTTGGCAACTTGCTTTTTAATCGGTCAACTCTTTTATAATTACATCTGTTCCGGAATACGTATTACTTTTTAATTCGTGCCAATGTCTTATTCGAGGAATTTTTATTCCATTTACCATGATTAATCCATCAAAGTAAATTCTTTCACCGCCATCTGGTTTGTCAGAAACAATTATTTCCACTCCTTTAATTTCCATAGTTGAGCGTGATACAAATAAATTCCAAAATTTGGAAATTACAGGTTCTTTGAGTTCCATTTCTATTTTAAAGCACTGTTCTTCATTAAAAACACTTTCCGATACACTCACAATTTCTTTAAGCGAATCATTAAGTGACATTGGTAAACCATAAAGTAATTGATAGAAACTCTTATAGCCTATATTTCTAGAAGCGTCTAATCTATATTTCTTGATCAATGCAGTGTCTGTTTCGGCCTTTCCATTTAACAATACAAAGCTATTTCCGTTATTATCAATTACGTGTTCCGAAATGTGCTGGTCTCTATTTCTTGATAACTTGAAAAAGTCGGTAGAATTGTCCAATTGTAAAATAGAGTACCGATGAGGGTTAGCAATTCTTGGTTCTTGAATATGTAAATTCAACTTCGTTTTATTCCAGGAATTTAAAGCGTCGTGTTGCGTTATTGTTTTTTCCAATATCAGCTTCCCATCAAGAGCCTTATCTTGATTACACCCAAATAGAAAAAGAACGAATACGGCTAAAATTACTTCTTTTATATTTCTGTTTTTAGCTTGTTGCCAACGGTCTCCTTTATG
Organism: Bacteroidota bacterium; assembly: GCA_038750505.1. GTDB lineage: Bacteria > Bacteroidota > Bacteroidia > Flavobacteriales > Flavobacteriaceae > Croceivirga. The sequence continues at coordinate 392,595 of JBCDHD010000003.1, read as the reverse complement.
AGTAGTAGCGGATTTCTACTCACTAATTTTTCAGTTTTATGCTAACCTTTATTTTATATTTTACCTTTCGTTTTATCACTTAACTGCTATTGCTTATACCCTTGTTTGGGGCAGTATTTTATTTCACTATTTCCTTCCGAATTCTACTCAATGAATTCTTCGTGATTCCGATATAAGATGCTAAATGATTTAATGGAATTCTGTTAACTAAAGTTGGAAACCTATTGTGAAATTTAACATATCTGGTTTTTGCATCTTCGGAAAGCATTGGACTTATCCTGTTCACTTTTTCCATCAACGCTTTGCTGGTTATTTTTCCAATGATTTTATCCCAAGTTATGATCGTATCAGCAAGAGTTTTGAGCTGGTCTCGGTGAAAGACGAGCAATTGAGTAGGAACAATGGCTTGAATATATTCGCATGAAGGAATTTGAAGGTTATAGCTATTCAAGTCAACTACAAAATTGTTTTCATCAATAAAATAGCGTGTGATTTCTTCACCTTCTTTATTGTAATAGCACACGCGTAAAATTCCATTTTGTACGAAGGCGACTTGATTGGCGATTTTCCCTGCTTGTGAAAAATAGCTACCAATACCTAATTCTACTGACTTAAACGAGTTTTTTATCAAATCAACCTGTTGTGGGTTTAGTTGTCCATATTGTAACAAATGATTAATGATGTCTTCCATAGTATCTAATTTACCAATTTCCTACCTTCCTTTCGTAGCGATACAAATTGTCACTTTCTAACTCATTTTTCATTACACTTAAGGCATTGGTCATTGGTGTTTTCATTCGTTTTTTTACAACTGTGTTAATCAGAAATCGAGCAAAAAAATTCTTTGGAACAAATTCGTAAGTCCATTCAATGTGAATCTTGTCATTTTCGATTTCAGTAAATGTCCAACTGCCATTAATTTGTTTTATTAGGCCTTTCAAAGAATTGGTAAAACCATTGACTTTGTAAGTAAAAGCTGAATGCGGAGTGATACTTAAAAGTGTTTCTTCTGAAGAAGTTCCATCATCAAAAAAAACAGTCCTGCTCATCCCTGGCTTGTACCAAGCTTCTTTGTTGCTCGTACTGTCAATTCCTGGAATGTTCTTGTAAGGTTGGAAAATATGTTCTAAAGGAATCGGAACGATGTATTCAAAGGTTTCTTTAGTAGATAATGTACTTTTAAGATCGACTGAAACAATTGTTTTAGGGTGATTTTTTCCTTGTGTTTGTATTTGTGTTGTGGCCATAAAAATCAGAGTTAATAGTGTTATTATTCGCATAATTCTATTAGTTAAACATTATGCTACAAAACTATTGGGCTGATTTTCGGCTACTGTTACCATTTGGTAATAAATCAACCCAAGTACGGGTTTCATTATATTGCACCTAACGGTCACGGTTATGATTTCGTTATTGCTTCCGACGACCCTGAGCACTCGGGGGAGAGAAAGGCACCGTTGAAGTTATTACCGAAGCATGTTCGTTTGATATTAAATGTAATCAAAAATATTAGGGGTTAGAAGAGAAGCAACCCGCCAGACCGCTGTCGGGCTGGTGAATTATGGCCCTTGTTAGCAATAGTTATTGCTGAATAACCGGAATTATTCTTTTTTCAAAGCCATAGAATGTTGATTCAAATCCATCATCCATGTTTTTGGTAAAATAGTTTGGATTAGTTCCGTTTTGATCAGTTCCATTATGAGAAAAAGTGGAAGACCAATAGTCTTCATCAGTGAATTCAAAAAGAACTTGACTTCTATTTGTGAAAATAGTTCTTAGTTCATCTATTGTTGGAAGGTGCCAGTCAACAAAATTCCCCACAACTAGATTGTTGCAAAAATTAGTAGCAGTCAAATGATCGTATTTTTCTCTGAAATAATTCAATATATAAAAATTAGTTCCTGGAATTTCGGCAATGATATTTTCCGCTTGTAAATCTTCTTTAGAAACCCCAAGATTTATTAGAGTTAACGAAGAAACATTAGCTTCAACAATTTGAATTAAGGAAACTTGTACATCTATAAGATTTTGAACCGTAACCCCGGCCTGTATCAATTCCTCAACGGTCACATTGGCAGCTATCAATTGCTGTATTGTAATTCCTGCCTCAAGTAGTTGTAGGATTGTCACACCAGCTGAAATCAGCTTCGTTATTGTGACTTCCGCGTCTATAAGATTTTGAACCGTAACCCCGGCCTGTATCAATTCCTCAACGGTCACATTGGCCGCTATCAATTGCTGTATTGTAATTCCTGCCTCAAGTAGTTGTTGGATTGTCACACCAGCTGAAATCAGCTCAGTAATTGTGACTTCTGCGTCTATTAGGTTTTCTACAGTAACCCCGGCCTGTGACAATTCCTCAACGGTTACATTGGCCGCTATCAATTGCTGTATTGTAATTCCTACCTCAAGTAGATGTTGGATTGTTATACCAGCTGAAATCAACTCCGTAATTGTGACTTCTGCGACTATGAGGTTTTGAACCGGAACCCCGGCCTGCAGCAACCCCTCGATTGAAACATTAGCATCCAATAACTCTTGAATTGTATATTCATTTAACAGCACATCAATTTCAACACCTTCATTTAACAACTGAATCAAGGTGAAATTTTCGCTGATATTTATAACCACTTCTTCATAAACAGAATCAACACCATTGGACAGCGTCCAACGAACCCTATGACCTTCAAATAAATTTGCAGAAAATGTTGTGATCGGGTCTGTAGAATCTACGAAATTGCCGTTGGTAGTGCTCTCCAGAGACCAGAAACCTGTCAAATCATTATTTGGTTCAGTTGCTCTTAAAAGTACACTGCTGTCATCAATATCATAATTTAGGATTGTAATGGTCACATTCTCAGGAAGAGGGGTAGGATCATCATCTTTACTGCAACTATAAACTGATAAAATTGTAATGAAAAGTAACGATAAACTTTTTTTCATTTTTTAATTTTTATCAAAGTCATGTTATTGATATTCAGTGACTTAAAATTTAGATAAATTCCTTAAAAAAATGCTCTATTTTCATTTTATTTTGAAACGTATGCTAAAGAAATTAATTGTGTTTTTTGTATAAAGGAATTATTGGTAGCGCCTAGGCTATGATTTGTGGCGGCGTTGGAAATTGACTTGCCCCGAGCTTGTCGCGGGGTAGATTTCCAAAAGCCTGCGCTGAGCTTGTCGAAGCGTGGCCAATCCAGCCGTTCATGGTTTCTAAGTTTGAAATTAACGAATTGAAGCTATAGATTATAGCCCTTGTTGCCATTTCGTTGTTTTTTTAGTTTATCGTTATTCTGCGGAATTTCATTTTTCGATTCTCGGCGTTTGATCGTATTCCGTCGGCGTTTTAATCTACAAACTTTTTCAAGTCTTGCCTAATAAATAAATTCCATAACTGCTTAATTTCGTGCACAATTCGGTTTTTAGTTTTCAATTCGGATTCTGAGTACGCAATCAAGTTAAAAGTCAGATATGATTGTATTTCATATTTGCGTGAGAATCGAGCGTTCAATTCGATTTCTTTTCAGACTTCACTAGGTTATAGTAACTGGCAAATGACGAAACAGTCATAATTAACCACCCTAATCTAAAAAGCCAAACACTTCCAAATAATGAGCCAGGTTCAGCATCTACAATCGAGCTAATAAATACTATTCCTGTTAAAATCCCAGACATAAGGAATAAGGTTTTTTTGCTTTTGTTTGTCATACATGTAAGTTTAATTGGTATTTGGTTTTTTATCGCGTTGAATGGCAACGACCCGCCAACCGCAGTCCAACGGTCTGGATATGATTTCGGCTTGGGAAATCCACTAGGATTTTTCAAGCTCGGAATCCAAGCGTTTTTTAAAGATAAAATTTTTCAAATGAGGGTTAAGAAGGAAAGCTGAATTATAGCTTTTGTTACCTTACGTTTTTATTTCAGTTTTCTACGGAACAAGTCGCGCGCTGAGTGGTGTACAGTTAATATATCAACGCGTTTTTCATCAACTACTTTGTAGATAATTCTATAATTCCCCTGAATTAACTGGCGTAGATCGTTGCGATCAAACTCTGGAACAACAGTTCCAATATACATTTGTTTTTTTAGTATTTCGGTCCTGCTTTTCAATCAGATAGTCCGAAGTTTGGCGTAGTATTTTGAATCCTTACTGATATAGTCAGCAATATCCTTTAGGTCCGAAATCGCCTGGGAAGTCCAATTTATTTGAACCATTTTTCAATTTCCCTATCCAATTGTTCATGAGGAAGCACCTCGTTATTATCAGATTGTTTTTCGGCTCTTTCCACCTTTTCTATAAAAATAAGTCGCTCTACCAGTTCGTCCAGAGAGAATTCATCCGGGAGCTGGTCAATCTGTTTTTTTAATTTTTCTTTAGTGAGCATCAAATTTGAATTATAACTCAATTTACCAAAATTCCTGGAATCCTGTATTCTATAAAAGTAAGGTAACGGCCCTGCTAAAAAGCGTTGCTATCCCGCAGGGTGGCTATGATTTTTTAGCTTATGTTAGCTACTGTAGCTCGATTAGCACTGCCGTTTCTGTTTACTATTTATTTTCTCTGTTTCAGTTCCCTTTTCCCAAGCGAGGGGATAAGAGATTTTTATTTGATTTTCAATTTTTTTAATCTTTGCGTTGGCTTTGCTCTTTGCCACCACAGGTACGAGGATGGCAATGTGCAAATAGCATTGGCATTTTAATTCTATTCTTGTTTTACAGCATCTTCAGTAATCTTGTTAATCACTTGTTGTTTTTCTTCTATTTTTTTGTCTATTGCTTTTTGTTCTTCGAGTTGGGTTTTAATCGCTTCTACAATTTCAACTTGTTGCTCTTTCCCTGGAATAGGAACTCTAAAGTTCAACAGTTCAGCTGATGAAACTTTAACCATAGTTTGGTTTTTACCTTTTGCTACATATTTAAAGTATAATCTGCCAATGAAAGAATTGAAAAGAAAAGCTAAATATTCTTTATGAACCTTTGATTCATCAAATTCAATTTTAATGTAGAGGTCTGGGTAAATAATTTCATCATCAATTTCTTCTTCAACAATTGAAGCAAGAGCAACTAAGTCAACTGTATTTCCTCTACTCACAAAAAAATCTCCTTTTTTAATGAAAAAATCTTCAATGTTATTGCGAGTTTGTTCAGTTGATTTTGATGGGGCAATTTTTAAAATTGTATTTGAACTAAAGTGCTCCTGACCTAATACTGGTAAACCTTCACCTCCTTCTACTGATAATGGACTCCATCCATTTTTAGTTGATCGAATAAACCTGCCAAGAGGCTTTATACAATCAATTTTAGAATAAATAGTATTCTGAATGTATTGCATTTTATTCCAACGAAGACTAGCTCTCAACCCTGAATTGTTGTTTTTGACATTACTAAACGGAATTGATAAAAAGCGGGTATTTTCAATCTTATCTATTTCATCAAGATTTATTTTAAAATGATTCGAGAAAACTTGATTTATGGCACTTAAAGATGGTAGAACTGATGTTTTTAATGCTTTTATTTCATTTTCAATTTTAATAATTTTAGGAACGATTATTTTCTGTTGTTCTAAAGAAACTAATGGTAGCTTGATTTCGAATAAATCATCTATTGCCAAGAAAGAGTAGCCAGAGTTTTTATATACATTATCAGCTAATTCCTTGATTGCCTTTTTTAATGTGTGTGCAAAGAATTTGACATCATTTATGGAAGTATCTACTTGTAACGCAATGTTGTTTTGGTTAAGTAAAGATTTTTTTTCTTCTGTTACAATTACCATTTTACCAATGCTGCCAACCAAACTTACAATAACATCACCTTTTGAAATCTTGAACTTTTTGTATTTCTCGTTATCATAAAAATCTAGAGATAAGAATTGCGATGATGAATAATCAATGGTAAAATCATTCTTGAACATATCCCCTTTTACGACATAAATTTCACTATCCATTTCAAAATCTGCACTTTTAAAAGCAAATCCCTTATAGTAGTTTTTAATGCATTCTTTAACCTTAATAAATTTAGGATAAGTAGTTTCAATATTTTTCTTATAGTTAATATACTTGAAGTCTCCTCTTATTAAAGGATGAATTGAAAAATCACTGAATTTAATTTTCGCAATTACTCCCATATCACTTCTTTTCTGATGTTATCCAAAATGGTTGATAATTCACTATTGCGAAGCACAATATCATCACTTTTGTAGCGCGAAAGCACACCATTTTTAAAATGGCTAATCAATTCAGAATCTGTTCTTTCAGTGTATTGCGTTTTTAATTTATCATTCTCATAATAAGTTTCAAAAATTTCAATTACTTGAGCTTTGGCGGCTTTAATACCCTCAATTTTTTCTTTTTGTGCCTCAATGTCGGAAGTTAATTTGTCCATTTTCTTATTTAGGGCTTCTGTTTCTTTGTCTGCCATTATCTTTTCTAAGGTTTCAAGCTCTATTTTGCTTTCAGCCAAAAGGTCGTCTAGAATTTTAAGGTTCTTGTCATAGGTGTCAATAATGGTTTTAGTGCCTATTTGAGATGGTGCATATTCCAAATCGAATAAGTCGTTTGGCATTGGGTTTTCACCACGCTTGGTTCTTTTATAACCTACATTTTCAGCTTCAGCCATAAAAATATCATAGTCCAACTTCTTTGCTACTTCGCCAAAAACCCACCAAGAATTATAAAAACCGAAAACATCAGTTTCTTTCTCAAACTTTGAAATACTATCAATTTCTTCACTGTATTTTTCTAAAATAGATTTAACATCTAGGACTTTATCTTCATGTGTTAAATAATCTTTTAAATAGCGTTGAATATTAGTTTTGATGTGTGCTAAATCCTTTTTGTTGATTACTTCGATTGCATCTTTATCTTCCTTCTCTAGAAGTTCATTTAAATCACTGGTGAGCTCTTTTACCCATACATATTTTTTACTAAGCTTGGTGTTTTTCACAAAAAAGTCATAATAGCGTACTACGCGAGTTTTAAGTTTTGACCACTCCTTGCCGTATTCATTCCAAAGGCCATTCCATTCTTCAACCTGCTTTTTTGTTTTCTTTTGAGCAAAAAGTAAACTTGTTTTGGTAGAGGTATAAGGCTCAAAGGTAACTGATGGTAAACTTACAATCGCCTTTACATTGAAGTATTTGAACAGAAATAGGCGGATGTACTTGTTTTCTGTGGTATCAAATACACTTTCTGGAAGTACAACACCTAATCTACCGCCTTCTTTCAATAATTGGTAATAACGTTCTAAAAACAAGTTTTCAGAATTCTTTTTATCCCCAAAAATAAAAGTGTTTTTTACTTCTCGTTGGGTTTGGGTATCCAAATCAACGCTAAATGGTGGATTGCTTATAGCTACATCAAATTTTGCGTTTACATCTTTGTCGTTGTATAGAGATTCGGCTGTGGCAGTTTCCAAATAGTTAGGTGATGTTTCTTTAACATAAAAACGAAATGGAAGTAAACCGTCTTTTACAAAAATGTTGGTTGATCCATCACCATGCAAAATCATATTGACTTTTGAAGCTGTGCCTAAGTCAAAATTGATTTCAGAGCCATATAAGTAGTTTCTTGCCCATTTGTTTTCTTGATAATCTGGTTTGAACAACTCTTCAAAACGCCACTTGACATCTTTACTTGTCTTGACTTTATGAAACTGTTTGTACTTGACTTCCTTGGTTATGAGTTTCATTGCTTCAACCAAGTATGTTCCGCTTCCTGCTGATGGGTCAATTATCAAGGGTAAATGCTTATCGTTGTTCAGTCTGTCAATTGCCAAGTTGTCCAACTGTAAAGCATAAAGCAAGAAATTAACTATTGGCGTTGGTGTAAAGAATTGACCCTTATTTTGTTTAAAACCGTCTCTAGTAATGCTTTCAAAAAAATCACCAAGAATATCAGTGCCGTCTAATGAACTACGGCCCTCTAGAAATGAAAAATTCTCTAACCCTTGAACAGTGTAAATGAGTTTGTTTAAAGGAAATTTATTTCGATTGATGATGTTGTCATCATCAATTTTTTGTTGTTCAGAAACATTCAGTTGCTCCTTTAAGGCACGTTTGTACAGTTGGTTTATTCTGTCATAGATCTTTTCAGAACTTTCAATATGATTTCCGTATTGGTAAATTTGAAAATCGTATTCCTGATTGTCTTCTTTTTCGTATTCGTCTTGAATCTTTGCAAGTATGATGTTTACAAGTGAATAAAAAATTTCACTGTCGTTTGTTCCACCACCGCCCCAAAGCACATTGTGAAGGTTTCTTCCCAAACCTTCAATTTCTTCACGATTTATTTTTGTTCGTAAATCGTGTTTCTCGTGTCCTTTGATTAAAGGTTGTTTCTTTGGTTCTCCGTATCCTGCAGTTAATTCAGTAGTAATGGAAATGAATCCGTCATTTTCCCAATCTGAATAATTTCGATACTTCTCAAAATCAATGATGATTGCTTTATCCAAAATCCCTTCTTCTTGAAGGTCGGCTGTGTAGTAAGCCAAATACTTTACTTTGGTTTTAAAGTCTTTTTCTTCTGCTTGGGCTAATGAAAAAAGTTGTCCTTCAATTTCTGATTTGTCTTTCTCGAATTTGTCAGGGGCTTTAGCTTCAATAAAAAAGAATGGATTTCCTTTGTCATCTTTCACGAGAATATCAATTCTTGGCAAGAGTTTTCCGTGTCCTGCTTTTACGGAATATTCTTTTTCTATTTCTATGTTTTCAGGTTTGTAGTCGAGTTCATTTACCAATCTGTCAATTAGAAATGCTCTTACAATTTCTTCGTCACCTGTCAATGATTTTAAATCTCTGTTTAGCTTTATTTTCTCGGAATATTGAACAGTTGCTTTATCAATGTTGATTTTTGCAACACTGTTTTTCTGCTTGTGCAGATTCTGTTCAATTAACTCTTTCCATTCTTTCATTTATGTTCTGTATATCTTTAATTATCAAATCCACTTATTATTCATTTTCTAAGGTCAAATCCTTAAAAATCTCTTCAAACATTTCTCCCGGAGCAATGTCAATCGCTAAAGCAATCAAATACAACTCATCTGCACGAAGTTTAGTTGATTCGTTTGAACTCAATTGAGATAATCGAGCTTGACTGATTCCCGTTCGTCTCGAAACCATGGCTCTGTTAACAGATTTTTTTGTCAAGTATAGTCCTAAAGAAGTCATAAACCTTTCGAATTTGTTGAGATAAATTTAACTCCTGAAAAGAAAAATATAGAATTTCTAAATTTTTATTTTGAATTTCAATAGAATTTAAATAGATTTGTTTAGAAAGTCTAAATAATACTTTTTAAAACATACATTATGAGTAGAAGATATACTAAAGCTGATCTAGAACAAATCGTTTCCGTTCAACTGGAAAACCTCAATGCAATACATGACTTACTGAGTATCATGAAGCATCAAAATGAACTCATACATAGCGCTAACAAAAAATTAAAAGACGAAATCACAGATTTTAAACAGAAATTGTATCCACCTCGAAAACGAAATTCAAATTCTTAAATCTGCGGGTGGGAAGGCAAGCTCTTTGTGCCAATCCCGAAGGGTTGGTGCAATGTGCTTGTTGTGTATTGGCAAAATCAAATAAAAATCTCTTGTGCGGTGGGGGAAAATTACTACTATCCTTTCTTAGGGCTATTGTAGCTAACGGTCTCGGCTATTATTTGTGGCGGCAATGGAAATCGGAAGATTTCCAGCCGGTCAAATCGTGCTTTGGTTTGTTTATAATTATGAAGTTAAAGAAAAGCAGCCATAAATTATAGGTATTGTTAGCGAGCGTGCGCTGCTCGACACTTTGTTTAAGCCACTGATTTGATGTTCCATCCCTTATCAACCATTGTAAGTACCCCCTAATGTTGTTTTCGTCAATTTCCAAAAGGGCTTTGTCAGGATAATAATTTATTACAGCTTCAAAACAGTTGACAGAAGCTTATATTCTATTGTTGGAGTACCTTAAACTTTCCAATTTAGACGGGTAGGCTTCGGGACATTTTTTATTTCGCTTTGCTCCATAAAAAAACCCTTACGATGTAAGGGTTTCCGCCTTGTACTCGGAGCGGGACTTGAACCCGCACGGCCACAATGGCCATTGGATTTTAAGTCCAACGTGTCTACCAATTCCACCACCCGAGCTTGGACGTAATTCAAAAAAAACTCCACTCATGGCGACTGAGCGGAGTCGAAGTCGAGCGAAAAACGGGATTCGAACCCGCGACCTCCACCTTGGCAAGGTGATGCTCTACCAACTGAGCTATTTTCGCATGTTTAAAGAACGGTGCCTCATAGCGTTATAGGCGGATGCAAATTTAAAACATTTCTGCAAATCCGAAGGCATTTTCAAATCGAAAATTCTGTAGGAATGTCATTCCTTCATGAACCTTGAGCCGCGCACTGAGGCACTCGAAGTGCGGGTAGAGTTTCATTCCTGCATAAATCTTGAGCCGCGCACTGCGGCACTCGAAGTACGGTTAGAATGTTATTCCTGCATAAATCTTGAGTCGCGCACTGCGGCACTCGAAGTGCGGGTAGCGTGTCATTCCTTCATAAACCTTGAGCTGTGCACTGCGGCACTCGGAGTGCGAGTAAAGTGTCATTCCTTCATAAACCTTGAGCCGTGCACTGAGGCATTCGAAGTGCGGGTAAGAAATAGTGGAATCGCATAGCGGTTATGAAGTAGCCCGCTTCTTTTTGGTCAGTAGCCGTTTGATCTCATTTAACTTCATAAGAGCGGCCACGGGCGTTAGCGTATCGATGTCCAGATGCAGGATCTCTTCCTTAATCTCTTCCAGAAGGGGGTCGTCCAGGTTAAAGAAACTCAACTGCATTTCATTTTGCATTGTCTGTAGTGTTCCGGTCATCTCTTCACTACCGTGCGACTTTTCCAGCTTTTTCAAAATTTTGTTGGCCCTGTGGACCACCTGCTGGGGCATCCCTGCCATTTTAGCCACGTGGATCCCAAAACTATGCTCACTCCCGCCAGGCACCAACTTCCGCAAAAAGAGTACCTTATCTTTTAACTCCTTTATGGACACATTGTAGTTTTTGATCCGTTCAAAACTGCCTGCCATTTCGTTAAGTTCGTGGTAGTGGGTGGCAAACAGCGTTTTGGCCCGGGAAGGATGTTCGTGCAGGTATTCCGAAATGGCCCAGGCAATGGAGATGCCATCGTAGGTGCTGGTGCCCCGCCCGATCTCATCCAGTAATACGAGGCTGCGTTCGGAAAGATTGTTTAGAATGGAGGCCGTTTCGTTCATCTCTACCATAAAGGTAGACTCGCCCATAGAGATATTATCACTGGCACCTACCCGGGTAAAGATCTTGTCTACAATACCGATCTGGGCGGATTCTGCCGGGACAAAGCTGCCCATTTGAGCCAACAACACGATCAATGCCGTTTGCCGTAAAAGGGCCGATTTACCACTCATATTAGGTCCGGTGATCATAATGATTTGTTGTTCCTCCCGGTTAAGGGTAACGGCATTGGTGATATACGCTTCTCCCAAAGGGAGCTGTTTTTCGATCACCGGATGTCGTCCTCCGCTAATGACCAGAGCGGTAGAATCATCCATATTCGGACGGGTGTACTGGTTGTCCTGTGCCAGTTGTGCAAAACCAGTGAGGCAGTCCAGTTGCGCAATTACCCTGGCATTTTGCTGAACAGGGGAGATGTATTCCTGCATCCATACCAGCAGTTGCTCAAAGAGTTGTTGCTCCAGCTGCAAAATACGTTCCTCTGCCCCCAGGATTTTGGCTTCATAGGATTTCAGCTCCTCTGTAATATAACGTTCCGCATTGACCAGGGTTTGTTTCCGGATCCAACCTTCCGGCACTTTGTCTTTATGCGTATTGCGCACTTCAATGTAATAGCCAAAGACGTTATTGGAAGCAATTTTTAGGGAAGGGATCCCGGTGGCCTCGGTTTCCCGGGCCAGCATTTTATCCAGGTAGTCTTTGCCGGAATGGGCAAGCTCCCGTAGCTCGTCCAATTCCTCAGAATAGCCTCGGGCGATAGTGGTACCTTTTCCAATAAGGGCCGGAGCTTCTTCACTCAGGGTATTCCTTATCCGGTCGTACAAAGGGGTACAAGGCGATAACTGCGTATCTAACGCTTGAACCGCTGCTACTTCAGCTGCCCCCGCAAGCGTTTTAAGGGGTACAATGGCTTCCAGGGAATTTTTTAGATGGACTACCGCTTTGGGGCTGATTTTTCCTGTGGCTACTTTGGAGATGAGGCGTTCCAGGTCTCCAATGGCTTTGATCCACTGCCGGAACTGCTCCAAAAGTTCCTGATGTTCGTAAAAATAGGACACCACCTCATGACGCTGTACAATTTTTTCTTTCGACTTTAAAGGCAGCGCCAACCAGCGTTTTAATAGTCGCCCCCCCATGGGGGAAATCGTACGATCAATGACATCTAAAAGTGTTACCGCTTCAGTATGATTGGGCCGATACAATTCCAGATTGCGTATCGTAAAACGATCCATCCAGACGTATTCCTCTTCCGCGATCCGTTGTAAACGGGTAATATGCTGCAGTTGTCGGTGCTGGGTTTCGGAGAGGTAATGCAAAATAGCACCGGAAGCAATCACGCCTTCCTCAAGGTGTTGCACACCAAAACCTTGAAGCGAAGCGGTTTTAAAATGCCCGGTCAGACATTCATTGGCATAATCTTCCTGAAAGACCCAATCTTCGAGATAAAAGGTATGGTAGTGGGATCCAAAAAAGGCAGCGAATTCATTTCGCCTGCTTTTTGGTACGAGCACCTCACTGGGTGAAAAGTTTTGCAGCAATTTATCCAGTTGTTCTTCCTGTCCCTGGGTGGTCAGAAATTCTCCTGTGGAAATGTCGAGAAAGGAGATGCCTAACTTTTTAATACCAAAATGAACGGCCGCCAGAAAATTATTGGTCCGGGAACTCAGAATATCGTCGTTGAGGGCTACCCCAGGTGTCACCAATTCCGTGACCCCGCGTTTTACAATGCTCTTGGTTTGCTTCGGATCTTCCAATTGGTCACAAATGGCTACCCGTTGCCCGGCACGCACCAGTTTGGGAAGATAAGTGTTCAAGGCGTGGTGGGGAAACCCTGCCAACTCGGTTTGGTCCCCACCATTGTTTCGCTGGGTGAGGACAATGTCCAGGATATTAGCCGCTTTTACCGCATCTTCGCCGAAGGTTTCATAAAAATCCCCTACGCGGAACAGCAATAGCGCATCAGGATGCTTGCTTTTAATCGCATTGTATTGCCGCATTAAGGGCGTCACCTTTTTTGACGTAGAACGTGCCAAATCCTTTTTCTATTAATTTTACCGAAAATAGGAATTGGTTTCGGGTCCTTTGGAATTTTGTTGATATTTCCGTGCCAAAAGTGGATAATTTATGCGAAAGTTAACCAACGAAGAACTGGGCCGCCTGGATGTGGAAGGATATAGAAAGGCAGTGAAAACCCCGCTTGTTATTGTTTTGGACAATGTACGGAGCTTAAACAATATAGGATCGGTATTTCGGACAGCCGATGCTTTCCGGATCCGTAAAATATACCTCTGTGGCATTACCGCCACTCCGCCACATAAGGATATTCGAAAGACCGCCTTGGGAGCCACCGAAACCGTGGACTGGGAGTACAGCAAGAACACCTTGGCAACCGTTAGCGATCTACAGGCACAAGGGATGCAGGTAATTGCCCTGGAGCAAGCAGACCAGGCGATTCCCTTATCCGATTTTCAACCGCTAGCGGATACCTCCTATGCCTTAATTTTTGGCAATGAAGTAAAAGGGGTGATGGAAGAGGTGGTACAGGCGTGTAATACCGTGGTGGAGATCCCTCAGTTTGGTACCAAGCACTCTCTGAATATTGCCGTAAGTGTAGGAGTAACCATATGGGATTTTTGGAACAAAATACCCAGGGCGTTTTAACCCGGTAGGGGAGCAGGCTATTGAAAAAAGAGGGTGCTAATTCGGTGGAAAATAAAAACCCCCAATAAAAATTGGGGGTGAAACATATAGTTTGAGTTAGTTAGTTTCTGACTTAGCAGGGTGCTAATAAAATAAAACTGTTGGTGATATCCAAATAAATCCTAAAAATTATCTTAAAAAAGTGATTCGAGTAATTTGGTTTCAATGGCTTTCAGGACCTGCTCATAATCCTCGGGTCGTGCCACAAAATCCAGGTTTTCCAGATTAATGATCAGGCTTGTTTGCTGTGGATGCCCTTTGATAAAATCGAGATACCCACGGTTGATTTGGTTCAAATAGTCCCTCGAAATGTTTTGCTCATATGCCCGCCCCCTTTTTTGAATGTGTGCTAACAAGCGATCGGTATTTTGGTAGAGATACACATAGATGTCCGGTTTTTTTACTTCGTTGTACATAAAACCAAACACCTTGCGGTAGAGCTCAAATTCATCTTTTTGTAAGGTGATACCAGCGAAGATCAGGGATTTAAAAATATCGTAATCACTTACCATAAAATTCTTAAATAGGTCAAACTGGGAAGTGTCTTCCGTAAACTGCTGGTAGCGATCCGCTAAAAAGGACATCTCAAGTGGGAAAGCATAACGGCTTTGTTCTTCATAAAATTTTGGAAGAAACGGGTTGTCTGCAAAACGCTCCAACACCAGTTTGGCGTTAAAATCCTCCGCAATTTTTTTGGATAGCGTAGTCTTGCCCGCTCCTATTGTTCCTTCTATGGCCAGAAAATGGAGTTGATCAAAAAGGGCTTGCCGGTCTCTAAACAGTCGGAACGGTGTCTTTTGTAAAGGATGTGGGTCCCTGGATTCCTGCAATAAATTGCGGGTATCCTTGTTTAGCTGAGGATGATAGACCTGCGGGGCAATATCAGCCAGGGGTTTAAGGACAAAATTGCGGGATGCCATTTTTGGATGCGGAACGGTGAGTTCATCCGTGGCAATGATCTCCTCTCCATAATACAACAGGTCAATATCTATAGTGCGCGATGTGTAGTGTTCCCCTTGGCCACGCTTTCTGCCCATCTCTTCTTCCGTCGCCAGCAAAATGGAAAGCACTTCATTAGGAGGCAGTGTCGTTTCCAGAGCGATACACGCATTCAGGAAATCACCGCCGGTAAAACCCACCGCCTGGTTTTCGTAAATAGCAGAAACCCGGCTGACAGAACCCAGGTGTTTCCCCAAGGCAAAAACCGCTTGCTGGAGCTGTACGTAGCGCTTGCCCAGATTGCTTCCCAGGGCCAAATATACCGTTGTCTTTTCACGCATAATATCGCCCCCAAAATAAATAAAAAGATAGCCACAATAGTTATCTTTGCAGCTTTATTAAAGCTAAGCTATGGCGTTTTTACGAAATCTTCTGGCAGCTATTTTGGGGAGCTTGATCGCTTTGGGCATCTTCTTTGTAATGTTCTTCATTTTTTTTACGCTGGTAGGTAATGCCGGAGAAGGGGTTTCGGTGAAGGAAAATACTATCCTTGAATTGCGTTTGGATGAACCGATATACGACTATCTGGGGGTAGATGAAAACGACCCTTTTGTAGGGGTATTTGATGAAGGCCTGGGATTGGATCAGATCTTGCATACCATCCGGGTAGCCCAAACGGATGATCGGATCCAAGGGATCAGTATTAAGAATAATTTTTTACGGGCGGGCCTGGCCCAAACCCAAGAACTGCGGGAAGCCCTTTCGGCCTTTAAAGCTTCCGGAAAATGGGTGTATGCGTTTTCGGATTTTTATTCCCAAAAAGACTATTATCTGGCCAGTGTTGCTGACAAAGTGTATTTACATCCGCAAGGACTTATGGATTTTAAAGGTTTGGCTTCTGAGGTGCTGTACTTCAAGACCCTGCAGGAGAAAACAGGAATTCGCATGGAAGTAATTCGGCACGGAAAGTACAAAAGTGCAGTGGAGCCATTTTTATCGGACAGTATGAGTACCGAGAATCGGATACAGATCAAAGCTTTGCTCAATTCCATCTGGAACGTATTGCTGGAAGATATTGGAAGTTCGCGAGAGATCTCCGTAGCGCGGCTAAATCAAATTGCAGATACCTTGGGTGCCAGGACACCGGATTTTGCCGTTACCTCTGGCCTTGTGGACGGTGCCTTCTACTGGGATGAGTACGAAGCAGCACTCAGATCCGAATTGGGATGGGGAGCGGATGAAAAGCTGAACTATCTCCCTGTGGAGGACTATGCAAAAGTGGCACAAGGAAAAAATACGTCGGGCGGAAAAGACCGCATTGCTGTGATTTATGCCCAGGGAGAAATCTTATATGGTGAAGGGGATCGGGAATTCATCGGTCAGGGCATGTTACAGCGGGAATTGAAAAAAGCAAGGGATAACGACAATGTCAAAGCAGTGGTCCTTCGGGTAGATTCCCCGGGCGGTAGCTCTCTGGTTTCCGATATTATCTGGCGGGAAGTAAAATTGGCAAAAGCGGTGAAGCCCGTCGTGGTATCCTTTGGCAATATCGCTGCTTCCGGAGGCTATTATCTGGCAGTGGCCGCGGATAAGATCTATGCAGAACCAACAACGGTTACCGGTTCTATTGGTGTATTTGGCACCATTCCCAATATCCATGAATTTGCGGAAGATATAGGGATCAATGCGGAACAGGTAGGGACGAATGCAAATGCCGTGGACTATTCCTTTTTTGAACCCATGAATGATGCTTTCCGGGAACAATTGGAAGAAAGCATAGCCAAAACCTATGATACCTTTTTGGAACGCGTAGCGGAAGGCCGGAACATGGCCGTAGAAGAGGTGAACGAAATCGCCCAGGGGCGGGTATGGAGTGGGGTAACCGCTCGGGAAATTGGTTTGGTAGACGAATTGGGATCGTTGGAGCAGGCTATAGCCGGAGCAGCGGAATTGGCCGGCATTTCCTCGTATTCTATCCGAAAATACCCGAAATACAAGTCCAATTTCGAACGCTTTATGGACAATTTAAGTGCAGCAAAACTCAAGATCGGGGAATCCGTTATAAAGGAGGAACTGGGAGAGGAAACGTACCAACACCTAAAGGCGTTACAACGAATGACCCAACAAAGTGGTATTCAAGCCAGAATGCCCTATAATCTGAACATTAAATAGTTTGATGACATCAAAAGACAGCAAAGCTGCCTTCAGGATATATCTGTACCTCGGGGCATTGTTTATTACTTCCCTTGTGGTTTCCAATCTCATCTTTCAAAAGTTTTTCTACTGGAAACCGTTTGGGGACGTCACTGTTTTTGGTGCCCCACTTTTTGAGATTTCCGTAGGGATATTACCCTATCCCATAACCTTTTTGATCACCGACCTGATTTCTGAGATTTTTGGGAAGAAAAAAGCCAATCAGGTGGTAACTGCGGGTATTTTTGCCTCTTTTTTTTCCATGGGGATCATTTTTATTGCGAATGCCGTACCCGCCATCCCCTCTTCTCCCATTGATGACACTACATTTTTAAAGGTCTTTGGGTTATCGCCCCTTGGTGTATTAGCTTCCATGCTGGCCTATCTGGCAGCGCAATACATCGATATCTCCATATATCACTTCTGGAAACGGCTTACCAAAGGAAAATACCTGTGGCTGCGGAATAACTTTTCTACCTTCACCTCGCAGTTTGTAGACACCTTTACGGTGGTAGGACTATTATGTCTTTTTGGAGTGTTGCCCTGGGATAAATTTAATGGCTTGGTGATCAGTGGCTTTCTTTTTAAAGTTTTTATTGCCCTGCTGGACACCCCTTTGCTCTATTTTTTCGTATATCTATTGCGTAAAAAATTTAACCTAAAAATAGGAGGGGAAATTGCCCTGGATTGAATTCTCCCCTTTTATTTTGCTAAAAAGCTCCTGCCATGAAGAAAAAACTCCTCCGGATCACCGGAATTACCGTTGTCATTATCCTTGGACTGTTGATCGCCTTACCCTTTTTCCTGGAAGGGAAGATCGCCACAATTATTAAGAACAAGGTCAATGAAAATATAAATGCCACGCTGGACTTTGAGTCAGCCAACCTCAGTTTGATCAAGAGTTTTCCCGATGCCTTTCTGGATTTGCAGGAAGTTTCGCTGGTAAATAAGGCCCCTTTTGAAGGGGATACCCTATTTGCTGCCGGAGATATTGCCCTGGAACTTTCGTTTAAAGAGCTTTTTAAAAGCGCCTCAGATCCTATCGGCATAAAAAAACTAACCCTGGATGGTGCTTTGCTACATATTAAAGTGGATACCCTGGAAAATGCAAATTATGATATAGCCGTGAACGCTGATGAAGAGGAGGTTGCTGCTAGTGAGGGTTCCACTAATTTTACGCTGGATCTCCAGGAATATGCGCTTACGAATGCCAGGGTGATTTATGACGATTTTGCCAGTGGTATGCATCTTGAGATCACGGAAATGCACCATTCCGGTAGTGGTGATCTGTCCCTGGAAACATCTGAACTACAAACCAAAACAGATGCTTTGGTATCTTTCGCTATGGGGGGCACCCAATACCTCAACAATAACACTGTAGCGCTAGACGCCCTTGTCGGGATAGACCTGACGGAAAACAAATATTCATTTCTGGACAATCAAGCCTTGATCAACCAACTGCCCCTGGTCTTTGAGGGTTTTGTTAGGGTTAACGAGAACAATCAGGAAGTGGACCTTTCCTTTACCACACCATCTTCGGATTTTAAAAACTTCCTTGCACTAATTCCGGAAGCCTATTCCAAAAACATCGAAAATGTACAAACCACAGGAAACTTTGAGGTTAACGGACAACTAAAAGGAGTGGTTGATGAAGAACATATCCCCACATTTGGGATCACACTCAAATCGGACAATGCTTCTTTTAAATATCCTGACTTACCAAAAGCGGTCCGTAACGTATATATTGATACCGAGATCAATAACGAAACGGGGATTACCGAAGACACCTATGTCCATATCAACCGGCTGAGCTTCCAGATTGATCAGGATCAATTTAACCTGAATGCAAAAGCCAGAGAACTTTTGGGGAATCCTAGTGTAAATCTTCATGCCGACGGACGTATTAACCTCGCTAATATCTCTCAGGCCTATCCCGTTCCGGAAGACTATAACTTGTCCGGAATACTCAATGCAGATATCACTACAGCTTTTACTATGGAAGCCGTGGAAAAACATCAATACGAAAAGACGCAGACCAGTGGCACCGCAAGTGTTACAGGATTTATCTACAATTCTCCGGAAATGAACCATCCGGTAGCCATTGATGCCGCGGCGGTACGCTTTACCCCACAAACTGTGCGCCTTGATGCTTTTGAAGGGAAAACCGGGCAAACCGATTTTAAAGCCGAAGGAACAATTGACAATATCCTGGGATACGTCTTTAATAGTGAAGAGATTGAAGGGCAATTTTCCCTACAATCCAACACGCTGGCGGTTAATGATTTTATGGTGGAAGAACGTGCGGAGGATACTCCTGAGGCAACCAGTACGGATGGGGAAGCGCAACTAAAGATCCCTTCCTTTTTAAACTGCACGATAACCGCAAATGCCACTACCGTGCTATATGACAACCTCGTATTGAAAAATGTGGCCGGGCAAGTTCGTATAGAAGATGAAACGGCCTATTTGGAAAATTTAACCTCTTCGCTATTTGATGGTACCATTGGCCTTACGGGTAAAGTATCTACCAAAGGCGATACCCCAATTTTTGATATGTCTCTTGGCCTGGATGCCATAAAGATCAGTGAATCATTTCAAGCTTTGGACCTGTTTAAAGTGGTAGCCCCCTTGGCCAGTGCCCTGGAAGGGCGGTTAAATACGGATATTGCGCTCTCCGGGAATTTAAAAGCGGATATGACGCCTGATCTTGGAACACTTTCCGGAGATGTGTTGGCACAACTCCTCTCCGCCCAGGTAGCGACGAAAAATGCCCCCTTACTTTCTGCTTTGGATAGCCAGTTTCGCTTTATCGATATGGAAAAACTGGACTTGAACGATTTGAAAACCGCCCTTTCCTTTGAAGGAGGTAAGGTAGCAGTAAAGCCCTTCGCTTTAAAGTACCAGGACATCGCAGTAAACGTTTCGGGAAGCCACACCTTCGACAAGCAAATGCAGTACCAGGCCACTTTGGACGTACCGGCAAAATACCTGGGGGATGAGGTCACCGGCCTTCTTGCAAAAATTGATGACGACAGTCTTGAGGAGCTTACCATACCTGTTACGGCCAGCATAGGTGGCAATTATACCAGTCCAAAGGTGAGTACAGATCTTAGTTCCGGGGTAAAAGACCTGACCGGGCAACTTGTTGAGATCCAAAAACAAAAGCTACTAAATCAAGGGAAGGCCGAAGCGAAAAATTTGATTGGAGGCTTGCTGGGGAACGGCAAAACAGACTCTACCCAAACCACAACAGCAGAGGGCGTTACCGAGGCATTAGGCGGATTGTTAGGGACTACCGACAAGGATAGTACGGTAACCGATTCCGCTACTACTGAAAACACCGTAAAGAAGGCAGCAAAAGGCATCTTAGGCGGCTTATTGGGCAACAAAAAGAAGAAAGACACCGTAAAAAACTGATCTTCCCGTTACCTTTTCAAAGGTAAAAAACTTGACCCATCCTTCCGGCTAGGAAACCTTAAACCCCTGGCCCTGTTTTGCATGGAAGTACTGATCTATGATCCGTTTTTATAGATCTTCGTTCTTTAGGTGGTGATATAATTGTTCGATAAGACCTTCTAAGATCCCACCGGTCTCTTCAAAACTACTGTTGGTTAACATCGCGATACCCATATTGTATTTTGGATAGACCATAAACCAATTTTGCATACCATATGTACCTCCGTGATGACGGCAAATAGTTTGACCCTCTTCTTCAACGATGTTCCAGTAATACCCCAAGTCAAAGCCATAGGGACTTTGCCCTAACTTTCTATGGGACTCCTGTACCACCTCATTAGTGCTATCCAGTTGCCACTGCATATACTTGAGCAGGTCCGGAGCGGTAACATGAAGTCCTGTGGCGCCACCCCATAAATTTTGCGTTAGTTTTGCTACAGGTCGTTCGCCATCATACCCTTTTACAATGTTTTCCGCATTGACCCCAACCAGCGAAAATCGAGTCGTTTCCATCCCATTGGGTTGTAAGATATGGTGCCTTATCAAATCATGGTAAGGTGTTCCGTACACTTTTTCAAGGATGAATGCCATAAGTTCCGGGGCCATATTGGAATATTGATACACATCACCTGGTTTTTGAGCGATCTCAATATGCCTGAGCCCTGTAAAAAAAACCTTTTTGTTCTCACTTCTTGGGGCAAAATTGGGAAAACCGCCACGATGTGTCAATAGGTGTTGTATTGTTATTTTTTCCCCTCGATATTGCAAATTGGGATAATCGTCCTCAAGAAACTGTCTGATATCATCCTCCAATTTCAGTTTTCCATCCAAAACCGCTTTAGCGGTCAAAGTGCCGGTAAACGTTTTGGTCAGTGAGGCAATATCGTAAAGTGAAGAATCGGTTGGAGTATTTCCCAAGCCCTCTGTTAATTCTCCATAATGACGAATAATTGACTTTCCGCCCTTATAGACCACTATGGTTGTGGAATGAAAGCGCTCATCTTCAAGAAGCTCCTGGGCTATTCCTTCGACAACCTTCTGAGAGGATTGTGGTTTTGCCGGCGTACAGGAAAAAAGTACACACACGCTAGCGATTAAACATATCGTTTTCATGATCACTTTTCTTTTACACTGTTCCAGATATCCAAATACATCTTCCATTGGCCCTCAATCTTTTTCCAGACAATAACATACTTCCCTTTCCATGATGATAGCTGCCCATCTTTGCGTTTGGTCTTACCTTCATAATATCCGTAATCATAGGCTGTATTTTCGATTACAGTGATTTCGCTCTGAGTTATTTTATGATAGGGTCTACTAAGCCCTTCCGGTAACGTCCAGTATTTTATAATGTCCTCACCTTCAAGTATTAAAGTTGTATTGGGAAATATCTTTGCATCGGCGGTGTAGGAAGAAGCGATTCCGGTATAATCCGAGCGCATCACATATGCCGAAAAGGTTTTGGTGTTTTCCAGTATCTGATCGACATCTTTTTGGTTGCCCGTAAACGTCTGAGATAAACCGAAATAACTAACAGCTAGTAGTAGGAGTGAAGTAAATGGTAATTTCATTTTTCAGGATGGGTATTGTTAATTCTTTTGATCATTTGTATGGCTTTAGTGGTATTAGGATGTAGTACCAATGATTTTTGTAGTGCTTACCTGCCAATTCTCTATTGCCATGTACCCCATGAGCCTCCCGAAGACAGTCAGGAGCATTGAAGGAGTTCGGTGTACTTCTGGGTATGGATTTGGAAAATTGTATTGGCTTTCCTAGGTTCATTTTTGCTTACTTTGCCTATGGAATATCTTGTTTACGATTTTCCATTCGCCATTGATTTTCAATAAATTCATATAGTCTATAAAATAAAAGGAGGGGTAGTCTATACGAAGTCTGGCGCTTGCAGCATTACCGGCAACGTTAATTTGCTCCACTACCGTACTGCGGTTCTGTTTGGGGCCGGGTTTGATACCTTTTTCAAAAAACTCCAAAGCGTTGACCGCTACATAGTTTTCCCCACGAATAAATTGCATTGTTGCTTCGGGATGGAATGCTTTCTTAAGCGTTTCAAAGTCGTTGTTAGTACCGCCGTTCAAATAGTAAAATACCGTTTTTTCTACCGCTGTATAGTCTGATTCCTGGGCAACCGTATCAATTACAAAATGGACGCATAACAGTAAGGATAAGAATAACTTTTTCATGTATTTGATTTTAGATTGATGTTTGTGTTACTGATTTTCTATTTTCATAAGCTTATCTACAACCAACTGGGCAACTTTTGCAGAGGAGGTTGGGTCTTGACCGGTAATCAACCTATCATCTACAACATAAAAGCCATCCCATCCTTTTTTGGAATACTGAAATATGGCTCCATTGGCATTTATGGTTTGCTCTATGGAAAAGGGAAAAGTGGTGTAGTAGTCAGCATCTTTTCGCTCAAATGCATCTGGGTAACCGGTTATATTTCTGTCTTTGAATAGATAATTGCCTTCGTCATCCTTGATTTTTACAATACCTGCTGTACCATGGCAAACCGCAGAGACAATTCCGCCCTTTGCAAAAATAGTTTTAGCGATCTCCTGGATTTCCGCATTCTCCGGAACACCAAACATGGCAGCACCACCCCCACTGAAATAAATAGCGGAATAGTCGGTTTTTACGATCTGGGTTGGGGTGAAGGTATTTTTGAGCTTGTTTATTAATAGCGCATCGTAGAAATACTTTTTCTGAATACTGTCTGATGTTTTAAGATATCCGATGGGAATGGCGCCGCCTAAGGGACTTACAAAATGAACTTCATAACCAGCTTTAACAAACACATCATAGGCCACCACAATTTCTTCAAAATGATTAGCAGCATTGAGTTTGGTAGTGCCATAGGTATGCTGATTGGAAGTTACAATCACTACCTTTTTCCCATTGGGCGGCTGTGCAATCGTTTTACTGATAGCCCATACAGCAACAAGAAGCACCAGCATCGTTTTTTTCATCTTTGCATTTTTATCGCAAGATGAAGATCAAATGTCCACGGAGAGGAAGACTTTTCTAAAGTAGGAGTACGGAATTCGAAAACGTGAACTTAGCGCTATTGATTATCAGATCGATAGGTTGCGGGGGTAAATCCGGTAATTCTTTTAAAAACAGCGAAAAAAGTAGATTTTGAATTGAAGCCGCATTGATAACCGATAGCCTCCGTAGTAAAATGTAGTTCTTTTACGAGCAGGTTTTTGGCCTCCTCAATGCGGTACATATTGATATGCGCGGAGAAACTTTCTCCCAAATTGTCGTTTAGTACCTGCGACAGATAATGCGGAGTAATATGTAACTGTTTTGCGATGTCTGCTATCTTTAAATTAGCGTTCTTATACAGCTTTTCTTCCGCCAACAAGTTGTTTAATTGATCAATGAGTTGGGCAGCTTCTTTGTCTGCTATCTTCTTATCGTGGTATTTGATATGTTCTTCAAAGAAAGGTTTGGCATTTTTTCTTTTAAGTATCCAGAAAAGCAATAAAAGATAGAAGACAAAGGAAGAGGAGATAGCCCCTACAATGTAGGAAGTAAACGCTCCAAGATTATAACCGATCCAAATGACGGAAACTCCCAAAAAAACACTCAGGACCCATACTTCTGCGCTTTCCAGACGCAGATTTTTTTTGAAAAACTTCGCTAGAAGAGGACGTAATAATCTCGCCGAAAATAAAATATAGACCAGCCAAATGAGATAAATGGATTTTACTATAAAACGTGACCATACCCTCCGATGCTCGGTATACGGATAAAGCAGCCCAAGACATGCTACGAATATCGTAATAGGAATTACATGTAAAAACCACCGGGTCTTGGTTTCCGGTTGGCGCCAACTTTGTATATAGAGGAAAAGAAAAGGGCCAATCAAAGCACATGCAGAAAGCCCTATCTGAATAAATATTCCTGATAACCGGGGATTGAAGTACAAAAAAACAGATTTTAACACCCGGATACTGACTACAAAAAGTAATGCCGAAAGAAAGTACCCGGAGGTTTTATTTTTTTGGGAGGCAATACTGAAGTATACCCCTAAAAGTAGTCCGTTTATACCCCCTATGATACTTAATGTAAAAAGAAGTTGCTTACTTAAGTCCATAATTAGCACCTCATAATAACCAATTGGCAATTTAGGAAAGTTTAACTAGATAGGACCGTCCAGTATATGAAGAATACCATTCAAAATAGGGCGTTTGAAGACACCGAAAAGGAGCCTATCGGAAAAGTTATCCCCAACGAAGCTAAGCAAAACCAGGGAGGAATTGTAGTGGTAAGGTAGTAAACTGGCGCTTATGAAATAGGGTGGGACACCGCCTTAGCTTCTTAAGGAATACTTCCTTTATGGCACTTATAGAAAGAATCTTTACATTTCAAAATACCCGGATGACACCATTTTACTGTAAATAGTTTTTACAATTTCTGTCAATTTTTTTTACAGAAGTGCATTGGTTGTATAACTTTTTTTGAATTAATATATTAATTATCAAATAGTTATAGATAGTGGCATGAATATAGTACCCAACAGAATAGCTGTGACAGAGAAGATAAACAAAAGGCACTACCGGCCATAACACAACTAGCGGCGATATGATACGTAATTACCTAAAAATTGCATGGCGAAACCTTTTAAAGCATCGAACGTATTCCTTTATAAACATTAGCGGACTGGCCATTGGCTTAACAATAGCCATGCTTATCGGTCTGTGGGTACATAACGAAATCACTTTCAATACTGACTTTGACAATTACAACGAAGTTGGACAGGTCTTGATAAACAAGACGTTTGATGGTGAGACCCGCACGCGCTATACCTTACCCTACCCCCTGGCAAATGAACTCCGGGATGTTTATGCCGATGACTTTAAATATGTGGTCATGGGTTCATTTCCGGGAGACCATGTCTTATCGTTCAAAGAAAAAAACCTTACCCGATATGGTTTGTTTATGGAGGAAGATGCCCTTCGCATGTTCTCCCTAAACATGGTGCGAGGCGATAAAAGTGCGCTTGAGGACCCTAATGCTGTAGTGCTTTCTGAGTCAACTGCAAAAGCGCTTTTTGGCAATGAAAATCCCATGGGAGTAGCAATAAAAATAAACAACAATCAATTTGCAACGGTTAGGGGGGTTTTTGAGGACCTTCCTAAGAATTTGAACATTTTTGATGCCTTTTCGTTCGAATCAGATTCCCGAGAATTAAATTTTATCGCACCTTGGGACCATTATGTCTCAGCCAATGCATGGGTGAAAACGGAAAGGGATCGAAAGCTATGGGATAATAACTCCCATCAGGTTTATGTACAACTGATGCAGGGATCCACCATTGATGCGGTTAATGAAAAAATTAAGAAAACCGTTTACAATCATGTTCCGGAGGGTACGAAACAGAGCAATCCGGAGATCTTCGTTCACCCGATGAAAGATTGGCACTTAAAAAGTAGTTTCAAAAATGGCCAGTCTATCGGTGGTGCTATAGCATATGTGAGGATGTTTGGTATCATCGGGATTTTTGTTCTCGTATTAGCCTGCATTAATTTTATGAATCTTTCTACAGCCAGGGCCCAGAAAAGAGCCAAGGAAGTGGGCATCCGGAAAACCGTGGGGTCCGACAAAAATCAATTGATAGTACAATTTATGTTCGAATCCCTGTTGGTCACTTTTTTCGCTTTTGTAATGGCTTGTGCGCTTGTTATTTTGTTTTTACCTGCATTCAATGAATTAGCAGGAAAACAGATCGTCTTTCCTTTATCAAATGCGTTATTTTGGTTAATTAGTTTGGGATTGGTTTTGATTACTAGTCTTTTGGCAGGAAGTTATCCATCGCTTTATTTGTCGTCCTTTCGTCCCTTAAAAGCGCTTAGTGGAACCACTCAATCAGGAAGATCTGCGGTATTTTTCCGCAAGACCTTGGTTGTGGTGCAATTTACAGTTTCCATAGTGCTAATGGTCGGGACGGTTGTTATTAATCGGCAAATTCAACATACCAAAGACCGGCCCCTCGGATATGATAGCGATCAATTGATCGTGATTCCCAAGAGCACGGAAGATTACGAAGGCAAGTACAATTTGCTCAGGGAGGCATTGAAAAATACGGGAATGGTCAAGGAAATTGCGGAATCCTCTAGCCCGTTGACGGAAGCATGGAACAGTAACGGAGGATTTGAATGGGAGGGTAAAGCCCCTAATTTGCTTACTAATATTGTTACCTTTTTCGTTTCTCACGATTATGGTAAGACCGTGGGGTGGGATATTGCGGCAGGAAGGGATTTTTCCAGAGACTTTAGTTCGGATTCCACAGCTTATATTCTTAACCGAGCAGCGGTTGAGTACATGGGTATGGAAAATCCGATTGGAAAAACGATTCGATGGTATGATGGCACACATAGGGTAATAGGTGTCGTTGAAAACCTGTTAGCCGAATCACCCTTTGATCCCGTCAAACCTGCTATTTACATGATAGATTATGACAATACCAACTGTATCGCATTAAAACTAGCACCTACTAAAAATGTAACCCAGTCCCTTACCAAGATTGAACAGGTATTTCGAAAGATTGCCCCAAACGTTCCTTTCGAATTTGAATTTGTAGATGAAGCCTTTGGAAAGAAATTTATTTCAGAGGAACGTCTTCGCAAGTTATCCGGAATATTCTCGGTATTGGCCATTATAATAAGTTGTTTGGGCCTGTTTGGACTGGCTTCCTTTATTGCGGAAAAACGAACAAAAGAAATCGGGATACGAAAAGTGTTGGGAGCATCAATCTCAAGCTTATTCCAAATGCTCTCAAAAGATTTCGCCGCATTGGTGTTGCTTTCCGGATTAATTGCGATTCCAATAGCAAGTTATTTTATCGGGAGGTGGTTGGAAGGATATACCTATCGCATTGAAATACCTTGGTGGGTTTTTGGGGCCGCTATTTTTGGTGTGCTCTTTATAGCGTTGTTTACGGTAAGTTTCCAAGCGGTACGAGCTGCAAGACAGAACCCAATACAAAGTTTAAAAGTGGAGTAGTCTGCTAACCTCAGCGGCACACGACTTTAGGGAAATGTTCTTGATAGTACTTCTATTCCATTTTTGAACACTTTAATTCGGTGCGTTCATTCACTTGTTTTACATTGCAACAGGGCTTACGGTAGCGCCGGATTAGGTATTGTGAAATATCAAATTGTCCGTTTTGGTTTGTCCTGTAGATCGCTAGAAACCATAGCGTTTTTTCGCACTTGCTATCTGTTCCTTTTCGGTAGTCTCTGGGTACAAGCTGTAACGCGGTGCAATGATGGGCTTACTTTGTTCTATGGTAATCGCGGTAAGTGTGGAGAAGGGAAATTTACCCCCGGTCATTTTCATCAGTATCTTTTCCATAGTGGGGAATTCAGCATCTTTTGCGCCGATGATCCTTGCTTTTCCTTTGAGCTGATATCCCTTTTGTACCAGGATATCAATAAAACTAACACAAACATTTGCATTGTGTTTGATATTCCGGACGCTTTGTGGGGAGGCAATATTGGCAATGATTACCATATCATCACCGTAAACTGCAAAAACCTCCTTAGGCGAAACATTGGGGATGTTTTCGTCAGACGCTGTTGCCAACCAGCAAAGGACACTTTTATGGGCAACGGTTTTTATTTCAACGGATAGTTTCATGGTCGGTTGAATACACTATTCAGCAAATACATCCAAATGTGTGACCGTTTCCGGAAATTCCAGTAGAAATTGTTGGTCTTCCGGATAGTATTTTGCTTTTTCAATTGGAACGCCTGCAAAATTTCGGATCACTTCGAGGTTTTTCCAAAAGGTGATCAGTTCAAAATAGGCGTGTTCTTTGTCCGTTCGTCTAAGAAAGATCAGTTTTACAAATCCTTCGGTACGCTCATAATCCGGTACTGCACGGGTTTTCATAAAATCCGTATAGGCTTCTGCGTGTTCGAGTTTGGTTTTTCCTTTCCAGATTCGTGCAATCATTTGTTGAGATGTTAATAGATTCCCTTGGGGTTATAAAACAATGCTATTGATTTTACACCCTGACTAGTAAAGATAGTGGATTGCGCGCTTTTTCGGACCTGTTTATAGCCTAATGGGCATCTCTACAATATGGAGATCTATTGGCCATCTCTCTACCAAATGTGGTGAATTAGTGTCCCTATGCTTTCTGAAATGAGGAGCTTTACAACCGTTCCAGAACGATTGTATTGCTCTTGTTGTTGTAGTAGATAAAAAGCTTTTCGTTTCTAATCTCATACTGTTCTGCCCCGCTTATTTTGTAGTATTGGGTCCACTCAGGTTCGTTAATAAAAGTTGTTGCTACAGGGCCAATTGCAATTTCTCCACCTTCTTGAATAGTGTAGGTGCCATTGTAGGCATTTGTAACAGTAAATCCGGTGATTTCTCCTTCCCCTTCTGCGTTCGCTTCGGTGAAAATAGCAGTAATATCCCCGTTATTGAAATCCGGCCAGGTATTTTCCGCTGTTTTGGTAATGGTAGTTCCCTCTACTGTAAACGCCACCACACGCCAACTTCCGGTTAGATCGTAGGAGATAACAGCGTCATCGTCGCTAGAACAATTGATGCATACTAGCACCACTAGTGCTAAAAAAGTGAATTTTTTGATTGAGAAATACGCTTGCATAGGTTGTTTTTTTGGTAGATCAACAAATAGGGATTCGGTTGCGTTCGTGCTGGGATAAGTTACTAAACAGGGGTACTCTCTCTTTTGAATGCTATAATCTTCAGGGTTATATGTAGTTTGTTGATTACAGCTATAACAACTCTTTTTCAGGACAATATAAGGTTCTGATGTTTTTTGAGGAGTAGCGTATTCTATTTTCCTGAAGAAAAAGAATACTACAAATAAAAATCAACCATTCTTTGGAACTGATAAGCTATGCAGGTAGCCATTAGCTATAGCAAACGTTTTTGAAATCCGCTGCCTTTCTTGAAAGACGCTTACCAAGTGCAATAAGAATTAAGGCATTCTTTTGATTTGAAAGTTTGGTTATGTCTAAGTAGAAGGCATCCTTAAAACACGATACTGTTTTTGTTTCTTTATGCTACAAGGATTGGGGGCTTTGGTCAATTACTCTTGGAAGTTGTTTAATAATTTGTTCCATTATTTTTGTCATCTGAATAATTGTTAATTGACTGGCTTTCTTGTTAAAGGAGCGATCGAATTCTAGATAGGGAATGTGGAGGAAACAACAAAGGGTCTTCATATTTTCCTTTTCGATAAAGTAATGAGCAATGTAATACACGTGATTGCAAACATAAGTCCCAGCATGATTGGAAATAGCTATTCTTATTCCTATATCGTCTAGTTTTTGTATGATTTTTTCAATTGGAAATTTTGTAAAATAAGCATTTTTACCATCGGC
The DNA here is from genome assembly GCA_038750505.1 of Bacteroidota bacterium. Classification (GTDB taxonomy): domain Bacteria; phylum Bacteroidota; class Bacteroidia; order Flavobacteriales; family Flavobacteriaceae; genus Croceivirga. The sequence goes on along the minus strand of JBCDHD010000003.1, from coordinate 362,664 downwards.
TTTGTTAATTACGCCCTTTGGACAAAAACCGCAATTATCAGGAGCATCTGTGTCATTTATGTTAAGCGCAACTCTTTCAAAACTAGGCAACAAAGTGTTTTGAGCCACACCTAGTAAAAGTGCAACTTTTGGATTCAATGCTTTGAGTGCTTTTATCAGCAACTGTTCTGACTGCTTAAACTCAGTCGGCAGAACCAGTGTATTTAGATTGATTCCTTCGTAGCTATATCTTCTCCTTTCCAGCTCTTCAACTAGAAGTTGAGAGGGATTGTAGCTTAGATTTCCGAATTTGTTGAATCCCGTGATTAAAACATCCACTAGTAGACTATTGTTTTAAGGTGGTTACTGTTGTAATCGCTATAATATGTTATTCCCAATAAACTATCAAGTTCCAACCCTAATTGGTCAAGTGGAGCTGTGAGATGTTCAGAATTAATGCGGCTTTCGATCCATTCTGACTGCTCTGCATGTCTTAATCTAATTAATGCGGCATGATAGTTTACAAATAGCCGTTGAGATGCTTCCAGTCGATCTAATCGAAATAGATTTTTAGTAACTTCTTCGGATTTATTCCATTCGATATAGGCATGGAATAGCGAACATGTAACGGCATAGTAGGTTTCCCTGTAATCTGATTCTTCAGCATATCTTAATCCCCGTTTAGCGAATTTTACTGCTTTTGAAAAATCTCCTTCGAACCGCGCTATGTCGGATCGACATTTATTCATCCTAACCAATCTATTCGCGGGCATCGTATTATCCGAATTTTCCCATTCTTTAACATACTTTTTAGCTTGGTCTATTTTATGTAACATCAACGAAATTGACACCAAACCATCAAAATGAAAATCCCAAACTTGGCCATAATTAATGTCTCTGTGCTTTTTCAACAATTTTTTGGATAGCAAGGCTTCTTTTGCAAGTCCTAAGGCTTGATCTAAATTACCTTTTAAAAACTCGAAGCGAGACCTAAACAGCAGTAACTCCGAATTATATTCCGACTTGTTAACCGAGTTAAGGTATGCTTCAATTTGCGAATAGGTCTTATCAATAACTGTGGATCTTTTCGGGATTAGTTGAGCAATTTGTACAAAAACTAATAAGGTCCTATAGCGATGTTCAAAACTACCTGTGGCTGAGGAATTGTTTACAAATACTGAAAGTGTAGCCAATGCCCCCTGGTATTCCCCCAATTGCATTTGAGATATTCCTTTAAAATGGACCATCTCGTTTTTTATATCGGTTAAAAAAGAATTAATAGTTATGGGATTTTCCTTACTGATTATAGCCTCTAATTCCAGTATGACCCTGCTGGGACAGTCCCTTTGAATCTCTTCAACAGAGGTGAGAACGGTCTCCATTCTTCCAATAGCATCGGAAAGATTTCTATTTTTATAGGCATCATTCGCAGAATCAACGACTGCAAGTGTTTCCTGAATCTTTTCCCAAAGTTGTTTTACATCCCATTTGGACATTTATGCTTGTTTAGAATTAAAATTTAATCAATCCCCTTAGGTTACTTTGTAATAACCCAACTTCGTCTACTGGTATGTCTGTTTTACTAAAGACCTTGTTTACATCTTCATCAATAAAATCTTCAATACTCTTATAATTGTTCAGAATTTGTATCACATCCTTTTCATTATACCTCCATTTAATTTTTTCATTAGTAAAAATGTGTTTTGATAGGTATCTCTTTTTTCTCTTGGCCAATAAATTGCGTATTTCAACATTGGTGTATTCCCCATCTTTTTTTAATACTCCTCTTATCTGAGCAGCAATATCTTCCGCAGCTTGGACCAATTTATATTTGGTGTACAATATTCCCTTTAAATCTGATGGCAATTCCTCCGAATCATCACTTTTGAACTTCAATATTGTTCTCTTATTGGTAAATGGGCTTAAAGCTCCTAACTCATAGTACACATTAACGTTAGATCTCGAAAGTTCAATAATAAATCCATCTGAGCGCTTATAATGCTCTATTATGTTATCCATTAAATTACCGGTATAGGTCTTTTCATCTGCGCGTATAACCTCAAAATAATAAGGATCGCACTCAAACACCATTTTTATGGCATCGAAAAACGGATTGAAAAGTGTTTTATAGTCCATGACAACAAAAAGAACGATATGCTCTACTTCCTGATTTTTTTGAGCTGGTAAATTCCACCATTCTGTTTCTTTCACGCTATTGACTAAAGAATTACGGCTTTCTTCAAGTTTTAACTTTAAGTCATTGACCTTGGAATTGTACGAAAGTAACTTGGAAAAGGTGCTAACGAATTCATCCTGAATGGCATTCAGGTTAGATTCAGATATGTAATTCCTTGAATAAATTAATGCCAAATTATACAACCCTATGATTATGCTTTTTACGTCAGGTTCATTAAGATCAGTAGTTAACGCCAATTCTTTTATAAGTGGGTTACTTGTATTCAGGTTTAGGTGTAAAATTTCTTTACTTTTATTATCTACAAACTCCCTAGCAATCTCATCGATGCCACTATACATGGTTTGAAAATCTATTATGTCTTCAATCTCCTTGTTCCTAAGATTGCTTTTATCGCTAGAAATAAATGCAGGCATATTTTCGGGAGAGTAGGTTTTGGCGTTAACAATTATCTCTATGTTTCCGGTAATTGATCTATTCAAAATATGTTCAAACCTATCACAAAGAGGTTTCATTTCCTCACCAAAATTCTCTTTTGTAAAAACACTGGAATCTGTTTCGAGGTTTACGAGAAATGCCTTTGAATCATGTTCACAATATTTTTCCAAAAACTCTTCATCAAATGTCCCCGCCGCATTTATTACTGTTAAGTTATTTTTGTCAGCTAATTTTTTAAAGATGGCGATGGTATTTCTGAATGGGAAATAGTAAATGGCTTTTCCGGTCTGGTTTTCTTGCGTCTCATGATTTAAAGCAAAATAACTAGGCAGTGATAATGACCCGCTATTTGTGTCAAACAGCAGTAAGTCCTTTACCTTACTAAAGAAAACATCATGCTTGCACGCCATTCCTTTTAAATGATAATGGTGCCATTGATTTATTTTTTCAAATTTTTTGGGTTGTTCCTGCGATATTTCAATTAATCGCTCTATGATTATTTTTCCCAATTCTTCTTTTAAGTAATCAAAGCATAAATCATTGATCTTTATGTTATCTCTTGAAGCCGTAGGCTGGAGATCAGGACTATCTATAACCCCTCTCACAAACTTAGCCCATTGCGGAAGCAATGAGGTATCATTTTCTTTAATAAAGGTTCTTTTAATGAAAATATCAATTACTCCGGTTGAATCATCCGGCATTGGCCTATGAGAAAAAAACAGTACCCCTCTGGCAGTATAGCTGCCGGTAATATGGAAAGGTATTATATCCAGCGGCAATTCATTATGTTGATACCGGTTTTCAACAAATAGTGCATATCTAGATTTTTTTTCTTCTTCCGATTCCCAGTGGTCCCGATATATGGGAACATCAATCTCGTTTATTGGCCCTTTGGAATTAAGGGAAATCGGAAAGGGAATAAAACCGCAATACTTTCGAATTATATCGTACAGCTTTTTTTCTTCTAAAAGAAAATCAAATTCTTCCTTGATATGTAATGTTATTTCACTGCCATTATCTTCTTTTGTGTCCGAGAACAAATCACACTTAAGTGATCCGGAATTATGCCATTCGAAAGCGTTTGGAGAACCTATTTTTTTTGTTCTTACGATTACCTTATCAGCAACAATAAATGCCGATAGAAGTCCAATTCCAAATTGACCAATTAGATTTTTAGCCAGATCCTCTTCATTTTTGTTCTGCTTCCGTAATCGTTTTTCGCTGGCTCCTATTGTAGCTAAATGTTGTTTAATATCATTGGCGTTCATTCCTATTCCATTATCTATACACGAAATGGTCCGTTTAGCTTTATCAAAACTGATTTCGATCCTTCCAGCCAGGTCTTTATCCGAGAATTTCCGGGTTTGAATAGCGTCGTGGGCATTTTGAATTAATTCTCTTAGGAAAATGTTAGGGTCTGAGTAAAGATTTTGAGCTAACAAAATTATGACCCCATCAAAATCAACGCCCATATCAAAGTTCTCGATAAGTTTTTTAGTCATGGTAGTTCGTTTTATGTAATCTTCTAACAAAGAAGATCGATATTCTTTATTTTCTTGATTTGCGACAAATTGTAGCACAACAAGTTAAAAACAGCAATCTACACCGTGTAAATTGATGACAATAAAATCACACTTTTAAAAGTATGAAATATAGCGTAGCAAATAGTGAGGGAGTATTTTATGGAAATATAAAACAAAACCAACAATACTGCAATTTTATGTCTTATCGGTTTCACTTCTGGGTTTGTTTATATCTTCTGTTATGGTAAGATCAACACAAGATTTTTATGGATTAATTGTCGGTTATATCTTTTGAAAGTGAATTAAAAAATAACTACGGATATGGTATTCAAGAAAATTCTAACGGGCTTCAACGTTACTATCCAGAGATCTTTATAAAGGCATAGGTCCTGTCTGTAATACGGTTTCACTATGCTCATTACCCTGGTTATCTGGCTTCAATCATTTTAACAATATCCCGAACGGTACGCTTATGACTGTGAAAAATATTTTCTTTCCGGAAAACCACGCGTTCAATATCTGGTGGTACCCCGGAAACCTCGAAGAATTCCCCGTTGCTATCCACAAGGCGTTGATTGGAATAGGTGGTGTAAAAATCCCCAATGGATTTTCCCAGCATTCCTGAAAGGGTCCCTAAGGTCTTAGTCCCAATCAGTTTAACTTTGGGCAAAGCACGCATCATCATAGCAAAACCCTCCGCAGCACTCCTGCTTATATCTGTGGTGAGTAGGTATACCGGTTTCGTAAATGCAGTTGTTGCTGCGGGATATATAACCACTTCATCTTCCTCATAAAATCTACCCTTCCAATACACCTGACTTTTGTGTGAAAAAACCGGGGTTTCAGTAAAATAACCGGCTATCGTTAGGGCGGTGGCATCGTATCCCCCAAAATTGAAACTGACGTCTATAATAAGCGCCTCCGTGTCTTTGAAGGTGGTAATTATGTTTTGCATTTGTGCCGATAAACTATCTATTTGCTGTCTTCTGGTGTATCCTTTTTCCAGATAACCGGCAAAGGAATGAATATGGAGGTATCCAACACTTTTGGTTAAATGCCCATATTCCAGCTTTCCATTGGCCGCTTTTTTGCCCTTTCCGAGTAATAAACTATCCGAGATGTTACTGTAGTTTGTAGCAAAGAATTGATTAAAATACTGATTCAGATCGGTGATCTCGGCTTGTTGCCCGAATACTTCCCTCACCGTTTCTGCAGTAGGTGTAATACGATATTGTAGGGTCTTCCCATCCGGGGCAATGACCTTTGTGTGTTGATCCTTCGTAAGGGTTGCTACTTTACCCATAGTAGCAAAAAGCATTTCATCATCCGATCCAAGACTGTCTTTGTATTTCTGATATAGGGTGTTCCAGTCAAGATCTCTTTCTAGGGGGAACGCATAATTTTCCTGAAGGTTCTCAAGATACAATTGAAAGCGTTGCGCATTAGATAAGGTGTTTTGTTCCGAAAATCCGATCTGGTTTTCGGGGAGCCGGTCTACTTTTACAAAGTCTTTTTTGGTTTGAAGGATTTTGGTTTGGTCACCAAAGTCCGTTAGATATAGTTCAAGGGTGTCCCTGAGAAGAACAAATTGACTTTCGGAATTGAGAAGCCCTTCCAAATATGCATTCTTTTCCTTGTAGCAAAATGATTTAGTATAGCTGTAGAGCAATAGACTATCTGTCCGCACTTCCAGATAGTAGCCATTTCCTATTGATTTCCAAACGCCCAGAATTTCGGGATTCGTACTGTTTTTATCCGATAGAAAGGTAGGTTGAAGATCGTTTTTTACAATATCCGGCTGGGTGTTCTTTCCCGAGCACCCGGATAAAAAGGAGAGTACTATCCAAAGTATAAGTTGTAGTACGTAACGCATTGTTGGGTCACATTTTTAGTAGATGCCTTAATTCTAATGGTCTGCGGCGTCGTTGAATTGCCATAAGACATTCACTAGTTGCCATTTTCCGTTCAATTTTACAATATGCATATAATCAATCCAGTCATCTGCGATAAGTTTTACCGAAGCAGTTCGGTCGAAAATATCCAAAATAATAACCTCTTTTTTAGGGTTTTCAGGGAACCGATCCCCTTCCAGGTTATAGGTTTCGGCAAGAAGGACCATGGCATCAGTAAAGGTTTCCCGTAAATATTCTTTTCCTGTTTGTTTGTTGGTCCAAAAGGTTCGTTTCACCATTCTAGGGTGTGCACAGCGCGCAAATTGCTCCGGATTTACATTGTGTTGCGACTCGATATAATCCAGAGCTACCTGGCGGATATCAAGAGAATCTTTCGGGGTTTGTGCGTAAAAAGAAAAACTAAAAATGAAAACGCAAAATAGGCTAAGAAAAACAGTGGGTTGCATGGTGGATTTGCTTAGGATTGATGTGTTGTGCAGTTATGGCTAATCTTAAAAGTATTTATCGGCTGTTCTTTTTTAATCCCCAAACGCAAGGTATAGTGTAGCACCTTAATGAAGGAGTAGTAAGAACTGAGCGTTGAAGGTAGCGATTACCGCGCTGCCTCGAGGGCATTTAACATCAAATTATAAAAGGGATTAACACAGTTTTACCATTGGTCAATGGTCTCAAATAAGTTGCGCTCTTTTGTGGTTGCTTCTTACAGTACCATTGTAATTCAAGAGGCAAAACAAATTGAGGCGTTAAGCCCCCATCATCCAACAGTCCAGGGCATCGGTAAGCATATGAAAAAGTAAACCAACTCCAATAATGTTAAAGGGTTTGCGCAAAAAGAGTACGCCCACGTAAACGATCATGGCATAATAGGTATGCAAGGGGTGAAAATTGATGCTGCACCGATCTGCCTGGAAAATGGGGGTAGCTATTAAATGGTCCAAGTCCACCAACATAGTAGCGATAAGGATCAGGTATGCCTTTTTCCACTCCGCTTTGAAGAGAACGTAGGCGATCCCGAGCGGAAATACGAGGTGTAGAAAGTAATGGATAAAAAACTGCAAAGAAAACATGGGCGGGGATACTAGTGAAAATAGAGAATTTCATTGCCGTTTAACCGGAAATTTTTTTGGTGTTGTGGCGATGTACGTTTTAGGTTTTTAAGATGCGGGCATATAATGTCTTTTTAACCAGGAACATAAACCGTCTAAACCAGGGAACAAGACCCTTTCATTTACATTCGATTGATCGAGCTTATCTCTGATCTCCCATTTTAAGTCGTGGGGAATGATAATTTTAGTGGCATCAACACTCCCTTTTACATAAGGTTTTTGAAACCATGTATCCATGGTCATAAAAGGATCACTTAAAGCTGAAAAGTAGGCGAATTGGTTGACTATTCGGTCATTTATTCCTGGGGGCTCAAAGAAAACCGCTACGTCAAAATTTTGAGCGTGAAGCTTATCCAGTTCTTCGAGATTTGGAATAGTAGCGGCTAAAGCGCCTACATTAAAAATGCGTGCCCCAAGTTTTTTCAATTCCGCTGTTTGTTTGGATTGAAGTAAATCGTGCACATGGGAATAATTGACTTTCCACACTGCACCGTCTTCTTCAAAGCAAGACGTATCTTCCGTAGCAAAATGTAAGGCAATTAATGGAGAATAGGTCCAATCGATCAACCGGGTGGGCAACCCATGGTGTTGGGCCACACTTAACCAATGCCACTCCGTTTCTTTTTCTGCTACAAGTGTATGCCCATACTTTTTAAATTGCTTGATCAAGTTGTTCTCTAAATTAGGATAAGGTGTCCCAATCCTGGACAACCCATTTTGTATCTTCCATTCAGACTTTGAAGCCCCTCTGTAGGCAAAAGTAGAGCGGTGTCTTTTGATATCTTTATCCCAGGTATCTGCAAATAATTTATCGTTCAGATCATTCCAGTCTTTTACTTTAATTGATTTCATTTTTTTGGTTTTATGCTACCGGTTAGTGTAACCACTGGTTTTTAAACTCAGCCTATGGTACTTTCCGTTTGGATTGTTTTTTAATTTTTAGGGGAGGGTTACAGTCGTGTATAGCTCTAATATACTAATTATCAGTATTCGTTTGATTAAGGTATCGCAAATTTGTCCTTTACGATTTTAGCGGTGGCTTTCGTTTTGGAATCCGAATGATTGGATGTAATCTTGGAAATCATGTTGCTCTAAAGCAAAAGCTCTTTGGGCGTAAAAGGGGAGGTAGAACCGAAGGTATTGCCAAAAATCGTTTTATTTTCTAAATATTCCGAAATACTGTAATACCCCACAAGGGTCAAAAAGCAAAAATTCGCCACCTCAATCTTTACGGGACAATCCCGGTCAATCGTACGTTGTCATACTTCTTGGTCAATTTTAAATTGTCTATAGTTTGAGGTATTTTCCCAACTATCTCCTTAGAAGAATAGTATGGCGTAATCAATCCAATCCTATACATGGTAGTTCGTAAATAAAATCCGAAGGCAGTACCATAGAAGTATGACATTATTTCTGAACCAACTACCTCTTTACGACCTAAATCTAAATAAAAAATCCTGGCAACGGTAAAGTCATTGGCACCAATAAAAGTGCTTAGGGATTTACAGGATACAGTCCTCTTTGATCTATTTTTTCAGATTACCGGATATCAATGCCTACATAATATCCCTCATGCCCACGAATATTAAACACAGTCTGATCTTCAAACAAGAGGTATTGTCCTTTGATCCCCTTTAGCTTCCCTTCATAAGCGGGGGTCTTTCCGAGGTTCAGGCTTTTTATCTTTTCCGGGTATTGCAATACGGGGAATTCCAGTTGGGTTTCGCCATTGGTCTCCAGGAAATATTCCGTTACTGCTTCGGGAATATAAGGGCGTAATTGTTCCCGCCAGGCCGGAAGGTCTACATCTTCCAGGTCATTTTTCAACATTTTTTGCCAACTGGTTTTATCGCTTACATGCTCCTTTAAGGCTACTTCTGTTATACCCGCCAGATACCGGTTGGGGACTTCTGCAATGGCAATGGCTTCATGGGCCCCTTGATCGATCCATCTAGTGGGTACCTGAGCCTTACGAGTAACGCCCACTTTCACATTGCTGCTGTTGGCCAGGTAAACAATGTGAGGTTGCAATTGCATCTTCTTTTCATAGGCCAGATCCCGGTCTTCTTTGTCCAGGTGCGCCGTACTGAGTTCCGGTCTCATGATCCAATCCCCTGCTACCGGGGTTTCGTAGAAGCACTTTTTATCGAACCCCTGGCGATAAATAGGAAGATCCTGGCCACAATTTAAACACTGATATTTTATAAATTGGATAGTTAAGGTCTTATCCAAAGCCTGGTTGAGGTGCATAAACTCATTATCAAAGACCAGATAGTACTGGACTGGAGGTCCTATTGTAGTTCGCATTTTTCGCAATACCCCTTCGTAAAGCATATTGATTTCGGTTTTTGAAGAAAATTGAAATAAAAGCTATTTTAGTAGCTCGCCAAACAAGCTAGCTAAAGATACCTAAAATGCCGATACCGTTATTCAATTCCATTGCTTCCTGGCTACTTAAAAAGCGGTACCATCAAATTGAGCTTTTCTTAAAATATCCGGTGGATGTACAACAGGAAGTATTGCAACAACTACTGGCTTACGCTAGAAATACTGAAATAGGACGGCAGTACGATTTTGAAACGATTCATAGTTACACGGATTTTGCGGAACGCCTGCCGTTGGTGGATTATGAAGATATCTCTCCAACTATTGAACGTAGTCGGCAGGGAGAGCAGAACCTGTTTTGGCCTACCCAGATCAAGTGGTTTGCCAAAAGTAGCGGTACTACAGATGCAAAAAGCAAATTTATTCCGGTAAGTACGGAAGCCCTGGAAGATTGTCATTACAAATCAGGGAAGGACCTGTTATGCCTTTATCTCAATAATAATGAAAACTCCCAGCTATTCACCGGTAAGGGACTTCGTTTGGGGGGAAGTAAAGAGTTGTACGAAGATAATGGCAGCTTTTTTGGAGATTTAAGTGCTATTCTCATCGATAATATGCCTTTGTGGGCAGAGTACAGCAGTACCCCGAGTAGCAAAGTCTCTTTAATGAGTGAATGGGAGCTTAAAATGGATGCCATAATAGAGGAGAGCATTAAAGAGAATGTTACCAGTCTTGCGGGTGTACCTTCCTGGATGCTCGTACTTTTGAACAATGTGTTGGAGAAAACAGGAAAGACCCATTTGTTTGAGGTTTGGGAAAACCTGGAAGTATATTTTCATGGGGGGGTAAGTTTTGCTCCGTATCGGGAACAGTATAGAAAATTGCTCCCTCGCAAGCGGTTTAATTACTACGAAACCTACAATGCCTCTGAGGGATTTTTTGCAATTCAGGATCGCAATAACTCTGAAGATCTATTGCTCATGTTGGACTATGGTATTTTTTATGAATTTATTCCTGTAGATTGTCATGGTACTGAGATTGAAAAGGCCCTACCAATATGGGAAGTGAAAATAGGGGTGAATTATGCGCTTGTGATAACCACCAATGCCGGGTTGTGGCGGTATAAAATTGGAGACACCATTCGTTTTACTTCGTTGCATCCCTTTCGAATACGAATAACGGGACGAACAAAACATCACATCAATGCTTTTGGAGAGGAACTCATCATAGAAAATGCAGAAGAGGCACTACAACAGGTTTGTAAGAAGACCGGGGCTGAGATCAAGGACTACACGGCAGCCCCTATTTTTATGCGGGACAGTGAAAAGGGATCCCATGAGTGGATGATTGAGTTCAGGAACCCTCCGGAAAATCTTAGCTACTTTACGGAGCTTATGGATAATGCGCTTAAATCCCTGAATTCAGATTACGAGGCCAAACGTTACAATAATATGACTTTAAAAATGCCAACGGTACATGTGGCGAGGGAAGATCTGTTCTATGATTGGCTGAAATCTAAAAACAAACTGGGTGGGCAACACAAGATTCCAAGGTTATCCAATTCAAGGGAGTACCTGGAAGAATTATTGCAGTTAAATCGGCAAATGGTACACTAATTTCTACGATCTACACAGGGAAATACGATTTTACGAAAACGTTTTCGTAAATTTGAATCGTTTAACGGATAAAAAATTCCACTGAACCAATATTTTGTGAAAAACAACGTTAAGTAGTCACCTTTGATACACCAAAAACTTACAACTTTACAATTATGGCAGAGAAATTAGTGGTCCTTTCCGATATGTGGGGGATAAAAAAAGGACTGTGGATTACTTCTTATTTTGGCTATCTTCAGCAATACTACAATATTCAGTTTTACGATATCCAACAACTAGCCACCTTAGACATTCCCGTACAGACGCATGAAAATATTCATCAAGCTTTCGTAGAGGGCGGTATTGATGTTGCCGTGGCCCATTTGTTAAAACGGGAGACTGAACCGGTACATGTATTGGCCTTTAGTACCGGAGGTACTATCGCATTTAAGGCGGGGCTTAAAGGCTGGCCTATGAAGTCGTTAACGGCTGTCTCAGCTACTCGAATTCGTTTGGAAACTTCCAGGCCGGACTGCGATCTCCAGCTAACCTACGGCGAATGTGATACCTATAAGCCAGGATTACATTGGGCTAATGAAGTTGGCGTAGATATTAAGGTGGTTCCCAATTTTGGGCATGAATTATACTCAGATGAGAAGATCATTGCTGAAGTTTGTATGGAGCTACTTAATAGAGTTACCAAAACGGCGGTGTAAGTCACACTAAAAGTGAATTTACTAAATTATGGTGTATACCCCGGTCGCCGATCGGGTTTAAGTCTTCACAGTATTAGGAAACTGCCTTCAGTTTGTTCATGGTTTCCATGGACAACTTCTCTTCTGCGTACGCTTTGGTCACCTTAAAATCGTTTTCCTCACTACTGGGAAGCATAAACATAGCATCGGTAAAAATCGCTTCACACAAAGAACGTAACCCCCTAGCACCCAATTTGTATTCAACAGCCTTATCTACAATATACTCAAGCGCATGTTCGGTAATACTGAATGTAATACCATCCATAGCAAAAAGCTTTTCATATTGCTTGATAATTGCATTCTTCGGTTGGGTTAAAATGGCGCGTAAGGCTTTTTTGTCCAAAGGATTCATATGGGTAAGTACCGGTAATCTTCCTATAATTTCAGGAATAAGGCCAAATTCTTTAAGGTCTTTTGGGATGATGTATTGCAGAATGTTCTCTGCATCCAGTTTATCCTCTGCTTTGGAAGCACTATACCCAACCGCCTGCATATTAAGGCGTTTGGTAATGATACGTTCAATGCCATCAAAAGCGCCCCCTGCAACAAACAATATGTTTTCCGTGTTCACCTCAATAAACTTTTGATCCGGATGTTTACGTCCTCCTTTTGGAGGAACGTTAACCATTGTACCCTCCAAAAGTTTCAAAAGCCCTTGTTGTACCCCTTCACCGGAAACGTCTCGGGTAATAGACGGATTATCGCTTTTACGGGCAATTTTGTCAATTTCATCAATGAAAACAATACCCCGTTCCGCTTTTTCCAGATTGTAATCGGCAGCTTGTAGCAAACGCGTTAAAATGCTTTCTACGTCTTCCCCAACGTAACCAGCCTCAGTTAATACAGTGGCATCAACAATGGCGAGGGGAACATTCAACATTTTGGCAATGGTCTTGGCCATAAGGGTTTTACCCGTTCCCGTCTGTCCCACCATGACAATATTACTCTTTTGAATTTCAATACCGTCATCCTTGGCTTTTGGCTGTAACAAGCGCTTGTAGTGGTTGTAGACCGCCACTGACATTACTTTTTTTGTACGTTCCTGACCAATAATAAAGGTGTCCAGAAAATCTTTTATTTCAATCGGCTTCTTTAAGACCAATTCAGAAGAAAGATCATTTGTCTTGGCCTGTTTGGATTCTTCTGCAACAATGCTGTACGCTTGCTCAATACAACGATCACAAATATGCGCATCCAAACCCGCGATCAATAAGTTCGTCTCTGGCTTTTTCCTACCACAAAACGAGCATTCCAGGTTTTCCTTTGCCATGGTCAATTGGTTTTAAGCGAACTCTTATAACGTAAAAAGAGCCACAAAATTCTATCTCATTCGTTCGAAATTACCCCTGATCCCTTACCAATATTTCATCGATCATTCCATAGGTTCTGGCTTCTTCTGCTTTCATCCAGTAATCTCGGTCACTATCTTCATATACCTTATCGAAGGACTGCTCCGAATGGTTGGCAATAATATGATACAATTCGTCCTTTATCTTTAACACCTCCTGCGCTGCAATTTCAATATCGCTTGCCTGACCTTGCACTCCTGAAAGTGGCTGATGGATCATTACTCTTGAATGGGGTAGACCACTGCGTTTTCCCTTTTGCCCTGCACATAAAAGCACAGCTGCCATCGAGGCCGCAATACCTGTACAAATGGTAGCAACATCGGGTTTAATAAACTGCATGGTATCATAGATCCCCAAGCCTGCGTAGACGCCTCCACCCGGAGAATTGATATAAATAGAAATATCCTTAGAAGCATCAACGCTTTCTAAAAAAAGTAGTTGAGCTTGCACAATGTTGGCCACCTGATCATTAATTCCTGTGCCCATGAATATAATGCGATCCATCATCAACCTGGAAAAAACATCGAATACCGCAATATTCATTTGCCGTTCTTCTATAATATTTGGCGTCATATTTACGGGCAGCATACTACTGATAACCTGATCGTAGTACATGCTATTCATCCCATGGTGCTTTGTCGCGTATTTTTCAAATTCCTTTCCGTAATCCATTGGATTTATCCTAGATTTTTTAAAAAAAAAGTTCCGGATTAGTTACAATCCAGAACTGTAAAGATACAATTATTTGGTGCGCTACCCGTACACCTCTTTTACAAAGTTTTCATAACTGATTTCTTTTGTTTTCAAGTTGCATTGCTCCTTATACAGTTGTAGGAGCTTTTGACTCATCAGTTGTTCAGAAAGGCGTTTTACCTCTTCTTGATTCCCTAAAACCCGTGAAGCTATGTTTTCCAGTTCTTCGTCCTGAGGGTCCATATGGCCATACTGAGCCATTTGGGACTTGATGAAACCTTTGGCGAATTCCTTTAGTTCGTCGAACTGTACTTGAAGGTTGTTTTCTTTTATGATCTTGCCCTCTATAAGCTGATAGCGCAGTCCTTTTTCAGATTTTGCATACTCTTCTGCGGCTTCTATTTCAGTCATTTCCTTTTCACCGCTTAACTGTATCCATTTGGTCAGAAACTCAGTGGGAAGGTCAAATTTTGTTTCCTCAATCAGTTTTTCGGTAATATCGTTCAATAACTTTTGATCGGACTGTTGTTCAAATTGCTTTTCAGAATCTGTCTTGATCTTTTCCTTCATTTCGGCCGCTGAAGCAACTGTATCTTTTCCGAACAGCTTATCGAAGAGTTCCGTATCCAATGGGGCAAGCTCCCGTTCATTGATTTCCTGAAGAGTAAAGCTAACCTCAATATTTAATTTCTCCGCTTTTTCACTTGAGATGCCCAAACTGGAAGATAGGAGATAATCTTCCTTAAAAAGCCCTTTGGTTTTTAAGGTCACGGTATCTCCGGCTTTTTTTCCGAGCAGCGCGTCAATAGCCTTTTTACTTTTTAATTTCTCCATTTCAATGGTAGTCTTGTGGTCTATTTCCGCCTCCTCATTCACGAAATGTCCTGTAAGCTCATGCTGCTTTGCTACCGTATCCTTGGATACAATTTTACCATACTGTTTTTGAAGGCGTGCCACCTGCTCTTCAATCATTTTCTTATCGGCAACGATCTTGTAATGGGTAATGGATTTTTTGGTCTTTAGCTTAGCGTCAAATTCCGGGGCGAGCCCAAGCTCAAATTCAAAGTCGAAGTTTTCATTATCCCAATCAAAGTCATCCTGTGCTTTGGGAAGGGGATTCCCCAAGACATCCAGTTTTTCTTCAGTAAGGTATTTATTGAGATGGTCTTGTAGTAACTTATTTACTTCATCTACCAGTACTGCTTTTCCATATTGCTTTTTAATCAATCCCATAGGCACCTGACCTTTGCGAAACCCGGGGATATTAGCCTGCTTTCGGTAATTCTTCAGAATCGAATTTACCTTTTCTTCATAATCCGCTTTGGTGATGGCTACTTTAACTACGGCATTTAAATCGTCTATCTGCTCTTTAGAAATGTTCATAAAACTCCTGATTGTAATGGCTGGCAAAAGTACTATAATTTGCCTTGTTCAACAACTTTTTAATAAGTTGTATATCAGGTAGAAAACTTACCTTTTTTTATCCTCTTTTAACAAAGAAAACAAGAGAGATTGCAGTAAAGAGAGT
This sequence comes from Bacteroidota bacterium, assembly GCA_038750505.1. GTDB lineage: Bacteria > Bacteroidota > Bacteroidia > Flavobacteriales > Flavobacteriaceae > Croceivirga. The sequence goes on along the minus strand of JBCDHD010000003.1, from coordinate 347,266 downwards.
AAAAGGCTAAATAGCAGCGCCCACCATATACTTTGTACCTGGAAACCACTAATAAAATAATCTGCCAGCATAATGATTATTGCATTGATAAAAAGCAAGAAGATGCCCAGGGAAATGATTGTGATCGGTAAGGTAAGAATGATAAGAAGGGGTTTCACTAAAACGTTTAAAACACTTAGTACCACGGCAACTATAACTGCCGTGATATAGGAGTCCACCGCTACCCCCGGGAGTACCTTAGCCAAGATAACTACAGCCAACGCACTTAACAAAAGGCGTAAAACAAATTTCATATCGTTACGGAAAAAGAAAAGCACCGCCTTAGCGGTGCTTTAATATACGGTTTTTTACGTTTTAATTAATGTATAAGCCGGTAAAATCTAATGGGTCTACACCCGGTAAATTGGAACCGTATTTGGCGTTGATCGCATCAACAAAAGCATTAGCAAGTATAGCATATCCCCTGGGTGAAGGATGTACGCCATCCAGGGAGAAACCGCCCCCGGTTCCAAAATCTGCGGTAACCACACTACCGTCTGAAAGCGCAAAGCCAGAATCGCGTAATTCAATAAGAAGCGCATTGGCATCTACAAAAGCAAGGTCATATTGCTGTGACAACCCTAAAATTAATTGATTGTAGGCTTCTAATGCTGTATTGGCCACTTGCTGTTCTTCCGGGGTTAATACCCATTGATCTGATAGAGGAATCGCAACACCGTTAATGGAGGTAGGATCCGCAGGATTCGCAAGGGTGCCTATAAACGAACTGGCTGGTAGAACAATAAGGTCTTCCGGTGTAGTTTGACGCATATTGATCAGCGCGGGGTTTACAAAGGTCAGATCCGTCAAATCTTCATCAATCATAACCGCAGCATTGGTAGCTCCTGCTTGAAAAACAATCGTTCTTCTCGCCGCCTCTTCAGGAGTTATTAGTCCCAGGCCTCCTGCTGCAACAGGGGCAGCCGCTAACTGTAACCCACCATTGTATGCGGCATAAGCCTCATTTAACACGTTGGCTGTTGCCTGATCAAGTGGTACCGGATTGTAAGGAACAGTAGTTAAAAAAGGGATGCTGGTTACGTCCGGAAGGTTGGCAATCACGCCTTGCGCCCCATTAGATGTCATGGTTTGCAATATGGCATCAATAGAACCGGCAACCACATTGGGATCCGAGATGTCCGGACCAGCATACGTACTAGGGTCTAAATTACCGGTTTGATCTGCTCCGGCCCCTCCGGCGGTTACGTAGCCCAAAACGTCATTGTTTCCGATCCAAAGGGAAAAGAAAGACGGACTTTGTGCAGCGGCATCCCCCAAAATAGTAGCATCGGGAGATGAAGCAAAACGCGCATAATAGGGATTAGCCGTACCGGCAGCAACACCCAGAACGTTTCCGTATCCCGGTGCCAAAAGGTGGTAACTTTTAGCTCCTGGAACTCCCATATTGTTAAAAGGACCTGTAAGTGTTTGAGAGATCTCGGTACCAAACGTCATGGTGTCTACGGGAACTGGAGTAGGGGAGCCTGTAACAAAAGAAAGGATCAAACGATTTCCCAAAATTTGCATACCACCCAAAGTAGCACCTCCCAGATCATCCGCCATAAATGGAATTGTAAAATCTCCTCCGCCTGCAAGGGCAAAATTACTGGCTAACATATTGGGAAAGGAAGCCTCCTGTCCCATGGCAAAAAGGGCATTGTCCGAAAATCCTGCCGTGAGGGAATTACCAAGAGCTACATAGTTAGTGAAATCTGCGGAGCCACTTGTAATGACTACCGGCTCTTCCATCTGCATTGCAGTGCCTTCGTCATCATCTTCACAAGCGACAAATAAAAGCGCAACAAAAGGTAGGAGCGCAAACAACTTTTTCATGGGTAAAAGAATTATGTTAGTTTAAGTTGAAATAAAAGTTAACTGAGTATATCCAAAACTAGCGGAAATTTATCAGTCACGCAATGAAAGCGGGTAAAAAATTATGCATGCATAATAAAATAGGGCCATTTTTAAGAATCTAAAAAAGCGATGGATTTCTCAAAGAATTGTGCAGGATTTTCTGCATGTAACCAGTGTCCGGCATTCTCTACGGTTTCTACCTTTGCTATGGGAAAGTGTTTTTGGATAAGGGTAATATCATTAGGGTGTACGTATTCGGATCTGCTGCCTCGTAAGAACAAAGTAGGGCCCTGAAAAGTTGAGGAAGGTGAAATGGGTTCTCCTATTTCATCCAACTTATGCTGCAAGATGTCCAGGTTAAAGCGAAAATCCAACTTTCCTTTTTCCTTCCAATACAAATTTTTCAACAAGAATTGGCGAATGCCAAAATCCGGAAGAGAGACGGCAAGTTGCTTATCTGCCTCAGATCTGCTATTCAGTTGATTAAAATCCAATTGGAGTAATGCAGCTATGATGTCTTGATGATGTGGTGGATAGTATTTAGGAGCAATGTCCGCTACTATTAATTTGTGTACAGCATCCGTATAGTCTACGGCAAATTGCATCGCCGTTTTACCCCCCATGGAGTGTCCCAGGAGGTGGGACTTTTCCAAGCCGTAATGGGCTATGTAGTTCCGAAGGTCCGCGGCAAGAGCGTCATAATCAAAAACAATGTCATGAAAGCTTCTACCATGGTTTCGTTGATCAATTAAATGTACTTGAAAACTATGCGCTGCATAACGGTTCCCTAATGTTTTCCAGTTATCGGACATTCCCAGAAAACCGTGTAAAATAAGTAGGGGAGCTCCCTCGCCCAGGATCGTGGAATGAAGTAGTTTACTCATTTTAAACGATGTAGATACATATTGATCACATTTTCAAGGCCAAGGTATATGGATTCGCAGATTAAAGCATGCCCTATAGAAACTTCTAATACATCGGGAATATTTTCGCGGAAATATCGAATGTTATCCAGATTCAGATCATGCCCTGCATTCAGACCAAGTCCTACAGCTTTTGCTTCTCGGGCTGCCGCTACATAAGGTACTATTCCGCTTTTGTTCCCTTGCAAAAAGGATTTTGCGTAGCTTTCCGTGTACAGTTCAATCCTATCCGTTCCTGTTGCGGCAGCACCAGCAACCATTTTTGGATCGGGATCTACAAAAATGGAAGTGCGTATCCCCTGCGCTTTAAAAGTGGTGATCACCTCCGATAGAAAATCCTTATGCCTGAAGGTATCCCACCCGGCATTGGAAGTTAACGCATCTTCGGCATCCGGGACTAAGGTAACCTGGGTGGGCTGTACTTCCAGTACCAGATCCCTAAACTTCGGAACAGGATTACCTTCAATATTCAATTCCGTTTGCACAATTGCTTTAAGATCCCGGGCATCTTCGTAGCGAATATGCCGTTCATCGGGTCTCGGGTGAATGGTGATTCCCTCCGCTCCAAAGGCCTCTATATCCTTCGCGGATTGTACCAAATTAGGCAGATTTCCGCCCCTGGCGTTCCGTAGTGTGGCCAGTTTATTAATGTTTACACTTAGTTTGGTCATCCCTTTTACCGTTTAGAGGCCGCAAAAATACAAAAAGGGCACGCCTTTTGCGCGCTTTAATTTGTAGTTTTGTAAGCCTATGGAAGGAATAAACATCCATGATCAGATCCTATTTACGTTGCCGGTTTTCCAGGTGACAGATACCTTGGACGCAGTGATCACCTTTTTTGAGGAAACTACCTTTTCCCATGTAGCGGTAACCGAAGATGAGGTTTTTTTGGGATTACTTTCCGAAAATGACCTGGGTTGCTTTCAACCTGAGACTTCCATTGAAAGCTTCCGATACCAGTTAGAGACTTTTTCAGTAAGTAATGAAACGCTTTGGCTTGACGTATTGGAGGAGTTTGCAAAAAATGATGCAAATCTGCTACCTGTGTTAGATGATGTTGGTAGGGTTACAGGGTATTACGATCTCAATGCCATTGTTGCGCTCTTTATCGCTACGCCTTTTTTTACTGAACCTGGCGGTATCCTTATTATTTCCAAAGGCATAAAAGACTATTCCATGAGCGAGATCTCCCAAATCGTGGAAAGCAATAATAGCCGACTACTAGGAGCCTTTATTACCGATAACCAAAATGACCTTATCCAGGTTACCCTTAAAGTAAATGGTACAAATCTAAATGAAGTTATCCAGACCTTTAGAAGATATGGGTATACCATATTATCGGGTACCAACGACGATCAGTTTATGCAGGACTTAAAAGAACGGTCGGATTATTTGGATAAATATCTAAACGTATAACATGCGTGTCGCCATTTATGGTCAACTACTTCAAGAAGGGGATGTTCCCTATCTTATGGAGCTTTTTGAAGAGCTGGATAAGAATAAGGCCAGTATTGCGGTTGAAGTTGAGTTTTCAAAACGTATCCCCGGATTTTCAGACCGCAAGAATGTAACGGTATTTTCTGTGGATAGTGGCCTGGATAGTGCTTTTGATATGTTTATAAGCCTTGGAGGAGACGGCACTATGTTGCGAGCCGTGACCTATGTCCGGGATTTAGGCATCCCCATGGTAGGAGTGAATACCGGACGATTGGGTTTTTTATCCACCTTTAAGAAGTCGGACATTCGAAAGGTGGTAACGGAATTCCTGGGAGGTAAATTTACAATTGAAGAACGAAGCCTTGTGGAGATTTGCCTGGACTCCAATATTGAGGCCTTTGGCGAATTAAACTTTGCGCTCAACGAGATCACAGTGAGCCGTAAGGACACCACATCTATGATTACGGTTGAGACCTATCTGAACAATGAATACCTTACCTCATACTGGGCTGATGGATTGATTGTCTCTACCCCAACAGGCTCTACAGGCTATTCCTTAAGTTGTGGGGGGCCCGTGATTGCTCCCAACGCTAAGTCCTTAGTGCTTACCCCGATCGCTCCGCACAATTTAAACGCGCGCCCTTTTGTTATTTCGGATGATACTCAAATACGCCTAAAAGTCTCCGGACGGGAAGAAAACCATCTGGTATCCCTAGATTCCCGGATCGCTACAATTCCCAATGGTAAGGAGATTATCGTGCAGAAATCCCCATTTCAGATAAAAATGATTGAATACAAATCCGAAAGTTTCCTCAAAACGCTAAGGAATAAGCTGCTATGGGGAGAAGACCGAAGGAACTAAGCGATCTGCTAACAATAAATAAGGGTAAAAACTGTTTTACAAAGAGAACAAGTATATGACAATGAAAGAAGGTTACTCTTAGGCGTTGTTATATTTGCAAGCTTTTTTATGAGAACAGTTTTTTTGGTGTGTTTGTTGGCCGTAGTAAGCGGCACTGCCCAAACGTATGAAGTAGGCGTGTTTGCCGGAGGATCCAATGTTATTGGCGATGTAGGGAGAACAAATTACGTGTTGCCTTCAGGTTTGGCGTTTGGAGCCCTATTCAAATGGAACAAAAGCAAACGCTATGCCTGGAGAGCCAGTGTGTATAGAGGCGAGTTTACCGCAGACGATAGTGAATCCAGTAAACCGTCCCGACAACAAAGAGGATATCGGGTAGAAAATTCGGTTTTAGAGTATTCCCTGGGTCTGGAATTCAATTTTGTAGAATACAATCTTCATAAATTAGGCCCCGCATTTACGCCTTATCTCTATACCGGGGTAACGTATTTCCGATATGATTTTAATTACATTGCCTTAGGAGGGCAGGTGCAAGATCTGAATCAAAGGGATGGTAGCTTTGCTATTCCCATGACCGTTGGGGCTAAATTTAGGTTGAATCAATTTCTTATTTTAGGCGCAGAAATCGGCGCGCGATACACTTTTACCGATAATTTAGATGCCAGTAACCCAAAAGGTTCTAATTTTGAGGACGATTTTAGATTCGGAAATATTTTGAGTGAAGACTGGTATGTGTTTTCCGGGTTTACATTAACCTATACCTTTGGTAGAAAGCCGTGCCAGGATTGTTTTGAATAAACAGTGAACAACCTGAACCACATTGACGGGGAAAAATTACCTCGCCATATTGCTATTATAATGGATGGCAATGGGCGCTGGGCCAAGGAACGCGGAAAATTGCGCATTTTCGGACACGAAAATGGTGTAGAGGCGGTTCGAAAGACGGTAGAAAATTGTGCAAAGTTAAAAGTAGACTTTTTAACCCTCTATGCGTTTTCTACAGAAAACTGGAAACGTCCAAAGCTGGAAGTGCAAACCTTAATGCGTTTGTTGGTCAATTCTTTACAAAAGGAATTAAAAACGCTTCACAAAAATAATATTCGGCTTAATGCCATCGGAAATATTGATTCGCTTCCCGCTAAAGCCGCTCAAGAACTCAGAGAAGTTATTGACAGGACCAAAAAAAATTCAGGACTTACACTCACCTTAGCCTTGAGTTACGGTTCGCGGGAAGAGTTAAAAACGGCTATCAAGGCTATAAGCGCCAAAGTTAAAAATAACCTAATTTCAGAGGATGATATTGACGAAACGTTTATAAATACTCATCTTTACACGCATGACTTGCCAGATGTGGACCTGCTTATACGGACTAGTGGGGAACATAGAATAAGCAATTTTTTGCTTTGGCAGATAGCATATGCCGAATTATATTTTATTGACGTATTTTGGCCTGATTTTAGAGAGCAGCATTTGGTAGATGCGATTATCAACTATCAGAATAGAGAACGAAGATTTGGAAAAACTAGTGAACAACTCAGTTAGAGGGTTAAAAAAAATTACGTTACTCAGCAAAATTCTCCTTCTTTTTTTAGCAGTCCCCCAAACCAACTTTGCCCAAGACATCTCCTTGGAGACAGCAAAAAAATACATTTTAGGCGGATTAGAGGTAACCGGGCTGCAGAGCTATAACGAACAAACGGTAAAGACCTATACCGGACTAAGGATTGGGCAACCCATTGCTATACCTGGCGAGGAAATAAGCGCAGTGGTGAAAAAACTGTGGGGGCTTGAACTCTTTAGTGATATCTCCTTTTATTATGCTGTGGAAGGGGATAAGGTGTTTTTAGAGTTGCGAATTTTGGAACGTCCTACGCTTTCCAACGTTACTGTATATGGCGTTAAAAAGCGTAAAGTACAGGACATCATTGACGATACAGACCTAAAAAAGGGGAAAAAGATCACTGAAAGCCTTATTGCCAACACAAAGAACTTTCTGGTAAACAAATACAGAAAGCAAGGTTATCTGAATACCAGGGTTACCATAGCTACGGCCAAAGATACCGTGGGAACCAACAGCGAAAGCATGGTTATCAACGTACGCAAGGGCGATAAAGTAAAAATTAAGAGTATCGCATTTGAAGGCAATGAGAAACTCTCCAACAAGAGGCTGCGAAAGTCGCTTAAAAATACAAAGAAGAAGAAATTTTATCGCTTTTGGAAGAAGTCAAAATATATTGAAGACGATTACAAAGAGGACTTGTCCAATTTAGTGGATACCTATGCCGAACGCGGCTATCGTGATGCCCGCGTGGTTTCGGATACCTTTATTAAGCTAGATGAGAATAATATTGCCTTAAAAATCAAGGTAGAGGAGGGGAACAAATACTATTTTGGAAATATCAATTTTGTTGGTAACTCTGTATATACTGACCGTATACTTGCACAGGTATTGGGTATTAAAAAAGGAGATACCTATAACGGTGTACTTTTAAAAGAACGGATTGCGGATGATACAAAACCTGACGGGGAGGATCTTACCAATCTCTATCAAAACAATGGCTACCTTTTTTCCAGTATAAATCCTGTTGAGGTTTCCGCAGCCAATGATACTATAGATTTTGAGATCCGCATCATAGAAGGGAAGGAAACCTTTCTAAATCATGTTACTGTTGTGGGAAATGACAAAACCAACGATCATGTTGTTTTTAGGGAGCTACGAACCCGCCCCGGTCAAAAATATAGTAAAGACAATATTATTCGAAGTGTACGTGAGTTGGGACAACTCGGTTTTTTTGATGCTGAACAAATTGTTCCCGATATCGAGAATCCGGATCCGAACGCTGGTACTGTGGATCTGAAATATAGTCTGGTTGAAGCAGGTTCGAGTCAAATAGAATTGCAAGGTGGTTTTGGCGGGGGAGGTTTTATTGGGACCTTAGGGCTTTCCTTCAATAACTTTTCAATACAAAACCTGTTCAAAGGAGAGGCCTACAAACCTGTGCCAATGGGGGATGGGCAGACCTTTGCCCTTCGGTTGCAGGCCAGTAGGACATTCCGTGTATACAGCCTCAACTTTGCCGAACCCTGGCTGGGCGGTAAAAAGCCGGTTAGATTTAACTTGTCCTTCTCAAGAACCCAACAATTTGCTTCAAATTTTGACAATCAAGGTCGAATTGATGTAAATCGGGATCGAAGCTTCTCCATCACCGGGGTATCCGCGGGTTTGGCAAAACGCGTGCAATGGCCGGATGATTTCTTTACTATTTCTCATGCTACGAGTTATCAGCTGTACGATTTTAACAACTTTAATAACGGGCTGTTTAATTTTGGTAATGGAACCTCCAACTCCTTAACGTATACTTTAGGGATCTCAAGAAGTTCGCAAGGCCCCAGTCGAATTTTTCCCTTGACCGGATCTAATTTTGAAATTAGTGCAAAGTTAACTCCGCCATGGTCTTTATTCAGTAACAAAGATTTTAAAGCGATCTCCACCGAAATCGATGATATCACCAGAGAGCTTTTGGAAATTGGACCTAATGCCCCGGAATCACCCGGACTGAGCAGGAGGTTGGAGAGTCTGGAAGAAGAACGGTTTAAATTACTGGAGTTTTATAAGATCAAATTCCGAGGAGATTGGTATACCCGTTTAGTAGATAAACTGGTGTTGCGCACCAATGCGGAGTTCGGATTTTTAGGAGCCTATAACAATGACATTGGTAACGTTCCTTTTGAGCGGTTCTTCGTGGGCGGAGATGGTTTAGGTAACTTTACGCTCGACGGACGAGAAATTATCCAATTGCGTGGGTATGAGAACAGTTCCATTACCCCGGTGAGTGTTAATCCTATTACCGGACAGATAGAGCAGGATGGAGGAACCATCTATAATAAATACACCATGGAACTGCGGTATCCGCTAACCTTAAAGCCATCAGCCTCCATTTATGTGCAATCTTTTCTTGAGGCAGGGAATGCCTTTGACAATTTTAGAAGCTTTAATCCGTTTCAGTTAAAGAGATCAGCTGGAGTGGGGCTACGTATTTTTATGCCAGCGTTTGGACTTTTAGGGATAGATTTTGGGTATGGATTTGACGAAGACCTTAGACCACAATCCGCCGGAAATGGACCCAGCGGATGGCAAACCCACTTCATTATTGGTCAACAGTTTTAACCTAATTGAAAAAATCAGGCAAGTCTTTTTCAGTTAAAATATTCATTTTAAAGGATTTAAGTATTTTGGCACGATATTTTCTATGTAAATTGCGGATTCTAAAATGAAGACAAGAACGCTCTTATTTATTATGGTGTTGTCGCTGTCCTTTACTGCATGGTCCCAACGTGGGGTGCGGATTGGATATGTAGATATGGAATATATTTTGGAAAATGTGGAGGAGTATCGTGATGCTACCGAGCAATTAAATGCCAAAGCGAACAAATGGAAGCAGGAAATTGAACTAAAGTTGAGCCAGGTAGTGCAGATGAAAAAGGATTTGGCGGCCGAAAAAGTGCTACTTACTGATGAGTTGATTGCAGAACGGGAAGAAGACATTTCAATTCTGGAAACCGAGGTGTTGGATTATCAGCAAGACCGGTTTGGGCCACAAGGCGATCTGGTATTGCAAAAACAATTGCTTATCCAGCCGATACAAGACCAGGTATTTACCGAAGTACAAAAGATCGGAAAGAACAAAAGATATGATTTTATTTTCGATAAATCCGCAGATGTCGTAATGTTGTACTCCGAAAAAAGACATGACATCAGTGATCTGGTTTTAAGGGAAATAGCCAGGACCAGAAAAGTGAGTAAGTCAAATAAGGAAGAAAAGCTTAAAAATCGTTTAAAAGAGTTCCAGGAGACCGAAGCTGAAGCAGATAAGGAAATCAGTGACGCCCTGAAGGCTAGACAAGAGCAGGCGGAAAATGACAAGACCGCTAAAGAACAGGCAATAGCAGATAGACGTGCTGAGAACTTGCGATTACGAGAAGAACGGAAAAAGGCTTACGAGGAGCGCAGAAAAAAATTGTTAGAAGAACGAGAGGCCAAACGAAAAGCTAAACTGGAGGAACGGCAGAAAAAAGAGCAGGAACAGGAGAAGGACTCCATAAGTCAAGATTAAACTTATAACACTAAAATTGTATACTCAAATTAAACTATTGGAATTATGAAAAAAGTAAGAATGTTGGTTATTGTGATGGTGTTGATGATTGCGACCACTAGCTTCGTAAATGCACAAAGTAAAGTGGCTCACATAAATGTACAACTACTACTTTCGGAAATGCCTGAAATGAAGGCAGCTCAAGCCGAACTGAAAAAGTTGCAAGAGACGTATCGCGCGGATTTGGAGGGCTCGATGACGGAACTTAAAAATAAGTTAACCCAATATCAAAATGAAGCAGCTTCCAAAACGAATGAAGAAAATGAAAAGCGCGCTATAGAGTTGCAGGGTTTTGAAAAGAATATACAGGAGGCGGAAACAGCGGCAATGCAGGAAATGCAGAAGAAGCAAGCTGAGCTATTTGCCCCTATATCTGAAAAGGCAAAAGCTGCTATTGAAAAAGTAGCTGCAGCCCAAGGCTTCGATTACGTAATTGATGCCTCACAAGGAGGAGGGTTAATCGTTGCACGTGGTAGGGATCTGTTACCAGAGGTAAAACAGGAATTAGGATTCTAACCTCATTTATCATAAAGATATAATAGGCCGCCTGTGTTTGTCCGCTGGCGGCTTTTTTATGGTTTAACACATATGAATACACCCATTGGGATATTTGACTCCGGTGTTGGCGGTACTTCTATTTGGAAGGAGATTAATCAACTTTTACCATTTGAAGCCACGGTGTATCTCGCGGATAGCAGGAATGCCCCGTATGGGAATAAATCAAAAGAAGCCATTATTGCGCTATGTGTTAAGAATACTGAATTATTACTTTCACAAGATTGTAAATTAATAGTTGTAGCCTGTAATACCGCTACTACAAATGCAATAGACTTTTTGAGGGAAAAGTATCCGGTTGCTTTTGTGGGAATAGAACCGGCCATTAAACCTGCTGCACTACAAACCAAAACCAAAAAAGTAGGAGTGCTGGCAACCCAGGGTACATTGTCCAGCACACTTTTTCACAATACAGCAAAACTACATGCTTCCGGCATAACGATTCACGAACAAGAAGGAAAAGGTTTGGTTCGGTTAATTGAGGCGGGAAAGCAGCATTCGGAAGAAACCGAAGATCTACTTAAAGCATACCTGTATCCGATGCTGGATGCTGGTATAGATTGTTTAGTATTGGGTTGTACCCATTATCCGTATCTGGTACCTGCCCTAAAAAAGATACTTCCGGATACTATACAATTAATAGATTCCGGAGAAGCTGTGGCCCGGCAAACCAGAGCACTTCTTAGAAAAAACAACGTATTAGCTTCGTCTAACACCCCTCCAAAACATCAGTTGTATTCAAATACAGATACCACTGTTCTTTCCACCTTTGTTCAACATCCGAATGCTACGGTATCGTATTTGGATTTTTAGCTGGTTGTTTTCAAATAAGTTTGATAGGTAAAATCATAGGCGTGGCGCTCATCTTTTGCATGATACACTTCCTTTGTAAGCTCCCACTGTTCAGGATCAATTTCCGGGAAAAAAGTATCTGCTTCAAACGCTTGGTATATACGGGTGAGTTCAATTTTTGTGGCTATTTCCATAGCCTGCCTGTAAATTTCGCCACCTCCTATTATAAAGGCTTGTACATCTCCCTTAACTAAATCAATAGCTTCTTCCAAAGCATAGACTACCGTACAAGGGAATTTGGGTGTGTATTTCTTGTCCCGGGTAATCACAATATGTTCCCGATTGGGAAGTGGCTTAGGGAAGCTCTCCAAGGTTTTTCTTCCCATAATGATCTTATTTCCCGAGGTCAATTCTTTAAAACGCTTAAAGTCGTCAGGGAGGTGCCATGGCAGATCATTGTTGATCCCTAAAGCGTTGTTTGCTCCGGCAGCGGCTATTATGATCAATTCGGTCACTCTTCTTTTTTGTTGATTTGAGACAAGGGAAATTCGGTTTCAATTTCTTTCTGTAGTTCCAAGATGCGTTGCTTCTGCTTATTGACCAGCTTTTCTCGTTGTTTCCTTTCCCAGGCTACGCCCATAAACCGTTGTGTTACAAATACGTTGAAAGCATGTATAAGAAATAAGAAGGCCCAGGCAAGAATAGCCCAAATAAACCAATCGTACTGCTCCCCATATTTAAGGATTTTATTGACTGCGATTAAAAAAACAGCCCCGATTAGGAAAATGACCAAATGGGAGAATACCCTTTTCTTCTGCTTTATACGCTTTTGGGCGTTTTCCAAAAGTTCGTGTTGTTCTACGTCTATCTTAACATCCGCTTTCTTTTTCGAAAACATCTTTAGCTATCTTTAGCAACAAAGATAACCGAATCCGACCGCATGGAAATAATACAGGACATTCAGAATCACTTTCGTGGATTGGCTACCGTAAGATATGTAAACACAGCCACATCCGGATTGCTTAGTAATACGGTGTTAGCGTGGCGTAAGGATCACGATCTGGACTATGCGACCCATGGGAGTGAGAAAAAAGTACAAACCGAACAAATTCTTTCTCAGCTTCGGGAAACTTTGGGAGATTGTTTTGGTTGCCATCCGCAAAACATAGCCCTGGTTCCCAGTTTTAGCGTGGGCGTTAATCTATTGCTAGAGGGCCTTGGACCATCGGAAAAAGTAGTGCTTTTAGAACAGGAGTATCCTTCTCTTAACTGGGCTTTTCAAAATAGGGGCTTTACGATTGATATGCTCCCGATAACCGGGAATTTAGAAGAGATAGTATACAATCATATACGCCGCAGCGGAGCAACTGTTTTGGCCTGCAGTATGGTGCAATGGCTGAACGGAATTCAACTAGGGGTAGATTTTTTTAAACAGCTAAAACGGGATTTTCCGGCACTGCTTATTGTAGTTGATGGTACGCAGTATTGCGGAGTAGCGGAATTTGACTTTTTGGCATCCGGGATTGATATTTTCGGAACTTCAGGATATAAGTGGCTTTTGGCCGGATATGGAAACGGTTTTTTTCTGGTACGTGAATCGGCAAAAGAGCGCTTTTCCTTAAAAGCTATGGGCTATGGATCTGGGCGTAATGTTAAAGAAAATCGGATGGAACGTACCTTTTGTAAACACCTGGAAACGGGTCACTTAGATTCCCTTTCTTTTGGAAGCCTGTACCATTCGCTTCACTTTTTAAAGACAATTGGCTTTAAGGGTATTGGCGATCACAATACTGCAATTTCCAAAGCAGCCAAAACCATTTTTACAGACCTGGGTATATTAGAAGATAGGGTGAAGCAGCGTAAAAATCACAGTTCCATTTTTAACATACAGATCGATAGTGCCATGCACAAAAGGCTTCTGGAAAATGGGATAGTGTGCGCCCGAAGAGGCGGCGGGACCCGATTAAGCTTTCATTTCTACAACACTCCAGCCGATTTAGAAGCGATTATAACTGTTCTCAAAGCTTAGTTTTTTGCCGGTTACAATGAAAACCATTTTGTTTTTTAGCAAAGTTGACGATTTAGGAAGCATATTTTAAAAAAATGATAAATCGGTTATAATCTATTGACAGTTAATCGTTTTATAGTTTGCTTTGTCCAAATTTTATAAATTCATTTACCATGGCAATCAAGAAACAGTATTTAAAAAGTAAACCTATTTGCAAGGTTACCTTCACCGTTCCAGCCAAGGAAGCTAAAAAGGTGGCTGTTGTTGGAGATTTCAATAACTGGAATCCAAAAGGAAGTATGTTGAAAAAACTAAAGAACGGTACTTTTAAAGGTACTTTCGAATTACCTAAAGAAAGCACCTATGAGTTTCGTTATTTGGTAGACGGCACTTATGTTAACGATAGTGAAGCCGATCGTTATCAATGGAATGACTTCGCTGGAGCAGAAAATGCAGTCCTGGAAGTATAAGTTGTAATGTAATCGCCATTGGAGAAGCTATTCTTCAATGGCGACACCTTTCCAAAAAGCCACATATCCTTCAATTTGTTTGGCTAGCGCACTAGCTTCAGGATAGTACCAGGCAGCATCTGTATTGGTTTTACCATCTATTTCCAATGAGTAATACGAGGCTTCCCCTTTCCATGGGCAGGTAGTGTGTGTTGCACTTGTGGCAAAAAATTCCTTTTTAATACTTTCCGGTGGGAAATAGTGGTTTCCCTCTATTACGATGGTGGCGTTGCTTTCTGCGATTACCGTATCATTCCAAATGGCTTTCATTGTAATTGTTTCTTTAAAATATAGTCTTTAAAAAAGTGATTTTCATCGGCAAAAGAAGTAAGAATCCGTAATCCTGCCTTTCCCGCTAACCATTCTACCGTGGGATCGTCATATTTCTGGGAGATCTCAGTATGAATGGTTTCCCATTTTGAAAATGAAATTTTCAGGTCCAGCGCTTTTATCGTTATTAGCTGTTTTTCAGTAGCTACAAGATAACTTTTAGCCGTACCGTTCTCCGGGTCATAGACTTCCCAATGGATGAATTTATCAAGATCAAAATCGCCCTGAAATTCGGTGTTGATCCTTTTTAAAATGTTCTTATTGAAGGCGGCTGTTATGCCTTCTTTATCGTTGTAGGCATTGAGAATGGCTTGAGGATGTTTTTTTTGGTCCATACCCATAAAAAGCAGGTCGTTCTCCCCTAGTACAGCTGTCATTTGCTGTAAAAAATCAATAGCCTGAGGGTGTAATAGGTTCCCAATATTGGATCCTAAAAATAGAATGATCTTTCTTCTGCCGTTCTCCTGGCCGATATCCTTTAACGTATCAAAGTAGGTGCCTTGTAGCGGATTAACGTTTACCGCGGGCAATTCGGCTTTTATGGATGTCTCCAATTGATCCAAAGCGTTCTGGCTAATATCAATAGGGCGGTAATCAAAATCTACTTTGTTTTCCACGAGCTGTCTAAGAAGGATCTTTGTTTTCTTTCCATCACCAGCGCCTAATTCAAATAGGCTAAAGGGTTGTCCTTCCGCAACAAAACGTTGCGCAATTTCTGCTCCGTACTTTTCCAGGATAGCATACTCGCTTTCCGTTAGATAGTAGGCTGGCATAGCCATAATATCCTGGAACAGTTTGTCTCCTGTTTCATCATAGAAATATTTAGAGGAAAGATGTTTGGGAAAAGCGGTGAGGCCTTCATGCACTTCTTTCCCAAATTGGGTGTCCCTTGCCAGGACGGTTTTATTTTCCATAGTGGTTTTAGTCGAAATTATCGAGCTAGCCTTAGTCCTGTAAATTGCCAGCGCAGGTGGGGGTGGAAAAAATTTCTGTACGTCGGTCGGGTATGCAGTTTGGGTGTGCCAACAGAACCTCCGCGTAACACTTTTTGATTCACCATGAATTTACCATTGTATTCTCCAAGGGCGCCTTCTACTTTTCTATAGTTGGGATAGGGAAGATAAGCGCTTTCGGTCCATTCCCAGCGCTTGCCCCAGGGAAAGTACTGCTGGGCAACTTCCCATTCGAACTCCGTAGGGAGTCGCAGGCCTTTCCATTGCGCAAAGGCAAAAGCTTCAAAATAAGAGATATGGGTTACCGGTGCCTCAGGCGCTACTACTTTTAATCCCCCAAGACTATAATAGTGCCAGGTGCCTTTTTTGTTATGCCAGTACAAGGGAGCATTAATCTGATTTTGATTTACCCAGTCCCAGCCTTCACCATGCCATAGATCGAAACGGGTATACCCGCCATCTTCAATAAACCCTAAAAACTCCTGGTTCGTTACCAATTTATTAGAAATGGCATACTCCTGCAAAAACACCTTATGACGTCCCAATTCGTTGTCATAACAAAATGCACCTGTGTCATGACCAATAGCATATACGTCCTCTTCTACCGAGATCCATTCCTGCTGATGACTTTCCAGAGGGTATTCTACTATAGTCCTGGAATATTCGGGAAGCAAAGGATTATTTCCCAGAATATATTTGATATCCGTTAGCAACAACTCTTGATGTTGTTTTTCGTGATGGATCCCAATTTCCAACAGATCCATCATCTCGGGAGTGGTTTCACCTTGAAACAACTCGCGGATCCCTTCCGTTACATAGTTCCTATAGGCATATACTTTTTTTACGGAAGGCCTACTCAGGTTTCCGCGGTCAGCACGCACAACCCGCTCTCCAACCGTCTCATAGTAGCTGTTAAATACAAAAGAGAAGTCTTGGTCAAAAAGGGTATACCCTTTGGCAAAAGGTTTCAGGAGGAATTCTTCAAAGAACCAGGTGGTATGCCCTAAATGCCACTTGGGAGGGCTCACATCCACTACAGGTTGTACCACGTAATCTTCAATTTCGAGAGGTTGGCAAAGGGTTTCCGAATGCTTTCGTGTGTCAAGGAAAAAATCCACAAGGGAATCAGTAAGGAGCATCGATGGCGAATTTTTCTTTAAATATAATCAATACCTGTGGTTCTTGTAGGAATTAGCGGAAACTTAATCCGTTTTCGTAAACGGGTAAACTAAAGCTAAATGCGGTACCCTCGTTGGGTTTGCTTAACACTTTGATACTCGCATTGTGCAATTCCATTATTTTGCGAACGATAGCCAAACCCAAACCGGCACCTTCTTTCTCTTTACCGGTCTTTGTTTGTCTATAGCGCTCAAACACAAGTAACTGATTCTCTTTTGCAATGCCCGGTCCGGAATCTTTAATTGTAATTTCCACGTCTTTATCTAAAGGCGTGATCTTTACAATCACTTCTCCGCCATTTGGCGTAAACTTCAGGGCATTGTCCATTAAATTCTGGATAGCGCGTTCTACCAGAGAGATATCTGCAAAGACCAATGGCACTTTTTCTGCCATCTCTAGCTGTAGCGTAATATTTTTCTTTTTCGCCAGGACCAGGTAATTTCTATGGATATCATTCGCAAGTTCAGAAATAAGAAAGGGTTCTTTATCCGGTAAAATTTGATTGGATTCCAATTTGGAATATTCAAATAACTGTCCGATGAGTTTGGACAACCTTTCCCCGCTGGAACTGATTTTTAGGAGATATTCTACTCGCTCTTCCTTGCTAAGTACATCGTCCTTGATCTGAAGGGTTTCAATATACCCCTGAATTATAGCCAATGGCGTCCGCAGATCATGCGAGATATTGGCAATAAGCTCCCGCCGAAGTTTTTCCAGGGCTGTTATGCGATCCATGTCTTCTACGATAGTGTCTGCCATCTCATTATAGGTTTGGGCCAATCCGGTAAGATCGGTTTTTTCGTCTTTGTTGATCCTGTATTGCAGGTCCCCTTGTTGAAATCGCTCTGCGGCATAATTTATCTCACGAAGGTTTTTAGTAAGGTACCAGATGGAGAGTACGCCTAATAGGCCGGCAAAAAAGAGGGTCAATAACGAAGCACCTAAACCCAGTTTCATGGCATAGCTGCCTAACAAGGTATTTCGGGTATCGAGGTATTCCTGGCCGGCTAGTATAATGTAGATGTACCCCTCCTTGCCCCCTTTATCAAACTTAGCAGCTGAAAAGACCTGTTGTTCGCCTGGGGTTTTGGGGTCATCCCCGAGGAGATAGCCCTCACCCTTATTGGCAATGTACTGGTGAATTGGTGCTAACCTAACTTTTTTGGCCCTGGCTTCAGGATCGCTATGGTCCAGTACTACCGAATATTGTACGTTACCCTGCATATCTAATAGATAAACCTCTATAGCCCTATTCACAGCCATCATATCGTGCATGATGTCTCCAAACAAAGGTTTATTAACATTGCCTAAACTGTCAAAAGGACTTTGATCTACAAACTTTTCTTCAATTAGGTCCTGTGCCAAATTTGCATGTAATCTTTGCGTGGTCTCGTGAAAATACTGATGGGAAAAATAGAGGGTTGCGATGGTGTAGCCAATACCAGCAAGTACTAAAATGCACAGAAAAGCGGTCATAAGTTTCCCGATCAGCCGGTTGGAAAATAACTTGGTTTTCATAGTTCTTCATTGAATTTATACCCCACACCCCAGGTGGTTAGAATAAATTTGGGATTGCCCATATCCGGCTCAATCTTTGAACGCAGGCGATTGATGTGAGAATTCACGGTATGTTCATATCCTTTAAAATCATAGCCCCAAATAAGGTTAAGTAGTTTGGTGCGGTCGTAGCTTTTCCCGGGATTGGAAGACAGTAATACCAATAACTCAAATTCTTTAGGCGAGAGTTCAACCCGCTGTTCATCAAGCACTACCTTGCGTTTTTCAATATCGATATGGAGATTGTCGAATTGGAGTTGTTCTTGATTTTTAATGGGGGGTGAAGCGGCTTTTGTCATTTTTTGTCTCCTGAAAATCGCTTTTACCCGAGCAATAAACTCCCGAACGCTAAAAGGTTTGGTGAGGTAATCGTCCGCGCCTACTTCTAATCCTAAAACCTTGTCGATCTCTTCCGATTTTGCAGTTAGCATCATTATGGGTGATTTTACGTTGTTCGCCCGTATTTTTTGACACACCTCAATCCCATCCATTTCGGGCAGCATAACATCCAAGATCACCAGATCCGGTTCCTGTTCAACAGCTAAGCGCAATCCGGAATCGCCCTGCCTGGCGGATAAGGTTGTACATCCTAAATCGCTCAGGTGAATTTCCAGTAGTTGGATGATTTCCGGATCGTCCTCAATGATCAGTACTTTTTTCATTGGCAGCAAATTAAACGGTAAAATCTCACGAAATGTTCACAAGCATTTTCCCAATATCAGGGATTTGGTCGATAAAACCCACTGAATATTGCTCCAAAAGCAGTAAAATAAACATAATTAATTGAATATCAATATATTAAAAAAGTTGAAATTTCTGTGAACTTTATGTAACAACTTCTGTAGTCCTTTGCTAGAAACTTTAAAAACGCTAGGAATATGAACAACTTAAAAACAATTGCGATTATAGCTTCCATGGGCTTGCTATTATGGTCGTGCGAAGATGATGATTCAGATGGAGGATCGTCGGATGTAACATTAGATGCAGGAATGCTTTCCGGAGGACCGTTCAGTTTTACAGTAGATGGTGTACCTGATATGGTAAGCGGGATTACGCTATCTGGTTTTACCGGTGCAGGGGATATTCAATCCTTTGTAGTTACGGATGATGTTAGAAATATTTTAGGATTACCGCCAACCTTAGAGGCTTTGGAAGGTGTTGATTTTGATGCTGCGGGAGTGGGAGACTGTTATATCTACCACATTACGTATAACGAAGGGCTTCTGGGATTGGTTGCAAGCGAAAATTTGGATGATCTGAGTGGTGACTTTGATCTTTCCAATTTTGTTGTGGTAAATCGGGGTGCGTTGAATGCTGGAGAATTATCGGGAGGCCCTTTTGAATTTGTGGTAGATGGCTTACCAGACATGGTAAGTGGTATACTGTTGGATGATACCAATTTAACCGGGGATAACCAGACCTATGTGATTACGGATGACAGCCGGAACATCCTTGGGATCCCACCCACTTTGGAAGCGGTTGAAGGAGTGGATTTTGATGGTGCCGGGGTAGGTCGTTGTTACATTTACCACTTAACCTATTCTACAGGCCTAGGCGGACTGGAAATGGGTGGTAACCTGGATGATCTGACAGGACAATTTGACCTTTCCAATTTTATTGAGGTGGATCGTCTTGCTTTGAATGCCGGAGAACTATCCGGAGGTCCCTTTGAGTTTGTAGTGGATGGCAGTCCGGATATGGTGAGCGGTATTATGTTGGATAATACAGATTTGAACGGGGATAACCAGACCTATGTAATTACCGATGACAACCAAAACATCCTTGGTATCCCACCTACCTTGGAAGCCGTTGAAGGAGTGGATTTTGACGGTGCCGGGGTAGGTCGCTGTTACATATATCACCTAACCTATTCCACGGGCTTAGGCGGACTGGAAATGGGTGGTAACCTGGATGATCTGACCGGTCTATTTGATCTTTCTAATTTTATAGTTGTCGATCGTCTGGCGCTGAATGCCGGGGTGTTGAATGGCGGGCCGTTTATGTTCTCCGTAGATGGAACTGCTGATATGGTAAGCGGAATTACCCTGGATGACACGCAACTAAATGGCTCGAATCAAGGGTATATTATTACTGACGATGCCTTAAACATTTTAGGGCTACCGCCAACTTTGGAAGCGGTAGAAGGCGTAGATTTTGACGCTGCAGGCATTGGACTATGCCTTATTTGGCACATCACATACGAAGACGGCATAACGGGCTTGGAAGCAGGTCAGAACGCTGGTGATTTGAGTGGGTTCTTCGCACTTTCCAATTCCATTCGCGTATATCGCAATCCGAATGCCGGAACCATTAGCGGTGGGCCGTTTACCTTTGATGTAGATGGTTCACCGGATATGGTAATTGGTATTACCTTGGATAGTAGTAATGCCACGGGTACCAATAGTACATGGGTAATCACGGATGATCAAAACAATATCCTGGGATTACCACCCGCATTAGCAAATGTGGAAGGAGTAGATTTTGATGCTGCCGGATCCGGGATTTGCTTTATCTGGTATATGCGTTTTGAAGATGGGCTCACCGGTTTAGAAGCTGGAAACAATATTGCCGATCTGGAAGGGTTGTATGGCTTATCCAACAGTATTATGGTGACGAGAAACTAGGCACTAGCTATGAAAGGGAGATGATTCCTTAAGTGTTTTGTTTAATTGGCGAAAACGCCCGGATGAATTTCCGGGCGTTTTTATTTTTAATTTGAAATTGGCTAATTTCTTGTGACATCTACTGACGAAAACCGCGGTTGTATTACGGTTTTTTGTTCAACCGTTAACATTGCCATAGCGCTACATGAGTTTAAACCGCCACCATCGCCTTAATAGCCGGATGGGGATCATAGTTGAGTAGGCTAAAGTCCTCAAAAGTAAAGTCAAAAATATCCGTTACCTGAGGATTGAGCCGCATGGTAGGCAACTTCCGGAGTTCGCGTGACAATTGCAGCTGTACCTGCTCCAGATGATTATTGTAAATGTGTACATCGCCAAAAGTGTGGATAAATTCACCGGGCTGATAACCTGTTACCTGCGCCATCATTAGTGTAAAGAGGGCATAACTCGCTATGTTAAAGGGAACTCCTAGAAAAACGTCTGCACTACGTTGATAGAGCTGGCAACTCAATCGCCCATCTGCCACATAGAATTGGAAAAAGGCATGGCAGGGGGGTAGGGCGGCTTTGCCGTTGGCCACATTTTCACTAAACGAAATGGAAGTGTCCGGTAAAACGCTGGGATTCCAGGCAGAGACCAGCATACGCCTACTATTGGGGTTGGTTTTCAGGCTTTGGATGACAGCTTTGATCTGGTCGATCTCTTCATCGTTCCAATTTCGCCATTGATGGCCGTAGACAGGGCCTAGATCTCCATTTTCATCGGCCCATTCGTTCCAGATACGTACCCCATTTTCCTGTAGGTAACGCACATTAGTATCGCCTTTCAGAAACCAAAGTAACTCATGAATAATAGATTTCAGGTGGAGTTTTTTGGTAGTAACCATGGGAAAGCCTTCCTGGAGGTCAAAACGCATTTGATAGCCAAAAAGACTTAGTGTTCCGGTACCCGTGCGATCCCCTTTCCGGGTGCCATTATCCAGAATATGCTGGAGTAAATCGTGGTATTGTTTCATTTATATTTTATTTACCTGAGAAACCGTCAATTCGAGTGATTGCAAGGTATTGCAATTGTATCGAGAAGAGGTTTCTAAAGCTTGTTTTCGACGCGTTTCGAACAAGGTTCGAAACATTTAAACTCAGACGTTGAAAAATTCAAACTAAAATACTTGGAATCCGACCATTAAATTGGAAAAGGCTGATCCAGTTATGAAATAATTATCAACTAAAATAGAGATCCTTCTTTAATGGTCAGGGAGCCTACCCCAAGATCATCCCAGCGATCGTAGCGGAAAGCAGCGAAGCCAAAGATCCCCCAAGAACGGCGCGCATACCAAATTCAGAGAGTGTTCTGCGTTGTCCCGGAGCAAGGGAACCTATACCCCCAATTTGAATGCCGATAGAAGCAAAATTCGCAAAGCCGCACAACATATATGTGGCCATGATCACGGATTTGTTATAGGTGAAACGGGTAGCGCTGCTAAGGTCTTTTAGTTCTGCCAGTTGAATATAGCCTACAAACTCGCTGGCCGCCAGTTTTATGCCCAGCAGTTGCCCCATAAGCATTACATCGGCATCATTCACCCCAATTAACCACATCAGTGGTGCAAAAAGGGTACCCAAAATAGCTTCCAGGGAAAAAGAGCTATAGGGGGAGTTGGCGCTGATCCAGGTGTTAAAAGTTGTCCAATCTCCAATTAGTTCCAATATACCGTTGATCATAGCAATAAAGGCGATGAAGACCAGTAACATTGCCCCGACATTGAGTGCCAATTTCAGTCCTTCGGTAGTACCATTGGCAATAGCATCTAAAAAATTAGCACCAATTTTATCCGATGATACCCTTACATCGGTATTGATCGTTTCGGTTTGAGGATATAAGATTTTGGAGACCACAATAGCACCGGGTGCCGCCATAACCGATGCGGCCAGTAGATGCTTGGCAAATACCAATTGTAATTCGGGATCATCTCCACCCAGGAAACCAATGTAGGCAGCTAAGACCGCTCCGGCCACAGTGGCCATTCCTCCGATCATAACCAAGAGGATCTCAGATCGGTTCATCTTTTCCAAATAGGCTTTGATCAATAACGGGGCTTCCGTTTGCCCTAAAAAGATGTTGCCGGCAATAGAAAGGCTTTCGGCTCCTGAAATACCTAAGGATTTCGTAAGCAACCAGGCAAGAGCTTTTACTACTTTTTGAATAATGCCCAAATAGAACAATACCGAGGTTAATGCCGAGAAGAAAATGATGGTAGGTAATACCTGGAAGGCAAAGATATAGCCAAAAGTATCGGTATCTACAACGAGTCCTTCAAACAAGAATTTACTCCCTGAACGGGTGAAATCCAGGATACTGATAAATACCTTGCCAATACTTTCAAAAACGATCTTAACAAAGGTAATTTTAAGTACTCCAATTGCGATAAGGAGTTGGATGGTTAACCCGATACCCACGGTTTTCCAGTTAATTGCCCTTCTGTTGCTACTAAACAGATACGAAATACCGACCAGCACCGCCATTCCAAGAATACCCCGCCACAGGCTGTTTATTGTAAAGCCCTGGTTGGGGACCATATCATTGGCAGTATGGGCCAGGGTATCGGCAACTACCTTTTCCTGACCGGATAGTGCTCCAATACCTGCAAAGAGCAGTATAAGCACTAAAACTCCGGTTTTCTTCATGTAGCAATGATTGGTTTTACTTGCGTTTGGAAATCTCGTCGCGAAGTTTAGCCGCTTTCTCGTAGTCTTCGTTAGCCACGGCCTTATCCAGTTCTTTATGAAGTTCATCCAGCGTCATTTCCCTGTAGGCATCTCCTCCACCGGATTCAATTTCTACGGTTTCTCCCTCCTGCAGGATTTCATCCACAACGATGCTGTCATCCCCTTCTTCATCTTTTTCTTTTGAGGAGAACTTCAGGAAAATACCCGCTTTATCTAAAATAGTTTTATAGGTAAAAATTGGTGCCCCAAACCGCAATGCCAACGCTATAGCATCACTGGTACGCGCATCAACGATTTCTTCAGTGCCTTCCCTTTCGCTGATGATACTAGAGTAGAATACCCCGTCTACCAATTTATGGATGATCACCTGTTTAATAATAATTCCGAAGCGATCACAGAAGTTTTTAAAGAGGTCATGCGTTAAGGGGCGTGGCGGTTTGATCTCTTTTTCAAGCGCAATAGCAATGGATTGGGCTTCAAACGCCCCAATAACTATGGGAAGTTTTCGATCCCCGTCTACCTCATTTAAGATAAGGGCGTAAGCACCATTCTGGGTTTGGCTGTACGATATGCCTTTTATTTTAAGCCTAACTAAACTCATTTGCTAATTGTCCCGGTAACTAAAAAAAGCTGTTCAAATAATTGGCGCTACCCGTTATCTGAACAGCCGCTTTAACGTGCCAAATTAACAAAAATTAGCCGTTCTGAGCTTTAAATTGCTTTAATTTTTCGATGAGCTCCGGCACTACTTCAAAGGCGTCTCCAACTATTCCGTAGTCCGCGGCTTTAAAGAAAGGTGCTTCCGGGTCGTTATTGATCACCACTTTAGTTTTGGAGGCACTTACACCTGCCAAATGTTGAATTGCTCCTGAGATACCAATAGCGATATAAAGATTGCTGGCTACCGGCTTTCCGGTTTGCCCAACGTGTTCGCCATGTGGCCGCCAACCCAAATCGGAAACAGGTTTGGAGCAGGCCGTAGCGGCGCCAAGAACACCAGCCAATTCCTCTATCATGCCCCAGTTTTCCGGACCTTTTAAACCACGTCCACCGGAAACTACAATATCGGCATCAGCGATGGTAGCTTTGCCCACCACCTTATCCACTTCAACTGACTTGGTGCTAAAGTCGCTATCATTAAGGGCAGGAGCGAAAGCTTCAACGGAAGTATCAACCGAATTTTCCACAAGGCCAAAAGAATTGTTGGAAACCCCAATTATCTTGAGCTCGGCCTGAATTTCAGTATGGGCAAATCCCTTGTTACTGAAAGCCGTTCGTTTAACAATAAAAGGGGATAGGCTTTCTGGTGCAGCAACTACATTGGGCACATAACCTGCATTGAGTTTAGCGGTGAGAATACCGCTCAAGTATTTGCTATCTGCACTTGAACTAATGATGATCACCTTAGCATTTTCTTGCTCTGCAGCCTGCGCAATGATATGTGCATAGGCTTTGGCATTAAAAAGTTGAAGTGTATCATTGTTTACGCCTAAAACTTTGGGAATCCCATAATTCCCTAAGGCCGAGGCATCTTCGGTATTAATAGCTACTGCGGCAACACTTACGCCTAGTTGATCAGCCACATTTTTAGCATAGGAAGCTACTTCAAATGCACTTTTCTTCAGTGTACCGTTTTCAGATTCTGTATAGACTAGTACTGACATATTTTTTGAATTATCCACCAAATTATAAATTCCGGATCGCTAATGTGCTTCTTTGGAATTTGCTTTTTGGAATTTAGATTTTAAATCACTTTTGCTTCGTTGTGTAATAAATTCAACAGTTCGCTGATATCACCCGAATCTACCAGTTTTACCGGTCCCTTCGCTGGTGGCCGTTCAAATTTTTGGTCTGCAGTTTGTGCAGGCGCATCAATGGGAGCAACCACGTTTAACACTTTTTTTCGGGCCATCATAATACCACGCATGTTTGGTATACGGAGATCACTTTCCTCTACTAACCCCTTTTGTCCCCCAATGATCAAAGGCAGGGCGGTACTTATTTTTTCTTTACCACCGTCAATTTCACGGAAGGCAGTGACCTGACTTTCTTCTACTTCCAGTCCAATACAGGTATTTACGAAATTCATATCCAGAAGTGAGGCCATGATCCCGGGAACCATACCGCCATTGTAATCTATGGATTCGCGACCTGCAATTATCAGATCGTAGCCACCATTTTTCACGATCTCTGCAAGTTGTCGGGCTACATAAAATCCATCAGAGGGAGTAGCATCAACACGAATTCCTTCATCTGCGCCAATAGCTAATGCTTTTCGGATAGTAGGTTCTACAGTTGCAGTACCTACGGTGACTACATGAACAGTAGCCCCTTGTTTCTCCTTGAACCACATGGCTCGGGTTAAGCCAAACTCGTCGTTGGGATTAATTACAAATTGTACACCATTGGTATCAAACTTGGTGTCGCCATCGGTAAAATTGATCTTTGAAGTAGTGTCTGGAACATTACTAATACAAACCAATATCTTCATATTTGCCTTATTTTTAACGCTTGTAAAGATATTAAAAACTATCTAATTTATTATGCATGCATAATAAATTTTTGTTCTTTTTTTGATTTGCTTCAACTTCCGGTTTTTAGTTATTTTCCTATTTTTGTCGCACTTAAAAACCGCGGCAGTGATATGAAAACATTACAGTTTAGGGAAGCCATAGCAGAGGCTATGTCTGAAGAAATGCGACGTGACGATTCCATTTATTTAATGGGGGAGGAAGTGGCAGAATACAATGGTGCGTACAAGGCTTCCAAGGGAATGTTGGACGAGTTTGGTGCGGATCGTGTTGTGGATACCCCCATTTCAGAATTAGGCTTCGCAGGAGTTGGTGTTGGTTCGGCAATGAATGGTAACCGCCCCATCATCGAATTTATGACCTTCAATTTTTCCCTTGTTGGGATTGATCAAATAATCAACAACGCAGCCAAAATACGGCAAATGTCGGCAGGTCAGTTTAATTGTCCGATCGTATTTAGAGGACCTACCGCCTCCGCAGGTCAGTTAGCCGCAACACACTCCCAGGCTTTTGAAAGCTGGTACGCCAACTGCCCGGGATTAAAGGTTGTGGTTCCTTCCAATCCTGCCGATGCCAAGGGATTATTAAAAGCAGCGATACGTGATGACGACCCGGTTATTTTTATGGAGTCTGAACAAATGTATGGGGATAAAGGTGAGGTGCCTGAGGGAGAATATACTATTCCTTTGGGAGTTGCGGATATCAAACGGGAAGGTTCGGATGTCACTATTGTATCTTTCGGTAAGATCATTAAAGAGGCTTACAAAGCGGCTGATGAATTAGAAAAAGAAGGGATCAGTTGCGAAATCATCGATTTACGAACTGTACGGCCTATGGACCACGATGCTATCTTTTCCTCCGTTAAGAAAACGAATCGCTTGGTTATCCTGGAAGAAGCCTGGCCCTTTGGGAATGTAGCTACGGAAATTATTTATCAGGTGCAGGACAACGCCTTCGATTATTTGGATGCTCCCATAGTGAAGCTAAATACAGCCGATACTCCCGCTCCCTATTCTCCGGTACTTTTGCAAGAGTGGTTGCCCAATCATCAGGATGTGATCAAAGCTGTTAAGAAAGTGTTATATCGGGAATAAAAACGAATGAGAAAGGTATATTAGCCTCGCCAAAAAATCCCTTGGCGGGGTTTTTTATTAAAAGGAATGTTTTTGATTCGATAATTACTTGAAGCCAAAACCGATTAACCTAACGTGTAAGTTGCAATAGCTTACATTACCGAATCTGCTATGAAAAAATTCCTTTGTATTTTTTCGCTATTGCTTTCTTTGTCCCTTTTCTCACAAACTAAAGTTGGTGGTATCGTCGTGGATGAATTTGGTGATCCCATTGCATTCGCCAATATTGTACTAAAAAACTCCTTTGAAGGTACCATTACCAATGACAATGGGCGTTTTTACCTGGAAACCGAAACGACTTACTCTACCTTGGTGGTTTCCTTTATCGGATACGATACACAGGAAATTGAATTACAAGGCAGTGTCAACTATGATCTTCGCATCGTGCTGGAAGAGTCCGCTGAGCAATTGCAGGAAGTGATCGTTTACACGGGAAAACAATCCAAAAAAAATAATCCCGCCATTGATATTCTTAGAAAGATCTGGGCCAAAAAACGAGAAAATGGTGTGCAAAAATTCAAAAGCTATCAATACGACAAGTATGAAAAAGTAGAGTTTGATTTAAATACCATTGATAGTGCCTTGATCAAAAGTAGGATGTTCCGCGGTTTGGAGTTTATGTTCGAAGGTCTGGATACATCCAAGATCACCGGAAAGACCTACCTTCCAATGTTCTTAAATGAAGTCTTTTCTAAAGTATATGGCGACAATCGGTCTGACCTAAAAAAGGAGGACGTATTGGGGAATAAAAGTTCGGGATTTGGAGGGAACCAGGCCATAGCTGCCTTCGTTGAAGATTTGTATTCGGACTATGATATCTACGAAAATTACCTGAAGTTTTTTGATAAAAGTTTTACCAGCCCCCTTTCGAGAACAGGAATAGACGTGTACAACTATGTACTTTCGGACAGTACCTATATCGATAATAAGTGGTGCTACAACATTATTTATTATCCCCGTCGTAAAAATGAGCTCACTTTTAAAGGGGACTTTTGGGTAAACGATACCACTTTCGCTATAAAAAAGATCAATATGGAAGTGGTAAAAAGCGCCAATATCAATTGGGTAAAAGAGATCTACATTGAGCAGGATTTTGATGTTGTCAACGATTCCGTTTTTCTCCTCAAACGCGACTATATGCTTACCGACTTTGCATTCTCAAAAAAAGAGAGTTCCAGAGGAATCTACGGAAAACGCACCACAGTTTACGATAACTACTCCTTTGATATCGACCGCCCGGAGGAATTTTACAAGGCTGAATCCGATCCCTACGATCCCAGGGTATTTAGTCAGGATAGCACTTTCTGGAAAAATGCTCGTTTAGAGCGTTTGAACGAGGATGAAGCAGGGATTTTTAAGTTGTTGGATACCTTGAAGACGGTTCCAAAGTTTAGGACCTATTATGACATTGTCAGTATTTTGGGTTCCGGTTACATCGAAATAGACAAATGGAACCTGGATATCGGAGACATTTACAGCACCTTTGGATTTAACGATGCAGAAGGTATCCGCTTACGGGGTGGGGCGCGTACTTATTTTGGGCAAAACGATACCTGGCGCCTGGAAGGGTACATGGCCTATGGTTTTAGTGATAAAAAATTTAAACATGGTTTTTCGGGGAAATTCCTGTTGGATCGAAAAACGAGGTTATTGCTCTCCGGGGGTAACCGGCGCGATATTGAACAACTGGGGATCAGCCTTACCAGCACAACGGACGTTTTGGGCAGGAGCATTGCTTCATCTGCTCTGGTAACTGTGGGCAACAACAACAGGCTCAGCAATATCAACCTTTCGGTATTGGCACTGGAAATAGAACCCGTAAAAAACTTGCGGTTCCGTTTAGGAGGTTCTTTCCGGACCTTGAGTTCGGCCCTTCCCGAAGATTTTAGTCTGGATTATGTTGATCCGGATGCCCCTAGTGGGATTTCCTCCGAAGTAAAACAATTTGATCTAAATACCACAATCATTTATACCCCGGGGAGGAGAACCATCGGATATGGTGTTGAGCGAAACACGATAAATGAAAATTACAGTACGCTTGTCTTGAACTATACAAAAGGATCAGAAGGATTTTTGGAAAGTGATTTTGACTATCAACGGCTGCAGTTTTCGTATACCCAACCCTGGCAGTTAGGGGGGCTTGGAAGATTACTGACCACCGTGGAATTTGGAAGGACTTTTGGCGAAGTACCTTTGGGCTTGTTAAGCGTAATACCCGGGAACCAAACCGTTTTTTCCTTGTATAACACGTTTCCCAATCTGGACTTCTATGAATTTGTAACCGATACCTATGCCACAGTACATTTGGAGCATAATTTTAACGGAAGATTGTTTTCCAGGATCCCGTTGCTGCGAAAGTGGAATTTAAGGGAAATCGTAGGAATTAGAGGAGCATGGGGATCTATTTCTGACGAAAATGTGGCCTTGAGCGCCCCGTCCAACATCCCGTTACAGGCTCCTAATGATGAGCCGTACTGGGAATACTCCTTTGGAATCGGTAACATCTTTAAGATTTTCAGAATCGATTTTAACTTTCGCGGGAACTATCTGGATGCTCCGGATGCCCGTTCTTTCGGTGTAACAGGGACATTTGGATTCAGTTTCTAATGGGTTTCGTTTCCTGCCGGGCAAAATTGAGAATAGGATGTTACTGTAAACACCTTCTGCAATGTATCTGCACTTCTGCCATTGCCGTACCTTTGCACCACTAAATATCCCATTATGGCCAAAAAAGAAGAAGTGACCTTCGATGTGCTTATTGAAATTCCGAAAGGCAGCCGCAACAAATATGAGTACGACTTTACCCTGCATAAGATCCGGTTTGATCGTACCTTGTTTTCCTCAATGATGTATCCGGGAGATTACGGTTTTATTCCGGAGACCCTGGCGCTGGATCAAGATCCATTAGATGTTTTAGTACTCGGTACCGAGCCCACCTTTCCCATGGTAGTAATGGAGGTGAAACCTATAGGTGTTTTCCATATGACAGATGAAAAAGGACCTGACGAAAAAATAATTTGTGTCCCGGTTAACGATCCTATTTGGAGTCAAAAAAATGATATTGGGGATCTGAATCCACATCGTTTAAAGGAAATTGAGCACTTTTTTCAGGTATATAAAGATCTGGAGGAAAAGAAAGTGGATACCGGGGGCTGGAGTGGTGCAGAAGCAGCTTGTGACATCTATCAAAAATGTGTTAACCGCTATGCGGAAAGCGACTATAAAACCAAAAGGACTTTTATGATTTAACGGCTTTAAAATGAAGGGAAAAAGCCCATTTTTCTTATGGAAATGGGCTTTTTTTATTGATAAGTATTTTACTACATTTGCACCCATTAAAAATTCTGAAGAAAAACCTAATAAATTAACAAAACAACTATGGAGCTAATCGTAAAATTTTTGCCCGCTTTTGGTGTTTTGGGCCTTGTATATGTGTTGGTGAAGAACATGTGGGTGTCCAAACAGGAAGTAGGAGGAGAAAAAATGGCAAATATTGCCAAGAATATTGCAGATGGAGCAATGTCCTTCCTTAAAGCAGAATATAAAATACTGACGGTTTTTGTTCTTGCCGTAGCGGTATTACTTTTCTTTAAAGGACAGAATGAGGAAGGCTCTAATGGCATGGTAGCGGTTTCCTTTATTGTTGGTGCCATCTGTTCTGCCTTGGCCGGATTTATAGGAATGCGAGTAGCAACCAAAGCCAATGTACGAACAACACAAGCTGCGAGGACTTCTTTGAGCAAAGCGCTTGAAGTAGCTTTTGCCGGAGGATCCGTAATGGGTCTAGGCGTTGTTGGCTTAGGCGTATTGGGCTTAAGTGGACTTTTCATGATTTACAGCGGCCAGGGATGGGAACTAACCGAGGTGCTCAATGTACTGTCCGGCTTCTCATTAGGCGCATCTTCTATTGCCCTTTTTGCACGTGTGGGTGGAGGGATCTATACCAAAGCTGCTGATGTAGGCGCTGATCTCGTTGGTAAAGTAGAAGCCGGTATTCCTGAAGATCACCCCTTAAATCCTGCGACTATCGCAGACAACGTAGGGGATAACGTTGGGGACGTAGCTGGTATGGGCGCCGACCTTTTTGAATCCTATGTCGGTTCAATCATTGGTACTATGGTATTGGGGGCGATTTTTGCCACAAACCCTGCTTTTGCGGCTTCCTTTGATGGTTTAGGTGCTGTTTATTTACCCTTGGCCCTTGCTGCTGTTGGTATTATTATGTCCATTATCGGTACCTTTTTTGTGCGGGTTAAAGATGGTGGTAATCCCCAAACTGCTTTAAACATAGGTGAATTCGGTTCAGCCGGATTAATGCTTGTGGCATCCTATTTCTTGATCACAGGAATGCTTCCTGAAAGCTGGGTAGATGGTGGAAAAGAATTTACGTCCCTGGGCGTGTTCTGGGCTACTATTGCAGGGCTGGTTGCTGGATTAGCAGTAGGAAAGATTACGGAGTACTATACTGGTACGGGCACGAAACCAGTAAATGCCATTGTTAGGCAATCAGAAACCGGTTCTGCAACGAATATCATTGCGGGACTAGGTGTGGGGATGATGTCTACCATGATCCCAATTATTTTGATCGCCGCGGCTATCTTGGTATCGCATTATTTTGCCGGTCTTTATGGGATTGCAATTGCTGCTGTAGGAATGTTAGCAAATACAGGTATTCAGCTCGCTGTAGATGCTTATGGTCCCATTTCAGACAATGCCGGTGGTATTGCAGAAATGGCAGAATTGCCCGGAGAAGTTCGGGAAAGAACGGACAAATTAGATGCAGTTGGAAACACAACCGCAGCGATCGGGAAAGGATTTGCCATCGCTTCTGCAGCATTAACAGCCCTTGCGTTGTTCGCTGCCTACATGAAAACTGCAGGGGTAACTTCTATTGATGTATCCCAACCGAAGATTATGGCGGGGCTATTGATAGGAGGTATGCTACCTTTTGTCTTTTCGGCATTATCTATGAATGCAGTAGGCCGTGCAGCCATGTCCATGATCGAGGAAGTACGGCGACAATTCCGCGATATCCCGCAACTAAAAGCGGCATTGGAAGTAATGCGTAAATACGATTCTGATCTTTCTAAGGCGAGTGAGGAAGATTTAAAGACTTTTGAAGCGGCTGATGGCCTTGCTGAATACGATAAGTGTGTTGAGATCTCTACTACTGCTTCTATTAAGGAAATGGTACTGCCCGGTTTACTAGCAATTGCTGTTCCGGTTGCAGTGGGCTTTATCGGAGGCGCCAATATGTTAGGGGGTCTACTAGCCGGAGTAACTACTGCCGGAGTGTTAATGGCTATTTTCCAGTCCAATGCCGGAGGTGCCTGGGACAATGCAAAAAAGACCATTGAAAGTGAAGGCCGGAAAGGTTCTGATGCCCACAAAGCAGCTGTAGTAGGGGATACCGTTGGGGATCCTTTTAAAGATACTTCGGGTCCTTCGTTAAATATCTTGTTGAAGCTGATGAGTGTGGTAGCCTTGGTCATCGCACCGAGTTTGGTAAGTTTAACTCCGGCGGATGAGGTGAGCATCACGAAGGAGGACGGTACTACGGTCTCTATAACTACAGAAGGGATGAAAGCCTCTAAGGAAGTGGAAAAGCAGGTGAGAGTGGAGATGAGTAATACGGAAGATGGCGGATTCAAAGCTATTGTTACCACCTCCTCCGACGTAAATGGAAATACTGCCGAAGAAGTGAAAGAATTTACCGGAGCGACCAAAGAAGAAGTAAAAGCGAAAGTTTTAGCCTACAACAAGGATATCAAAATAGAATAGATAGCTAATTTCAAATAATTGCAGTAAAAACCACGCTGAAAAGCGTGGTTTTTTATGCTTTTAAGGAAGACAACCGCTTGGTTATTGTAGTACAAAATGGATAGGTATTGAAAAAGGGACTTTAACCGGAGTTCCTCTTTGTTTACCTGGCGTCATTTCAGGTAATTTTTTTATGATCTTTAAGGCTTCCTCTTCCAGTAGCTTATGCGGTCCGCGCATTTGAATATCTCCAATACCACCATCTTTTTGGATGCTGAATTTTATATATACTTTGCCTCGAACACCTAGTTGAATAGCAGCTTGTGGGTAATTGAAGTTTTTTTGGATGTGTTTTAGCATCATCACCTGAAAGCAAGCGAGCCTATCGGTTGCATTTTCACAACCCGGAAAAACAGGTTTTTCCTCTACAGTTATAAAATCCACTTCCTCTTCGATAAGCGGTTCTGCAAAAGTGATCATACTAATGGGTGTAACTTCGGTAGTGTAATTCATTTCGAGAATATCAATTACTGATTCAGGTTTCTCAGCAATATCTGGAAGAATCTCAATTTTTGGAGGTAGGTGTTTGGGTTTGGGAGGGTCCGGTAGTTTAATCAAAGGAGGTATATCTTGAAATTCATCGTCAAAAGTATCCAATGCAACAACGGAACACAATGGGGGGGTGTTGTAATAGGTTTTCCACTCTAAGGCCACATAAGTGAGTACCAATACCAAAGATAACCCCAATGCAAAATATAAACCGGAGTTTCGATCTGTCCTAGGCTTGTCATTCTTTTTTACTTTCATGATATCAAATTTTGATGAATACCTTGAAAGTAGTTGTGAAAACCTACTATTAAAACTACCAATGAGGGAAGTGCTGTTTTAAATGAGGGTACCGTTTACTTTCCTAAGAAAAAATGGAATTGATCCTTCGGTTGCCGAGTTGAGCAGGAGATATAACCTATATTCCTAAAACAACCCGTGGATCTCCGCATCGATATTTTGGATGACCTGCCCTAGATCTTCGGGTTGGTCCACAAAATTTACCTTATCTACGTTTACGATCAGTAGTTTACCTTTCTCATAGGTATTGACCCATGCTTCGTAGCGTTCGTTGAGTCGGCTTAAGTAGTCTATAGAGATACTACTTTCGTATTCGCGCCCCCGTTTATGGATCTGTTCTACCAGATTGGGAATAGAGCTACGTAAATAGATCAAAAGATCCGGGGGCTGTACAAGGCTTTCCATGAGCTCGAACAGGCCTTGATAGTTCTCAAAGTCCCGGTTAGTCATCAGTCCCATGGCATGAAGGTTGGGTGCAAAAATGTGGGCATCTTCGTAGATAGTCCGATCCTGGATCACATTTTTACCACTTTCCCGGATCTTCAGGATCTGCCGGTAACGACTATTGAGAAAATAGATCTGCAAATTGAAACTCCAGCGCTCCATCTGCGTGTAAAAATCATCTAAATACGGATTGTCCACTACATCTTCGAAATGAGCTTCCCATTTATAATGTTTTGAAAGCAAAGTGGTTAAGGTAGTTTTGCCGGCTCCAATATTTCCTGCTACCGCAATGTGCATAGTCTGATATGTTTGTGGATACTTACCAAAAGACGGAGCTCGCAATATACGAAGTATAACCAGTTCCCTGAAAAAAAATGTTTGGATAAATGGAACGGATTTAACAAATGAGCTTGTACCCGTAACCCCTTACATTCACGATTTGTACAGCAGGGTCCTTGGCCAGTTTCTTTCGAAGTTTTGTAATGAACACATCCATGCTTCGGGCACTAAAGAAATCATCATCCCCCCATAATTTTTTAAGGACATGGGAACGATCCAATATTTCATTTCGTTTCCGGTACAGATGAAAGAGCAGTTCCGCTTCGCGATGGGTAAGGTGTTGCCCCTGGCCATTCCAAACCAAGCGTTGTTTAGTGTAGTTAAAGATGTATTGCCCTATGGAAATACTTTCCGGCCTTTGTTTTTTTTGAGCCCGGTCCAACAAGGCGTGGATTCGGACGATTAGCTCCTCCATGCTAAACGGTTTTTTGAGGTAATCGTTGCCGCCCAATTCAAAACCGTTGACCACATCTTTGGTCTGCGATTTGGCGGTCAAAAAAATAATAGGGATGTTTGGGTCTTCCTCACGGATCTGCTTGGCCAGCGTAAACCCGTCTTTTTTAGGCATCATCACATCCAGTACCAACAACTCTGGTTCGTGTTTTTGGTAAGTCTGGTAGGCCGTTTCCCCATTATCGCAAAGGATAACCTTAAAGTTCCTTGTTTCCAAACTTTCCTTAACAATCTGACCCAAAGCGGGTTCGTCCTCTGCCAGCACTATTTTAATTGGGTCGCTCAAAGTGTAATTCTAAATTGGGTATTTTGGTTGTCCGGAACTAAAACTAGGGTTCCCCCATGTTTTTCAATGATTTTTTTGGCATAAAAAAGACCTATTCCAAATCCTTTAATATCATGCCGATTACCCGTAGGGATACGATAAAACTTATCAAAAATTTTATCTTTTTGTGATTTCTCAATGTCCCCTCCGTTATCCGCTACCGTAATTTCCAGGGAATTCAAAATGGAATTCAGGGTCACCTCAATTTCATTACCTCCATACTTTAGGGCGTTGTCCAACAAATTGGAGATAACGTTTTCAAAATGGAAGGTGTCAATATCTTTTACCAATTCGTTTAGTGCACTTTTAAACGTAAGTTTCTTTTCGGTCATTAACCGAAACCTTTCCACCTGCTCCTTTACCAATACAACTAAATCTGTAGGTGCCTTTGTCAAAACCAAACGTTCACTGTCCAAAGTGGCGGTTTCCAAAAGTTTTTCGACCATAGCATGTAGTTTTTTTAACTGCTCGGAAGAGATGTCCAGGTATTTCTCCGTTTTTTCGGTATCCTTTGCCGTATTGAAATTTTTTATACCCTCCAGAGCCGTGGCAACTGTGGCAATCGGAGTTTTGAACTCATGGGTGATGTTGCTGATGAGGTCATTCTTAATTTCGGATAACTGCTTTTGCCGTTTAATGATATGCAACAGATAAAACAGGCAAAAGACAATACTACCGGAAAGCAAAAACGATAATAGGATGCCGGTAAGGCTCTTTTTGAGTATGGAAAGCGTTGGATTGGTGTAGTGCAGTTCTAATTTTTGAGAACCTATCAGGTAGTTTGAATTTGAAGTGGTTCGTAAGGGGTATTCCTTAGCCGTACCTATGCTTAAGGACGCGAACAAGGAATCTCCTTTTCTATGATTCAGTTGGTATGCGATCCCAATATCCTTCCGTTGTAGTTCTCCTTGAAAAAGGCTATCTATTTTTTTAAGATTAACCGTTTCGTTGGATGCTGAAGCCATTAATCCGTTCAATAGCTTTCGCACGGAACTGACGCTATCTCGCATCTGTTGCCTAAATAATACTATCTGCGATGATCGTTTGGATAGAAAACGGGGTCTGACACTAACCTGGGCGGAGTCCGAATCTTCAATAAACAACTTCAGGGCCGCTTTTGAATCCTTTTTAGGCATTTTAATGTTCACAATGCTATCAGCATTAATGATACTAACATAGTTTCCCCTTGGCTTTCGGATAAGGGAATCACGATCTAAAAAGGCAAAAAAATCCGTTTTGGTCAAGTTCACGTAATAGCGCTCAACACTAGTGTCAAAACTATTTTGCACTTCGGTGATCAAACCTTGTTTGTTTACTTTATAATTCTGTATGTTCCAGTAGACCTGTATGGCAATGGTGGCTAGCAGGGTGAGCAGAATAAGGTAGAGTAGCTGTTTGTGTTTTTTTGTATCCACACCCAAAACTATTAATTCTGGAGCAGGATTTTGTTCTTGCTTAACAGACGTTAACACTGGTTAACGCAAGCTTTGACACAAGAATGTCAACTTTGTGCAGAACTGAAATCAGAAAAGGATACAGCATGAGAACACTAACATACGTCTTTATTGTCATGGCTGCGCTTGGCGTATTCCAAAACATCTTCGGCCAGGAATTTCAAGGTATGGCCGTATATCAAACAAAGTCAAACTTCGAGATCGATCTGGACAGAAGACAAATATCAGAGCAGCAAAAGGCACGTATTCGTGAACGTATGAAAACGGCTACTGAGAAGACCTACCAGCTAAAATTTAATCGGACCCAATCGTTATATGAAGAGGAAGAACGTTTAGAAGCACCATCTACCGACCAGGGGGGCAGGGGTATTCGTTTCGCTTTTATTGGGGGCGCCGGAGGCTCCTACTATAAGGATATTCAGAAAAAGGAATACCTGAACCAGTCTGAAATGTTTGGTAAAAACTTTTTGATTCGTGACAGCCTGCCACAGTGGGAATGGCAAATGGGCTCTGAAACCAAGAAAATAGGTACGTACACATGTTATAAAGCCACAGCTATCAGAAAACGAGATAGCACGATGAACAACCGGTTCAGGCAAATTTTCAGAAGAGGTAGGGACAACCAGGATGAACAGAAAAAGGATTCCGTTGCAAAAGATTCGACCACAGAAAATACGACACTGCTATCGCGATTAGAAGCCCCTGCAGAACGCGTGATCACCGTTTGGTATACCTTAGATATCCCCATTAGCCAGGGGCCGGGGCCTTATTGGGGGCTTCCAGGATTGATCTTAGAGGTTAACGATGGTAGAACCGCTATTCTTTGCAACAAAATTGTATTGAATCCGGAGGAAACCATAGAAATTAAGGTGCCATCTAAAGGCAAA
The DNA here is from genome assembly GCA_038750505.1 of Bacteroidota bacterium. GTDB lineage: Bacteria > Bacteroidota > Bacteroidia > Flavobacteriales > Flavobacteriaceae > Croceivirga. Next base: position 309,593 of record JBCDHD010000003.1, on the reverse strand, counting down.
GAAGTAAGTCAGGGAGAATATGATGCGATCATGGCGGAGAAGATGGAGGAAATGTCTCAACGTTTTCGTGCTGGTAACCGCAGGGGAGCAAGCGGTATCAGAATAAGCAACTAATGAAAACGAGCATCTTGTTTTTCCTAACCCTAACTGCTGTTGGGGTGAGTACCCTTTATGGCCAAAAAGTTACAATTAGCGGTTTTGTTACGGATTCTCTGCAGTTTCCTTTAGATATTGCCAATATAGTTGCGATTAATAAAGAAAACCAAAAATTAGATGGTTTCGGAATTACAAATCCAGATGGTTTTTATCGCATTAATGTAAGTGTAAACTCGGAATATGTATTGCGAATAAGTTATCTGGGCTTTAAGGCGAAGGAAATTGCGGTAACCACAGAAGAATCGGATATTGAATTGGATGTGGTGTTAACGGAACAAGTACAGGAGTTGGAAGGGGTAGAGGTAGTGGAAGAAATACCTATTACCATTCAGGGCGATACCATTGTGTACAATACGGACTCTTTTGTATCGGGTACAGAACGTAAGTTGGCCGATGTGCTAGATAAATTACCAGGTATTGAGGTGAATGATGATGGAGAAATCGAAGTTGAAGGAAAAAGGGTGAATAAGGTGATGGTAGAGGGTGAGGATTTTTTTGACGGAGATTCCAAGCTAGCCACCAAAAATATACCGGCCAATGCATTAAAAAAGATAGAAGTATTGCGAAATTACGCTGAGGTATCTCAATTAAGAGGGGTAACGAATAATCAGGATAATGTAGCCATAAACATCAAGTTAAAAGAGGGGAAAAAGAAGTTTTGGTTTGGTGATATTGAGGGGGGTGGCGGCTTTGACGAGCGTTACATTGTAAACCCCAGGCTTTTTTACTACAGCCCGGAATACAGCGTCAATATTTTAACGAATTTGAATAACATCGGTGAATTGCCCTATACCCAACGTGATTTTCGAAATTTTACCGGGGGTTTTAGGGGTGCTACCAGAGCTAATAACGGAACGCAATTCAATACAGGAAACACTTCCATTAATCTTTCCAGTCTTCAGAACAACCGAGCGAGCAACATTGAGAACGAATTTGGGGCTATAAATTTTAGCTACAAGCCGAACCAGACATGGCGTTTTAGCGGTTTTGGAATTTATGCCAATAACAATACACTTCTGGAAACGGATGCCACCCGTACCTTCATTACTACGAATCAGACCGAAATTACCAATACGGCTATTGATCAGGATACTAAAATTGGGTTGTTAAAATGGACTGCTTCGTATACCCCCTCTGAGCGGTTTCAAGTGGATTATGATGCGGTACTCAAATTGTCAGACGAAGCTCAACAAGATAATATTGTTTCCATTGCAGATGTTACTGATGCGATTACAGAGGTGCAGTTTCAAAAGCCGCTTAGCCTTACACAAAATGCCAATGCCTACTATACCTTGAATGCGAACCACATTTTTGCACTTGAGACCCAGTTTGTGCATTCCGATGAGGACCCTTTTTACGAGGCGATACGGTCTGTGCAGCCTTTTGAAGATATTATTCCGTTTGATGAGAGCCAATCGGTTTTTGATATCAACCAAGAGCGGAGGGTATTAACGAATCGGGTGGATGCCAAGTTGGATTATTTTTGGGTAACCGGTCCAAAAAGTAATTTAAATTTCACCTTAGGAACTACGCAAAGTGATCAAAACTTTGATTCACGCATCTTTCAGATTTTGGACAATGGCGCTGAGCTGAATTTTGCCGAGGACAATCTGAATAATACGGTGGGCTATCACTTTTCTGATAACTTTTTTGGAATTCATTATACGTTTATTCTGGGTAAGTTGACCGTTAATCCGGGGATTAATTTTCATATGTACAAAGCCACCAACACCCAATTGGGGGGCGATACATCCGATAATTTAACCAATTTGGTGCCGGATGTATTTATGATCTACCAATTCAAGAACTCGGAAAGTTTACGTTTCAACTACTCGGTACAGCGCAATTTTTCAGACATAAACAATTTTGCCCTTGGCTATGTTTTTAGCAATTACAATTCTATTTATCAAGGGAACTTAGGATTGGAAAGTGCGCTTTTTCATAATGCCTCCCTAAATTTCTTCAGTTTCAATATGTTTAGCTTGCAAAATATTTTTGCCAATCTCAGTTATACCAAACGAATTGATGCGTTTAAAACGAACACTACAGTGGCAAGTATTAACCAAGCTACAACGACCATCAACTCCAATCTGGATGATGAGATAGTAACCGGTACTGCAAGTTATCAGCGTACTTTTGGCAAGGTAAAAGTTAATAGTCGTGGGGTTTGGTCCTATTCCAATACCTTTAATATCGTTAATGAACTACCTCAGAATTCAAAGTCGTTCACCCAAAATTACACCGTTTCAATGGGCAGTAGTTTTATTAATGCTCCAAACCTGGAATTAGGGTATCGTTATACCATCAATGATTATCTAACGGGGGATACAGAATCCACTTTTTTTACGGATAGGCCCTTTGTCAAATTTGACGCTGCGTTTTTAAAAGGCTTTATTTTTCTGGTAGATTATGATTACTATTTCTACCGCGATAAGGCAGAAACAATTCGAAACGAATTTGGCTTTTTGAATGCTAGTCTTACCTATCAAAAACCTAAGAGCAAGTGGGAATATGGGATTTATGGGACCAATATCACGAATAACGAGGTCATAAATCAAGATAATTTTAACGATTTTTTCTTTCGTACCTCTGCCTATGTAGTTCAACCTCGCTTCGTGTATTTTAAAATTAGATACGAGTTATAAAGTTTTGTCCTAATGATGGATTGCTTTACTTTTGACAATCGTAACAGAGGAAAGATTTGACTGATTGCAACCTCGGTAAAAATGCTAAAGCAGTTTGTGCCAAGTCCGTTTTGGCAACCCTTTCCGGGGAATCAAAAAACTTCTGAAGCAACAATCATCAGACTTCCCATAAAAAATAGAATTGAATGCCCTATTTATTTACTTCGGAGTCAGTGAGCGAAGGACATCCGGATAAAATTGCAGATCAGATAAGTGATGCATTACTCGATAATTTTCTGGCTTTTGATCCGGAAAGTAAGGTAGCTTGCGAAACCTTGGTTACCACCGGACAGGTGGTGTTAGCGGGAGAAGTAAAAAGCGGAACGTATTTAGATGTACAACATATTGCCCGGGACGTGATCAATAGGATAGGGTATACCAAGGGAGAATATCAGTTTAGCGGAGATTCCTGCGGGGTAATTTCTTTGATCCACGAACAATCTAAAGATATCAACCAGGGGGTAGATCGCGCTTCTAAAGAAGAGCAGGGCGCAGGAGACCAGGGAATGATGTTTGGTTATGCCACCCGGGAAACCGAAAACTATATGCCGCTGGCACTGGATATTGCCCATAAGATTTTGGAGACCTTAGCGGAGCTTCGTAGGGCTGGAGATACTATTCCCTATTTGCGTCCGGATGCTAAAGCCCAGGTAACCATAGAATATTCTGATGATAATGTCCCCCAACGTATAGATACGATTGTCGTTTCCACGCAACACGATCCGTTTGATACGGATACAGCCATGTTGGCTAAAATAAAGGAAGATGTGATAGCAGTGGTTATCCCAATAGTAAAAGCAAAACTCTCAAACGAAATTCAAATGCTTTTTAATGATAACATAACGTATCATATAAACCCAACTGGTAAGTTTGTGATTGGTGGTCCTCATGGAGATGCCGGACTAACCGGACGAAAAATAATTGTGGATACGTATGGCGGTAAGGGCGCACATGGGGGGGGAGCCTTTAGTGGAAAAGATCCCAGCAAAGTAGACCGAAGTGCCGCTTATGCAGCGCGACATGCTGCAAAGAACCTTGTGGCAGCCGGAGTGGCCGATGAGATTTTGGTGCAGGTCAGTTACGCTATCGGAGTGGTAGAACCCACTTCTGTTTTTGTAGATACTTTTGGAACCTCTAAAATAGCGCTTTCCGATGGAGCGATCGCGAAAAAAGTGGGGGAGATCTTTGACTTTCGCCCCTTTAGTATCGAACAGCGTTTACAACTTCGTAATCCAATTTACTCCGAAACAGCTGCCTATGGCCACTTTGGGAAAGTACCTCATACCGTTACCAAAGTATTTGAGTCGCCCTACAATGGAAAGATCGAGAAACAGGTAGAACTATTTACCTGGGAAAAGTTAGATAAGGTTGAAGCGGTAAAAGCAGCATTTGGCCTTTAGGTGTAAACGTAAGTTAAATCAAATTCTTTGTAGTTTTAAAGCTACTAAAATCTAGAAAAATATGAAGTTGTTCCGCATTTTCCTTATTGCTATTTGCATTTTTACTGCCTTTTCTTCTTGTAAAAAATCAGGCAAAACGGACGTAGTTGAAATTGAAGAAAACTATGTAGCGCAACAGTACACCAAAAAAGAGGTAGACATAGCAATGCGAGATGGGGTAAAATTGCATACTACCATTTATTCCCCAAAGGATACCTCGAGGGAATATCCGATTATCATGCAGCGCACACCTTATAGTTCACGCCCTTACGGGGAGGGGCAGTTCAAGAGGCAGATCGGTCCAAACATCAATATGATGAAGGAAGGATATATCGTAGTGTATCAAGATGTTCGCGGTAGATGGATGAGCGAAGGCCATTATGAAAATATGCGGGCATATATCCCCAATAAAACTACGGACCAACAAACGGACGAGAGCTCGGATACCTATGACACTATTGAGTGGTTGGTAAACAATGTGCAAAACAACAACGGGAGAGTAGGACTATGGGGAATTTCTTATCCGGGGTTCTACGCTACTTACGGAACTATTGATCCCCACCCAGCGCTTAAGGCATCTTCTCCGCAGGCTTGTATTGGAGATTTCTTTTTTGACGACTTTCACCATAACGGCGCCTATTTATTAAGTTATTTTCGGGCTACCTCTCTTTTTGGGACCCCCCGTCCCAACGGAGATCAACCGGTGGATACGGCATGGTATACGCTTCCTGATATCGGTACAGAAGATCAATACCAGTTTTTTCTGGATGCAGGCTCACTTAAAAACCTGAATAGCTTTTTTGAATATGACATTAAAGATCAAACTTCTTTGGCACCGGATGAAATGACGGATGATTTCTTTTGGAATGAACTCAAAGAACACCCGAATTACGATGCGTTATGGCAAAGTAGAGGTCTGATCCAACATTTGGATGAAACCAAACCCCATGTAGCCACGATGATCGTTGGGGGATGGTTTGATGCCGAAGATCTCTATGGCCCTTTGGAAACCTATAAGAACATCGAAAAGTATAATGAAGGGGCATACAACACCGTTGTTTTTGGACCATGGGATCATGGCAGATGGGCAAGGCGCAACGGACGTAACCTTGTGGGGAACTATTATTTTGGAGATTCTATTTCCGAGTTCTATCAGGATAAGATTGAAACCAAGTTTTTCAATCACTTTCTAAAGGGGGCAGGAGACGGGAACACAGGATTGCCAGAAGCACTGATGTATGATTCAGGAAGAAAGGCATGGAAAGAGTTCGGTACATGGCCTCCGCAAAGTACCAAAAAGCAGACTTTTTACTTGTCGCAAGGGCAGCAACTCACCAAAGAAAACAAGGGTGCAACAGGTGTTCAATTTATTAGTGATATCAATAAACCAGTGCCATACTCCGAGGATATCAAGACGGTATTTACGCCGAGAAAATACATGACAGACGATCAGCGTTTTGCCGCCAGACGTTCCGATGTTTTGGTCTTTGAAACGGAAGTCTTAGAAGAGGACTTCACCCTAGCCGGGGATATTATGGCACGTCTTAAAGTGGCTACTACTGGAACTGCTGCGGACTGGATTGTAAAGGTAATTGACGTACATCCTAACGGGGTGGAAACCAACGAAGAAATGCAGGATCATTTAAAAATGAGTAATTATCATCTTATGGTACGTAGCGAGGTACTACGCGGTAGGTTCCGCAACAGCTTTTCCCAACCGGAACCGTTTGTGCCAAACAAAAAAACGGATGTCACTATTAAATTGCAAGACGTATTCCACACATTCAAAAAGGGACACAGACTCCAGGTACAAGTGCAAAGCACATGGTTTCCGCTGATCGATTTGAATCCGCAAACGTATGTAGAGAACATTTTTAAAGCAGAGGACTCAGATTTCAAAACACAAACCCATACGGTATTCACCGATTCAAGTCTGGAGTTTTCAGTATTGAATTAAATCTGATGGTCACGCTTAAAAAAAAGGCGCCATGGCCTACCAGGGCTGTAATGGAACAGATCTATCGCGATAAACTATGGGGAGACAACGGTGATAGCTTTTATTCGGGTATAGGTTCACATCATCCGGAATTGGTGGAACCATATATCAAAGCAGTTAGCACCTTCCTAACCTCTTTTAAAATACCTCTAACAGTATGTGATTTGGGATGCGGTGACTTTAATATCGGTAAGGAACTTGTAGCCTTCACTGACAAATACATTGCAGTTGATATTGTTCCGGAGTTAATCCTAAATCATAAAAGGAAATTCAAGTATTCAAACGTTGAATTTCAGTGCCTGGACATTGCCAAAGACAATTTGCCGAATGCAGATTGTGCTATCTTAAGGCAGGTGGTACAACATCTATCAAATGCAGAGGTCAAAAAGATTACGGAAAAGCTCTACATCTATAAATATGTGCTGCTTACGGAACACTTACCGGAAGGTGGATATGAACCAAATAGTGATATTATTTCAGGGCAGGGCATCCGGTTAAAAAAACACAGTGGCTTAGACCTGCTCGAAGCTCCGTTCCATTTGAAAGTAAAAGGAAAAAATCAGTTGTTGTCCCTGGATCCGCTAGGACATCAAGGACGTATCGTAACCACCTTGCTCCAAATGTTTTGAATTGCTAGGCTTTGTATACCGTGGCTTCACTTTAAATGCTGTAAAGTAACCGAGGATTTGTGAAAAAATCTTAAATTATTAGGATTTTAAAAAATTCTGCTATTATATTTGTGCACGAAGGTTCATACATGTACTAACAAGTTATCAAGAAAGGTGGAGGGAATAGACCCCGTGAAACCTTAGCAACCCTTAGTGATCTGCACTAAGAAGGTGCTACATTCTACCGGTTGTGCCGGAAGGATAACAGCAACGAAATTCCCTCAACGCGCTTTCTTATAACTTTTTTGCAACATCCGTGCTACGGATGATGAACTTTTTGATGTAAAAGAACAATATCAAAAACTAAAAATATGAGTGAGCAAGATTTTTCCAGAGCTACAAATGCCCTGCATGCCGGGCACGATGTGACCGTAAATGGCGGAACAAGAGCGGTACCCATTTATCAAAGTACATCTTATGTCTTCAATGATTCAGATCATGCAGCTAACCTGTTTTCACTACAGGAATTTGGCAATATTTATACAAGAATTAACAACCCGACCAATGCTATTTTAGAGGAGCGTCTCGCCGCATTGGAGGGCGGTATTGCTGCTGTGGTAACCGCCTCAGGAACTGCTGCGATCAATGCCGCATTACTTGTCCTATTGAAGTCCGGCGATCATATTGTAGCTTCAAACAGTCTTTATGGGGGTACGTATAATCTATTGGATGTAACCCTGCCAAGACTTGGGATAACCACGACTTTTGTAGATCCCGATGATCCCACAAACTTCGGAAAAGCGATCCAGGAAAACACCCGTGCCCTATTTGTAGAGTCCTTGGGAAATCCAAAACTCGATGTTCTTGATCTAAAGGCAATTTCCTCAGAAGCAAAAAAGGCAAGAATCCCCTTTATCGTGGATAATACTGTGGCTACCCCTAGTTTGTTAAACCCTATAGAACACGGGGCCAATATTGTAATTCATTCACTTACCAAGTACATCAATGGAAATGGTACGGCCTTAGGCGGTGCAGTGATAGACGCCGGAAATTTCGATTGGGCAAACGGCAAGTTTCCTGAATTTACAGAACCCTCTCCGGGGTATCATGGATTGGTATATCATGAAGCTTTGGGACCAGCAGCCTTTATTGCCAAGGTAAGGATCGAAGGATTACGCGATCATGGTGCTTGCCTCAGTCCGTTTAACACTTTTCAAATCATTCAAGGCTTGGAAACTTTAGAAGTGCGGATGAAGAAACACAGCGAGAATGCCTTGTCTTTAGCAAAATGGCTACAGGATAGAGAAGAAGTGACCTGGGTTAACTATCCCGGCTTACCAAGTAGCAAATACAAAGCTTTGGCGGATGCGTATTTACCAGATGGGCAAAGTAGTATTGTCACCTTTGGGGTCAAGGGCGGGTATGAGTCCGCTAAAAAAATAGCAGATAACACCAAAATATTTTCACTTTTGGCCAATATTGGGGATACGAAATCTTTGATTATTCATCCGGCCAGTACTACCCATCAACAGTTAGACGATACCTCTCAGGAAGCTGCTGGTGTAACCAAAGACCTCATCCGACTGTCTGTAGGATTGGAAAACCTAGCAGATTTACAGTCGGATCTGGAAACCGCTTTCGCAACGATAGACAAATCTGTTTTGACCTAAACGCTTCAAATTTGTACAGTCGAGAAGGGGCCGCCACTTGTCGGCTGTACACTACTGATCTCTTAACTATAGCATAGTGCTTCTACGATTAACATTAAAAGATTTCGTCACATATAGCGGGCATCAACAAGACATAAGGTTGTCCTATCAAACCTTCGGACCTCCTTTACGGGATGCTCCTATTGTTTTAGTCAATCACGCATTAACTGGAAATTCTAATGTGGCAGGAGCGGAGGGATGGTGGTCAGACCTGATCGGACCTGGAAAGCCAATCGCTACCGAGAAATATACTGTGTTGGCATTTAATATTCCCGGGAACGGCTATGATGGTTTTGTTATTGACAACTACAAAGATTTTGTTGCCGGGGATGTTGCCCGGATCTTTTTACAAGGATTGCAACAGTTAGAAATAGAACGCTTGTATGCAATTATCGGCGGATCATTAGGAGGAGGGATCGCATGGGAGATGGCTGCCTTGAACCCTGGTATTACAGAACATCTCATTCCGGTGGCATCGGATTGGAAATCAACAGACTGGCTTATTGCTAATTGTCAGATTCAGGAACAGATTTTGAACAATTCAAGTCAACCGGTACACGATGCCCGAATGCATGCCATGCTCTGTTACAGAACTCCGGAATCCTTTAAAGAACGCTTTCAACGCAGTACAAACGAAGAACTGAATGTCTTTAATGTGGAAAGCTGGCTGATGCACCACGGCCAAAAATTGAGGGAACGTTTCCAATTGTCGGCCTATAAACTGATGAATCAGTTATTAAAAACCATAGACATTACCAGAACAGGAGAAGCCGCTTTTGAAGCCTTGCAAAACAGCGCTACTAAAATTCATATTATCGGAGTAAATTCCGATCTGTTCTTTACCGCAGCAGAGAATAAGGAAACCCATAAAAAACTGGCACAGGCCTATGCTAATGTTACCTATGGTGAAGTACAATCGGTACATGGGCATGATGCATTTTTAATGGAATTCCAACAATTGCAGAACTTGTTAAGCGACGTATTTGCCAGATCCAAGCGTAAGAATGAAGGCCTGAAAATTTTAAAATTTGGGGGAAAGTCGCTAAGCAATGGAAAGGGATTAACACAAGTGCTACGAATACTTCAGGAAAAAGTAGCCTCCGGAGAACAAATAGCAGTGGTACTCTCGGCACGTGAAAAAGCGACGGATAAACTCGAAAATTTACTTGTTAAAGCGGCACAGGGGGAAGGATATGAAGCAGACATATCGGCGTTTCGAAAGTATCAACTCGGAGATTTTCCCAACATTGATCTTACCAGAGAAACCGGGGAGGTTTCAAAAAAACTGGAAGGCATCGCTTTGGTTGGCGATTATAGCAATAAAACTAAGGATGCCTTTTTGGCCTATGGGGAACTGATTTCCGGAAAATTGGTCACACAGCTTTTGCAAGAAAGGGGTATACCTGCACAATTTATTGATGCCCGGGATATGATCGTTACTGACGACACCTTTGGGAATGCTAAGGTAGATTATAGTACCTCTCGTCAAAATGTAATACGGAAATTCGCAGAGCTCTCAGAAGATGTGGTTCCTATTATAACCGGGTTTATTGCTGCGAACAAGGAAGGCGAAACCACTACTCTGGGAAGAAATGGCAGTAACTATACTGCGGCACTGTTGGCCAATTTTTTAGATGCCAAAGAAATGCTGAACTATACGCATGTCGATGGTATTTTTACAGCGAATCCGGACTATGTTCCCGATGCAAAGATCATTGAAAGTCTGTCATATGCAGAGGCCAACGAGCTGGCCAATTTTGGAGCTAAGGTGTTACATGCCAAAACGATTATTCCACTCATAGAAAAGAACATTCCACTTCGTATTTTAAACACCTTTAATCCCGAGTCTCAGGGAACCCTTATCAGTTCTGGAGAAGGATCGGATGGCATTACCTCCTTATCCGTAATAGACGAGGTTTCCCTGATCAATCTGGAAGGCCGTGGATTACTTGGAAAGGTGGGTATAGATGCGCGGATCTTTAAAACACTGGAACGGCAAAATATCAATGTAAGTATTATTTCACAGGGCTCTTCCGAAAGGGGAATAGGCCTGGTAGTAGCAGCACAGAACGCCAAAAAGGCAAAAAAGGCATTGGATGAAGAGTTTGATGCGGACTATTCTGCAAGTGATATCAATGCCATTACCGTAATAAAGGAGGTAGCCATAATCTCAATCATTGGGGAGGACTTGAGTACCTTTCATAAACCCTATGATGCACTGATCAAAAACGGCATTGTCCCTTTGCTTTTAAACAATACGATTTCCGGAAAAAACATCAGTTTGGTTCTTGAAAAATCGGACCTGAATAAAGCCCTTAATGTCATGCACGGACAGATATTTGGGGTGAGTAAAAAGATCAACTTGGCCATTTTTGGACATGGCAATGTCGGGGGCACGCTGATAGACCAGATTTTGGAATCACAATCCGCTATTGAAGAGCGTAAAGGATTGCATTTATCCATTTTTGCAGTAGCAAATTCAAAAAAACTGTTGTTGGAACGATCCGGAATCGGTAAAAACTGGGGGAAAGCCATAAAAGATACGGGGATTGATTATACCATTCAGGATGTCATTGAATTTACAGAAGCGAATCATTTGGAAAACCTTATCGCTGTGGACAATACGGCCAGTACAGGCTTTGTAAGCCAGTATTTTGAGCTCATACAAGCCGGGTTTGATCTGGTTTCCTCCAATAAGATTGCTAATACATTAGAGTACGATTATTATGATTTGGTACGAAAAAGTTTGAAAGAAACACAGAAAAGCTATTTGTATGAAACCAATGTGGGTGCGGGCCTTCCGTTAATAGACACCATTAAATTACTTCATCTTTCCGGAGAAAATATCACACGTATAAAGGGTGTGTTTTCCGGATCTTTAAGTTATATTTTTAACACGTTTTCAGAGTCGGATCGTTCTTTTTCTTCTGTGGTGTCGGAAGCTATGGCGAAAGGTTTTACAGAACCCGATCCCCGAGAAGATCTTTCCGGTAACGATGTAGGAAGAAAACTCCTGATTCTGGCCAGAGAACTAGACCTTAAAAATGAGTTTACCGAGATTGCTATAGAGAACTTGATCCCGCAGCATTTAAAATCACTTTCTCAGGAATCTTTTTTAGCGCAATTAGATCAAATGGACGAGCCGTTTGAACATAGAAAACAACAACTATCGGTTAATCATGTTTTGCGATATGTGGGGGAGTTACATGGCGATTTGCAAAAAGAGAAAGGTATTTTAGAGGTAAAACTGGTGACGGTGCCCAAAACAAGTGCTTTGGGGCAGGTTTCCGGATCGGATTCTATTATTGAGATTTATACAGATTCGTATGGGGATAGACCTGTCGTAATTCAGGGTGCAGGTGCAGGTGCTGCCGTTACGGCCCGCGGAGTATTCGGAGATATTATCAGGATCGCAGAGAAATTATAGCTTCGCCTACGCTGAGCCATTTAATTATCAAGAATGAAGGACAAAAAATTCGAAACTAATGCCATTCGAAACCAACTGGAGCGGACGCAGTTTTTGGAACACTCCGTACCCTTGTATCTCACTTCCAGTTACGTTTTTGAAGATGCTGAAGATATGCGGGCTTCCTTTGCTGAGGAAAAGGAACGCAACATATATTCCCGGTATTCCAATCCGAACACGTCTGAGTTGATTGATAAAATCTGTCAGATGGAAGGTGCAGCCTCCGGTTTTGCTTTTGCCTCTGGTATGGCAGCGGTATTTTCCACTTTTGCGGCACTTTTGGAAAGTGGGGACCACATGCTTTCCTGTAGTAGTGTGTTTGGATCTACACATACGCTATGCACCAATTTCTTCCCTAAATGGCAAATAGGAACTACCTATTTTGATGTGAACGAAATAGCGCATATTGAACAATATATCAAACCCAATACCAAGATCATTTACGTAGAATCTCCTACCAATCCGGGAGTGGATATCCTGGATCTGCACTTTTTGGGTAAGGTAGCTGAAGATCATGGTATCTTATTTATTGTAGACAACTGTTTTGCATCACCTTATTTGCAACAACCCATACGATTTGGTGCAGATTTGGTCATTCACTCGGGAACAAAACTTATAGACGGACAAGGCCGTGTTCTAGCTGGAATTACCGTGGGGAATGCGGAACTAATCGATAAAATATATCGATTTGCTCGTATTACCGGGCCGGCTTTATCACCCTTTAATGCATGGGTGTTGAGCAAAAGTTTGGAAACGCTGGCCATACGGGTGGATCGCCATTGCGAAAATGCACTACAACTTGCGCAATATCTGGAAAATCATTCGGGTGTGAATTGGGTAAAATACCCGTTTTTACGCTCTCATCCCCAGTACGATATCGCCAAAAAACAAATGAAGGCTGGTGGCAGCGTTGTCGCCTTTGAGGTAAGAGGGGGGTTGGACGCGGGGAAAACATTTTTTGATCGCATAAAGCTATTGTCCCTTTCGGCGAACTTGGGAGATACCCGAAGTATTGTTACGCATCCGGCTTCTACTACGCATAGCAAGCTCTCAGAAGAAGAACGACATAAAGTGGGAATAACAGATGGTATGGTGCGTGTTTCAGTTGGTCTTGAGCATATTGATGATATTATTGCTGACGTGGCTCAGGCATTGGCATAGCCATTTTTGGCTATCTTTAGCCAATGCTTTCAAAAAAGACCAAATACGGTATAAAAGCGCTGACCTATTTGGCCGGAATGAGGGATCGGGAACCTGTTCAGATTGCTGAGATCGCCAAAAACCAGAATATTTCACAGAAGTTTTTGGAGAGCATTTTGCTTACCCTTCGCCGAAACGGTTTTTTAGGTTCAAAAAAAGGAAAGGGTGGGGGATACTATCTGATCAAAGAACCCCACGAAATTCCTATGACCGCTATTATGCGCATCCTGGAGGGGCCTATAGCCATGGTGCCCTGTGTGAGTCTGAATTTCTATGAAAAATGTGACGACTGTCCGGATGAAAACCTATGTCCCGTACATAATTTGATGTTAAATGTTCGGGATAGTGCCTTAGAAATTTATCGAAATACCAATTTGGCAGATTTGCTTAGAAAAGAGGAAGTAAATAGTTAAGATATCGTAACGCATCGTATCAATTTCTAACAATTTATTAAAAATGTAAGGCAATAATGATTTTATTATTGCTTTAACTTTTTGGACACTTGAAAAAATGTAAGTTTGTTTAGTCTACTAAATCTATAGGGTAAATGAAAATTGATATTGACATAGCCTATTATAATAAACAATTTCGGGGAATTCCTCCGGAAGAAATTATCTACTGGGCTCTCCAACTATCTGAGCGCAGAATTGTAACCACTAGTTTTGGGAAGTATTCTGCGGTGCTGTTGAATACCTTCCAACGCACAGATCCCGAGATTAACGTGGTTTGGTGCGACACAGGATACAACCTTCCGGAAACGTACGAGCATGCAAAGTATTTGACCAATCGTTTCAACCTGAATCTGAATACCTATGTGCCCCAACAAACCCGGGCATATTTGGAACATCGTTTGGGTTTTCCTTCGGTAGACGAACCGGGACATGCGGAATTCTCTGATATTGTGAAATTGGAGCCTTTTAGAAGGGCACTGGCCAATCATCAACCCGATATTTGGTTTACTAATATTCGCATTCGCCAAACTGAACTGAGAAGTTCAAAAGATATTTTAAGTTTTAGCAATGAAGGGATACTCAAAGTAAGTCCTTTCTACTACTGGACAGACGAGGATTTGGACGATTATCTGGAAGCACATGAGCTCCCCAGGAACAGCACCTATTTTGATCCTGTTAAGGCATTGGAGACTAGGGAATGTGGTATCCATTTACAATAGTGTAAACGCCATAGTTTAACTGAGATGTAAGGATTAAGACGTACTGTTGACCTACACTATCATAAAATCTATTAAATCGATAGGAAAAATATATAAAAAGGAAATTATCGCGTTATGCAGAGTTTTAGGACTGAGATAGAGAATCCGGTTGTTGAAAAAGACATCATTGAGCTGGAACGAAAAATTCGGAAGTTCAGGGAAGGGACAGTTGATGAGGAAAAATTCCGAAGTCTACGACTGGCGAGAGGAGTATACGGGCAGCGACAACCAGGAGTGCAAATGGTGCGTATTAAACTACCGTATGGCAAAGTAATGACTAATCAGCTAAGACGTATTGCTGAGGTGTCGGACGAGTATTCTACGGGACGCTTGCATATAACGACGCGCCAGGATATTCAAATTCATTATGTAGATCTGGAGCGCACCCCTGAACTATGGGCACAACTAGAGCGTGATCAGGTTACCCTTCGAGAGGCGTGCGGCAATACCGTTCGCAATGTAACTGCCTCTGAAAATGCTGGTATTGATCCTAACGAACCTTTTGATGTATCGCCCTACGCCCAGGCGCTTTTTGAATATTTTCTAAGAAATCCTGTCGGTCAGGAAATGGGAAGGAAATTCAAAGTTTCCTTCTCAAGCTCGGATGAAGATACGGGTCTTTCCTATATGCACGATCTTGGTTTTATTGCTAAAACTAACAAGGGAGTTCGAGGCTTTAAAGTGATGTTAGCCGGTGGTTTAGGCTCCCAACCAAGGCATGCGGACGTCTTATATGATTTTCTTCCTGCAGACAGGATAATCCCGCTTATGGAAGGGGTGCTCCGTGTATTCGATCGCTATGGAGAGCGGAAAAGCCGAGCCAAAGCCCGCTTGAAATTTCTACTGAAAAATCTGGGGATCGAAGGGTTTAAAGCGTTGTTGTCGGACGAACAAAAAGCCATCCCTTTAAAAACGTACCCTATTGATTTTGAAGCGTATCCAAAAGTAGAGGTGGCCGAAAGTATACCACCCCAGATTGAGATTGAAGATAAAGAAGCCTATGAACAATGGAAACAGACCAATCTTGTTCCTCAAAAACAAGAAGATTTTGTAGCTATTGGAATTAAAGTACCCCGCGGAGATTTTTATACCGATACCGCCCGGAAGTTGGCAGATTTAGTGGAGACGTATGCTGCCGGGGAAATTAGGTTATCCCTTAGGCAAAACATTCTAATTCCTTATGTAAGGAAAGATTGGGTTCCTTTTTTTTACCAGCAATTAAAAAAAATGAATTTTACCGATGCGGGCTATAACAAAGCGCTGGATATTACCTCCTGTCCAGGGACAGATACCTGTAATTTGGGTATTGCCAGTAGCACGGGAATTGCTACCGAACTAGAGCGCGTAATCCAATCGGAATACCCACAGTACATCCAAAATCCGGATGTTGTGATCAAGATCAGCGGATGTATGAATGCCTGCGGGCAGCACACTATGGCCCATATCGGATTTCAGGGCATGAGTATTCGTACCAGGGACAAACTTGTGGCTCCGGCTCTTCAAGTATTACTAGGAGGAGGAAACCATGGTAATGGAAATGGCACCTTTGCAGACAAAGTAGTTAAGATTCCCAGCAAACGAGGCCCTGAAGCGCTGCGACTCATATTAAATGATTATGAAGCTAACGGAAATGGCAGAAAGTTTGAAGCATATTATGCTGAACGGGGAGAATCCTACTTCTATGACTTTTTAAAACACCTTTCCAATGTTGAAAATTTAACAGCAAACGATTTGATCGATTGGGGAAATTCAGAAAAATATAAAAAGGAAATCGGTATCGGGGAATGTGCTGGGGTAATTGTCGATCTTGTAGCCACCCTCTTTTTTGAAAGTCATGAAAAAATTGCTCGCGCAGAAGAAGCAATACAGGAAGGGAAATGGGCAGCTAGTATCTATTACTCCTATCAAGCTATGGTAAATGGTGCTAAGGCTTTACTAACTGCTGAAAAAACGAAGACCAATACACATGCCAGTATCATACGCGACTTTGAAACCTTATTCGTAACTGCGGGTAAGTTGAATTTAGGGTATAGCTTCAGTGAAAAAGTACTTCAACTCAATCAAAACGCCCCTGATGCATCTTTTGCAGAGCGCTATATAAGCGATGCCAAAAGCATTGTAGCACAATTGGAAGCCTATAGAGAACTCGAATTGCAGGAAGCATGAAAAATGGAAGACTTACTGTTGTTGGAGCAGGTCCTGGCGATGTGGAATTGATCACTTTGAAAGGGGTCCGGGCCTTACAAAACGCAGATGTAGTGTTATACGATGCCCTGGTAGACCCTGCATTGTTACAATATGCGCCTACAGCAGAGCACATCTTTGTAGGCAAACGCAAAGGTTGCTATCGCTTTCAGCAGGAACAAATTAACGAGTTGATCGTTCAGCGAGGAAATTTGGGCCATGAGGTGGTACGTTTAAAAGGAGGGGATCCCTTTGTCTTTGGAAGAGGAGCAGAAGAAATGGAATATGCAACAGGTTTTGGAATGGAAGTGGCTGTAGTTCCTGGAATTTCTTCCTCAATTTCAGTACCGGCTTCTCAAAATATACCGGTTACCAAAAGAGGTGCTGCCGAAAGCTTTTGGGTAATTACAGGGACCACTAAGGCGCACAAACTCTCTGAAGATGTGACCTTGGCAGCAAAATCCTCGGCTACCGTTGTAATCTTGATGGGAATGTCCAAACTAGCCCAGATAATGGCACTGTTTCGTGCCGAGAACAAGTCTGCAACGCCGGTTGCCGTTATTCAGGAGGGTACTACAAAAAATGAAAAAATAGTAGTGGGTACAGTGGCTACAATTGTAAAGACGGTACAAGAAGCACAACTTTCAAATCCGGCGATTATTATTATCGGAGAAGTAGTCCACCATCGTAATGCGCTAAATGCAATCCAAACGAAACAAATGGTGTTAGCCTGATGGAAAGAAATACATTGTATCCCATTTTTTTAAAAACATCCCAGTTGAATATCCTTATCGTTGGGGGAGGATATGTTGCTGAGGAGAAACTACACTTTCTAACAAAATCTAGCCCTGATGCCAAGGTAACTATAGTGTCACCAATGTTCAGGAAATCCACTACCGCTTTGGCCAGGGAATACCATGTGCAAATGATTACAGATCACTCTAATGCCAATTATCTGTATGGCAGACATATGGTAATCGCAACAACAGATAGGCCCGAAGTGAACCAACAGGTCTATCAGGACTGTAGGAAGTTGAATATTTTGGTAAACGTGGCCGATACCCCTCCGTTATGTGACTTTTATATGGGAGGTATTGTCACGAAAGGACATGTAAAAGTGGCTATCTCTACCAACGGAAAGTCGCCGACAACTGCAAAAAGACGTCGCCAGTTTTTTGAAGAAATACTGCCAAATGACCTGAGCAAAATGGTAGAAAACCTAAACAACTATCGAAAGACCTTGAAGGGGGATTTTGAACAAAAAGTGGATAAAATGAATGAAATTACCCAAAGTTTGGTCGAAAAACCGTGATAAATTGAAAAAAATGATCAGAACAGATATCTTAATTATAGGCGCCGGCCCTACCGGCTTATTCACCGTTTTTGAAGCGGGACTTTTAAAGCTAAAATGTCATTTAATTGATGCCCTTGCACAACCAGGAGGACAGTGCTCTGAGATCTATCCTAAAAAGCCTATTTATGACATTCCTGCCTATCCTGAAATACTGGCGGGGGATTTGGTAGATAAGCTAATGGAACAAATACAACCCTTTCAACCTGGCTTTACCTTGGGAGAACGTGCGGAAACCTTAGAAAAGCAGGCAGATGGCTCCTTCCTCGTCACCACAAATAAAGGGACGGTACATCAAGCGCCTGTAGTGGTAATTGCCGGAGGACTGGGTGCATTCGAACCTCGTAAACCTCAGTTGGATACGATCTCCAGATTTGAAGATCATGGGGTGGCCTATATGATAAAAGATCCTGAGGTGTATCGGGATAAAAAAGTAGTGATTGCCGGAGGAGGGGATTCCGCCTTAGACTGGTCTATTTTCTTGTCTGATGTTGCATCCGAAGTTGCTCTTGTTCATCGGCGCAACGAATTCAGAGGGGCTTTGGATTCTGTAGAAAAGGCCAGAGAATTGGCACAAATGGGGAAGATTACCTTGTTTACCGAGGCCGAAGTAACCGAATTGCACGGAAAGGAAACCTTGGAAGCACTGGTAATTTCGCCAAATGATAAGGCCATACCTCCCACCTATTTGGAGACCGATCACTTTATACCTTTATTTGGGTTGTCACCAAAACTCGGACCAATTGGGAACTGGGGATTAGATATTGAAAAAAATGCGATCAAAGTGAACAACGCCCGGGATTATCAAACCAATATTCCCGGAATATTTGCCATAGGAGATGTAAACACCTATGAGGGTAAGCTAAAATTGATACTATCCGGTTTCCATGAGGCTGCTGTGATGTGCCAATACGCCTATGAGTTAATATATCCGAATAAAAAATTTGTAATGAAGTATACCACGGTCGGTGGTGTAGAGGGTTTTGATGGGTCCAAAAAAGAAGCAAAAAAGCCGGTAGTACAAAGTATTATGTGAGTAACGTATTTTCATCAAGGAAAAGCCTTTGTTTGGATAAAACAAAGGCTTTTTTGTTTATTTTCAAGGCCTTACTTCTTTATAAAGAAACCGATCAAACTGAATACATTACTTTCATGAAAAAAATAATTCCACAGGTAATTTTGGCACTACTACCAGCCTTTTATAGCGCTGCACAGTCCGTAGGCATTTTTGAGAATCATACGGATATCGGAAACGTTAAACATTCTGGTAGTACAGCATACGATTCAACCAACCAGTCGTATACGTTATCAGGTTCAGGAACTAATATGTGGTTTGGGCAAGATGAGTTTCATTATGCCTATCAATCCATTCAGGGTGATTTTATCATTAGGGCCCAAGTGGCTTTTGTAGGAGAGGGAGTGGATGTACATAGAAAGGTGGGATGGATGGTTCGTAACAGTCTTCATTCAGATGCTCCCCACGTTAATGCCACGGTACATGGTGACGGTCTTACGTCATTGCAATATCGTAGATTAAAAGGTGGGGACACCGAAGAAAAAAAATCAACCGATTTGGCTCCTAACATAATTCAACTTCAACGTCAGGGAGATAAATTTATCATGTCTACCGCCAAATTTGGTGAACCATTTACCAGTATGGAGCTAAATCTTGAACTGAAGAATGAAGTTTTTGTCGGTATTTATATATGTTCGCACAACCCTGACGTCATCGAGAAATCCATATATAAGAATGTACGTATCATTAAACCACCTAAAGAAGACTATGTTCCCTATGAAGAATACATTGGTAGCCGCTTGGAGGTAATGAATGTCGAAACAGGAAGCCGAAAAGTACTTATGACTTCTGCTCATAGTATTCAAGCCCCAAATTGGACGCCCGATGGTAAAAACTTAATTTATAATTCCAATGGTTTGTTGTATCGATATGATTTTGACCTCGAAAGGGTTGCTATGCTCAATACAGGCTTCGCCAATCGCAACAACAATGATCATGTCTTGAACAAAAATGGTTCCATGATTGCCATAAGTCATCACAATGATGAGGACAATGGAGACTCTTCTATTTATTATTTGCCTATTTCAGGTTCTAATGAACCCACTAAAGTGACCCAAAATGGGGTTGGAGCTTCCTATCTGCATGGATGGTCCCCCAATGGCAAGAAAATGATTTTCACGGGAAACCGCGATGGCGTATATAACATTATTGAGGTTGATGTTAAAACGGGCAAAGAACGACCACTGACCAACACAACTGCGTTGGACGATGGATCTGAATATTCTCCAAATGGACAGACTATTTATTTTAATTCCAATAGAACGGGAACAATGCAGATTTGGAAAATGGATAAAAATGGGAAAAATCAGGAACAATTAACTTTTGATGATTACAATGATTGGTTTCCACACGTTTCCCCTGATGGAAAAAAACTGGTTTTCATTTCCTATCCACCCGATATAGAATCGGGTTCCCACCCTTTTTACAAGCATTGCTTGTTGCGAGTTATGCCAGTAAATGGCGGCAAACCCAAAATAATTGGTTATGTTTTTGGAGGTCAGGGAACGATAAATGTACCTAGCTGGTCACCGGATGGCAAATACATTGCATTTGTCAGTAATTCCAATTAGGAATTTTAGTAGCAAAAAATCAAACATTTTTTGGTTTTCATTGGAATGCGCCTTTTCTTTGTATTTAGTTCATTATGTATTGAAAGTTATCAAGAAAGGTGGAGGGATTGGACCCTTTGAAACCTTAGCAACCCTCGACTTCGAGAAGGTGCTACGTTCTACCCTAAAAAAGGGAAGGATAACAAAAAAGAATTCACAATTCCACTAGCTTGATATTTTCTATTAACGCCCCTTGGCAGGGGAAGGATTTTGTTATGTCGAAAATTGAAGAAATACTGCAGGAACGCATCTTGGTGTTGGATGGTGCCATGGGCACCATGCTGCAACGCTATAAATTCACAGAAGAAGATTTTAGGGGAGAGCGATTTAAGGATTGGCCCATCCCTCTTAAAGGGAATAATGATTTATTGTCCTTGACCCAACCCCGGGCCATTGCAGAAATTCATAGAAAATATTTTGATGCCGGTGCTGATTTGGTGGAGACCAATACCTTCTCGGGAACAACCATTGCAATGGCCGACTATGAAATGGAAGGACTGGTTTATGAGTTGAATTATGAGTCGGCCCGAATAGCCAAAGAAGTTGCCGAGACGTTTACTTTGAAAGAGCCCAACAAACCACGTTTTGTAATTGGTACCATGGGACCTACCAATAAAACGGCCAGTATGTCCCCTGATGTAAATGACCCTGGGTATCGAGCGATAACCTTTAATGAATTGAGAATTGCCTACAAGCAACAGGCTGAGGCCTTGTTAGATGGTGGTGCAGATATATTGATGGTAGAGACCGTCTTTGATACGCTGAATGCGAAAGCTGCGCTATTCGCCATCGAAGAAGTAATAGAAGAAAGAAACCAAAAAGTACCGATCATGGTGAGCGGAACTATTACAGATGCCAGTGGTAGAACGCTTTCCGGACAAACGGCTGAGGCCTTTTTAATTTCGATCTCACATTTACCTCTTTTATCCGTTGGATTTAATTGTGCCTTGGGCGCAAAGCAACTTACGCCGTACTTGGAGGTAATTTCCGCAAAGTCAAATTTTGCCATTTCAGCACACCCCAACGCCGGTTTACCCAACGCCTTTGGCGGGTATGACGATACCGCTGAAACCATGGCAAATCAAATCGGGGAATACCTTGAAAAAGGACTGATAAACGTCGTAGGCGGGTGCTGCGGAACTACAGAAGCACATATAAAGGCCATAGCAGAATTAACCGCAAAATATAAACCAAGGCAATTTGCCTTTCAAGTATAATGATATGGTATTGGAGGTAGCAATTTTAAATATTAAAACAGGATATCAATCAGAGTTTGAAAAGAATTTTGAATTTGCGTCATCCATCATCAAATCCATTCCTGGCTATATCAACCATGAGCTTAAGAAGTGCGTTGAAAAAGCGAACCAATATATTCTTTTAGTACGTTGGGCGACCTTGGAAGACCATGAGCAAGGATTTCGAAAATCTTCCGAGTATCAAGAATGGAAGAAATTACTCCATCATTTGTATGAACCCTTTCCAGAAGTTTTGCATTATCAATAAATGGTGACTCTACCGAGACATATGCGTTTAAGTGGACTCGAACCCCTGGTGATTACGCCCGAAAGTAATTTCATCAATGTGGGCGAGCGCACCAATGTAGCAGGGTCTAAAAAGTTTCTTCGATTGATCAAGGAAGAAAAGTTTGAAGAGGCATTGGAAGTTGCCCGGCACCAGGTACAAGGAGGAGCTCAAATCATCGATATTAATATGGATGATGGCCTTATTGATGGGAAAACTTCAATGGTCAAGTTTTTAAATCTCATCGCGTCAGAGCCTGATATCTCCAGGGTGCCTGTCATGATCGATTCCTCGAAATGGGAAATAATTGAAGCCGGCTTACAGGTAGTTCAAGGAAAATGTGTAGTGAATTCCATAAGTCTAAAAGAAGGAGAGGAAGAGTTCGTTCGCCAGGCCCGCTTAATACGACGATACGGGGCCGCTGTAATTGTGATGGCTTTCGATGAAGTGGGACAAGCCGATACCTTAGAAAGACGTATTGAAATTGCCGAGCGTTCTTACCGAATTTTGGTCCACAAAGTAAAATTCCCCCCTGAGGATATCATTTTTGACCTAAATATTTTTCCGGTGGCAACCGGTATGGAGGAACACAAGCGCAATGCTTTAGATTTTATAGAAGGAACAAAATGGGTAAGGGAAAATCTTGCACATTGCAGCGTTAGTGGCGGCGTAAGTAATGTTTCCTTTTCATTTCGCGGCAACACCACCGTACGAGAGGCTATGCATTCGGTCTTTTTGTATCACGCCATAAAGGCCGGAATGAATATGGGTATCGTAAATCCTACTTTGCTCGAGGTATATGATGCTATTCCGAAAGATCTTCTGGAACATGTTGAAGATGTGATCTTAAACAGACGCGAGGATGCTACAGAACGGCTTTTGGAATTTGCGGAAACTGTTCAGGGGAAAACCAGGAATACAAAGATCGACCTTTCCTGGCGTGAAAGGCCATTACAGGAAAGAATAACACGGGCCTTAGTAAAGGGAATTGACCAGTTTATTGTAGCGGATGTTGAAGAAGCCAGGCAATCGGCGACAAGACCATTAGAAGTAATAGAAGGTCACCTAATGACCGGGATGAATGTAGTAGGGGATCTTTTTGGAAGCGGAAAGATGTTCCTGCCGCAAGTGGTGAAGTCGGCTCGTGTTATGAAAAAAGCAGTGGCCTATTTAGAACCCTTTATTGAAGAGGAAAAGAAAAAAAATGCGGAAGGATCCATAAGCCAGGCTGCGGGAAAAATTCTAATGGCTACCGTGAAAGGAGATGTACACGACATCGGAAAAAATATCGTGAGCGTGGTGCTGGCCTGTAACAATTACCAAATTGTGGACATGGGGGTAATGGTCCCTCCGGAAAAGATTATTCAAAAAGCTATTGAAGAAAGGGTAGATATCATTGGCTTAAGCGGACTGATTACGCCTTCCCTGGACGAAATGGTCTTTTTGGCGAAAGAAATGGAACGGCAACACTTTCAGCTCCCTTTATTAATTGGAGGCGCTACAACAAGTAAGGCACATACCGCGGTAAGAATAGATCCGGAATACAGCAATGCTGTAGTGCATGTAAATGACGCCTCCAGAGCGGTTACCGTGGTTGGTGATCTGTTACAAAAAGATACAGCAACAACCTATAAAACCGGGATTAAACTGGATTATGAGAGTTTTCGGGAAAAATTCCTGGCAAGAACAAAACAAAAGGAATACCTGAGGTTAGACGAGGCCAGGACGAACAAGTTAAAAATCGAATTTCAGCAATGCGAAATTACTACCCCTAGGCATATAGGAATCACCGTTTGGGAAGAATTTGATTTGCACCAGTTGAAAGACTATATTGATTGGACGCCTTTTTTTCGTTCTTGGGACCTTCACGGGCGATTTCCAAACATTTTGAAGGACGAAATAGTAGGGGGCCAAGCGTCGGAGCTTTATGAAGACGCAACCAAAATGCTTACTACAATTTTGGAAAAGAAGCTATTAACCGGAAAGGCGGTTTTTGGAGTTTTTCCAGCAAATCAGATCAGTGATGACGACATAGCGGTAAAGGGCCTAGGTAATGCGACCTACACTTTTCATACCCTTAGGCAACAATCCAAGAAAAGAGGAGGTGTGCCCAATATAGCGCTGGCAGATTTTATTGCTCCGCAAGAATCCGGAATTCAGGATTACGTGGGTTGTTTTTGCGTTTCAGCAGGTTTTGGAACCCAGGAACTCGCCGAAGCCTATGAAAAAGATAATGATGATTACAGTGCAATAATGATCAAGGCCTTGGCGGATCGTCTGGCGGAAGCATTTGCAGAGTATTTACATCGAGCAGTTCGGACAAAGTATTGGGGGTATGCGGCTTCGGAAAACCTGGATAATCAAGCTTTGATTGATGAAAAATATCGGGGTATACGACCAGCACCGGGCTATCCGGCTTGTCCTGACCATTTGGAAAAATTAACCATTTGGGAAGTATTGAAAGTAGAAGAAAATATAGGGGTAAAATTGACTGAAAGCTTGGCCATGTGGCCCGCAGCTAGTGTTAGCGGGTATTACTTCGCGCATCCCAAAGCCAAGTATTTCGGCTTGGGGAAAATTCAACAAGACCAAGTAGAGGATTTTGCAAAACGTAAAGGATTTGAAATTGAGAAGGCCCAAAAGTGGCTTGCTCCCAACATAGTTGAACAATAAATGAAGGTTACTGACCATATCTCCAATGCAAAGGGGCAAACCCTCTTCAGCTTTGAAATTATTCCTCCAGTAAAGGGAAAGAGCATTCAAGAACTCTATGATAATATTGACCCGTTAATGGAATTCAACCCCCCGTTTATTGATGTAACTACCTCCAGGGAAGAATACGTGTATATAGATCGTGATGGATTATTGGACAAAAAATTGACCCGTATGCGCCCTGGTACCTTAGGGATTTGTGCATCTATAAAACACAAATATGATGTGGATGCCATTCCCCACGTGCTTTGCGGGGGCTTTACCAAGGAAGAAACAGAATACCTTCTGGTAGACTGCCATTATTTGGGAATTGATAATGTAATGGCACTTCGCGGGGATGCTATGAAAGAGGAAAAATTCTTCGAACCTACTAATGGAGGACATCGATTTGCTTCGGATTTGGTAGAACAAATTCAAAAGCTGAATTCTGGTAATTACCTGCATGAGGTGATTGAAACAGACAATTGTTCCAACTTCTGTGTTGGGGTGGCAGGGTATCCCGAAAAACATATGGAAGCCCCATCCTTGAGATCGGATCTGAAACGACTAAAGGAGAAGGTTGACTTAGGGGCCGATTATATAGTAACACAAATGTTTTTTGACAACGCCAAATTTTTCCATTTTGTGGAAGAAGCCAAAGCGATAGGCATAGATGTTCCCATAATACCCGGTATAAAACCGATAGCTATCAAAAAACACTTGCAATTATTACCGCAGGTATTTCGGGTGGACATCCCGGAAGCACTTATCGAAGCTGTAGAAAAGTGCAAGGACAATCAAGCGGTACGCCAGGTCGGTATCGAGTGGTGTATCCAACAGTCAAAAGAATTGCGGGCCGCCGGTGTTCCGGTACTACACTATTATTCCATGGGGAAGTCAGATAATATTAAAGCTATCGCTAGGAAGGTCTTTTAATTTCCTACTTTTACTCCCTGTGAAGCGATTGCTACCCCTTTTCTTTACCTGTTTAGGCGTATTCTGCTTTTCTCAAAGCGAAGGAAACCGAAAAAAATATGTCCTCGATCTAAGCCAGTTTTACGGCTCCATCCTATTGCACAACCCAGATATCGCCCAGCTTATTACCGAACACCCGGGAGGTATTATTTTGGGCGTGAACCGTAAAACCTATGGCGATAGCGAGTGGGAGAGTCTATTCGGTTATCCGGATACCGGGTTTTCCTTTGTTTACCAAAATATGAACAACGCAACTTTAGGGGAGCATTACGGGCTATATGCGCACTACAATTTTTACTTTTTTAAGCGTAATCTCCAGTTCCGTATAGGGCAAGGAATTGCCTACAATACAAATCCTTACGATAGAGTAACCAATTTTAGAAACTCGGCCTATGGATCTCATCTGCTTAGTTCAACCATGGCAATGATCAACTATCACAAGGAAAATGTACTACATGGGGTAGGGTTTAAGGCCGGGATCTCACTAATCCATTATTCCAACGCTAACTTCAAAGCCCCAAATACCTCAACAAATACCTTTGCCTTTAACCTTGGGGTTTCCTATGACTTAAACAAAAATGAAACCTATGACTATTTGAGGCCAAAAAAAGACAAAGAATATGTTTCTCCCCTTGCCTACAATATTGTTCTTAGAGGGGGACTCAACGAAAGCGATGTGATTAATTCGGGTCGTTTCGGATTTTTTATTCTCTCGGCCTATGCAGACAAACGTTTGGGAAGATTAAGTGCTATTCAAGTAGGTACCGATATTTTCTTTTCCTATTTCCTCAAAGAACTTATTCGATTTCAGAGCAACTCCTTCCCGGAAATGAATGTGGCTCCGGATACGGATTTCAAACGCGTAGGTGTTTTTTTGGGTCACGAACTTTTTATCAATAAACTAAGTTTGGTTACCCAATTGGGGTATTATGTATATTACCCCTTCGATTTTGAAGGAAGGGTATATAACCGGATCGGTTTGAAACGCTATTTTGGCGATCGCTTTTTTGGTAGCATTACCCTAAAATCCCATGGTGCTGCGGCGGAGGCTGTAGAATTTGGAATGGGGGTTAGACTGTAACAATTACGGGAAAGCTATGCACGGTATATTGGAAAGCAAAATGATGATCATAAAGGGATGTAAACGGGTATTGATCCATACGGTAACAGCGATTTTGTTGTTTTCCTGCAACTCTGAAAATGCTCCGGATTGTTTCCAAAATGCCGGTGACCTTACACGTAGGGAGGTTGAGGTTCCCAGTTTTTTAAATATCACGGTTTTTGAACGATTGAATTTAGTACTTATATCGGGAGAGGAGCAAAAAGTAGAAATTGAATCAGGGGCGTTTTTGTTAAATGAAATATCCGCTACCGTTGAAGGAGATCGTTTAGTACTAAGAAATGAAAATGGCTGTAACTTATTTCGGGAATACGGCTTGTCTACGGTTTATGTAACGGCGCCAAATATTAATGAAATTCGTAGCAGTACCGGCTTGTTAATTTCAAGCGAGGGCGTACTCAACTATCCCAACCTAAGACTAATTTCGGAAAGTTTTATTGTGTCGGATTCGGAAACCACTTCAGGAAGTTTTGATCTTCAACTTACCAGCGATACTGTAGAGATCGTTGTGAATGGTATCGCCTATTTCCGACTACAAGGTTCGACGGAAAGCCTTTCCGTAAATGTGGCAGCCGGGGATTCTCGTGTAGAAGCAGAAGGACTTGAAGCTACCGCAGTGATGGTAAATCACAGAGGCACTAATGATATCTTGGTACAACCTCTTGAGCGTATTTCCGGAGTAATACGGGGATATGGTGATGTTATAAGCATAAATCGGCCGGAAACAGTAGCTGTGGAAGAGACCTTTGAAGGACGATTACTATTTCGAGACTGATGGGCTTTTTCCATGCTATTAAAGCACGTTTTGCATCAAGGAAAAAAACGATTTTCCAAAAGGACGCAAAAGGGATAGAGAAGACAGATGCCCTATTTCAAAGTTTGGCTGGAGAACGCATCCCTGGAATGAGCGTTACAGTTTTTCGAAAGGGAGAAATAGTACTGCAACGAGGATATGGGTACGCTGATGTTGAGGAGAGGGTGGATGTACAACCCCGGAAAACCGTTTTCCGGGTAGCAAGTATTTCAAAATGTATTACGGCTCTGGCTTTCGGTAAAATGGTAGAAGAGGGGATTCTAAATTGGGAAGATGCACTACATCATTATGTGCCCTATTATCCGAAAAAAAAGTACGATTTTACTTTAAAACAACTGGCAGCACATACAGCAGGTATACGCGGATATCGTGGAAAGGAATATGCATTAAATCGGAACTTGTCTATTAAAGACAGCATAGCGGTCTTTAAAGACGATCCTTTGGTATTTGAGCCAGGACAAGGATACTTGTATAACAGTTTTGATTTTGTGCTGTTGTCTTTAGCAATGCAAGAGGCGTGCGGAATGCCTTTTGAAGATTATGTGAAGTATAAAATACTACGCCCCCTGGGAATGCATACTACGTTTCACCCCAGGGAGGAGGCAGCTACCTGGGCAAGTAGGAACCTCGTTATGGCCAGTCACTACACCAAAAGGAGAGGTAGTTTTGTACCCGCCATAGCCGTAGATAATTTTTATAAACTCGCTGGGGGTGGATATCTTTCAACCAGCGAAGATATCGCCAAAATGGGCCAGGCCATTCTGCAACGGCAATTCCTAGCTCCCGAAGGCTATGAGCAGTTACTTTCTTCACAATATGTAAGGGGAAAGCCAACCTACTATGGCTTGGGGTTTCAGGTAAGCAGCGATACTATGGGAAGGCCTTTCGTAGGGCACATAGGCAATTCGGTAGGGGCCTATACCAACTTTTTCGTCTATCCGGAAGAAGATATAGCAATGGCAATACTTATCAATTGTACGGATCCCAAGATCCAGAAGGATTTGGACAAAATAGTAAATGAGATCCTAAAGGTTGAAAACTGAGTGCCATAGATTTTGCTTCCTAATCATATTTTATAGAACTTTAGCTAAAGTCTTTACCGTGAAACTACTAAGATATACTTTGATCCTTGCTTTGTTTTGTCTGGGGCCCTCCCTTTTGGGACATCAGCCTTCCCCTATTTTGACAATGGTTGAAAAACAAAAGGATTCAGGTTCTCAAGGATTGTCGGTAACGGAATGGAAAAAGTTCCGAAACTTCGAGCGAAAACTGATTGAAACCTCAGGTATCCAAACCCAGGGAGAAGATGAATTGCGCGCCTATACGCGAGATTCCCTTCGGATACTTGAAGTAAAACTGATGGCAATAAAGCTGTTGGACGAAAAAAAGCTCTTGGATAGGGACATTACAGAACACTTCGCCTATTATAATGCGTTGATAGACGAGCTTCATGAAAGTAGTATTCCACAATCCGAATATCGCTTTTTGGAGGAAAAAGTGGCTTTCCTGAATCAGGGCCAGATAGAAGAAAAACTGGCACTTAACAGGGGGGTTATTTTGGTATTGGTTCTTGTTTGTATGGCCATGTTATTTTTTACATTCCGTCGTAGAGCTGCCCAAAAAAATACCGCTGATCCTGAACTTAGCAAACAAGAGATCACCGTGCGTAATCTTATTTTACAGGGTAAGACAAATAAAGAAATTGCGAGCGAACTTTTCATCAGCCTGAGCACTGTAAAGACCCATATTACCAATCTGTATGGGAAGCTCAATATCACTAATAGGCGTGAGCTTTTTCAAAAGCATACCGGTACTAGTACCTAATTCAGACCCATATACCGCAATTCATTTTTCATTTAATAGGTCCTTTGTTTAAAAAGGCAAAATGGCAAGGCGTTTTGAGCAATGGAACAACTATATCGGATGGGGGGTCTTCGGAATTGCACTATGTACATACTATATCACAATGGCTCCCACCGTTAGTTTTTGGGATTCCGGGGAGTATATTGCAACCTCGGCTAAATTGGAAATTGCCCACCCTCCCGGGGCTCCTTTTTTTCAGTTAATTGGGGCCTGTTTCGCCCTTTTAGCAACAGAAAAAACACAGATTGCCAGGATGATCAATTTGGTATCCGTTGTGGCAAGTGCTTTTACTATTCTTTTATTGTATTGGACCCTAGTTCGGGTATTACGGAAACTGTCTTCTAATACCATCCAAAATGGTTACGAAATGGCAGCTATTCTGGGAAGT
The DNA here is from genome assembly GCA_038750505.1 of Bacteroidota bacterium. Classification (GTDB taxonomy): domain Bacteria; phylum Bacteroidota; class Bacteroidia; order Flavobacteriales; family Flavobacteriaceae; genus Croceivirga. The sequence continues at coordinate 279,533 of JBCDHD010000003.1, read as the reverse complement.
GCTTTGGTGGGTGCACTAGCTTTTACCTTTTCAGATAGTTTTTGGTTCAATGCAGTAGAAACTGAGGTTTATGCCATGGCTAGCCTTGTCATGGCAGTACTACTCTGGTTGGGCCTTAAATGGACAGAAGACCTTAACGCGAGCAATCGCCGTCGGTTACCATTACTCATTGCTTTTATCATTGGACTTACTTTTGGGATCCAATTCATGGGCTTCTTAGCGATCCCGTCATTAGTACTTCTTTATTTTTTCCAACGGTATCCCAAGGTAACCCTAAAAAGCTTCATTGTCTTTAACCTGGTAGGAGTAGCTGTACTTTTTGGGGTTTTTCAATTTTCCCTGACCTATGTTTTGAAGTTGTTTGGATGGGGAGAGCTTTTTTTTGTCAATTCCCTGGGGATGCCCTTTCATTCCGGAACTATTGCCACCGGAATACTCTTTGTTTTTCTTTTTTCCATTTCGCTAGGATATACCCAAAAGAAAGCACTCTACCGCTTAAATACCGTCTTGCTTTGTGTGGTTTTTCTTTTTCTTGGATTTTCTACCTGGTTGCTACTTCCGATCCGGGCGAACGCCCATGTGGCTATAAATGAAAACGATCCTTCGGATGCACGTACATTATTGGCTTATTATAACAGGGAACAATACCCCAAACTGAGCCCCTTTTACGGCGCATACTACTCGGATAGGTTGGCGCCTTCCGGCGGTAAGAAAGACGAAAATCCAAAGTATGAGCAAGATCCCCAACTTGGAAAATACAAAATAGTAAATGCGTACCAAGATGCCCTGGAGAGGCCGAACCCTAAGCATACGGGCTGGTTGCCGCGAATGTGGAATTATGAAGATGCCGAAAATTATATGCGGTATTTTGGCCCCCTTCAATTTACGATTAAGCCAGAATACGCGGGTAATCAGGAATTGCGGAACGAAACCCAAAAGATCCGGCAGGCCTTGATCCGACAAGAACTGGATACCGAACAATATCTACGATTTCTGGAAGATTTTGGGGAGTACATCAATGTATCTCCTCCCTCTTTTTGGGACAACTTAACCTATTTGCTACACTATCAATGGGGGTATATGTATTGGCGGTATTTTATGTGGAATTTTGTAGGCCGCCAGGACGATCTACAGGGGCGCTATGATAATCACGGGAATTGGTTAAGCGGAATACCATTTTTGGACAATCTTCATTTGGGTAGCCAGAAAGATCTACCCCCAGATATTCTTGAGAACAAAGGACGCAATACCTATTTCTTTTTACCATTACTATTTGGCATATTAGGTTTTTTATTTCTTGCAATTACAAAACCAAAGCTCTTCTGGGTGTTTTTTGTGTTTTTTATACTAACCGGCATTGGGATCCAGTTCTACACTAATCCCAGTATTTTTCAACCCAGGGAGCGGGATTATTCGCTAGTAGGGTCTTTTTACGTTTTCTCAATTTGGATTGGAATAGGCGTATTTGCATTGGTACAGTGGGTAAGGTATTTTTTACCGGTACGTTTCGCTGCAATTGGGGGGATTACGGTTAGCTTATTTGCAGTACCACTGCTTATGGCATTCCAAAATTGGGACGATCATGACCGCTCTAACCGCCGTACGGCTTGGGCGTCGGCCAAGGCCTACCTGGATTCTACGCAACAAGACTCCGGAGCGCTACTATTTACCATTGGGGACAACGATAATTTTCCACTTTGGTACCTACAGGAAGTTGAGGAATACAGAACAGATGTCAGAGTGATAGTAACAGGCTACTTTGCTGCGGATTGGTATATCGATCAAATGAAAAGAAGGTCCTACAAAAGTGCCCCAATACCCTCGCAGTTATCGCATGAAGACTATCGTTATGGTACAAGAGATGTAGTGTATTACCAAAAACGAACGGATAAACGCTGGGATATCCGGGATTTTATGGATTGGATAGCTAGTGATGATCCAAAGACCAAATTAGCCCATGTATTTGAATTACGGGGCTTAGATCCTGAGAACTATCCCGAAAGTGTACGTAAGGCCTCCTATTACCCAACAAACAAATTACGTATTCCGGTTAACAAAAAAAACGTCTTGGAAAGCGGTTTGGTTCCTCAAAAAGACGCTGATCTGATTGTGAACTACATTGATATTGATCTTCCTCAGTATTTAACCAAAAACAGACTGATGATGTTAGATGTTCTTGCAAACAATACTTGGGAACGGCCTATTTACTTCTCGGGAGGAAGCTTTGACGATGCTGAATACATTTGGATGAAAGCGTATTTGCAACTAGATGGCCTCGCTTACAAATTGGTGCCCATACGTACAGAGAATGAGAATCCTTTGGAAATGGGTAGGGTAGATACGGACCTTATGTATAACATTGTAAAGCAATGGGACTGGGGTAACTCAGGGAGCACTGCTATTTATCACGATCCACAAACCAGAAAGCAGTTTGGCGTTACTTTTCGGCTAGCTATGGCGCGGCTGGTAGCAGCATTAATTGAGGAGAATAAGGTGGACAAGGCGAGAGAGATCCTAACACTGACGGATAAAAACATTCCCTTTACTAGCTATGGCTACTATGCTTTTCAAGAACCGTTTTTGGAAAGCTATTTTAAAATCGGAGACATTACTACGGCTTGGAACCGCTACCTAGCGTTAAAAAAAGTATATCAGGAACGATTGGAATATTATTCTTCCGTTCCATTAGAGCAGCAAGAAAGGCAAATCGAAGCGGTTATTTCAGACCTCCAGTCCTATCAAAGAATCCTGGATATCCTATCCGAGTATATGGATAATGGCGAGGTTGAAATGGAGATGAAAACTTTTGATAGTTTACTAATGAAGTTCTCCCCTTGGATTTCCAGTGAACCTTGAACTATGTTGTCAATTCCGTAAAAAGACTTTCCAGATTTTTATTCTTACGGCTGAGCTGCAGTGTTTTTAGTTGGTTGTCATGAGCAAAGTCAAAAACTGCGGAGCGCATATCTGTGGTGGTATCAAAAACGATCTCATAAACAAATCCCCAGGTGTTTTTAACCAAAGTCACATGAGGTAGCTTCCGCAAAAGTACTTCTTCCACCCGATAGTCAAATTCTACCTTTATAATTTGTTCTTCTGCCTCGCGAAGCTCTTCCAGTCTTTTGTCGGCAACAATAGCTCCTTTGTTTATAATGATCACTCTATCGCATACCGCTTCCACCTCTTTCATGATATGCGTGGATAGCAAAATGGTTTTTTCTTTCCCAATTTCACGAATAAGTTTGCGAATTGAGATGAGCTGATTTGGATCTAATCCGGTGGTGGGTTCATCTAAGACCAAAACATCCGGATTGTGTAGCAATGCCGCTGCCAAACCTACCCGCTGACGGTAGCCTTTCGAAAGTTGACCAATCCTTTTTCCCGCTTCAGGAGTCAATCCGGTTTGCGCTATCACTTCAGCGATACGATTTCTTTGAGCACCATACGCCCGCGCATTGAACAACAGGTATTCTTTTACATACATTTCTGGGTAAAGCGGGTTATGCTCCGGTAAATATCCTATACTTCGCTGTACTTTTCTTGGCTGTTTTATCACATCAAAATCGTTCACTGTTGCATTACCGGAATCTGCTTTGTAATAGGTAGTTAGAACGCGCATCATAGTAGATTTGCCTGCACCGTTCGGACCCAAGAAACCTACGATTTCACCCTTTTTGATTGTAAAGGACACTTGGTTCAGTGCTTTTTGACTTCCAAAAGTTTTGGTGATATTTTTAACCGAAATGGACATCAATACGATTTGAACCTCAAAAATAGAACAATTATTGCACTACGTTTAGCAACCATGTTTTCAAATTAGGATTGAGAATTAATAGTAAATCGGTTGAATTTGTCATTTATTTTTAGGGAAAAAGGATAATTACCTAAAAATCAAAAAAATTCCGATATTCCCTTTGAATTGTAAATGGAAACCCTAATCTTAGCGAAGAATTACAAATCATGAGTAAGACGTATTTCTTTAGCTGTTTTTATTTCTACTTCTTTTTTGGATGCGGAAAGGGACTGTTGTAGTGATATGTAAATATAAAGCACCTAAGGTCCCGAGATAATTCGGGACTTTTTTTTTGAAATGAAATTAAAAATAGCCATACAAGGGATAAAGGGAAGTAATCACCATCAGGTAGCCAAAGAATATTTTGGATCTGAAATAGATTTGGTAGAATGTCTTTCTTTTGAGCGCTTAATAGACCACCTTTTGGAGGAAACCGCAGATAAAGGAGTAATGGCTATTGAGAATTCGATTGCAGGCTCCATTATTCCGAATTACAATTTGGTTTGCCATAAGCGATTACACATTATTGGGGAGCATTATTTGGGCATTCATCACAATTTAATGGTGCTGAAAGGGCATACACTTGAAGATATTAAGGAAATACGAACACATCCTATGGCGCTCTTACAATGCATGGAATATCTGAAACAGTTTCCGCACTTGAAACTGGTAGAAGATCCGGATACTGCAGAAACCGCGCGGAAGATTCAAGAAGAAGGGCTATCTCATATCGCAGCTATAGCCCCTAAAGCCGCAGCGGAACTTTATGATTTGGATATCATCGCTCCGGAAATACAAACGATTAAAAACAACGCCACACGTTTTATCATATTGAAAAAACAGAATACGGTGCTACCAAAAGCTGAGATAAACAAAGCTTCGCTACGTTTTATCACAGATCATAAACGCGGAAGTTTAGCAACGGTTTTGAACGTTATGAGTGATTGCAATCTCAATCTCACGAAAATTCAGTCCTTACCCGTAATCGAAACGCCCTGGAAGTACGCCTTTTTTGTGGATGTTACCTTTGAACACTATGACACTTTTGCCAAAGCAAAATCCTTATTGGAAATAATGTCTGAGGATTTTACCGTATTAGGCGAATATAAAAATGCGTTGCTCTCATGAAAGTTGCAGACAGATTACATACCGTTCAGGAGTACTATTTCTCTAAGAAGCTTCGGGAAGTGAAATCCTTAGTCGCGGAAGGGCGTCCTATCATTAACATGGGTATTGGGAGTCCGGACCTACCACCTCCGGTAACCGCATTGGAGGGGCTTAGGGATGTGCTGCACCAGGATGGGGCACATCAATACCAAAGCTACCAAGGACTACCGGAACTTCGCAATGCAATGGCTGGGTTTTACAAGGACCGTTTTGGAGTAAGCATGGATCCGCAGAGCGAACTTTTACCTTTAATTGGTTCAAAAGAGGGGATTATGCACATTAGTATGGCCTTTCTTAATGTTGGGGATGCTGTTTTAGTTCCTAACCCGGGATATCCCACCTATACTTCTGTTACAAAGCTTTTAGGGGCTGTGCCTGTACAATATGAACTAACAGAGGAGCAGGGGTGGCTGCCGGATTTGAAACGATTAGAGGGTCAGGATTTGTCCGGTGTGAAGCTAATGTGGATCAGTTATCCCAATATGCCCACGGGAGCAAAGATAAGCCTGCAAAAAATGCAAGAGCTAGTACGTTTCTGTCAAGACCGCAACATTTTGTTGGTCAATGATAATCCGTACAGCTTCGTACTAAATGACACGCCTACAAGTATTTTACAAGTTGCCGGAGCCAAAGAACATGCCATGGAACTGAACTCGCTTAGTAAAACCTTTAATCTTGCCGGTTGGCGTGTAGGAATGGTCCTGGGAAGTGCTAATCACGTTCTGGCGGTGCTGAAAGTAAAAAGCAATATGGATTCAGGGATGTTTTACGGTATTCAAAAAGGAGCAATAGCCGCATTGCAAAGTGAAGGAGAATGGTTTAACCGTTTGGATACAACGTATAAAAAAAGGAGGGATATCATGTTTGAGTTGGTGGATAAACTCAATTGCAGCTATGACCCCAATGCTGCCGGAATGTTTATTTGGGCTAAACTCCCCAAGGGATCAAAACCCGCGGAAGCATTTATTGATGAGGTCCTCTACCAAAAGAACATTTTCATTGCTCCAGGTACTATTTTTGGGGATAAAGGAGAAGGATATATTCGGTTCTCCCTTTGTGTACCAGAAGAAAAAATTAAAGAAGCCTTAGCGCGATTTTAAAATGAAAAATATAGTAGTCATAGGGTTGGGTTTGATCGGTGGATCTTTTGCTAAAGCAATAAATGGGTTGTATCCAAAAGCTGAACTGTCTGGATTGGATACGAACAGTGATCACCTGGAAAAGGCAATTCAGATAGGTTTGATACACAAAAAAGCCAATACCCGATCTATGATACAAGCGGATATGGTGGTTCTGGCTATTCCTGTTAATGCTTTGGTAAAGGAACTTCCGGCTATCCTGGATAGGGTTAAGGAAGACTGTGTGGTTTTCGATGCAGGATCTACAAAATCATTGATTTGTAAAACGGTTGAAAATCATCCTAAACGGCGTAACTTTTTGGCATGTCACCCTATTGCAGGTACGGAGTTTTCGGGGCCAACCGCAGCTTTTGATGGGCTCTACAAAGGGAAAACCAATATCATTTGCGAAATTGAAAAAACAGCTTTCTCACTTCAGGAACGCGCACTGATTTTTTTCCAAAAAATAGGGATGCGTATTCGCTACATGAATCCTGTAGCGCATGATAAACATATCGCCTACGTATCGCACCTCTCCCATATCAGTTCCTTTATGTTGGGAAAGACGGTAATTCAAAAAGAAAAAAATGAGCGGGATATTTTTGATATGGCTGGTAGCGGATTCGAGAGTACTGTGCGTTTGGCAAAAAGCTCTCCGGATATGTGGGCCCCTATTTTTGAACAAAATAAAAAAAACGTAATTGAAACCTTGGAAGAGTATATCGAAAACTTAACGATTTTTAAAAATATGATGGAGGCGGATGATTTCAAAGGTATTTATGACGAAATGAACAATACAAACCGAATAAAACAAATTTTAAAAGGAATACCCCTTACTAAAACGATGGACTGACATGGAAAATACAAAGGAACTTAGAAATTGGCTGGACGAAATGGAATTACCACACCCCTTGGTAATTGCAGGGCCTTGTAGTGCGGAAACGGAAGAGCAGGTGATGCAAATTGCTTACGAGCTAAAGGATTCGGATGTAAGTTATTACCGCGCTGGGATCTGGAAACCGCGGACCCGTCCGGGAAACTTTGAAGGGGTTGGCGCCATAGGACTCAACTGGTTAAAAAGGGTCAAAGAAGAGACAGGATTAAAAACGGCTACCGAGGTAGCGAACAAGACCCACGTGGACCTTGCTTTGGAGTACGATGTAGATCTTTTATGGATAGGCGCCCGATCTACGGTAAGCCCTTTTATTGTCCAGGAGATCGCAGATGCTTTAGAAGGAACTGATAAAGTGGTCCTGGTTAAAAATCCCGTTAATCCGGATTTGTCACTTTGGTTAGGTGCGGTAGAACGCCTGTATTCTGCAAATATTGAAAAACTTGGAGTAATCCATCGCGGTTTTTCTACCTATGAAAAAACGAAGTATCGAAACATCCCGGAATGGCAATTGGCCATTGAACTACAAAGTCGATTTCCCGACTTACCATTAATCAACGATCCCAGCCATATTACAGGAAAAAGAGATATGGTATTTGATGTGTCCCAAACAGCTTTGGATCTTAATTTTGATGGATTGATGATAGAGACCCATATTGATCCCGATAACGCCTGGAGTGATGCCGCCCAGCAGGTTACCCCAACTACACTGAAGCAAATGTTCATTGATTTAAAGATGAGAAAAGAAACCGACCAGGAAGCTGAGTACAATGCGCAGCTAGCCAACCTAAGAGCACAGATTGATGTCCTGGACAACCAGCTCATTGATCTTCTTGGAAAACGAATGAAAGTTTCCGGTGGTATCGGAGAACTCAAAAAGAACCGCAATGTAGCCGTGCTTCAGACAAACCGATGGAACGCCATTTTGGGAAATATGATCCTGGAGGGAGAACAACGAGGGCTGAGTGAGGAGTTTGTGCTTAGAATGTTCAAAGCGATTCACCAGGAATCCATTAACCATCAGGAAAAGATTATCAATGCTTGAGGAACAATAAAAGGGAAGTGCGAGGAAATGCCCATCACTCCGGTATATGGAAAAACAAAACTGTAACAATTTATTCCGGGGGACATCTTTAGCCAAAGAAAAACGATTATTACCATGACGAAAATGATAACAGTGCTACTTGCTTTTGTAGCCATACAACTTTCAGCGCAACGGATTATTGATAAAAATGTAGGTTCTTTTCATACGATTAAAGTATTTGATTTGATAGAAGTAAACCTTGTGCAATCTGATGAGGATAAAATTTTGATCAAAGGATGGAATGTAGATGATATAAAATGGGTGAATAAGAATGGCGTTCTTAAGTTACGCATGCAATTGGATAAAAAATTTACCGGAGAAGATACTTTTATTGAAGTACACTACACCGACCTCGATGTCATAGATGCCAATGAGGGAGCACGAATTACTTGTAATGAGATGGTTACGAGAAACAAAATAGAACTACGCGCTCAGGAGGGAGGAAAGATATCCGTAGGCATGGATGTTGCCATGGTGGAAATTAGAGCGGTAACAGGAGGAATTGTTCGGGCTTCCGGTTTGGCCGAAAACCAGTCTATTGTAATTAATACCGGCGGGATATTTGAAGGGAGTGATTTAAGGACCGCTACATCCGAAGTAAAGATCTCCGCTGGTGGAGAAGCGGAAGTATTTGCTTCAGAACGCGTGGACATTGATGTAAAAGCCGGTGGGGATGTTGTGGTATACGGGCGGCCCAAACATGTAAATAAAAAGACTTTTGTGGGCGGAAGGATACGCTTAGTAGATTAGATAGAAAATGGATGAATAAAAAAGCCCTGATGAGAACTCAGGGCTTTTTTACGTTCGGATATTTACTTTTTAAAGATATACCGGGTGATAAAAATACCTTTTCCGTCTCCTTTTCCACCTTCACTTTCAACAGCACTAACCACAAATTCGAGACTCCAGCCTTCCGATATCATCGTATTGATCATATTGGTGATGAGCGCATCGTTAGCAGCAATATTTTGGAAACGAATACCCCCAAGGTTATAAAAATTTAAAAGTTTGGTTTCTTCAAAATTTTTAACTCTAATATCTCCTCGATCGGATTTGTTCCGGGAATTGTCTTCCTCTGATCTTACGGAAGTATATTCCTTATAATCTTTTTCCTCTAACGCATTGACGATTCTGGAACGACCTAATCCATTAGGAACAATAGATTCCACGCTGGTAACTACTTTATATTGTTGTGCATTGGAGGTAAGGGTGGTTACCAAGGCAATGGCAACCAAAAACAGAAGTTTTTTCATAATAGGAAGATGTTTTTGTTAATTAGCCAACAATGTTAAAAGGAATTGGTAAGAAAAGAAAATTGTTTCTTTGCCAAGTATAAATTGTTATCAACAAGCATTTTAAATGCAAGGCACTGTGTATAAATCAACAGGAAGTTGGTACTCCGTAAAATCGGAGTCGGGTGATTTTTACGAGTGCAGGATCAAAGGGAAGTTTCGCATTAAAGGCATCCAAAGTACTAATCCGGTTGCCGTTGGAGACCAGGTAATATTTGAACTGGAAAATGATGGCGATGCTACCTTAGGGATAATTACGGGGATTAAAGAACGTAGGAATTACATCATTAGAAGATCGGTTAAACTGTCCAAGCAAGTGCATATAATAGCCGCTAATCTGGATCAGGTTTTCCTGATGATCACCCTAAAGAATCCTACTACCTACACGAGTTTTATTGATCGTTTTTTAGTAACTGCAGAAGCCTATGCCATTCCGGCTATCTTATTGTTTAACAAGATGGACACCTACGATGAAGACCAACGTGTAGAAGTGGACTATCTTGTGCAGTTGTATCGATCTATCGGCTATACCGTTTTAGAGATTGCCGCCTTGGCCGGAGTAAATCTGGATAGCGTAAAAACTATGATGCAGGACAAGACCAGTATGTTTTCCGGGAATTCCGGGGTAGGAAAATCAACCTTGATCAATGCTATGGAACCGGAACTTAAGTTGAAGACCTCCGAAATTTCTGAGCAACACCTACAGGGGCAGCATACCACCACTTTCGCAGAAATGTATGATCTTTCTTTTGGAGGACAAATTATCGACACGCCGGGGATTCGGGGGTTTGGTATTGTAGAAATGGAAAAAGATGAAATTGGGGATTATTTTCCTGAGTTCTTTAAGTTAAAATCAGAATGCAAATTCAATAATTGTCTGCATTTGGATGAACCGGGATGTGCCGTAAAAGCAGCTTTGGAAAATAACGACTTGGCATGGAGTCGGTATAGGAGCTACGTACAGATGTTGGAGGAAGATGCAGAGGAAAGTTATCGCATGGATAAATACAGAGGGCGGTAATGCGGGCGGTAATTCAACGAGTTTCCGAGGCAGAGGTAGTTGTGGAAGGCGAACGTGTGGCCAAAATAGGGCCAGGATTATTAGTTTTGGTAGGTATTGAAAACACCGATGGTAAAGAAGATATCCGGTGGTTGTCCAAAAAGGTGGTGAACTTGCGTATTTTCAATGATGAGAAGGGTGTAATGAACCGTTCCCTTTTAGAGACAGCCGGAAATCTGATCGTAGTGAGTCAGTTTACCTTGCACGCAGCCACTAAAAAAGGCAACCGACCTTCCTACATTAAGGCGGCTAAACCGGATATCGCTATTCCCATTTATGAAAAATTTGTAGAGCAGTTAGAAGAATTACTTGGTAAAAAAGTAGGCACCGGGATATTTGGAGCAGATATGAAGGTGTCTTTGTTGAATGATGGCCCGGTGACAATTGTCATAGATTCTAAAAATAAAGAATGATAAGTTTGGTCGAAAATTTTTGAATTCTTAACATAGATTTAAGAATTTTGCGTTAAGGCATTGGATCAAATCTTTCTTATGCGAATACTCTTTCCGTTAGCAATTTTACTTTTTTCGCTAGGTGCTTTTTCCCAAAATTATCCCTTATCTGCTATTGATAAGATGCTGCTAAAGAATGCGAATGCTGTAGTTCGATTAAATGAAACGGTGGTTACCATTAGGGCCTACGATAATGTGACCGCTAAGCAAACCAGAGTAGTTACCGTATTAAATGAAGCAGGCCAGCGCTATATCAACGCATTCGCTTTCTATGACAAAGAGCAAAAAATAACTGCTCTTGAGGCCCAAATATTGGATGCTTACGGTACGGTCATCGACAAGTTTAAGCAACGGGATTTTCTGGATCACAGTGCTTCTGGAGACGGTACCTTGTATTCGGACAACAGGGTAAAGTTTTTGCGCTATACACCCGTTACTTATCCCTACACGGTTATCCTTCAAAAGTCGTATACCACATCAGATACTGCATTCTTACCGCACTGGAACGCTATTGAGGGGTACAATGTTAGTATCGAGAAAAGCAACCACTTGTTAGTGAGTGAGTGCGATGTACCCATTCGGCATAAGGAACAAAACTTAACTTCTTACGGGATTGCGCCTAAAACAGCTCCAAAACGTTTCTTTTATGAGGTTGAGAATGTGGTTGCGTTGGAAAAGGAGCCGTATTCCCCTTCTTTAGAGGAAATACTGCCGAGAGTGAAATTCGCAATGGAGAAGTTCCATCTAAAAGGAGTTGACGGTCAGGCCAAAAACTGGATGGAGTTTGGAACATGGATAAATGATCAGCTACTTAACGGGCAGGATATTTTGGATGACTATTCCCGGAATAGGGTACAAGAGTTGGTACAGGGTATTTCAGATCCAAAAGAGAAGGTGAGAAGAGTATATGCATATCTTCAGGACAATACGAGGTATATAAGTGTTCAGCTAGGAATAGGAGGTTGGAAGCCCATTAGCGCTAGTGAGGTAGGTAGGGTAAAGTACGGCGATTGTAAGGGATTGACCAATTATGCCAAGGCAATGCTTAAAGAAGTTGGGGTAGATGCATACTACACGGTAGTGCAAGCTGGGAAAGACAAAAGAAATTTAGACCCTGATTTTCCATCGCTCTCTGGAAATCATGTTTTTTTAAATGTACCCTTAGAAAATGAAGAGTTGTGGCTGGAGTGCACAAGTCAGGAGGTACCCATGAATTTCCTAGGCACCTTTTCAGATGATCGATATGTATTAAAAGTAACCCCAAAAGGAGGAGAGCTGGTGAAATCAAGAAAATACACCGCGGAAGAGAGCAAACAGTTTACGGAAGCATTTCTGAAAATTAATGATCAAGCCACTGTTAACGCGGAAGTTACCATCAGCTCTACCGGGATCCAATACGATCAGAAGTATACGTTAGCTACCATGAAAGTAGACGAGGTGGAAGAATATTACAAGGAATATTGGGATTATATAAACAATTTAACCCTAAGCAGTACAAGTATTGAGAACGATAAGGATAACATTGAGCTTGTAGAAGAGGTTGCTGTGTCTTCGGAAAATTATATCTCCCAAGCCGGAGATCAATGGCTTTTTGCACCAAATATGTTCAATAGAAACCGCTATGTCCCAAAAAAAGTAAGAAGTAGAAAAAATGAGGTAGTTATAAAGCGAGGATATTATGATGAAGACCGTTTTGTAATCCAACTGCCATCCAATATGACGGTAGAGCAGCTGCTACCGGAAGTAAATCTAAAAACGGATTTCGGTGAATACAGCCTGGAGATGCAAAAAATTTCCGAACATGAACTTTTGTATCAACGCAAACTATTGATCCATCCGGGGAGCTATCCAAAAGAGCGATATGGGGAGTTTAGAGATTTTAGAAAACAGGTAGCCCGGAGCGATAATTCCAAAATTGTATTGATTAAAACCTAACGATACCATGAAACGCAACTTTTGCCTAATCCTACTCGCGGCAGTCACATTTTCAACAGCCCAGGAAAAGAACTTCAAATTTGGAAAAGTATCCAAGGAAGAAATACTACAAAAAGCACATCCATTGGAAGCAGATGCTGAAGCGGCTATCCTTTACAAAAAAGAACGATTGTATTATCAGTATGTAGAAGGTGAAGGCTTTCATACGATACGCGAGGCACATTTTAGGGTGAAAATTTACAAGAAGTCAGGTTTGGATTGGGGAACCGTAGCGGTTCCTTTGTACACTTCTGATGATGGAGGAGAACGCATATCTTCCATTAAGGCCTACACGTATAATATGGAAGGGGAGAAAATAGCTAAGGTAAAGCTGGGTAAGTCCGGAATTTTTAAAGAAAAAGTAAATAAGTACCGCACCAAAGCCTCATTGGTTATGCCTGAGGTAAAAGAGGGTAGTGTTATTGAAGTTGAATATCAAATCGCATCGGACTTTGCGGGAAATATCGATGAATTTAAATTTCAATACGGTATCCCTTTAGATGTTGTAGACGTAAGTGTAGAAATACCAGAGTACTTCTTTTTTAAAAGATACGGAAGAGGTTTTTATCCTATTAACCTACAGCAGTCCAGAAGGAATAGAACAATAAATATGGTTTACAAGGAAACGAACCAGAATAGAATGGTGGGTGGAGCAACAAAAAGTACTATGGGAGAGTGGGATTTTGTTGAAAATGTGTACAAGGCAAATATCAAAAATATACCTTCTCTTAAAGAAGTAGATTATACGGATAATATAGACAACTACAGAAGTGCTATAAAGTTTGAGTTAGCCTCAACGCAATTTCCGAACAGCGCTTATAAAAACTTTAGTCTCTCCTGGGAAGATGTAGCCAAGTCTATTTTTGATTTTGATGATTTTGGGGGAGAACTTGGTAAAAAGAGATTGGTGCGAGATATTGTAGACGTGCTAAAAGCAGAGGAGCAAGATAAAACCGCACTCCTCCAAAATATATTTCACTATGTAAAGGATAATTTTACCTGGAATACCTATTACGGCGTGCTTTGCGAAAACGGGATCAAGAAAACGTTAGCCGAAAAATCCGGGAATGTTGCGGATATTAATCTAACCTTAACGGCCATGCTTCAATATGCCGGTTTTGAAGCTCATCCCGTATTGGTGAGCACAAAATCGCACGGGATTCCCCTGTTTCCCACACGAGAAGGATTTAACTACGTGGTTACAGCTGTTTATACGGGTCAGGAACTCCTATTGATGGATGCGACGGAAAAGATGGGAACCGTTGGCGTGTTGCCTATGCGGGCGTTAAACTGGAAAGGTAGGTTAATTAAAGAAGATGGTGCTTCAAAGGAAATAGAACTATGCCCTAAAATGCCAGCAAAACGAATTGTATTTATGAGTGCTGATATTATGGAAAATGGTACAGTTGCAGGAAAAATGAGGACCCAACTCACACATAATTGGGCCTATAACTATCGGAAATCGCATAAAAATGAGACCTTGGAAGACATCATGGATGCTATGGAGGAACGGTATTTAGAAATGGAGATAGATGGCCTTGAATTGAAAAATGAAAAAGATTGTGATAAACCATTGGTAGAATCCTGTTCTTTTGTAAAAGAGAACCAGTTAGAAGTTATTTCCGGAAAATTATATTTTAAGCCGGCCTTGTTTCTGGCACTTATGGAAAATCCGTTTAAGATAGATAAGCGGGAATACCCGGTAGATTTTGGGTTTCCCAAATTGAATAAGTTAACGGTAAATTTCAAAATTCCCGAGGGATTTCAAGTTGAATCTATGCCGGAAAATACGGCCTTAGGTTTACCAGACGGCCTGGGGAATTTCAAGTATTCTATTCAGCAGCAAGGAGATGTATTGCAATTCCGTTGCCAAACCCAGATCAAAAAACCGATTATTCCACCCACCTATTATCAGGCGCTAAAAGAATTTTACAACCAAATAGTGGTAAAGCAAACAGAAAATGTTGTTTTGGTTAAAACCTAATGTAAAGCAAAACGTCATGTGGAAAGTATCCCTTGTACTGCTTCTTTTTTGTCAAACCTTCTATGCACAAAACAAAGATGGATTTGGCATATTATCCCATAAGGAAAAGGCGTTCCAGGAATATGCAAAAGATAGTACCGTACCAGCAGTTTTCCTCTATGAACAAGGTAATAACTACTTTGAGGTACGAAACAACTATGTATGGCTCATCACTACCTATCATGCGAAGATTAAAATTCTGAATTCCGAAGGATTTGAGTATGCAACTGTTGGGATCCCATTTTATCATAACGATAGTGGAACGGAGGAGGTAAAGAAGGTAAGAGCAATAACTCACAACAATGGAGTGAAAAACGTATTACCAAAAGACAATATTTATGTTGTTGATCGGAGCGAGCGATGGAAAGAAAAAAGATTTACGTTTTCCAATGTAAAAGTGGGTTCTATTTTAGAGTACACCTATGAAATACAGTCTCCTTTCTATTTTAACCTTAACGGGTGGGAGTTTCAATCCGATATCCCTAAACTTCATACAGAGTACAGTGCGAGTATTCCGGGGAACTGGCGCTACAATAGGACACTGAGTGGCAACTTGAAACTTTTTATTAACGAGGCCACGATCAAAAAGGACTGTTTCAGCATACCAATATCTACAGAAATGGCAGACTGCGAAGTGGTTAGATATGTGATGAAAGATGTTCCGGCTTTACCCGACCGGGAAGAATTTATGCTCGCTGAGAAAAATTATCGCCCGGTATTGGAATTTGAATTGGCAACACATTTGAACTTTAAGGGGTTTACCCGGAAGTATACCAAATCCTGGGAAGACGTAGATATAGAATTTAGATCGGATAAGGATCTAGGAAGGCAGCTGAGAAAAAAGAACTTCTTTGAAAAAAATGTTCCGTTGGAATTGCTGGGGAAAGGCGATTTAATGAGCAGAGCAAAAACTATTTATGCCTTTGTTCAGAATCATTTTACGTGGAATGAGAAATACGGGATCTGGTATGATAATAGGGTTAAAAAGGCCTTTGAGGAAAGAAAAGGAAACGTAGCTGAAATTAATATAGCGCTTATCAATTTGTTAAATGCAGCTGGGATAAAGACCAACATGATGCTCATGGCCACAAGGCAGTTTGGATTGCCGAAACAAAATCATCCTGTGATGAGCGATTTTAATTATGTAATCGCGAGGGTTCAAATCGAGGATCAACAGTATCTGCTGGATGCAACGGATAAGTTGTTGCCTTTTGGGATGCTCCCTTTTCGTTGTTTAAATTATTATGGTCGGGTGATGGATTTTGATAAAGGGAGTTATTGGCAAAAGATTATCCCCAACAAAAAAAACGGCAGAACAACCAGGGCGGAAGTTTCACTTGATCCGGAAGAAGGAAATGCCATCGGTACTATGATCACTGTTAGTACAGGTTATGCATGTCTCAATAAGCGGAGGCAATTGAACACAATAGACAGGGATAGCTATTTGGAAAAAATGAGTGAGGAATTCGGAGGTGATTTTAACATTAGCTCGTATGAGTTGGTAGAAAAATTTTCAAATGAAAAAAGGATAACGGAGAAGTACGCTTTTGAGATTGAAAATACCTTTCAAGCTGGAAACATTTATTTGGATCCGTTCTTTTTCAAATTTTTCAGAAAAAATCCGTTTTTGGCTTCAAAAAGGCATTACCCAATTGATTTTGGATACCAGAGAAACAGCACGTTTAATTTGAGCATAAAAACCCCCCCGGGATACAAGCTTAAATCATTGCCGGAATCTAAAAATATGGCGCTGCCGGAAGATCTGGGATCCTTGCGATTTGAATGCAAAAAAGAGACAGCGGAAGTTATTAGTGTTTACTTCGACTTCAAGATCAATGCTACGCAATTTCACAAAGAAGCGTATGATGTTATCCGAACTTTTTTTCAGCACGCGGTAGATACCCAAACACAGTCCTACATTGTCTTTGAAAAGGTGTAAACCAAAAAAAGGTTCTTTACTTTTATCGAAATTTTGACAATGAATATTCAAAACGCACAGCAAGCGGTCGATCAATGGATCAAAACTCATGGCGTACGCTATTTTAATGAGCTCACCAATATGGCGCAGTTAACGGAAGAAGTAGGGGAGGTGGCTCGGATCATAGCCCGAAGATATGGGGAGCAAAGCGAAAAGGAATCGGATAAAAACAAAGACCTGGGAGAGGAGTTGGCAGACGTAGTTTTTGTAGTACTCTGTTTGGCAAATCAAACCGGTGTAAATCTACAGCAGGCTTTTGAAAAAAAACTGGACCTTAAAACCAGGCGGGATCATGACCGGCATCACGGCAATACAAAGCTAAAATAAGGCAAATATCTCCGCGAAACACGGTCCTCTCAGATGTGTTTTGTTACTTTTGGGGTCTCATTAAAATCAGCATTGTTGATACTTGCGCTCTCGTTTCCCGGTTCCAAAAGGCTTAATGCCCACATTACCATCACAGGGTCTAAAAGTGAAACCAATAGAATTTTGCTGCTACAAGCCCTTTATCCCAATATTAGTATCGAAAACAGCTCCAATTCCGACGATGGCGAAGTAATGCAAAAAGGATTGGGTGTTAGCCATGGCGAAGTAGATATTCATCATGCCGGAACTGCCATGCGGTTTCTCACCGCTTTTTTTGCTGCCCAGGAAGGAAGAGCGGTCCTACTAACAGGTTCTGAACGGATGCGACAACGGCCTATACGTATTTTAGTTGATGCCTTACGACATCTGGGAGCAGAAATTACCTATGCAGGCAAGGAAGGCTACCCTCCGCTGCAGATTAGAGGTAGAAAGCTAAAAGGAAATCGAGTGAAACTTCCGGCTGACGTAAGTAGCCAGTATATTTCAGCGCTCTGTTTGATAGCTCCAAGCTTACCGAACGGGCTTCAAATTGATTTGGAAGGCAAGATCACTTCCGTGCCTTACATAAAAATGACCCTGGGACTCCTGGAACAAATAGGAGTGGCTACTACTTTTAAAGAAAACCGAATTACTATCTTACCAGTAAAGACCGCACTTCCCAAAACATTGGTTGTTGAATCGGATTGGAGCGCGGCCAGCTACTTTTACAGCGTAATGGCATTGGCTGAATTGGGAAGCAAAATCCAGCTTTCGACCTACAGCATAACATCGCTGCAGGGAGACAGCTTGCTTCAGGAAATTTACAGGAAGTTAGGTGTGAGCACCCAATTTCAAAATGGAACCATTCTATTGGAAAAAATAGTAGGGCAACTACCGGATAGTTTGGCGCTGGATCTTTCCGATGCTCCGGATATAGCACAAACGCTTGCGGTTACCTGCTTCGGTTTGGGTATTGAAGCGCATTTTACTGGCTTACACACCCTTCCTATCAAGGAAACGGATCGATTGGCGGCCATGAAAAAGGAACTGGAAAAATTTGGAGCTGCTGTAAAGATCGATCATGAAAGCTTATATGTCGGCGCCTCAGATACCATAAAGCAAGGGGTGAGTGTTGCCACATATAATGACCATAGAATGGCCATGGCTTTTGCTCCACTGGCGTTACGGGAAGGATTGACCATTTGTGATGCTATGGTGGTCTCAAAGTCGTATCCTGACTTTTGGAAGGACTTGCGCAAGGTAGGTTTCGAAATCGCAGAAGTCTAGTGAATTAATTCCTTAATTTCTTGACAACCCCTGTAAGCAGATTGTATATTTGCGCTCTTTTGAAAAAAAATCATTCCGTAAAATGAAATTATCCAACTTCAATTTTGAGCTTCCCAAGGAGCTGCTTGCAGAATATCCCGCAGAAAACAGGGATGAATCGCGATTAATGGTTATCCATCGCGATTCTGGTAAGATAGAACACAAAATGTTCAAAGACCTGATCACTTATTTTGATGAAGGCGATGTCATGGTCCTTAACAACACTAAAGTATTTCCCGCCAGATTGTATGGAAACAAGGAAAAGACCGGGGCTAGAATAGAAGTGTTTCTGTTGCGGGAGCTGAATGATGAGCAACGTTTATGGGATGTTTTAGTGGATCCTGCGAGAAAAATACGAATTGGGAATAAATTGTACTTTGGAGAGGATGAAAGTTTGGTGGCGGAGGTAATTGACAATACGACTTCGCGGGGAAGAACGCTTAGGTTTCTCTACGATGGGTCATATACAGATTTTAGAAGGAAACTTAGAGAATTGGGAGAGACGCCCCTTCCAAAATATATCAAACGAGCAGTTGAGCCGGAAGATGAAGAGCGGTATCAAACAATTTACGCAAAACACGAGGGGGCGGTAGCTGCACCTACAGCAGGCTTACATTTTTCCAAGCATCTACTGAAACGCCTTGAAATTAAAGGGGTAGATTTTGCCGAAGTTACTTTGCATGTGGGATTGGGTACTTTTAATCCTGTTGAGGTAGAAGATTTATCAAAACATAAAATGGATAGTGAAGAATTGGTCATTGACGAAAAAGCCACAGAAGTGGTAAATGCTGCAAAGACCAATAAAAATAAGGTATGCGCCGTTGGAACTACCGTGATGCGGGGGCTGGAAAGTGCAGTTTCCTCCGAAAGAACATTGAATACCTTTGAGGGCTGGACCAACAAATTCATTTTTCCCCCTTATGATTTTAGTATTGCAGATTGCATGGTGACGAATTTTCATTTACCTAAGTCTACCTTGTTGATGATGATTTCAGCTTTTATGGGGCATGATCTAATGAAAAAGGCCTACAAGCAGGCAATTTTGGAACAATATCGCTTTTATTCTTACGGCGATGCTATGCTGATCTTATAAAAGCTTCAACATTTAGCCCACAGAAAACAGAAAAAATCCCGGAAGCTCTTCGGGATTTTTCTTTCCTATTTTTGTCCTAATGGAGATCGTTAAAAAAGACATTCGCGCCTTTTCTAAAATGCAACTTCGTGAGTTTTTCGTTTCTCGGGGAGAACAAGCGTTCCGTGGCAATCAGGTGTACGAATGGCTGTGGAAAAAATCTGCACATTCGTTTGATGGGATGACCAACCTTACCAAAAGCACCCGAGCGATGCTGGAGCAGTATTTTGTGATCAATCATGTGGAAGTAGATACCTTGCAACGCAGCTCGGACGGAACGATCAAAAATGCGGTAAAACTTCATGACGGATTAGTCGTAGAATCCGTCCTGATCCCGACCGAAACCCGAACTACCGCTTGTGTTTCCAGTCAGGTAGGTTGCAGTTTAAATTGCAAATTCTGTGCTACGGCCCGTTTAAAACGAATGCGAAATCTCAATCCGGACGAAATTTACGACCAGGTTGTTGTGATTGATAGGCAAAGTAGATTGTATTTTGCTCGTCCTTTAAGCAACATTGTTTTTATGGGCATGGGGGAACCCCTGATGAATTACCCCAATGTGCTCAAAGCTATTGCTAAGATCACTGCCAAGGAGGGCTTGGGAATGTCCCCGAAACGAATCACAGTTTCTACCTCCGGAGTGCCTAAAATGATTACAAAGATGGCAGATGAGATGGTGAAGTTTAATCTCGCGGTTTCTTTACATTCTGCGATAGATACGGTTCGAACTCAGATCATGCCTTTCAATGCTACTTTTCCCCTGAAGGATCTACGGGAATCTTTGCAGCATTGGTATCAAAAGACCAGGAAAAAGATCACTTACGAATATGTAGTTTGGCACGGGATTAATGACAAAAAAGAAGATATCGATGCCTTGGTGAAGTTTTGTCGTTTTGCACCAGCCAAGGTAAACCTTATTGAGTACAATCCAATTGATGATGGCCAATTCCAGCAGGCCAGGGAAGAAGTAATTCAAAACTATGTACAGGCTTTGGAAGCCAATGGAATTGTAGTAACTATACGACGTTCCCGAGGTAAGGATATTGATGCGGCTTGTGGGCAACTGGCCAACAAATCCTAATGCCAATTTCGAAAAGCATTTTTTGGCCAAACTTCGTTGGGTATTGATAGTATTACTTTGGGTGTTGGACAAATCCCAAATAGGAATACTATCGAAATTAAACCCTGTAAAATACCCTGTCGAGGAATCTTACGGAAAGCCGATAAATTTTGGAATATCATTACCTTAAAGCGACGGGATAAGTATATTTGAAGACAGCATGAAGATTGTCTTGCAAATACGGGAACCTATTGAAGAAGAGATGGAGCTTTTTGAACAGAAGTTCTACGATTCTATGTCCTCCAAAGTAGCGCTGTTCAACCGAATTACCTACTACATTGTTAACAGAAAGGGGAAGCAAATGCGACCCATGTTCGTTTTTTTAACGGCAAAAATTCTGAATGCCGGAAAGGTTGTGGAGCGTACCTATACCGGTGCTTCTATCATTGAATTGATCCATACAGCCAGTTTGGTTCACGATGATGTCGTGGACGATAGCTATAAAAGGCGTGGTTTTTTTTCCATTAATGCCCTATGGAAAAATAAGATTGCGGTTTTGGTAGGGGATTATCTGTTTTCCAAAGGATTATTGGTTGCATTGGAAAATGGGGATTATGATTTGTTGCAGATCGTGTCCAATTCGGTAAAAAGTATGAGCGAGGGAGAGCTGCTTCAAATAGAAAAGGCCCGGCTTCTGGACATTACAGAGGAGGTATATTATGATATTATTCGACAAAAAACAGCAACGCTGATCGCAGCCTGCTGTAGTATCGGAGCTGCATCAGTACTACCAGAATCCGAGGAAGTAGCAACCTTTAAGAGGTTTGGAGAGCTTTGCGGTATGGCATTTCAGATCAAGGACGATCTGTTTGATTACGGGAATGAACGTATCGGAAAACCTACCGGGATCGACATTAAAGAACAAAAGATGACACTTCCCCTGATATATGCATTGAATACGAGTGATAAAAAACAAAAAAGCTGGCTTATTAATTCCATCAAAAACCATAATAGGAATAAAAAAAGGGTGAAAGAGGTCATTGCGTATGTAAAAGAAAAAGGCGGCTTGGAATATGCGGTTAAGAAAATGCTGCAATTTAAAAATGAGGCTTTAGCGCTCTTAGATACCTATCCGGAATCTGAGTATAAAGCAGCATTGATCCTTATGGTGAATTATGTGGTGGAGCGTAAACAATAATTTTTTTCACTTCCCGGGCAACCTTTTAAAAATTTGGTACGTCTTTACCAATAGAAGGCAAAACGAGAACCCTTGAAAGTAATCGCATTCTACAGCAGTGAAAAGCAACTGATCAACCGGGCCAAAGCTGGGCAGAGAGCTGCCCAGCAGGCCATTTATGATAGATTTGCTCCTAAAATGCTAAGTGTCTGCCGGCAATATATCAAAGATATTCAGTTTGCTGAGGATGTTATGGTTAACGGATTTGTAAAGGTGTTCAAGGGGCTGAATACTTTTGAAAATCGCGGAAGTTTTGAAGGGTGGATTCGTAGAATTATGACCCGTGAATGCATCTCCTATCTTAGAAAGCGTCAGTTTGTAGTGTATGACGACGAAATGGTAACCGCCAAAGGTGTAGCTGAGCATGCAGAAGGTTCATTTATGGAAGTTGAATACCTCCAAAAAATGATCGATGCTTTACCGGAAGGGTATAAGATGGTATTTGTTTTGTATGCGATAGAAGGGTACAAACATCAGGAAATCGCAAAGATGCTGGAAATTTCCGAAGGTACATCAAAGTCGCAGTTGTTTAAAGCACGTAAGTTGTTACAGGAAAATTTGAAGTTTGAAAAAACCACTTCCCCTAAAAAGATGGGATAGTATAGGATAAGAATGAGATGGACAAATTAGAAAAACACATCAGAAAGAAATTTAAGGAGCGGGAGATAACCCCTTCCACCGGGGTTTGGGAACGTATAGACAACACCTTGGGAGAGGAACAGCCTTCAAGAACAAGAAGCCCGTTTTTCTGGGCAATGGGCATTGCCGCAAGCTTGCTTATTGTGGCCATACTTTCTATACGTTATAGGAATGCCGGAGAAAAACAACCCATCGAAGTGAAACTAGTTGAGGGAGCTGCCAAGAACGGAACACTTATAGAAGAGAAGCAACCGGTAACGAGCTTGGGGCAAGAAAAAAAGGAAGATAGCATGCTGAGAACGGAAAATTCAACCTTTGTAGTAAAAGAAGAGCAATCGGATAGAAAAAAAGACAAGCACTTACCAGAGACGCTTCAAGAGGACGTAACGGTCGCAGGGAAGATGTTGGAATCTGGTAATTCACAGCCACAGGAGGTTACAACAACGGAGCGTGTCATCGATATGCAAATTGAGGATAAGTTAAATGAGGTGTTAGCACAGGTAAATGCCATGGAGGATAACGAAATAGCGGTTACTGATGCTGAAATTGATAGCCTATTACTGGCCGCCCAACAAGAACTCCTGGTGGAAGGAGTGATTCGGGAAAACGGAACTGTGGACGCGCTGGCACTGTTAAACGAAGTGGAAGAAGAACTGGATCAAACGTTTCGAGATCAGTTGTTCGACACCTTGAAGGAGGGCTTTTTTAAGCTCCGGACCGCCGTCGCAGATCGCAATAATTAATCATTCATCAATCAACATGAGCCTTTACAAACGTCTCCCCGTAATGGGGAGCCGGTAAAGGACGTTCTAAAATCAAATCGTCATGAAAAGAATTACCAGAGTAGTCATTCTAGTGCTGTTGGCTTTAATTGCTAAAAATCTGAAAGGACAAGAAAACAAGTATGAGAAAAAGATAGAGATACTTGAGACGCAAAAGGAAAAGATCACCAGCCAGGAAAAAGAAGCCCTCAAACTTGAAATTAAATCTATAAATGAACGCTTGGAAAGGGGAACTATTTCTGCTGCGGAAGCCAATACGCTCAAAGAAGAGGCAGCGAAGAAAAGGGCATTAAATATTGAAAATCGCGTGGCGATAGTAGAAAATCAAATTTCTCTTCTAGAGCGAAATAAGGGAAAAACCTTGGTGCTTTTAGAGGCAGATACCCTCGCAA
This sequence comes from Bacteroidota bacterium, assembly GCA_038750505.1. GTDB lineage: Bacteria > Bacteroidota > Bacteroidia > Flavobacteriales > Flavobacteriaceae > Croceivirga. The sequence continues at coordinate 255,787 of JBCDHD010000003.1, read as the reverse complement.
ATGACCAGGTTCGCTTGGGACTTTCTATTGATGGGGACCCTATTTTTTCCATAAATTCCAATCGATGGAAAAGGGATATTAAATATGATCGGCGGACCTATTCTGACTTAGTGTTTGCGGTAGGGCTTAATAACGCTATTATTGAAGGACAATCCCTGGATGATTCTCCCTACAGAATTGGGGGTAGCCGGTTTTTTGAAATGGGCTGGCAATGGCGAACACGTGTTTTTAGGAACTCCAATTGGATGCGTTTTAATTATGGGTTTTCCTTTCAATTTAATGGCCTTAAACCCGAGGATAACCAGTTCTTCGTTGAGAATGGGGATCAAACTGAATTACAGGAATTTGATGTTGAATTGGATAAATCCAAATTGCGAATGGACAATCTGGTATTCCCCGTACATCTGGAGTTTGGGCCCTCCCGACTGTATGAATCGGAAAAAAAGATCCGCTATTCCATAGAAAGACAGTTTCGACTTGGCATTGGCGGGTATGGCGGCTTCAATATCGGCACGCGTCAGAAGTTAAAGTATAATCGCAATGGTGAAGATGTTAAAGATAAATTGAAACGGGATTATAATACCAGCGATTTGATCTATGGACTTAGCGGATATGCCGGTTTTGGCGGAGTATTGTTGTATGTAAAATACGATCTAAACCCTATTTTTAGAGATGCGGAGGTAGCGCAAAACAATATTTCTTTAGGACTTCGTTTCGATCTATAACCCGATTTCACGTTTCATTTCCGCAGTGAACTCTTTTTCATAATACACACGTTTACAATGGGAGCATTCCACATATCGGGATGTTCCTATGGTAAATAAGGGCAACCAAAACACATGAAAATAATTGGCCCGGGATACGAACTGTAGGGTTCCCATTTGTCCGCAATAAGGGCAAAGAGCTCCATCCAAGGGCTGTGTTGTTGGTTTTCCCGGTCGTGTGCCAAAGAACAGTATCATTTTTAGCGATATCTTTGATAACTTTCACAAAGTTAGAGTTTGTAGGTATAGCTACATCGAATAACGCTTTAAATGATAGCAAAAACTACTATAGATCAGGTATATGAAACCGCCCGGTTGGAAGAGGTGATCGGGGACTTTGTACAACTGAAAAAATCGGGTTCTAACTTTAAAGGGCTTAGTCCTTTTACCGATGAACGTACACCCAGTTTTATGGTCTCTCCGGTAAAACAGATCTGGAAGGATTTCAGTAGTGGAAAAGGAGGCAATGTGATAGCTTTTTTGATGGAGCATGAACATTTTAGCTATCCCGAGGCTATTCGATATCTCGCCAAAAAGTACAATATCGAAATTGAAGAAACCGAACAGTCCGATGAACAAAAGGAGCAGGCTAATGAACGGGAGAGTATGTATTTGGTTGCTGAATATGCCCAAGACTATTTCGCAAAAACCTTGTGGAACACGGAAGCCGGAAAAGCAATAGGATTGTCCTACTTTAAGGAACGTGGATTCAAAGAACCCACCATGAAAAAATTTGGGTTGGGGTATGCTCTCGATCAGTGGGATGCATTTACGAAAACCGCTTTGGGGGAAGGTTACCAGCTGGCGTACCTGGAGAAAACCGGATTGACCATAGTGAAAGAACAATCGGGAAATCCAAGTAAGACCTTTGATCGTTTTAAAGGCAGGGTAATGTTTCCCATTCACTCCATGAGTGGGCGCATTCTTGGATTTGGAGGAAGAATTCTGACCAACGATAAAAAGGCCGCTAAATACCTGAACTCCCCGGAGAGTGATATCTATCATAAAAGCAAAGTGCTTTACGGTATTTATTTTGCCAAACAGGCTGTGGCCAAGGCAGATAACTGCTACTTGGTAGAGGGATATACTGACGTTATCCAGATGCATCAATGTGGAATAGAAAATGTGGTAGCATCAAGTGGTACCGCCCTTACCGCGGAACAGATACGTCTAATTAATCGGCTAACCAGGAATATTACAGTACTTTTTGACGGGGACGCTGCGGGATTAAGAGCTTCTTTACGAGGGGTAGATCTCATTCTTGAGCAGGGTATGAATGTGAAAGTCTGTACTTTTCCCGAAGGAGAAGACCCGGATAGTTTCGCAAAGCATAACTCCTACGAGGATGTAGTGCGCTATCTGGAGGACAATGCGAAAGACTTTATTCAGTTTAAAGCCTCCTTGTTAGCCACCGAGGCTGCCAACGATCCCATTAAACGAGCAGATACGGTTCGGGATATTGTACATTCTATTGCAAAGATCCCTGATCCCATCAAACAGGAGATATATATTCAGGAATGTGCCCGAATACTGGAGATTTCGGAAGAAGTCCTGTATAATACCCTCGCCCAACGCAATAAAAAAGAGATTTCTGAGGCTACCAAAAAGCAAAAGCAAGAACAAAAAGCCTTTGAAGTAGTGAAGAATGCAGAGGTGGTAGAACAGGTAGATGTGCAATTTGAGTTGGAGCGTAAGATTATTGAAATCTTGTTGTTATATGGGCAAGAAAAACAGCAATTTGAGGAATTATTACTTAAGGAAAATGAAGAAGGCCAACTCATTTTGGAACCGGAGACCGTAGAAGCCAAAGTTTATGAAAAAGTGTATTTGGATCTTCAGGAGGATGAGATTGAACTTTCTAACGATCATTTCCGGGAAATCTATTATCAACTGGTTCAAAAGCTAAATGAAAACGAAGAGTTTTCGGTAAATACCTTTATGTCCGAATTGGATCAGGAGCAGGTAGGTCGGGTTTCTTCGCTGCTTATGGAAGATGAGAAGTATACATTACATAATTGGGAACGAAAAGACATCTATCCCAAGGAAAAGCAGCAGGGTATTGCCCAACTGGTTAGCGAAACAATTTTAACGCTACGTTGTAATCTCATAAAGAGTAGAATTGCTAAACTTCGTCAAGATACCCAGGATTCGCATGACCACAATGCGGAGATATTAGAGGAGATCATGAATTATTTACAACTGAATAAATTGTTAAATGCTAAATTAAACAGAGTGTTATCCTAAACATAAAAACCCCGGACGCACCGGGGTTTTTATATTGTAATCCAAATACACTACTAATACAACTCTAATGCTTTGGCCTGTTGTAGTAGGTCCACCAAGTTGTCTACGTTTAATTTTCGCATCAAGCGTGCCTTGTAGGTGCTGACGGTTTTTTCGTTCAAATTTAGCCCTTCGGCTACTTCTTTGTTGCGTTTTCCACTGGCAAGAAGCTTTAGAACTTCTACCTCTCGGGTAGATAGCTTTCTGAAGAATCTTCTTGGTTTTTGTGTGCCTTCATCAAAGGCTAATCGTTGGGCCAATTCATTAGTAATAAACATATTGCCTTCGGCAACTTTCTTTACTGCTGCAGTAATGTAGTCTACATTGGCCGTTTTAGATAAGTAGCCAAAAGCGCCGGCTCGGATGGTGCTTAGCGCATAAACATCTTCCGATTGTCCGCTGTACATCAGTACTTTAATGTGAGGAAAATCTTGTTTGATTTTTCGTAAAGTGGCGATGCCATTGATCTCTGGAATGTCCATTTCCAGCATTACCACATCCGGATTTATTTTTTCAAGAGTCGAGAAGAGCTCGGAAGTAGACGCCACATCTCCTATTACTTCGTAACCGGAGGCAGCCTCTAACACCTGCTTAATTCCGAGACGCACAATAGGGTGGTTGTCTGCTATTAATACTTTGATCATGCTAGTTTGTTTTAGTTAATTCTGTTGGTTCTGCTTTCTTTTAGTAATCGGAAGCTTACATTTATTGAAAGGCAAGGTAACCATTTAACAACACAAAACTCTCATTTTTTTACGAAAACCACAGAATTTTTATGGTTTTATTCGTTTTAATAACAATTCACTGGGTTAAGATGCAGTTTTTAGCGAATCAGGTATTTCACAAACCGGGATAGGAATCATCTTATGCTTGTTTGCCGTATTTAAGGTTTTATATATGGTAAATACTTCCTTATCCCTTCCGGAAAATGCTTCTGCAGACTTCCCTTCGGCATCCATTTGCATGGCCCATTCCAATTCGGGATAGCTAGCCCCGATTTGATCTTCATCGGTTCTATGATCTCCCCAAAGGCCGTCTGTTGGCGGGGCCTGCATTATAGCCTGGCTGATCCCGAGTACCCGCCCTACTTCGTAGACCTCTGTTTTAAGCAAATCTGCAATCGGACTCAGATCTACTCCACCATCTCCGTATTTGGTATAAAAGCCTACGCCAAAGTCTTCTACCTTATTCCCGGTTCCGGCAACCAGATATCCCTTAAGGGCGGCAAAGTAATACAGTGTTGTCATGCGTAACCTCGCCCTGGTATTGGCCAAGGCCATAAAACGCCGTTCTACTTCTTTCTCTCCGGGTAATGCCGCAAGCAGACTATCAAATATTGGGGTGAGGTTGACGGGCTGTCTGCTTACGTTAGAAAAATTTGCCGTCAACCAATCAATGTGCTGATCTGCCCGGGTGACTTGTTTTGGGCCTTGATGAATTGGCATTTCTACACAAAGTACCTCCAATCCGGTATGGGCACATAAGGTAGACGTAACTGCAGAATCGATTCCTCCCGATACCCCAATCACAAATCCTTTAATCCCGGCGTTTTCAGCATATGACTTTAGCCAGTTTACAATATATTCAATGACCTTTTCCGTTTGCATAGCATCCTATTTATCTTCAAAAAATTACCTTTGCACCTTGTAAATTTAAACGCTTAGGTGTTAAAAATGAAGTTGATCTGCAAATACTTTCCTATTGTACTATTGGCTTTTGTAATTTCCTGTAACGAAGAGGATAACAAGGAGAAGGAAATTGCTGCAATTCCGGTTGATCTAAAAGTGGAGCGTTTTGACCGGCAATTTGCTTCTGCTGGCCCTGGGGAAATTCCCAAACTAAAGGCACAATTTCCTTATTTGTTTCCGGAACAGTTTTCAGACAGTGTTTGGTTGGCAAAGCTGAACGATACCATTCAACAAGAACTATTTCAGGAAGTAGATAAGGTTTTCGGCGGATTTACGAAAGAAGAAACCGAGCTAACTGCGCTATTCCAGCACATTAAATACTATTTTCCCGGGTATACCGTTCCCCAGGTAGTAACCTTAACTTCTGAGGTGCAGTACAACAACAGGATTGTGTTGACGGATTCCATTTTGTTGATAGGCTTAGATAACTATCTAGGAAAAAACCACCACTTTTATCGCGGTATTGCAAGGTATATTACAAAAGGTCTGGATAAGCAATTCTTGGTCTCCGATGTGGCTAACGCTTTTGCAAAAAGAGTAAATACATACCCAAGAAACCGAACGTTTTTATCCAGAATGGTCTATTATGGTAAGGAATTATACTTGAAGGATAAGGTACTTCCCAATAGTACAGATGCTCGAAAAATTGGGTATGAGCCAGAAGAATGGGCTTGGGCCCAAGCCAATGAACAACAGATGTGGCGGTACATCGTTGAACAAGAATTACTGTACAGCACAGACGCTGAATTGGACCGGCGTTTTCTGGATCCGGCTCCCTTTTCCAAATTTCAATTAGAGCTCGATAGTGAATCCCCTGGACGATTAGGGCGGTATATGGGTTGGCAAATCGTAAGGGCATTTATGACAAAAAACCCTGAAGTGAGTTTATTGGAGCTACTGGAATTACCAGCAGATGAGATCTTTAAAAATGCAAACTATAAACCCAAGAAGTAATGGCAGTAAAGCATACATCAGAAATACGGTTAAAAGTAGGCTTGGATGAAAATCGGGTGCCGGAGGAACTTAGCTGGTCCGCTGAAGATGGTGGGATTAACAACGAGGAAGCCAAGGCCATGCTTTTGTCTGTCTGGGATAGTAAGAACAAAGAATCCTTAAAGATTGACCTTTGGACAAAAGATATGCCCGTCGAGGAAATGAAGCTATTTTTTCATCAGACCCTAGTAACCATGAGCGATACATTCATGCGCGCTACGCAAGACGAAAAAATGACAGCTACAATGAAGGATTTTTGCGAATATTTTGCAGAAAAATTGGAATTAAAATAGAAGACCTACCCTGTAATCCTGGGAAGCCACATACCCATAGTTGCCGCAAATATGCCTATTGCCGTAATCAAGGTAGCGATCACCAATACCAGTACTAAAGCTAGTTTTTGCCACAAGATTCCATTTTTGTTAACCATAAGGTAGAGTTCGTAAATAAGTAATGGAATAATGTATTGGCCAAAGCCGAGGAATACCAAAAAAGGCCCCCTAAAAGTTTTCGGATCAAAACCTACCGGACCACCATTAACGAGCAACCAAAACATAAGCCCTATTCGGAAGAACCATACCCCGCTGGCCACTAAAAATAATCGAAAAGCCCAATGGTTATGAACCTTAAAATTCCGTTTTACGGCATAACGCAGCGTGAGATAGGCAAAAATTAAGATCAACGCTCCATTGATGCTAACACTAATATCACCAATCAGCCCGCTAATGGTACCTTTGGAAATCACCATATAAATACCACTAAGACTTACCAGAGCCATAGTGGTGATATACATTCTTCCATTCCAACGGTGAAAAGTTTTGAACGTATTTCTTACAAAAGGCACAAACTGCAAGGGGCCACCAAATAAAATGGCAACGGCAAAAAATACATGGATCCCTGTGGCAATGTTGCCCATGGGTTCTCCTTCTACATAGCCGTGGGGAAGTACGCGGTTCCATTTCATAAAATTGTTATCAATAGCTGCACCCCCGTAAAACAAGGCTACATAAGTGGCAAAGATCCATTGCCCGATGACGGCAATAATAAACCAAACCGATGCTGTTTTTTGCAAAAGTGTTTTTGCGAGGCGCAGCTTGGGTCTGGCGCCAAGAAGTACTTGATCGTTGAATTTCATAACGGTCGTTTTTTGATTGATGATTATATGATTGTGGTCAGGGTGTGTTCGTAGATAAGGCACTTTCCCTAAATCCCTTAACGGTAAGCCAGATGGTAAACACAATCATGTGAATACCATTATGCATAAAGGGATATTCCCCGGTAGATATGCCAAAAATATTGAGCCAACTCGCTATAAACACAATACTAACAGCTAGCAATCCCCAGCCTGATAAAAATGGGGGGATAAGTTTTGTTTTGAAAAGGAAGTAGAAAAAAATCAGAGTGGCCGAGGTGTACAATATCAGGGTGATAAAATGTGCCCAGATATAGTCCTTTACTTTTAAAAAGCCCAATTCCCTAAAATTTCCGTTCATGGAGGTTGAAGCCTGTGCCGCTTCTTTTCCTATGGAAAGCAATGATAGATGGGCTATGTCACCATACAAGCTAATGGCAAAACAAATGGTCCACAACGCAGAAAAAAGAAGCGCCATGCCATAGTTGTACTTTTTCATTAGCGGAAATACCAGAGCTGTAATAATCAACCATGTCAAAGAGGCGAGGAAACTGAGCAAAACTATAACAGGAATCGTTGTCGATTCGCTCAAAATGGTTTCCAGAAATTCAGGTGTACGGGCCAAAGCTGTTGAAAGTCCTCTAAACAAGGTAGATGGAATGCCTGTGGTAATTACAACTAGAAGCAATAGACCAATGGTTCTTCCCAATTGTTTTGTGTTTTTCATGATGTTCGTTTTTTGATTAATGATCGTGATTTGATTGATGATTATTCATTGATAAAAATGATTTCCTCGGTCTTTCCTTTTAAATCCAATGTGGCGCTTTTCGCTGTTTTAACCTCAAGAATTTGAACGTCCAGGTTAAGTTGGCAATCACTTTTTCCATCCATTGTTAGCTGAAACTTTTCGGTGCGGAGCACGCCAAGATTTTCAAAATATCCCCCGGCCAATTCCAATTGCTGCAGGTGGTTGTTGCTCACAAAAACAGTAATGGTGTCTTTGGTCTTGATTTTTGCCGGCATCGTAATCTTAAGTTTGTTTTGGATGGTGTTGGTTGTAATGGAGTCCAAGATTTCCTTTGGGGCGCGCATGCGTAAAGCCGTTGTAGAATCCTGGGTGTAGACTACCTTAATATTTTTACCAATGTAAAGACGCTCAAATTGAGCAATATCCCGGATTTGGGATCCCAATGCTCCATACCCGGCTTTTCTCTCTTTTTTTACATGATAATGTACCCTCGCTTGAAAGGTTATGGACATAAAAAATAACAGCGCAACTCCGATAGTAGCAATACGATTACTTGTCTTCATCTAATTTTTTTTCATAGAGGTTTTTGACTTCTTCAAAAGTGACATCCAGCAATCGCATTTTTTTAAATACATCTGGTAGAGTGATCTCCTTAAACTCATTGCGCCTAATGGCCAATACTTTTTGGTAGCCATCTTCAGAAACGAAATATCCAATGCCTCTTTTATTGTAGATGACCTTCATTTCCTGCAAATGGGTAAAAGCTCGTATGGCCGTATTGGGATTCACCTCCACCAGCATAGCTATCTCTCTTACTGAGGGAATACGCTCTCCCTCCTGCCATTTCCGTATGAGAATGTTTTCGTAGAAAAAGTCCACGATTTGAAGGTATATGGGTTTGCTGTTGTTAAAATCCATGTTAACCTGCTTTCTCCTTAAGCTTAAAATAGGTGGCCAGTAGGATGCCCGGACCAAGTAGGGCCATAAAGAGCCATTTTCCAAATCCGGAAAAGTCCTTTTGGGCCAATTCAAAGGTTTTAGCACCCAGTCCAGTTTGGTCAAACATATCCAAACCCCGGTTCAGAACTGCAAATAGTGCGATATTGAAAAAAACAAAACATAGAGTGATACTAAAAACCAGGAGAAAGGTCTTGGACTTCCGGTTTTTTTTAAAAGTAGCAGCCCCAAATAAGAAAATGGGTTGGAGGTAAAGATAGGTTTTGGCCATTTTCCAGTATTCCCCCGGGGATATATTCACAAAATTAAGTTCGGCCCCAAACAAAAAGCTGCCAAAAAAAATGAAAAAGCTACTCACCACCACCCCCAATAGTAGAAAAGTCAGGGAATGCCCAAGGAAGGAGGAAAGCCAGATGGCAGTTAATCTTTCTGAGGATGAAATGGGAAGGGTAAGATACAGCGCACTGTATTTATCATCGTGGAACTCTTTAAAATAGGAGAAGGATAGCAAAATGCCAGAGAGGATGTATACGAATGTTAAAAAACCAAAGAACTCTTCACTCGACATTTTTTTGTCCCAAAAAAGGTTCATTTGTATGAAAGCGAACAGCAATAGTGCACAGATGGCTAAAGCGGTCAAAAAGGTACTTCGCAAAAGAACGACATCCCTTTTGATATGGTTCCAAACTCTATCGAAACTGAATGTATTTTCCATAATGCTTACCTTTCTAGGGTTGCGTTAATCTTAGGGGAAGCGCTCAAAACGCCGTGAAACAGCAATTCAAGATCGACTTCGGTTTCTTCCAAATCGTTTTTGGGTAAAATTGCTTTTCCACCAAAACCGGTTTCCGAGTAAAGGGCTGTGTCCTTTAGCGCGCTATTGGGTTTTCCAAACCACAGTTTATGGGTCACTCTGGACAAAGGTTGGTCAAAGACCACCTTGGCGTGATCAAGAACAATGACATGGTTGATCAAACTGTAAAGATCGCGTACCTGATGGGTTGATATAATAATGCATTTATCGTCTGTAGCCAAAGAAGACAATACCTTTCTGAACTGGCTTTTTGAGGGAATATCCAGTCCATTGGTGGGTTCATCCATCAAAAGTATTGACGTGTTTGCGGCCAAGGCAAAAGCAATCAATACTTTTTTTCGCTGTCCGAAGGAAAGCCTACCGATTTGTGCGCTTACTGGGAGTCCGAAAGCCTTGACCAAATCATTAAACGTACTTTTTGAAAAGTTAGGATAAAAAGGAGCGTTGATCTGTTGGTAGCGGGAAATTGCGATATTGGGCAATTCAAAATCCTCCGGAACCAGAAATACCTGTTGTAACCAATTTGCCTTTCTGTCCAAGGTAGATTCCCCATTTAGTGTGTAATGCCCATGTTTAATAGGTAACAAGCCGGACATAATTTTCATCAATGAGGTTTTTCCCTCCCCATTCTTTCCAAAAAGCCCATAGATGTTGCCTTGTTCTAAGTGCAAAGAGATATCCTGCAAGACTTTAGGGCCAGTGGAATACCCAAATTTTAGATGATCAATATTTATCATATCTAGTGTATTAGATAACTAGTACACTACAAATATAAAAAAGAAGTCCATATTTCAAAATGTTTTCCGGATTTTACACAAAAGTGGAAACCTCCAATAGGTTTATAAGGCTAAGAGGTCAGAATTAATGAAGGTCCAGTATAAACAAATGCTATGCACCAGTTGATCAAGACCAAGAATAGGATAAAAGATCCTGGGTTTTTCCCGATAGCTCTTGGCCAATTTGCTGGTAAAGAAATCTGTAATTAGATGTAACGCCCCATTGAAAATGGCATATCCTACTGCTACTTGCCAGCTAAAGATGAAGTATCCGATACACAAAAGGACTAAAGTATAGGTCAATACATGCAGCGACAACCATTTTAGACTACTGCTTTTAAATGTTGCCATTCTACCGGTTTGGAACAAAAAATCGCCAACCCAGTGCCCTATGAGGACTACAATAAACTCCATGAGAGGAAGATAGGAAATATCCCCAGGAATTGAGTTTATTCTTTTTTTCAGTCAGTTGAAAATCGAAATTAGGTATACGGCTACTGTTAAAAAGAGAAAGCCCCTTACAATTTACATTGCAAAGGGGATCATTTGGCATTAATCGAATCTTTATCATTTCACCTTTTCCGCTACCCAAACCGCTAAAAAACCTCTTGCCAGGGCGTGGGTGCTTCCATAAAGTTTACCTTCTTCTAGATAAAATGAAGTATTGTATTCGCCTGAATTATCTCCGGATACCAAAGCTCCGTAAAGAATTCCGCGTTGTGTATTAATGCGTCCTTCTTGTAATTTTACGCCTTCCCTGTAAAAAATACCCTCAAAAGACGTATCGGTCACTTTTTCGATACGCATCATTGCAAAATTACTATCTGTTGTATCCTGAGGCGTCATGTCTAATTTCCATTCACCTAACAATGCTTCTACCTTTATTTGGGCCTGCCCCAAGTGAATTCCTAAGAACTGGATGGCCAGCAGGACAAAAAAAATCGTGTTGTTTTTCATGATCTTGTGATTTAAATTCCGCTCAAACCTAGAACTATCCACCCGAAAAATAGTTTCAATTTTAAAATTGAAACCCTCTAAAATAGGGCTATGCGTGCCAATTCTGAAATTGAAACAGGTTTAGGAAGATTTTAGATCTCCGGGGTTGACGCCAAGATGTTTTTTTACCGCCCTATGAAAAGAAGATTTTGAATTGAATCCGGCGTCATACGCCAAACTCAATAGGGTGTATTTATCGTTTTCGGGTTGGTCAAGTAACCGCTTTAGTTCGCTTACACGATAGGAGTTAATATAATCTGCAAACTTATTTTGCAATATCGTATTCAGACATTTGGTAAGCAAATAGGGTTTGGTGTCCAATTTTGAAGCTAAAATAGGTAAGGTGAGCTCCGGATCTTTGTACCATTGGTGTTCCTGCATTGCAGCTTCCAATGCTATAGCCAGAGTATTCAACACTTCCATCTCTGAACTGGAGATATTGGGCTTCCAGTCAACGATTTTAGTGTCTTTACGCTTATAGCCTTCCAGGCCCAACCAGTACGTTAATGCAGAAATCCCGAGAAAAAACGGATAATAATAGAAACGGTCAAAATACCAATACGAAAGGAAATTAGCATTTTTTATGATGAGCACATCAACTATTAGTGTAAGTAGTACCAAAGCAAAATAGAACTTAAAAGCCATTAGTACTTTGCTAAGCCAATTTGTGCCAGCTACAGCGATACGAAAATCGGATTGATGCAGTTTTAGAAGCCTTTGTGCCTGGAACGAATAGATAATGATAAGGACACTTGCAACAAAATAGATCGTGGAGAGGTTCATCCAAACAACATACCCCCAATACCCTAACCAGGAAAGACTTTCTTTTGTCCCGTCCCAGTATAGATTTTGCAATCGTACAAAAATGCTAAAGCCTATTTGTAAGAATAAAGGAATGAAATGAGCGAGATCCCGAGTCCTAAGTTTAAAGTTTGGGATAAGGTGCGCTTTTACATAAAAATAAAGTAGTGGTCCATGCACCCAGCTGTAATCCAGCATAAAATAATACCAGATATCGTAATAGCCCAATCCAAACAATCGTAAGATCTGGACAAGCAAGCGGTACGAAAAGAAAAACAAAATTGCTGCCAACAGCCGGTTCGCTAATTTGTTTTCCCGGGTACTCCTTAATAAAATTACTCCGTATACCAAACCCTGGACACTTCCGAGGCCCAATAGCGTGATTAGTATTGTTTGAGTAGCACTCATGTTTTCTCCAAATTAAGGAAAATTTTAAAGCGGTTTTGTCTAGTGTTCCGCCAACCATTGTTTTGCCGTTGCAGTGTACCAAAAAGGAGAAAAATTTTCTGCCTTGGCCAGGGCTTCAAAGTGGAAACGTGCTTTTTCCGGCTCTCCCTGACCATCAAAGTACTCACCCAAATAAACATGCGCATAGGGATTATCCGGATCTTGACTCAATAATTGGTTTCCTATAGCCTCAATCTGGGGGTCAAACGCATTAAATGGCCCAAGTTCGCGATGGAAGTGTACAGATTTAATAAAAGTGAGCGTATGTAAGAGGTTTAAGTCGGCATACTCCACATAATTCGGGTATTGGATAAAGTTCTTTCGCAGCAGCCGTTTGCTTTTCGATAACTCCAGGGTATCAAATCGCCCCATATAAGAAGCGGCGAGCGCCTCTGCGAGGAGCTTTGTTTGATAGAATTTGGAGCCATCCGCGAATTTGGTATCCATATCTTCATCTTCAAACAGCAGAATGTCGTGGAAATCCCAAACGAAATTCTTTAGGAAGCTTAGGGCAAAAAGCGAGCTAGTGATATCGCCATTGATTAGCCGGGCCGGATCACTCATCAGATTGTTGTTTGCCAAAAGAACAAGAGTGAGATCCAATTCCGGAACTTTTAGGAATAAACTGGAATACGAATCGTACTGTCCATAGGCCCAAAGGAGTTGCTTTCCCGCGACCTTTTGGGAGAAAATACCATATCCATAAGGAAGCTTAGGTTGGAAAGGGGCAAACATTTGTATTCTTGAGGATTCTTTTAGGAGAACATCATCAAGGGCACGACTAAATTTCACCAGATCGCCTAAAGAAGAAACGATACCTGCGGAAGCTGATACGCCGTATTCTATTTTACCCGGAAGGAGAACGTCCCCCAAATCGTATGGGCGCGCCGTAGTGGCCGTTACCGTGCTGGAATCACTAAGGAAGTAGGTTTGTCTGAGTTGTAAGGGTTCAAAAATAGCCTGTTCTAAGTAGGCTGTAAAAGAAGTATCAGCAGCCTTTTCTATAACTGAAGTAAGTGTGCCAAACCGGTAACTGTAATAAAAATGCTTTCCCGGAATACCTTGCGAAGTATGGGAAAGTATATGATCAATTTGAATAGTATCTCCAAAATGGGACTTTGGAATATAGGCGGTAATAGGGGTATCCAGGGTAAGTTTTCCTTGTTCTTGCAATTGTAATAGCGCTACCGCACTAAATACTTTGGTTATTGAAGCGATTGGAAATTGGGTAGTGCTATCCACCATTTTCTGATTTTCCCTATCCGCATAACCAAAATAGTCTTCGTACAAAGTACTATCCCCTTGTTGCACCAAGACAGCAAGTCCTGGAATTTTGAAATACTCCTTTAGCTTTCCTAGTTCAGAAGTGAACAGGTCCTTTGGAGCAGGTTGCGGTACTTCATTTTTTGTTGTACAACTCATTGTCCAAAGCAAGGCGATCATTGGGAAAATGCAATTTTTCATGCGTGGTCGATTATTTTAGTTCTCATAAGTAACAAAAGAGGAATGGATTCCCTAAGTGTTACAGCTGGTATCACTATTTGTGCTTAAAAATTTTAGTATAATAATTAAAGCACTTCTTAATTGAAAGCTAAAAAATACGATAATATGAGTTGGGATTTATAGGTACAAGATCGGGGAGATTTAGATGTACTAGAACAAATGCCTGATGATTTCAAACTTCAAATCAAAAGTTTTATGCTTCAACAATTTTATAAGGTTCAAAAAGCGATGATGCGAATTCGCAGTAGGAGTTATGAAGGACAAGCCAATCCCTAGATTTGATACATGGTATTCAACTTCATTTATGAAAGGAATAGCGCGATGGTTGGAGTGCTTATATTACAGAGCTTCCCGGATGCATATCCGCCGTTTCTGATAGAACGGAGATAGAAAAAATAGCAAGTAAGCTATCGAATTGCATTTGGAGCTGCTCAATAAGTAGGAAAATCTTGAAAAACGTTGACGGCAGTAGTTGCAATAAAGTAAGGCGGGAACACATTAATCCGTAAACACTGTTGTTTTGGTATCTCCAAATTTAGTTGTCTTTTATGTAGTTATGTGGTCACGAGGCCAATTGGCAGAGCTCGAAAAGAAACGAGAATCATAAAAATTTGCAATTCATACCACTTTTTCAAATTGTATATTGTTTTGTTTCCATGGCTAAAATAGTTATGAGTCCAAGCCCAAAACTATTTATAGATTGTGGCCAGAGGCAATAAATCGAATACGGGGCGCTATATCTTTGTTGAAAGGACAATGATGTTTTCATAAAGTTTTTTTGACCTTTCCGAATTACATCCCTGCTCCAAAAACGACTTGATATATTTTCGGTCAGATTCCTGGGAAAGAATGGCCCTGACCAACGGGTTCATATTAACGCTTTTGGAAGCATTGAAATACCCTAACATGATGTTGTTGAATTGGGTCAATACATTTTGTCGAAAAAAGGAGTTAAAGCGTTTGGCATGCGCCTTATCGATATACATCTGGGCAGGTGGTCCGCGCTGCTCTTCAGCGATCAGGAAGCCATTTTCGTCATAGCGTTGTTCAAATGTGTAGAGCTCAAGCTTCACAGGATCTTTAATGTTTGCGCGGCAGAATTCGGAATAGAGTTCCATGTAGTCTGTGAAGAACAGTTTGAAATATTTGGTATAGTTTTCGAAAGACGCAAAGTCCCCTGCTTCCAAAAACTTGATCACATCGCCATAATTGGTCATCAGATCAGGGTCATCAAATTTAAAGCCCTGTCTTTCCAACGTCCAATTGTTAGCTTCAGAGGCGGTTAATTGACAGACCTCTCCTTTGGGGCAATAATAAGCATCGGGATCATAGGCCAGCAAAAAATTGATTTGCCTAACATTAAGGCACTCGTTCCGGGTAACTTCTATAAATGGACGGGCAACACGTTCAAAACTAAAAAATGTGGCGTATTGGTTGGTAGAAAAACCTGTTTTCCTCGGTAATTTCCCGTCAACAGGAGCAATAACTACAGACATTTCTTCCTTACAAGGACCGCTATAGCTTATGGATAGCTGATCGCGACTACCTAACATGGGTCCAGCCCGTAAATTGGCAACATAGTCTTCCCGAGGCGCGGGTTGTCCGTCGGTAAGTTTCCAATTCGTGTCTTTGTTCAAATAGCCTCTATAGGTTATATAGTTGCGCTCTCCAACAACCGCCACTTGCAATTCTATAAGGATATCCTTAAGCTCATCACATTGATCTAAAAAACCTTTTACATAAGGCGCTAACTTGTCTTCTAGCAAAAGATCCTTCCCATTTCTTGTTTCCTTAAAACGACTCAGGTCAGGAGTATCGTTGGGGTATCCTGGTCTTGGCTTATAAAAAGAACCATAAGGACCTTTTAATTTGATTTGGGAAGCGCATTTTCCCTTAAAGGTAAAGGGCCTTCCATGAACGGACAATACAGGATTTCCGGGCCTTCCATTCCTCTTGCCCCATGCATAGAACTCTACGGAATTCTTGCCTGAAGTAAAGGTCTTGTTATTGGGATTTCCACCCGGTCGTTGTTCCATTTCCCATAGTTTTTGGGAGGAGACATTTTGAAGGGCGGCCATACCAAGTAAAAGAAAAAAAGCACTTTTAAAATGAGCCATGGCGTCTCTAAGGTTCTCTTTGAATAAAGTTAGACAAATCTTACATATAAAGGCCGCTTCAATGATGGCATGCTTTTGGCTTACCTTTATAATCGGTGCGTGCTACCATAATAGGCAGGTTTTATGTTGCTAAGGGCGCGCTTTTAGGGAGAGAAAATGCACTTATGGTCCATAAAACCCCTTCAAAGAAATAAATCCAAGCACATACAACTTAGGAACAAATCCCGAAAAACCTTAACAGTGCGGCTAAGTAGTTGGTACGTGATGTTTTGAACAAGAGGATAGCCATTTGGAACAATCTATTACTTCGAAATTTTGTTGTTTTTCAATCCGCCCTGACTTTTTTTGGGACGAAATGGTTGTAAATATGGCCAGTACAGAAGCGTTTGCTATAAATTTAGGGGAGCCTACCTTAGTTTCTGAATTGCTCATCGGTACAAGAAAACTAATCCTGAACCAAATCAGGCCAATCCAAGAAAAGTTGAAGATCCCCGCAGAAATATGGATTAGGAATTACAATGTGCCGCTGGCTGGTTTATTTTTGGATCCATATACAGACCAATCAATAGGTATTGATGCGGATACCTTCTTTTAAGTAAGCAATTTGATTCTTCAATTAAGCGTCGCAAACTCATTTTAGCTAATATAAAGTTCAAAAATGATTTAGATTTTCAATTAGAACGTATCTGAGTTTTAAGATTAGTTTTTTCTGTTGCTTCCCTAGTATGCGTCCACCTATTTATTGATTAAGCACAATACAAAACAGTACCTATTACTATTCTTGGTTGTTGTCTTACCTAAACTGCAATGTCAAATTTGTGTTATATTTTGTTTGGATTTGCTATTCTTTAGCAAGATGCTACACTTTCAATTATATTAGAGATAATTTAAAATTCACCTGAAGTAGCGAACAATATAAGAACCCTAAAATTTGAAGCTGCCATTTGCAGTACGTGAAGCGACCTGATGATTTCAAAAAATATCAAACTCCCTCCGGAACATATTTATCCTCTGGATGACTGGAGATTCATCCAAAAAAAGTTTTCGCCCCAATACCTGGCTCAGGATGAAACCGTTTTTGCCATTGCAAACGGTTATCTTGGTTTCCGTGGTAATCATGTGGAAGGGACACCTGTGGTGCAGCGAGGAACTTTTATCAATGGATTTCATGAGCAATGGCCTATCCGTTACGGGGAATCTGCCTATGGCTTTGCTAAGACAGGCCAAACCATGCTAAATGTTACGGATAGCAAAGTAATCAGGCTCTATGTAGATGATGAGCCATTTTACCTTCCTACTGCAGATCTTAGGGAATATGAACGGATACTGGATATGAAAGCTGGTAGCTTGCATCGTAATGTAATCTGGGAAACCGCTTCTGGAAAACGTGTTTCCATCCGCTCTACGCGAATTGTTTCAATGGAACACCGGCATGTTGCGGCCATTTCTTATGAAGTAAAAGTGCTAAATGCCTCGGCTAAACTGATCGTCTCCTCCAAATTGCGTTGCCCTACCGAAGAGCTTAATTCTGAAGCTGATAAACATGATCCGAGAAAATCCCCCAAATTCAACCATACGGTCTTTGTACCAAAAGTAAATCAAGTTAAAGATGAGCGCGTACTTCTGGGACATCAAATTCGCGGTAGCGCAATGACCATGGCTTGTGGGGTGGACCATCAGATTAAAACAGAGAATACCTATTCCTATAAAAGTGAATGTTATGAGGATTCCGCAAAGATCGTTTACGCGATAAAAGCTGAGGAAGGACTGCCTTTCCAGATGACAAAATATATGGTGTATCACAGTTCCAGAAATGCTCCTGTTACTGAGCTTTGCGGGCGTACGGAACGAACACTGGATTCGGCGAAACAAGATGGATTCGAAGATTTGGCCAAGGGTCAGCAACATTTTATGGATAATTTCTGGGCAAGGAGCGATGTTGAGGTTTCTATGGACAAAGATCAGAGAACACAGCAATGCCTCCGCTTTAATCTATTCCATATCCTTCAGGCGTCGGCTCGTGTGGAAGGAACGGGGGTAGGGGCCAGAGGTCTTACCGGAGATGCGTATGAAGGTCATTATTTTTGGGATACCGAGATTTACCTGATGCCTTTTTTAATCTACACCTCGCCCAAAGTGGCTAAAAATCTGCTGCGTTTCCGATACAGCCTTTTAGACAAAGCACGTAAACGTGCTGAAGAAGTAAATCAGAAAGGTGCGCTTTTTCCATGGAGAACAATTACAGGAGATGAGGCTTCTGCTTTTTTTGCCGCAGGCACTGCGCAATATCATATCAATGCAGATATAATGTACGCCTTGAGAAAATATGTAGAGGTTACTGGGGATGAGGAATTTCTATTTGAATATGGAGCCGAAATGTTGATTGAAACGGCGCGCTTCTGGGCGGATTTAGGCTTCTATTCACATAACGGCAAGGATGAATTTCATATCCATGGCGTAACAGGCCCTGATGAATATACCGCCATTGTAAATAACAATGCGTTCACCAATATGATGGCCCGTGAAAACCTGCGATACGCTGCAGAGAGTTTGGAGTTGCTTCATAAAAAACGGCCTGAGCAATTTGAGGCGCTTGCAAAAGACACCACTCTTCAACCCGAAGAAATTGAAGAATGGAAAAATGCTGCTTCCAAAATGTATGTTCCTTATGATAAGGAAAAGGGCATCCACCCACAGGATGATGAATTCCTGAAAAAGGAAATCTGGGATTTTGAAAATACCCCTTTAGAGAACTATCCCCTCCTACTCAACTACCACCCGCTGGTCATTTACCGTTTTCAAGTAATTAAACAGGCAGATGTGGTCATGGCTATGTTTCTTTTAGGCCATGAGTTTTCTAAAAAACAAAAGAAAAGAAATTTCGATTATTACGATCCCCTGACAACAGGAGACTCCTCATTGTCTTCTTGCGTTTACAGTATCCTGGCCTTTGAACTGGGGTATCTGGATAGGGCCATAGAACTGATTAGATATGCAGCCTGGATGGATCTAGCTGATGTAGGAGGAAATGTTAAGGACGGCGCCCATATTGCTTCCATGGGAGGCACCTGGATGGCCGTAGCATATGGCTTGGCTGGTTTGCGCGACTATGGCGGTAGGATTAGCTTCAATCCAAAAAGTCCTCCCCATACCCAATCTGTGCGTTTCCGTTTAACCTTCCGTGGTAAATTGCTAGAAGTGATGATCGAAAGGAATAAGGTAAACTATATGTTAAAGAAAGGCGATGTCCTTACGCTATACCATAAAAAGGAGGAAATACGACTTACCAAAAAACACCCTTCCTGTCTAAAGGAGCTGGAGGATGCCAAGTTAAATTGAAAAGTGCTTTTCGCCACTGTTTTCCTTAGGCCGTAGGTAATTTATTTAATTTTGTCTTAGGGTTTAGGGCCACGTTTGCATTGGCGATCACTAGTTACCGGGAAACGTTATACCGATTAGCTATTTTTTTTGAACTAAATTCTGCCCAAATGGGTATCTCTAATATCTTTGGAATACGAAACAAAGTTCATAAAACAAACCTTGTCCACACTCATCTTTATATACAATGCCAATTCCGGAAAAGGGAACGCTTTCCTGGATAGTATGCACAAAGTGTTTCGTCCGGAAACCTATGATTGTAAGTTATGTGAACTCACTTTTGGTGTTGTAAGGGAAAACCGCCGTTGGAAACGGTTTCGAGAAACGAAAAAGGAATCCATGCTATTCTTGCACAAGGATGAATTTGCCAAAACCTATACGAGTAAATTTGGGCATAAGTTTACTTTTCCAATAGTACTTGTAGAAGGGATAAGCGGGTTGGAAGTAGTAATAACAACCGAAGAGCTCAATCAACTGGAAACCGTAGATAGCCTGATACAAATGGTTGAGGAACGTACGCTTTAGGATATAGGGTAAGGTTTTTGCACTTTTTTAAATGCCAGAACAATGGAGAAGCAATACCAATTACTAACCGTTAAATGCCTATTGCAAGCCCCCATAGGGGCTACTATTCTAAAAATTCACTATTCTTATTTTAAG
This sequence comes from Bacteroidota bacterium, assembly GCA_038750505.1. Lineage (GTDB taxonomy): Bacteria > Bacteroidota > Bacteroidia > Flavobacteriales > Flavobacteriaceae > Croceivirga. The sequence continues at coordinate 235,730 of JBCDHD010000003.1, read as the reverse complement.
ACTTCCTGGTTAATGCTTCCGATGTAGTCCAAAACGGCTTCTCGGCCCATTCGGTTTGTAGAAGAGGTAATAAAATAGGGAGGAACTTCTTCCCAGGCCGTATCTAACAGTACTTTCAGGTAGTGTTGTACCTGTTTTTCAACAGCGCCAGATTTTAATTTATCTGCTTTTGTAAAGATAATGGCAAAAGGGATTTGGTGGCTACCGAGCCACTTCATGAAGTCCAGATCAATGGGTTGAGGTTCATGCCGGATGTCCACCAATACAAAACCGCAAACCAACTGCTCCCTTTGTAAAAAATACGCTGTGATGTAGCGTTGAAAGATCTTCTTTTCTTTCTTGGAAACCCGGGCATAACCATAACCGGGAAGGTCTACCAGAAACCAATTGTTATTGATCTTGAAATGATTGATCAGTTGAGTTTTACCCGGTCTTCCGGAGGTTTTTGCCAGCCCTTTTCGGTCCATCAACATGTTGATCAATGAAGACTTTCCTACGTTGGAGCGTCCTATAAAAGCGTATTCCGGCAGCAGCTCTTTAGGGCATTTGGCCACTTCGGAATTGCTCATTACGAATTCGGCAGCAGTAATTTTCATGAGCAACAACTTTAGGAATTGAGTATTTTAATTTAAGAAGTTTCTATGTATTGCCAGGTGATAAAGCCTCAGGCATATCAGAATTCCCTTTTTTCTAACCAGGCGGCGAGAATTTGGTTGAATTCCTCCGGATGTTCCATCATGGGGGCATGCCCGCATTTGTCTATCCAAAATAATTCAGAATCCGGTAAAAGCTCGTGAAATTCTTTGGCTACGTTAGGAGGGGTTACATTGTCTTGTTTGCCCCAAATAATACAAGTTGGGGTATGCATGTTAGGGAGGTCCTTAGACATATTATGCCGAATTGCACTTTTTGCAATGGCTAAAGTCTTTACCAGCTTCATACGGTCATTAACCGTTGCAAAAACCTCATCAACAATTTCCTTGGTGGCTACTTTCGGATCGTAAAAAACATCTTGTGCTTTCTTTTTTATGAACTCATAATCGCCTCGTTTGGGATACCCATCCCCCATTGCACTCTCATATAGACCGGAACTTCCCGTAATAACCAGGGCTTTTACCTTAGCGGGATACATCTTAGTGTGTAGCAAACCAATATGACCGCCAAGAGAGTTCCCTAATAGGATGACTTCCTCCAGCTCTTTGTACTCAATGAACTCTTCAAGAAATTTCGCAAAGTTCTTCACTGTGGTCTTGAGCATGGGCATATCGTAGATAGGTAACTCCGGGACAAGAACTTTATAGCCTCTTTTTGGAAAAAAATCAGTTACACCGTGAAAGTTACTCAGCCCTCCCATCAGACCATGAAGGATAATAATGGGTTTTCCTTCACCGATTTCAATGTAACGATACTTACCGTCTTTTATGATTTCGTCTTCCATCTAAGTTGGTTCGGCATAGAGCGGCAAATATAGGCATTTCAAAAAACAACAATCAGGATGTACAAGGTGTGAAGAAGGGGAAAAAAGTGAAAAGCAAAGTGTTGTAAAGTGGATAAATTATTAACAAAGTGGAGATTTATGGATATTAGGGAAATAATTTGTATATATTTGAGTTAATAAAAGGAGTGAACGCGTTTCAAGGTGACTTCAATTGTAGGACAACATGATTGCAAGGCAGATGCCAAGGGAAGGATTTCATTACCCTCTTCTCTAAAGAACAAGCTAATTCCTTTTATGGGGGATGATTTTGTGATTAAACGTTCAGCCTACCAGCAATGTTTGGAGCTACATCCTAAAGTGAAGTTTGATGACATCATGAAGAAGATCATGGCGCATCCTAATCAGGGTAAACAATTCCAACTATGGCTTAGGAAATATACAGCAGGGTTGAAGGAAGTGCCTATTGATTCAGAGACAGGAAGGTTGCAGATCCCCAGGAATTTATTTGAATACGCGGGAATAGAAAAAGAGGTTGTGCTAAATGCTTCTCATAATATGATAGAGATATGGGACAAACAGCGATACGAGGCTATGTTGGATTCCATGTCTGATGATGAGTTTGAAAAAATATCGGAATCGATATTTAATAGCGGTGGAGAATAGTGGATATCATCAGCCGGTGCTTCTGGAGGCAGCTGTAGCTGGGTTGGACATTCAAAAGGAAGGCGTGTATGTAGACGTCACTTTTGGAGGCGGGGGGCACTCCCGGAAAATATTGGAGCAGCTGGGTGAAAAAGGAAGATTGATCGCTTTTGATCAGGATGAAGACGCGGCAGCCAACAAAATAGAGGATGGAAGGTTTCAATTGATAAATGAGAATTTCCGATTCCTCAATCAGTTTTTAAAGTTCTATGGCATTCAAAAAGTAGATGGTATACTGGCAGATTTTGGAGTGTCTTCCCATCAATTTGACCAGGCTTCCAGGGGGTTTTCCATACGGCAGGATGGCGATTTGGACATGCGTATGGATCGTCGGATGAAGAAAAGCGGTTTTGATGTGGTAAACCAGTATGAACAGGACCAGCTAGTGCAGGTCTTGGCAGAATACGGGGAACTTCGTAATGCAAAGATTATGGCCAGGGCAATAGTTGAGGCAAGAGCAGATAAAGCAATACAAACCACCCTGTCCCTAAGGGATATCCTTCGAAGATTTTTACCAAGGGGAAGGGAAAACAAAGTATTGGCTCAGGTGTATCAGGCCATCCGGATTGAGGTGAACCAAGAAGTTGAAGTCTTAAAAGCGTTTCTGGAGCAGGTTCCTGAAGTGTTGAAAATAGGAGGTCGTTTAGCAGTGATCAGTTATCACTCTTTAGAGGATAGATTGGTAAAACGCTTTATCCGAGAAGGGAAATTTGAGGGCCAGGCGGAAAAGGACTTTTATGGAAATGTGAAGGTGCCGCTAAAGAAGGTTGGAGGATTAATAGTCCCTACTCAAGAAGAAATCAATTTGAATAACCGCGCCAGAAGTGCCAAGCTACGAATAGCACAAAGGATATAGCAATAGTAGTAGTTAAAAACAACAACAAGGAGAACCAATACATGAAAAAAGGGGTATTAGACATACTAAAAGGTAAGTTTTTGGTAAGCGGAGATGCTCCAAAAAACTGGCTGTTTTTACTTTTCGCATCATTTCTGGCGGCCTTGATGATCTCGAGTAGCCATCAAGCCGATAAGAAAGTCACAAAAATTTCAGAATTAAACGAAGAAGTGCGCGCTTTACGTAGTGCGTTCGTAGCGAATAGAAGGCAACTGCAGCAGCTTCGATTGGAATCGAACCTTAGGCAGGTAGTAGCTATAAACGGTCTGCAACCTTCTGCGCTTGCGCCTAAAAAAATTGTTGTTAAATCCGAAGAGTAACCAATGCCCATCACTGAAAAAAACATTATGAGTCGACTTTACCTGGTAGCAGGTGGGCTTTTTGTTTTTGCGGTTGCAGTGGTTGTTAAACTGGTTGATATCCAGATGGTGAAGGGAGACACGTACAAGGCGTTGGCCATGCAAAAAACGGAAAAGATGTTTACAATTCAGCCCAACCGGGGGAACATCTATTCCGATGATGGTGGATTATTAGCAGCTTCAGCAGCAAAATATGAAATACGGTTTGACGCGAATACCGTAAAACAGAAAGATTGGGAAGCGCATATCCTTCCGCTTTGCGATTCTCTGGGAAAGCTTTTTAAAAAGCCAGCTTCACATTATTTACAACTTTTACGAAAGGCCAGGGCCAATAAGAACGGATATAAGCTAATTGCCAAAAATGTTTCCTATTTGGAATATTCCAGGATGCGAAAATTCCCTTTGTTCCGTCTCGGTCCAAATCGTGGGGGGTTTATAGAAAAGCATAGGGTAGTTCGGGAATATCCACTCGGAAAAATTGCAGCAAGGAGTATTGGTTACGAACGAATTGATGATCAAGGATATTTTACCAGGGTGGGTCTGGATGGCGCTTTTGGGTCGAGTTTTTTACGAGGTCAGGAAGGAAAACGCTTAAAACAAAAAAGTGCAGGGAGCCAATGGAAACCGGTTGGGTTTGACAATACAATAGAGCCCCGAGACGGACAGGATATCATTACCACCATTAACACAAACATTCAGGATATTGCTCACCATGCCTTGTTGACCCAATTGGAAAAGTATAAAGCAGATCACGGGTGTGTTGTGGTTATGGAGACAAAAACGGGAGAAATTAAGGCTATTTCCAATCTGGGAAGAACCGAAGAGGGGACCTATTACGAAAAACTAAATTATGCCGTAGGAGAATCGCATGAACCGGGCTCTACATTTAAATTAATGAGTTTGGTGGCTGCTTTAGAAGATCAGGTCATCGATACGGGTGCCGTTGTCAATACCGAGAAAGGCCGATGGAAAGTATACGATCGCGTGGTGCGGGATTCAAGGTGGGGTGGATATGGTGAGATCAGTGTGGCAGAGGCGTTTGCAGTCTCTTCCAATACTGCTTTTGCAAAGATTATACACGAAAACTACAAGGATACTCCGGAAAAATTTGTGAATCGGTTAATGAATATGGGATTGCACGAGGATTTACAACTTCCTATTGTAGGCGAAGGACAACCGGTGCTTCGTTATCCGGGAGACCAAGGTTGGTCCGGAATTTCATTAGCATGGATGTCCCATGGTTATGAGGTAGCGATGACCCCTATGCAGACCCTGGCATTTTACAATGCTATCGCCAATAATGGGGAAATGGTACGACCCCGCTTCCTAAAGGCCGTCAGGGTAGGAAGCAAAAAGGTGAAGACTTTTGACAAGGAGGTTATCAATCCCTCTATTTGTTCCAAAGCGACCATCAAAAAGGCCCAGCAATTGCTTAAAGATGTTATGGAAAAGGAAATTGGAACCGGAAGTGGATTGTATTCCGAAAACTTTTCTATGGCCGGTAAAACGGGAACCTGTCAAAAGAACTACGTGGCACAGGATCCCGACAAGCTGGGATATATTTCTTCTTTTGTCGGGTATTTTCCTGCAGAGAACCCGGAGTACTCATGTATCGTTGTTATTCATGAACCCGATAAAAGTGTAGGGTACTACGGAGCCGATGTTTCCGGCCCGGTATTTAAGTCCCTGGCGCAAAAAATTTATATCAATTCCCCGGTGGTGGATAAGGTGACTCCCATACCTACAAGCCTTATTCAACTGAATGAGGACTTTGAAAAATACTATACACAATCCCAAGAAGAAGCACATACCATTCCGGACCTCAAAGGCATGAGCGGTATGGATGCCATTTCCATTCTGGAGAATCTAGGGATACAGGTCGAGGTAAAAGGTAACGGAAAGGTAAAACAACAGTCGGTTGGACCGGGAACGGCAATCAATCAGATTAAAAAAGTAGTCTTAGAGTTATCATGAAGTTGCTAAAGGACATATTATACGGAGTGGGGCTTACTGCTGTTCGGGGTGAGACGAACGTAATGGTGAACGCGATTCATTTTGATTCGCGTAACGTAGGGGTTGATGATGTTTTTGTGGCCGTTCCGGGAACACAAGTAGACGGTCATCGTTTTATAAAGGGAGCCGTAAACTCCGGAGCAAGAGCCATTGTGTGTGAGGTGTTTCCCGACATCACCGTAAATGGAGTAACCTATTTACAAGTAGATAGTAGTCAAAAAGCGCTAGCCGTAATGGCGGCAAATTTTTATGACAATCCTTCTAAAAATCTTAAACTCGTTGGTGTTACGGGAACCAATGGAAAAACCACTGTAACTACCCTGTTGTACAACCTTTTCAAAAGAGCGGGATATAAAGTTGGTCTCATTTCTACCATAAAAATAATGGTGGATGACAAAGCGTATGTAACCGGCCATACCACACCGGATTCACTTACGATTAACAACTATTTGCATTTAATGTGTGAGGAAGGGGTGGAATACTGTTTCATGGAGGTAAGTTCCCATGGAATTCATCAAAAGAGGGCTGAAGGGCTGCAGTTTGAAGGAGCGATTTTCACGAATCTTTCACATGATCACCTGGATTATCACAAGACCTTTGCCAACTATCGGGATACAAAAAAGAAGCTATTTGATCGTCTTTCCAAAAAGGCCTTTGCACTTACCAATTTAGATGATAAGAATGGGAAGGTAATGCTGCAGAATACAAAGGCGAGGAAGGTTACCTATGCACTTAAATCGTATGCGGACTATCGCGGTCAGATTTTGGAACGTCAGCTAAATGGGCAATTGTTAAAAATTGATGGTGACGAATTGTGGAGCAAGCTGATAGGAGATTTTAACGCCTATAACCTACTTGCTATTTATGCTTCTGCGGATATTCTTGGACTGGAAAAGCTAGAGATATTACAATTACTAAGTGAACTGGAGACGGTTGAAGGAAGGTTCCAGTATTTTATATCGAAGGAGAGAATTACTGCTATTGTTGATTATGCCCATACACCGGATGCACTTAAAAATGTGTTGATTACCATTAACACATTGAGGACTGGAAATGAAAACGTCATCACCGTAGTGGGGTGTGGTGGTGATCGTGACAAGTCGAAGCGTCCGGTTATGGGTCATATCGCAACAGAAATGAGCAATCAGGCCATTTTTACCTCAGACAATCCCCGTACGGAATCGCCTTCAACAATTATCGAGGAGATGGAAGCCGGAGTGGAACCGCAGAATGTAAAAAAAGTATTGGCCATAGAAAGCAGAAAACAAGCGATTCGTACTGCCTGCAAGCTGGCAACAGCCAACGACATCATTTTGGTGGCAGGAAAGGGGCATGAAACCTATCAGGAAACCAATGGGGTGCGCACTGATTTTGATGATTTTAAAGAAGTGACATTGGCCTTAAAAGAATTAAACAAGTAATAGGGGGACATGCTATATTATCTGTTTGAATATTTGGAACGAGCGTATCAAATCCCCGGGGCATCATTGTTCCAGTTCATTACGTTCAGAGCCGCTTTTGCGGTGCTACTCTCCCTGCTCATTGCTATGGTCTACGGAAAACGGGTAATTCTTTACTTGAGAGCCAAACAGATTGGCGAGACCATCCGGGATTTGGGACTGGAAGGGCAGCAGCAGAAAGCTGGTACACCCACCATGGGCGGTATCATTATTATTATTTCCACCCTAATTCCGATTCTCCTGGTAGGCGATCTGAAGAACATCTATGTCATTTTGCTCATCATTACCATGCTTTGGATGGGGGTGATTGGCTTTATTGACGACTATATCAAGATCTTCAAAAAGGATAAGAAAGGGCTCAAAGGGCGGTTTAAGGTCATGGGGCAAGTGACACTCGGATTACTGGTAGGGGCGGTCCTCTATTTTCATCCTGAAGTTACGATGAAGGAAAAGGATACTATGGCTATTACCGATCAATTTCAAGTGGAAAAGATCTACGGAGAAGAAGTCAAAGCTGTACGGACCAATATTCCCTTTTTTAAGAACAATGAACTGGATTATGCGGATTTAATAGCCTGGCTCGGTAAAGGGGCTGAGGAGTATGCCTGGTTGATCTTTATACCCATTGTCATATTGATCGTTACTGCCGTTTCCAATGGCGCTAACTTAACAGACGGTATTGACGGTTTGGCCGGGGGTACATCTGCAATAATTGTATTGACCCTGGGCATTTTTGCCTGGGTATCGGGCAACATCCAATTTTCGGACTATTTAGACATTTTTTATATCCCGCGGGTAGCGGAACTGGTGGTATTTATAGCAGCGTTTGTGGGAGGATTGGTTGGGTTTTTATGGTACAATGCCTATCCGGCTCAGGTCTTTATGGGCGATACAGGAAGTCTTACAATAGGTGGGGTAATTGCGGTTATTGCGATTATGGTACGGAAGGAATTACTGATTCCTTTGTTGTGCGGGATCTTTTTCGCAGAGTCCATTTCGGTGATGTTACAGGTAGGTTATTTTAAGCATACGAAGCGGAAGTATGGTGAAGGGAAGCGTATATTTCTTATGGCGCCCTTACATCATCACTATCAGAAAAAAATGTATCACGAAAGCAAGATTGTAACGCGATTCTGGATCATTGGAATTTTGCTCGCAATCATCAGTATAGTGACACTGAAGATACGCTAGTATGAGTTACTTGGTTGTGCTAGGCGGTGGAGAAAGTGGTGTGGGAACGGCCGTATTGGCTGTAAAAAAAGGATATAAGGTTTTTGTTTCGGACAAAGGCACGATCCAGGAAAAATATAAAAAAGTTCTTGAACATATTGGAGTTGAATGGGAGGAGCACCAACATACTCAGGAAAAGATCGTAAGCGCGGATCTGGTGATGAAAAGTCCCGGAATTCCTGACTCGGTTCCGGTAGTGAAGCAGCTTCAGGCTAAAGGTGTTCCTGTTATCTCGGAGATAGAGTTTGCGGCTAAATATACGGCAGCTACGATTATTGGGATTACGGGAACCAATGGTAAAACGACAACTACCAGCCTTACCTATCACTTAGTAAAAGCAGGAGGTTTTAAGGTCGGAATAGCCGGTAATATCGGAAGTAGTTTCGCCAAGGAAGTGGCCGAGCAAGAGTGGAAGCAGTACGTGTTGGAGATCAGTAGTTTTCAATTGGATGGAATTTTGGCGTTTAAGCCAAAAGTTGGAATAATCACCAACATCACACCGGATCATCTGGATCGGTATGATTATCAATTTGAAAAGTATGTCGCCTCAAAGTTTCGTATGGCCATGAACCAGGACAGTGAGGACTATCTGATTTATGATGCCGATGATGAAGTGATACGTGAAGGCATGCGCAATCATCCCGTTCAATCTAAAAAGGTGCCTTTTTCTTTGAATAAAACCCTGGAATATGGTGCCTGGTTGGACAAGAAAAGAATTAAAATAAATGTAGAATCTAAAACCTTGGAAATGAGTACAGATTTTTTGGCCCTGGACGGGCAACACAATGTAAAAAATGCTATGGCTGCTAGCCTTGCAGCTTTACTTGTGGGCGTTAGGAAAGAGGCGATAAAGCAGAGCATACGGACCTTCCAAGGCGTACCACATCGTTTGGAAAAAGTATTGAAAATCAATCATGTAGAGTATATAAACGATTCTAAGGCTACCAATGTCAACGCCACGTATTATGCCCTTGAGGGTATTAAGAAACCCTTGGTTTGGATCGTTGGTGGTGTGGATAAAGGAAATGATTACGCACAGTTGATGCCTATGGTGCGGGAAAAAGTGAAGGCCATTATTTGTTTGGGGATGGATAACTCCAAGCTGGTAGCGACTTTCGGCAATGTGGTGGAACCCATGGTAGAGACCTACTCGATGGAAGAAGCCGTTAAAGTGGCCTACAAAATAGCAAAAAGGGGAGATGCTGTATTACTCTCACCAGCTTGTGCCAGTTTTGACCTTTTTCAGAACTATGAAGACAGGGGAAATCAATTTAAGGCAGCTATCCGAAAACTATAATGGAACGGATGAGAACACTATTGCGAAACATAAAAGGAGACAGAGCCATTTGGGGTATTGTAGCCTTTTTGGCATTGTTCTCCTTCTTGCCGGTATACAGCGCCAGTACAAACCTTGTTTATGTTAAAGACAGTGGAACCACCATTAGTCATTTGGTGAAACATGGTGTTTTGGTGTTTCTCGGTTTTATGATCATTTATGCGGTACATCGTATCCCGGCACATTATTTCAAGGGATTATCGTTAATAGCAATGCCTATCGTATTGCCACTTTTAGCATATACTTTAACCGTCGAAACGCAAATTGGAGAGGTAACGGCTAACCGATGGATTCGGATCCCGGTGATCGGGATCAATTTCCAAACCTCCACTTTAGCTGCTGTAATCTTAATGATATGGGTAGCGCGTTACCTCTCTAAAATAAAGGATGCAAAAATTACATTCAAGGAGAGCATATTGCCACTGTGGACCCCGGTAGCTCTGGTTATTTTACTAATTCTCCCGGAAAACTTTTCTACGGCAGTTATACTGGCCTTTATGGTTCTTATGCTTTGTTTTTTAGGTGGGTATCCTTTAAAATATCTTTTTGGGATTGTTAGTGTCGGAGCACTCGCGGGGACACTTTTTGTGAGCGTATTGTTTGTGGCACCGGATAAGATCCCTTCCCAAAGAGCATTAACATGGAAGAACAGAATAGAAACGTTCATGTATCCTGAAAAAGCTACTGCAGATGCTTCCAGGCAAGTGGAATATGCGAAAATGGCGGTAGCAGAAGGTGGGCTTGTGGGCAAAGGAGCGGGGAAAAGTGTGATGAAAAACCTGCTATCGCAGAGTACATCGGACTTCATCTTTGCCATTATTATTGAGGAATACGGCCTTGTTGGCGGATTAGGAGTATTGTTTTTCTATCTCTTGTTGTTGTTTAGGATTGTTGTTGTGGCCAATTCTGCCCGATCAATTTTTGCCAAACTATTGGTCATTGGTGTAGGCTTACCCATCGTATTTCAGGCATTTATAAATATGGCCGTAGTAGTAGAACTTTTTCCTACTACCGGTCAACCTTTACCGCTAATTAGTATGGGCGGAACCTCTATTTGGATGACGTGTTTGGCGGTTGGGATTGTGCTGAGCGCCAGCAATAAAGAAGATACCGGGGATACAACAGGAGAAATAGATGATACGAACCCTTTGGAAGTATTAAGTGGGCAATTATAGGTTTATACTTTCAGGAGGGGGAACAGGAGGACATATTTATCCTGCGATAGCTATAGCCAATGCCTTAAAAAGGCGGTATACCGCAGCTGAAATTTTGTTTGTCGGCGCCAGGGACAAAATGGAAATGGATAAGGTGCCCCAAGCGGGATTTAAGATAAAAGGTCTCTGGATAAGTGGATTACATCGGAAACTTACGGTAAAAAACCTCATGTTTCCTTTAAAACTGATACATAGTTTGTGGAACGCTAGAAAAATAGTAAAGCAATTTAGACCTCATGTGGTCGTAGGAACCGGTGGTTTTGCCAGCGGTCCGCTTTTACGTATAGCTTCCGGAAAAGGAATTCCCTGTCTGCTCCAGGAACAAAATTCCTATGCCGGTATCACCAATAAATTATTGGCTAAAAAAGCGCGAACCATCTGCGTCGCCTATGATGGAATGGAACGCTATTTCCCCAAAGACAAACTGGTGAAAACGGGAAATCCCGTGCGCTCGGACCTGATTCACGCCCAGGTGGATAAACCAACTGCACTTAATTTCTTCGGCTTGAACAGAGACAAGCCCGTAGTGCTGATTCTGGGTGGTAGTCTAGGTGCACGAAGAATTAATCAGCTGATTGAAGCTGAGTTATCTTTTTTCAAAGGACTGAACCTCCAGTTACTCTGGCAGTGCGGAAAATTATATGAAGAGGAGTATAGCAAATATGAAGCGGAAGACATCAAGGTAAAGGCCTTTATAAACAGCATGGAAAACGCTTTTGCTGTTGCAGATATTATCATATCCAGATCAGGGGCCGGTACAGTATCCGAGCTCTGTTTGGTAGGGAAGCCTGTGCTTTTTATTCCTTCACCGAATGTAGCTGAGGACCACCAAACAAAAAATGCAATGGCCTTGGTACAGAAGAATGCTGCCCTAGTGTATCGGGAATCTCAAAGTAAGACGGAATTTGAAGTTTTGGTTAAGGAGCTAACTGAATCTAAAAAGTTACAGTCAGAATTGGGGGCTAATATTAAAAAACTGGCACTGCCGGAAGCAACGGAACACATCGTGAACGAAATAGAAAAGTTATTGCCTTGAATTTATCAGACCTTCATAGAGTATATTTTATCGGTATCGGAGGTATTGGAATGTCTGCTTTGGCGCGCTATTTTCATCTTCTTGGAAAAACGGTAGCCGGATATGACAGAACCAGAACACCCCTTACTATTCAATTGGAAGAGGCCGGTATTGCAATTGATTATACCGCTTCCGAAGGAAAGATTTCTTTAGAGTTCGTACAGATTTCAGGTACGCTAGTGGTCTATACCCCCGCGGTACCGTCAGATCTACCAAAACTTGTGTTTTTTAGGGAAAATCAATTCCTTATCAAGAAGCGTTCTGAAGTTTTGGGTAGTATTACCAAGGATACGTTTTGCTTTGCTGCTGCGGGTACCCACGGAAAAACCACTACCTCCAGTATCCTGGCGCATATGCTCAAAGAGATTGGAACGCCGTTTGCAGCGTTTTTAGGGGGGATCTCCGAAGACTTCAATAGCAATTTTGCATTCTATGGCAGGAAGTTTTCAGTCGTGGAAGCCGATGAGTTCGACCGTTCTTTTTTACAGCTAAACCCGGATATTGCCTGTATCACCTCTATGGATGCTGACCATCTGGACATTTATGGAACAGCTTCGGATTTGGAGCAGGCCTTTATTGCTTTTTCTAAAAAAGTTAAATCACAAGGAAAACTAGTTGTACGCTATGGCCTCCCAATACAAGGGATCACCTTTGGAATGGAACAAGAAGCGGATTACAGTATTGGGGACATTACCGTAGAAGAAGGAAGGTATCGATTTGTAATTCGCATGCCTAAGGGGATGGTGGAAGATGTGGTTTTTCACAAACCGGGACATCATAATTTGTTAAATGCCCTTGCAGCTTTTGTTATGGGAGTGGAAGCGGGATTTTCTCCCAATAAACTTGCAAAGGCGTTAAGCTCCTTTAAAGGGGTGCAGCGACGATTTTCATATCTGATTCGGAAAAAAGACTTTGTATTTATTGACGACTACGCTCACCACCCTACGGAAATCGAAGCGGTGTATCAGGCGATTTCGGAAATGCATCCGGATCATTCCATAACCGTGGTGTTTCAACCCCATCTGTTTTCCCGTACCAAAGATTTTGCCGAAGACTTTGCTACTAGTCTTGAAAAGTTTGATTGTGTTCTTTTACTGGAGATCTACCCTGCCCGGGAACTACCTATTCCGGGGATCACCGCATCGTGGTTATTGGAAAAGATAAGAAATCCGAATAAAAAGGTAATCGCCAAAGCAGACATTGTACAAGAGGTAAGGGAATGTGGAACCGATATTTTGGTCACGCTAGGGGCCGGGGATATTGGGCTGGAGGTCCCTAAAATTAAAAAGGAATTTGCGTATGCGAGTTAATTGGAACGTCATAAAACTGATAACCCTACTCATCGTGGTGGTGGGTTTGTACGGGTTTGCCGATTACCGAAGTAATCAAAAAAAGGTAAAAGGAATTTCTATTAAGCTCCTAGGAGAGAACAGCTTATATCTGAGCGAAGATACGGTTAATAAATTGTTAATACAAAATTACGGCACCGTAAAAAGCAGGACAAAAGAACAAGTAGTTTTGAATACCATAGAGTCGGTTATTAAGTCCAATCCTATGGTAAAAGATGCCCAAGTCTACTTCTCCGTGAATGGGGAGCTTATTTCAAAAATCGTTCAAAAAGAGCCTATTGGAAGAGTAGAAGGAACCAACAGATTTTATCTGGATGATGAAGGAAAACGCATGCCATTGTCGCGCTATCATTCGGCAAGGGTACCTATCATTACCGGAAAGATTACTGGTAAGACCTTGGAAGATGCCTATGTCATTTTGTCGTATATCAACAAGGATGATTTCCTTCGGAAAAATGTCATTGGTATTCATATTGAAGACGAGAATACGTATCAGCTCAGGCTTCGTATGGACAATTTTGTGGTTAACCTGGGCAGCGTAGACAACTTGAATGAGAAGTTCAAAAATTTTATGGCCTTTTATGTAAAGGCTGCTAAAGACAATACTTTGGAAAAGTATACCATGGTGAGTTTAGAATTTGAAGATCAAGTGGTTTGCACAAAAATTTAAGATATGGAAGAGGGTAAATATTCTGTAGGTCTGGATATTGGGACCACTAAAATTGTAGCCATGATAGGCCGCAAAAATGAGTACGGAAAAATTGAAGTACTGGGGTCCGGGAGGTCCAAAAGCCTCGGCGTACACCGAGGGGTAGTGAATAACATTACGCAGACCATTTCGTCTATCCAGCAGGCAGTGGAACAAGCAGAATTAAATGCCGGACTAAAAATAGGTTCTGTTGTCGTGGGGATTGCCGGTCAGCATATACGAAGTCTACAGCACAGCGATTATATTACCCGGGCGAATGCGGAAGAAGTGATCAATGAAGACGACCTAGATAAGCTATGCAATCAGGTGTATAAATTGGTAATGCTCCCAGGGGAAGAGATTATCCATGTGCTGCCTCAGGAATACAAGGTAGACGGGCAGGCAGAGATCAAACAACCTATTGGAATGTACGGGGGGCGGTTGGAAGCTAATTTTCACGTTGTAGTAGGTCAGGTATCTTCTATTAAAAATATAGGACGCTGCATTAAGAGTGCTGGTTTGGATCTCGGTGATATTACCCTGGAACCTCTAGCTTCCGCAGAAGCTGTACTGAGTCAGGAGGAAAAAGAAGCCGGAGTAGCCTTAATTGATATTGGTGGTGGTACTACGGATCTGGCCATTTTTAAAGACGGGATCATCCGACATACCGCAGTGATACCCTTTGGGGGCAATGTGATAACCGAAGATATCAAAGAGGGTTGCTCTATAATAGAAAAGCAGGCAGAATTACTGAAGATCAAATTTGGTTCGGCATGGCCCGGAGAGAACAAGGATAACGAGATCGTTTCAATACCCGGACTACGAGGCAGGGAACCCAAGGAAATTACACTTAAAAACCTTTCTAAGATCATTCATGCCAGGGTAGTGGAGATCGTTGAACAAGTATATGTGGAGATTCGGAATTACGGGCATGAAGAACAAAAGAAAAAACTGATCGCCGGCATAGTCCTTACCGGAGGGGGAAGCCAGCTGAAACATTTAAAGCAATTGGTGGAATATATTACCGGCATGGATACCCGGATCGGTTATCCCAATGAGCACCTGGCCGGCGACTCTGACGAAGAGGTAGCAAGTCCGTTGTATGCCACTGCTGTAGGCCTCCTCATGAACGCAGTACGATCCAGCGAAAAAGGTTTTATCGCGCCCGAAACCTTGGAAGGAGACGAAGCGCAGGTATTGGTTGGGGAAGAACATGTGACGGATCCCGGCAAGACGACTACCAAAGAACGGAAGTCGATTTTTGACAAATGGTCGGAGAAATTAAAAGACTTTTTGGATAACGCAGAATAAAAAACACCCTTAATAAAAAGACAATGAGTAAAAGCAACGAGTTTGACAATATCACGTTTGATTTGCCGAAAAACAAAAGCAATGTTATTAAAGTTATTGGCGTAGGCGGTGGCGGGAGCAATGCGATCAATCACATGTTTCAGGCAGGGATAAACGGGGTTGACTTTGTAATTTGTAATACAGATGCGCAGGCCCTGGAAAATAGCTCAGTTCCTAATAAGATCCAGTTGGGGGTTTCGTTAACCGAAGGTTTAGGAGCCGGAGCAAATCCGGAAATAGGGGAACAAGCCGCTATCGAAAGTGCGGAAGATATTAAGGGAATGATGGAGAATTCCACCAAGATGACCTTTATTACGGCTGGAATGGGTGGAGGAACGGGTACCGGAGCAGCCCCGGTAATCGCAAAGATGGCTCGGGAACTGGGTATCCTTACCGTAGGGATCGTCACGATCCCTTTCCAATTTGAAGGCATAATGCGTTGCAAACAGGCGCAGGCAGGAATAGAGCGATTACGCGCTAATGTAGACTCACTAATTGTTATTAATAATAACAAATTGCGGGAAGTCTATGGTAATCTTGGGTTTAAAGCCGGGTTTTCCAAAGCTGATGAAGTGTTGGCTACAGCGGCAAGAGGCATTGCAGAGGTAATTACACACCACTATACCCAAAATATTGATTTACGAGATGCTAAAACCGTATTATCGGATAGTGGCACAGCTATTATGGGATCCGCAACAGCATCCGGATCAGGGAGAGCTAACGAGGCTATAATGAAAGCTTTGGATTCTCCTTTACTGAATGATAATAAAATTACCGGTGCGAAGAACGTGTTGTTGCTTATCGTTTCGGGTTCGCAAGAGATTACTATTGATGAAATTGGGGAGATCAATGATCACATTCAGATTGAAGCAGGTCATGGGGCGAATATTATTATGGGTGTAGGTGAGGATGACAGTTTGGGAGATGCTATTGCTGTGACAGTAATTGCTACAGGTTTTGCTATGGATCAGCAGGATGATATTGTAAATACGGAATCCAAAAAAATTATTCATACGCTGGAAGACGAGCAGAAAGCAGAGCAGGAATTAGGAACAACATCCCCTATTACAAAAGCTGAGGAAGTTGAGCCAACTATAATAAAACATCAACTGGACGAGGAGATTCCCGAATCTGATTTGATTGCCACAACACAGTATATTCGGAATTTTAATGTGTTTTATGAAGAGATCCTGCCTGAGCCAGTAAAAGAGGTTATTGCTACGACCACTTCTGATGATGATTTTATCATTATTGAGGCAAAAAATATAATCAATGACATGGAAGTTGTTGATCCTGAGATAGTCTCTCCAAAAATAGAAGAAGACCAATTTGCGCTAACATTCGATCTCCCGCTAAATGAGCAGCAATCTCAACCAGGAGAAAATACCATCATATTTGATTTAGACCAAGAGGTTAATGATATAGAGGTAGACGAATTTATTGAAGTAAGTCCGGTATTGGATTTTAAAAAAGAAGGAGAAACCCGTTACGATCTTGAGGAATACATGGAATTGGAGACCCAGCTTACCGGTGCGCGCTCTGTTGCTGAAACCCATGAGCCAAAATTGGTGGAAAACGAACTGGTTTTCGAAAAAAAGACGATTTCTCCCGAAGCTTCAACTGAAGGGGATCCATCGTCTGATGGAAGTGTAGATCCTATGAACAGTTCCATTGATGATATGTTGAAGGAACGGGCCGATGAGCGGAGAAAAAAACTAAAAAGCTTTAACTACAAGTTTAAAAATAACAGAAACAGCATCGATGATATTGAAAAGGAACCTGCGTATAAGCGCCAAGGGGTGGATTTAAGTGAAGGTCCGACGGAATCTAAGGTATCGAGGATGAGTTTGGGGGAGGACAGCAATGATGAAATACAGTTGCGCTCCAACAATTCGTTTCTGCATGATAATGTTGATTAGTAGTGTTTAATAGGGTTTCCGTAGCAGGAAATCATTAGACCCGAAAATTGAAAAATTTTCGGGTTTATTTTTTTATCTTCGCAGCCCGAAACTAAAGAAAATATGGGGCTGGAAGAGAAAGTAATGGCAGAAATGAAGGCCGCAATGAAAGCGAAAGACAGTGGAGCGTTAGCGGCATTACGTGCGGTTAAATCTGCTATTTTATTAGCAAAAACGGAAAAAGGCGGCGGTTCAGGGCTAGCGGAGGCAGATGAGATACAACTTGTGCAGAAGCTGGTGAAGCAACGTAAGGATAGTGCTGCCATTTATCAGGAGCAGGGGCGAGAAGATCTTGCCGGCCAGGAATTGGAGCAGGTGGCGGTGATTGAAAAGTTTTTGCCGGAGCAATTATCGGAAGAAGAAATTGAAAAGGTAGTTATTCAAACTATTGCTACTTTAAATGCTTCCGGAATGCAGGATATGGGGAAGGTAATGGGAGTGGTGAGTAAAGAATTGGCTGGCCAGGCCGATGGAAAGACCATTTCCACTATTGTAAAGAACAAGTTAAGTAGTTAAAGGAATTGGCATTCCTGTGCATACCCTGAGCGGAGTGGAAGGGAAGACAGGAATCCAATATAAAAACATTAGGCCGCGTACCTGCCCGTCCGGTCAGGCGGGGTTCAACTGGACTAAAATGCTTAATAAAGAATGTTTACCGTTTACGTTCTTTACAGTGAAAATTTTAAGAGGTATTATGTAGGTATGACCTCTAATTTGGAAAATACGCTCAAGGAACATAATTTGGGCCATACAAAATCAACTAAGGCTTTTAAGCCTTGGATTGTTGTTTACAAAAAAGTCTTTGACAATTCTGAGGAGGCTAGGAAATGGGAAAAATACCTTAAAACAGCCTCTGGAAGAAGATGGAGAAAAGAAAACATTGGGCCGCGTAGTTCAACTGGATAGAATATCAGATTTCGGCTCTGAGGGTTGGGGGTTCGAATCCTCCCGCGGTCACGAATAAGTAAAAAAGCTTCACGTCAAATCAAGCTTGCTTGAATTTGTAAGTGCGGCTTTTTTACTTTCAGCACGGAGTGCTGGAGGACACCGGGCTTAGCGAGGAATCCCTTATCCCCAGTTATTCGATTCCAAAGTATCGCTTGAATTTGTAAGTGCGGCTTTTTTACTTTCAGCATGGAATGCTGGAGGACGCCGAGCTTAGCGAGGAATCCCTTATCCCCAGTTATTCGATTCCAAAGTATAGCTTGAATTTGTAAGTGCGGCTTTTTTACTTTCAGCATGGAATGCTGGAGGACGCCGAGTGAAACGAGGAATTCTCCCTATCTTTAAGAGGTATTAAATCAATCTTCAAGAATCGTAAACTCCCGGGCAACCGCTTCGGAAATTCGGAAATAGCCATAGGGAAAATTATCCGGATCTTCTGCGTTCACAATATTCCCTCGTACCGTAGCCGGGGGGCTACTAAAAATAGCGCCGCCCTGTGTTTGTTCCAGTAAAAGTTCCATATATTCAAAAAACTGTTGGTCAATACCGTCATTGGTCACAGTTATGACATCTCCGGCTTGTAGGTTTACTTCATCATCTTCGGTGTATAGAAAAGAGAATTCAAAGTCGTTACCATCAAAAAATTCATCGTCAATAGGTTCATAGAGCGCAAACCCAAAGTCGAAAAGATAGAAATCGTCTCTGTTCGGTGTATCCGATATGGTGACAATAATTTCCAGGTCTTCTTCACTAAAGACTTCCAGATCGCCCTGTTGAATAGCAATAATTGGTGCCGAGGGCATCAAGGCTGCTGTAGCCCTGTATTGCTGGTCCCCGACCCGGACACTCAGATCAAAGGTTGCATTAAAATCATTAAGGAAAAGTAGATCACTATTTTGATAGATTCCTGAGCCCGTTTGAACCTCTCTAAAAAAGTGGGTATTCCCGGTTTCCCGTTCCGTTATGGTAACTACGGCACCACTTACAGCTGGAATTGCTTCATCGAAAAAGTTAACGGTTTCTGTGAGTACCACTTGCCCTTCAGTTCGCATGGGGTCTTCTCCCGAGAACACTCTAAAATGCGCATCGATATTCAAACGCGTTTCCCCTGTAGGGGTTTCCAATTCCACAACATCTTCACAACTCATGTATAAAACGGCAATAGCAATTAGACAAAAGATCTTTTTCATAGCTTAAAATTTAAAATTGTAACTGATGGCTGGAACAATACCAAAAATGGAGGTACGTATGGCTTCGTTTTGGCCTGTTTCCCGATTTTCCTCAAAGGAATAGGAAGCCGCATTTCTCCGGTTGTAAATATTGTAGAACCCGAAGACCCATTCGGATCGCCACCTTCTGTTGCGGTTTTTTCTTGGTGTTAAGGTGGCCGAAATATCCAATCGGTGATAATCCGTAAGGCGACTTTCATTTCTGCCACCATAGATGGGTATGGTGAGTCCAAGCTGTTCCACCTGCCCTATGGGAAGATTGGTAGGAATTCCCGTCTGATAAATAAAATTGGCGTTAAAGGACCACTTCTTATTGACTTCATAGGAGGCATTTACGGCTATATCATGGGGCCTGTCGAATAGTGCTCGGTACCACTCTCCATTGTTAATGCCAGGTTCATTGGGTGTTCTTCCCGGGGTGCGCTGTTCGGACCTGGATAAGGTGTAGGCAATCCAACCGTTTAGTCGTCCTCTGTTTTTTCGCAACAATACCTCTAGGCCATAAGCACGGGCTTCGCCATTTAGAATGACCTGCTCAATATCCTCATTGGCAATGAGGTCTGCACCATCGATATAATCAATACGGTTATCGATGTCTTTGTAGAATGCCTCCATCTCCAATGAATACTCCTGATTGGCAAAGTCCTTATACAATCCGAGGGCATACTGATCCAAGATCTGTGGTTCAATGTACGGTCCGCTCGGAGTCCACACATCTAAGGGAGTAGGTGAGTTGGTGTTTGACAGCAAGTGGAGATACTGTGTCATCCGATTATAGCTCATTTTCAATGAGGTATCGTCATTCAATAGGTACGCAAGGGCTAAACGCGGCTCAAAATTATTGAACGCTGCCAGGCTTTCACTTCTATCAGAGCGTTCCACACGGATAGGTTCAGCGCCCTGGTAGATCTGGAAGGCTTCATTATAGAGCAAAGGGGTATCATCTTCATAAACGTTAAATTCGTCCTGGCCTAAACGATTGAAATAGCTCCATCTCAGTCCGTAACGCAAGGAAAGCCGATCTGAAACTTTTTGATCTACATCTAAATAGGCTGCAAATTCATTTCCAAATTTATTGGTAAACTCTTCGGGATTAATGCCTGAATTCTCGCTGTTCGGTTGTATTTCCCCCGGCCTAAAGCGGTAGTAGATATTGTTGATGCCGTAATCCAAGGTTAATTTATCGGACAGATAATGCTTTAGATCGTATTTAAGATTAAAATTGATAATATGCGACTCCCACTCAAAACCCCGTACATCAAGTTCCAAACCATAGAAGTAATCGGAGTAAATGAGCGATAAGTTGGAAAAGAGCTTGTCGGAAAAAAGATGGTTCCAACGCAGGTTGGCCACTGAGTTACCATAGGTATTGACAAAGCTGTCGCCTATTTCAAAGTTGTCCCGACCAAAATAGCCGGATAAGAACAGGTTGTTGTTATCATTGAGTTTGTAACTCAATTTTGTGTTGAGATCGTAAAACGAGGCGGTGTTTTCCTCACCGGCGGCTTGCAGAAAGAGGTGGGCATAGGATGTTCTTCCTGCCACAAGGAAAGATCCCCTGTCTTTTACAATGGGCCCCTCCAAAAGCAGCTTACTGGAGATGACCCCAATACCACCATTCATTTTGAACTCCTTTTTATTGCCCTCACGTTGGTAAATATCAAGCACAGAAGAAAGACGACCCCCATAGCGCGCAGGGATACCTCCTTTGTAGAGTTTAAGGTCTTTGATCGCATCGGTATTAAAAACAGAGAAGAAGCCAAATAAATGTGAAGTGTTAAATATTATGGCTTCATCCAATAGAATAAGGTTTTGGTCCGCCCCTCCGCCTCGAACGTTAAAGCCGGAAGCTCCTTCTCCCGCGTTACTAACACCGGGTAGTAACAGTATGGATCGTATAACATCCGGTTCCCCTAAAACCGTGGGGATTTTCTTAATGGATTTGGAAGTAAGCGTATTGACACTCATTTGTGGGGTACGAATGCTATTCTTCTCCACATTTTGGGCTACCACTACTTCGTCTAAGCGATTGACTTCTTCCACCATACTGAAATCTATTTTGGTGTTTTGCGATAGACTGACCTCTTGTACTATGGTTTGATACCCTAGATAACTCAAGGTAATTTTATGTGTTCCAGCAGGTAAGGTCAATGAATAAAAACCGTATTCATTGGTAATAACCCCGGTATTCAAGCGTACCACTACCAGATTAGCCCCTAAAATAGTTTCACCGGTTTTTTCATCGGTTACGCTGCCGCTTATCGTATAGCGTTCCTGGGCATGGATACTACCTGTTTTTAAAAAAGCTGTTACCATCAGGCTTACGCCTAGTAGGATCGTTTTCTTGTTTTTGGATCTCATAGCAATACATTCTTTGACGTGGTGTTTTTGCTTTTGAACTCGTTTTGTAAACTCAAATACTACAGGTAGGCGTGACCATTGAAAACACCATTTTCCCGGTTCCACTTGTGGATTTTTAGCTAAAACTACTTTGGAGTTCACTGACTGAAAAAGGAAATCTACCAACCCGGATTTTCCATCTATCGGTTGCCGTATTTTATCTTCGTTAGATTTCAGTTAAGCGTATTTAATATCCGGTTTGGAGTGATCAAACAATTGATTCTGAAGTGCATATCAATCTTATTGCTGCTTTTTATAGCTCCAAATGGCAAGGGTATTAAAAACTATTGCCAGGAGAATCGTGTAGACAAATTCCCAACGGATGTCCCAAAGTCCACTACCTTTCATCAATACCTTTCGGGATACGGAAATAATGTGCGCCAGTGGATTCGGAATGGTGAGGTATTGTGCCCACTTGGGCATACTTTCGATAGGGGTAAACAACCCGCACATCAAGACAAAGATCATGATAAAGAAGAAGGCTACAAATATGGCTTGTTGTTGGGTGTCCGCAAAGTTGGAAATGAGTAGGCCCAAGCCTAATACCGCTATCAAATTGAAAATGGCATAACCAAAGATCAAACCGATAGTACCGCGAATAGGGATGTCAAAGAGCAATTTGCTAACTATAATACCAACAGTTAGCAATACCATACCCACACAAAGGAAGGGTACAAGCTTCCCCACAATAAATTGCCACTTTTTTATCGGGGTAACGTTGATCTGCTCTATAGTGCCCAACTCCCGTTCGCGCACCACATTCATTGCAGACAGCACTATGGTTAACAAGGCGGTAAGCTCAGCTAGGATTCCAGGTGCCATAAAATGCTTGTAGTCCAGTTCAGGGTTATACCAGTTTCTTGAAGCTACATTAAGCCGTGCAGTAGTAGGAACCAACGGTGCCGAAACAGGTAGGATCTCTGCATTAAAGGAACCTATAATGGCATTGAGGTAGCCGGAACCTACTGTAGCGTTTTGCCCGTTTATGGCATTAACCAGCATTTGAAGTTTTGGATTTTCCCCACGTAAGTAGTGTTTTTCAAAATTATGGGGGATTTCAAGGACAATGTCGGCGGTATTTGCCTGAAGATACCCCAAGGCGTTACCACTGTTGAATGCGGTGCTAATAAGTTTAAAACGGTCATTGGCAATAATTTTGCGATTCAGTAAACGCGAACTTTCGGATTGATCTTGATCTACTACGACAATATTCACCTGCTTTACTTCATTAGAGGCAGCATTGGAGAGCAGGATAAGTTGCACAATGGGCATAAGGGTCATCATGGGTAAGATGGCCTTATTCCTAAAGATTTGGATAAACTCTTTCTGTATGAGGTGCCGGAGTGTTTTCATTGCAATCGAACGTTGAAGTTTTTCCAGGTAAATGCCAACAGGATCATAACCATTCCTAAGAGCACCAGCACTTCGCTATAGATAAATTGAAGTCCAACTCCTCGAAGCATAATACCTTTTAGTATTTCTATAAAATAAGTGGCAGGAATGATCTGCCCGATAAACTGTAGTATTTTCGGCATACTGCTCAAAGGAAAAAGAAATCCTGACAGAATTAGGGAAGGCATCATTAAACCCATAAGTGATGACATCATCGCTTGTTGTTGGGAAGAAGAACGCGTAGAGATGAGCGTACCGAGGCTAAGTCCTACCAATACATAAAGCAAACAACAAAAAAGAAGCAGAAGTACACTTCCCAATACAGGAACCTTGAATATAAAGTAGCCCAGTAGTAAAATTAGAACGGCATCTAAAAAGGCAAGAACCGCATAGGGGGTTACCTTTCCCAGAATGATCAGCAGGGGAGGTAAAGGAGACACCAGTAAGATCTCCATAGTACCCAATTCTTTTTCGCGTGCAATGGTCAAGGAAGTCAACATGGCACATACAATTAGCAGTATGAGGGCTATGGTTCCGGGGATAAAGGTATACGCGCTTGCAAGCTGAGGATTATATAGCATGCGTTGCTCCACCTGGATTTGAAAAAGAGCGCTTTCTCGCTGTAGCTTTTCCAACCGAAAATCATCAAGCATTGTGGTAGCATATTGCAGGAGGGTGTTGGCATTGTTGGGATCTGAACCATCCGTGATGAGTTGTATTGTGATCTCCTGGCCTTTGTAAAGATCGTTGTCAAAATCTTCAGGGATAACCACTACCAACTTGGTGGTACCTTCCTTAAATCCCTTTTCCATTTCTTGTTCTGAGGCAAGGATCGTATTTAGGGTGAAGTGCCCGGAACTTTGCAGGTGATGGATCAATTGTGTGCTGCTATCGTCGTTGGCATAGTCCAGAATATCTACTTGGGCGCCTTTGAACTCCGTTGAAATAGCATAACCAAAAAGGAGTACCTGGGCAACAGGCATACCAAAAAGGATGAGCAATGTCCGCTTGTCACGAATAATGTGATACCATTCTTTTTGAACAAATGCCCGGAAAACCTTGATCATGATTAATTGGCGATGATAAATTTGATATTGATTTGTTCCGAAGGATCATCCACTACAATCTTGCATTTTTCAAAATTGGGTTTTCCTATTTTGGTCAAATTGCTGGCGCCAACCGGTTCTTTGGGCATTCCAATAAAGTTCCTTTTCATTTCGCCATCGGCATCCTTGTCTTGATGTACGGAAATCGCGTATTCCCCATAAGGAACATCTGTAAAAGTGTGGGAAGCTGAATTGCCAAAATCGGAAACGACGTAATGTTTATAGGCTTTGTTGCGTTCTCTTGGGAAACCGTCGCTGGTATTGAATAGCATGAAGACGAGTTCGCCCTTTCCAGCGCTTTTGATATCATTTACAGCAACTGTCACAGTCGCCGTATTTTGGGTAAAGCCTAATGGTGCAAAACACAGGCCAACCAGTACGGTAAGCATACTTGTTTTTATCATCGTGCGAGTTTTAAAAATACCTCGTCCATCGAGGTAGCGTTAAATTGATTTTTTAAATTATTAGGGGTGTCCAACGCTTCAATTTTCCCATCTACCATGATGGATACCCGATCGCAATATTCGGCTTCATCCATATAATGAGTAGTGACAAAAACGGTACGTCCCTTTGCTGCTGCCTGATAGATATTTTCCCAGAATTGACGTCGAACATTGGGATCCACGCCCCCGGTAGGCTCGTCCATAAAAACAATTTCCGGATCGTGAACCATAGAAACGGCAAAAGCCAGGCGTTGTTTCCATCCCAGAGGCAAGGCCGACACTGGTTTTTTAGCTACCGATTGCAAGTCCAGTTCCGTAAGGATCACTTGGATCTTTTCCTTGATCTTTTTTGTGCTTAAACCGTAAATACCACCAAAAAAACGGATGTTTTGCGCAACAGTGAGATCATTGTAAAGACTAAACTTTTGGGACATATAGCCAATGTTATTTTTGATCTGCTCTGCTTGTTTTCCGATATCAAAACCCGCTACTGTACCACTTCCTGCAGTGGGCCTGCTCAGCCCGATCAACATTTTTATTGCGGTTGTTTTTCCGGCCCCATTCGCACCTAAAAATCCGAAGATTTCACCCCTTTTCACATCAAAAGAAATCGCATCTACTGCGGTAAATTGCCCAAAGCGTTTGGTGAGCTTTTCCACTTGTATGATGGTTTTGGGTGTCATTGGCTTTGGGTCTCAACGGTTTTTGAAAGATCCAGGAATACATCCTCCACAGTGGCTTCAACGGGAAGCACCTCTTCTACGGCAATACCGTTATCCGCTACATATGCTTTAATTTCAGAAGCAACATAGGGCTGGGTTGTGGTGAGGTGAATGTATTCCCCAAAGGGTAGGGCACTATAGGTAAAGTGGGCACGACGCAACACCGTTAGTGTCTGGTAGATCTTTCGAGTTCTAATAGCGAACAAGGGCTTATTTAAATCAGCCACCATCTGCTGCGGTGTGTCAATAGATAAAATTTTGCCTTTTTGGATCAACGCAATGCGATTGCAACGTGTGGCTTCATCCATATAGGGCGTACTTACCAAAATGGCAATCCCTTTTTCCTTTAATTTTTTAAGCATATCCCAAAACTCTACCCGGCTTACGGCGTCTACGCCTGTTGTAGGTTCATCAAGGAACAGCACTTCCGGTTTGTGGATCAGGGCACAGCAAAGTGCTAGTTTTTGCTTCATTCCTCCGGAGAGCTTTCCTGCGGGACGGTCTCTAAAAGGCTCAAGTTGAACATAAATGTCCCGGACCAGGTTGTAATTCTCCTCGATGGTCGTTCCAAAAATAGTAGCGAAAAAAGAGAGATTTTCCGCTACACTTAAATCTTGATATAGTGAGAACCGCCCTGGCATGTACCCGACCTTTTTTCGAATTTCCTTGTACTCGTCAACGATATGATGGCCCGCTACATATCCCTGACCATGGTCTGCTAACAGAAGGGTGGTGAGTATCCTGAATAAGGTGGATTTTCCAGCCCCATCAGGACCGATAAGACCAAAGAGTTCTCCATTTTCAACGGTAAAGGAGATGTCTTTTAAGGCCGGGACATCATTGTAGGATTTACTGATATGTTCTGCTACAATTGCGGCCATTATTCAGCGATGATGTTAGCAAACAGTACTTCACCAGGCATCCCGATTTTCAGTACGCCATTATTATTGACAGTCACCTCAATAGCATAGACAAGATTGATGCGTTCCTCTTTGGTTTCAATGGTCTTAGGCGTAAATTCCGCTTCACTGGCGATCCAGGTAACCGTACCGTCAAGGGTGGTATACGCTTTTTCTCCTTTATCTACCCGAACAGTAACCGTATCCCCTAATTTTACCTTTTGGAGTAAGGTTGCGCTGGTATAGGCCTTTAATTTCAATTGGCTGAGGGAGGCAATTTTAAAAAGTGGTGTTCCTTGACCTACTAATTCATGGGCTTCCGCAAATTTTGTGAGTACTGTGCCCGAAATTGGACTTATGATATGATGATCGTTGATTTGTTTGTTGAGCAATGCGATCTGTGCTTCCATGGGTTTACGTTCAGATAGAATTCCCCGATTGGCGATACTTATATTCCGCCGCGTAGTGGTAATGCGTTGATCGACCAAATCGATCTTGCCGTTGTAATCATCAAGTTGTTGCTGTGTGGCTGCCTTCTGTTCGAATAGTCGTTGTGTTCTATCCCTTTCCCGGATAAGGTTGGCGCGATCTTCGAGTAAAACGGCAACCTCCGGTGCAGCTTCCTGGAGTTTGAGGTCAAGCGCCTCCAGTTGCGCTCTAAGTTTCACTTTTTCCAAATGTAATTGTAAGGTGTCGATTAACCCCACAACGGCAGATTGCTCCAGAATTTCACCCTCTTCCATAGTAAAATGAAGCAATTCTCCATGGCCTTTAGCACTTACCAAAACGCTTGTGGCCTCAAAATTCCCATAAGCATCGGCCTTGCCGTTGTCATTACAAGCGAGGAATACAAAGAACAGTACGGCTAGAAGGTATGGTTTCATAGATGTGGTTTTACAATTGTCCTAATAGGGTTAGATATTCAATTTGCAATTGTTGTAGTTGGGTCTTATTGAATTCCAGCTCCTGCTCGGCGTTGAGGGTGGCATTGAGCTGGGTCACATAATCATTAGCGTTGATGACGCCATTGTCCAATTGCACTTTGGTTTGGTTTAGAATGCTTTTTTGAAGGGTTACGATGTCGGTTTTGTTGGCGATCTTAAGTTTTGTAGCCCGTATTTGTTCTCGATATTCCCGGGACCTACTTTCGATATCAAATAGAAATAGTTCTTTGTCTACTTCAATTTGTTCGGTTTGGATCTTAAGGCGCTGTTTCTCTTTTTTTCCTTTCCCAAAATCTAAAAAGTTCCAGTTTAACCGAATCCCACCCAAGGCAAAAGTGGTGGTGGAGAAATCGGAGAAATTCAAGGGATTGGGATCACCAACCCCACCTTGAGCGAATAATGAGATTTTTGGTAGTGTATTCGCAGCAACGGATGCTTCCTGGGCGGTAAATAACGACTTCTGACTTTCAAACAGCTCGTTTTCAGGACGCCGAATATTGGTAGCATCGCCTATAATGGTATAGGGTAGTTCAAATTGTACATCCTTCGGAAGGGTCCTGCCCGTTAACTGCTCCAATAAGAGAAAATAGGTGTTAATATCTCCTGCCAGAGCTACGATGTCTGAGGTAAGTTCCAGTTCACGCACTTTTAGCGTGGCTACCTCACTTTCTAAGGCAATGCCATTGTCGTAAGCAGCTTGCAGGGTTTGGATATTGGTAGCTAGATCATTTCGGGAGTTTTGGAGTATTTGTTGCTGTTTTCGTGAGAGCGATACTGCAAATACGAGGGTATTGATCTGATCCTTAAGCTTTCGCAGTTGTACTTCCAGCGCATTTCTATCTACTTCAGCAGAGGCAGCCTCAATTTTTTTCTGAGCTTTAGTTAATCCCCCGTTATACAGGTTGTAGTCTATATTCAAGTAGGTGCTCCAGGTTTCTAATGGGGCCTCCAGAATGGTAGTACCCAGCGGAAGATTGATATTTTCACTTTGTACTTGCCCTTGTCCTTGCCAACTAATTTTAGGTAGTGCTCCTCGTGTAATTACAGCTAGATTTGCGGCTTCCAGATTATCGATCAATCCCGCGTCTTTGATCAGCGGATAATGGGAGTTTGCTGCCTGGTACAGTTCTTCAAGCGGCATACGCTGGGTAAATGGTTGGGAATAACCATTGAAAATCAATAGTATAGCAATGAAAAAGTAGAATTTCTTCATGATGGTCCTTAGTAGTTAACCATTTGGTTAATACAAGTGTACAAACAATTCTTTTTATTAACCATTTATTTTAACCATATGGTTAAAATTTAACAAAAAATTATAGCATCAAAGCGCTCCGGAGTACGTTGTAGATATGTTCTTTTCGCTCTTCCATCATTTGCGCATAGATGTCGTCTTCAAGGGTGAAGATCTTCGAAAACACAGGTTTTGCGATATGTGGAAATATGATCAAAGACATCACCGTGAACATAAATTGGGGTACGGGAATAGCCCGTAATATGCCTTTTTTCTGTTCTTCTGCAATTTGGAGTAGGAAATTCTGAAATACGTTGTTTTGTTCAAGTCGTTGCTGCATTTTATTTTGAAAGTAGAGTCGATTTCGTGCCATTTCATGAAGAATGAATATGGGAATATGGGGATTTCTAATAATAGTATCTGTATAATTGTTGATAAGGACTTTTAGTTTGGTCATTATCGGGGTAGTGCCGGAGAGCGCATCTATGAATTGTTTGGACATCATCTCTATCGCTCCTTCCATGATCTTATCAAAAAGCATTTCTTTACTGCGGTAGTAATAGTGCAGCATAGCTTTGTTTATTTTGGCTTCATCTGCAATAGCCTGCATCCGTGCTCCGGCATAGCCATGCTCAATAAAGATCTTTTTAGCGGCCTTTAGAATTTCTGTCTCGGTGTTCTTTTTCTTGTCCATACTACCCTTTTCAAAGTGCAAAAATGAAAAATAATATTGAAGTTTTATAAATAGATTAACCAAATGGTTAATTCCCTAAAGTTCCCGTACCACTTTACAAGGATTTCCAAGCGCCAATACGTTGTCCGGAATGTTTTTGGTTACCACACTCCCTGCCCCAATAGTCACATTATTCCCAACAGTGACACCGGGAAAGAGAATTGCATTACCACCAATCCAAACATTGTCGCCTATAACCACCGGTTTTGAGTAGGTAAGATAGCGCGACCCCTCTTCTGTGGCAATAATCCGTTCCGATGCCTTAAGCGGGTGACTTGCGGTATAGATTTGAACGTAGGGGGCGATAAGCCCATTTTTTCCAATGGAGATACGGTTGTTATCTAAAAACATGCAATTGGTATTGATAAAGGTATTCGCACCGATAAAAATATTTTCGCCATAATCGCAGAAGAAGGGGGTTTCAATCCAGACCCCCTTACCTGCCTCTCCAAGTAATTCGTTTACTATTCGTTGTCTTTCCGCTATTAGTTCTGAGCTAAGGGTGTTGTACGCTGCCAGAAGCTTGCGCGCTTTATGGTATTGTTTGATTAACTCGGGATCTCTTGAATTGTAATACTCCCCTTTCAACATTTTCTCCTTTTCGGTCATATCCATTTACGTAATCCTTTATTACTCGCAGTTTTCCAGTAGTGTAACTTCGTTGAACATCTGCCAAACCTTGTGATCAAAACGTTTTGGGGATATATCAAAAGCCAACACTTGTTTATTTGAAGCTTCACAGAAAGCTTCTTCCACTTTTAGGTAAAGGGTAATATATGCTTTGGTAAAAAAGGCATCAAATACCCGTATTTTACCTTCAAATCCCGTATCTGTTTTTGTAAAGGAACATTGCGTTTTTTCTAGTTTTCCTGCACCGTCGGAATCCGCTCCATTTTCTAAAACGACGGTCATGAGACCGTCGTAATAGGTTCCAAAAATTTCAGTAAGCTTCGTTGTTGTTATCGGGGAGGTTTTATCAATAAACCAAACAAAGTGATAGGTCCAGAATTGTTCGCTCTCGCGGTCCGCCCATCCTGGAGTAAACCGAATGTCTTCAAATCCTGTGAAATCGATCTCAGGAGCAAAACTCAGCGGAAATGAAATCATTTCAGTTCTCCAGTTCTCAGGAGCATTTAAGACGGTCTTTGTCTCTTGACCTTGAAGCACGGTTATACAAAAAGCAAACGGTACTAGTTTGGCAACTAATTTTTTAGGCATATCGGTTCAATATTTTTCAATCATCTCCAAGGTATCAATTATAACGCCTGTACGTTGTGGTCTTTACTCATTTCTTCTCCTCCTCAATGTAAATAGCATTTTCAAATTCTTTTTCCGTGGCAGAACCATTGGCGTCAACACTAAATTTCCATACTCCCGATTCCTGCTGTAAGACAATAGAAAACTTACCAAACCTTTTTGTCGTTCCTATATCGGGATGCGTTATTTTCAAACGATAAAATCCGTTATCCAAATAGTTTTCTTGTACCTTTTTTCTTGAGGATATCTTGAAAACTATGTCCAAGCCCATTTTATCCCGTTCGGCCCTGGTAAATTGTTCCATAAAAAATGCTAAAATGGCTGTTCTTCCCTTATACGACTGCGGTGCAAGGCGGTCGTATAAATTGATTAGGACCGCGTTTTCAGCATAAGCATTCGCTAACAACGCCGCATCTAGGGTCTTATATGCCGAAGAAAACTGAAGGTAGGGTTCTTCCGATCGCTGCGCATTTATGTGTGCGAAAACCACCAAAAAATAACCACAAAGAAGCCTTTTTAGTCGCATGGAATCGCTTAAAGGTAGAAAAATAAAGGGTAGGGAAGCGAAGGGCTATGACCCCTTTTGTTGCCTGTTGCACTGGCTTCAGATCCAAATGTCCATTTCGAAGTTCTGATCTTCAACAATACTCAATTTTGCTCTAACCTTAGCTTTGACAGGTAGGAGGTAGGTTTCTTTTTTAGTGTCGTACCAAATGGCAGTTTCCCACTGCTCCTTTTGTATTTGAGCAATTGCTTTCATTCTTCCCCAACCTTCTTCCTGCCACTTCAGATGCTCCCGGATTTCCTTGGATATGGATTTTGGCAAGGAAACGAAATACCAACCTCCCGGGGCATTGTGTTTCCACATTTTGGTGGAAAATGTATAGTTGATCTTACCTTCCATGATCTGGTAGCGGCTCTATAAAGTATCTTTGCTTGGTAAGTTATCCGTTTTCCAGATCTCTTACAATGGACTTTACCATATTTTGTTTGGATAGCTGTCCACCAGAGAGGATGCTTACAAACCAATTTTCTTGCCATTTCAATTCCTTAAAAATGGCTTTGGCTGTCAGTCCTTTACCATGCAAACGGGCTACCTCTTCAAAGGATGTCTCCAAAAAATCAAGCTTTTTAACCAGTTGCTGTTTTGCATTCTTAAGTTGGGGGTTATGGTTGCAAAAAAGCACTTTAAAATCGAGCGTAAGAATTTTACGAGTTGAGGCAATTTGTTGGGCTACACTTTCCGAATCCAGGAAATACCCAATATAGGAGTTAATATATAGGTCCGCTGAGAACAACCATTGTTTTTCCGGTTCGTAGAGTGCAACCATATCCGGAGCATGTCCTGGGATGGGGATCAGCTGAAAGGTATGCTTGGGAGTGGTTACATGATCCTTAATCGGGATAATTTCCGCAAAAGGTTCCCGGTTCCCCCAGGTAAATTGTTGTGCGAAACTTAATCGGGGAGGGGCCTTCATAAGCTTACTGCAGGCATCTGATCCAAATACCTTGCATTGGTGCTGCTGCTGAATAGGTATGATATTTCCGGTATGGTCTTCATGATGATGGGTAATAAAAATCTGCTTAATGGGTAATTGTTTGGTTACGGTGCGCACCTCTTTTCTTAAAAAGCGCTGCCCGGTATCGATCAAAAGTCCATCCACAAAATAGATATAGGCACACATCTTCGGTTGTCCGACAAGGGTACGACCAAATTTATATCCTGTAACCTCCTCATATTTTAATTTCTCGGAAATGACCATTCAGAATTTACAGCTACCAATCATTTCGCTAAAATACAGATTCAACCCAAGGCAGTACCAAAGGGAGCTGTTAATTCAATAGGGCCGGTAAGATATAGCGCTCCATCATTTTATCCACTTGTGAATGGCCATAGGGTTGCCCATATGCGGTAGCTGTGATTACAATAACCAGAGGTAGGTCATCGAAGATAATTACTTTATTACCACCATTCCCGCTACATTGAAAAGCCGGATACGATTGCCCGTTTACCTGGTATTCTTTACCCCAGAACAATAGGCCGTAGGCCGTTTGATCTGGTGTTTTTTCAAAGTAATTCATCAGGGTTTGGTCCACCCAGTCCGAAGGTAGTATCTGTTTACCTTTCCAGGTACCGCCGTTTTTGTAGAGCTGTCCATATTTGGCAAAATCCAGGGCGCGCATTTGTAAACCCCCAGCGGTATTGGCTACGTGTTGTGGGGTATACTGCCATTTATAGTCGGAAATCCCTAAGGGATGAAATAGTTTTTGGTCGGCATATTTCTCCAGTCCGCCAGGGACCGTTTTATGCAGGACATCGCCCAAGACTACAACACCTGCGGTAAAATACTCCCAGGTTTCCCCGACCTCCTTTGCGTCATCCATCGGTAGATCCAGGGTAAACTTTACCCAATCTTCTGTAGGGTACATTCTTTCTTCATTCCCGGGAGAGCTGTAATTATCGTCATTGCCCGTAAAACCTGAACTCATTGTTAGCAGGCTTTTTAGTGTTACTTGTTCTTTTTTAGGCGAATAATTAGCATATTGCTTTAGGTCATAGAAAGCATTTAGCGTTTGATCTGTATTTTTAAGATGCCCTTCCGCCAACGCAATTCCCGTAACTGTTGAAGCAAAGGACTTGCCTACGGATCGGGTGTCATGCAAAGTGTTACGGTTGGCTCCATTAAAATAGGCTTCAACCAAAAGCTTTTCGTTCTTTATAACCACTATGCTGGCTATCTCTTTAAATCGATTTTGAGCGATTTTGGTGTTTAACGCCCTAATTTTTTCGGTGTCATACGGGGCTGTAGAAAGCTCCCATCCGCTGTTGGGTGCAATAGATTGGATAGCAACTTCTTCTTCCGGAACTTCAGGTTCTGACCATTGCAAATCGATTTCTCCCTTGGCAATTACATTGCCTACCACTAGTTGCTCTTGCTGCAGATACGGCCGAACTTCAATTTTTAGGCGGTGCTTTCCAGTTGCTAAAGCATCTTCTCCACCATGGCGATAATAGAATCGCATCCATAGAAACCGCCCCCAGGAATCCTCATTTTTCGTACTTAACAGCGGTATGGCCAGCGTGGTGAATTCGTTTTTTTGTTGTGGTAGACCGGCGCCTGTATTTAAATTTTCGGTATACAACAACTGGTCATCTACATAGAATGAAAACTGGTAATTGCCTTTTTGAAGTAGTTCTTCTGCAGTAAGAGTGGTGTCCAGTTCATGTAAGTAGTTCGTTATGGAGTTTTCCATAAAGATCCGGATACTCAAATTACTTTCGTCATTTAATTCATGATGGTCCAGAAAATCAGACGTCTTAATTTCTTCCAGAGGAAGTAGCGCAGAAAGGAATTGTACGGTACCGATATTCGCTTGGTGAATTGGGGTGGTAATTCCATTGGATTGCACAAAGTTGATTACTTTTTTGGTTGATTTTTGTCCACAGGAGGTCACTGCTACAGTGATACCTAGCACTAGCGCAATTGCGAAGTTCTTCATTTTACGATTGATGTTTTGATATGGGGGCCAAAGTTATATTGAAATAGATGGTGAAAATAGAATGAAATTAACATGAGCCATTTTTTTTGGCTCCTCTGGTATACTGCCGATGTATCGGTTAAAGGTTCTGGAAAAGCTCTTTTGGTCCGCAAACCTATAGGTGTGAACTGCAATAAGGGAATTTCTGAGTAGCGTATACCATCCATAGGGCGTTTAACCTTGACCTATGCGATATTTTGTTTAAAGGAGATGTGCCAACATTCCTAGTAGTGCGATGGTGAGGCACAAAGGCGAGAACAAGCGCGTATCCCACTTTCCGAATTCCGTATGCCGTATCCGCTTAAAAAAGCCAACATACTTAAATTCTCCCACAGCTCTTAACAGAAAAAGTAGGGGAATGATCCAATTTCCGTACCGGACCATTTCTTCCGGCAGTTGTAATGGGATAAATCCTGCTTTTACCAGGTAAAAAAAGGCAAACGCAGTAAGCATAAGTCCAACCAGGGCACAGTCTATTTTTCTAGGATGCAATACCCTTGTCCCGTTTTCTGTGGTGGGCAAAGCTTGGGCCAATCCAAACTGTACGCCAAAAGCCCAGGCGAAATGTAAGATGCCAAGTCCAGTTAGTATAACGCTAAGTAGAATGGATGGGATCATACGCTCAATTCATTTTATAACCTTTGTTATTGTAAGCCGTTATTCATTGTTACTCCTGGGAAATGT
Organism: Bacteroidota bacterium; assembly: GCA_038750505.1. GTDB lineage: Bacteria > Bacteroidota > Bacteroidia > Flavobacteriales > Flavobacteriaceae > Croceivirga. Next base: position 201,138 of record JBCDHD010000003.1, on the reverse strand, counting down.
TATGTTTTCTTTGTGATAACCGGTATTCGCCAGGGAGGGTTCCGCCTATTTTCTCCTGCATAAAACAAGATCAATTGATTGCCGTCAACATCCTTTAATCGCGCTTCTCGCCACAACCAGGGTTGATCCGTAGGTTCCAGCTCAAATGGTATGCCGCTGCTCTTTATTTTTTCCACCTGTTCCTCCAGGTGTTCGCATTCGAAATACACACATATTCCTTCGCCTTTGGGCAATTCCTTGGTTTGATGTATTGAAAAGGTAGCAGTACCCGTCGGACATTCAAATCTAGCGTAATGCGGTAATGCCTTTACAATTAGTTTTAGCCCTAGTTTTTCATAAAACGGAATGGATTTTGTTAAATCTAAAGAGGGGACTGTGACCTGGTTCAAATTCATACAATTATACTTTTTTACGATACTTCTTCATGGAAGAAGAGTACTATTCCATTGGGGTCAGCCAATGAAAAACTTCGATGACCCCAAGATTGGGTAGTAATTTCCTGTTTAAAACGGATACCGTTGTTTTTATAGTAGTTTGTTCATTCGTTCAACCGTACAATATTACCACGTTTAGGGTCAATTTCTCCCTTTAAAGTATCCAAATACAATTGTTCTAATCCTTGAATTCCGCTATGTTCTTTACTAGAAATTATGGTTTGAATAGCTTCCATAAATCGTTGCCAGGACATTCCGATTTTCTTTTGAAATTCAGACATGCCCCACGCTTTCTGTCGCTTTTCTGCATGTGCCGGTGCAAAGAAAAACACGCCCTTTTTTGGTAATGGGTCTTCACCTTCCAGATTTTGCCAATCCACAAGCCCCACCAGACAATTATATACAAGTTTTTCGTTCAAAAGGGTTTGTAAGCTAAATTGGGTATTATGATTGCCTGCAAAGTCGATTACGATACTTTTTTCTTCGGTGGGTAGTGGCGCCATAGCATCATAGCTTATGGTTTGATCATACCAGCCCAACTGTTGCACAAATGCTACATTCTTTTTTGAGGTAAGTCCGATAAGGGTAATGTTCAACGCATTTTCTTTTTTACGATGCGCCAATAGGCAGGCTAGGGCCAAGGCCGTTTTACTGGATGCGCCTGTGATGAGTATTTGGGTGGCATTGAAAAAATGTGCTGCTGCCAAATGATCATCGATCAAAAAAGAGGTTACAAACAAAGGACGAAATAGCGAGATCAACTTTTCAGTTTTGGGCTTGTATGTTGGGTCCTGTGCGGTATTGGTATAAAAATTATAGATCGGAGGAAGCGCTTGTCGGTGTTTCGTAATATCTACAAAACCTTGGCTGGTAACTTTTGCAGTAATCAACAAGTGAGAACTCATCGGGTAAAATCCATAAAAACGTTGCCCCACTTTGATTTCCGGGTGGCTTGAAATGACAACATCAGCGAACCCCCAGACCGGGATACTGCCATAACCGGGTTGCACCGGAAAAAATTTCCAATAGTGCATTTGATCTCCTACTATTCCATAGGTGATATTATTAGCGGTAAATGCAAATAGATCCATGGCTAAAAGTACCTGATTGGGTAGTAGCTCGTCAGCATATGTTTTTGTTACAAATCGGGTTTGTGTCAGGTGATCTGTTTTTACTATAAACTCAAAACCGGTAATAGCTGCCATAAGGGATAAGGTTCTATCTTTATTTTACTTTTCAAGCATTTCTGACCAGCTTTACTGAGTACAGAGTGCTATTAATTGAATGCAATGTCCGCTTTTTTTGTCGAATTGGTTTTTGGTCTGGGCAAATTATTTTTCAATTGACGTAACCTTATTTACACGACTTCCTGCACCACTTTGAAATACGACCGTAGACTTTCCGTATAGTAATACCTTTCGTTGTTTTCCTTTTCCTATCCTAAAATTAAAGTCAGTCATATCACTGTTGCGAATGCAGGAGTAGCCTGGCAAAAGTTTGGAAAATATAGCTGTATTTCTTTTAGCTCTCATTTTTGGCAATACTATCCGCCGTAATTCTCACCTAAAGGAAGCAGTAAAACAGGCTGCATTTTTATTCGTAGTACATCCTAAATAGCTCAAAGGTCTTTTGCCCTGGGATATTGACACTCATGTTGTAAAATCCGTCTTCTTTGGACAATACCTGATACAAATATTTATCTCCTGCAACACTAAAATTGGCCCTTGTTTCATTATCACTTTCCACAAATAGTAATTCGAATTCCGTTTCGGTAATCCATTGATAGGTCAATTTGGAGAACGTCCCATTAGAAAAAGCATCTGTCCATCTTCCATTTTCCATAACAATCCTCGTAGTATCTCCGGCTACTTCAAAATAATAAAATGCTTTTTGTTCCTTAAATGCGGCAAGTCCTTTTTTTGTAATGCTAGGTTTTGGCTTCTCTGTTATTCTTGTTACCGCTTCTTTTGGCGGGTATAAACGGTCCATAAGATTTCTAAATGCCACACAATTTCTTTGAAGCCTGTAGTACACCTGTTGTTCCACCTTTTTAACGTTCGATTGCCCGATTTTTCCCAGATAAGGATAAAGTTGTTGCGTAAAAAAGTTGTTTATTTTCAAGGTATCATTCTCAATTTCTGTTTTTTTCAAATAGTCGCACATTCTGTAAGAAACAGAATCTATTTCTTCCATCGATTGCGAAAATGCAAGATGGGCTACTGCAGTAAGGAGCAGTGCGAGGGTTTTCTTCATGTATTTTAGAATTATATTCAACATTTGGCCCTTGCTACCTTTCAATGGTATGTAAGCCAGCAGGCACTGTTATTGTAATCGGGCGCTATTTTTTAAAAGGCTGTCTAGCGGACAGCGGAATTCTCTTCAATATTTTTTTTGAGGTCAATCAAACGTTGTCTAACATTTGACTTCAAATTCCGGGTCACCATTTTTTTAAGGATGCTGAATGGGAAACGGAGCGTAAAAGAATACAAGAAGGTCACTACAGTTAGGTGGGTCTGTTTCTCTTTAAACGTCCAGGAACCCAGGAATGACCTAAACATAAAAGGGCCTCTGGTCATTCTAATAGCTGTTGCCTTGGGTCTGTTAAAGGATACATATTCCGTTTCCATCCCAAGTCCGTTTTTTGCCACGCAATACGCTTTAACCCCTTTATCTGCGCGTATTGCACCTCCTAGTAGATCTGCTTTTTTAAGAAAAGTATCCCAGCTTAGTCGCTGGTTATAATCTTGGGTAAAATCAAATACGACTTCTGGGGCGCACTTGACTTCAACGGTTTCTGAAAACTTTATGGGCTCCATTATTCACTGTTCTTTTTTATGGAACGTAATAGATATTGCTGAAAAGCTTTTAAAATTATCCTTACCGGAATAGTAAAGAGGTAATAAACTCGTTTGTCAAGACTATACGTCGTTGAGAGGTGTAGTGCTATTTCATCACCTTTTTCTTCCAAAAAGTAGGCGCCATTAGGAACTCTAAAAATACCATCGGAGATGTCAAAGAAATACCCTACGGTAAAGCCTTTCTCCGGATTGAAGTTGAAGGAATATTCTTGTAAAGGCTTCCAGGTGGTTATTTCTTGTACGAATCTTTTTCCTGTGTTAAAATAGGCAATTCGTTGCCCCCCTGCGCCCTTTGTCAAGAGTTCTGCTCTCAGTGGTCTTGGAATTCCGAGAAGTTTAAAGATTACCGGATCAGAAAATTGTTCAATCCGGACATTGGTAATGTTGTCCCAGACAATTTCCGGCGTTCCACTAATTCCAATAGAAGAAGATACTGTTTTTGCGATATGTCGATTTGAAGCTGTCAATTTGTCTTTTAAGGTGTTCGCCATCGCTCCCGGTTTTGATTCCTTCCTCCAGCGAACCACCACAGGTTGTAGGAGCAAGATCGTATTGAAAATCCTGCCTTCCTTGTTTGAAGTAGCAGGAATTTTTAATTGCAATAGCAAGCCTTTCTATAACTACAAGAATAAAGTTAGGGATTTTGTTTTGGGTACAAGCGGCTGGATCAATCTTGTGAACAACCAAGTTGGAGCTGTTATCGCTTACCTCCCTTATGATTTTAGAACGGCTGATATTGCCGTACCTTCCATTCTTTATCGGACAAATCGATAAATTCATAGGAAACCTTGTCTTCTTGATCAAAATCGCCATTCCGGTTTGAATCTTCAATACTTCTGAAATACAATCTGTTTTTAACAGGGATAGCCGTCCAATCGATCAATTCATGAAACTCCGCCGTGAGTTTTGTGAAATTGGTGCCGTCAATATTACTAATATAAAGCGACGAAATATCATAGCCATCAAGCGTGTTATCTCCATTGGTATCCTTATCCAAAACGCGGTAAATTAAGTAGGAAGCACCTGTTTTTTCAAAAACCTCAAACAGAAATCGCACTGATTTGATGCGTATATTCTTATCCGTTAGCATACGGGTTTTTGCTGAAGTAATTTCCTCAAATTTTAGATTGTATATGTTTCCGGATAGTTCATTCCCACTTTTGCTGGAAACAACGAAACTTCCCGAACCGTACCTTGATTTACTAAAATAACTACTTCTATCACCGTAAATTTGATATTCTCCAATAGGATGAATCAAATAATTGGTACTATCGATGTGCACGGGCAAGTCGGCTATTTTTACCAATGCAGTATCCTTTTCTACTACGTCATTTTTGATCGTTTCTTCTTCCGGATATACCACTTTTGGTTTTTCACTTTCGCTACAGGCGTGAAGCAAAGCCAAAAGTAGTATCGTAACGACTCTATTTTTCATTGCATTATACATGCGGTACGGCTTGGGCTGGGATTTCCGTTCTAAACAAACCAGAAGTTGTGGGATGCAGTCCCATTTCAACCTTTTCCGCTGCCTTTGTTTATTTGAATGTAACAAAATTGTTGTTATGGACATTAGCCCCAGACCCAACTTAACAAAGCATTAGCACGGCGCATAGGCAAAATTGGCTGTAGGCTATCGTCCTACAATCCAATTTCAAAATATTTAGCCCCGCTGAAAGGATTAAATCGATACGGCTTTATTTCGTAAAACCCCATTTTCTTATAGAGCCCAATCGCGGTATGCATTGTGGACAAGGTATCTAACCTCATTTTTTGATAGCCCAATTCCTTTCCCATCGCAATGGATTTTTCCAACATATGTTTTCCTATCCCCAATCCTCGTGCCTCGGTTTTTACATACATCCTTTTCAATTCACAAATTTCCCCTTCTAAAGCTCTAATTCCAACACAACCCGATACCGAATGTGTATTGTGATGCGCAATAAAAAGCACTCCTTCAGGTCTTGCGTACTGACTCTTAATAGTTTCAATTTCTTTGCTGAAATGCTGAAACTCAAGATCAATACCAATGTCAACAGCATATTCCCTAAATAACTGAACGGCAATCTGATAGTCGCTATCCGATGTTACCTCAATTAATGTGATCATAAGAAGTAACGTATTTACAGTTAGTATTCAAACCTTAAGATCATAAATACTTGAAAATCAATTATTTATAAATTAATAAGTTTTAATATCTCGTTTTTTCAAAATCAAAGATTATTTCCATTTCTTCTCCCAAAATTTTGGCTTGCAAGTGCTTTCCTTTTTTTGAATATTCAACTTTTTGCGGAAATGTATTGTTCGGATTTTCACTAACAAATTTTTTCGTTTCAAGTTTTGTCAGTTTAAATCTAGTGGCTTCAGATTCCCCTTCACCGGTGATTTCTAAATGCCATCCTTCGTTTTCTTTGATGAGCCTCGCATTTTCTTGCCAAACCGTGTCCTTGTCTATCATCGTGTAGCTAAACCCGATATATTCCCTTTCGCTTTTCCGCTCCCAGCTTTCAAAGGTCGTTTTGTTTTCTTGGTCGTTCAATCGGGTCCAACTACCCAATAGCCAATCAAAATTGTTTTTCTGCCGAACGTTTTTTGTTTCTATTTTTTTGTTGGTTCGATGGTTGCAGGAACATAGTCCGATAATTATAAATAGGGATACTAAAAGTTTTTTCATAAGTAGTTTTATTGCTGTTTACCAAACTGTTTATTAGACAGTAGCTAAGGTTAGAAAGCTAACCATTTATGAGTTCCTATTTCTTGTATGATTATTTTAGAAGCTTTCTAACATTCTGAAAAAGCGTTGCCCTTATTTTTCTGAAATCAGGCTCTAAAGTATCATTTCCATAAAAACTTTTGTTGGTAAAAAATACAATACCTACGTTCCCTTTAGTGGTAAACAAGGTATAGGTCACAATACCCGGGTCCGCTCCATTCATAGAGATGTTGTCTCCATCCTTATTTACAGACCACATAATCCCTTTAGATGTAGTAAACGAGGTGTTAGGAAAGTTTTTGGTATTCAATTGGTTGCTCATCAATTCTTTGTAGGACGATTCTTTGAGTAATTTCCCCTCACCATTAATTCCTTTGATCATATCGATAAGATATAAACTGAAGTCATCCACGTTGGTGAAAAGTCCGCCGTCCGGATAAGTAATTAGCTCGTAATTTGGGAGTAACAATCCGTTGGACAAATAATGGGAGGCCAGATTTCCCTGGGGGATCTGATTGATTTTCCAATAACTATTTTTCATCTTCAACGGCAAAAGAATAGATTGAGTAGTGTAATCGGCAAAAGAAGTCTGTGTAATTTGCTCAACGATATACGCCAGTAGCGTAGCACCTAAATTGGTATACGCATAGGAACTTCCCGGAGGTTCATTCAGAAAATTAGCTTCACTATAGAATTTACCTCCTTTAGCATAGGCGTCTTTTAAGAATTGACCCATGGGGATATCCTTATTTTCTTTGTAGATCTGAAAATAAGGGTAATAGTCCTGGGGAAGTTCATGGGCTTTGAAATCTACAGGGCCCTGGAAAAGATAGGACCGTTCTATTAATAGATCATCTTTCCCATCGGTCAGCGATGACGTATGTGTGGCAAGTTGTCGTATGGTAATGGTCGCCTCGGGGTAATGCGGATGTACAACTTTAAAAGGCAAATGATCATTTATGTTATCGCTCATGGATATACGTCCTGCTTCAACAAGCTGCATTAGCGATATCCCAATTAAGGTCTTTGTAACGGATCCGATATTCAAGATGGTTTTCTCCGAAAAAGGAATAGTGTTTTCCAGATCTGCAAAACCGAAGCCCTTTGAATACAGTATCGTGTCTTTTGATACGATTGCTACGGAAAAACCGGGGAGTTGTGAACGCTCAGCTATTGCGGTAAGCTGTAGTGTTAATGAATCCTTTACATTTTGACCGTTTGTTACGAATACGGCCCAACAGATAAAACCTAAAGTGAGGTAGTTTTTCATTTGTACGGGTAGTTTACCTCAAGGACTTAAAAAAACAGGTAATGTTGCATTACAGCTTACTGTAGTATACCGTTCAATGTTCCGTAAAATAGAAGTATAATTGATAGGCAAATAACCCTATCCCCGCGAGGACCAGATACCAATTCACAGCCTTGTAAAAAGCAGGGAACTGTTTGTGTTTTCGCGCTAGCGTAATGATAAAAACAATGGGAATTAACGCCAGCACCTGTCCCACTTCCACCCCGAGATTAAAGCACAAAATTTTAGCTAGAAATTGTTCCTTTCCGATATCAAAAGACTGTAATCGCGTGGAAAGACCAAATCCATGGATCAACCCAAAAAGCCCCACCATAAGCAGTAAATCGGGGGATTTTACGTTCAGTTTTTCAAAACCGCCCAAATTCTCAAACCCTTTGTACAAAACGCTTAAAGCGATCACCGCATCTACCAGGTGTTCATTGGCTGTAATTCCCGTGTATGTCGCTCCTATTAAGGTAATACAATGCCCTATTGTAAACACTGTGATAAACTTCAAAATGTCTTTAAAGCTGTTGAGATAGAAGATGACACCTGCCAGAAAAAGTAAGTGATCATAACCGGTAAGCATGTGCGTGGCGCCTACCTGGATATACGCCCATAAACCACCATTGCGCAAGAGTTCCTGATCGGCACTGGAGACATCATGTGCAAATCCCAGCAGTGGAAGACATAAGAACAACAGCAGTAGTGCACGTTTCAAAGTCATCCGCATCTTAGTTCTTATTTCTAAAAACAAAAAATAGTACGCCTACAATTAACAAACTACCAAGTATAAAGATCCACACAGGAAAACCATCCTCATGATCGTGATCATGGGTATGTGTGTCGGTACCATGCTTATGGGTTACCCCAAAGGTAAGTGTTGCCCATTTTGATTGATGGGTCAATGTGTCACTATCCGTAGCTCTGGTCATGTAAATGGTACGTAGATAGTAGATACCGTCTTCCGGTAGTGCTAGAGTGACCTTGCCCTGGTCATTTGTTCGCAATTGTTGCCCGCTGGTATGGGAATGGTCGTGATCATCGTGTGCGTGGTCGTGTTCATGGTCGTGGTCGTGTTCATGGTCGTGCTCGTGCTCGTGCGCGTGCTCATGGCCGTGATCGCTGTGCGTATGTGCGTGAGCGATATGGTCAGCAAAGACAAGTTGGTTAGGCAAGGGTTTACTGTCCAGTAATAATTGTATTTCCAGGGTTTCGCCACTGTATTTTTCATACGGATTTTCTTGTGGAACAAACTCGATAGGATAGCCCAATACTGTGCTCCAGTCGTTTGTTTTGGCCTCCCCTACCTGATAGATGGCTTTTACGTGTTTTTCATAACGTTCCAGGGCATCTTGATCCAGTAAACTATCCTTGGTACGTTGTTCAAGCATATCCAAAACACCATCGTGTTCCAGATAGGCATTAAATTTTTCGGCGGTAAGTGCTATGTTCCTAGGTTTCGTTGCCACACCTGCCACATAGGTTCCCGCTTCAGCTGTTGTAAACCGCAATTGGGTAAGGGTGCTGTCCTGATCTTCCCATTGGTCCGGAAGAATAGCTTTCCTGTTGCCTTGCGCTACTAGGGAAGCGTCCAGCATACGATCGCGAGTGATTATATTTTCGCTCTTTTCGAAGGTCCCATTATAAAGACTAAGGGTCGCCTCGACATTAGGATACAGGAAGTAGGTTTCCATTTTTATATACAGATTGTGACTGCATAGTAATAGAACGGCCAACAGTAGGTAAATGGGTTTACGCATGGGCTAAAAGTTTAGCAATAAAGATACGACCAAAAAAAACGCGTCGGTTAGGGATTAGGACCTAAAATTTGCTCGCAAACACTATTCAATTGCCTTGGTAAAGGCATCAATACCCCCAACAATAGGCAGTTGAAGTTCTGTCTTATCCAGATCTATCGTTAATTCGGTTCCCGGCGAAGGCCAAAGGGTGAATTCTTGATCACTGGAAAATAGCATCAGACCGATTTGCTGACCCGCAGGAATAATTTGATCATCTGGCATCAGATCGAATGCTACCTTGTAAAAGTTTCCAGGTTCCAGAGGTTTGCTTTCCCTTATTGACCTATGGTTTTGGGGATCCGCCCAACCTCGTGTTATAATATTATCCGTGATCTTAGCTTGATTTCCAGTGGTCCAGGGTAGTGAAACCAACCAAACGGAAAGGTTTGCCGCAGGTTTACTGGATGCTAGCAGGATACTGACCTTTGCAAGTCCGGAGATATGAATATCTTCAGATAATGGAGGAGTCACATAGAGTAACCTGTGGTTGGTTGATGCCGATTGCGCCAATGCAGCACCTGTGAATGCGTAATCGTCTACCAGTTTTTCAATCCCCTGATCCATAGATTTGGCAGTACTTAGTTCTCCTGACCCTGGAGCTCCGGGCTTCAAATACAAGGTGACCTCAGCGGATTCAGGATTAGGATATGCCTTGTATGGGGTAGGATTACTGTTTTTATCATTTTCACGGACGATCCAGGCTTTCGCATCCGATTCTACACCATTGTTCACCCCGTGTAAATACCGCGTGAACCAGCGATTCATCAGTCGTATTGGAGGTGGGCCACCATGTCCTTTTTGGTGATAGTAGATTTGACTCGGGACGCCTTTTTCATTTACAGCTTTGTAGATCCTGTAACTGTGTTCTGTCATTACATTCCAATCGTTAAAACCATGGGACATCAGTAAGGCCGCCTTCAAAGGTTCAAGCGCATTGAGGTAATCCCTACCGGCCCAGAAATCGTTGTAATCGCCGGTAATTCGATCCATACCCTGCTTCATTTCCTGGTCTCGTACTATGGCGTTGTTATACGCGCGTTTTGTTTCATCACCACTATGAATAAAATCATAAAGTACGTCGATATCTTCGCCTAAATACCCTCCAGGGGACCGTACCAGTCCGTTGGAGCGATAATAGTGATAATAGGAGGTGTTGGGTGCAATGGGTATAATCGCTTCAAGCCCATCAACCCCGGTAGTTGCAGCGGCCAGGCAGAGGGTGCCGTTATAGGAGGTGCCTGTCATGCCTACCTTACCGGTGGACCAATAGGCGTCCACTGTTTCATTACCTGCTATGGAGGTATAACCCGGTACACGACCGCACAACCAATCAATTACTGCTTTAGGCGCCAGGGATTCGTTATCGCCTCCTACCGTTGGGGCACCTTGAGAAAGTCCGGTGCCTGGTGATGAGGAGTGTACTACAACATACCCTCTTGGGATCCAGGTGTTGATATGACTATTGGAAATAATCGGTCTTTTACCGGTACGAACTACTTCCGGATGCAAGCGTTCTTTTGCAGTTTCACCCAGTTCATGTTTTACATCCCAAAACAAACCGTCTACAAAGGGGGCTACCCCGGCAAAATATGGGCTGGAAACGTATACAATGGGTAATTTAAGTCCTTCTGTTTCTGTTTGAAACGGCCGGGTTACGGCTACATGCATTCTATCCAATGCACCATCACCATCCGTATCAAACTCGGTTTCCACCCAGAGGTCATGCCGGATCCACTTTGCCGGATCTTCGAAGGCAGGGACAATTTGCGCTTCTCCCTCTTTGAAAATAGGCGTAGCTTTAGCTATTGTTTGCGCATGGATGGTACCTAGATAGGCGACCAGGATTACGAATGCGAGAACTGTCTTTTTCATGTTTTGTTAGGATATTGATTTATGCTTGCGGTATTGCTGGTATTTACGACTCCTACAACCTTTTACGTTATGAAAGTAAAGCACTAGAAGAAATCCCCTCTGTTAGGTTTTACGCCAAAGGATTTTCAATTGTGATTTCTAAACATATTAAAACTAAATAATTATATTTAGCTCTGATGGAAAGTTAATAGGAATTATTGGAATTATATCATGCCTTTGGATCCAGGTCTATATATCTATTTAAAAATAACTTTTTTCCATTTTTCAGATTAACCTGGCAGGTGCACAGAAATCCTCCCCAACCTCGAAGTTTAATTCCAATTAATCCACCACTGTTAATTACCCTATAGGTTTTATCACCCCATGCCGGACCTAAAAAAAAATCTACACTATCCACTTCTTTAATCTGAATACCGTCTTTGTTTTTATGTTTAATTAAGTAGATAAAAATATCATGTTCAAATTCCGGATTGGTTGACGTTTCAGAAATATGTGTGAGAAATATTCTTCTGTTTTTGTCATAAATTCCATCTCGATGTTTGTTCCAATCATAACTGCTGGTAATCTCTCTTGATTCAACCGATTCAATTGATTCAATACCATTGTAATTTATTTCTCTTATCAGAGATGATACTACTAAGGATGCCAGATTATCCTTATTCGTAAATCTTGTCAACATTTTCTCCTCACTAAGTTTCCTCTTAAAGGCTTCAAGTTTATTCGCTTTTTTTCCAAAATCGATGTATTTCTTTATCCAAGGTTGATCTTCATCAATTACAAAAATCAATATTGGGATTTTACATTTTTTGGCATGTTTGTATTCCAGCTCAGTAATTGAAACTTTTTCCTTTTTTGGAATATAGCCATATCTATGAGCATAAATCCCGATGAAAAAGTTTATTTCATTCTCAATAATCCTTAGACACTCATCTACCGGCCTGTTGTCCCTTGAACCAAAGTCTTCCATTGATACATCAATTGCCTCGGTTTTTCTAATAGCCTTTTTAACAGCTTCCCTATATTCCGTTAAATCTGAATAGGTTGAGGAGATGAATATCCTTTGTTTTTTCATAACGATTTAGCTAAACATTTTATTCCTTAGATACTTACCAAAAACGAATTACTAAAGGTGGCAAATGGAAGAAGTCAAAAAAGAAATTGAGCTATAATATCCATTAATAGCGTGAAGTTAACAAGAAAGCAGCAACTCCGGATTGGCTGGCTGCTGCATTTTAACCCTTGGCGGAAGTAGTTTTTTCGATAGTGAGATATTTTACAAGATGATGCCCGTCGTTTTTCCATACTCCGGCTAAACTACGGGGTACTACAAAAAAATCACCCGAATAGTACGTAAATACATCTGCATTCGCAGTAGTGATCTCGATTTGACCGGATAAAATGTGAACTACTTGCTCTTTTGTCGTTTCGCCAAACGATCGCGTACCGGTTTTTTCACCTATAAGTTTCACGGTTAACTCTGCCCCTTGTTGTAAAACTTCCTCATAATACCCCTTATCATTCAGAAGGATTGAATTTCCGGATAACCGTGACTTTTCAAACCGTCTATGCCTTGAGCTTTCAATTGTTTTTGAGGAATCGGCTCGCGCTGTTGTGATCACTGATAATTCATAGTGGATCTGATTGTTCCCTTTAACCTCCCATTCCCCCTGATATCCTTTTGGCGCAAAAAAATAGTCTCCGGAATAGAAGATCTGAGCAGCGCCTGCATTGGGTTTAACAATGGCTTCTCCGTTATACATATAGATAAACTCATCAAACGGATAATTGCTTATCGTATTTGTCCAGGTTTCTGTGCCCACGACAAAGACGCCCAACTCCTTTCCCCAATACAATCGTTTTTGATAAAAGTCTTTCTCCGGCTCGTCCTTGATATCAATTTTTTCAAGCCCCACTCCGGATAATACGGACCTATCCAGGCTAACAGGAGTAGTGTTTTCTTTTGGTTCCTGAGCACTCAAAAGGGATAGGTTAAGACAGGTCGCTATGATCCATAGTGCTGTTTTTCTCATTTGTGTTCTTTTTTTTGTGGACCTTGAAGGGAACACCAAGGTCTATATATTACTGACTACATTTTTCTAAAGTACTGCTTACGACTTCTCAGTTCCGTTACTTCCAAGCCCGTTATCTCTTCATTCTTGCCTATAAATTCGACCACCTCAATCCAAAATCTATTCCCCGTGAACTCTAAGTTGTAAGCATGGGTCAAAGGTACTTTTATCGTATTTGCTGTTTCAAAAACCAGACGATTGTCCACCATAGCTACACTACATTTTGCATCTAATTCACTGCTGTAGTACGTTCCGCATAGGCTTGCTTTTAGCGCATCTGACATCGGTCTTGAAGGGGGCATTTTACTACAACTAAGGCCTTTGTAGCGCGCTATAATCCCTTCTTTATTCTTTACAAAACGAATACTTGCCTTGTATGCCGGGATCCAAAATGACAAATCGTCCTGTAACTCCATAGGGTAAAAATTTCCTCCTGAGACCGCTATATGCGGCTGGTTGTTCCTTTCTTCAATAGCTATATATTTACCCGGGCCTCTTTTGTATATGCCGCTAAGGCTTGCTATGTCGCTTATTAAGGTAGTGTTAGCAGCGGTATCTACAATCGTATCGTTCTCCGGACTTTCTGAAGATTGAACCGGTAAGAACAGGTCCAGTACTTTATGGCATTCGTCCAGGGCAATAAAGGAATTGGTATTGCTGAGTAGAGCAACGGACATGTCAAGTTCCGGAACAATCAAAAAATGAGCGCGAAATCCGGCCCATGCCCCGCCATGTCCCAGGGTCATATAGTTCTTGTAATTCGTAATATCTACGCCAAGACCATAAGGTACTTTAGACCCATCCGTTACTACTCCATTTTGGCGTAACATTTCATAGAGGGCAGTACCATGGGATGCACTATCCTGAAGAAACCGTAACCACTGTAACATATCTGTTGGCGTTAGTACAACGGAAGATGAACCGTAGGCCTGCAAATTGGTGGCAAGGGTTTTAAATCCGTCTGCGGTCTTAAAATAATCTTGTGCAATTTTTTCCTTTCCGGAATAACATCTGGCATTCTCCATGCCCAATGGTAGAAAGACATGCTTTTTGATCCATGATGGAAAAGATTCCTTGGTTACTGATGCTATGATCAAAGCCAAAAGATTATACCCTGTATTGGAATACAAAAACGCTTCACCCGGTTCAAAATTCAAGCGTTCTTGTTTTTTTACGTAACTATAAATTAGGGGTAGGTCAATTTTTGCGCTTAGACTTTTTCCTGATAAGGAAAGAAATCCCGGCCAGTCCCGTAATCCACTCGTATGGTGTAAAAGGTGCTGAATTTCAATATCTTCCATTACTTTGGGAAGATCGGGCAAGTACTTGATGATCCGATCGTTCAATGAAAGTTGTTTGTTTTTAGAAAGTAGGTAAATGCCATAAGCAGTGATGGGCTTTGCTATTGAACCTATATCCAATAAACTCGTACTGGTCATTGGAATGTTCTTTTTAATATGTTCCATTCCATAACCCTTGTTAATGACCAGGGAATCACCACTAGTAACGAGTACATAAACCCCGGGAGTAGCAGCCGAATAGGTGTTGAACAGTAGATCTACAGCATCCCGCTGCGCGTTGTGATCTTGCCCATTTCCGCTTACTATTGATAGTGCCAGAATTCCAGCAAATACACTACGTAAGAAAGTAATTTTCATCAGTTCTTATCCCGTACCTGTGAATGTACGATTTCTTGATGCAATTTGTTATCCGTGTTTGGCAGATAATTTGCTAGAATCAGTAGAATTTGAATTTTGGATAGCATTATCGCTAGTTTTTACATGGATGAAGCAGCCATTTTCAACTCGTTCGCGCATACGGGAAAAAGGATAGGGTTCAGCATCAAATGGCAAACCACTACCCAACAAAACAATTGATTTTTACGTTCTGGTGTAAGGGTGGGGGCAGATTATCGGTATTCCCCTTGCGATTTATCCCATAACCGTGATTTCATATATCCTTCCTTGGTAGGGGAGTCTTACCTTCCCAATTTGGATATGAGTGGTACAAATTCCGGAAAAAAATCCGTTTTGTAGTTGAAACCGTCAAAATCAGCACATCGTACCGCAACTATCTTGGTTTTTGGAACAATTACCAAATAGTTACCTCGATATCCGTTGGCATAGTAGGCGGTGATCTTCTCGCTGTAGATCTTTTTGCTGGATTGTATTCCTACAGGTAATTTTTCGCTTACGATCTGATTCCAATTGTCTCCCAGGATACGCTCCAAATCATGGAAAAAGTCATATTTGGTTGCGTATAATTTTCCTTTTAAGGCCCTCATTTTGTTCATAAATGCGGGATCAACATTTCCCGCTTCCCAGGACGCCCAAATTTCATCATCTACAATTCTTTTTTCGTATTCAGGAAGTCGCCACCAAAGCAGACCCCAGATGGGTGTGAAATCCTGTGCTTGTTCTAGCGATAGCTCTACCCATTCCTTGCTTATAATTCGCTTTCCTTGGTAGGTCCCTTGATTGAGCATTAGCTCTCCAAACTTGATAAAATCGGAAGGTTGTATAATAAATGCCCCATGAACTGTTGGGTTTCCGGATTTATCCTTTACCCAACGGTAATTGGCAATATCCATAGGCTTAAAAAACTCGTCCACATAAAACTGGTCGAAGGATTTACCGGATAACTGCTGTACAATTCCTCCCAACAGTGCAACTGCCTTATTATTATAACTTACCTTTTCTCCGGGAGTATCCGAAAGTTCTGCAGACAGAGCAAGTTCTACAATATTCTCAATCTGATAATCGGGTGCGGGTTCCAATTCTACACTGGCATTTGGAATATTTTGCAATCCGGAGGTATGGTTCAAGAGCATCCTTACCGTAATGTCTTTTTTGCGCCCCTGTTTCCATTGTGGAAAAATGGTGTGTACGGGCTGGTCAAGGGAGTCCAAAAGCTTTTTATCGATCAATTTCCCGACGGCTAAACTTGCCAGGGACTTCCCGGCGGAGGCTATGTAAATTGGCACTTCTTCTGCATTCAACTGGTCTTTATAGATTATTTTTCCATTCTGTTTGATGAGTATCACATCCGAATGCGATGCTTTGGACTTCTGCTTTATGGTTTCTAATACCGCAGGTTCAATTTCCTGAGCATAGCTTATCGCTGTAAAAGCGGCAAGGAAAACTAAGGTTGTGAATATTCGCATTGTTTTTTGATTTGTTAGGGTGAGGGTTAGTAGAAACTGGATTGCGATGTAATTCGTGCAAGGTAGTGCAGGATTTCAGGCAGCCTTAGTAGCCTGCTATTTTCATAATTTCCTCTGGTTTTAGGGCACTTAATTCCAAAATGGTCTTCCCGGAGGTTGTCATGGCTTTTCGTATTAAAAAATTTCCGGTGCGATATCCAATATAGGTCCTCCCATCGGGATGTTCTCCCATTACCCAGTCTGCATAGCTTGCATTGAGCGGTAAATCCAGGATCTCTTGTACCCAACTGTCTGCCTCTTCAGGGTAGGCATTGGCCTCATATACCGTTTTGGTGTAGATCTCTGCAAATACAACAGCCAATCCTTCGTTTACCATGGCATTGGGGATTCCCGGGCTAAATACATTGTCCTGAATGGCCCAGCCACGTGATAAGTGATGAAATTCATGAAAAAGGGTAGCTCTTAAACCGGAATATACTGCATTGATATTCCCTTCCCGGTAGGCATTTGATAGTTGAACCATAACGACAGGAGGAGTATTTGATTCTGCCCGTCCCGTTACGCCGCCAACAGCATCCAGATCCCAATCTACTTTTTCTACAGCTACCGTTATGCTATCCGGTAGGGTGGGTAATAACTTCCGAACGTCCTTTTCAGCAGTAACGATCACCTCGAAAATAAAATTCTTCTGTTTTTCCGTAAAGCTATAAACCTCCTCTTGAAAAACAACCTCCACATTCACTGATGTAGATTTCTTTGAATAGGATTGGCAAGCGGAAAGGCATAGTACTAAAAGTAGTACAGCACGCCTTAATAGTGTCTTCATAGTGTGGTTTAGGAATGAAGACTTCAAAAAGTAATAAAGGTTACACTAGTGGGGAATTTTTAAATTGCATACATAGGTATTGGCTCGGTAAGTAGGCGAGCACACCTCAAACCGAAAGTCCTATGCTGTTTTCAGAAGCCGGTACTTCATATTTAAAGGATAGACACAAATGGCACCATAACGGTTAGCCCTTGTTGGCAAATT
Organism: Bacteroidota bacterium; assembly: GCA_038750505.1. Taxonomy (GTDB): domain Bacteria; phylum Bacteroidota; class Bacteroidia; order Flavobacteriales; family Flavobacteriaceae; genus Croceivirga. Next base: position 183,912 of record JBCDHD010000003.1, on the reverse strand, counting down.
TTTCAAAAATGATGTCAATAGTAGGAAGTTTCATTTTGTAGAAAAGATCTTTGGGTGTGTAGCCTGTAATTTTTTGACACTCTTTGATAAAATGAGATTGATCATAATAACCAAATTCGAGTGAATCTATAAGTTTCTTATTGGGGTGATTTTTTAATTTACGAGAAACATGTTCAAAGCGAATAACTTGTAATAGCTTTTTGGGCGTGAGATTGAACTGTTTACGAATCCATCTTTCTGTTGATTTTTGAGACATATGCAAACTATTTGCAAGATCAACAACCTTTAGTTTATTGGCTATTTGATCCTGCATCAGTTTCACAAGTCTATTTAGTTTTTTGTCAATAGGTTGGTTACTTAAAGCATGCGCAATAACGGCATCGAGTTTCTCCACATCAATAGCCGGATCTTCTCTAGTTATTCGCGAAAGTACATTTTTTTGTTCCTTCTCAGGAATCACGTCAGCAATGTCAAAATCCTTCCAGTGGGTTAGCAAATTGCTGAATAAAGGAAAGGCAAGAATATCCAGGTTAAACTTAATATTCAGACAAATAAGAGTAGCGGGAATGCGGTAGAGCGAGGTCTGATTAGTGGCAGGCAAAATACCTGATCTAGGATACATAACAAAAGATTGCGATGCCGTGTCCCATTCAGCAAAGCCCCCTTTTTTGACCAGATAGCATTCAATTTTAGCATTAGGTATGGTTTTAAGGAACGCTGGCTCCTCAATAACGAATACTTGGTATCTGTCTACGTATTGCTTTAAACTCGAAACTCTAGGGCATTCCTCAATTAATATCACTTTGTCTATTTTTTACAATGATTTCGTTGATGGTACACTTAAGTTCGTATGAATTTAAAATTTAAGAATGAAAAAACAAGTACTATTCACCATCATAAGTTGCGTACTCATGGTAACGCATGCTCAAATTGAAGTTAAAATCAATGAAGAAGTAGTGGGGGAACGTTTCTCTTTGGAGCGGGATTGGGGCAGTCTGAACTATGAAGTATTTGGTGAAGGAGCACCGTTGCTGATCCTTCATGGTAATGGAGGGTCCGCCAAGTGGAGATATCCCATAATTCCTCAGTTGTTGGAGGATTATCAGGTAATAGCGGTAGATAGCAGATGCCATGGTATAAGCAGTTGTCCTGAGGGGGATTTGGATTACTTTGATATGGCAGATGATATTATTGCGCTGATGCTACGTTTGGGTCATGAAAAATACAGTATCTGGGGCCATAGCGATGGGGGTATCTTAGGACTCATTATTGGGTATAAACAAACCGATCGCATAGATCGAATGCTACTTTCCGGGGCAAATGCAAAAGCTTCGGGCTTAAAACCGGAATTGTTAGCCATAATCAACAATTATGAGCAAATACCTGACCCGAAAAAGCGGAAACAAGTGGCATTAATGGTGCATCAAAAGGAAATTGCAATGGATAGCATTCGCAAAATCAATGTTCCTGTTATGCTTTTGGTAGGCGACAGAGATGCTGTACTTATGGCGCATACCATGGAGCTTTTTGAAGCTTTGCCCATGTCAAATTTATGTGTACTGCCTGCATCATCGCATTTTATTGATCCCAATCTAGTTGTTAAATGGATCAAAGCATTTAAAAAACCATTTTCTGCTCCGTCAACAATTGAAATTGCAACTAAAGTGGCAGCATCAATGCTTAAGAAGGATTAGAACGGCAGGGTGATAAACATTTAATATATCTGGGTATCCGTTTTGTGTATTGAAATTAGGAAAAAAGGACCAACCCTTGGACGCCGAATAGGCATGGTTAGCCGTAGTTTTATACCCTAACTTCCTGGTAACTTTTCTCCTTTAGCAGCTAGTGCTGCAAGTTTTTTTATCCGGGCTGTTCTCGTTTTTTCGGTTTTGGCAAGCTTAACCCACCGTAGCACAAACCGCTTACTTGAAGGATTAATTGAATTAAAAAAATCAGTTGCCCCATCTTGTTTTGATAGTTCTAGAGAAAGATCTTTTGGTAGGATCAAATTATCCACGTCATCCATAAAATTCCAAAGTCCGTTTGATTTTGATAACTCAATCGCTCGCAAACCGGGGGCATGCATTTTTGCTTCCTCTATTAGTTTCTCGGCTCTTTCCTTATATGTTTTTGCCCAATGTTCCACCTTGCGTGGCGAAATCAATTGCATGGTTCTTTTATCGTCCAATTTTCGCCGAATCCCATCAATCCATCCAAAACATAGCAATTCGTCCAGTACTTCCCATCTTGAGACATATTTCTCTGGTTCACTTTTTTTGTAGGTTACCAACCAAACGCTTTCAGCTTGCTTATGATGCTTTAGTAGCCATGACCGCAATTCTTCCTGAGAAGCGATTTCAACTTTATCGAATTTTTCGGTTTTTATCATTAAATCTAAATAGGGCTAGTCGTTCGGCTAGGATGCTCTAACCTGGGCTACTATTCTTAAAATTCTCATGGGAACACGGCCAAAAGAACTTATTAGATTTACCGCCGCAACCCACTTATAACTTTTACAACTACAGTGGTATATGTTTTGAGACGTAGCAAATTCGGTTGTGGTCGCTTTCCGGCATGGAAGTTAGCTTTTTCCAGTTACAAATTACAGTCCTCACTTTGCCTAATTTTTCTAAAGAATTTTAGTAGAGGATATCAATGGGTCAAAATGAAGCACCGCGGCACGTAGGAGTGGTCGTTGTAACGCCCCTTCAGCAAGGTTGCGGAATGTTCTACTTTCATAGTGAAGGAACACTATTTTTTGTTTAGGCCTTCTGCCGTACGATCTTCTTTGGCAGGAGGTGGGGTAGCTCCGGGATTATCTTTTATTAGCTTCAGTACTTCCGCTACTACCCGCTCCATCTGGGGATCACGTCCTTGTAGCAATAGGTTTGGATCGTCCCATACCGCGATGTCCGGTCGTACACCAATCCCTTCATCGAACCATGTACCGTCATTAAAGTAAAGTCGTGCTCCGGGAACGGTAATTCCGCCACCATCAATGAGCTGATGGCCAGTGGCCGGGCCAACCAAAATTCCTATGGTACGCTCGCCAACGATCGGACCGGCATCCAGTTCCCGAAACGCCCAGGGTAGCCCGTCACCTCCGGATCCTGCCCAACCGTTAATTAGCATACCCATAGGTCCAGTGTTTGCCTTCACCGGGAAGGTATGCGACTTGCCATGGCGCCAATACAGATTGTAAATGACGGGTCGTGTCATCAGCTCCAAAAAACGGTCTGCGAGCTGTCCACCGCCATTGAAACGCTCATCAATAATAAATCCTTCTTTGTCAAGCTGGCCGTAGTACATTTTAACCAGGTCAAGCTGTCCTCTGGTGCCCGTGTTGGTCATATACACATACCCCAGCTTCCCTCCGGAGAGTTTTTCTACAAGCAACCTATTCTTTTCAATCCAATCCAAGTAGCGGAGATTTCCTTCCTGTGCTCCTGTAAGACAGGTTACCACCACGTCTTTTGCATCGCTGGTATTACCGTTCTTACTGACCTTCAATACCACTGTTTTACCATTAAGCCCTTCAAAAGCAGCATAGGGCTCTTTGTTTAATGGAAGGGAGATCCCATTGACCGAATGGATATAGTTACCCGCTAAAACGTTTATTCCGGGACGATCAAAAGGCGATCTGTTCTCAGCATCCCACTCGGCAGGCTTTACAATGCGTTTGATCTTATATCCTTTGTCATCCTTAGCCCAGTCAATCCCCAGGTACCCGGTACTGACATTTTCCACTTTTTCGTTATCCCCGCCAAATGTATACGTATGGCCGGCGCTCAGTTCGGCAGCAAGATTAGATTGCAGAAAACTGACATCCCAACGCGATCGGGCGTCCTCTACCAGCGCACCGTATTGGTTACGCAGTGCATCCCAATCTACCTGCTGCATATTTTCGTCGTAAAAGAAATCACGGTGTCTTCTCCAGGTGTCCTGAAAGATTTGACGCCATTCTTCCCGAGGGTTCAGTTCCATGACCAACCCATTGGTAGGAATTGCATCTTTGATTTTCTGATCAGCGTCAGGTTTAATAATACCGAATTTTGAACCACTCCTTACCAACAACGACTTTCCGTCAGCCGTCTTAACCACCCCGTTTATTTTCGCCATAATGGATTTTTCTTCCCTTTCTTTGAGGTCATAGAAAAACAATTCGGGATCACCACCATTTGATCCCGAATTGGGAAAACGACGGTACACTAACTTACCTTCAAAGGCCATTAGACTATTCAGGTTACCAGGTTTGGCTGGTAAGATAACCAACCGGCTTTCCAATCCGTTCCAATCCACGGTAATGGGCTCGGGAGATTTTGCTTTCGAGTCGTCCTTTTTTCCCTTCTTCTTGTTATCATCTTTTGCAGGTTCTTCCTTTTCTGCTGCCTTTAATTCATCATTTTTTGCATGGAGCAAGTACGGAGATGCCTTACTTAAGCTAATGGCGGCAAGTTGTGTGGCATTTGGATAGATCCAGGTGCCGTCTTGCATATCACTATATACAGCACTAAAATTCCTGTCGGTAAGAAAAAACAAGTATTTACCCGCTACTCCAAAAACCGGATTGGAATCATTATAAAATCCACTGGTGACTTGTCTTGAACGTTTACTGTTAAGGTCATGGATAAAAATAGCTTCATTACCATTTTCCATCCCGATGGAATACGCCAGGAATTTCGAATCATGTGACCAGCTGATGGGATAGCGGGATCGGCCGCCGTGACCGTAATTCCAATTATAATTATCAACCACGTCAACTGCTCCTGTTACCACATCTACTATGCTGATATCATTTTTCTCATCAATAAATGCCAACTTTTTACTATCCGGGGACCAATAGAGGGTGTATCCATATCCCTTATTTCTGGACGTAATTTTTTTGGCCTTCTGTGTTGTTCGCATAGCTTGTACATAGATCTCATACTCACCGGATGTATCACTCCAATAGGCTACGTGATCCCCATTTGGAGACCAGGCGGGACTGTGGTCGAACGCCCCCGAAGAGTTGGTAATATTTTGAACAAACCCCTCCTTAACAGGGGCATTAAACAATTCGCCCCGGGCCTCAAATACAATTCTACTTGCCCCCGGCGAAGCCGTCATACCTCGTATTTGCTTGTTTACTTCAAGCCTTTTTGGCATTTCCAGCGTCAAATCGCTTACGACATTTACTGCTATCGCTTTCGATTGCTCTGTAGCGAGATCCATGAGATGGAGTGCTCCCCCTACCTCAAATACCAGATCTTTTGGACCGGCAGATAAATAAGTAATGTCAAAGTCTTTAAATTGGGTAACCTGATTGAGCGATTCAGACTCCAGATCATAACTCCAGACGTTCAACCGCAAGTCATCTGCCCGATCGGATAGGAAATAAATTGTATCACCTCCCCAGGCAGGCTTCCCATCATTTGCTTCGCTATTGGTGATGTTTTTAGCGGTATTGCTTTCCAAATCGAATAGGATCACCTCTGAGGTCAGTCCACCACGATACCGTTTAAATGGGTAGGTCTCTGTGATTTTAGTAATGTAGGCCAATTGCTTTCCATCTGGAGAATAGGTGGCAATTTCACCATAAGGGATGGGTAATTTTTCCGGCATTCCTCCCGTTTTGGGAATTAGAAAAAGTTGGTTTACCCGTCCGGATGGAATACCGATCTCTCTTCGTGAGGCAAACAGAATTTTATTGCCTGAAGGATGCCATTCTACCATGCGATCTGAATGGGAACCATAGGTGAGTCTCAGGGGGACACCTCCTGTGACGGGCATTACATAAATATCAGGATTTCCCCGATATCTTGCCGTAAATGCAATTTCCTTGCCATCAGGAGAGAATTTTGGATAGGATTCCTCTCCGGGAGAATTCGTGAGTTGCGTTGCGGTACCACCATTTTTGTCTACTACCCAGATATCGCCGCCATAAACGAAGCAAATTTGTGTTTCCGATACATCTACAAAGCGCATCAGTTTTGCATTGATCTGCGTAAAGGCGCTAGAACTGAGTAAAACAAAAAATAAAGTGATATAGCATTTCATAATTCGAACTTTAATTGACAAATAAAAATAGTACAAACCGTCTTGTGTATGATTTGTTATTGCCTTCCTTACTACTGGGCATTGAGCAGTAGAGAAAAGCATAAAAGCGGAAAATATCCGTCTGAGCCTAAAGATAATTGATTGCAGGAAATTTCCCCTTAGCGTTTCGTCCCTATCTTGCCAAAAGTTAGCGCTGCAATTCGTCCTAATGCTTCATTCTGGTAGGTTGTGGTTATACCCTATTGTTGGTAGTTTAATCCCACCATACGGAATATATGGAAAATCCATCCTTGATCTCAGGTACGTTAATTGGTTTTCCATACATCCATTCCTCGTAAATTTCATCAGGTTGTAAGGCGGTCAACGTTAATTTTAATTCCTCCATTGATAATTTCGAGACGATATAAACCGTATCGGTAAAAGGCCAATCCAAATCCTCAACGTCTTGAATTCGGATTAAGATTTCGTCCACCTTTTCCGATTTTTTCAATTCCGATAGTTGCTGATAAAATTCCTGTGGGGAAGGTGGGTCTGTATGAATATTCGGTCCGATAGATGCTGCGTCATTGTTTCCGTCAAAAAAATCCTCCAACGAAACGGCAATTTCATTTTCCGGATATCCCAGTGCATATATTTTTTCGATTAATTTTTCTTTTTTATTCATACATCCAGTTATTAAAATCGAAATAATCAGTAGAATTCGTTTATTGAGCATTGTAGTAGCGCCATATCATAGCCAAAGTCTCGCCCTTAGTGTCTCTACAATCCCTCCCAACGGTCCCGATAACTATCGGGATTGAGATTTAGTGAAGGGAAAGTATAAAGCGTGAAATCTGGCAAATTTATTTGTACGCCTAAATTTAGTCTATTTAGAAATAGACGTTAAGGTACGGACGAATTGTAGCCCTTTGGCCGCAATTTTAACGTTTTCAAGCGTTTGTTCCAGTCTTCTCTAATTGTATTTTCCAAACTTACCTTCAATTGTTGTTTTACGTATACCTACCAGGGCGAATGATTTTTGAAGTAAATCCAAATCTCTCTTTCCACTTTCTACAAGCATTTCAGATGTCTGCGTGGTATTTGCAAGCCATGCAATTCTGTTTACACCTTATCCAACATAACGAAATTTATTGCTCTCCCCTAAATCCGATATATCGATGAACTGCTTTTTTGATTGACTAACTATTTTTGAAATAGTGTCCCATACCCTTTTTTAATTCACTTTGATGGTAAAATCATCAACAAATAATTCAACATCTTCTGCCGTTGGATTAGCGGTTACTCCTATTTGTACACGTTCGTAGAAAACAGGTTCTTGTAAATCAAATTCGATCCCTTCATTGGCGAAAACATCCTTGAAGATTTGGGGATTTGGCATATTCATTCCGTTTTCGTTAATAACTTCTATTCCATCGATCAGCAATCTGTTTTGTCCAGTATCTGTATTGGATAAGGTCATTTCCCAAGCAACGGATACCCATTGATCTCTCGGGAAAGTTAAATTTGTCTGTTGGAGGGTTGTGCCCGAAATTTTACTTCTTTCAACCGAAAGATAGTTGTTGTCTCCCGATAGCATTAATCGCACACCGGGACACTGATTTTCTGAGCCATGGTTGTCTCCTACATCCGGATCCCAACATGAACAACATTCCAAGTCAACAAGTAGTAGATTTTTCAAGGATTGATCGCCACTTATGAAGAAGTCAGCCGTTATCATCACCCTGTCCCCGGATTTTAAATTCAATCCATTTTTCTCGATGTCTATTTTTGATAACTGATCGTCTGATTGATGCGCAAATATGCGTAAGGCGTTTTTACCTTCTGAATATTCTGAGTTGGTGATGGAAATCTCATTTACAGCATTTAATGGGTCCGTTTGTTGCAGGGTTGACCATCTGGAAGCATTGGAGGGAAAAAGCTCGTCCAATGAATTATTTTGAGTTTCAAACCCATCTTCAAACAAGAAGGTCTCCGTTACTGGTTCTTCGAGCCCGTTTTCATCTGTGCCGCATCCAAATAAAATTAAGGCGATTGGAAAAATAAAGAAGTATTGATTTCTTTTCACATACCTAAAACGTTAAAAACAGCATCTTGTTATTTGGATCTTTAAACCCGATACTATGGTCTTGTAGCGGAGTAGTAGCCGATTTTTACTAATAAACCTATCCGTCCTGTCCGCTGGAATGAAGGTTACCGCTTACATCGCAATCACTTATGCGCCGCGTTGCATGCTGTTCTTTTAATTGAAAAGCTCCTTCCAAGGAATTATAAAAGGCAATAGAATTACCCAAACCAGAAAAAAGACAGCCATAGATTTAGGATAGGGTTGGTTATTCAATTGCGCTGGTAATGCCACAAAAAAAAGCCAACTTGATTTATAGATAAGCTGAAATACAAATACCAAACTCATTTGTTTCGGATAAAACAATCCAACAATTGATAGCAGGAAAATTGCGAACCAAAGAGCTCCGACCAATCGGATTGCTTCTGAGTAATCAAGAGCTTCCGTAAATACTGTTTTCTGGGCTGTTTTCGGATAAAACAAACTTGTAATACTTATTGAACCTGCAACCACTATATTGGCTAGGTACATTACTTTCATTAAAATCATAATCTTAGAGTATTCGTTTAATTCCGGTTTTAATCACTGGGTAAACACTATTTGAATCTGCATTTGTCGTTGTCCCAATTCCTATTCTACTATCAAATGTCCATTGTTTTCTGCTGCCAAATCGATAGGCCTATTCATATCCTAAATACGGTAAAAAAATGATTTGTACATCTTTACGGAGTAGTTCATTTTCCACAAAAGTTAAACCGGTAAAAAGATAAGATTCGTGCATTCTATCGGCACTAAAATAGTTGAGATTAAGCCCGAGGGTATTCACAAAATTACTTTCGAATTGTAAAGTAAGATTTCCGAAAGTTCGGGTTGCTATTGTTAGAAGTGGTGTAGTTGGAAATAACAGCATACTAGGCCTAATGGTAACGAAAGGATGGTTTATTGTGTTTTCTTGTCAACAACAATATTGAGAAAAAAAGAGTAGGAACAAAACGGGCGTATAACTCTCATTTAGATTCGGCGATTTTTTTAATATTATTCAGCACATCTGGCAGCATTTCTCTAAAGGTGCTACCAAAGGATCTTGCAAAAATTCCGCCTGTAAGTCCACTAAACCAGACTTCGTGTGTGAATGTGGTTATTCCATTTTGTTCTGTTAAATACCTTTTAACGTAAAGGCTTCCTAGCGGTAGCTTGGTTTTATAAGTATACGATTGTCCCTCTGTGTATTTTACAACTTTGAATTTGGATTTTCGATCTTCTAAAGAAATGATCGTTCCTTTTGAACCTAAAACAAAATCACCCTTAATTGAAGCGTCTTTTAAACCCGTATCCCAATCTTTCCAGTTAGGCACATCGGTCCAAATTTTCCAGATCGCTTGGGGAGAAGCCTTGGTCTCCATAGTATGCCAAAAATGTTTGTCTGTTCGTTCTTTGTCCTGAGCATTAAGATGGGTTACTAAAGTTGTCATTAGAATTAAAACGGTTAATCGCATAATTTTTTTTGTAAAATTCACGATTACTAATTCAAGTACACTACACCTATGTTAACTTCAGTTTTTAATCTGATATTTTTTTCTAATCCTGCTCAGGGATTATGGTGCAATTCATGGGTGACCGGCTATGTTTTTAAAGAATGGATTATTACTATACTACATTCTCTTTGGTCCTCTTTATGTACCGTTCTTTTATTGCTTCCTACCGCTGTTCTGCCTGTGGGTGTTTTGTATATCAACCCTTTTTACATGCGTCTGTACGTTGTTCTGGTGTGATTACTTTCCGCTTTATCGCTAACGCGATATTGAGTAAGGGGTATTCCGTTAGGGGTAATCACTTTTTATCGGAACTGTAAGAGGGTAATATTTTCCACTTGTCGCACATATTTTTCTATAAATCCGGTATGTGATGCGCCAATGATAATAAGAATTTTCTTGTTGGGGTTCCGCGCTATCAAATTCAAAATGTTGGCGGTTATATTCAAATTTCGCATTTCCCATAGATAATACCTTGCTTTGTCCGAACCCGATTTAAAGTCAGTATTCAACCAAATTTTCCACTGCGCGTTGTAATCAGCGGTTTTATAGGCCGCACTATTTAGAAAGGCATATACATCATAGAAGTCCCCCGTTTCAATAGCGGCTTCCGTTAATTCCTTTGTTTTTTGAAAAACGGGTGACTGATTTACTTTGGAGAAGGATGCAGCATTTGCTTTAAACTCTTCCATGAATTGCGGATAGTATTTAAACAGAAGTGATTCGTCCTGCAAATTATCGATAGGCTCAAGCCTATTTAACCGTTCTTTTATTGCTAATGGCATTGCGAGGCTGTAGTATTCATTTTTACTCCTCATTTCCTTTTCTAAAATACCGGCGATATACTTTTCAAATGCTGTATGGAATACAGACGTATCTTGTGTATATGCATAGTGCAAGACAGCTGACGGTAGATCCGTCAATGCGAGATAATTAAAGATCAGGCTCATACGGTCCGTTGAAGTAAGCGGCTCTTTGTTTAAAAGTTCTCGAATATTTCGTTGTGCCTGAACACGAGTTATTTTTAGATAGCTTCGAACAGTATCTGCGATTTTTAAGAATTTGGCCCCGGAACCATTTTTGGTAATGCCATCAAACGCTTCATCATTTCTCGAGCGAATGTCATAGAACAACTCTCCGGACATTTTCTCTATCCCGATAACCTCGAAATTCATTGTATCTAGTTTTGTTATCACGTTCTCAAGCATAGCTATCTCAAATCCTTCAATGTTTGCCAGATGTGTTGTACCCAAGATCAGTACTTGACTCGTATTGTTTTGACTATGGATAACAAATGGCAAAAGAGAAGTAACAACAAGGAAGTAAATTATTTTCACGGAGATCAATTATTCTAAAACCAAGACGATTGAGTGCCTTAGTTTGTTACAAGGCACACATCAATTGCTGCCGGCGGTATGCTGGTGGGATATAAACCCTTAGGCAGTTGGTACTCATAAAAAGAAGATGAAGTTGGCAGGTTACCCTTGTTACGAGCGATTTGTGCTTAGTTGGCTTAATACACTCCAGTCGCTAACATTGATTTCTAAGGTATTTATGGTCATGGTTTGAGAGCAGTCCAGGTTTTTACTGAAAAATTGTAAGTCAGAGTTTGCGCTGAAGAATGTATTGAATATCCTATTTCTTAATTCGTGGGTGCTGCGATTCAAAGTAATTTCTAACGCGTTCAAATCCTCCTGACCCGAGACATCAAGAAAACCCACTATTATCTTATTGCTATTTAAACCCATATCAATTTCTTTAGCCGCCCAGGTCGAGGAGATTAAATTCTTCGTTATATAAACCCCGAAGACATCGCAGGATTCAATAGCTTGATATACGGCCTGATTAATGTTACTCCCATGTTGAATATCCATTTCGGCAAGCCAAGAAAAGATGCTATGATTTTCCAATTCTTTTGCCAGATGAACAACCGCATCCGTGTCCTTAAAACTATGAGAAAAGAATAAATTAGACCTTGCTTCATTTCTGGATAAGCGGTTTTCGAAATGATATGGTAAGGGGTTGTCCTCTCTAAATATACTTGCTACTTCTCTCCTGTTAACTTTATTGGTGTGACCCCATAAAATCTCCAAACTACCATCATTACTTGGGAGTCTGGATTTTCTCAAAATTTGTCCTTTGGTTTCTAGGGCAAATTTGTCGAGTGAGGCATCTATTGCGTCGCTTGTTATCTCACGAAGATTTAACTCCTGTTTCAAACGGGAAAGCCTTGTTGCTGTAATCCATCTAGGTCCATTTGACGATCCCAAAAAAGCTATAATTCGGTTTACTTCTTCGCTATTCAGTGTCATAAATACGCCTTTAGAATCATTTTTTACGGTATTAAAGAGAACACATCCTGTATGGGTTTAGCAGCTGTTTGCTGTCACTACATTCGCGTATGCTGTGCTATTCCTTTTTTACGTCACCGCTTCGAAAATGCAACACCAGTGTGGCATTAAACCCAAAGAACAGATTCCCGTCCCGGGTATTAAAATTGTTGCGGGTTTGGGTGATAAAAGCATCCTCGGCCATATTATGAGCATTGGTCAAGATGAATTGTAACATCAGGTCGGTAAGTTCCCAATTTACCCCGATGGCAAAGGCATCAAAATTGGAGGTAGACGTAATAGGATTGGCTTGGTAGTAATACTCGGTGGCAATGGAAACATGCCCGCCAACACGGTAACGTCCCCCTATCCCTACCGCAAAATGTTCAGTGGGGTCTTCGTCGGATAGGGTGGAATTGCGATACACAAAAGTGGGCGAAAGCTGCAACGAAAAGTTGCGCGTAAACTTACGCGCGATAAGGGCTTGTGTGGTAAACGACAATTTATCTGAAAACCCATTGCTGGCATTGATACTACGATTGGGATTGGTCCGTAGGCTGGCGTTTTGCAACACTGTTAGCGTAAAGGGCAGTCCCTTTCCCTGATCTACCTGACGTAACAGTTTATATTTTAAATAGGCATCGCCAATACCGTCAAATGTGGTTACTCCGGTACCCAGGGTGAATCTGTCGGAGAAGGCATAGGAAATCCCAAAACGGGTACTCATCCGATCGGCTAAAAAGCCCTGTGTACGATAGGGTACATTCCAAAAACGGGAATTTACAGAGATTTCCATAGAGCCTTGTTTTCGCGTCTGCACGGAGTGGCCAAGAGCAAGCCGGGTTGTTTTAAACGTAGCTTCGCTGTAGACTGTGCTATCGCCTAATTCCTGCTCTACTTCCCGTAAGAGCTCTTGTCCAAAGAGGGCTTGGCTTCCGAGAAGGATCAAAAAGGCCCAAAATAGTACAACATTATTTCTCATAGGGTTGGTATTGGAACCTAAAATTAACTTCAATTGTTTTTGCAATATTTCCAGCCACTACTGGTGGAATTTTGATCTTAAAATCAGCTACATTCAGCATAAAACTTCCTGATACTACTAAAGCGTCTCCTGAATGTTCAAAGTCGGTCTTTATTTTAATTGCTTGGGTAATACCCCGAATGGTAATCTTTCCATCAATGATGCGGGTTTGCCGTTCTGGTAAGGAGATATCAAAATCCAGAATATTCCCTTCAAAACTAGCTTTCGGATAAATATCCGATTCCATATAACTTTCATTGAAATGCTCCTGCATTAAGGCCTTTTTGAATACAAACGCTCGCATCAGCATGCTCGCGGCAAGGGCTTCTTTTTCCAGATCCACAATGCTGAACACCTGGTTGTTGGAGGCTTCAATATTTTCTACAGAGGTGTAAGAGAAAAAGGTAAGCTGTCCTTGTCGGGCAATATATTTACTCTGGGCAATGCCCTGCCCTATTTGTACCAGGCCGAAAAGAAGGATAAGTACTGTTTTATTCATTAGGTTGGTTGATCAAGATACAATTTAACAATATAGCATCCATTAAAAATCCTTTACAAATCCCACGTAGGGTGATCAGATCCCCTTTCTTTAGCTGTCGAATTTGCTCCATCTGTTCCGCATTCATGTCACATATCAGGCAAGAGAACTCGCCTTTTCCTTGCAATATTACGGTATAGCGGTTGTTCAGAAAACTGATCTCCTTCACCCGTCCTTCTACTTCTATGGTTTTTTCTACATAGGCAGCACTTGCTGCCGCCTCATCGGTAATAAAAGAAGCGAGAAGATCTTCAGAGCTGATACTGATCTCAATTTCCTCTTGGGTATCTACCACATTAGGCGTGCGGTTCCATTCTTTAACGAAAAGTATGAGCCCCACCCCGCCAAAAAGGCCGATAACCAAAAACAGTAGTTTAATTTTTCGCTTCAAGGGCATATGGTATACTTTGCGTTATCTAAGGTAAAAAGAACCCGCAGGATGTATCACCTTTTTTGATGAAATCCTACGGGTTTGAGACCTGGAAAAGGGTTATACAAGATTCATAGCAATTTGATTCCCTTCGATTTGAACGATTTCCGTATGGTCTTGTGGTGCTTCATTTAGGGAGTACGCTCCCTCATCATCATTATCACAACCACAAAGGACAACTAGAAATAAAAGTCCAATACAACAGCTTAACCAGGTCTTGTTGAACACTAGTGTTTTCATAACAGTAACGCATTAGTATTAATAGCCCTTTCCGGTATCGGTTCCCTCATAGTATCCACCGTCGTCGTTACCTCCACCTTCACGACTAGAAGAACTGGAACTGGCATTACCACTTCCCAAAGTGGGCGTATTGTCTTCGTTCCAGTCGTTAGAGGTAAAGCCCTCTCCATCCCAGGCAATACTACTACCAGAAGCAACATTAGGAACAAATCCACCGGCATCCCATATGCCTGCTGTTACTGCAACGGATTCTCTTGCATTACCGGAGGCGCCCCATTGCACAAAGCTTCGGATGTTGGCGGCATCTCCAAAACCGTCGTTATTGGCATATAGTCCTAAACCACCTGCGTCATCCGGAGCCGATAAGGTAACCGGAGCGATAACCAGGAATTCTCCGGGCGCAAGATTCAAATTCCCGGAAACAATAGTGGTAGCAGCGGCGTCACCGATCCTAAAGTACTGGCCAGGGCCAAGACACATCCAATAGGTAGAAAGGTCTACCGTTTCTTCACCGTTATTCCATAATTCTATTTCGTCATTGATGAGGTACTCTACCTCATTGATTACGATAGATCGCACAGGAGGTGCGGTAATTTCGTTTGCCGCGCCTAAGGTTGGGGTAGTGGTTGCCGCCCAATCCTCCGAGCTGTTTCCTTCCCCGTCGTAGGCTATACTTTGACCTGGCGCTGCATTAGGAACATACCCTCCGGCATTCCAAATGCCTGCGGATACCGCTACGGATTCCCGTGCATTCCCGGATGCACCCCATTGTACAAAGCTGCGAATGTTGGCAGGGTCTCCAAAACCATCGTTGTTAGCGTACAGTCCTAGTCCCCCGGCATCATCCGGTGCGGTTAGTACTATTGGCGAAATTACCAGGAATTCACCTGGAGCTAGTGTTACGTTACCGGAAACAATATCGGTTGCCGCTGTATCTCCAATTCTGAAGTACTGACCAGGGCCAAGGCACATCCAGTAAGTAGAAAGGTCCACAGTTTCATTGCCATTATTGTAAAGTTCTATCTGATCGTTCACCAGGTATTCTACTTCATTGATTACTATAGATCGTGCAGGAGCAGTGATCTCGTTTGCTGCTCCTAAAGTTGGGGTCACGGTAGCGGCCCAGTCATCGGAAGTGTTTCCTTCACCATCATAAGCAATGCTGGAACCTGGGGATACATTGGGAACATATCCGCCGGCATTCCAAATTCCTGCCTCAACAGCTACAGATTCCCTGGCGTTGCCAGAAGCACCCCACTGTACGAAGCTTCGGATGTTGGTGGCATCCCCAAAGCCATCGTTGTTGGCATACAAACCTAATCCTCCGGCATCATCCGGAGCGGTTAAGGTAACAGGGGAGATGACCAAGAATTCTCCCGGAGCCAGATTTATGGAACCAGAAACCACCGTGGTAGCCTCACTATCCCCGATTCTGAAATATTGTCCTGGGCCAAGGCACATCCAGTAGTTGGCAAGATCTACAGTTTGATTACCGTTATTGTACAATTCGATCTCATCATTTACCAGGTATTCCACCTCGTTAATAATAACCGATCGTACGGCTTCTTCCGGCGCTGTAACAACATTAGCCGCACCTAAAGTGACGGTAGCGGTCTCTGCCCAATCTGAGGAGGCCTCCCCTTCGCCATCATAAACAATACTGTTGTTTTCGTTTCCGGAAACGTCAACAAAATCCCCTTCGGTCCAGATCCCGGCGTCTACTGCTACATTTTCCCGAGCACTACCAGCATCGCCCCACTGAACGAAGTCGGCAATGTTAGCTGCATCTCCAAATCCGGCATTGTTAATGTAGAGCCCCAGGCCTCCGGTTGCTCCCGGCCGGTCATAATTAAGCACCAAAAATTCTCCTGCGGCTAAATTCGCATTGCCACTGGCAATGATATCGCCCACACGATCATACGTACCCGGGCCAAGACAAAGAAAATAATCACTTACATCTACGGTAAGGTCACCATTGTTGTAGAGTTCCACCTCCCCGGCAAGGTAGGTAACCTCATTAATTACTACAGAGGCTTCCCCGGTGGGATCCTCATCAATAGGATCGGGCGTATCTATCGTACCTCCGGTAGAATCATCGTCCGAACAGGAAAAAAGAAGTCCCGCTATTGCAAATACAGTCAAAAACTTTTTCATTTTAATCGATTTTTAGGGTTTTACTATTTCTGACGACAAAGCAATCTATATCAAGGCTTTATACCACTATTAATGTTGGTGAGAGGGAATTTTAAGGCTTAAAAGGGAAAATCTTCCCGTGAAAAAAAAGAGTATTTCCTTTTATTCCGCTTTCGGATACAGGAATTTCGTGGGAATTAAAACCCAATGTATTAAACTTAATATCTTAGAGAATTGAAAAAGGGATTGAAGTATCGTTTAAAGCTATGAGAAAAGACCGACTCTATTTTTTTACTTTTTTGGCGATTACTTTGATCTTTATATTAATCGCCAGCATCTCCGTAGAATACTTTATAAAAGTAAGTGCAAATCAATTTTTACAGACGCAATTAGAATCCAGCAAGCGGGAAGCACGTGAAATAGCTAGTCTTATCGGATCGCAACTGGCCAATGGCGTAGATAAAGAAATTGTTATCCAAAATGTACAATCCAGTATTGGGAACTCGGATACGGAAAATGGGTTCATCTGCATGTTCGATTGGTCAGGAAGGGAGGTTTGCCATCCGGATAAAACCAGGGTTGGGCAGCAAGTGAGTCCCAATCAATCTTTTATTTCTTCAATAAATGATGGCGTAAGTTCAGAGGATTTCTATGATGTGTTGGTAGATAAGAAAGCGATTGGGGGGATACGGAAGTATCAGGATAGTGCGAATACTTCGGAGATCATTTATTTGTCGCCCGTACCCAATTCGGATTGGATCATAGGGGCACATGCCAATATTGCCAAGATCTCCACACAAATTGCGGATCTACGGGGTAAATTTTACTCAATCTTTCTGATCATGGGTTTTGCGATAGTTTTGGGTTCTGTAATTACAGCCAGACTCATAGGAAGTGCTTATGAGAAACGGTTGGAAATGAAAAACCAGCAATTGGAATCTGAGGTATTTAACCTGGCAAAATTAAATACTGATTTAAGTAGTTACCAACAAAGGGTATCCAATGAAAATCTGGAGGAACCAAAAGAAATAGTAGAGGATAAGGGGAAAACACGTATTTTAACGTATACCAGAAATGAACTGCTTCCCGTGGCAACCAACGAAATTGCCTATATTTTCACAGAAAGTACGATTACGTATGTGGTAGACATCCACGGAAAACAATCCACTTCTAATAACAGTCTGGATGACCTGTACTCTAGTCTTGACGAGCATTATTTTTTTCGCGCCAATCGCCAGGTGATCGTGGCTATTTCAGCTATTAAGAAAATTATTAAATACGGAAATAACCAATTGAAGATCTTGGTGCAACCAGATTCTGACTTTGATATCATAATAAGTAAGAATCGCGCTGCAGAATTTAAAAACTGGTTGAACAGCTAATATGTAATGTCAATTGATAAAAGCATGGTAAATTGACCAAAAAAACTTTCGTGCGTTTTCTTAGTTACCTTTTTTATGGGTAATTGGGTTCCCATGTCTTAAGTTTATTTAGGGTTTCCATATGGCACTCCGGCCGTGAAGAAATATAGGTTTGCTTTAAAACGCTTTTCTGCGAGCCATAAGATTGGTCTTTTTCTACAGGTTGAGGAGATAATTCTTCCAGAGCAAAACCAACTTCATCATAACCAAGAATATAACGCCCGGCTGTTGCACCCGTAAATCGGCCGTTAAACTCGTACGCCCGTAGCTCACCGGTTTTGTTTGACCGTTGTAACTGCACATTTATAGGTCCGTACCAGCCGTTTTTGGCAAACCCATTATAATAGGTTTCAATAAGTTCGTCTAAACCGTGATTTTCATAGATATGAACGGCAACACTAACTCCATTCTTCATAGCGTGTTTTGTAACGATACTACCCATAAGACTTCCGGATTTGCCAACATACATCTGCATACTGTATTTTAGTTCTTCAAGCGAATAAAACAAAGGCAAACCATTTTGATTGATCAGCTTGTGAAAAGCAATGATTTTTGAACCGTCTCCCAAATATTCTTGGATGATCATATTGCCATCTGAAGGAATTTTTGAAAGTTGATCCTGGTTTACGATAAAAGACACTGCTTTACTGGCAAACCCTTTTCTGGGCTTCGCAATCAGGGGAAATCCATGTTTTTTGGCGAAGCTAATAATATCATTTTTGTTGTTCTTCCAATCGTAAATCATCGTTTCGGCGAAGGGAAGACCTGCTTTCTTGGCAAACGCATAGCTCAACCACTTGTCCTCCATGAGTTGTGCTAGATCAGCAACGCCTACAACAAATCTGTCGGAGATATCCGGAAATCTCTCTTTTAATAGGGCCAGGACAATAATATCAATATCCCTTCCGGGAATCACTAGGTCCGGTGCTTCTTGTGCTATAATTTTTGAGAGCTCATCTGCATAATCAGATGGCGGTAACTCGGATAAAGGGGTTAAATATATTTTATCACAGTCGTACAGTGGGGCATCGGCGCTGGCATTAGTTCCTACTATATAGAGATGCTCTCTCCTATTTTTAAGTGTTTCCAGGATATTCTGGGATACCATACTTCCTGCACTTATGATCAGTATTTTTGTTTTATTAACTCCCATTTGGGTTTTGGTTTTGTTGTCTGCAACTGTCGAAATGCTCCTATTCGTTGCCTTTGACTAGTAAGAAAACTTACCTGAGAACAGAATTATTGTAGAAAAGTATTTTAAAGGGGCAACGATTTCTTGATCAGTTGCTGCCAAATTCCGATTGGGATCGGGTAGAAGGTAGAGAATTTACAAGAACAAAATAATGTAAAATGCTTTGGTAATTTACAAGTGAAGAGCTAAAGTAGTAAGCAGTGCTAAAAAGTGATGGTAGGGTTAAATGCTAACGATTTGCTACTGCCTACTACTTCAACCTTGCGCGATCTCTCGGAATGGAATTACTTGTGCTACTTCGGGATGGTTGTATTGGTAAGCGGTTTTACAATTACTGTTTTTCTAACTGCAATTGGACCCCCTTATCATTACAAACTGACCACCAGCATTTTTATAACTATTACCGCTTGTTCGGCCTACCTTTTCCTTCTGGCTTTGGGGCATTTTCCAATTCTTCACGTGTTAGATATCCGTCTTCATCGGTATCAATGTCGGCAAAGTGCTTGCTTAACGGACCTCTTACCTCTTCTTTAGATAGTTTTCCATCTTCGTCGGTATCCAGATCTTTAAAGAGTTGATCGATAGAAGGACGTTGCCTTCGTGGTCTTTCCCCATCATTGGATTGTGCATTCATTTGAAATAGGGCTATTACTGCGATAGCAATGCCAAGTGCAATACTTCTTTTGTTCGTTTTCATTACTGTTTTATTACTTTGAATATTTAGATGAGGAAAACCAAGGAAACTTGTGCGAAAACCGATATTTTTTTGAAACCCCTTATTTTGCAGGACCCTTAGACGTTTATTTTTTTGGAGGAACACCAGTTTTTATCGGATCTGAAAGCACAAAAACGCGAAGCGTATGCTTTGCTTTTGGATCAATATGAGCAGGTAGTATTCAATACCTGTCTTTCTTTTGTGCCCAACATTGAAGATGCTGAGGATATCGCTCAGGAGGTGTTTGTTGAGATATACACCTCCATTTCAAAATTTAAGGGAAACGCAAAACTGTCTACCTGGATCTATCGAATTACCGTTAATAAATGCCTGGAGTTCATTCGAAAACGAAATACAAAAAAACGCTTTGGATTTATGCAGTCGCTTAGTGGTACGGGAATGCCTATTGATAAAACCTCATATTTTACCGAGTTCAATCACCCCGGAATACAAATGGAACAAAAAGAGCAACGCGCTACTTTGTTTGCGGCGATCAATCAACTCCCTGAAGCGCAAAAAGTGGTCTTTACGCTCCATAAGATAGACGGCTTAAGCTATAAGGAGGTGAGCACCATTACCGGAAAAAGTATTCCATCTGTGGAATCCTCGTTGTTTCGGGCGCGGAAGAACTTAAAGCAAGTTTTAACAAGATATTATAAAAAAGAGGAGGGATAACGCAAGTTTGCATTAAAAAAAACATCTAATTCTATACAATCAACATATACCCATGGAGAATACGAAAAGAAATATACATCGCATAGATAAACTTATTGACGCTGCAGGGGATATTGCCTCCGTAAATACCCCTCCTTTTTTTAAGGATAAGGTGTTGGTTCGACTTGGACAAATTCAAGAAGGAATTCAACCAGCACAGCCCGTGTTACATTGGTTTTCGCCTAAATTTCAGGCCATTGCCCTCTTGGTTTTTGTCATGTTGAACATCGGTGCATTGCTATATTACAAAAAGGATTTGAAAGCACAAGAAGTACAAACGTTTGCGGAAATCTATGGGTTCTCTGCATCCGAAGAAACTTCCATTTTAAATTGATAGCCAATGAAAAAGGATATATTACTCACAACGCTATTGGTTTTTCTGGTCATAATGAACAGCGTACTCCTTTTCTTAGTCGTCAAACCAGGGAAAAAAACATCCAGGCCGTCGAAAACAATGATTGCAGATCAACTGGAGTTCAATGAAGCGCAACTAGTAAAATTTGAGATTTTTAATGAACAGCATCATCAAAAGATGCAAGCTATTGACGGGCAATCCCGAATGCTAAAGGAACAGTTGTTTCAAAATTTGGAAAAAGAAGCGTTTCAAGAAAAGGCGCTTGACAGTTTGGCCGAGAGGATTGGCGTATTGGCAAAAGCGCGGGAAATAGAGCTGTTTCACTATTTTGATCAAATTTCGGCAATCAGCAATGACCGCCAGCGACGTAAACTAAAGCAACTCATTGCCGGGGCGTTGCGTCACAGACCCCCTGGAAACCCTCCACCACCGCACGGGCCACCACCTCCGCACAACTAATCCAAAAAAGGAGTTATCCCCTAGAAATGGGGAAATCAGGATATGATCGCTTCTATCATTATCAAGTTCGGGACCAAGGACCCGGACTTTTTTTGTGAAGTTAGCTGTTGTGTTAAAATTTTAGCATACATTCAATTGTAATGTTAAAAAGGTAGGTTCGACCTATTAGGCAACACCAATGAGAACAACTATAATCCAAAATAAACATGTCACAACAACTTGAAAAAATTACCACAAAACATTGCGAGAATCCCCCGGCAAAATATGACGACCTAAAAGTGCTCTTTTTGAATTGTACCCTCAATCGGACTCCGGTGCTATCGCATACGGAGGGTCTGATCCAGGTAGCCCAAAATATTTTTAAAAAAAATGGGGTAAGCACAAAGGTGATACGTCCGGTGGATTATGAAATTCCTGCCGGATTGGGATTGGATATGTCCGAAACACCTGAATGGGATAGAGATGATTGGCCCATTATTCAAAAAGAAATTGACGCCTGCGACATTTTGATCATTTGTACTTCTGTATGGTTGGGAGAAAAATCTTCAGTATGCAACCGTACCTTAGAGCGGATGTATGGGTACACCCATCAGTTCAATGCAAAAGGGCAATACCGCGACTATGGTAAAGTAGGGGCAACACTGATCACAGGGAATGAAGACGGGGTAAAACACTGTGCAATGAATATTCTATTCTCGTTGTCCCATATCGGTTATACGGTACCCCCACAGGCAGATGCAGGATGGATGGGAGAAGCAGGCCCAGGGCCTTCGTATAGAGATGAAGGATCGGGAGGTCCTGAAAATGATTTCACCAACAGGAATACCACCTTTTTGGTCTGGAATTGCCTGCATTTAGCACGGATGCTAAAAGATAATGGGGGAGTTCCCGCATATGGTAATCAACCGGATGAATGGGAAGCCGGCTGCCAGGCTGGATTTGATAGCCCCGAGCACAAGCGATAAAGGAATCCTTTAGCCTTTGATCATGTTTCAGATTTTTACAGGAATCGTTGCGCTTTCTTCCCTGCTTAGTTTTTTGAACAAAAAACTGTTCAAATTACCCGATACCATTGGAGTAATGCTCTTGGCGATAATCACTTCACTAGGGATTGGGGCACTGGGATGGATAGATGAGCAAGCCTTTGCGAATGTATGCGCTATTATTGAAACGATTGATTTTAGGACGATCCTTTTCGATTTCCTTCTGGCATTCCTCCTATTTGCAGGTGCTATTCATGTAAACCTTCCTTACCTCATCGAGGAAAAAGGCCCGGTGTTGATCTACGCCTCGCTTGGTGTATTGCTTTCTACTTTTTTAATAGGCTCACTTTTTTACCTAGTGGCCGGGTGGGTAGATATGAATATCGGATATACCTATTGTCTGGTTTTCGGAGCGTTAATTTCTCCCACGGATCCAATTGCTGTACTTGCCTTGCTAAAAAAAGCAGGCGCTCCGAAGGATATGGAAATTAAGATCGTAGGAGAATCTCTTTTCAACGACGGTGTGGGTATTGTGGTGTTTATCTCTCTACTCACTATAGCCACAATGACCGGAGGTGAGGGGGTAAGACCGGTTCATATTTTCCAGGAGTTTGCCCAAGAGGCTTTTGGTGGTGTTGCATTAGGTTTTGTGTTAGGTTTTATCGGTAGATTTTTTCTGAAAAACAGTTTAGATGCGCCAATTGTTGCTGTCCATATTTCCTTAGCAATGGTAATGGGCGGTTATTGGTTGGCCACGCTACTGCATGTATCGGGAGCCTTGGCTATGGTGGTGCTGGGATTGATGTTTGGCAATTACCTGCATACCTCCTGTTCTAGTGTATCCTTAAAAGCCCATATGAACACCTTCTGGAAAGTATTGGATGCGATCTTTAATGCGATACTATTTGTTTTAATAGGTTTGGAAATAGTAAGTCTGGAATTTCAATCTAATTATCTGTTTTTAGGGGTTTTGGCTATTGGGATAGTCCTATGCTCTCGATATGTTTCAGTGCTGGTTTCCAATTTCTTTCTGCGAAAAGATCATAGAAGCGATCTTAGGAAATTGGCGGTTTTAACCTGGGCTGGGCTACGTGGCGGTATTTCCATTGCACTAGCCTTATCCTTGCCGGAAGGAGAATTTCGGGAAGCGATCCTTTTTGTTACCTATTGCGTAGTGGTCTTTTCCATAATTGTACAAGGACTGACAATTGATAAAGTTGTGATCCGATTGTTAAAAACAAACTAAACATGACAGCAACCCAACACCCCATCTGGTATAAAGTCTGCGACAAAACCATAGAATTACGGGAAGATATACCACAAGTAATCGCCAAGGAAAGCTCGGTAGATTTGGAAGTAATGACAGATGTAAAGCGTATTTAATGGCAACTGTAATTGCAATTTTTCTAGGGATTTTGGGAACCTATTATGCCGTAGGGCTTCTTTTCGCGCTCTATTTTGTACTAAGCGGAGCGAAGAAAATGGATCCACTGTTGGCAAATAGTAAAAAAGGTGTTCGCCTACTTTTATTTCCAGGAATCGTTGCTACCTGGCCCTTTCTTTTGGTCAGACGTATAAATCAGAAAGAAAAATGATAGCAACGCAGCGCAGAATGCATTTGGTGATTTGGATACTAATCGCAGTAGTCTTGCCCGTTGTGATGCTCCTGGCGGTAAAGGACCTGCATGTTTTGGATACGGCGGGAAATACGGTAGCTGAAATAGCCCCATTATCGGTTTCCAGAAGAGGACGATCGGTTACCGTTCAAGTCGATACTCCGTTAAAAAGTGCTGCCAGCATAGTGTATGAAATGGATGCTGACGGTAATAAAGGAAGCGTTTTGGGACAACTTAAGGGTAGAGGGAATTATACTTTTTTAATCTCCCCTAAAACAAAAGGAATTTACATCATAGATGCTATCAAAAATGTGGAATTACTAAAAATTGAATTTTAATGGGGCTTGACTATAAATGGGTGCTTTGGAATTCCCATAAAAAAACCTATGACCGGGGTATTGCTTTGGGTATGGGAATATACCTGATACTTTTTTTTGTGATTAGCTTTTGGGTTAACCCTGAAATCACAGCGGAAACAGTCATCATTCGAGCGTTTGGTTCCCTGGCAATTCTCATGTTACATATCATTTTGGCTATTGGGCCACTTTCGCGTTTAAACACCAATTTTTTACCTGTATTGTACAACCGCAGGCACCTTGGGGTGAGTATGTTCTTCGCCGCCCTGATACATGGGGTTTTTGCGGTAATACAATTTCATTCCCTCGGGGATGTTCATCCGATAACTTCGGTCTTCACCTCTAATATGGATTACGGTTCCCTGACTAATTTCCCGTTTCAGGTTCTTGGGTTTTTAGCGCTACTCATTTTGTTTACGATGGCCGCTACAAGTCACGATTTCTTTTTGCATAATCTTTCCCCAAGGATCTGGAAAGGCCTGCATATGATGGTATATGGCGCATATGCCTTGGTTATTATGCATGTGTTTCTGGGGGCTTTTCAACAAGAAACCTCAGGGTTTACTATTGTTGCCCTTTGCCTGGGATTCCTACTGCTCATCAGTTTGCATTTAACAGCAGCTTTTAAAGAAGCCAGAACTGATAATTTTATTGGGGAAAAAGAAGCTGAAGGATGGCTTAGGGTATGCCATCCTAACGAAGTGATAGAGAGCCGGGCTAAGATTTTTACAGTATCCGGAGAACGCGTTGCCATTTTTAAGCATCAGGGAAAACTATCGGCTATCCACAACGTATGTAAACATCAAGGCGGGCCTTTAGGCGAAGGAAAAATTGTGGACGGTTGTGTGACTTGCCCATGGCACGGGTATCAATACCTTCCACATAATGGCCAATCGCCACCACCTTTCACGGAAAAGGTAAAAACCTATGCCTTGAAAATTGAAAAAGATATGATACATATACATCCTAAAGCCTTTCCCGAAGGCACGGCGGTTATCCCATTATCCGGTGTATCATGAAGAAGGAAAAAGAATTTTATATTGGGTATTCCGGAACGGTCGGAACAGGTACAAAGAGAACCCTTCAACGATTTATATGGACCGCCGGATTTGTGCTCCTGGGAGGTGTATTTTTATTTGGTTATTTGCAAACACCTGCAGTGAATAGTAGCTTCGATTTTGGTAATCCTACCCAGATTACAGGGGTGTATCACGAATCTCCTTATCCCATGTTGCGCGTACAACTGGCAGCGAATGAATTTAAGGAAATTGTTTTGCTAGGCTTTGGCAAGTCCGGTCCAAATCCTTATTTGAAAGAAGCGCGTGAAAAAGCAGGAACCTTAGACGGAAAGCGAATGACCATTGCGGGGCAGTTGATCTATTACAATGGAAAAACATTACTGGAGATCGATGACAGCCAAAAGGTAACCGTTTTCGAAAAAGGAAAAAGTGTACAGCCTACTGCCATAGGGATGTTAACTGTTGAGGGTGAGATAATTGATCCAAAATGCTACTTCGGTGTGATGAAACCAGGGTATGGAAAAATCCATCGGAGTTGTGCGGCCCTATGCATTTTAGGGGGTATCCCTCCGGTTTTGGTATCCAAGGATGCAAATAAGGTTGAGGACTATTTTTTATTAACCGATATGAAAGGAAACCCTCTTCACAAAGACATACTACCGTATATAGGTCAACCTTCCCGGTTAATCGGACAAACAGAGCAATTAGGGGAATGGAAAATCATGCGAATAGCGGTTTCCCAGATTGTAAAATTAGATAGTAAATCTTCAATCTACTAAAATGAGAAAAGCATTAGGTCTTCTTATACTGTTGCTAAGCATAACGGTCGTAGGACAAAACAAAAATTATAACACTAAAAAAGGCTTTGTGGCCAATGGGTATGATGTTGTTGCCTATTTTGATGGGCAGGCTACCAAAGGGGATGATTCCTATATGGTAGAACATGATGGAGTCAATTTCAAATTTATGAATGGCAACAACCTTGAAAAGTTTAAGGCAAATCCGGAAAAGTATATTCCGAAATATGGCGGGTATTGCGCCTACGCGGTGGCTGTTTCAGGCAAAAAAGTAAGTGTAAACCCGGAAACCTTTGAAATCCGTGAAGGGGAGTTATATCTTTTTTACAATTCAGGAAAAAACAACACCCTCCAGCTATGGTTGGACGAATCACCGGACGTACTGAAGCAACAAGCGGATAAAAATTGGGAAAAGATCAAAAAATAAGTAAAGTATATTTTTGATTACTTTGAGCTAATGATGAACGATTTGAAAGTGTGTGGTGCTGGTCTTTTGATCAGTTGGTTAGGGGCGCTTCCCTTGGGGACTTTAAATATCACCGCTTTTGATATTGCCGCCTCTCAGAATGTCCAAAACGCCTTGCTTTTTGCACTTTCGGCTGTTGTAATCGAATTGCTATATGTGCGGTTATCGCTTTGGGGTAGTTCAAAGATCTCGATGAACCAAAGATGGATTTCTTATTTACTTCCTGCGGGTGCCCTTTTGCTGGCCTATCTGGCAATCGGAAGTTTTAGGGAAGCTTTGGTTCCCCTATCTTCATCCAAGGAGGTATCGCAAACCTCAATTCTTGGTTCTCCCATTCTTTTAGGACTTAGCCTCAGTGCTTTAAATCCATTGCAAATTCCTTTTTGGTTGGCATGGAGCAAGGTATTACAGTCCAAGCGACTGCTAAAAGATACCTCCCGTTCAAGAATGTTCTTTATTTTGGGAATTGGGTTGGGGACCCTTTTGGCACTTGGGATCTTTATTTATCTGGGACATAATGTAATCCAAAACTTTGAAGGGTATACCCTCTGGGTGAATAGTATTTTAGGAGTAATATATATGGGCTTTTCTTTCTATCTTTTGTTCGTATTCTTTAGAAAGCGCCTTAAACTTAAATTTCAATAAGGATGTTCAAATCTTCTTTAACTACCATTGAACAATTCAAAGACATCCTCCAAAAACTGCCAAAAGAGCATTATATAGCACCTTGTTCGGTGCTCTCCAATGCGACAATTGGCCAGCATACGAGGCATATTATTGAATTGTATTTGTGTTTGATCAATGGGTATGAATGCGGGGTAGTTTCGTACGACAAACGGCACAGGGATCAAAGAATTGAAAATGATGTCACTTTTGCCGTTGCACAACTAGAATTTATCCAAAAACATCTCGAAAAACCCAATAAAGATGTTCAAATGTGTTATGAACTCCGCGGTTCGGAAAATCAGTTGGTTTCCAATTATTTTAGAGAGGTGATGTATAATTTGGAACACACAATACACCATCATGCTTTGATCAAAATTGGGATTGAACATTTTACGGAAATGATAGTACCGGAATCGTTTGGAGTGGCACCATCAACTATAGAGTATAGAAACACATGTGCACAGTAAGCTATATTCCTTCAAAAAAGGGCGGTATCATTACCTCTAATCGTGACGAACATGTATCCCGAAGGGCGGAACTATCCCTTAAGGAAAGGGTACTTAACGGCCATAAAGTGGTTTTTCCTCAAGACGCGGGTGCTGGAGGAAGTTGGTTTGCCATAAATGAAAGAGGTAGTATCAATGTTTTACTTAACGGAGCCTTTAGTAATCACAAAAGGACGCCCCCCTACGCCAAAAGCAGGGGGCGTATTGTTTTGGAAGTAACTGCACAACGGGATACAATAGCCTACCTTAAGCTGTTATCGCTCAAGGATATAGAGCCTTTTACCCTGATAGTATGTAATTTGCCAGAGCTATGGGAGTTTCGATGGGACGGTCATAGCAAGCACTTTGCCCAAAAAGAGAGTACAACCTCTCACATTTGGTCTTCAGTAACCCTTTATAACAGCAAAGCTGTCGCCGTCCGCGAGGCGCTCTTTACCAAATTCATTCAGGCAACCAGGGAAGCAACATCGGAGAAAATCATAGGGTTTCACCGTAACAATTATGGTGATAGTGAGAACAGGTTTATAATTGACCGAAATAATGGTTTAAAAACCTTAAGTATAACCCAGGCGGTGCTTACTACGAACAAGCTTACTCTGGAGCATAACGATCTATCCTCCAAAAAAAGTGTTCGCGTTGCTTTGGATACAATATATTCACTAGCCCCTACCCAATGAACTTGAAACTCTTTTGGCATCGGGTTACCCACTGGGAATATTGGCCGTTTGAGCTGATCTATTATCCTATGTTCCCGGTTTGGCTTTATTTCTCTATACGAGCCAGATCTTTTTTCTTTTTTAATGCGGCTAATCCTAGCATGACCAATGGCGGTATGACTATGGAGAGCAAAATGGAGATTTACCAAAAAATACCCAAAAAGTTTATTCCTAAAACCCTGTTAAGCCCTAAAGCGGGTTGCATTGAAGAAGTACTAAAGCAGATGACTATGGCAGAAATAGCGTTTCCTTGTATTGTTAAACCGGATATTGGGATGAAAGCGTTGGGGGTAGAAAAAATAGATGCCGAGGAAGCCCTTTATGCCTATCAACAAAAGAATGATCAGGACTTCCTGGTACAGGAAATGATACCTTTTCCGAAAGAGATAGGGGTATTTTTTGTACGGATACCAGGCGAGGATAAAGGGCGAATCACCGGGATGGTTTCCAAGGAATTTCTAAGTGTTATTGGGGACGGAAAGAGCACCTTATGGGAACTCATAACGAAAGACCCTAGAAGCCATTTGCAGCACAGAGCACTTAAAAAGAAATTTGGACATCAGTTAGAGATGATTTTGGGTGCAGGGGAGGAATTTATTCTGGTCCCTTTTGGCAGTCATACGAGAGGGGCGAAGTTTATAGATGTAACCGACCAAATTACACCTGAACTCGAGGAGGTAATTAACGAGATCTGTACCCAGATTGAAGGATTTTACTATGGGCGCCTTGATATTTTGTACCGAAGTTTTGATGCACTATCCCAGGGTAAAGATTTTAGCGTAATTGAGGTTAATGGCGCAGGAAGTGAAGCCACTCATATTTATGATCCACGACATTCGCTCTTTTTCGCTTGGAAAGAAATTACCCGGCATTGGAATTACTTATGTACCATCAGCATTATAAACCACAAGAAGGGCAGCCCTTACTTGAGTTATAAGGCCGGCAGAGAAATGCTAAAAGCTAGTAACCGCATGGAAGCGCAACTAAAATTAATTTAAATGAAGGCATTTATTGCACTTGTTATTTTTCTTTTGCTTTTTAATATAAGGGGGTACTCGCAACAGTCAGACGCTGGTAAGAATTACATTGGCCTTTCTGCCCAATTTTATCCTGCTGGTTTCATACCCACAGGTAATCTGGAGCATTTTCTGAATGAAAAGGCCTCCGTCGTTTTTCGATTAGGGTTTAATTTTACCGATAGGCAAGATTTTAGTGATGTTAATAACACTGAGGAAGGAGAAGGTTTTGGCGGTTCTTTCGGATACCGAATGTATTTTCCCTTAGCTAAAGGAAAGATCATTGCGGGATTAAACACAGATATTTGGAGTCTTAATATTGATTGGACGGATACTTTGAATGAAGTGGAGACAGCCGGAAGCACCTATATCTTAGTGTTGCAGCCCTGGCTGGAGGGGGGCTACTTTTTACCTATTAGGAATAGCAAATCTGAAGTTGGTATAACCTTGGGTTTTGGCCGGGAAATCAATGTAATCACCAGTGGGGATGAAGTTGAACAAGGATTTATTGGCAGTGTATCCTTACAATATAAATTCTCCCTTTAGGATCCTATTTTGATGCGGAACTGATCGCGATCCTCCGAAAAGAGAATAGAATTAACCAGTAATTGCTCAGAACGTATAAAAAGGCTGGTTTAATATCTCATCATTCAAAAGACGTAAGGTAAGCTTTGAGGGCTTCTTGAAAGAAAGCCACACCCCTGGGAATAGTACAGTTTGCGGCAGGAAGAATAGCTCCTTTAAATCCTTCATTTCTCCACTCCCCTTGAGTCAAGGGAGAAAATCCTGTGGGTGCTACACTATCATTTCCGGAATATCCGCTGATATAAAAGTAATGCTCGTTTACTAGATTATCAGGAATAGCCATGCCCAATCCAATGGCGTTATCGGAATTTTTCAGGGCCAGAAATGCTCCTGTATCCAAATGATGTGGCCAAATACGGATATTGGCATTGGGATAGCTCTTTTTTAAAAAAGAAGCTAAAACTTCATGGGCCAGTGTACGAAGCCCTGCAAGCTGATCCAGACCTTTTGGATCTGACACTTGAAATTTGAAGTGATCTTCAACCGGGTAGGGGAGTTCATAGTGCAGATCATAGGAATAGGTACCATTTAACTTGTGATGTTCAGCCGTTTTCGACAACCAATCTACAATTTCGGCATGTGATTTTCCATCCAACGATAAAGCAGTTGTGATATCTCCCAACCATTGTAAACTAAAATCTGGAAAACTAAAGGCCAGTTGCGTACCGTTTTGATCCAGTTCCCATGTTTCAAGGCGCCTTTCCCCGGTGTTATATCCCAAATTGGTGTGACTATCATCTGCCCTATGCTCCAAAAAGCTTTTTGAAGCAGTAGCCAAATATTGAGCAGCTAAGTGTACCTGAGCTACCATACCATTAGTTAATGTGACTTGAGGATCCCTCATATCTTTTTAACATAATTACGGTGCCTAAGGTAAAAAATACGTCATTTAACTCGCCAATAACACTTTTGAACTCACTGAAAAACAGCACTTGCCCAAAGCTGTAATGAAGCCCTAAACCCACATTGATTCCCGGAGCAGTGTGCTCCTCTTCCTCCAGATCCACGGTAGATCGCTCAGTTTCGATGGTATAGTTGATCCCGGAAAGTGGATAGAGTTCCAACCTGTGGGCCAGTTCAAAAAGATAGTGGGCATTTAGATTGGCTTCAAAAAGGCGATCTTCAAGCTGATCTGTAGTAGTTTGATACGGGAAAATTGAAATCTCGGGGCCAAAGCAGAATTTGGGATCGGTGCCGTAATACACCCTGGCATTTCCACCGGTTAAGGAATTTGTTGGGGCGAGCGTAGGACCAATGCCTATCATAAACCCTTCTTGTGAATAGGAATACGAACAAAAGATCAGTAAAAGTGAGAAGCGGTAAATGCGGAACGCCGACATGCTTAAACGTAAGTATTTGTTTGTTTATTGGCGAATGGGACACCATAGAATCGTATTCATTCCATTTTAAGTATGTCGCAAAACATCCTAAAGCTTTACCCGTTCCGAAGCTTTTTTCTTAATTGCATTTACAATAATAGGGGCATGTACTCGTGAGTTTTCTATGAACCACTTGTGCGTTTCCATTCCACCACAAATTACACCGGCCAGGTATAGCCCTTCTATATTGGTTTCCATGGTGTCCGGATTGTACTGGGGTAATCGTTTTTCATCCTCTGAAAAAGCAATACCTAAATGTTCTAAAAACGTAAAATTGGGCATATAGCCAGTCAAAGCGAGCACAAAATCGTTGGCTATGGTTTTCTTCCCTTCCGGAGTTGCAATATCGATCTCGGTTGCCCTGATCTCAGTTACGTTGGCATTAAAATAGGCCGTAATACTTC
The DNA here is from genome assembly GCA_038750505.1 of Bacteroidota bacterium. Taxonomy (GTDB): domain Bacteria; phylum Bacteroidota; class Bacteroidia; order Flavobacteriales; family Flavobacteriaceae; genus Croceivirga. The sequence goes on along the minus strand of JBCDHD010000003.1, from coordinate 152,225 downwards.
CTTCTTTGATCCGATTGATAATGTCGGGCCGCACCCAATATTTTACACGTTGTCCTATTTCCGGCTCACGAACCACCATGGTTACTTCCGAACCCTTCCTCCAGCATTCCAATGCTGCATCTACCGCGGAATTACTCGCCCCGATCACTACAAGTTTTTGACTGGCGTAGAAGTGTGGATCCTTATAGTAGTGAGACACCTTAGGTAAATCCTCTCCAGGGACACCAATTAAATTTGGAATGTCATAAAAGCCTGTGGCTACTACGATGTTGTGAGCATTATACTTTGTCTTGGTTGTAAGAACCTCAAAGGAATTGTCGATTTTGGATACCTGCGTAACAGTTTCAAAAAGATGAATGTTTAAGGCGTTTGAAGTAACAATTCTTCGGTAGTACTCCAAAGCCTCATTGCGCTTGGGTTTAGCTTCTTTACTAATAAACGGAATTCCGTCAATTTCCAGTTTTTCCGAAGAGGAAAAGAACTGCATATTGATCGGATAATTAAAAAGTGAATTTACAATAGGGCCTTTCTCAAGGATCACGTACGAAAGCCCTTTTTTCTGTGCTTCCAAACCACAGGCTATACCTATAGGTCCGCCGCCCACGATGATGACATCAAACTCCAACATTAGACAATTTCTTTTTTTAAGTTTTGTATGGTGGCGATCGGATCTGCGCTTCCAAAAACAAAACTGCCCGCAACTAAAACATCCGCCCCAGCAGTAATTAATTGTTTTGCGTTGGAAGCGGATACCCCTCCGTCAATTTCAATTAAAGTAGTAGCGTTCTTTTTTTCGATAAGTTCTTTAAGATCTGTTACTTTCTGATACGTATTTTCTATGAAAGACTGTCCGCCAAAACCAGGATTGACACTCATTACACAGACAAGATCAATCTCCTGGATGATATCTTCCAAAAGTTGTACCGAGGTATGCGGATTTAAAGCAACCCCGGCTTGCATTCCAGCAGATTTAATCGCCTGAACTGTTCTATGTAAATGATTACATGCTTCATAATGTACAGTAAGGAACGAAGCACATAGCTCGGCAAAGGTGGCGATATAACGATCGGGATCGACGATCATAAGATGCACATCCAATATTTTTTTGGCATGTCGGGCAATCGCTTTAATCACCGGCATACCAAAGGAAATATTGGGGACGAAAACCCCGTCCATGATATCGAGGTGGAACCAATCCGCTTCGCTAGTATTCACCATTTCCACATCACGTTGTAAGTTGGCAAAATCTGCTGCTAGAAGCGAAGGCGCTATTTTTTTTGTCATTCGAAAGGGTATTTGTTGCAAAGTTATTCAATACTACGGAAAGAAAATAGTTGCGCTACGAGTGGATTTAACATTAAATACGTAACATTAAATAAATATTCAATTAACTTTGAATTAACATTAAAGATACCTGTATGTCCAAAAAAAATAAGTTAAAAAAGGCGCTGAAAAAGGCGAAATCAAACCTAAGTGCCAGAAAAAAATCATTTAAGAAAGCCGCGAACTTGGCAAAAGGATATAAAAAACAAAAATCAAAAAAGAAAACTTTAAAAAAGGCAGTTCAGGAAGTGAAAGTGCAAAAGCTTGCGGTCAAGAAAGCAGCTAAAAAAGTGGCAAGTGCAAAAAAAGCTTATAAAAAAGCAGCTTAATTTTTAGGTTTTAGTGTTTTGGAAGGGACGTTTACGTCCCTTTTTTTATACCTAAAATGAAAAACTCCGGTAATCAGTTGGAATAGGCTCTTTTTTCATACAGTTTTACTGGGTTGTGCGGGCTAAAACGGAAGCATTTTTACAAAAAAGTGTTCGCTAGAGTGTTCGCTAAAATTGGCGTTTATTGACGTGTTTGATTAAATCAAATATAGGCATTTATGAAATTTATATATATTTGACGCCCTCCCTCTTTTTAATTAAATAATGTTGTAGAAAAACCCCAGTTTTTTTAAGGTTTTTCTATAGTGATAAGTAAAAAACGAAACATATATTTAAAGGCTAATTCAAATGAAAATGAAATTATCCCTAGTGGTTTTATTGCTAATCCCACTTGTTATGCTGTCGCAGTACAAAAAGGTGAATCATTATGTCTTTGAAGGAAAGACTATTGAGGTAGGTCATTCGTTTAAGGTTGGCCCTCCAAGTGGGGTGAATGGTAAGTATGTAAACATTTTGACAAAAGGAAATTTTGGCTCTCCCCCGATACCAGTAGAGACTGGCTTGGAAGATGGCGTTTTTGAAATAGAGCAGATTAGGATTTTAAAAAAACCAGTTGGCGGTCTTGACGGCGCTAATCTTGTTTTTAGAAAACGACTAATGGTTAGATTGAAACAAGCAGTTAAAAGTGGCGAAATCCGACTCGAATAATTGTAAATAACTATTGAATAATTTTCTTACACTCCCCCGTAAGAGAAAGGCTTTCTGAAATAGCTTATAGGTTGAATTATTAACCTTTTAAAATTTCAGATTATGAAAAAATTTGTTTACGCCATTTTAATGGCCGTATTCGCCATAGGCGTAATTGTAGCTTGTACAGATGACACAGCATCAGAAGACTCAGAACTCTACTCACCAGACACCACGACCTGCCCGGCAGGGGGCTGCAAGTAAAACAGAGGCAGCAATAATTGGTATTTTTGGCTTTTTTGGGATTTTCTCAAAATACGTCTATATCTATTTTCAAGGGATGGATCCTTACCCATTATTTGGGTATGAGTATCTGTCCCAATTTTCTTGGTCCATAGGTAACGAAGTTTTCTCCTTTTCAATGGGTGTAGTCATTTTTGTTGGCTCTAGGTTTATGACCAATAGCAGCGGGATAAGAAACGTTTATAGGGCTTTAGCTATTTTGGCCATGGCTTCGGGATTGTATTTCATGGGATGGATTTTCTTTCAGGATTATTTCTACAGAAGAACTGAAATCTTACTAGCAATTGCTTTTTCATTTGTTGCTACCAGTATTTTTATTCTTTTCCTAATGTATCTGACAAGGGAGATACGACACATTCGTGAGCTAAAGGAATCGGTGGTTGATTTCTTTATTGAAATATCTAATGTCCATTTATTTGGACTGCTAAAGAATTCTTCAAAATTGGAATTTCTTGACGAAGTTGAAATTGAAGAGGAGGCAATGATGGAACTCAAAAAGGAAATAAAATCCGAAAGAAAAACCATTTCAAAAAGGTTTCAAAAACGGCTAAAAGAAAAGTCACATGAAATTGAAAATTATTAATCTACTTCAAAAGGTGTTTAAAACACGGCAAAAGCCTAGTCGATATGATCAAGAGGCTGATGAGGGTATTTGGTCGAAAGCAAACTATGAAGCCATCCAAGAAATGAAATCAAGACTTGCAGAAAACCACAAAAATAAGTCTGAAACCAAAAGAGACTTAATGGTGTCGATTAGTAGGGGTGCTCATGTAGAAAAAATTAGAACTAACTTAAATGAAGGAATCTACCCTGGTAATCAAGATACAGGTTCAATTGGAATTCTTAAAATAGACTAAAACTACTTCATTTTTGAAAGCAATCTTTTCTTTATTTCTTCAATGCTGATATCTGTTTTCATGTCAATCTCTTCTCGAAGCTTCTTCATTAAAGCAATTTCTGCTTTATCCTCCACATCTTTAAACAACATATCCCAAACAAAATCTTTTCGTAACAATATTCTATTCCGCTCTACAAAGAGCGCAAGAGCGTGTAATTGGTCTTTGCTTTCCAGCAAAGATGAATCTAATACTATTGTTTTAGGATTGAATTGATTATTTGTATTATCCAAACTTCCCGTACCGGTTTCAATCCAGTTTTTGTCCACATTAAAGGTGTTTGAGAACTTCTCAATAAAGCTATCTGTAAAATACCTATCATCTCCTTTCAGCGCCATGGATATTGTAGATTTATTGTATCCCATAGCTTCGGCGACATCTTTTTGAGTTCTTATAATACGCTTACCTTTTAAATAAGCAACAGCTTCTAATATCCTCGCGAGTTTGGATTCCATTCAATAAAATTTGTAATATACAAACAAAAAAGTTGTAAAATACAAACTATGTTCGTATATTTGACTTGTTCAAACAAAGCAAACATACGAAAAATGGAGGTTTCAAAGGCAGTACAACCAGCAATCAGCAGTAACATTTTCAACAAGCTTATAGAGCGCAAAGATAGCGACGAAAAGGACCTAACCGGAGTAATAGGATTCACTGCTACATACTTAGGATATCACATTGATTTTTTTGGAGAGGCCAAAGACGGCTTTAAGGTAGTTGTAGAAGAATGCGTGAAGATCAAAAAGGGGCGCGGTAATGTAGATCACTTGGAAGTAAGCCCTAAGCAAGTAGAAGTACTTCAATCCATCATTGACGAAAAGGTAGCGGAATTAGAAGAGGAAGAAAGCCGGGATTGCATGGAGGATACTTACCGATTTATAGAACACAATTTTTATTCAAAATATTAAGCATGGAAAAGAAAGAGCAATTTGATTTACCTCAAAAGAAAAAGGTAACCAAAAGAACTGTAGTTCAGAGAGTAAACGGAAAAACCATTTTACACCACAAACCATTTAGACATTCAGGATCTAGTGTTGAATTCATGGCGAGGCATGGTATTCGTCCTGGAACTGTTATCGCAAACGGGTTTAGGGTTCCTAAGGGCATGGCTTTAAAAGCAGAAAAAAACAAAATAAATCGCGGGATTTCTATGCTTAGCAGAGCGCAGAGAGAATTGGTAATGAAGGCTTAAAGCAATCGCAATCACTTAAACATAATCTGATGAATGAATTCAAAGGAACAAAAGAAGAACTACTAGAACTGTTCAACGAAGCTTTAGCGCTTTTACAGGCTTTTTATTTCTACAACACAGATGAGGACTGGCGAAACGAAATAGAGCAAAAGCGAAAGGATGCCGGAAGCGAGGGAACAGCCCTTGAGTACACAACGCAAAGGGCGGGGACATTCATTAAAAAAATACAGGATGGAGAATTATGAAGACCTATTTAAAGAAACTGAGCGCCCTTTTGTGGCTCTACAAAACCAAACAAATGTTGAAGACTAAGCAAAAACATATCGGTGGACTAAGCCAAGATTCTACTCTTTTCTGGGTGTGTCATCCGAATGCATTTATCGCCTTATGGGTTAAGCATGATTTCTTCAAAATGGACCTTATTGATTTCATGTATAAATACATCGCTATGATCGAAGACCCCACAACAGATGAAAGACGTCGTGAGGATTTAAAAGCGATCATTTTTAAGATGTACTACGAAATCACCGGAAGGAATTACGATACGAATTATTTCAAAGCACATGGCTTCTTCAGTGCCAAAAACTGAGGGTTATTAGGTTGAGTTTGGGTAAGGGCCAGCTTCTGTGGGGTATAAGTCTGGCCCTTTAATTAAAAATTACTGGGTGAAATCCCTGGTGTTTGTTTGGTTAGAACGGGGGTCGAAAGGCCCCCAAAACTAAAAAGTATGGAAGAAGAAATTAAAAGACTCTGGAAGAAGTGCCAATACAAGGTAAGGGATGTGATTATAGAGGATATGGTCAATGATGAGCGTATGAGAGCTAGATCTACAGTTTACGCCAGACAGCGCTATATCTACGATATGACTTTTGAAGAAGGGGAAGCAGAGGCCGCTCTTGAGATCATAAAAAAGAGACTCGATCAACAAGAGGAGTTTTTTAAAACACTTACTAAGTCAGTCTAGTGTTAACCGCTGAAACGGCCATAAACATAGTTGAAGCACTCCCTGAAAAGGAAGTCAAACGCTTCTACAAAATGTTAGGGGTTGTTCCGGCCAAACCTAAAAAACCTAAGCGAAAGGCCATTATAACAGATGCTGAGGCAACAGAATATTTGATAAAAAAACATTTCAGTAAAAAATGAAACACAAAATACTATTAGCTGCAATGCTATTTCTAGCTGGGGCCATGTTTACACTAACCCTTTGGCTTTGTATAACCTTATGAGATATGGAAAAACACTTTGAGTTAACAGAAGAATTTAAGATCAATTTTTTAGGAATCAAAGTATTCCGAATAAAAGCCACCAAGTCATTTAGATCAATCAAAAAGGGTGATTTAGGGGGTTTTGTAGAGAAGTCAGAAAACTTGTCCGGTGATGCATGGGTGTCCGGTGATGCATGGGTGTACGGTAATGCAAGGGTGTCCGGTAATGCAAGGGTGTACGGTAATGCAGAGGTGTACGGTAATGCAAGGGTGTCCGGTAATGCAAGGGTGTACGGTAATGCAGAGGTGTACGGTAATGCAAGGGTGTCCGGTGATGCATGGGTGTACGGTAATGCAAGGGTGTCCGGTAATGCATGGGTGTCCGGTAATGCAAGGGTGTCCGGTGATGCATGGGTGTCCGGTGATGCATGGGTGTCCGGTGATGCATGGGTGTCCGGTGATGCAGAGGTGTCCGGTGATGCATGGGTGTCCGGTGATGCAGAGGTGTCCGGTAATGCAAGGGTGTACGGTAATGCAAGGGTGTCCGGTGATGATTACTGTTTTTTTCAAAGGTTCGGATCAGTTGGTAGAAACACCACATTTTTTAGGACCAAAAAGAAAGGCCAAGTAAAAGTCAAATGCGGATGCTTCGAAGGCACTTTGAAACAGTTTGAAAAGCAGGTAAAACAGACCCACGGCGAGGGGAAGCACGCCAAGGAATACTTAGCAATAATAGATGTAGTAAAGATCAAATTCGGTTTATGAACTGGATAGACCAATATCCTGAAGTAGCACTAAGCTTCTTTATCCTGCTCTATATGGGCATAGCAAGGATTTGGTTTGAAATAAAAAATAGAGGGTAGTGATTTCCGATCAACTTTTTAAAGCATGGAATGAGCTTTCACAAGAGGAAAAGGAAATAGTTATAGCGCATTTAGATAAACAAAAAACTGTAAAACAGATGGAAATAAAGACAGCAAAAATTAAGGAGATTAAACACATTAGCCCATGGACGGGAAACGGAGCAACAATCTATTACCATCATTTGGTAATGGACAACGGCGATCAAATAGACATTGGCAAAAAAACTGAATGTAAAGTCGGTTGGGAGCTTACCTACAAGCTAATTGGAGATCCTGGACAGCAAGAGTTTACTAAGGCAAAATCTGAGAAGAAACCCGATGGTAATTTTTTCCAGCAAAAAAACATGAACAGCAAAGGAGGGCAAGCCTCGTTCGCTTTAGCCTACGCAAAGGATTATGCAGGTTTTTATATCAATCAAGGCCGGGATTACACACCTGAACAAGTAATTGAAACAGCCGGGAAATTTAATCAGTGGCTAAAGTCAAACTCGTGAAAGGCTCTAAAGAACAATATCAAGAAATCCAGGAGGAAAGGGCAAAGGAATGGTTGGTCATAATGGACGATCAAATATACACTTCCCTTCCTTCTGAGGTTCGACAAGGCTTTAAAAGCGCAACGGTTAGTTACCCAGATGAACATAAGTTTTTAATGGAAAACGATCCCAACTACCGGAACTATTACAAAACCAAAAGAGAAGCCACTCAGGAAATAGATAAGATAAAATTTATGCATCGTGAAAAGTCTCGTAGAAGTTCTTAAAAACTTAAGAAACATAGTAGATCGCTATCAGAAGATTCCCCTTATAGAAACAAGGGAGTTAAGCGAAATACTACGGGATTTGGGCTGTAATATTTCTTATCTGGTTGAGCTAAGAAAACACTATTACAATGAGTTTCAAGTAGCCTATCAAAACAGCAATGCTAGGTATGTGTCGGGGAAGGTAAAGGACGCTGAAAACGAGGTTCCGGAACTGGACGAAATACGAAAGATACTTGACCATTATAAAGATTTGAGAAGCGATTTAAGGACACAAATAAGTCTATGGAAAAATGATTGAGGTCACGGATAGACATAGAGATATTTTTTACGCAAAAATCTGCCCTTACTGCGGCTCTAAAACAAGGGCCACAGATGAGTTTGAAATCTATGGTAGGTCGTATTCCGACAGAAAGCAAATTGTTTGCGTGAACTATCCTAAATGTGATGCTCATGTAGGTTGTCATTCCACTGGCAAGCCATTGGGAAGGTTGGCTAACAAGGAGTTAAGAAGCGCCAAAAAAGAGGCTCATGAATGGTTTGACAAGCTTTGGAAACATGGAAGTATGAGAAGAAATGAGGCTTACGCAAGGTTGTCAACATACTTAGGAATACCTGGTAAGTACACCCATATAGGAATGTTTGGTGTAGAGACATGTAAAAAGGTGGTAGAATTTTCAAAAGAAGAATTATCAAAATAATGGAGTCTAAAACCATTCAGAAATACAAGAACAAGTCTGTATCCGATCTCTTAGGATTGGCAACAAAGTATTTTAATCTGTACATCCGTCTTAGAGATACAGACGAATATCGTAAGGGCAATTGTATTTCTTCTGGTAGGCCTTTAAAAATTCCAAGTACCAACTCTCATGCGGGACACCTTTATTCGGCAGGGGATTATCCGCTATTAAGATTCAACGAAGACAACGTACACCTTCAGTCCTTATCTGATAATTATTTCAAGTCTGGCAACCAATTGGCGTACGTCAAGAATCTCATTAAAAAGATCGGATCTGAGCGAGTAATACAACTCCAAAAATTAGCAGATCAAAGCAAGCGAATCAATTACAAATGGGATCGCTTTGAGCTAATAGATATTATCGAAAAATATAAGGTCAAGTCACGGGAATTGAAAAAGGAAAAGATATGAATCAAACACTGGATTTTACTCACGGTATCGAAAACAACCAGGAAAGCGAGGCCAATTACATAAAGCACTTGGACGAGTTTAACCGCCAATGCCGGATAGTATTAGAACAACTCTTGACAGGCCAAAGAATGAATGTAAGGGACTCCCTTATTTATTTGGGAATAGGACACCTTCCAAGAAGAATCAAAGACTTAAGAGAAGCTGGAATACCTGTGGAAGACGAATTTCCACTTCTTGATGATGGAAAGAAAGGTAGGTTTAAGGAATACTGGCTTGAAAAGGAGTTTATAAATGAATTTCTGGATAGTACAAAGTAAAATATATCCTAACGTATGGTTCATTTTTAGAGAGAACGGAGTAGAAGTAAAGATTGAAAAAGTAGGAGAAACCATTTTTAGAAGTCATGTATTGACTGTATTAGAAAAAATTGAAGTGAAAAAAATATTTGATGAAAAGAACTTATAGGCATAGAATCACTTTGCTGACCTTATTGGTTTTTGGGATGTGTAACGCACAGATTCATCTAAACGGAGGCGTAACAGACATATCCAACCGAATAGACGGAAACACCCTTTCATGGTCTATAGGCTACACTCATGTATTAGGAAAAGTAGGCGTTAAAGGATCTTACCGAAAAACATCAGTATTAGGACTTAATTACACGGCCTTAGATTTTTTAGGGGTACTCAGACACCAGGAAAAGAACTACCGGTTAACCTTCGGATTAGGGCCAAGCTACAACGATGTCAATTATAAGATTGATTTAGCAGGAAGCATAACCAATAGCTTCAGAATAACGCACAACGCTTTTATAATAGCAGATTTAGTGCATGTACGTAGAGAAAATAACATTACCCATTTTTTAATCGGATTTGAGCTAGATATATGAAGGTATTGAATCTATACGCAGGAATAGGAGGAAACCGCAAACTATGGGAAGATGTGGAAGTTACTGCTGTGGAAAAAGAACCTGAAATAGCCGAAATATATAAAGCTCATTTTCCTAACGATGCTGTTATCGTTGGTGATGCTCACGAATTTCTTTTGAAAGACCATCACGAATACGATTTTGTTTGGAGCAGTTACCCGTGTACTACCCACACTAGAATGAATGTGAATTTCTCAATAGAACGCTACCCGGATTTAGGACTATATGAAGAAATCATTTTTCTAAAGCACTTTTTTAAAGGTAAGTTCTGCGTTGAAAATGTCATTCCTTATTACGGCAATGAAGGGCTTTATATTCCAGGATTTCCAAGTCAACAACATCACAGGCATTTGTTTTGGTGCAATTTCAGAATAAGGACCACTGATAAAAGCAATCCCCCTAAGCAAATAAAAAATATCATAGCGCAAAAAACCAAGCGTAAAAGAAAGAATTATGACGGTGATATTGACAATATCACCGCTTCCCAACCTCATTTTGGTTTTGACTTATCAGGAATAAAACTAAAGACCAGAAAGGACAAAATTTTAAGGAACTGTGTCGATCCTGAAATAGGATTAATGATCCTAGACTGCGCTAGAGAAATAATAAGAAAAGAAAACATCAATCAACTAGAATTATTTGAATGAACCACAATAACAACTTCGAGGTATTTATCACAATACTGCTTTTAGTAGCTGCATTGGTGATATGGGCAATTGTTTATCTCGCTAACCTTTGGATGGAATGAACTATTCGAAAAAATTAAAAGATCCGCGCTGGCAGAAAAAACGTTTGAAGATTCTTGAGCGGGACAATTGGACCTGCCAACATTGTGGGGACACCGAAACTGAGCTTCAGGTTCATCACTGGAAATATAACGGAGAGCCCTGGGAGGCGAATGATTCAGATTTAGCAACACTTTGCAAGGATTGTCATGGATCAGTCGAGAGCCTAAAATTTTTGAAGAAAGTGGATTTACAGCAATGCCAAGTTATTAAACAGATTTTACTAGAAGGAAGTGTAGTGTTTATTTACATGCTTCCAAAAGGTGTTTTAATAAATACTCAGCTGGGGTCTTGTTACCAGTTCACTTATATAATAAAAGATAACATCGATCAATTAATTGAGCATTATCAGAATGGCTAAAGACTTCACCTTCCCTTTTTTATACAAAGAATGGCTTGTTAGCACGCAAGGAATGGACGCGGATGTTAGGGGTTGGTATATTAATTTATTGGCACATCAAGCAGACAAGGGAGCCTTACCTAATGACATCGAATCTTTAGCAGAACTGGCTGGGGTTAAGTTCTCAAAGTATGTACGATTCAAAGAGTGCTTTAACCATACGCTTGCAGCAAAATTCCCTGTAAACGAAGACGGAAACCGCGCCAACGAGATAATGAAAGGAATCAAGGACGAGCGGGATAATTACAAAGCAAACCAGAGAAGACGGGGTATTGTAGGGGCTTTTATAAAAATTCAGCGAAAAACACACAACCTAAAAAAATCGCAATGGGATTCAATTTCTAAAGAGTTAATGAATGTTGATTTCACTAAATCAAAAAATGAAATAGACATCGCTTTAAGCATACGCTTTAAGCATACGCTTCAAGCTTTTATTGATAGTGAAGATGATAATGAAAGTAATAGTAAAGATAATGATGATGAGGATCATACGGAACTCTGGCCCACGTTCGATGATTTTTGGGACTTGTATGACAAAAAAATAGGTAAAAAGGAAAAGATCAAATCCAAATTTGACAGACTTCCTCATAAAACCAAAGAGGCGATAATGGCTTTCATACCGGATTACAAGAGATCACAGCCTGACAAGCAATACCGGAAGAATCCAGAAACTTTTTTGAATAACGAATCGTGGAATGACGAATTAATACAAATCAATGGAAACAGGAGTACAAATAACGCCAGAACAGATGCAGAGCTTAAAAGCACTTCCAGTGATGTCGTTGATCAGCTGCTTAGGTAGTAACGATCAGGTTAGCCTTTTGGAAGTAGAATCAGAACTTACTGTTTCGAGTGCAATGAATAGCTCTCATTTGATGAAACTCACCCCAATAATCGGCAAAAAAAATATAGTCAAAGCGATCACTTACCTAACGCTTCGATTGGCTGAGAGTTTCAATATGAAGGGAAAATTCAACGAGACTCAGGCGGCAATATTAGCGATAGATCTATTTGATATTTTCCAGTACGAAACCTTGGAAGATGTTGTGCTGATGTACAAGCTAGCCCGCCAGGGCAAAATAGGTGACGGTATGGATTTTAAACTCGACGGGCAGACCGTACTTCACAAATGGGTACCGGCTTTTTTAGAGCTAAAAGCCATCGAGAGGGAGAACCAGCATCAATCTAAAAAAGACGAGTCCAAGGTAACCCAAATGCCTATTCACAAATCGATTCTTAAAGAAGCTGGTAAGGAAAAAGTAACCTACAAATCTGATAACTCAGAGGGCAGACATCGAAATGCTATGACGGTGCTTTTAAAGCGAAAATCAAACGAAGAACTTAAGCGGTATTTAATTGAAAATGACTCCAAATCAGAAACATTTGACCCGGCCATGTATGAGCTAGTGGAACAAGAAATAGATTTCAGGAATCAACAGCAAAAGGCTATCTAAACATTTAACAATATGGAGGAAATGAAAACATTCAACAACGATCCCAAATTAAAAAGTGAACTAATCAATCAATTAGACCATCACCAAAAGCTTGATGCATTTATTCAAGGCCAATGGCTCACAAGTAAAAAAATCGAAGGCAATGGGTTTAAGGGTTGTTTTTATGGTTGCACTATGCAGACTGAGGATGAACCAATTCAAAAATTTAGTGATAAATACAACATCGATTTATGGTATTGTCATCTAACTGAAAAAATATTCGAAAACCTACCCAAAGGGGAGTTTGAAAAGTTTCCAAAGGAAAGCATAGATATCCTACCTATTGGGGTTGACTTAAACAAAATGAAGTCGGTTTACTTTCAATTGTTACTTAAGGACCAACTAAGGTTTTGTGAAGGAAATGAAAAATGTGAAAAAGCAATTAAAAAATGCATTGAGCTATTTGACGTCCCATTTAACGAAATCACAAAGTCAGCAGCAGAGTCAGCAGAGTCAGCAGCAAGGTCAGCAGCAAGGTCAGCAGCATGGTCAGCAGCAAGGTCAGCAGCAAGGTCAGCAGAATCAGCAGCAAGGTCAGCAGCATGGTCAGCAGCAAGGTCAGCAGCATGGTCAGCAGCAAGGTCAGCAGCAAGGTCAGCAGAATCAGCAGCAGAGTCAGCAGCAAAGTCAGATTATTACATACGAATTAAAGGCTTCTTGTTTACAGCAATACGGGAAAGCTACAGTCCAACCCACCCAAAACAATAGTAATGAGCATTGAACAAAAAATCTTAACGATTCTTCACTTGTTGTTAGTGTTTGTATTTGGATATGTTTTTAGAATGTGGCAACAACGCCAAAACAATAACAAGTAGTTGAAACGCAATAAATATGGAATGGGTCAAGAAGCCGCAAAAAATTTCCGAATTAACAAAAAGGCAGAAGAAAGTTGTCAATGATGTTTTTAACGGTGCAGTTATTATTACTGATAGGGAGATGAGAGGGGCGGTTATCAGCGGAAAAGGAAAAGCAGATTACCACATCGATAATGGTGTGTTTTTTAGGCTTGTAGAAAAGGGTTGGATTTACCAACAACTTAGAAAGCCATTTGATTACGTGCTTACTCATGAGGCTTTAGAGATTTTGAAAACTAATTGACCCACCAAAAGATTAAAACAATGAAAGCAGAGGAATGGAGCGAAGAATCAAATGAAATAGTTCAATCGACAGGACTGGGATTGATTCTAGTTATGAAAGCTGAGAACATACCAAATTTTATAGAAGCCACCTATGAGCAGGGAGGCGACGAGTATAAACTAAGATTTGAAAAAATCAACAAAAGCAAAGCAAATATTTAATCAAAATAGGAAGTGATATGAAAACAGCGACAATAAGTTTAGACATGGTTAAAGACTCTGACGGATGGAACGATTTAGGGCATTCGCTTGGGTTTGACCATGAAAAAATTAACAAGGTTTTTGAGTACGGAGAATATGCCAACCTTACGATTGAGGTCAATGAAAACCTTGAAATAGTAGGCGGTAAAATTCACCCTAAAGAAGTAATTGAATAAACCAAAGGCACAGTGGCGGAACAGAGACGCTAAGCTTATCGGGTGAGAATGGACTGGGAAGGAGGCTAGGATACACAAGCCAGGTAAATATCAGACACCTAGCACAGTCCAATAAGGTTGATGAAAATATTAACGAGTATCCTTGCTAAGTGCTTTTCGGAGCAATAGAGTGTTGGCTAACATCAACTATAATTCATGCAAGTATCAAACCTTCCCTGTGCCTTTTAAAACATAGTCAATATGTCACGAAAGAAATTAGTTGAAAATCAAACAAAGGAAGAATTGGCTTTTGAAATGGCCTGTAAAATGGCTGGTCGAAATATCACTTCTCAGGACTCAAGGTTTTTTATCAAGATACTTGATTTGATACGTGAAGATCCAAACCTAAAAATTGGGGATGTGGCAGAGCTAGCTAAAGAGTGCTACGATTTTTAACCCCTGAATTATTAAATAAGTAAAACGCGATAAACAGTTAAGATGAAAAAAAGATTATTTCAAGTTTTAGACGAAATGAACCAGGAAGATGCTGAGAAAGGCACAAAGATGGTTTCTGTTAGCAGTTCTTTTGTTAGAGGAAACAAAGTATCACAAGGGGCTGAAATCACCATAGGAACAGAATTTTCTGGATTAATGGACTTATGGGACGACAAGGTGATTCCGGTACTTCTTTTAATTGACAAAAAGGAATATTTCAAAAGAACAAAATCAAACAGTTAAGATATGATAAAGGTAGAAGCAAAAAGCTATTCACTTACTGGAAAGTCTGGGAATATTCGTTTTGAATGGCATTCAAAGAAAAGAATACCCTCAGGCAACAAGCCGGGATTACTCAACAAGAGATTGCAGACTTTTTAGCAATGAGTAGGGTCAATGTTATTAATATGGAGAAGGGCAGGCAAAGAATATCCGCCCCTGTACTCTATCTAATGGCTTGTATTTACAAAAAACCTATTAATGAGTTTTTCCCGGAACCTCTAAATTTTGAGCTACAAATAAAGGAGGAAGTAATTAAAGTTCCAGCAAAAACCAAAAAAGTAAAAAAGAGAGTAATTAAACTGATTTAGCAACACCTAAAGGATGGAAGAACAAGTTTACGTAACACTTGGCTGGGACATGCTTCCAACCACAACAAGAGACTGTGTACATGTTTTGCCAAGAAGTGCAGAATTAATTTTAAACGGTAAATATTACCCAAATAAGAAAGTTGGCGAATGGCCTTGCGATCCTGAAACGGGTAAAAAGCTACCCATGGAACCACTAACGTAAAACGTGATAAATAACGAAAATAAAGAGAATTGAGAATGGAAGAAATAACCCAGCTTTTAAAAGAATTTGAGAGGCGCAACAACATTAGCGCAACTTTTGTCCTTTGTTCTGATGGATCAATGGGCATAGAAGAATTTTGGGATAATGAAATGTTTGTAGAGAGCGAAGATGTTGAGGAAATCAAAGATTTTTTACGAAAAACCCAATTCAAATTTGGGAAAGATGGACTTTGCTTAAGTCCTATCCAAATTGTAACCACCCCCTAATAACAACTCCCTTAGATAAATAAAAACAAGAGATATGAGTAAAATTAAATGGAATACTGGATGTTTTGGAGAAAGCCCTTTCGGACACTACGGCAGATACGGAAAGGATGAAGAAGGTAATACCTGGGTAGATACCCCTTTCGGTATTAAAAGGTCAATTTTTGACGACGAAGACGATTAACCCAAAACCCAATAACATGAAAAAAGGGGACTTCGTAAGATTTAGAATAAAATACGGTGTCTATATGGATGGTGTAGAAGGATCCGGAATCATCCAAGAGGTAAAGATAGGCGGTGTAATTGTAGACGGGGTTTATATAAGCAATACTGAATTAATTCAATAGAATAGTCATGGAAGAAGAAATAACCATCAAGCTAATCCGGGTCCATCACTACGAGCATATTTTGGTAAACAAAAACGGCGGTAAGTTCTACTACAACCCTCAAACGCCAAATGGCGAGGAACTTGAGGATTTTTTAACGAGCTAAAAAGTGAAAAATGAAGGAATACGTAGCAACATTTAAATCGAATGTTCAAATTACGCCTAATGATTGGGTAAAAACCAATCCATGTTTGAAGATTACTCACAAAACGACTATGGGTGAAATAGCAGATTGGTATGAACTCAAAACCGGTAATAGAAGTCGACTTGAAATTAACATAATTGAATTAGAAACCCCTAAAAAATGAGTAAGGAAGCGGAGAAGTGTCTAGAAGCTATTTTACAAACATTAAGTGAAGCCTACGGGTCATATATAATTCCTGGGGCATCAGTTAAAAATGAGTGCAAAAAACATATTGAGTCCTACCACAAACATCAGATGGAGAAGGACTTGGAAAAAGGAATCTCAGATATCACCCAAGTAATACAATTACCACCTGGGCATGTTCCAGGATCTGTGTACAAAATACACGAAAGAAGGGGAGCCAGAAAGATTTTAGATCACCTAAAACAGTCTATAGGGGAATGACAATAAAAAGTAATAATTCGAAATTTAAATTTCATTTATAATTACAATTTAGTATATTCGTAGTGCCTATCACTCAATTTTTATAATCGGAGCGGTGGGCTTTTTTGTTTTTATGAAGGTCCTTGCCTAAAAAATAAAAGCGTGGATAGCATTAATTTAATTTCTGATAACTACCAGTATTTCCTGAACCTGGCATACACTATTACACAGTGCCATGATCTCAAAAATGATTTAGTAAATAATGCTTACCTCAAACTTCAGGAAATCTTATCTAGAAAGCCCGATTTACAATTAAACCTTCGCTATGTTTACATGACCATGAAATCAATACACATTGATCAGAAGCGGAAGAAGCGGGAAACTGCAACATCTACAGAGTTTTTCGTTACTCAAGTACAGGAAGAAGACCAGACTCTGGAAGAAAGGATTGATTTAAGCGAATGTTTGGACAATATGCCTTTTGTGCATCGAGAAGTATTATTAAAGAGTGTAGAAGGCGGAATGATGGATTTGCACCGCGAAACACAAGTTCCATATTTCAGAATACGAACGATCCGAAAGGAAGCTTTTGAAATGTTAAAAGAAGAAGTATCAAATAATTTTTAATATGAGCACTACAGCAAAAAAGACTCGGCCAAAACAACCAACAAAAGCAGCAGAAACCAAGCAAGATGAAAACATTGTAGACCTAGAAGACGGCACGGGATTAGGAGATAAGATAGAAGCTGCAATCCCTGAGACATTAAAAAAAGCTGTTAAGGCCATAGCTGGAGAAGATTGCGGGTGCCAGAAGCGAAAAGAATGGCTAAATAACCTTCACTTCGATTATTTCAATACGAAAAAGAGTTGCATGACCGAAGAGCAGTTTAAAGCTTGGGAGGAATTTAAAAAAGCTAAGCACAAAAAATTAGATCAAGACTTACAAACTTTTGTTTTGGAAATGTATAATTCGGTGTTGAGCGTAAACGTAAAAGGTTGTCGCAGTTGTTCAGGGGCAGTATGGAAAGGGTACATTCAAAGAATAGATCTAGTCTATGAATCTATGAAAGAAAAATTAAGCAAATCCAAAAATCATAAATAATGGCAAAGAAAAAAGTAATTGAATACTCAGGACAGTTAAAAGCTGGAAAACGCCTTACTATCAACAATGAAAGGTACGACGTGGTAAACGAGACACAACTTAAAGTTGTGCGTACTAATGAATTGGTAGATGTGAAAAAGCCTGACCCTAAAATATAGGCTGAAGAACCCAAGAAAGAAACCGACGAAGAATAAATTTATCCCTGCCCTTAATTGGGTAGGGTTTTTGTTATGCCAAGCAAACTTCAGCCTCATATAGAAGAAATACTTTCTGATCTACAGGACGGAAAGACCTTTAGGGCCATATCTAAGGTTTACGGTGTCACCCTGTCTACCCTGCACGAATTCCTTAACAAACCCGAACATTCCGCGCGAACACAAAATGCATTAGCAATATCTGCAAGTGCTTACGCTGATAAAGGCGAAGAAGTTCTGTTAAATGCTAAAGCCGATAGAATCGAAATACAACGGGCAAGGGAACTAGCACAGCATTACCGATGGATGGCCGGAAAAAGAAATCCAAAAAAATATGGCGAGGCTAGTTTAATCAAGATTGCAGATTCACAAGGCCAAAATATTCAACAAAACATTTTATTTCCTGCTAGCCCTATAATTATGCCGAATGTATCAGGAGACGACAGCAGCCAAGAGGATAAAAGCACTGACCAAACCGATTAGGGTTATAAAGGGAGGGCAAGGGGCTGGGAAGACCATAGCCTTAGAACTTTTGATGATTGGGGCTTGTCAACACCAACCGTTAGAGTGTACCATATTCCAAGCAGAGCTTACTAAGCTTAAAAAAACTGCAATGCGAGATTTCTTTAAGATCATGAAGTCCGGTGGCATGTGGAACGATAGGAATTGGAAAGCGGGAGAGAATATTTACCACTTTAATACTGGCGGCTATATTGAATTTGTTGGCCTGGATAAGGTTGATTTAGGAAAAGGGTTTCGTCGTGATATTGTATACTTCAATGAAATAAATCGAGGCGGATTGACCCTCGATGGCTTCGTACAGATTGCTGGACGTTCAAAAGTCGCTTATGCTGACTTAAACCCAGACATAGATTTTTGGCTTGATCGAGAGATAATTCCCCAAGACGATTGCGAAACACTTAGACTTACTTTCGAGGACAATGAATATTGCCCAGCTAATGAAAAGCGCACCATACTCAGCTATTTAGAAAGAGGATTTTATGATACTACGCTGTCAGTTACTGAACTGTTTGATAAAAGCAATATTAAACATCCATATTGGGCAAATAAATGGCGTGTTTACGGATTAGGGCTAACGGGATTATTAGAAGGGGTTGTCTTCTCAAACTGCCGTATCTGCCATAGGGTCCCAAAGGACGCTAAATACATTTGCTCAGGAATGGACTTTGGGCACAATGACCCTTGGACACTGGTTGATATGTACCAGTACAACGGACAGATAATATTTGATTTAGTATTCTACGAAAAGGGCTTAAGTCTTTCCGATGCCGCCAAACTATCAAAGCAGGATTTTAAAAGGATTATTTACTGTGATCCTTCCAGGCCAGATACCAGGGACGAACTTCGAAGATATGGGGTAAATGTCTACTCCGCTAAAACCGGAAAAGACTCCATTAACCTTGGTATTGAGCTATTACAAGAGCAAGAACACTTCTTTATTACCAAAAGATCAAAGGAAATGATTGAGGAGTTTAAACGCTACAAATGGAAGGAAGACAAGCAAGGTGATACTATGGACGTTCCAATTGACGCCCACAACCACACTGTAGACCCGGCACGCTATTGCGCACTCTCAAGCCTTAAGAAAAACTCAGGTCAATATCATGTAATCTAAGAATTTCGAGTTTTTCGTTTATCTAGGTATGAAGGTAGAATTAAATATTCCTAATACTCAAGAGGAAATAACAGTTGGTCGATATTTGGACTGGATACAGCTTGATTTTGAAGGACAAACAGAACAGTTTCAAAGAGAGCGAGTAATACAAATATTTTGCGGTGTACCATTGGAGCTAATCTACAAAATTAAAAGATCAGATTTCCTTCAAATTAGCTCTCACATATTTGCTGTGCTTCAAGAAAAACAAGAGTTTAAACCTAGGGTAAAAATAGGCCCTGTAGAATATGGATTTATTCCGAATCTAAATGAGATTACTACAGGCGAGTATATTGATTTGGATATTTTCTTCAGTGAAAAAGAAAGCCTTCACAAAGCTATGGCTGTTCTTTACCGCCCTATAATCACCAGGATTGGGGAAAGCTACCGAATTAAAAATTATAAAGGGATGGATAAGTCAGAGAATTTAATGAAGAAACTACCTCTTTCTGTAGCAAACGGAGCTATGCTTTTTTTTTATCGTTTAAGCAAAAAGTTGTTGAGAATCACCCCGAACTATTTGCGATCAGAACTGAACAAACAGAACAGCAAACAACTGGAACTACTTTTGGCGAAAAATGGGGTTGGTATCAACACTTATATACACTCGCTGGAGGAGATTATTTCAAATTTGAGCGGGCTGCTGAATCAAAACTATTACCAGCCCTTCAATTCCTCGCCTTTTCAAAAGATCACAACGACAGCTTAATATCAAATATGAAAGGATGAACGGATACTATAAGGTAGTTGATAAACTTAGAGAAATAGCCCAGGCAGAACAAGAGGTAAATACGGTCACCAAATGTCTGCCTTCTGAGATCGATCAATACAAAGCCACTATGTTTCCGCTTGTTCACTTGTCGCCAAGTAACAGTCAGTTTAACAAAAAGGAAATACAATTGACTTTTGAGATAAACGCCCTTACAATACGTGATATTGATAAACGGGTAACCAATGACAAGTTTATAGCTAACTCTAATGAGGATGACAATCTTAACGCAATGCTGTACGTGTTAATTCGGATTTATTTGCGCATAGATTACTGGACCGTTGAAGATGATTTTAGAGTTGTTGGAACACCAACTATTGAACCTGTCAGATATGAGTTTCAAAACATTCTCGACGGTTGGGCTATGACAATAACAATAGGGATTCCTATTGATGAAGTAGAGGCCTGCTAATGGAAAAAGAATATGTTGAAAAAGAGTTAAACGCCTTTATAGATCGGGTTGCGGCCAGTGCAAGGACTAACTTACTCAGGCATAATACATCCAGAAGATTATCACGGTCAATTGAGGGTAATGTTCAAGTTTTTCCAAGATCATTTACAATTGAAATGTTCATGGAAGATTACGGGGAGTTTCAAGATAAGGGCGTAAGTGGAACGGAGCGTAAATATAACACGCCGTTTAAGTTTACTAATAAAAGACCCCCCGCATCGGAGTTCGATCAGTGGCAAGTAAGAAAGGGTTTGGCGGGAAGAAACGAACGGGGCCAGTTTACAAGTAGAAGAGGGGCTAATTTCGATCTTGCCAACCATATTTATAAGCAAGGAATACGGCCCAAACTTTTTTTTACCAAAGCGTGGGAGGACGCTTTTAAAGAATTACCGGAGGATATTATTGAAGCCTACGGGTTGGATGTAGAGGATTTAATGAGAATAACACTAAATATCAAATGAAACTAATAATACCAACAAGAAGTCCGTATTATTTTAATATATCGGTAGATCAATTTACTCAGAGTGTCACTTGGGAGATAACTACTAAACGCAAAACTGCGTCTGGCACAGAAAACATACAAGAAGAAAGTATTACAAAACAAGTTCCTTCCCAAGATTTTACTCAAATGTGGGCTGATGTATCGCCAATAATACGAGATTTCTACCATCACATTCCTATTGAATTAAGCGATCTACAAGCAGGAGGAATAATAAGATCACGAAATGATGAAGTTTTGCGTGTCGATATAACAGTATCAAAAACCGTTACCGCCGGACCTTCTACTTCAGGAAGTTCTACTTTCGATTGTCTTGACGGGTATAGCCTTTTTGAAGAGGGTCAAAACACTAGAACCAACAAAGACATTCTACTTGAACATGATAGTTACAAAATGGCAGAAGACGGGTATTTTATTGTGCCGTTATGGGTGTTATCTGGAAGTTCAGATCCCACCATTAATGGAACTCCAGTTGCCCTACTTTCTCTTGACAGTCCTCTTGATGCACTTCAATATTTAATCATCAGAGGCAGTGACTACAGTGGAGATGTCACGGTAGCTTTTGGCAATGACAGCATTTTAATAGAAAGAGAAGTTGCCTGTAAATATCCTGTGTACGATGTTCAGTTTATAAACCGATTTGGGGTAATAGAAAGCATGGAGTTTCGCGCAGTGGCTAAAAAATCAATGAATATTACCAAATCAAGTTTTTTGAACTCGTTTACAGATGGCACAAGCTACAATACCCGAAGGCACCAAAAAAGAGAATATCTCATTTCGGGGATGAACAAAATCACCTTGGAAAGCGACTATTTGAACGAGAATTACAACAAAACAATTGAGCAATTAATGCTTTCCGAAAAGGTGTGGCTTAGGCAAGGTTCAAATATTAATCCAGTGAATGTTTCTTCAAATAGCCTGGCATTTAAAACAAGGGTGGTAGATAAGTTAATCAGTTACAATCTTGAATTTGGGTTTGCACACGAAATAATGAACACGGTGTAATGCGGTACAAAGTCTTGTTATATGTGGCAGGGAAAAGAGTTGATACCTTCGATAACGAAACCATCAACATAGAGGCTAGCGTCCAAAATATTAAGGATATCGGCAAGATATTTAATGAATTCGGTCAATCTTTTACGGTACCAGCATCTGCTAACAACAATAGGACTTTTCGCTATTACTACAATTTTGATCTAAATGGGGGCTTTGATGCAAGGGTTAGACACAAAGCGTTTATTTGGGTTGAAAACCTGGAACTAAAAATAGGGACTATCCGACTTGATGGCGCGAAGATGGTGCGAAAACAACCGGAATATTATAAGCTTAGCTTTATTGGAAATTTAGCAGACTTAAAAGACGCCTTTGGGGATGATTATCTTAATGCTCTGGATCTATCAGCTTATAATTTTGTCTATAATGCTGCAAATGTAAAAACAGGTCTTACTTCTGGAATTTTTGGCGGACAACTTGTTTTCCCCTTAATCAGCACTGACAAGCAATGGTTTTATAATTCAGATTCGGCAGATATTACTAATTCTGATCGTTTAGTAAATATCGCGTGGAACGGAAGCGCTTCTAACGACGTCCATGGAATAAATTGGACCTCTCTTCGTCCAGCCCTTAGAATGATGCGAATATTAGAGGCAATTGAATTAAGATACAATCTAACTTTCTCTAGGGATTTTCTTGGCAACTCTCAAACAGAAGAGCTTCGTCTTTGGCTTGCCAATAAAGACACTAGCGACAGCCTTCAAAACACCACCAGAATAACTAATTACGAGACTATAAGCGTACCTGTGGCCAGTGTAGGCACTTTTAATAACAGTACTGGGTCGTTTATAGTTAGTAATTCAGGTCTTAACCAAGTTAGTGAATTTAGAATTCAAATTAATTCATCAGATGACCGGATATATACCGTGCAAGCAATGAACAATAGCACGGTTTTAAAAGAAGAAGCTGGAAGCGGAAACATTCTTTTGATCTATGACTTCCCTACAGATCCTCTGCCAGGAAGCGAGTTGTATGTTAGAATCATTACCAGTGCAGGGAAAACCATCGAATTTGTAAGATTAGAGGTTAGTACCGCTTTAGGGGTAGACTTGTGTGAATGCGACATAAATACTGACTTTACTATTAGCACAGTTACAGCTAATATTTCTGAGTTTATGCCCTCCATGAAAGTGTTTGATTTTGTAAAAAGCTTTTTTCAATTTTTTAATCTGACAATTGTACCAAATAGCGACACAGATTTTGAAGTCAAACAATTAGATCAGTGGTACCAAGATGGGCAAATTTACGATGTAAGTAAGTATGTAGATCAAGAGGAATATGAGATCGACAGGCCGGAGATATTCAAAGAGATTGCCTTTAAATTCCAGAGTCCAAAAACAACTCTAGCAGAGAAATTTGAACAGCTTAATAATGTAGCATATGGAGACTTAGAGACAAAATTAAGTAGTGCTTCCGGGGAAACTTTAGACGGAGAGGAATTTGAAATTGAGCTTGCTTTTGAGCAAATGTTGTACGAAAAATTACTTGATACTAATACTAATGAGCAATTAAATATTATTTACGGCCTTAGCCTTACAACTTCACTTTCCGAAACAGTGCCAGACGCACATTTTTTATATGTCCAACAGAAAAGCATTTCAGCAAATGCAATAGGATTTATAAATGATGTGTCTACCAAGGAACAGTTAAACGGTAATGTTTACATGCCTAGTCATGTGATAAATGACAACAAAGATTTTAGTACTGTTTTTGGAAGTGAGATAAACGAGCATGACGGAGCCACTATAATTAATTCGGCTTACGAGCTTTATTTCAAGGATTATATAACAGATAGTTTTAGCGAGAAAAGAAGGATGATTCCTATCATGATTCATCTTCCGTTATGGTTAATGCGGAAGATCAAGTTAAATGATCGCTTAATTATTGACACAATTCGTTATATAATTAACAACTACACAATGGATATAACTACTGGGAAAACAGAATTTGTACTTCTAAATGATATCTACGGCAGTGCTGCGAATGACGGAAGTGTTTCCCAAGAAGAAGAATCGGGGTCAGCAGCAGAAGTGGTAAATGATCCGGACCCAACGCCTAACACTGGTAAAAGTTTTGATATTAGTTCCTCTTCAAGCTCAACAGGAATAGGAAGTTGTGGTCTTACAGTTAATGATAAAAAGTACTGGGATGGGGATGAGTTTTTACCAACCCTTGCCGATGTAATTTACAATGAACAGGCGCTAAATACTGTATTTAACGGCAGCAACAATTATTACAAAATAAGTTCAAATAGAAGTATTCGAATTAATTCCAGTGGAAGAGTAGTTGATTTATTTATCTGCTCACAAGGCGGAGGAGGGGGTAGCGCGTGATCGGGTTGGTTATCGACATATTAACTATGGATGATTGGTACGGCTTATCGGACGAAATCGAGATTGCCAAAGGGAAGTATAGCTTACCTATGTCTCTAAAACAAGCCAAGGAAAAGAATAAAAGAAAGAAATGGTTACAAAAGTCTTAGTAATAGAGGTTCAAGACGGCGATCTTGATCAGCTTCAGGATAAACTTGAGGGAACTGGAGCAAGGATAAGAGATGTTGAAACCAATACGGATAGGGCTGATGGGTCCTTAAAAAAACTCGCAGACAACGGCGGGGCTATTTCAACACTTGATGCTTTAACGGGTGGTTGGGCTACTAGGATTAGAGATGCGGCTGAGGCGACTAATCTACTTAATGTCAACTTAAAAGCTACAAGAGGTGCGCTAATAGCCACAGGAATAGGAGCATTCTTAGTGATTTTAGGCGCTGTTGTTGTGTTCTGGGATGATATCGTGGAATTTATTACCCAGGCAAATGCAAAACTTGAGAAACAAATTGCACTTCTTGAACGAAAAGCTGAGCTAATCGAGATTGAGGCTGATATTTTAGGCAAACAAATAGAATTAGCAGAACTTCAAGGTGAAGAAACAGAAGAGCTAATTAATAAAAAAATACAACTTCTTCAGACCCAAATCGCAATTAATGGTGCTGAACTGGTAAGCTTAGAAATTCAAAAAGAGCGCCTTATCAACCAAGCCCTACAGATTACTTTGTTGGACCGGATACGTGAAGTCCTTCGCTCTTTGGGCGGCGGTGTTGGAGCTTTCATACCTACAATAGACGAAGAAGAAAGCGAGAAGATTAATGCTATTATTGATCGAATGAAAGCACTACAACAGACTACATTGGATGCTCAAATAGCAATACAGCAGTTAAGAAACGGGGAATCGCCAGAGGATGCAGATAGACCAGACATAGATCAAGTAGAGAATGTTCTTGAAAAAGATTTTGAGCAAGCAGAAATAAGACTAGAGGCGATTAAAGGCTTAAATGAAGAGATTTTTGATCTCGAACAACAATTAAGAGATTCTTCGCTAGCCGCTCAAGAAGAATTTTTAAACAGCGAACAGGCCCTTGAGGCCAAAAGGGTAAAACAAAAAC
The DNA here is from genome assembly GCA_038750505.1 of Bacteroidota bacterium. GTDB lineage: Bacteria > Bacteroidota > Bacteroidia > Flavobacteriales > Flavobacteriaceae > Croceivirga. The sequence goes on along the minus strand of JBCDHD010000003.1, from coordinate 126,730 downwards.
GAGACTCCCAAAAGGCTATTGAAAAAATAAATTTGGCAGAGCTTGAAAGTAAAGATGCAATTTTACAAGCAGAAGCAGGATTGTTGAGTCAATTTAGCGGTTTATTGGCGGTTTTTGGCGAAGAAAGCAAAGGACTTGCAATCGCATCTATAATAACTGAACAAATTGCTTCGGTCTCACAGATTATTAGTGCTACAGGGGTGGCCAACGCTAAAGCGGTTGCAGCTTTCCCTCTCACTAGCGGGCAGCCATGGGTTGGTATAAACACGGCTTCTGCTGCCCTAAGTATAGCCACAGGAGCAGCTTCCGCAGCCAAATCGATAGGGCAATTAGGCGGTGGTGGTTCAGTTGAGAATCCTTCCATAGGACCTGGACAATCAACTCCAAGCTTTAATATAGTTGACAATAACCCTGAAAATCAATTCAATACTTCTTTGGCTTCAGGAGAAATAGGAGAGGTTTTTGTAGTAGAAGGATCTGTGTCTAATGCTCAGGAAGCCAGACGTAAAAAAGTAGCAGCTACTTCTTTCTAATTCAATAAGTTAACTGTTCATTTCTTCAACCCATCTTTTTGATAGCGTTAATTGGGTATGAAGCTATACAAGATAGTTTTTAATCCCGATAGTGACGCAGGAGTTTACGCGATGAGTTGTGTAAACGCTCCAGCTATGGAAGATGTTTTTATTGCGCTATCCAAAGACGATCAGCAGAAAATGCAGTTTGCGTCCATTGACGATGAAAAACGAATCCTTCTAGGTGCTGCTATCATTCCAAACAAAAAAATCTTTCGAAACGTAGAGGGGCATAAGTTCAATGTAGTTTTTGAGGAAGAAACAGTTGAAAAATTAGCTCACCATTATTTAAAAAATGGATTTCAAAGCAACAGCAGCGAAGATCACAAATTCGCCGTTGATGGATGCACCATAGTGGAAAGCTGGATTGTAGAAGACCCCTTAAATGATAAATCCCAGAAGTACGGCAAGCAGTATGAAAAAGGCACCTGGGTAATTATGATGAAGGTGGACAATGATAGTGTTTGGGAAAAAGCGAAACAAGGCAAACTTAATGGTTTTAGCATTGAGGCCCTTTTTGGACTTAAAGAAGTTGAATTAAATATTTTGAATATGAGCAAAGAAGCCGATAACAAAGAGAAAAAATCAGTGGTTGAAGCCATAAAAGATGGCTTTGCTGCCTTAATGTCGGATTTACAACTTACCCCTTTAAACTTAAAGCAAATGAAGCTTAAGGATGGGGCAACTGTTGAATTTGACGGGGAAACACCTGAGATCGGAAAACCCATATTTGGTTTAAGTAAGGACAAAAAGGAAAAGTTCAAACTTCCAAAAGGCAAGTATGAATTTAAAGAAGGAGGAGAAGTGCATGTTGATGAAAACGGCCTTGTCTCGGAAGCTCCAAAGGAAGAAAAAGAAGATAAGGATTTGAAGGAAGCTGTTGCGGAAATGTCCAAGCAAACTCAAGATGCACTAAAACAATTAAATGCACATTGGGAGGCCAAGTTCGAGCAGATGGAACGCAAATTTCAGTTAAAGCTTGCTTCTGAAAAGGAAAAGGTCGAGGAATTAGAGGCTAAGCTTGGAAAGAAACCAGCAAATGAAAAACTGGAAAGCGAAACTATCAAGAATCAAACAGAGCTAAGCAAAAACGCTCCCGACACCGTGTCCGGGCGTTTGTTTCAAACAATTATGAATCAAAATTAAATTAAGATGCCGACTACTACTGCTGTATCATCTAATTATGAAGGAAAAGTTGCCGGTGCACTAATCGGAAAGGCTTATAAAGAAGGGGATACCCTTAAAAAAGGGTTAATTACCCTAGCGCCGAATGTTAACTTTAAGCTTAACATGCGCAGGATTCAATATGCTGACGGACGCCAAGCCTATTCCTGTGGATTCAATCCGGCTGGATCTGTAACTCTCGACGAGCGAGTGCTACAGCCTACTAAGCTTAAGATAGATCACGAGATATGTAAAGAGGATTTTAGAGCTACTTGGGATGAAGACTCCTTTGGACCTTCTGCAAATAACGATCAGTTTGCTGCTAATATAAGATCAGCTATAATTGCCGAAGCTTTGGCCTCACACGCCGAGGAAGCAGACCGTATGATTTGGCAAGGACTGGACGCAAACGCTGATGAATGGGGCGGTTTTATTGAGTTATTTACTGCTGATGGGTCGGTCATTAAACATAGTAACGGTCTTACCTCCTTAGGTGCACCAATAACAAAAGCAAACGTTACCGATGCTTTTGACGCAGCTACCGACGCTGTGCCTGTCGCTTTAAGAAAAAAACCTTTGGTAATGGGGGTTTCCCCTGATGTCACAGATGCTTATTACAAGCGATTGATTGACGAAGGAATTGCAAATGGCCTTGGAGGCGACGCAAATACCTTACCCAAATATGGTAGGTATATGCCTATGGAGATTGGCGGGCTGCCTGACAACACAATCGTAATCTACGAAAAGAAAAACCTTTTGTTTGGAACCGGTTTGGCTGCTGATCACAATCGCATTGTTGCAAAAGACATGGATGATCTTTTGCTTGATGGCAATGTAAGGTTTAAAATGGTGTTCAATGGAGGTTGTCAGTATTACAACTCCGAAGAAATTGTTTGGTACGTATCTACAGCCGCTTAAAAACTAAATTATGCCTTGCTCAATAACATCGGGTAGAACCCATCCATGTAAGGAAATCCAAGGGGGTATTAAAAGGGCCTTCTTTATGGATTACGTCGAGAATGCTTTTACTGTTGCGGCAGGTCAGGCTACAGAGATAGACGCCGGTGTTACTGAAGTCTTTGAATATGCTCTTAGGGCAGATGCGAACAATCAACTAGTGCAGGCGTTGGTTTCTAACAAAGATACTGGGGTAACGGTTAATACCGAAACTTTAAATGTCAGGCTTCAAAAGCTTGATGCGGCAACAAACGTGCAAGTTTCAATAATGTCCAAAGGACGTCCAATTGTTGTAGTACAGGATCGTGCTGGTAACTACCATGTAGTTGGTATGGATGAGGGACTAGATTTAACTGCCTCCAATATCGCTACAGGAGCGCAAAGAGAAGATTTTTCAGGATATGATTTAACCTTTACGGGGAAAAGAGAAGACGCTTGCCCGATACTAGATTCGACAACGGTTACAGCTTTGTTAGCCCTTGTTAGTAATACAAATATTGATCCTTGATGTTTTTTGAACTCTGTTTTCAACCCACCTTAACCGGTGGGTTTTTTAATTAATTCGGTCAAATACGTTAATCTTAATGTGAAGGTAGTACAGCCATCAAATAACGTTCAAAATATTGTTTTCCGGCCAAGAACTTCTGAAACTACAGTTATTCTGTCCATTCGGGAAAAAGGAATTGATATATGGGCTAACTATGCTCATGAAGGCGTTAGATCCAATGGATTCTTAACCCTTGGGGTCGAACATCCATTTGAAGAGGGAAAACAATACCAATTTCTTTTATATGGCACTAATAACGCTATTATTTGGAGAGGAGTAGCTTATTGCACTGCTCAAGCGCCAGAAACCTACAAACTACACCCAGAATTAATAAGCGAAACTATTCCTCAGGCAGTGATCCCTGGAGGAACACCAACGAGTACAGCTACTTTACCAGAAGGAGCCGCGGCAATTGCAGATTTGCAATCTCGCATGACAATTGTTGAAACAGAATTGATAGAACATTTAGAACAGTTACCTTAAATATAAAATTATGCCGTTACAATCATCTGATTTACTAATTGTAGAAAGAGGCGGAGTTCAGTATAAAATGAGCCCTACTGAATTGGCGGATTTCATTGGAGCAAACCAAGATCACACAGTAGCAGACATAGCCGCAAGAAACCTACTTACTGAGGTTAAGGTAGGCGATCGTGTTTTTGTAACAGATGCCACAGCCGACGCTACCGTTGATGCTGGATGGGCGGTTTACCGCGTCCAATCCACTAGCCCCATTGTTTATGAAAAAATCCAAGAACAAGAAGGCCTGGACTTAGTTGTTGTTAGTGGGCATAACGCAGCTTCAGCAGGAGGCACAGCGCAAACAAATCCGGTTATAGTAGACGGTCCTTCTCAAGAAATTACATTCAATATTACCCAATTAACTGCCCTTCCTTAATGCCAGCACAACCAGGAGATATAATCTATGCTGAAAGGTCGGGGATACCAGGTAAACTTACAGCCCAGGAAATAGCGGACTTAGGAGGCGGGGGAGCATCCGTATACTCCTTCCATAAGAGATCAAGCACTAGTACATCTACGGCAACCCCAAGACACACCATACCGTGGCAAACCGACTTAGAAAGCTTTGGTTCTGATGTTAATTGGGATCCTGGAAACAACACAAGATTAACAATTAATTCCAATGGTGTTTATAAAATAGGTGGTTTTATAACCTATAGTTCTACATCCCAAAGAGGTCAGGCCAGCGCAGAAATTTTTATTAATGGAGTCTCACAGGGAATATTTAGAGGTGGATCATACATACGGAATAGTGGTACTGCATGGGATTATTGGAGTATTGAAATATCCCCGGAGCCTTTTACCTTAACAGCAGGAAACTACATCGAATTGGCTCTGGTTAGGACAAGTGGAGCTGGCGGAAGCTATTCTACAGGAGGATCCGGAACGATTACGTTAAGGGGTCAGAGTTCAAGAATTTGGATAGAAAGAATGGCATAACAACATTTCCTATTCCCTCAAAAACTCAAACAATTCCTTCGATTTCGTTAATAAGGTATGAGCGAGAACACATCTTTCGCAATGCCTATTTTTTTGGCTAGGGAAAACTATGTCAAGCCGGAAATTATCGAGTCAGATAACCATGACTGGGTACTTAATGGGTATAATAACACTTTTTGGGACTATGTAATTGCTAGATACCACGGAAGCCCTACCAATTCCGCTATAATCGATGCTTATGTGGATCGGATTATAGGACGTGGACTGACCATAATTAATGCTGAAGTAAATCCTTCCCACTTGTTGGAGATTTTTAGCATAATGTCTTCTGAAGAAGTTTATAAAACGGTATTTGATTATGTTCTTTTTGGAAGCGCGGTACTTCAAATACGCTACGGGTCGGGCACAAAAAAAGTAGTTGCCAAAGTAGAGCACTTAGAACGCAAAATGTGCGCCCCATCCAAAAGGAAAAAAGGTGTTAAAAAACGTTTCTATATTTCTGCTGATTGGGGAAAAGTATACGAGAATCCTCCAAAATCATACCCTGCATTTGGAGAGGGCACTAATGCTCAACGCACTGAGATATTAGAAATAAAAAAATACAGCCCAGGGAAAAAGTACTACGCTGATCCTGGATATATGTCAGGGCTTCAATACGCTATGTTGGAGGAGGAAATAGCAAATTTCGCCGTAAACCATATTAAAATTGGGTTTAGTGCGGGTGGGATGCTAGTATTTAAAAACGGAGAACCTTCAGAGGAGGTTAAAGAAGAGCTTGAGAAAAAAGTAAAACAAAGATTTACTGGCGGTACTAACGCTGGTCAGTTAATACTACAATTTGTAAATGGTAGTGACGAGGAAACAAAATACGTTCCCTTCGAAAACAACTCTGACCATCAAGATTGGCAATTGTGGCAAGACATAGCGAGACAACAAATTATTGTAGCGCATAGAGTTACTAATCCCATTCTTTTTGGGGTTAAAGACTCTGTTGGACTTGGAAATAACGCTAATGAAATGCGTGAAAGTACTCAGCTTTTACATGAGACGGTAATCCGGCCTAAACAGGAAAGAATAAAGGCTGCCCTTTACTCGGTTTTCTTAGTAAACAAAATCACTTCTCCACTTCGATTTATTCCACTGGAAGACGAACAAGAAGAAAAAGAAGATCCTGAAAAACCGCAAGTCTCACCACAAATGGAGGTTCAGTTGTCCAGCCACCATGTCCAACAAATGAAATTCGCAGATCAGTTAATTGAACTCGGAGAGGATGAGGACGAAGGCTGGGTGTGTATAATTGATGAGGATGTTGATTACGATCAAGAAGACGCTAGGGACCAAATGCTACACACCTTAATGACAACCACAACAGGAACTGCCAGACCAAACGATAAGAGCGAACAAGACAGCGAACTTTTTAAGGTAAGGTACCAATACTATCCAAGGCGGTTTACTGCAAACAGCAGACCTTTTTGTGTTAAGATGATAACGGCGAATAAAATTTACCGAAAAGAAGATATTCTTAGGATGGGAGATCAGGTAGTAAACCCTGGATGGGGGCCGAACGGAACAGACACCTATAGCATTTGGCTTTATAAAGGCGGCGGCGGATGCCATCATAAATGGAGAAGAAGGACTTATGTAAAAAAAGATGGTGATGTTGATGTAAATAGCCCGCTTGCGGAGCTAATAAGCACGGCTGAAGCTAGAAGAAGGGGGGATCGTACAGTTAATGAACCAAAAGTGAGCATGATGCCAAAAGACATGCCAAATAACGGATTTTTTCAATAGTGGCGGTATTATTAATAACAGCAAACGAGATTACAAAAAAAACTCCAATAGGGGCTAATGTGGACGTGGATCAGTACGCGGCCATTATAGAGGAGTGCCAAGATTTTGTTATTGAAAAGATTTTAGGCACTAAGCTTATTGAAAGAATTAAAACTGACTATCAAAGCTCTGCACTAAATGGGCATTACTTGACAATTAGAGATGATTATATCGCTCCAATCCTTGCTTACACCGTTGCTAAAGAGTTTTTGCTTATTCAAAACTTTCATAGTCGAAACGGCGGGCTATTTAAACACGTTCCTCAAAATGCCGAGCCAGTGAGTCTAAAAGAGGCAGATTTACTTAGTAACAAGCAAGGAGCCAAAGCGGATGTTTATATCCAAAGACTACAAGATTTTTTAATTGATAAGGATTCCGAAATACCAGAATATACAACCGCTCAGGACGAAGACTATGACATTAAGCCGGACAAGCGCCTCAGTACTTACAACGGCCTTTATTTGGGGGGAAGATATTACGGGCACACATCAGCAGAAAAGGCTTTAATTGAAGATATACGCTACGATGAAGGAAAGTAAAAAGTTTTTAAAGGCCAAAATGGAAAAGAAACTAAAACTCTATTTCAAAAAAGAATATGAGCAGCTTAACAAGCGGAAGAAGAACACCTTGTAAGTCCCAAGCAGGGCTTAGGAAAATGTATTTGTATAGTCATATGCAGTACCCAATACAGGTGCTTCAGGGGCTGAAGTCTGGTATTTTGACTTCTCACCCTACTACGCAATTGTTCGAATATCAAGGAGAAGGGAAAGGAGTTAGACAAACTAAGGAAGGAAAAGGATATCGACAGGAGGCGAGGATTACCCTTCCCATTATAGGCAATGCCACCAACCAAACGGTACTGCAATTGTTAAGGATGCGCGTGGGATTAATTAGCGAGGACCGAAATGGAAGAAACTGGGTTTATGGTATTGAAAATGGCCTTGATGTTGAGGCTAGGCTGGTAACCGGACAAAACCGAGAAGAATTAAACGGATATCAGTTAACCTTTACCGGAATGGAAGAGTATGAGGCCCCTTTTGTAAGCAACTTGACAGTGGCCGGGTTTAGAATGACTGACAATCCATTGGTTTTGGGTTGCTTGTTATCAAGTAGTGGTTTGCCTTCAAGTATTGGATTTAAAGTGTCGGATTGTAGCGTACCTCAAAGTCTATAAAAATGGGATTACAAACAATAAATAACGGAACATTTGACTTTGACCTTTCAGCAGAAAAGGTGAGGATCAGCTTTGATAAAGTTAAGGCGATGTTTGCCGAAATCTACGAAGAACTGCCGCTTGACACCTTACTTGCCGGAAATGCTGGACTTTTTTTAAGAGTAAAAGCTACAGAAGATGGTTATGAGCTTGCCGCCATTCCGGGAGGTGGGGACCTACTTGCCTCAAATAATTTAAATGAATTTGCCGGCGATCCTTCGCAAGCAAAAAACAATTTAGGATTAGGTTCTGCCGCTGATGCAGAATTAAGTGATTTTGCAACGTCTGCTCAAGGAGGCTTAGCGGATAGTGCAATACAAAGTATTCAGCAAGGCGATGGAGTTTCTATAGATATCACAGACCCAACAAATCCTGAAATAAGCTTTAACGGTGTCACCGTAATCGGACTAAGTGTTAATGCCCTTTCAAAAACTCTGACTTTAGAGGTTTCAGGGGGAAGTAATATTTCCCTTGACATGAGTAATTACCTAAAGCTTTTGATTAACGGACTGGACACCATAAAAGGAACCGGAAATACCAACCCAAGTACACATGAAAATGGAGACTTAGCATACGGATGGGAGGGGGAAAATTTTATTGCTTTTAAGCAAGAATCAGGAGTAAGAAGATATGCATTAAATCAGGGGCTATTGTAATGAAAAAACTACTTGTAATACTATTCTTTTTAGGGGTTTTTGTGAACGCACAGAAGCCAACAACTCAAGTTGTTGATTTTATCCCCATTGCAGTACCTGCTCAATCAGAAGGACGACTATACTACGATCAAACTTCCCAAACCCTTTTTTTATGGAATGGTTCATCTTGGGTTGATTTAGGAGGCTCTGGCGGCGGTTCAGAAGACGGAGTGGTAAGTGGGGTCTCACTAAGCGGTCAAAATTTAAACTTTACAGGAACAGCACCAGGCTTTATAGGAGCGGTTGATCTTTCTTCTTTAGTAAGCCCCTATGTGCCGCTCTCAGGAGCTACAATGAATAGCGGAAGCACTTTTATTGCTTATAATTTTGGAGTAAGGAATCTACAATCCGGGGGGCCGGCAGCTGAATTTTACCAAACAGATGCTTCAGACAATACACTGTCTAGTCATATTTTCGATAGAGGGCAGATATATATGTCCGTCAAAAATGACGGGGTTTCTCCTACACAACAAATGGACCTTGGAATAAATGCTGAATCCGATTACTCAGGTTACTATATAGGGATGTCAGGATCTGCAAACACCGCCAAGATTTTAAAGTTCCTAAACATATCCGGTTCATCTGTAGGGCAAAGAACAGCTGAGTTTACCGGAAGAGTAGCTGGAGAAGATGGGATTGCTTTAGATGAATTTGCTACCAAAGGGCAGTTAGACGCATTAGCAGCTAACGGCACCGGAATAGTAGCTGAAGGTACTATTACTACGGATGGTTCTGGTACCACTTACACCGCTAACCATGGTTTAGGTTATGCACCGGCTAGCACAAGAATCCAGACTCAGCGGCTAGACGACGGGACAACCGGGGCAGAATCAGAGATCAGTATCGGCAACATTACTACCACCTCTTTTGATATAATTATTGAATCAGCATCTGCTACGGGTGATCCTATTGCTTGGAGGGTATACGGGACGGATAGTGCAACCCCATGGAATGGAGACGAGCTAGTAACAGCTATTGACACTGAACTAGGCGGCACGACTTGGCAATCTGGGGGAGGTGCAACACAGAAAAAAAACATTTTACCACTAACCCAAGACACTACCCTGACAGCTACCGCTTTTGATTCAGGGGCATTATGGCTTGAGAATACCTCAGGCAACACTTATGATGTTACTATAGACGATGATGGTATTGAAAAAGGCGAAGCCGTTACTTTTAATCAAATTGGACAAGGTAAAATCCGGGTAAAGTATGATGCCGGGAACGCCTTGCCAGGGATTCTTGCCAGCACCATTGACTCTATTTCTGCTTTTACAATAGTTAAGCAGACCACGTCATTTATACCTTGGGGTGCTTGGGAGTCATTTTCCTTAACTACCCCGCCGCCTTTAGATGGAAATCCTAATCCGGAACTTAACAATTCCAACGCTAGTGGTTTTGGTTCTGAAAATGCAAACAATTTATGGCCTGGCGGGGGCGCTGATGGTGAATATCAAATAATTGGCGATATCACCCTTAATACGGTTGCTGATGTCACACACGGCTACGGAGGAACCCATGTATTAGAAATTGTAGACGGGGCAGGTGACGGGGGCGATTATCCGCGTGTTTGGCAAGCAGCCACAACTGGCGAAGTATACGAATGGGCGGTTTTATACTACAATTTTGACTGTGACGATGCTGTATTCCAAATTGACGGAGGCGGTAGTGCTGATGGCAAAGAAGTTGATTTGACAGTACAAGGAGCTTGGACTTTAGTTACAGGTGAGTTTACGCAAGATGATACGCTTTTTAACTGGCGCGTTTTCCCTAACAAAAACGGCACTGGTCAAATTGGCGACCGAATTCATATACTAGTATCCATAAAGCTAAAAGATGATCAGGGTAGTTAATTTTTTGCTATTACTTATTGCATTCACTGTAAACGCACAGGACAGCGCTACGATGCTGGCCCGGTTTGATGCTATATATACCAGCACTTACAATGACCTCATAACGGACAATCTTAATTATAGCTCACATCAAAATACCATTAGAATTTACCATGCCAATTGGAATTATCGCGGGGCTATAGATGCTGCTCGTGCCAAAGGTGGTGCGGCCGGGGTTAGTATTATTGAGGACTTAATGGCAGGGGTTGATGTGCTTTTAGGTGATGCTGTTCCGCTTGGCGGAGGTAATGCAGGGTATTTAGGATGGCCGTCAACAGTAGTTCCTTATAATAATCCCCCCAGGGATGTAGAGGGAACGCCCTTGCATGAAATGATCTTTTTTAAGGAGGTTTGCTATTTGCTGATCACTATCCGAATGGATGCTACCCTATGGGCCGATCAAACCAAACAAGATTGGTACAATGAAACCTTATCATTTGTTCGGCTTCATGTCTTCGAAAAATGGCTGCAAAATACGACCCAAAACGGTGGTTTTAATTTTAGAAGGAGTAGAACACACATGGCCTCTCACTCCGCTGCAATGGTTTACCAATTGTATTTAATGACGCAGCAACAAGATCAGACAATGCTTGACATTACTCAAGATATTTGTTTCGACGGGATGCCGGTACACGCCGATGGCAACATACGCGACAATTTAACCGCTGGTTATGATGCTGTAAACAATCGCTACGTATGGAACATGACATGGCCCAGTGCCAGCAATCAGCAGGTACAAGATTCCAATCATGGCCATCATTTATTACAAAGCTTGATTTTGCTATTAGAAATGCAATTTCACTTTATCGAAGATGATTTTATTCGTTTTGCAAACACTTGGGATCAATTGGCGGTAAATAGTTATACGACCTATTCAGATTACAGAAATATTGATCGTAGTGGGGGCGCTACTTCATTAACCGGAACCCGTCAAGGCGCGTGTACTATTGCTCGGTTTAACGCAAATCTTGGTAATGGTTTGGATGCCAACGTGGCTGCCCATGACGATGGCGATAAATTTTGGAGCGGGTCACTTGCTTATCAAAGAATCATTCAGGAACAAGGCCGGCCACCTATGCCCAGTCATTGGCCAATTGCAGATGGGCCTTTTGATTTTGGAGTAGGTACAGAAACGCCACCGGATCAGGCAACACTGCCTTTATCAAGGAGGCGACAAAATGAAATGTTTTTTGCAATAAACTAGTTATGTACGGATACCGATTAAGAACATGGATTTATAGAAGGCTGATTTTAGCGATCACCTTTTTTCTGACTTGGTTCACTTTGGCTAGTTGGTCGGATAATGCATTTGAAAAGTATCACAGCGTTTTAAATGCCGCTTTAATCCTTATAGGAATTCACTTTTATGCCATGGCCCTAGAGCACATAAGGCGAAACCGGGAACTTTTTAACTGGGGTTTTAGGGTGCGATTTGAGCACGTTTGTTTTTTTAGTGCTTTTTCGTTTTTCGCAATCTGCATTTTCCCTTTAAAAGATTCTTTCTTTCCCGAATGGTTGCATTTAGCTGCTACCGGCTTGGGAGTATCCGGAATAACTTTCTTAATGCTTGGATGGTATGAAATGTGGTCTCGCGGTTGGTGGCTTTCAATTATCGGGCTTGGTATTGGTATTTTCTTGCTAGTAACCGCATTTGCTGCCAAAGTTCCTTGGCAAGTAGGGCATGGTGAGTTTATGATTATGCTTTGCGGACTTGCATTTTTTGAGGACATAAAAGAAAAATGATATGGAAAAACTTACAGGATTTCTAAAAATACAGAATTGGTTAGGGAAACTCACTCTTTACATCATAGCAGTAGTATGGCAACTTTCAGAGCTGTATCCTCATATCATGTCAAATCTTTTTCTAACGGACCGAGAAGTTCCGGACTGGGGGACGGCAAGCGACATATTGGTGCTTACGGTAAATGCAGCAATGATTTTGGGAGGTCTATTTCTAAACAGATTAATGGAGTTTTTCAAACTAAAAAAGTAATGCACCGACTATCGATCGTAGGAGATTTTTTTATGAGCGCAGCACAATGGGTTTGGATTATCAGTCTTGGTCTCTTTGTTAACACCAACTTTATGTATTCAGAGGCTATTCAGCAAGTTTTAACCACCGTACTATCAATGACTGCCGGAACTATTGTTTCCGTTTTTGTTAGAAAATATTTGGTGCGCCTAATTGCTTGGTGGGATATTAGAAAAAGGATAAAGAGAAAAAAATGAAACGTCACATACAAATAGCGCTTTCCCAGTACGGTGTAAAAGAAATTACCGGCACTCAGGATAACCCAGAGGTTCTAAAATATTTTGATGAAACAGGATTTGACGGTAAACGGTTAAAAGACGAAACGGCATGGTGTTCTGCTTTCACTAATTGGGTATGTAAAAAAGCTGGATTGCCTTTTACGGGGAAACTAAACGCGCGTAGCTGGTTGGATGTCGGTAGAGAGGTGGAAACACCTGAAATAGGCGATTTAGTAGTTCTATGGAGAGAAAGCCGCGAGAGTTGGAAAGGCCATGTAGGTTTTTACATTAACAACAACGATCAATGGATACGTATTCTTGGAGGAAATCAAAACAACCAAGTTAAAATTTCTGCCTACCGATCCTACAGGCTTCTTAAATACATTCGATTAACATGAAACACCGTCTTTACATATTTGTATTTTTTGCAATCCTCTTGATGGTATTAGCAAGCTGCGGGGCTCGTAAGCGGGTTAAGACAATTCAAGAGCGGAAACAGTTCACGCAAAACGATATTAAAATAGATTCTGCTTTTGGTAGTCACACATCTACTATTTTGACCGATCGTACAAAAGAATGGGTATATGAGCCGGTTAACACCACAAAGCCCATCATAATTAATCGGGATACCATCTACAACACTAAAATAGTTTACCGGGACCGGATTAAAGATTCTATAGTCATTCAAAGAGATACCGTGTATTTAACAAAAACCGACAAGACAAAAAATGTCAAGACAGAAAACGTCAAGAAGGTTGAAACCGAAAGAGAGGGCTTTAACTGGAAAGGACTTAATTGGGCGTTATTCTTTATTACACTTATTGGAGCCGCACTGTTGGTATGGAAGTTAAAAAAAAATTGAAAATCTTTCCATTTGGAAAGTGGAGTCTATGGCGAAAGCCCCCGTTGTAAAAGGTGGGGTTTATTTTAGATTCAAGGCCGCTTCCCTATACACGGCGTTTCTATTTCTAACATAGTAATCCGGATACTTATATTTAAGCCGATAACTAAATGAACTGGGCCTATCTCGATGGTAGTAAAAAACGTAAGTGCTGTTGTAAAGTCCGGTAACTGATCCATCCGGGTTATCTCTTAAATTAACATCTTGCAAGGTAATTCCGATGTCCTTACAAGCCTGTTCTGCTCTTTTTTTGAAGTGGTTTGGGATCATAAGGTAAAATTAGGCATAAAAACACTTCCATTCATCGTGCAAATATCGCGCATTTTGTCTATTACTTACTCGCTGAATTTATTTATTAGTAAGTACACTAAAACAAAAATAACTACCACAAATATTACATGGTAAAAATTGATATCCCCAATATCACGTATTGGTTCGTTATCATGGCCGGGTAAGAAAAAAATCAGACTCATTTTGTAAATATAAAAAAGAGGTTCCAAACCTTATTTTAGTAATTCTGAGTAATCTTGTGGCAATTCGGCCCCTATGTTCCTTATATATGATTCTAAAGCCTTCATGCTTTGATGTCCTGTAATAAGCATGAGTTCGGTTTTAGACTGGTATGGATTAAATTGCTTTCTTAAGGCTCGGTAAATTTTAGTAATAGCGTAATGTCTTCCCGAATATAGCCCGTATTCCTCTCCAAAGCCCAGTTCATTTAGAACTTCTCTAAACCTGAGGGTTATTTTACCTCGTTTTGATTCCGGTCTTATATTCCAAGGTTCAAGTAAGGCGGTACGCCCTAAAAGATGAGTATCGGAATCTTTGCCATTCATTTTCGGTAGTAACGGAAGTAGTATCGATGGAATTATTCGAGTTTGAGTAAGGCCACTTTTTACTTCTACCCTGAAAGTATTCTCGTTCAGATCAAAATCTCCGGCTGTAAGTCGGCACACTTCTTTTGGCCGAAGCAAGTTATAAGTGACAAACAAAAATACTAAGTGCATTCTAGGGTCGAGTTCCCCTAGATGTTTAGAAATTCGCTCAAACTGGTCCTGTTTAAATGGTTTGTTTTGCTTAGGGACAGACTTCAGCATCTTGATAGACTTCACAAAATTCTTTTCAATCATCCCTTCATCTTCCATTGTTTGCCACAGGGTACCTATTGAGGTCCGGTAGTTGTTTCTGGTGCGCGTACTTACTGAACGCAAAACTGCGTTAAGATAGTTTGTAACCGTTTTTCGTGTTACTGATGTTATAAATCGATTAGTAAAGCCGTTTGAATTTAAATAATCATGAAACCTTCTAATATCACTTTTGAAACGTGTGAAACTCTCATGCTTCATGTGAAGCTGTTTGATTTTAAGAGCTTCTGATATAGCCTCTTTGACTGAAAGCGTATCGGTAATATCTCTCGATTCATCAAAAGGATTGTAACCCCGATCTATTAGCCCAATAAGATTACGCTGATATGTTTTAAGCGCCTCAATACGCTCTTTATAAGTCCGACATTCATTTACGCCGCCATAAACATTGCCCTGTCTCTCCATCATACCAGTTTTAGGGTTTCGATAGGACCAACGCACATACCATCTCTTTTTAAGGGCTTTTTGTTTTTCTTGTTTGTTTAGTTTTGACCAAGATCCCTTAAACCCTGTATATAATCCCGTGGAGTACTTCTTTTTCAAAAAAAAGTGTTCGTTTGAGTGTTCGCCTTTCTTGTATATAACTCGCAAATCCCTTATATTTACTGGGATTCCATCGTTTTTGGATTTTTCATTAAATGAAAAACTCCGGTAATCAGCCGGAGTTTATTCATCAATCAAAAAACGAACAGTCATGATAAACTGCTGTAGAGCTACAAATTACAACTTTCTTGCCAAAAAAACAATTTAAGGATAGTTTAACTGCAATTTGTGTGTCGTAAAATCGATCAGGAAGTGTTTTTATCCTAAATACGTCTTCAAAATTTTACTTCTGGAGGTATGTTTCAATCTTCGAATGGCCTTTTCCTTGATCTGTCGTACACGTTCACGAGTAAGATCAAAGGTTTCTCCTATCTCTTCCAGGGTCATGGAGTGCTGCCCGGCTAAACCAAAATAAAGTCGGATAACATCTGCTTCTCTTGGCGTTAAGGTCTCTAAGGCTCGCTCTATTTCCGTGCGCAGAGATTCATGCAATAATTCCCTATCCGGATTTGGAGATTCCCCGCTTTTTAGTACGTCGTATAGGTTGGAATCTTCACCGTCAATTAACGGGGCGTCCATAGAAACATGACGTCCTGAATTTTTAAGGGATTGTTTTACATCCTCTACGGTCATATCCAATTCCTTTGCAATTTCTTCCGCAGAAGGTACGCGTTCATGCGCTTGTTCTAGAAAAGCAAAGGTTTTGTTGATCTTGTTAATAGAACCGATCTTGTTTAAAGGCAATCGAACGATCCTGGATTGTTCGGCCAATGCTTGAAGTATAGACTGTCGAATCCACCACACCGCATAAGAAATAAATTTAAATCCTCGGGTTTCATCAAATCTCTGGGCAGCTTTAATTAGGCCTAGATTACCTTCATTGATAAGGTCAGGAAGGGTAAGTCCTTGATTTTGATACTGTTTTGCTACAGATACCACGAACCTCAAGTTGGCTTTCGTCAATTTTTCCAAGGCAGCTTGATCCCCAGCCTTAATACGTTGAGCCAATTCTACTTCTTCGTCTGCTGTAATAAGGTCTACTTTTCCAATCTCTTGTAAATACTTATCTAACGAAGCGGTTTCCCGGTTGGTAACCTGTTTTGTGATTTTTAACTGTCTCATCTAAATTTTCCCTTTCAAATTAAAGTTGGGAGTACTTCCCACTTATTTATACGTAAAAAACGAGAAAAGGTTACAAAATCATTAAGAAATTGTGTTTTCTGTTATAATCATACAAATCGACTATCTGTTTTACGATTGGTTAAGCACATGGATTTAAAAATTTGGTACCTTAAAGAGAGATATCAGAATTTGTTCATAAATATTAGCACCATGATGGAGAGTTATTTTGCAAAAGTTCGTTTATGGGTTCTTGGAATGATACCATGGCATTTTTTCAGGAAGTTTTTTTTAGTAGTTAGCCTGCTAGGTATACTGTTTGCCTGCTCAGACGATGGTGGCGATAGTGAAGACCCACCGGAGGTTGAAGTAGATTTAAGCGTGGTTGAAGGCCGATATAGAGGAAATTGGGAATGGGTATTTGGTGAGGGTCCGATATCTATGATCATTCGCCCGGGAAATGATGCAAACACCTATGAGGTACAATTTTTTGAATCACCAAATTTTACCCCGAGAAACCAAATGGATGGAGTCTCTCCTGATGCAAGGGGGGATTTAACAGTAACAGATATGAACGTGTCAATAGATTTGGTCTACAGTGTAAATGATCCGCCTTGTTCCGGAATGTTTACCGGAATGGGAACGTTAAGCGCAATGGGGGCGTTGGATCTTACGATGAATATTGACGATTGCTTCGCGAATAATGTGGCTGCATCCTGGGTACTTGTGAAAATAGAAAATTTATAAGCGCAGAAATAGTAACATTAATTCAAACCGTTTCTAACTTGGAAATACTTTACTTTTAAAGGTAAAACCGTGCAAACAACAGATTTTGCGCTATTAGAAAGCGTATATCCTTTCGTATGTCTACAGCTATTTCGATCGCTACAGTCATCTCCTTATAATCGCAATGCAATTCCAAAATTGGCGTCTAGCAAAATAGGAGTGTCGGTTTGTGATGTTTGAAAAGTGCCAAAGGTAGGTTTAGATAAGATCTCCAGACGAAGCGCGAAGTACTCACTGAAATTATAGTAGACTCCTGTTCCTAAACGAAAGCTAAATATATTTTTAGTGTAATTTGTATTTTCTCCCAAAAAGACAAGGGTATCATTTTCTAGTAAAGCATTCAAGCGGTTTTCTAGTAATAAGGAAGTACTTACACCGGCAATTACGTCTACGGTCCATTTGCGTTTTTCCCATACTTTATAGCTGAAATCTACCGGAAATTCCAAGTATGCGAATTCCTCTTGTAAGGTTATTTCCGTGGGTTGCGCAAATGAATTTGAAAAACGTTCATAGCTCAGCCCATTCTCGAAATCAACGTTTTCATAAAAATTTGTGCTGTTGTCATTAGGGATGATAGCAACATCGAATGTTTTTTTTGAATAATTCGAATACAGTACGCCTAATCGGATTTCAAATTTGGAATTAACACGAACCAAACCATAACCTCCAAAACCAAATCTGAGGTTAGCGGTCTTTTTATTTTCATTTAGTCCGGCACTAATCGTGGATTGGTCTTGCAGTCTGCCATACAATGAAGTACTCACCACAGGTAGAAAATAGTATTCGAAATGGAATTTCTTTTTGTAATCGGTAGAATCACTAACGCTTTTTTTCAATTCCCTATCCATTTTAGAGATCTTGTTCGATTTCTTTGATCGTAATGAATCAATAGGCCCGGAGATAAGGCTATCTGATGCGGTGATAGCGTTTGTAGAGGTGTCATTTTTAGTTACGCTTTCTCTTGTAGCGCCTTCCTTTTTAATTCTCAACGACTTTTCAGCTATTTTAGAATTACTTTGTTGTACTATTTCCTTTTTTTCATTTGTGTTTTTAGTTGTGTCTTTATCACTTGCTTTAGCAACTATTGAGTTATTTTTTTTCTTTTTTGAAGTGAAGGTGTCAATTCCTTTTGATCCAACAGCCTTAGGTTTTTCACTATTTTTTGATTTGCCAGCAAGATTTTTCAAGGTTTTGTTGGAAGGTGTATCAGGAAAAACTTTTTTACTAGTTATCGTATTCCTCGATTTTTTACCTGAATTCTTAGTCTGGACAAAATCAGGATTACGATACAAAGTATTCTTTTCAATTAAAGTAGTTGTGTAGGTAGAATCGTTAATAGGACCTGCATGTATAGGTTTTTGATTTTCATCTTTCCTGATGAGATTTGATTGTATAGCATTGCTATCTGAGCTATTATTTTTGATGATCCTGGATGTCTTTGGGACAGTTTGTTTTTTAACCGCCTTTTCCTGGATAGTTGGAAGAATAAGGAAATAGGAAAGTGATGCTAGTACCATAATTGTGGAAACGGAGATAATCCCTATTCGAATGAATCTTCTGCGTATTAAGGTTTTCTCAATAGTTTTCCACATAAGGTTGCTGGGCTGTTCAACCTCTGCATCGGACAATCGCTCAGCTATAAGCTTTCCTATATCTTTTTCACTTTTCATCTTTTACTGCACCACGATTTTTAAGTGCCACAACTTTCTCCTTTAGTTTTATTTTGGCCCGGTGTAAGTTTGATTTGGAGGTTCCCTCCGATATATTCAACATACGAGCTATTTGTTTATGGCTGTAATTATCCAATTGATATAGGTTAAAAACCAATCTGTACTGGTCTGGTAATTCCCTTATTAATGCCATTAGATCTTCAATTGAGGCGGTTAATTCATTGGCTGCTATGGTCACATCTTCTGAAAATTTTTGAATTCTTTCCTCTTTGAGGTGATACGTCTTTTTTTTCTTGTACTTATCTATAGCCATGTTGATGGCGATCCGCTTCATCCACCCTTCAAAAGAACCCTGCCCTTTATATTTTTTTATGTTTTCGAATACGTTTATAAAGACATCATGAAGATGATCTTCAGCTTCCTCATGGGAACGACAATATTTTAGGCAAACTTGAAAAAGCTTCTTCTCATATTTGTGATACAACTCTTCTCGTGCCCTACGATTCTTTTTTGCACAACTTTTTATAAGTTGGTCTAATTCCAAGTAACCGTATTTATTGTCTTTTTAAAAGACATCATGTTTTGATTGGTTTTGGGGATTCTTCAGTATTTAATTCTTGTAGCTATCGAAATGCTATTCTTTTAGGTGAATAGAATCGTTGGCGATACACCTTGGGGTGCCATCAGATCCAAATACGGTAGCTACTACTGATGCGCCTTCAAAGTTTTGGTCAAATTCGAGTAGTACAAATTGTGCTGTAGCATCACTTATTTTTATTCCGTTTCCGGTAAGCTTCCATTCGTAGGTCAACCCTTCGGGCTCATAAACTAGACCATTTCCATCGCTAATAATATATCTGCTTGCCGCGAAATACATTTCATTGACTACGACCGAATCCGGCCAAACTACACAACAATTCACACTTTCAACATCTCCTGATAGTTCACTACAACGTTCCAAAATATCCAAATCAGCGGCATTAAGGGTGGTTAACAATACTTCTTCGGTTATTTCTAATCCTGCTTCTTCTACTGTTAGTTCATCCGAGGATGTTTCTTCCTCAGAACATCCTAAAACGAAAAGACAGCACAGTAAAAGAATGTAGTTAACAGGTTGATTTTTTTTCATGATGCTACACTTTAATGTTTATTACTTCTTGGTAGTCTGTAACCCTGAACAAAGGTTGCGCAATAACTGATAAAAAACATAGTTTTACCGGGGCTTCCAAAAAACGAAACAAAGAAAAAAAAATCTACAATTCCTGTTGTCGCAGCTTTTATCGTTGATAAAGTCATTGTCTCGTCTCGTTCTCCGATCCTAATAGGCTTCGATCTTGGGTAAAAGCGCCTTTCATAATACTTTTTTCTTTTGGCGGATAGTGTTTTCGATCTCCAAAGAAACTAGCCTTTGTTGTGTCTATTGAAAGTCAATTAAAAGCTCCGGATTCAGTCTAATATGTCCATCTTTGTCCGCTATTACTTCCTCAGATTCAATACTATTGTCATCGATTGAAATACTATAGGCGATTGTTTCACCCGCTGTACCTTTATCGCCCAAACCATAAATGCTTGCACGATAGGAGTATAAGGTGGTTCTGAATGTATGTTGCCACGGTAGATCGGTTACTATAATATTTTCCTGGCTCCCATCGGCAACCTTATAGACCAGCATTAGTTCTCCTGAAAAATTACCATTGATCCTGTACGTTACATTTTTATCAATATGCTCTTCAGCTATTGTTGTTCCAATTTTATGAAATCGCAAATCATGGGGTTCTAGAGGCAAAGTAACTCCACCGTTTTCATCGGCTGTTCTAATTACTGTTTCAATGAGATCATCTTCCAAAAACATACTTAGGATAGCACTTTCTCCAAATTTTCCATCACCATAAAGTCCATTGGCAAAGCCACCGATGTTGAAACATCTTCTGTAATGGTGTACCTGGTTTGCCATGGTATAGTGGCGCCTAGAACGGGAGGTGGGGGTGTGAAGCTGCCACTTGATAAAAAAGTAATGTCGAGTCTTCCTGAGAAATCTCCTGAAAGCTCGTATGAAACTAGGCGTTCAGGTATATCGGAATTTGAATCGCTATCCGGCTCATTTTCCAAATCATTGGATTCAACAACCAATTCTGATAGGGTAGATTCTTCGGAGCAAGAGATTATCATAAGGAGTAAGACCGAGGCTATTTTTCGCAGTATTCCGGATGTCATGATGGTATTGATTTTGGGTTTTGATATTTAGTAGTCTGTTATCATGTCCATAGGTTGCGCAATACCCGATATAAAAAAAGCCTCAGTAAAACTGAGGCTTTTAAAATGTGGTAAAAAAGAATTAATCCCTTCTTGGCTTTCTGTCGCGGTTACCGCCTCTTCGGTCACCACCTCTATCATTTCTAGGCGGCCTTTCCCGGTATCCTTCAGGTTTCGGAAGCAAAGCCTTTCTTGAGACCTTCTCTTTTCTGGTCCTTGGATCCAACCCGAAATATTTTACATCAATAACATCACCCATGTTAACCACATCGGTAACATTTTCAGTGCGTTCCCAGGCGAGCTCAGATACATGTAAGAGCACTTCATTGCCGGGAGCTTCGGTATATTCCACTACGGCACCAAAATCCAATAGCTTAATGACTTTGACTTCATAGACACTACCCACCTCAGGTTTAAACATTACCGCATCAATTTTGGCAATAACCGCATCAATTCCGGCTTGATCAGTACCTAAAATCTCGACAATACCCTCTTCTGTATCCGGATCTTCATTAATAACAATAGTGGTATTGGTTTCTTTTTGAAGTTCCTGGATCACTTTACCACCGGAACCAATTACCGCTCCGATATATTCTCCCGGAATGATCTTGGTCACAATTTTTGGAGCGTAAGATTTTACCTCTGCTCTTGGTTCAGCAATGGTTTCAATCAGTTTTTCCAGGATATGTAACCTTCCGTCTTTCGCCTGCATTAAGGCTTTTACCAGAATCTCATAGGACAGCCCTTTTACCTTAATATCCATTTGGCAGGCCGTAATACCCTCAGCTGTTCCGGTAACCTTAAAGTCCATATCCCCCAGGTGATCCTCATCCCCTAAAATATCGGACAGTACAGCATACTTACCTGTTTCCTGATCTGTTATTAACCCCATTGCAATACCGGATACCGGTTTTTTAAGTTGCACGGCTGCATCCATTAGGGCCATAGTGCCGGCACAAACCGTAGCCATTGAAGAAGAACCATTAGATTCTAAAATCTCCGAAACTACCCGTACGGTATATGGACAATCCTCTGGGATCATGTTTTTTAAAGCGCGCTGCGCTAAATTACCATGTCCTACTTCCCGCCGAGAGGTACCTCGAATGGGACGCGCTTCACCCGTAGAAAAGGGAGGGAAATTATAATGCAGATAAAAGGTTTCCTCACCTTCATAAGAGGGCATATCAATAACATTGGCTTCTCGGGACGTGCCAAGAGTTGCCGTAGCCAACGCCTGGGTTTCACCACGAGTAAACAAGGAAGAACCGTGTACGGAAGGCAGATAATCCACCTCACACCAAATAGGACGAATCTCATCTGTTTTTCTACCGTCCAGTCGTAATCCCTCGTTTAAGGTAAGATTGCGAACGGCCTCTTTCTGTGCTTTTCCAAAATATTTATGGATCAAAGCACCTAGTTCTTCCTGCTCTTCTTCCGAAAAGGTTTCAAACACTTCTTCTTTTAGGTCGCTAAACGCCTGACCGCGTTCTTGTTTGGAGCTCCCTGCTTTCGCGATGGCATACGATTTTTCATATACCATTTCATGTATCTTTTGTTGCAGTGCCTCGTCTTCCGGTTCTGGATCGTACTCCCGGGTTTCTTTTTTTCCAAAGGCTTCGGCCAGTTTTTGTTGTGCCTCGCATTGTACTTTTATCGCATCATGCGCAAATTGTATGGCTTCCACCATCTCTTCCTCTGAAATTTCCAGCATTTCGCCTTCTACCATCATTACGGAATCTTCAGAAGCCCCGATAACCATATCGATGTCCGATGTTTTCAGTTGTTCCCGTGTAGGATTAATGATCAATTCCCCATTGATCCGTCCTACGCGCACTTCGGAAATTGGACATTCGAAAGGAATGTCAGAAAGCTGGATAACCGTAGACGCGGCAAGGCCTGCCATGGCATCGGGCATTACCTCTTCGTCATGAGACATCAATTGGATCATTACCTGTGTTTCGGCATGGTAATCTTTTGGGAAGAGGGGCCGAAGCACACGATCCACCAGTCGCATGGTAAGCACCTCACCGTCACTGGGCCGCGCTTCTCTCTTAAAGAACCCTCCGGGATAGCGCCCCGCTGCTGCAAATTTTTCGCGATAGTCTACCGTTAAGGGTAAAAAATCCACATCCGCAGCGTGATAATTAGAGACTACAGTGGCTAACAACATGCACTTTCCGGACTGTATTACTACAGAACCGTGTGCTTGTTTTGCTAATTTTCCGGTTTCGATAGTAATTTCTCTACCGTCACCAAGGTCAATGACCTCTCTGAATGTTTTTGGAATCATAAATACGTATGTTGCCCGACTATTTTTACGGGCATGTTAAACTTTGGTCTGCCGCCTATCCGGGCGGTCGGGTTGTGTTGTTGTGTTGTAGACCAATGAAACCTATGTGCAGCTTTTTGTTCACTTTACCTTTCCGAGATAAAGCAAAAAAACAAAGGGAGCCCCTTAGCTCCCTCGTTTTTATTTTCGAATACCTAATTCCTTGATCAAAGAACGGTACTTCTCAATATCTTTTTTCTTTAAATAGTCTAAAAGACTTCGTCGTTTCCCTACAAGTTTTACCAAGGAACGCTCTGTGTTGAAATCTTTGTGGTTCTGCTTTAAATGTTGCGTTAAATGATTAATACGGTAGGTGAATAATGCGATTTGACCTTCCGTAGCGCCTGTATTGGTGGCTGAACCCCCGTGTTTCTTAAATATTTCGGCTTTCTTCTCTTTGTTTAAATACATGCCAATATTATTAAAATGATTTTTATGTATCTGACTGACCTTCAATCAAGGCGCAAAGATACCTCTTTTTTTTAATTGAAAAATATTTTCTTATTGATTAAACCTTTTCAAAAAAGTGCGGTCATAGGAGCAAACTTTAAAATTTGATAGTTATGAAGAAGTGTCTCAAACCTATGAACTATGCGGGGCTTATTTTGGTATCCGCTTTGACCTTTACTGCTTGTAGCGATGAAGAAACGGCCGTGGAAGAAACACTGGATAGCCAGGAGGTAATTTCGGTGGCAGAACTACAATATAGCGACGAATCTGAGCAAATGGCTGATGAAATTGCTGAAATAGCGGAAGACGTTTATGTATCGGATGAGTTCTTGTCTACAGGGAAATCGGCGTATTTTTCTGATTATTTACCAGATTGTGTAACAATTACCACTGTAGTGACAGACACTACCCGAGAAAAAACCATTGATTTTGGAGAAGGATGTGAGCTACGTAATGGAAATATCCTAAGTGGTAGTATCAATTTGAGTTATGAAAAAGATATGGAAGCTGCTTCTAAATCCCTTTCGCTTAGCCTTGAGAACTTTAGCTTTAATGGTGTTGCTATTGAAGGATCTGCCAGCGTACTTCGCGTGCGTTCCAATGAGAATGGAAATCCTCAAGGGACTTCCACATCAAACTATACGGCAACCTGGCCTGATGGTGAAGTAGCCAGTTTTTCGGGCACACGTACACGGGAGTGGATCGAAGGTTTTGGAACCGGATTTTGGGGGGACAATGTCTTTTTGGTGACCGGGAATGGCACTTATACAGGTCGTGCAGGTGTGGTGTATACTAAAGAAGTAATTAGTCCGCTACGAAGAGAAATGGCATGTAGATTTATTGTAAGCGGGGTTTTAGAAATATCCAGGAGTGGTACCACTGCAAGCCTTGATTTTGGTGACGGAAGCTGTGATGCCAGAGGAATTTTGACCTATCCTGATGAGACTTCCGAAGAAGTTTTCCTAAGAAGATTCTTCAGGAACTAGCGATAAACAAATAGGGAATACGACAGCGTAAAGCGCTTGCTAATCAGCAGGCGCTTTTTCTATTCGTAAAGGTTGATTGGTAATCAGATCGATATACTGATTCACCTTAGTTTTTAGATCCCTTCGGTGTACGATAAAATCCAAAAAACCGTGCTCTTTTACAAATTCTGCAGTTTGGAAACCTTCTGGTAAATCCTTTCCTGTGGTGTCTTTCACAACCCGGGGACCGGCAAAACCAATCAATGCTCCTGGTTCCGCAATAGTAATATCGCCCAACATGGCATAGGAAGCGGTTGTTCCCCCGGTAGTGGGATCCGTACAAAGCGATATATACGGAATTTTAGCCTCTGCCAACTGCGCCAACTTTGCCGAAGTCTTAGCGAGCTGCATAAGTGAAAGGGCAGCCTCCATCATCCGAGCCCCTCCTGATTTGGATATCATCAAAAAAGGAAGTTTTCGTTTCTTGGCGTAATCAATAGCCCTGGCAATCTTTTCGCCAACAACACTCCCCATAGAGCCACCAATAAAACTAAAATCCATACAAGCTACAACAAGATCTTTACCCATAGATTTTCCTACTGCGGTACGGACAGCGTCGTTTAAGCCCGTTTTGGCTTTAGCTGCTTTTAGGCGATCGCTATATTTCTTGGTATCAACAAATTTTAAAGGATCTTTTGAGCTCAAATTCTCATCAAGCGCTTTAAAATTGTTATCGTCAAAAAGGATTTCGAAGTACTCCTTACTTCCAATACGAACGTGATAGTCGTCTTCAGGGCTAACATAATAGTTTTTCGCGAGATCTTCAGACTCTACGATCTTACCAGTTGGGGATTTATACCATAACCCCTTCGGGGTATCTTTTTTCTCCTCAGTGGTGGTCTGTATCCCTTTCTCTTTTCTTTTAAACCAAGCCGTCATACTATTCGAGGTGTTGTTTGAATATTAAAGTGTATTCACGTTGTTCAGATCTTTAAAAGCCTGCTTTAACCGTTCTGAAAAGGCTTTCTCACCTTCACGTAACCACACTCTTGGGTCATAGAATTTTTTGTTGGGTTGGTCCGCCCCATCAGGATTGCCAATCTGCCCTTGCAAATAGTCTTTCTTCCCCTGGACATAATCCCGTACGCCAGACATAAAAGCATACTGCAAATCGGTATCGATATTCATCTTGATGACGCCATAGCCGATGGCTTCCCGGATCTCTTCCAGAGTAGATCCTGAGCCGCCGTGGAAAACAAAATCAATATGATTGTGTTCCACACCATATTTGTTCGAAATATATTCCTGAGAGTTCTTTAGAATTTTAGGGGTCAGTTTTACGTTTCCGGGCTTGTATACCCCATGAACGTTCCCAAAAGCTGCGGCAACGGTAAATCTTGGGCTTACCTTGGACAATTCCTCATAGGCATAGGCCACTTCTTCCGGTTGCGTGTACAGCTTAGAGCTATCTACATCCGTGTTGTCTACTCCGTCTTCTTCCCCGCCGGTAACCCCAAGTTCAATTTCAAGGGTCATGTCCATTTTAGACATGCGTTCCAAATAGTTTTTACAGATCTCAATATTTTCTTCAATTGGTTCCTCGGAAAGATCAATCATGTGCGAACTATAAAGGGACCTTCCCGTTGCCGCAAAGTGATCTTCACTTGCTTCAATTAAACCATCAATCCAGGGCAATAATTTTTTAGCGCAATGATCGGTATGCAAAATGACCGTTGCGCCATAGGCTTCCGCCATTTGGTGAACGTGCTTTGCCCCGGCAATACCACCAAGTATGGCAGCGCGTTGATTGTCATTGGATAAGCCTTTGCCAGCATTAAATTGAGCCCCTCCGTTCGAAAATTGGATGATAACCGGCGCGTTCAATGCTGCGGCTGTTTCCATAACCCCGTTCACGGTATTAGAACCAATTACGTTTACCGCAGGGAGTGCAAATCCCTTCTGTTTGGCATAGTTAAAAATCTCCTGTACCTGGTCTCCTGTAGCAACACCGGGCTGTATAGTATGTGACATAGTTACTAGATAAGTTGGTTACCGATTAGAATGGTCACAAAAGTAACAATATTAGCATTAAAAAGGATAATTGATACCAATGTTGAAGACGGCTTCTCTAAAATTGAAATCGGTAAACCAGCGCTCGGCGCCTTGCAAGGCAGGATTGTAAGTTTTGAATCCGGTATCTAGCCGGATAACAAAATAAGTAAAGTCATACCGAAGACCAAATCCGGTACCCAAGGCAATATCTCCCAAAGAGCTAAAACCGTTAAACGTGGCTTCCTCATCCTCCACGTTGTCAAAAACATTCCAGATGTTTCCGGCATCCGCAAAAAAAGCACCTTTTACGTCACCAACTATTGGGAAACGATACTCAAGATTTAGCCCGATCTTGAAGTTTGCTTCGTTAAAATCATTTTCGTTATCTGTTCTTCCCGGTCCCAGCGAATACACATTCCAGGCCCTGTTATCGTTGGACCCCCCAGCGAAGTAACTTCGTACAAAAGGGATGTTGTCTGCATTGCCATAAGGTACAGCCAGTCCCACAAATCCTCGAAATGCTACTACCTTAGATTTTGGTAATCCCCAATGCTTAATATAGTCGAATTCCGTTTTAAAATATTGGGAGTACGGCACGCTGAAAACCAGGCCTTGCCCATTGTCGTTTTGGTTAAATGGAATTACGCGTTCCAGTAAAGACAGCATATTTCCAGCACTTTCAAATCGTACCCGGTATTGATAGAAATTGTTATCATTGGGATTTTCCCGATTGTTTTTTTGGAATGTGTAGTTGGAAGTAAAGATCAGGTTATTGCTGGTGAGTCGCTCCCGTCGCTCTTCAATACTCCGAACTTCATTAAAATCTTCCTGTGTAAGGGCTTGTCCTTCATTCAGAATAGCGTTTATAAATCCGGAAGTCCCTTCTGTAATAATCAGTTCGGGCTCATCATCATCATCGGCGGTGGGGTCTACGGTTTCGTCATAAAAATCAGCAAAACCATCTAGTGTCTCATAATTATCTGCAACTGCATCCAGGTTCGCATAGGTGTTGTCGTAGACCCTGAAAAAATCGTCTGTGTCCGTATTACGAACAAATTCGATATTGAGTAATTCAATGGTGTTCTTTCTAAAATCATCAGGGGACCAATTATAGGCGAGTATGCTATTTAAGGACTGTCGATCTAACCCAATATTCTGCTGAAAATTAGTACCTATGGACAATCGCGTTTGGGGTAGCATATAATAGGGGATAAGACCTTCTGTATTAATGGGGAACCAAATTCTGGGAAAAGTCAGATTAATATCCCCCCCAATCTCTGAAGTGAAGTCTTCATTCGAAGCATTGTCACTTAGAAAACCTGCGGATCCTCTAGCCGTAAGACTGAGTGTCTCTGCTCCGCCAAATACATTTCGGGTAATAACAGACCCGCTAAACCCAATGCCGGCAAGTTGAATATTACTTCGGGTAAGTTCTAAAGCGGTGTCTAAGGAGTATTTAGCCCTGGGTACAAGATAAATGTTAGAAGTAAGTAGTGTTCCAGTCGAGTCCGGAATTAGCTTGAAACTGGGATATTTAAATGTATTTAAGTTTACAATTTGGCGTTTACTTCTAATCTCATCCAAATCCCGGTAAATACTGTCTTTTTTAAAGAAAATAGCATCTGTTAGCGCCTTAGGACTGTACTTCAACTTATCCTTATAGTAGATCCTATACTTTTCGTAATCAATATATTGCAAAGAATCATTAGCAGCCTCAAGCTGATAATCCGCATAAATATTAATACCTTTAAAACGATTCACTTTGTACATTTTCGTTCCTGAAGTATCTGCTGCCGTTCGAGGATTATTAATGTTTAACAGCACCGTCATTTTCTGATCATCGTTACTTTGCACGGTGTCTCGACCTACATCGTAACTTATAGAGCTTTCCTGAAAGTCGTACACTCCGGTATTCCTAAAGATTGTGGTCAATCGCTTTCTTTCAAGGTTAAAATCGGCCAGATCAAATTGTTTGTCCTGTAGGACAAAAGAATTTTTGCTATGAATTTGGTAAATAGAATCCAGTTGAGGGGAAGGGATGTCCTGTGCAAGGGAATCTACGTAATAGGGTTTGCCTAAGGTAACATAAAAGTCCATTTTTGCCCTTTTCTTTCGTTTAGTTGGGGTTATGGCATAGTCAGCAGTGTTGTTAAAATAGCCTTTGCTATTGTAATACGCTTCTAAGCGTTCTATTGATTTTTGGGAACTAGGGGCGTCTATGGTTACAGGAGCTTCTCCCACCCGTTTCATTAAGTTGCTAAATCCTCTTACAACAAAGGATTGCCCTAGTCGTTTTACCTGTTTAGAAGACAGAAAATTACTTAGTCGCTTTTCTCGTTTAGGTTTACGTCCCAGCCAATCCTGGTATAACGAATCAGGATTATCTTTAGCAATATTATAAAGATTCAATCGGAGTGGGTATCCCAAAATACTACTGTTGGGGCGTTGTGTGAGCAGGTTTTTTACTTCTGGGCTCTTGACTTTTACACTATCCGCGTAAATGGTGTTTTCCGTAAGCAAGTAGGTTTCGTCACCAACTTTTTTAACCGCATTGCAGGAGGTTAAGGCTATAACTACCAAGAATAGAATTACATTTGCCGTTAAGTTCCTGAGCACCGGATAGGTTATCATAAAGCTCAAAATTACACGAATTCCCATGGCTAGCAAAAAGTGGCTAAGTCTGGTTAAAGGCTTACATCAAAAAAAATACCGAAATCAACATCAGCTGTTTTTTATTGAAGGGCCCAAGGCCGTAAGTGAATTGGTGGCGGAGGGCTTAGCTCCGGAAAAGATTTTTGTTACCCCAAAGCAAGAATCATTGTTTCCTTTACCCCAAACCGAGTTACTAAGTGAACAAGAGCTAGAGAAAATAAGTGCGCTTCAACATCCCAATGGTATCTTAGGGGTATTTCCAATGCCACAGTCCACGGCTATTACAACCAACAACTGGGTTGTTGCTCTTGATGATGTAAGGGACCCCGGAAATTTAGGAACGATCATTAGACTTTGTGATTGGTTCGGGGTAAAAGATCTGGTATGTTCCAAAACTACAGTGGACTGTTTCAATCCCAAAGTATTACAAGCTACCATGGGGTCTATCGCCCGGGTGAATATTATCTATACGAGCCTGGAGTCCTATTTAGAACAATTGGATCTTGCAGTTTATGGCGCTACTATGGCGGGGGTAACTGTGTACGAAACGGCTTTGCCTTCTTCGGGTGTTTTACTTCTCGGGAACGAAGCTAACGGGATCTCCAGATCGCTTGCATCTAGTTTACATCAAAAAATAGCAATTCCACAATTTGGTCCTACCACCGCGGAAAGTCTGAATGTGGCTATGGCTGCTGGAATTTTACTGAGTGAGATACGAAGGCGGTAGACCGCTTTTCAAAAAGCGATCATACGTATTTTGCATCTAGTACCTATTCAAACGTAAAATTGATAAAAATCCCGCGGGTACGCATCGCTTCAATATTTCCGGTCCAGGGGCTATTGGGATCCTCGTCACGGACCAACTCGTCATTGAGCGCAAAAACCCCACGTATAGATGGGGTAAATTTGAAATACTCAGTGTAAATATCGATTCCGAAGCCCAATTCGTAGCCATAAACGTTACTGGTCATTCGAAATTCTCCGCTACTGTTATCTTCAAGGCTATCTTCTTTGGCCCCCAGGTTAATAGCGGTGTATCCTCCTGCTACGATAAAAGGCTTGATATTGTTATACCTTCGGGTACTTATTTTTAAGAGCAAAGGAAATCGAATATACGTGGAACGTACTTCTCTAATAGCATCTTGCTGGTTGGTAAAACCTGGAAATCCCAGATCCCGTTGGGTATAGAGTAAACCAGGTTCGAAGCGTATATCAAGGAACTCGTTGATCCGCAATTCTCCGATCAATCCAACATTAAAACCAAAGGTGGTATTAACTAGCACATCCTGGCCGATATCATTCTTATATTCAAATTGAAAATCGTATTGGTTAAAGCCCAGATAATACCCCCAGTTAAGAAATTGTTTGTCATAGTTCTGAAGATTAATGATGGGATCCTTTCCAAACAACTGACCACGAGATACTTGGCAAAATGCCAGGATTAGGAATGCAATAAGAAGTTTTTTCATCGAATCACTTTGAGGCAACATATATAGTGGCAACCCCAAACGTTTGGGGCTTGTTCTCTACGTCTATAAACCCCGTTTTTCGTAAAATATTGTTGAAGGTTTCTCCGAAGGGAAAGGCAGCTGCGGATTCTGAAAGATAACGATAGGCCACCTTGTCTCTGGAAAATACTTTTCCGATTGTCGGTAAAACAAAACTAGTATACAATTGGTAGCCTTGTTTAAAGGGAAATTTTGTCGGTACTGAAGTCTCGAGAACGACAAATATTCCGCCAGGTTTGAGAATACGATGGATCTCCTTTAATCCGTTTTCCAGATTTTCAAAATTACGTACACCAAAGGCCACGGTAACCGCTTCAAAAGAGTTATTCTCAAAGGGGAGATTTTCACTATCACCGAGTACCATTTCAATAGTGCGTCCAAGCTGTTTTTGCTGTACTTTTTTCTTTCCTATTTCCAGCATTCCGGTCGAAATATCTAAACCGACAATCCTGGAGGCACCGGTTTTTGCAAGGGCTATGGCCAAATCTCCTGTTCCGGTGGCAATATCCAGAATGGTATTGGCCTTAGTTCTGTGAACCAATGCCACCACTTTCTTTCTCCATTTTACATCAATACCAAAAGAAATTACTCGATTTAGTCCGTCGTAGTTTTTGGAGATTGTGTCAAACATTTGGGTAACCTGTGCCTTTTTACCCAGAGAAGAATCCTTGTAAGGGTTGACGTTTTTGGACATTCCTGCAATTTTGGGTGCAAAGATACGATAAGCGATAAAGACCTGAGGTAGCAGATACAGGGCAAAATAAAATGATTACTTTTGCCTTGTTAGATAGCCAAAAGAGTATAACATGGGGGGGTCATATCCCAATCCAATAACACTTTCCAACCACATTCTTTGTAGTTAACCTTTTTTGATGAAGATAATCATTGCAGGAGCTGGTGAAGTAGGATTCCATTTAGCGAAACTTTTATCCTACGAGGCACAAGAAATCACATTGATCGATACGGATAAGGAGAGTTTAGCCTATGCCAACAGCCATTTGGATATTCGCGTACTCCGTGGCGATGCCACCTCCATTGCTGTATTACAAGATGCCAAGGTAGCGGCTTCCGATTTGGTAATTGGGGTCACTGCCTCGGAAACCACCAATCTCACTTTATGTTTATTAGCAAAGCAATTGGGGAGTAAAAAAACGATTGCTCGTATTTCAAATACAGAATTTGTGGATCAAGAGAATTTGGTCCATTTTGATGAACTTGGGATCGACGAGCTGATTTCCCCGGAGGAACTGGCTGCATCTGAGATTCAGTTATTGCTTAACCAATCTGCATTCAACGACACCTATGAATTTGAAGAGGGATTGTTGACTATGGTAGGCGTATTCCTGCCAAAAAATGCTCCCTTTGTAGGGAAAATGGTTAAAGAGGCGGCAAAAATTTTTCCAGAGTTGCATTTTATGCCTATCGCTTTACAGCGAATGGGCACACAATACACCTTAATTCCTCGTGGGGATACTATTTTTAAAGAAGGCGACCAGGTCTATTTCGTGACGGATACCTCCGGCGTAGAACATCTCTACAAACTCACGGGAATGCAAAAGCGTGAGATCAAAAATGTGATGGTGCTTGGAGGAAGTAAAGTTGGATTCAAAACCGCCCGGGATCTGTGTTCTGCGAAGTTTAACGTTAAATTGGTTGAGAAAAACAAACAAAAGGCATTTGACATAGCAGATATGCTACCTACCGCACTGGTAATATGTGGAGATGGGCGTAACGTGGAACTATTGGAGGAGGAGAGTCTTGAATCTATGGATGCATTTATTGCGGTTACCGGTAATTCGGAAACCAATATCATGTCCTGCTTGGTGGCCAAGTCCCGAAAGGTGAAGAAGACCATCGCCCTGGTGGAAAACATGGACTATTTTCAATTATCGCAGTCCATTGGTATTGACACCCTGATCAATAAAAAGCTATTGGCCGCTAACACTATCTTTAGGTATATCCGTAGGGGAGAAGTACTGGCACTAACCCGATTGAACAATCTGAATGCGGAAATCCTTGAGTTTGAAGTCAAAAATTCTTCTGTGGTGAACGGAGAGATCATTCGGGAGTTGAACTTTCCAAGAGAAGCGATTATCGGCGGGGTGATTCGGGAAGGGAAAGGACTTATCGCTCTGGGTGATTTTAAGATCACACAAGGGGATAAGGTAGTTGTTTGCGCTCTTCCCAAAGCTATTCCACGAATAGAAAAGCTGTTTTTGTAATATGTGGTTCAACTTTAGGATTATCCTTCACATCATGGGCTTGTTGTTAGTCTGTAACGGGGGCTTTATGGTATTGGCTGGTCTGGTGAGTGGTATAATGCAGGATGGTGCTACTTTAGATATTTTGCTTGCTGCTATTGTGACGATGCTGGGCGGTACAATGGCTATGTTTTACACCAGGGGCCACCGTAAAGAAGTAAAGCGAAAAGAGGGGTATATCATTGTTACTTTTGGCTGGCTTATCATGTCACTGTCTGGTGTATTGCCCTATATTTTTACCGGGGCGATACCCAACATTACCAACGCTTTTTTTGAAACAATATCGGGGTATACTACAACAGGGGCTTCCATTTTGAATGATATTGAATCCCTGCCTGCAGGGATCCTTTTTTGGCGGAGTCTAACCCATTGGATAGGCGGTATGGGGATCATCGTTCTGGCCATAGCTATTTTACCCCTGTTGGGAATTGGTGGGATGCAGCTTTTTGCTGCTGAGGCTCCCGGACCGGGTGGAGATAAACTCCACCCCAGGATCACAGATACGGCCAAACGCCTTTGGTTAATATATGTGGGATATACCTTGGCGGAGACCCTATTGTTAAAGCTTGCTGGAATGTCATTTTTTGATGCGGCCAATCATGCCCTTTCAACGCTTTCTACAGGAGGTTTTTCAACAAAAAATACCAGTATTGCCTATTGGAATGATACGCCCATTATACAGTATATTATCATGGTATTCATGTTTCTGGCGGGAACCAATTTTGTGATGAGCTATTTTGCCTTTACGGGTAAGGTGCAACGGGCTTTGCAGGATGAAGAGTTTAAAGTTTATGGTATTTTTATCATTTCCTTTACTGTTATTGCGGGCTTACTCGTGTATTTTCAGGCAAATGTGCCGGTTTCAGACTATCATCCTCAAGTTTTTGGGGCGGCCGAGAGTGCATTCAGGCACGGGCTTTTCCAAGTACTTGCCATAGTAACTACCACTGGTTTTGTTACTGCGGACTTTACCAACTGGACACCCTTTCTGACTGTATTTTTCTTTGGCTTGATGTTTTTAGGCGGCTGTGCAGGCTCTACGTCCGGGGGCATAAAGGTAATGCGCCATCTATTGATCATTAAAAACGGATTGTTGGAGTTTAAACGTACCTTACATAGCAACGCCATCATCCCCGTACGCTTCAATAACAAGACCATTAGCGAACATATTGTGTACAACATTATCGCCTTTTTTGTACTCTATATGTTGCTTTTTATAATTGGAGCCCTGGTATTGGGATATTTGGGCCTCGATTTTGAATCTGCAATTGGGGGAGCAGCTTCTTCCCTGGGAAATGTTGGTCCTGCCCTTGGAGACCTGAACCCCGTAGTGAATTTTAGCGCGCTTCCTGCTTTTGGCAAATGGTGGTGCGGTTTTCTAATGCTTTTAGGGCGACTGGAGCTCTTTACCGTGTTGATCCTATTTGTTCCCTATTTCTGGAAAAAAGTTTAAACTACGGCTTTTATACGACCTATAGCTTCCCGAAGCTGTGACTCGGATGCGGCATAGGAAATACGAATACAATTTGGATTACCGAAGGCCGCTCCAGTGACCGTCGCTACATTGGCGTGTTCCAAAAGATATAACGCGAAATCAGATGCATTGTTAATCGTTACTCCCTGTAGTGTTTTTCCAAAAAAAGAAGAGATATCAGGGAAAACGTAAAACGCCCCTTCCGGAATGTTCACCGTAAAGCCAGGGATATCCCCAAGCAGTTGTAATACCAGATCTCTTCGTTGGTGAAACTCATCAATCATGTAGCGAATCTTACTTACGGGAGCTTCCAAGGCCGCAATAACCGCCCGCTGTGCTATAGCATTGGCCCCACTGGTTACCTGACCCTGCAATTTGGTACATCCTTTGGCGATCCACTCAGGGGCTCCTATATAACCGATCCGCCAACCCGTCATAGCATATGCTTTGGAAACACCGTTTACGGTTACCGTCCTTTCATACATACCATCGATCTCCGCAATGCTGGTATGCCCGCCTTTGAAATTGATATGTTCATAGATCTCATCGGAGACAACAATTATTTCGGGATGCTGTAGAAGCACCTTGGCCAGTCCTTCCAACTCTTCCTTGCTATATACCGAACCACTGGGATTGCAGGGCGAACTAAACCATAACATTTTAGTTTTTGGTGTTATCGCTGCTTCCAATTGTTGTGGCGTCATTTTGAAATCGGAAGTAATACGGGTAGGAACCTCTACGGGAATACCTTCTGCCAGTTTAACGATGTCACTGTAGCTTACCCAATACGGTGCGGGTAGAATAACCTTGTCCCCCGGATTCAATACAACCATGGCTACATTGAACAAAGATTGTTTTGCCCCGGTTGAAACCACAATTTGTTTGGTGCTATACCGGAGATTGTTGTCTCGCTGGAACTTTTTGGAAATAGCGTCCTTTAGATCTGCGTAACCATCTACCGGAGTATAGGCTCGATAATTGTTGTCAATAGCTTCTTTAGCCACCTCTTTAATAAAATCCGGGATGTTAAAGTCCGGTTCCCCAAGACTTAATCCGATGATATCTTTTCCCTCATTTCTAAGTTCCCTTGCCTTCGCTGCCATAGCAAGAGTTGCGGAGGTGGACATATGCTGTATCCGTTCCGAAGGTATGCTTTTCATGGTGGTTATCATTAGCTAGTACTGTAACGTGGGTTCTCTACCCAATTCCTTTAAATGCCTGAAGTGCGAAATTATAGCTTTTCGGGTAGTTTTATATTCATGGTACGGCAAATTAAATTCCTGAGCCGTTTGTTTCACAATTTTGGCAATTTTTGTGTAGTGAATATGGCTGATGTTCGGGAAAATATGATGTTCCACCTGATGATTCAGGCCGCCTGTAAACCAATTTATGATTTTGTTCTTCGTGCCAAAGTTGACCGTTGTGAACAACTGATGTATGGCCCAGGTGTTTTTCATAGTACCTGTTTCGTCCGGTAGTGGCGTTTCCGCTTCTTCAACGATATGCGCTAACTGGAACACCACGCTTAAGATTAAACCGGCTACGTAATGCATAATAAAGAATCCAATAAGCACGTGCCACCATGGGATCCTGAAAAATAAGATCGGTAAGACAATCCAAATGGTGAAATATAATGCTTTGGTGATGGCCAGCGTACTCCAATTTAATACCGGATTGGGGAGTTTCCCATAGGAGAGTTTGCGTTTTGTGTAACGGTACATCTGTTTAAAGTCCGTAGTGATAGACCAATTAAAGGTGAGCAAGCCGTAAAGGAAGATGGAATACCAGTGTTGGAACTTATGGTGTTTTTTCCATTTTGTGTGCTCGGAGAAACGAAGTATTCGTCCTGCTTCCATGTCTTCATCATGATCGTGAATATTGGTGTACGTATGATGCAACACGTTGTGCTGTACCTGCCAGTTGTAGACATTACCTGCTAATAGGTACATACTACCCCCCATTAATTTATTCACCCACTTTTTACCTGAATACGAACCGTGATTGGCATCGTGCATTACATTCATGCCTACTCCGGCCATACCAACGCCCATGACTATGGTGAGTAAGAACTGCGCCCAGGTAGGGAGATTAAGTGAAAGCATTAAAAAATACGGTGTGAGGAAAATACTAAACATGATAACGGTTTTCAGATGTAATTTCCAGTTGCCGGTCTTTTTAAGCTGCTTATCTTTAAAGTATTCGTTCACTCTTTTATTGAGTGTTCTGAAGAATTGTGCGGGATCTTTTCGGGAAAAACGGATGATATCTTTTTGCATACTATTTCTTTAGACAAGGTTGCCAATAGGTAGTATTAGCAACTAAAGTGATTGCACTTCAATTATCAAAAATATTACTTTTGAATAAATTAAAAGCGCTTAATGACCCCAGATATTGTATTTAAGTACTTTCCCAACCTCAGTATGCACCAAAAAGAGCAGTTTTTACAATTGGCTGCCTGTTACAATGACTGGAATCAAAAGATCAATGTCGTCTCCCGTAAGGACATTGAGGAACTTTACATACGGCATGTACTTCATTCCCTGGGAATAGCGAAAATTCAGCAGTTTAATGAAGGTGCCGATATCTTAGACGTAGGAACCGGAGGGGGATTTCCCGGAATTCCCTTAGCCATCCTATTCCCTCAAACACATTTTACTTTGGTGGATGCCATAGGCAAGAAAATAAAAGTAGTGGACGCTGTTGTACAGCATCTGGAGCTGGATAATGTGATAACGCATCATTCTAGGGTAGAGGAACTATCCGGGCAATTCGATTTTATTGTAAGCAGAGCGGTAGCGTCTATGCCAACCTTTGTGCACTGGACACGGGGGAAAATAAAAAAAGACTGTTTTCACGAACGCAAAAACGGTATCCTCTACTTAAAAGGTGGAGATCTTACAGAAGAGCTCAGTACCTATACCAGTGCAGAAGTTTTTTTGCTAAGCAACTATTTTGAAGAGGCATTTTTCGAAACCAAGAAAGTAGTGTACCTCCCACAAAAATTTAAGGTCTAAGCGGTACTATTGTTCCAAATTAGCCGAGCACTTCAGGGAAGCAGCACCAGAACGTTTTATTGCATCGGAAATCTCAAGTTTAGCTTGCTCGTTTTCCATATACCATCGGTTTTCTGAAATGTCTGCTAAAGGAATAGGAATGGCGTTTATGGGAATTTCCCCTACCGTTT
This sequence comes from Bacteroidota bacterium, assembly GCA_038750505.1. Taxonomy (GTDB): domain Bacteria; phylum Bacteroidota; class Bacteroidia; order Flavobacteriales; family Flavobacteriaceae; genus Croceivirga. The sequence continues at coordinate 88,857 of JBCDHD010000003.1, read as the reverse complement.
GCTGATTCTCAAACCCGTTTTCCATGATCGTAATGAATTCTGTTCCCGTGTAAATTCCCATCTCAATATCATCAAAGTACACATCAAATCCCGGTAGGTTTTCCGGAGAAAACTCAAGGCCCCGAATGGCAAAGGTATACCCTGTTAACGCAGGTTTATCAAATGCAGCATAATTCGGGTATTCCAATGGAAACCCTGAGAGCGATAGGGTTTTGTCAATAGCCCCGCCTTGAAGGCTTACAGACACAAATTCCAAACGATCAAAATCGCAAGTAATGGTCATTTTGTACCAAGTTAGCGGTTGTAATTCTACTTCAAAATCCCGTATTTCCCATTGATCCGTCGGGGTAGGAACACCTTCAAGATTTTCGGGAGAACCTATTGGGAACCATAAAATACCCTCTCGCGTAAAGCCAGCCAGTGCCATCCAATCCGCACCTTCAAAACGCAACGGGTTGTCTACCCCTTCAAAATGTTCAATATCCAATCCAAAAATAACATCCGGTGCCAGGGGGTCTTCAAAATAGAAATACCCGCTTACATAGGCCAGGGTAGGTGCTGCAAAAAAAGGAGTAAGTTGTTCATTGGAATGGGAGAAGATCACTGAAGCACTAGTGATCGTTTCCAGAAGCGGTAATTCCTCAGTTTCTGTTTCCGGTGTGGTAGTGTCCGTATCACATCCTAACAGTAAGAAAAAAGCGAATATGTGACGGCATATTCTCATAATTCAGTAACGAAATATCTCCGGGAAAATTGCCGCAACGCATAGGTCCTTTTAATAAAAAAGCCCTGATTAACAGGGCTTTTCAATACTATTGCGCCACACTCCAGGGAGGAACTACCTTATTGGAACGGGCATAGGCAATTAGTTGCCCTTTGTGCTCTCCGCTATGTTCCAGAACGATTAACAAACCGGTTAATCGGCTAAATTTTGCAAAGCCAAAGTCCACTTCTTCACCAAAACGGGAGACATCTTCCTGTCCTATTTTATCTAAAATAAATGCATTGGATTGCTTTAACGCAGCCAGAACATTGTCCTTTCCGGTAATATTCGCTTCCATGGTCATAAAGTCTACATCTTCGGGAGGGGTATGGCCCATTTTAGTAGCTAAAAAGTAATTTGTTGAAGCAATATGTAAAATAGATTCCCTTACAGAACGTACTCCTTCTTGCGGACGCCAATCATATTGAGATTCATCAAAAGCTTCAGCAAGTTGAACTACCTGGTTACTCACCTGGCCAACATAGCCTTGTAGGGTTTTTAGCGTAACATCTTCCTGCGCAACTCCCAAATACGAAAATGCACAACACAGTACTACGAAAATTTTTTTCATTTTATTTGTTTTTAAGGTTAGGCCTTCACATCAGGCGATTTTAAAGGTAGTGAATTTGCCTTTTGAAATGTTACGACTTGACCGGGAATTTAAATGTGGGTATCAACGCTACTGAGTCGGCTAAATCCCGCGGGCTGTAACCGGTATTATAAATTAGGCTCACAGGCGAAAATATCCGGCGTCCAAACGACTTTTTGATTTTCCAGGTCTTCGAAATTGATCTCATCACCAATAAACCCTTGTAGTTCTCCCAGACAATCGTACACAGGGATCACTTTATTAATTACCGGGTTACAATCCCAATATACAAAAACGATACTCCCGTTTAAGGCAGCCTGGGTGATGTAGCAATATCGGGAAGCTTCAGTGATGTTAGCTTCGCGCTGTTCAACTTCGAACCTTAGCCATTCCAAATCCGCTGTAGGATCTTCGAATCCACAGTTTACCGGAACTTTGGAAAGGATCCGTACCAATTCGTACCGTAGGGTTGAGCCATCCTGTGGCGGGTTAACCACATCTTGCGTTTGAACTTCCAGGTTAAAAACAAATCCGGGCTCGAAGGTAAAATCCTCAATCGCGGAATAAAAGAGGTTCCATTCCTCCGTCCCCAATAATTCACCTTCTTGAACCAACAAACACCTTTGTTGTACTACCCCAAAACAATCGGCATCAAAGTAATTCACTCGCAGATTGGTGCCACTAGGCAACGCAACGGTATTATTTGTGTCCTCGTTGTTCGTGCAGGATATGAGCAAAAATAAGGTTGCAACAAAAGGGAAAAAGAAGGATTTCAAATCGGATAGGTTTCCCTAAAGATGCTAATCGTTTTTAAGGTTGCTTGTTCTTTTGAAGGTTTTTCCGTTTTTCTTCAACGTATATCCAATTACTTCGTTATTACTGTTTCTTTTAAAGAAAATAGGTTGGCTATTCACATCAGAAAAAACGTCATCGTTTTCGTGATAAATAGGGTAAGCGGTTCCGTTAAAAAGGGCAACTAGCTCCGAATCATTTTTCAAAAGAAGTTGGATCTGACTCCCTTTTTTGTATTCATAGCTCCCCTCAAATTGACGCAACGCCTCCGCTGTTATTGTGGTGGTGTAGGGATTTTCTGGTGTTAACAAGAGTCCATCGCCTAACTTCCAGTTGTCGTATTCCATGTAGTAAGCGGTTCGTTTAGCGGCATTCACTCCTTGTAATTTTGCAACAAGGTGCAGTGCTCCATCAATTCCGGCAGAGATACCTGCAGTGGTGATCACTTTGCCATTGTCTACAAAACGGACATTGCGACGCACATCAACTTTTGGATATTGGCTTTCTAAATTGTCCAGTGCACCATGGAAGGTGGTCGCCGTTTTACCTTCTAAAATACCTGCCTCGGCCAGAACAAAAGCACCTGTACAAACCGAAAAATAGTAGTCAATATTTTCTTGCTTGTTCACCCATTGGATCACAGCCTCATTTTGGAAAGCTGCGCTAGAATTTCCTCCAAAAAAAGCCAGGATATCGGCTTCAGGAGCATCTTCAATGTTGTAATCCGGGACAACGGTCAAAATGCCCTGGGATTTAATAGGTTCTTTAGTTGCGGATACCGTAAACACCTTATATCCTGCATAGGCAAATACTTCCATGGGACCGGCGAAATCCAGAATTTCTACGCCATCTTGAAGGTAAAATGCAATAGTTTTTGGGGTATCTGAAAATGATGATTGTGCCATACCGACAAAAGTAAAAAGTAGAAGCATTGTAGGTGCGATTGATCTTTTCATAATTCTGTTTTGTTTCGCCTAAATTACCTTGAACCTTGTCTGGATTCAAGGACATTATTCCTCAGTTTTGGGCCATAAGGAATTAGAATTCGGAAGGTAAGGGGGCTTTGTTTTTGCGAAGTAAGGTGCGTAATTGATTGGTACTTTGCAAACCGCAAGCCTTGGCAACGGCTTGTACTTTTTCTCCTGTAGTGAGCAATTGTGTAGCCTTTTCCAAACGGAGTTTATCCACATAGCAACCAATGGTGATCCCAGTAGTCCTTTTAAAAAGCCGCGTAAGGTTTCTGGAACTCATATGGACTATTTCCGCCAGCGACTCAATATTGGTTTTTTGATCTAAATGTTGTATCAGGTAATCCTGCGCCTGATGGATACGTGTTTCTATGTGATTACGGTACTGCAAAAACACACTCAGTTGTGGATCATTTTCCGTTCTTCTAAAATAGATGACCACTTCTTTGGCGATCTTAGCTGCAAATACAGGCCCAAATAATTCTTCCAGGAGCAACAGCCCCAAGTCTATCCCTGAAGATACACCCGCACTGGAATACAAATTTCCATCGCGTATCAATAAGCGGTTCTGAAGGACCATTACCTTGGGGAATCGCCTGGTGAAATCTGAGATGTATTTCCAATGGGTGGTACATTGTTTTCCCTCCATCAATCCTGAAAAGGCCAGCAGATAGGCACCTGTACAGACCGAACAAATTCTTGCTCCGTTTTCGTGCTGCTCTTGCAGCCATTTAAAAAAGGTATTTGATCTTTCCCGGAAATCCGAAGCAAGAAAAATATGAGATTCCATACCAGGGATAATTAAAACATCTCTGGTGGTGAGTGTATGATTTTGAAAAGGTACTAGCTCGCCTAAGGCTAAACCGGCACTCGAAATTTCTTCGGTGCGATGTGCCATCCTTAGGTAATGCAGGGATAGGTTAGCACCGTATTCCCGGGCCTCATAGAAGAGGTGTGCCGGCCCGGTAATGTCCAGCAGTTGTACTTCAGGTGGAACCAGAAAAAAAGCACGATAATTTTTTGATACCTCGCTGTTCTCCAAAATAATACAAAGTTTTACAATATATTCTCATGCAAGATAGAACATGCCCATTGCATTAAATGTATTTTTGTCGGCAATTGTCCCAAATAGTTAGCTATCGTTTGCACCATGAAATATACGCTTCTTGTATCAGTAAAGAAAACCATTGGCTTATTTATGATGGTTGGGTTAAGTTTAAGGTTATGTGCCCAGTTTACTGCTGAGCATTTAACAGAAAACCATACCAGTACCCCTGTAACGGTTCGATTTGCGACCTATAACGCCTCCCTGAATAAAAATAATGCTGGCGATTTGCTTACCGACTTATCCGCATCGGACAATAAGCAAGCAAAACAGGTAGCAGAGGTAATTCAGCGTCAGGATCCAGATGTCCTGGCATTGATGGAATTTGATTTTGATGAAAACGGGAAGGCACTGGCCGTATTTCAATCCAAGTATCTGGAGGTGAGTCAGAACGGGGTGTCTCCGGTACACTATCCTTACGTTTATGTGGTTTCCTCTAACACCGGAGTACTCGCTGAGGTGGATTTGGAGGGAGATGGCGATATTACACTCCCGGAAGATGCCTACGGATTTGGTTTCTTCCCAGGGCAATATGCTTTTGCGGTGTTATCGAAATATAAAATTCTGGAAAACAGGATACGTACCTTTCAAAAGTTTTTATGGAAGGATATGCCTGATGCTTTATTACCCGTGAAAATGGATGGTAGCTCTTATTATTCTGAAGAAGCCTTAGCGGTGTTTCGGTTGTCTTCTAAAAATCATGTTGATATTCCTATTCAAGTAAATGAAGATACTGTTATTCATGCCCTGGTTGCTCATCCTACCCCTACGGTTTTTGACGGGCCGGAAGACCGTAACGGTACCCGAAATCATGATGAGATTCGATTTTTTAATGATTATGTGAAAGGAAAGGATTATATGTACGATGACACGGGGAGTACAGGAGGATTACAAGCCGGAGCTCATTTTGTAATTATGGGGGATATGAATGCAGATCCCTTTGACGGTGAATCTACAAATGATCCCATCGGAATGTTGGAAGCAAACAGCTATATAAACAACAGTGTACTTACCGGGAATAAGGTTCCATCAAGTGAAGGTGGTACTGAAACCGCCACACTTCAGGGTGCGGCCAATACAACGCATGAAGGAAATCCGGCGTATGATACTGGCGACTTTGGCGATGGCTCAGCCGGCAACCTAAGAGTAGATTACGTAGTACCTTCCGCAACGCTTACCGTAACCGACTCCGGGGTATTTTGGCCGATACGATCATCCGCTTTGGCGCATCTGAATACGGTCTCTGACCATAAACTGGTCTGGGTAGACATTACACTGTAGTTTTCAGTACCCTTAACCTGAAGAAATAGGGTAGCGGTCCTATGGTTCCAAATAGTGTTATTTTGGAAGTCGGTTTTTAACCAGGGCAATTTGGCCCATATGGTTAGCACTGTGTTCCATAACATGATACCAAACATAGTGGAGGTTGATCCCCTCTTCAAGGCTTGAGGCGAACCATTCATCATCCTTGGTTTTGAGTCCTGCAAGGGTTTTTTCACGAATTTCATCCCATAAATCCAAATAGTGCTGTATCGGGTAACCTTTAAGTTTTGCTCTTGTTTCCGCGTTAAGTTCTCCGGCAAATCCCAATCGCATACGTTCATCTTCTGTCCATCGCCTGCCTTCCAGGGTTTGTATGTAGTAATAGGCTTCTGTAGATACCAAATGCATCACTAATGCCCCAATGCTATTGGCGTTCGCATCAAACAAAAAATCAGTTTGCGATTGGTCAAGATCCTTTACCTGTTCGGTAATTCTATCTTTTAAGTCTTCCAACATATAGACCATTAGGCCAATTTTGGGGGCGTACCCTTCTTTGGGTGTTACTTCGTATTGCGCATTTAACATTGTAAAGGTTAAACCAAGCACCAGGAGAAAGGTATTTTTCGAATGACACATGTACAGGATATTTGAAGGTTTATTCGTCCAAGGTAAAGGGATTTACGGGTATTGGTTGTGTTTTTAAGTAATTTTTAGGGGAATCACTGCCAGGGTGCGCAGGCGGCGTTTTAAACCTGTTTTTCAAGGGCAAAAGGGACAATGTGGCTGTAGATGCTCATGATTTGTACATGGGTATTCTGAACAACAGGAGGTAATCCAATAGCGCCTTAAAGAATGCAATTCAGCTATTCCGCGTATTCCTGTGAACTGTAGCGATGATTTTACAGGGGTATCATCAAAAGGGTTGAATGGGATTTGGAGGGTATACTGAGTTATGACCACAGATTTCTTCTGAAATACAGGAAGCCTATGGCAAATCTACCTAGCCTGATCTTAGAAAATACGATTACAGTTCCTGAGTATTCGTTCGTTATTCATAGGATAAACCATGGCCAAAAGGATATAAGGGGTCCTTGGAATCATAAGGAACATCCTCTTTTTGAAGTTCAACCGCCTCTTGGGAAGAAGGCAATTCAAAGGGAAGCTTCCCTTGCGGGGGAGTATCTCCAAACAGCACTTTGACCAAAACCTCATCGCTCGTACCAAATTCAGCAAAAAGCGCACTGCTCGCATCAGCAATTTCCGTAAGTATGGCAGGCCGTTGTAAATTGGCAATTACAATAGTGGGCTGCTGCTCTAAAAGATCTAAGATCTCTCGCTTTTCTTCCTCATCATAATACAAACGACCCTGCAGGAAAAAGCTTTCTAAAAAGTAGTCGTTACGAGGATCAAAGGGTGTACCAATCCGCTTGATAATAACATCGGCATCAGCAGGCGTACGCACCAATTGTGCTCTTGACTCGAAAACCTCCGGGGTAAGTAATCCTTCCACATAGAGTTTTACCCCTTTCTTTAACGGCAGAAGATGCTCATTTTTAAGTAAGACCATGGACTTTGCTTGGGCTATTTTACCTTTTTCCCGAAACGCCTTTTTCCCGGCAATCTTTTTCGCGTTATTTTCATCGACATAGGGATTATCAAAGAGTCCTAAACGGAACTTATCTTTCATGATCCGCTTAACGGAAATATCCAAACGGCCCTCATCGATCTGCCCTTCATTTACCAATTCAACAATTAATTCGGGGTTACTCTCCCCGCCAAATTGATCACAACCGGCATCAATTACTTTTTTTACCCGTTGCTTGGGGGTGAGGTGCTCTACGCCCCATGCACGACCTTCTCCCATTTTGGAGTCTTCAATAATATTCCAATCCGTACAAACCACCCCTTGAAAATTCAAGGAATCCCGCAACAAACCTTGAATAATGTCTTTGTTAAAGGCAAAAGCAACGTTTTCACTAGTTTGGTCCACCGGGATACCATAATAGGGCATAATTTGTGCAGTATTAGCAGGAAATGCGCCTTGGGTAAAGGGAATTACATGATAGTCAAAATTGTTTCCGGGATATACTTGTTCTTTGCCATAGGGAAAATGTGGATCCTCTCCATTTTTTTGTGGTCCACCTCCTGAAAAGTGTTTGGTCATGGTTGCTACACTATGTGGCCCTAGGGAATCGCCTTGGAAACCCAATACATAGGCCTTGGTCATCATGGCGGATAGGTTAGCGTCTTCGCCAAAAGTACCATTGGTTCTGCCCCATCTGGGTTCTGTAGCCAAATCGGCCATAGGATGAAGGGCAAGCCGAAGCCCAACTGCATTGTATTCCTGGCGTGCAATATCCCCAAATTCCCTTACGAGTACCGTATCTCTGGTAGCTGCAAGTCCTAGGGAACTGGGCCACTGCGAGAACGCTGGGGTGTAGAGGGCCGCTCCGGGATTGTTTTCCGTACCGTGTCTTGGGTCGGTTGCAATAGTGATGGGAATACCCAGTCGCGTCCGTTCCGCCATTTTTTGAATAACATTATTGTATTTGGCCATTTTATCTGCCTCAAGAGAAGCCAGGATATTAAAACTGTTCATTTTCTTTCTGGCGATCATTTCGGAGTTGGAGGGTAGCATCATGGACATCATCATGGTCATGGGATCTACTGAAAGAACGGGTGTTTCCATCGGTTCTCCATCAGGAGTGGTGCCAATCATCATGACGTACATAGCGCCCGCTTTTTCCTCTAAATTCATTTGATTGACCAAGTCATTTACTCTATCATCAATACTTGCATTGGGATTTTCATACGTATCCAGTGCTCCGTTTTTATTAAGATCCCTAAAGCGTATACCGGATTGGGTTAAAGTAGGCGCATCAGCACCTAAGAGTTCCATATTCCCATTTGATTTACTCTTTTTATTGAAATAGAATATTGCGTAGCCAATGATCAGAATAGCCAAAATGCTGATAAGTAAATATGCCGTGATCTTTAAGGTTCTCTTCATGATCCAATATTGTGTTATTTGTACACAATAATACGAAATAGTTTTTAAAGTTTAATTTTGACACAATACTATTTTTGAGGTTTGTTTTTATGGACAAAACACTAAAGGAGTTTACAGCGGGTATCATGGAGGATTGTCTTCCCGGTAACTCTATCGATTGTGTTATCCTGGGATATGCGGATCAGGAATTAAAGATCTTATTGCTCAAATGGAAGGATGAAAACCTGTGGTGTTTACCTGGAGGATTTATTCGAAAGGATGAAGATATGGATGAAGCTGCGCATCGCATACTGGAGATGCGCACCGGATTACACACTGTTTATTTGAATCAATTTCACACTTTTGGAAGTGAGCAACGTTCCAAAGTGAATAGTGCCATGCAGCACCAAAGAATAACCCAAATGCTAAAACGGTTACACGATGATGACTCCCGATTTATTGAATGGGTAACACAACGCTTTATTACCACAGGATATTTTGCTTTAGTAGATATTAAAAAAAGCGATCCAAGCCCAGATTTTCTCTGTGATAAATGCGAATGGAAAGCACTATCGGACCTACCGGAATTAATCATAGATCACAACCAGATCATAGCGAAGTGCCTGGATCACCTTAGAATACAGATCAATTATTTGCCTATTGGTCTTTCGTTATTACCCGAGAAGTTTACTATGAAAGACCTTCAAAAATTGTACGAGGCTGTTCTTCGAAAACCCCTGGATCGCAGTAATTTTCAACGGAAAATACTAAAACTCGGATTTCTGAATCGGCATGAGAAACAAATGCGAGGTGGGGCACATAAAGCACCTTTTCTCTATTCGTTCAATCAGGCAAAATACGATGAGCTCATAGCGTTTGGTATCGATTTTTTTTAGCGGATTTCAGTGCCTTCTTTTTATCCCTATCGCGGCCACCTGGCAAAAGTTCGAAACAGTAGATAGGTTGCGTTACGAATTCACTTCAACAAAGTAACTTTTTAATTTAATTATGTGCCAATGTACCCAATAGCGCGTTTTTTGTTGTAATAAATTCTATTTTAAATCAGTTGAACCACATATGAGGGATTTTGGTTTTGTCGACATTGTTTTATTTCTGGGAGTAAGCCAGGGACTCTTCCTTTCCGTTGCTTTCCGGCTTATTCATAACAGGAACAAGTCTGCAAATAGTACGTTATCCTATTTATTGCTTATTGCCGCCTTAATGCTTCTCGGGCGGATTGCGGCCTTTAGAATTCCGGAAGATTGGGTGTGGCGTTTTGGGGTGTTAATAGATACGACTATTTTCTTGTTCGGCCCTTTCGTATATACCTACGTAAGAAGATTGGTCTTTAATGAAACGCCTACTTTTCGTTTAAAGTGGTGGCACTATCTGCCTGCATTGATCCATTTGTGTTACTACGTATGGACACTAAGCATTCCGCTGTTAGATTTTAACGAAATGTATTTTTCCGGCCGATTGAATTTACTTTTTTTCATTGTTGAGGCAGGAGGTCTTATCTCTTTCATTTTCTATTGGGTCAAGACATTCTTTCTATTGAAGAAGTATGCAATCGAAGAGGGAAAACAATTATCCTATAAACCGGCAGTAAATAGGTTTCTTATGGTCTTTACCGGTGTTCTAGCCCTATTCATTATACTCTGGCTTGTAAGTTTCCTGAGTACAAACTTCCTTGGAAGGCCTTTTGTCTACGTTAATTACGTTACCATGTGGATTACTACGCCAGTATTCATCTATGTGGTAGGTTATTTTAGCCTTAGACAACCCGAGATTTTCAGAATACCCTTACCTCCAAAATCCAAATCGGATAGTGAACGACTTAAGCCGAATGAGATTCATCAATTTCAAAAGCGATTGCATTTTTTCATGGAAGAGGAAAAAATATATATGGAACCCAACCTTTCTTTAAAATCCCTCGCCGATAAGATCAATACCTCTTCCAACAATCTCTCCTGGTTATTGAACCAGGTATATCAAGCCTCCTTCTATGAGTATATTAACAATTACAGGATTAAAGCATTCCGGGAAAAAGTAGAGCGAAATGAACACAACAGCCAAACCCTTTTGGCTTTGGCTCTGGATGTAGGATTCAATTCCAAATCCACTTTTAACAGGGTATTTAAGTCGGTAATGGGAATTACACCCAAGGAATATCTAAAGACCAAAAAAGTGGCTTAAAAACGTAGCGTTGTGCCCATTGTGTCGATCGATACGTGCTTGTAAAATAGGTTTGACCATCTAATAATCAAAAACATGGTCAAATGAAAAATCAAATCTTTTTTAAGAAATTAATCCTTTTATTTTTTGCAGGTGTTGCCTTGTTGTTACACAGTTGTGTAAAAGATTTTATAGGGGGTGGCGGTCAAAAGTCTTTGGAAGTAAAAACACTTTTTGGTTCGGATTTTCCTGCTAACGATGGTCTACACGTAGGTGCTGGCGGTACTTTGTTCGCATCAGATTTTGGAGTGTTTGACTCGGAACTGGGCAAATACAATGGTACCCAGGTGTTCAAGATCAATAAGCGTGGGATTAGCCTGGTAGCTGAAGGCTTTGAAGCACCCATGGGTAGTGCTCAAGATAGCAACGGAAATCTCTATTTTAATACTGAGAATAATAACGATGCGGTCTCGGGGATCCTAGTCAAAGTAGCACCCAACGGTTCTTCTTCTGAAGTCGGAGAGATTGCAGGTTGGCCCTCTGGTGTGGCTATTGATGATGATGACGTTTTGTATGTAGCCAATTTTTTTGCACCAACTTTACATAAAGTAACACCTGACGGTGCCATTTCGATTTTGGCTACTGATGACAGGCTGTTCGGATGTGTGGGTATTGATATTGACGGCGAAGGCAATATTATCACTGCCAACTTTTTCACAGCGGATATTCTGAAAGTCACTCCTGAAGGAGAGGTCACTCTTATTGCCAATATCCCGGACACAACCCAGGGTTTCGCCATTGGATATATAACAATTTTTGAAAATAATGTGTATGCTACCGGGATTGGCGAGAACCTTATTTATAAGGTAGGGTTTGATGGAAGTGTAGAAATTTTTGCAGGAACAGGTGAAAATGGTAGTGTAGATGGGCAGCTCAACGAAGCCAGTTTTTCGCAGCCTAATGGTATCGCAGCGGACAAGCGAAGACGTATCCTATACATTTCACAATTTGGAGAACCCGGCCTAAGAGCCATAAAATTCTAAACTCACCAATGCACTATACCCTATTGAATAGTGGTGGAACCGAACTGATGTTTATTTTACAATTCGATAGGGTATAGACGAATAAAAATCCCTGTAAGAGCGGGCCAATTACTCATCTGGCGAAAAAGGAAGTTATGTGCATCAAGATCTTGATCAGAATTGTTAGGGTTACGATAGCAATTGATCAATTTCTGATGCCTTTATTTCCAGCTTTACTTTCTTTGTTTTACCCTTGCTGATATAGGCACCGCTATTGATAAAATCTCCTCCAAACGCAGCATTGTAGAGCTGCTGGGCCCCCTCTTCGGGAGATCTAAAAAATATATTCCTTATGGGTTTCAACCAAAAAGGCATACCACCTCCGGCTGTCATCTTTGTCTTAATGGCACCCGGATCAACATTGAGGATACGGACATTTTCCCATTCCTTGCTCAGATGATTCATTAAAAGCACCATGGTCAATTTTGAATCGATGTAGGAACCAAACAACTTGGTGAATTTTTTTGGCTTTTTAAATTCAGGGATATTAATCGATTTCTTCGTATTAAGTCCTGAAGTTGCGGTATTAACAATAAATGGGTTGTGCGAATTATCCAGAAGCGGTTTCAGTGCTTTAGCCAGCAGATAGGGGCTAATTGCATTGATTTCCAATTGTAGTTCATTGCCGTATTCCGAAAAATACAAGTTATCCAACAGCACCCCTGCATTATTGAACAAACCATCTACTTTAGGCCAGATCTTCCTAATCTCCTGTACCACGGCTTCGATCTCGTCTCTTTTACTGAGATCAGCTACAAAAAATAGTGGTAAATTTTTTCCGGAAAACAGCTGTTGCGCCTCCTTCTTTCTCGATTCACTTCTTACGATAAGGCCCACTTGATGTCCCTTTTCGAGATTTTTCCTGGAGAGTTCAAAACCCATTCCGGAATGTCCTCCGGTGATAATGATATTCATGTCTATTTAATTTAGGTGGAACAGATCGGTTTAACATTGAATCCCTTTGATGGGCAATACCCCTTAATTACGAATTCACCTTCTTTTGCAATTTACTGAACCATTCCGCGGATATCCCAATAAAATTGGCCATTTTGTTTGCTGGAATTCGATAAAATAGGGCATCGTATTGCGCATTCAAATAGGAAAAAAACTCCAATGGGGTATGGGTTAAACGATAGGCATTGATCTCATAGATGAGGGTGAGGTGATACGCAATATCATATCTGAAAAATCTATTGAAACTCAAATAGCGTTCCAATAAGGATTCTACTAATTTCCTTTCTTGTTTTACCACTGTGGTAGTCTCTAAGGCCTTAAACTGGTACTTTGTGTGCTCATCCATAAAATAACTATCCTTGGCGACCACCACGTCGAAGAAATGTTCAAAATAAAACCACACTGCATGCGATTTCCCGTTCGCCATTTGTAATGACGATTCCAAACAACCCGAAAGGATAATGTACACATTTTTATCGTTGGCTCCATAGGGGATCAATACGTCATTTTTCTTTACGGTTATCACTTCTGCGTTTCCCTGTATTTCGTCCCAAAGATCGTCGCTTACCGTTGCAATTTCCTGTATCCGCTGCTTTAATTTTTCCATCATAACCTTAGCTTGTATAGGCCTAAATTCGAATTCCAAAAATTTACCTTCTGTTATTCCGAAGACAAATCTGTACGTAACTCATATCACAATTCAACTAGTTCTGAAGTCTCATATGCAAACCATTTTGGGGGTGCCTAGCAGGTGTAGCGTATTAAAAATCAAATCGTGTTACAATCTCCAAACGTAATCCTTCTCCTTGACTACCATCAAAGGTCTCAATAGTATCGTAGTTCAATTCCGCTCCAATCGTGAAATCCCGAATTGGGGTAATTACCACATTACCGGAAAAGCGATAGCCGTTAGAATACGCCAGCGGGTTAAATCCTGAAGGTAGATCTAAATCCAGAAAACTGGCGTTAAAAGTAGACCGTGTTCTTTCTGACCACCAATGCTGATACGCTACAAAACCGCCAAGAACTCTGGTAGATTCAATCTCCCCATCGGCACGAATAATCCCATCCAGGTCCACGACAAAAGAGGAATAGTAGTGTACAAAACCTTCCCCAAATTGAAAACCATAGGCAATATTGTCATGCTCATTAATGGAGGGGAGGTTTAACCGACCAGACAGGTGCATTGCTCCGGTAATCAGATCGTCTTCCGTTGACCGTTGTTGAACAGACATTGCCGCGAGCCTTGCATATCCCCAAGTACCACTTATTTTATAGAAGCCTACAAAACTGGGTAAGGATTCCGATCGTTGCAGGTCAGTTTCTCCGCTTAGATCGGTTGTGGGGTTTTCAATACCAAACCCAAAGGCATTGGCAGATCGTTCTCCCTTTACATAAAAAATCCCCGGATTTCTTTTGCTGGGGAGCCCTAGAGGCCCTCCGGGATCAGCGGTTTCAGGTTGCGAAAAAACATCCATAAAACCCGACCAAAATTGTCCAAACTTCCAATTGCCCAGTTCTGCTGTTGCATGGCGCAATCGCAATCCGTAGTCATTGACAAATTCTCCATTCTGGGCAGGGTTAAAGAAATCAAATTCAATGAAAACGCGAAATTCACCAAGTCGGGTAGGGGAGCGGTAATCAAAATTCACTTTAGAAAATCTGACATGGGTACGGAATTGGTTCTCCCCATCCTCGCTTGTGCCATCTAGTGGAATAGTGGATTGAAAGCTGATGTCCTGAAATCCGAGATTATCAAAATCGTAGTTTGTGTTTACAATTACGTTGCCACCCACTCTAAAAGCACCTTTGGTACCTGGTACAGTAATGGATCTGTCAAAACTACCCCGGGTCACAACTGCATCATCAGGAAAGCGGCCAAGGGGTTGGCGCGATTTTTCCCTGAGACTATCTTGACCTTTTTGTTGATCTTGTCCGTAGGTAGTGCGAGGTGCCATTGTAATTAAACCAAGAAGACCCAAAAAGGATAGATACTTAAAGGCTGCCCCAACAGGCCCTACCCGATAGGAATAGAAAATACGCTTAAAAATATATAATGCATGCATTGTTGATTGGATTTAAGTAGTGAACCAAAACCGTGATTTAATTCACCACAACGCGTTACTATGGCGTGTACTGTTAAAAAAACCTAGGGTCAACGGGATCTGTACCGTTTTTAAGCTCCATGGCATCATTTATACCATCACCATCAGAGTCCGCTTTGTAAGGGAAGGTACCTTTGGCGCGTTCTTCTTTGTTAGAAAGGCCATCTCCATCAATATCATTATCCTTAGCATCTTCAATACCATCGCGATCGGTGTCTTCCCAGCGACTGGGGTCGGAAGGAAATCCATCATACGCATCGTTCACCCCATCTCCATCGGCATCCGTAGCCAGTGGGATATCTACCCCCACCCAATCTGATGCCGCATCGGGAACATCGCCGGCGGCCAACTTCCCAAATACCGCAGCAAACAGTTCACTCATATGATAGGGCCTTTGCTCATTAGGCCTTCCAATATGAACACCGGGATTCCATCCCGTAGGTGCTAAATGGCGTAACGCCCACGACATACTTTTGCGATCCGTAACAGAAGCTTGGGATTGAATGGTGGTTGCTAACCATCCCGTTAATACGCAGTTGGCTATAATTTCTTGTATTTCTCTATCGGTGTAATAGCGTCGTAGTTCTTCGATATGCGCAGCGGTCGAACGGCCTGGAGTAGGTCCGGAATCCCTGGCCAATCGAAATGCGGCCTTTTCAGCCTCAGAAAACTTGTCCGATCTTTCAAAATCCATTAAATCGTGGATGTAGGCAATTACTTTTGGTAATTCCTCAGGTGGAATTTCATTATGTAAAAAGTCCTTTTCAAATTCTTGAAATACCCCAAACGAACCATGTACCTGGCAATGTGTGCATCCGCTAGCCAATTGAAAGATAAAAAAGAGGGACCATTTCATTTTTAGTGATAATGCCCTATCCTTGGTAAGCATATATGCATCCATCATTAATGTTCCCAATGACGATTCCCGGGTAAACTCCAAATCCAGGAATTGTCTATCGCTAAAGGGATACTTCGTTTCTTTTACAACGGCCGGGGTAAAATAGTTCCAATCGTACTTTGCTATGTCAAAAGCACCAACCGATGCATCGGGTTGGTTGGCTTTAACCATTTCAGGGGTTTTCCACAGAAGATAATCAACCGGGAAACCATCAAAAGGATCTTCAATCCCGTCTAAATCACCATCAAAGGTTACTGGCGATACCTTGTAGCCCGTTAAATGGTTGATCCAGTCTGTAGCAAACTTGGGATCCTTTGCAGTGAGATCTCCTCGATTCCAGCTCGTATTGATCTCGTTAAATGCTTTTTCCAAATGTTCTCCTACAAAAGCATTAGCACGTTGCTCTTCCGAAGTACCCGCATTTCGCCCAATAGACCATCCCATCGCGGCCAGATTTTCAGTGGCCCAATCCACTGTTTTCTGATCGGTTACAATTGGTAGTATTTGATCATGCACTACGTTGGCAGCATTAATTGCGGTAAGTTCTGTAAGCTCACAGATCTGCCGGTCAATAAAATGGGTCCTTAGCATGGCATGGG
This sequence comes from Bacteroidota bacterium, assembly GCA_038750505.1. GTDB lineage: Bacteria > Bacteroidota > Bacteroidia > Flavobacteriales > Flavobacteriaceae > Croceivirga. The sequence continues at coordinate 72,575 of JBCDHD010000003.1, read as the reverse complement.
TATCAGCCGTTACCCCTGTTGGGACGGTGGAGGCAACATCCAGGTAGTTGTATGCAGCCTTTATTCGGGGATTTTGAATCTTTTCAACATAATCGGAGGACCAGATTTCGAGTATTTCATCTATGGGTACTCCCATCAAGGCGAGTTGATAAGCACTTCTAGCAATATGATGATTGCTATTTGCCTTGATCATTTGATATAAGGTAAATTTCCATTTGGTTACTGCATCAAACATTCCGTCTGCATGAATCATAACATCAGCGATTAATATTCCATCGTAATAGTCTCTAAGGTTGCTGATGTCTATCTTATGACGATCGTAATACTGCTGGTCTGCAGTGATATCCTCCAGCACAGTGTTCAAATCATTAGGACCTTTTTGTGCTTTTGAACAACTTGTGATAAAGAGTGCTAGGATTAAAACGTATTGTATCGTTTTCATTACTTTTTTTTGTTGATTACACTTAATCGTTTCTTACTCGGAGGAACATTCCATTTGGATTGACCGAATAGGTAGGGACGCCTTGAACGGCATCCCAATGTTCTGATAGCCTCCCGTCCGGGCCAAAGGTGTAGATGTCTACCCCTGCATTTCCCAGATCATTAGGATCCTCTGTATCCAGATTTCGAAAATTAACATGTGCCATGGCCCAATCGCCAATAACCATAATGCGGTATACATCTATCGTAACAGGGTATTGGGCATTTAAGCCGTGAAAAAACATCGCTAATCCTTGGGGGCCGTCAGGAAGCATAGGGCTATGCTGTATATAATCTTCCCGCACATATTGTAATACCTTTTCAATAGTTGGCTGATTGGCTAGTACTTTATAAAGTGCCAGTATTTTTTGAGCTCGTGCCTGACCTTCGGCATTTACGGCTATAATTTCGGTCTTGAAATTTTTAGGGACGGTATTTACCTTATTCATCTTCTGTAAACTCGAAGTCATGGGAGGCCTTTTTGTATCTTCCATACTTTGGGTATAGCCTTTCTGTACAAAAAGAATAAGGAGGAACAATAAAGCGAGAGCAAAAATTTTTGATTTAATCATAGCTTCTGTTTTTGAGTTGTAAATTTTTGAAAAATGGTATTTGAAACGTTTCGCTCGAATCCTAACCGTTCTCATGCAAATTATACAGGGATGATAAAAGCTGTCTTGAATTAATTCAATAAACAAAAAGGGTTATGTAAAATTCGCCTTTGGTTAAGGTCTCTTTTATCAAAATTCAGAGATAGCAACTCAAAAAGAATTGTAATCGTAATAATTTGGCGGAGAAACAAATAGGGGGCAAACCGATATAGCATTACCCCCTTTATTAACAAAACTTAAATGAAGCCATTTTGAGAAATTCTGATCACTAAAAAAGCAACCATTTTTAGATTTTCCGAACTACCTCAATCAACTTTTAAAGACCACCAATAGTTTGAAACCAATCGCCTTTTGTGCTCGATTTGGTTTCAACCCCATATGCCAAATAGGATTACTAAATCATGATTAAAACTAGTTTTTAAATTCGTGAAAGAACCTGAATTACTTCAAGAAATGAGGCACCCGACACCTTTTGTAGCATAACGATTTACAAACCCATTGCCTGGTAGCTAATTGTTCGTGCAACATCGTTTAAAGTGTTGCGGTCAGGCGAATTCTGAATCCAAAATCAGATGTGTTCCCATTTCCTATCGGGATTGCAGGACCTATAGCACACTGAAGCGGTAAGGCACCAAGATTAAGCAACTTTTGTGCTAAAACATATACTGTCCCGTTGGTGCTATCATTCTTCCAATCTTGCAGGATCTCGGTGGCACCTAAAATGGACCAACCTTTATTAAAGACCTGAGAGACGAAAGGCTGGAATAAAAAAGTACTTACATCGGCACGGTCCGAATTTCCCGCTACGGACCAGGACTGATTGACCAGAACTCCTGCCGTAAATTTATTCGCCTGCTTTAATAAGACCGCTGTAGGACCAAGGCTCCATTTTTCGGCCCCTAAAAAATCGTTGGTTGCCGTTGGTAATGCAATTACCGGACCAAATCCAAAACTTAATCCATTTCGTGACCATTGTGTAGGCACAAAGAAGGCACTGATCGTAAAGTCTCTAAGGCCGGTTTCACTTTCGCCATCAAATACGATATCAGATTGCGTCACAAAAGGGGCAACAGCCCTGATAATCATACGCCAGTTTTCGCTGAGTTTAGCTGGTATTACAGGTTCCAGTTGCACGGTCACTCTTGATCCGTCGTGCGGTTCAAAACCATAATTGTAATCGATGTTTATGGGAAAAACGACCAATTTGGCCAGGGGATTCTGCAGTTTTAGGGCTAAACTGTCCCGCGCGACATCGGTTTGGGCAAAAGCGGTCCAAAAAGAAAATACAAAAAGAAGAGTTAGTCCTGTTAATTTTCCTGTTTTCATTATGCTGTTTTTAGTAGTTATTTTAGAACATTGGGTAGTCACATGCCATGAGAATGATGACCAAAGTATGTGATGATATCCTTTTCAAGGTAAGCGGTATTCCGGGCTTAAGGGTTGAATTAATTCAAAAAGAAAGGAAGTAATTAAGCTGCATAAATACCGGTAAATAGCCTAAGATATATCTAAGCGGAAATCTTGTGGGAGCTTCAATTTTTATTGGTTCCCAAGCTAAATTCAATCAAAATTGTAGTACCGATTATAACACCAGGAAAATTTGAACCGACATCAAATTTTTTTCTTTCAATCGTAAATAATCCGTGGAGCGTAGCATTCTTGGATTCTTGAAAATGTATATCGATCCTTTGTGTTATGGCCTTTATGGTCAAATCTCCCGTGGTAGAAAATCCCTCTAAGGCGTTCTTGATCGTTATGGATCGGAACGTGATGGATTCATAGTTTTCTTCATCTAAAAAATCCCTTCCAAGCAAATGCTGGTCGCGCTTTGCATTGTTCGTGTTTAATGATCCCACGATTATTGTTAGATCAAAAAAAGATGTATCCAGATTATGTTTGTCAAAATAAACTTCCCCACTGGTTTGGGTAAATCTTCCTCTTACTTTTACCATTCCCAGTTTTTTGATCTCAAAATCTAAGCTTAAGGGTAAGGTATCACTGTCTATGCTATAGGTAGTCATGATTATTTTTTTAACAACACTTAGGGTATCTTGTACCTCCTACTTTAGCTATTTTTTATCATGAGAAATGACTTTGGTCCATCTTAAAATGGTGATCTTCATGCAATACAAAACATGAATGGGAACGAAGATCTATCTGCTTTATTCTTCCAATGTACTTTCTTCCAAATCTCCCCGATTAATTACTTCAAGAGCGGTTGCTATGGCTTTTATTCCGGCGAGCTCTGCTTGTTGAAGACAAAGCTTAGCTAAGTTTAAATGGGCAATGGCAAGGTCCTCATATTTTTCTGAACATCCTTTGATCTTATCAAGTTCAGTTTCAAATTTCCCCTCTTTTAGGCAGGACCTTAGTTTTTTTTCGGAGGTTTTGATCGTTTTTTGGGCTGTATTAAAACGTTTATTTTTTTCTAAGTTCTTATCCTCCTTCAAAAAACGCAATTCCAAGTCTTCAGGATTATGGTTTTCAGTTGTGGCCTTAATAGTATCGTTAATGAGGATCGCCTTGTTTTTAAACTTCTTTAATCGTTTTTCGAATCTATTCTTTAGTAGGTCTATCCTTTGGCTCATCTTTTGATTTTTGGTCAAATTATAAAAGCGTTGCTCGCAATCCGTTGAATTAGTTCAATAAACAAAATTGAATTTAGAAAAACTTTGGATTCTTTTTATTCCCTAAAAGTTAGGATGCCGGGTTGCACTAAAGTTTAGGAAGCGCCAGATCTCTGTTGCAACGCTGAATACGATAGGCAATCAAATTTCCTGGTAGCGCCTATTTGTTTTTAGGTAAAAGGTTACATTAAAGTAGGATGGGAAGTGAAAATAGCGAAGCTTAACTTTTTGCTAGTATCCTATTCATTTTGCTCAGCCATTCCGGGGTAATTCCCATAAAGTCCGCAAGATATTTTGACGGCACTCTTAGCATAATTTGGGGGTACGACTTTCGGATATATTCCAAAAATTCGGAAGGCGTATGGGAAACCATATAATTCCGAATTTCAACGGAGAGCATAAAGGATTTAATACAATCTTCCCTGTAAAACCTGTTAAAGTTTGCAAAACGATCTGCCCAGTTTTCTATTTTTTCCTTTGCAATTTGGTAAACTACAGCATTTTCTAGTGCCGATACCTCGTATTTGGTGTATTCATCCAAATAATAGCTGTCAAAACAAACGGCAACATCGGAATTGGTATCAAAAAAGAACCAGGTAGCGGTTTTTTTCCCTTTAGAATCGATCAGCGATTGTTTCAATGAACCTTGTACGACAATGTTTACAACTTTTCTTTTACTGCTGTAGGGTACCAGTACTTCGTCTTTTTTAAGGCTAATTTTCTTTGCGTTTTCAGCAATTTCATTCCATAACTTGGGGTGAACTTCAAACCCGCTTTGTAATTTGATTTTTAGTTTTTCTAGAGTATTCACAGGGGAGATCTATGGTAGTAAGATAAGCAAATTCTCCTTGGTTTTTGTATAGCTCCAAAGGGACTTCTGTCAGCACGTTAAGTTGGGTTGAGATTCTCAAAATAAAAGTATCCCTCAAACAACTGTTGAAGGCTTATTTTGGGGCTGTCTCTGAATGCATGCTAATTTCTTACTGTATGACCAAGTCATGTATAAGATTTGATCCGAAAAGGCGTAGTGTCTCAAAGCAGTACAGACAAAAAGGGAAAATTATAAACTTGAATTCGCCAATTTATTTCCAATTAATGAGATCAGGTTTTTTTAGTATTCGTTTTAGACTAATTAATATGGCACAATCCAAAATACGCTCTTGTCGATTCTTTTGATGTCTGTATTTGTTTGAAAAGAATTCTTTTAGCTTAAAAAAAATCGTTTGACAAAATACATCAAGGTCTATTTCAGCTAGTATCTCATTATTGCGTTGACCTTCGCTGAGTAGAATAAAAATCTTGTTGTTCAGGAAGTCTCCATACCCATTTATGTAAAAACTATAGATATCTGGATAATCACGTTTCATATCATTGTAGAAAGCCAAATTTTGATTCGCGATATGGCGTAAGCTACTTTTATATATCAAGAAAACCTTTTCAATACTAGAGATAGCCCTATTCTCAATTAAAGAGATTTCTTTTAAGTGCTGGTCAATAAGTTTTTTGACGCACGCTTTTATCAAGACTTCTTTAGAGCTAAAGAACAAATACAGTGTCTTTTTTGATATGCTCACAGTATCGGATATATCTTTCATGCTTACGGCATGGATCCCAAATGCTAAAAACAGACTTAGTGCTTTTTGGAGCGTAAGTGACTTTTTTTCTGCACTAGAAGTAACGTTTAATGTTTCGCCCATATCGCAATGCCTTTCAAAATTGCTAGATTCTGTTCCTTTCCTTAACGGGTTTGTACGCTTTCTCAGATTCCTTAGTTATCCATAATCACTTCAACATCAAAACCGATGGATCAAAAGTGTGACCGACTCCTTTTTTATAATTAGATGGAGCCGACACACCTTTGGCATTTGCTTCACACCTGAATTAATTGAAAACAACTATTTTATGTATTTGCCGTTACCCTTTATGGTCCGTCAATGGTCGTAAGAATCTGTGTCCAGCGTCCATTGGTCTGCATTTACCGCAGCAGCAATAGCATCACATATGGCAATTTCAGTAATCTCAATATGGAGGTCAAGTTGCTTTGCACAAGCTTGTGCATACTCTTCCGCCAGTTCTGCCTGTACCAAGGTCTGATTATGAAAGTACTTTTCGTCATTATAACCATTGTTCTTGAGGGCTTTCTTTATTTTTTTTACTTTGGCCTTAGCGGTTGAAAGTAATTTTTGCTTTTCCTTTGCCCTGCGTTTCAGACTCTCCCTATACTCCTCTAAAGAAGCAATGGAATACTCTCTTGCCTTAAGGGTATTCTCTTTTGCAACAATCCACCTGGTCCTTGATTTATCAAGCCTTTCCCAAAGTCGGATTTTTAAAAGATCACTCTTTTTATGGTCGCTCATTTTGTAAGAGATTCTTGCATAAATTTCAAATATTACTACTACATTATTGTTGAATTTATTCAACAATGATGAGGTGATGAATAATTTTCACTGTGTTTGGATAAACTGGAAATACTACTTGTAGTGGGTAAACACGCGTAACACTCCTAAAGATCTTTGAATTTAAGGTTGTGTGCGCTTTTTAGGGTAGGTCTCGCTCTTGCAATTTTACAATTTCTACTTCACTATTTTTTTTATGAACGATTCCAGTGTAAGACCTTGAACCAAAATGGAAAACACTGCTATTATGTAGGTCATGACTATGAACATTTCCCTGTTCATCTCATTGGTAAGGCTCAGAGCAAGAGCAATGGAAATTCCACCTCGCAAGCCACCCCAGGTCATAATGAGATTTGTTTTAGGTGCAAAATCCAATCTTCTTTCAAAAATTTTAATTGGCAACCAAAGCGAGGTGTAGCGGCATAGCAGTACAATAGGTATTGCAATTATACCTAGGATCACATAACTTTTTGCAAAATTCAAAACCAACATCTCCATACCTATTAAAACAAACAGAATGGCATTCAAGATCACATCTACCAACTCCCAAAATTTATCAAGGTAAAGTTCTGTAACCCCAGACATCGCATTGTCCCTGGATTTATCTCCACCGATAAGCAGGCCGGCTACTACCATTGCCAAAGGTGCGGAAACATGGAACTTTTCTGCGGTTACAGTACCTGCCATAACAGCTGCTATTGTGATAATCACCTCCGTGGAGAAATCATCAATGGATTTGAGCATTTTAAAAGTAATCCAGCCTATAACCGCACCTAAGGCCAAACCCCCAATGACCTCCAGGCCAAAAAGTCTTACAATATCCATGGGGGTCATAGCGCTCATTCCTTTGGAGGCAATCTCGAACAAGGTTATAAAAATTACTACCCCAACACCATCATTGAACAAGGATTCGCCTACTATTTTTATTTCTAACTTCTTTGGTGCATTTGCTTTTTTTAAAATTCCCAAAACAGCAATTGGGTCGGTAGGTGAGATCAAGGCCCCAAAAAGCAGACAATAACTATAGCTTAGTGGCATGCCCAATACTTCCAAAAGGTAATATACCGAAGTCCCAACAAGAAAAGTTGACGTCAAAACCCCAATTGTAGCAAATGCAATAATTGGCCACCGATACTCTTTTAAACTTTCAAAATTGATATGAAGGGCTCCTGCAAATAACAAAAAGCTCAGCATATAGTCCATTAAAACCGTCTCAAAATTGATTTGGCTGATCAATTCGGATTCTGCTTTTAGTAAGGTATCGTCAAAATAACTCAAAGCCAATACCAATAAGGTACAAAGCATGGTTATCAACATTAACCCTATGGTACTGGGGAGTTTAAGCAACCTTGCATTGACATAACCAAAAAGTGCGGTCAAACAAATGAGTATTGTAATTATTGTATAGTAGTCCATAGCTACTTTGTAAAGGTGATTTGTTAACTTACTCAGCAGTAGTATTGCGGATATATTTTTCTATTACGACAGCGGTAACGATAACCATATAGAACTGACCACAGAGCCCAATAAGAATCGCTGCCTTTTGCGCTATAGGCAATACAGGAACAATTTCACCATAACCGATGGTCAGAAGTGTGATAAAAGAGTAATACATGATACTATTCGCTTTTAAATAAAAATTTTCAGAAGCTACAAGAACGCCATCAAAAGCACCGGGATTAAGTAGTTCTATAGACATAAAGAAGAAAAAACCCAAAAATCCAAGCGCTATATACCCGCACATAAGACCTAGAATAACATTGGCATCTACAAATTTTGAATGGAGCACCTGGCGTACAATTTCTATGGCTATGGTAACGTAAAAAACAAAATACAGGGCAAACCTCACGATACTATACAATTCATGCATTTTTGAGACCAAACTATAGCCAAGAATAACGAGCAAGACGAAAAAGTGAAAAGTAAACAACCAAAACAAAAACCGCCTTTGCGAAAGCAAATTGATGCCCGCTACTACGTTAATAAGGAAAAGAATTGGTGTAAACACACTTTCATTGAAATCTCTTGGTACCAATAGTGGTCCAAATAGAATCAAAAGTTGAACGCTTAGAAAAAACTGAAAGCGTAGTGTATACCATAAGGTTTTTCTCGCCAACATAAATTAAAGAAAGTTGTTGTGCCTTACTTTATTTCAGGAAATCTCTTTGAGAAATCCCTTTAGGCCTAAAAGCCAATTCCCAAGCCAAAAACAAATCGATTGCCGTCATCACTGTTAAATATGGACAGGCTAGCCGTTACAAAGTCCAAGCCGTTGACAAAAATCCCACCTCCTAACGAAGTGTTCCAAACATTAGAATCATCATTTGAAACCCATACGCGTCCGTAATCAAATCCTCCAAACACACCTAATGAAAGCGGAATTAGACTTGTACGTACCCTTTTAAGGTTTACTCTTAAATCTGTGCTTTGATAATACGAACGCTTGCCTGTAAATCGCTGGAACCGGTACCCTCTGAGCCCTTCATCTGCCCCAATTGAAGCGCCTTGAAAAAATTCAAAGTCATTACCAAGATTCAGATGTGCTTTAAGTTTTGACCCCAATACTATATTGCCCGAAGGAACTAACTTGTAGTTTACGGCTAAAGCAGGAATTATATATCCAAATCCCCTTTCACTGTCTTCCGTATTTCCCCTATACCCCAAGTGTAGTGATGTGGCCAAACCCAATACTGGAAAAGATCCCCCTGCGCTATTCTCAAATGAATATTTGGCATCCACCCCCCAGAAGGAATTTTCATTATCCAGCGCGGTATTTTGAGCATAAAAGTCCTCTATAAACCTCCCATCGGTTTCCTCGACTACAATTTCTTCGAAAGTGGCTCCAAGCTTAAACGCCGAGCCATGTTTGCCCGTCCATAATAAGGAGGTGGAGATACCCAAAGTTTCCATTTTAACCCTATTAAAATCGAAATCCAGGTCATCGTCAAAGTTTTCCGTCTCGTTCCCAAAACCGAAGAAATTTCTAGTAAAATTCGGACCTGTATATTTGGCATCTATAACCAACGATGCCTTCCCTAATACGCGGGTAAATTCTCCACTATAATTTAAATCGTAACCACTGGTAGCAAAATAAAAAGAAGCATTGAACTTATGCTGACTGGTATAAGGTTCCTGAATAAAGCCATTATGGGTAAGTACATTGCTAAATCCAACTCTAAAGCCATCATCCGGATTAGAACCTATGGTTGGTAAGAATAAATTATTACTGGCTTTTGCCTTAAAGACATCATAGGTGTTAATGCTATAATCATCGGAGAGTTTTTTGGTTCCGCCATTGCCTTCAAAAGTGTTTTTAAGCGACTTGTAATCATAGATTTTTGTTTTTCTTCTTCGGTCCACTTTATAGGTATCATTGTTCTGACCACCAATTAAGCGCAGTTTTGGACCAATACGGCTTCCGCCTACAACCTCAAAGATGTCCTTGTCCTCCAATCCATAGATCCAAATCTCCTTCGTATCTTTCTTATCTATCTTCTTTTGGTAAAAAATATCGGCTTTTGCTCCGTTTTTTATTCTGTAGCCGGATACTTCTGTAATTCCGCCACCTATATCCTCGGCAACAAAATAATCGTCCTTGTCGGTCCCAATTATAATTATCCGCTTATTTAATATCTTAAAATAGGTTTCTGCAGTTTGCTGTAGGTTTTCCTTCCGTGCCAAAAGCTTTTTCTTGATATCCATCAAGGTCTCATCACGGACCTCTTCGGGAAAATATTGGAACGCAGCCGTAATGGTTTCTTCGTTAATATTCTCCTGAATATATTTTGCTTCCGAGATCCATTCTTCCTTGATCGTTTCCGGTAAAATGTACATATCCAATGCAAATGTTTTGGGAGAGGAATTAAAGCCCTTTACGCTTCTGATTTCCTCATCAAAACCTTCCATTAGCCGTAATGAAGGTATTGCCCTTGTGGCAAAGCCCATCAAAAAGCCATCTCCCATAATGGAGTACGCCTGATCGCGATCTCTTGGAACCGGTTTGTAGATCGTTTTTCCCGCTTCCTTATCTTTAAATTCTGCCCATCTCCATTGGTCATCATGCCTATCCCAATCCCCTATGAGCATATCGAAGAGCCGAGCCCTTATGTACGCCTTTGTATCTACTGAATACTTCTCGTCCGAGCTTATTTTTTCGAAGAGATCATCAGTACTTATAAGATTATTGGAATACCCAAAACTCTTCAAGTTACCATGTCCCTTACTCGCATGTTCTTCAATCATAAAGAGTTTATCTCCAAACTCTTCATTGTAGATGCCCAAAACTTTTTGTTTGGGAATATAATACAAGACAGGATTGGTATGAAAGACGTTGACGGCGTCAGCGAGCGTACCAATGGTAAATGGTGCATAGGGGTGATCTCCGGTATAAAAGTCCTTTAATACCGTATTAGGGGCAGTTCCCTTGGTTTTTCCCATAATAAATTCTTCCTTTCTTATGAATTGTAGATACGCATCGGCACTCTTTTCCAATGCTCTCATCACATATTGCCTTCCATCACCAGCTTGTAATCGCAATGATTTGGATTGGTGTCCTCCCCCTTTTTTTACCACCTTCAACCCTCCGAACAAGGTGTCTAAGTTCACGGTGGGGGCTTTGACCTTGGTGCCGTAATATTTCCGATATCTATCCCCCCAAATAAACCTGTGAAAACCACTTTTTTCTACCTGTGTACTGTCATATACCGAAGCTGTGATTGCATCCGGAAAACTGGATCCGTAGGTGTCAACTACTTCTGTTACATCCGCTGGTATAATCTGGGATTCAAAAACCTTAGTATTGGTTTCAATCTCATAAAATTTCACCTCGGAAGAACCATCAGTCAATACATCAATACGCGCATACCCCGGTTTTCCCAATCCAAACTTTCCTTCTTCAATAGTCTTTACCGCCGTAGTTTCTGAACCGGAACTAGCTATGATTTGATGGATGTTATTCCCGGTTAAATATTGCATGTTCTTTTCATGCCCCGATAGAAATATTACCTTTTCATTATACTGTGCCAAAGTGGTTAACCTATTTTTAAATACCCTGTACGTGCTATTTTGCAAGCTATTGGTATTAAACCCGCCGGTCTTTTTGAGAATATTCTTCAACGTTCCTAAAATGGGTAGTGGCGTCATGTTATTTCCAAATGAATAATACCCTCCATAAGGACCATTGCTAAACATGGGTTGGTGAATGGCGAAAAGGATGGTTTTGCCCACATTGTCCTTGACAATGTCCTCGATCTCCAGGAAAAAAGACTCCCTATCCCTAATTGAACAGTTAACATTGATTTTCGGATAGTTATCCCAATCGGATAAATACCATTGACTATCTACGGCAATTAACGTAATGTCATCAGTGATTTCTACATCTTCTACCGGACAGCCATTTTCCGGTAGAAAAGAATTCTTACCGAGCTTGTCATCTAAAGCATCCTCAATTTTCTCCAAATGATCGATATCATCACTCCATTCAAATTTACCCGGGATAAAAATGGTCTTCCCTTTAAATTCCTTAAGAAGTGCTATCATCTGACTTCCATATGCTGTCTCCAGGCCCTTTGAAGATTGAATGGTATTCCCTAAAAAAAGATGTGTGCTTTTTTCCGGATGGCTAACTAAAGTTCTTTCCAGTGCATTCAATACGTTGGATTGTTGTATTTGATCTGAGATAGCCAGGTTTCCCCAAACATAGAAGCTATGAGCAATGGTTTCAGTACTGCCCTTGGCAGGCGTTACCTCTTCACTTATCTGCAAATCGTATGTGGCGCAACCTTGGATAATGAGCGTTGAAATGACAAGACCCATCAAAAGCTTTGCTGGTTTTCTTTTAATCATCAGAATATTTTTTTGTAGTTAGAAAAAATAAAGACGAGTACCGTGAAGATAAAACCCGTTATAAACGCATTGTAGGAGAACTCCAACAATCTAAAACCACGTGTAATGTTGGTCTCCATGGCATAATTCGCACGTACTTGATTGCCAATTTGCAATTCTTGATTTTGAACAAGCTCATTATACGCCTTTTCATAATCCTTTAGGCTTAGATGCCCCATCATACCTACCACAAAAAGATTATGGATGGGTTTGGGGTACTTGGATAGCACTTTTTTCTTGTGGTCAAGAATGATCTTTGAAATTGGGGGTTTGGCTGCAATAAGTGCCAGAATCAAGGAAATAAAGGAGCATACCACCAACACCCCCCCTATAAGGCCACCGTTTTTTATATCCGATATGTATTCGAAAAAAACTACCACTCCGGAAATTAAGGTGGTATTGGTACGTATCATCATTGCCGCTTTCCTATCCATTTGGTTTAAGGAATTGACCAAAAATTTATTTTGGTTCCGTTGAAAAGTTGCCAGGGATTTTCGGGGTTCTTTCCTGGTCCAAAACAACTCACCGGATTTGTCTTCTTTTAGTTTTTCATTTTCAACTTTTTCCATCATTAAGGGAGTTTAGTTAGTAAAAAGGCGTTGCGAAATAGATTACTATGAATCAAATTGGCATAGCCAACCGTATTTATCTCAACCCGTTATTGGTCAAAAAGGCGCTCGTCCAGTACGTAATCTTTATAGTCTATCCTGTAGACAATACTATAGAATGAAGGAATGAACACTAAGGTTACTATGGTTCCAAAAAGTAAACCCACCATAATAACTACAGCCATCCCTTCCCACATAGCACCCCCGCTTAAATAGAGGGGTATCATTCCAAATACCGTAGTAAATGTGGCTAATAGTATTGGGCGGAAACGTTGTATGCATGCTGTAACTACAGCGTCTTTTTCCGTTCGTCCGTAATCATTTTGCTCAATCTCCATACGATCTACAAGAACAATGGCATTATTTATTATGATACCTGCCAATGAAATGACTCCCATAAACGGCATAAATCCGAACTCTTCGTTAAAGAGCAGCAGTCCGATGACCACACCAATAATTGCCAGCGGAATGGTCAGCACTACCATGGTCATTTTTCTTACCGAATTGAACTGAATAATCAAAAGGAGTACAATAATGAAAGCCGATACGGGCAGGTATCCGATGACCGAGCCCATACCTTCTTCAGTCCTGGAGGCATCTCCTCCAAACTCATAGACGTATCTATCTGGCCAATTTTCGGATTCTTCCAACATAAAGGCTTCGAGTACAGTCGTTATTTCAGCTGCGTTGGCGCCATCTTTTAGTTCACACTCTATATTGACCGAACGGATACGATCCAATCGTTGCATCTTAGAGTATTGCCAGGTAGTTCCAATTGAAGCCACTTGTAACAAGGGAATATTTTGCCCTGTACTTTGGGAGTAAACATTCAAGGTTTCAAGCGAGGTAAAGGTCTGTTGCTGATCTGCATTGTTGCGCATAACAATAGGAATGGATTCATCCTCCTCACGAAAGCTTCCCGTATTGAAGCCATCAAGTACGGTTTCAAGGGAGTTGGCAATATCAAGACTGGTAACCCCTGCCTTTTGTGCTCTACTTTGATCGATCTGAACGATGAATTTTTTACTCTTGGGTCCCCAATCGTCTTTAACATTCTTTGTGCCCGGGATATCGGCCAGCTTTAATTTTACGCGACTGGCAATCTTTGAAAGCTCATCCGGATCTCTGCCAGATACTTTTACTTCTATTGGAGGCCCAGACTCCCCCGCAGCCAGCGCGTATACTTTAATATCAGCATTTGGGAAATTGTTAAAGGCATATCTATCTATTTTATTTATTACCGGATTGTTAAATTGATGGGCTGAGGTTTTTATCAGCATATGCGCATAGTTGGAATTGGCCTCATCAGGGTCATAACCCAGGTCATAGGATTCCGGACCTTCACCCGTGTATGATGACCAACTTAGCACCCCCATTACTTCTTCGGGGTTCTCCACATTTTCAGCCAGTAAAAGTGAGTCCGTTATAAATGCTTCAAGACCAATGATGACCTGCTCTGTCGCTTCAATCTTACTGCCTTCGGTAAGATTTACATCCAGGGTAATAAGATTTCTGTCACTATCCGGGAAAAATAAAAATGGAATAGTAGTAAAACCATAAAATGCGATGAACAGCGCCACCAAGAGGGCAAGAGAAACCATATACTTATACGACAAGGCCCAGACAATGAGTTGCTTATAGTAGTTTTTTAAGGTGCCTATCAGTCTATCTATAAATGAGGGCTTGCTCTCTTCCCCTTCCTTTTTTTCCTTCAAAAAGATATAGCAGAACATAATGATGATGGTAAGGGAAATAAGGCAGGAAGAACCTAGTGCAATGGTAATAACAACAAAAATGGGTCCCACAATATCACCCATTACATTAGGGGATAAATAAAAGGCAAGAAAAGCAGCTGAGGTGGTCAGGGTAGAAATTAAAAGTGGTTTCCATAATTCTGTGAAGGCCTCCACAGCAGACCTTTTTTTGGGAAGGCCCTGATCTAACTTTACCATAATAGTCTCCGCTACAACTATCCCGTTATCCACCATCATTCCCAAAGCCATTATCAATGCCGCCAGGGTCACCTGGTTGAGACCAATGGTCATTTGCCCCATTATCATTATAGTAGTAATGGTCACAATTGGAATTAAACTGGCGATAATAATGCCAGTTCGAAATCCGAGAAAAACCAGCATTACAAGAAGGACTATAGAGATGGACTGTACTAAGTTCCCTACGAAGTTGGATATTTTGTAATCAATGTAAGCATCAAGAGAGGAGACCCGTGTAAGTTCCATTCCAATGGGCAGCCTGTTGGTCCATTCCCTTGTCACCCGATCTACCTCAATTCCTAAGTCTAAAATATTACTGTCGTCTTTCAGATTGATATGCAAGGTAAGTGCCTGCTTTCCGTTGACCTTTACGATTTGGGTCTGTGGATCAACATACCCTCTTCTTATGTTGGTTATGTCCATTAGCCGTACCAATTCTGCCCCATTGCCTACGGGCACCAACATATTCTTTATCTCGTCTACATTATCGAAGTTTCCCGAAGGTTCTAAAATTATGCGCTCGTTCCCTATATTGATTTTTCCTCCTGTACTTAGGATATTGGTACTTGATATGATCTGTTGAAGTCTCGAAGCAGACAGATCGTATTCCTTTAACCGGGAATTATCAAATTCAACAAATACACGTTGATCTTGAATCCCTCCAATTTCTACCTTAGCCGCATCCTTCAGTTTTATATAATCGTCCTTTATTTCATCCGCATAATTCTTCATCTCGGCATATGAAAATCCATCTGAGGTTAAGCCAACTATTATTCCATACACATCGCCTATACCATCGTCATCCAGGTTGGGATAGACATTTTCGGGGAGATCATCAATAACATTTAATTTCCGTCTTAGTCGATCCCAGACGTCTTGCATGTCCTCTTCTTTTACCTCATCTTTTAATTTTACTTGAACTACAGAAAGACCTGTTCGGGAAGTACTGGTAACCTCTTTTAATTCTGGGAGTTCTTGGGCTTTTTTTTCAATTTTATCGGTAACCAGCAATTCGACCCGCTCGGGACTTGCACCGGGAAAAACAGTAACCACGGTAGCGCTCCTAATGGCAAAAGGAGGCATACTATCCCTGGGCAATGAAAAATACGCCGAGATTCCCAGTAAAATAACAGTAATGAGAATCATCCACGTAATCCTGTCATTGTCAATTGAAAATTTGGCTAAATTCATCTTAGTTGGTTTTTAAATCGTTATTCAATACGGCCACAATTTTTGGCATTTAAATTTTCACTTTTTGGCCATCTAAAAGGGTATGTAATCCTGCGGTGGCAATTTTCTGACCAACCTCCAGACCGGATAGTACCGGAAAGCCTTCATTGGTCAATTCGCCAACATTGATATGGTGTTTTCTTACCGTATTTGTAGTTCCGTCGGGTTCAATCAAAAAAACAAATTGCCCTTCAGTATCTTCTCCAACTGCACTTGCGGGAACAACAGGTGTAGTGATTAAAGCGTTGTTGTTGATGCTTGAGCTGAAATCAAAAGTGACATTGGTGGCCATCCCACTTCGTATCTCGTTACCTGGATCTATAATTTTTACCAGGATAGGATAGGTTGCTGTATTGGTGTCTACCGCTGGGGAAACCTCTGTTACCACTCCTTTGTATTTTTTGGATGGCAATGCGGAAAAAACTACATCTGCCATCATATCCATTTGGATCTTGTTGATTACACTTTCGGGAATACCCAGAGAGGTTTCCATATCGGTCCCTGAATTCAGTACTGCAATGGTTTGCCCCGCTGAAATATTTTCATCAATCTCAACTAGAATAGAGGATATAGTGCCATCTTCCGGGGCATATACAAAGCCATATTGTATCTGTTCTTCTTGAATGGCTACACCACGTTCTGCAGAATTGTAACTTTCCTTGGCCGTTTTGTAGGAATCTTTTGCGGATTCAAATTCACTTAAGGAACTACTACCCCTTTCATAAAGCACACGAACCCGGTCCAAATTCAATTTTGCGGTGTTCATTTGGGAGGCTGCACTATTTAATGTAGTGACCGCTTGTTCATAAGAAAGACGAGATTGAACGTTGTCCAGCTTTGCCAGTAATTCACCTTTTTTTACATTTTGGCCCAGTTTAAGATCGAAGACGGTTAAAATGCCAGAATTCCTGAAACTGAGGTTAATTATTTTCTCCGTTTTGGCTGTACCGGAAAAGGTTCTCGTTGTGGCACCACCCAAAATCCCTACTTCTGCAAATTCTATAGGGCGAAGGGCCGTTTCTGCTATCTTTTCTTCCTCTCCGCAAGAACATGCGATTATAGCTGAGAAAAGAAAAGCTAAACCTCGTATTTTGTGTTTCATATTTTCAATTTCTAATTACAATTCAATTTTGGTTATCCAGGAATTCGAAGAAACGTTTTTGAAAAGCACTATTTTCCGCTTGCGTTTTCAACAAGAAATAGTATCCGATAAAACGTTCCAACTGTAAGGAGCTGATCATATAGTTGTAAATTGCATTTGCTCTTGCGAGCTGTGCGTCGAAAAAATTATTTTGCGCATCGAGCAACTGAACAATATTCACAGCACCATTGGAGTAAGAAGTCTGGGTGAGCAAAAGGGTTTCTTTGGCAGCCTCTTCTGAAATTTCCGATAGTTTAATGTTCGATATTTGATTCACCATGTTCAGTACACCCTTGCGTACATTCACTTCGATGATCTGTGCAATTTCCGATTCGTTGATCATCAACTGGTCTTTCTGGATCCTTGCTGTCTGCAGATTTATGTTCGATCGGTTTCTATTAATAAGGGGTATACCAATACTAAGGCCAGCATTGTAACTACCGTCTACCAAACCAAACCCTTCTGGCGCAGAACTTCCCTCACCGGATCGGCTAAAAGTCCTATCATATTGTGCTTGAAGGCCAACCGTGGGAAGGAGCCTTCCGTACCTATTCAATTTAATATCTCTTTCAACCGCCTTGAGCGTATAGCCCAGGGATTTAAGTTCCGGGGCATTTTGCATAGCCTCTTTAATCAAAAATTCGGTAAAGGGCTCCCTTAAAACCGGATCATCCAATAAACTGAATAGTTCTTCGTAATTGTACTGCTTAAGGATGCCCTGATTCAATACCACATCCGCTACATCAATTTCCAAGTTGATTGGATTGTTAAGCACTTGATTTAACTCAATAAATCCTTGGCTCAAAAGATTGATGGCCTCAACCATAGCCTGTGTATTTTGGGCCAATTCACTTCTAAATCGTAGTACATCGGTTTTGCCCTCTTGTCCTGCAGCAAAGTTTAACTCGGCGATTTCGAGATTTGCTTTGGTCAAATCAACATTTTGGACTTCAATTTGTAAGCTTGCTTTTAGGATCAAGGTGGTGAAATAGGCATTGGCCGCATCAAAAATGACATCCAAAAGGGCGGAATTGTAGTTTTCCTGTTCCGCTTTCAATACGTTTTTTTGAATGTTTATACCCGCATTGATCTGTTCAGAAAAAAGTGTTTGATCTAAACTTACGTTACCTGTTGTTGAAAATTCGGGGCTATTTCCCAAACTGACCGCTGCAAGATCAGGATCTGTATAAATCCCGCTTGCACTGGCCTCCAAAGCCGGTAAATAATCACTTTTGGCCGTCTTTACATCCTGCTGGGATAGATCCACGTCCTTTTTGTCGGACTGTAATGACAAGTTTTTGGAGATGGCCTCATTAACAACCGTTAGTAAATTGTAATTTTTTTCAGAAAGAACATTATTGAAATCCCCAACAAAATCGGTCTTGCCTATCAGGCTGTATTTAATAGGTACCCCTACGAGTTGGGCGGTATTGTAATTTATGGTAAGACGGGAAGAACTATCAATAAAAACCGGTAGCTCTGATAGCGGATTTCCTTCAATATACAACGCCACAGTCATCGCAATTCGGCGGAAAAAATTATTGAGATTTTCTTCGGATTGATTACTGGCAAGGAGACCGTTTTTTACACTATTTACACCGTTTACTGTAAATGAGGGTATGTTATTTTTAATGAATAGGTCTGCCAGATTTTTGACATCCTTATCCGTTAGAAAAAAACCGCCAATCATATACACTGCATCGATACCCTCCAGATTGGGCACTATATCGTTAATGCCTTGGAATGGAATTATCTTATAAGAAGCATCTAAGCGCTGTAACTGCCTGTCAAAGGTTTCATTCAATGGCAATATGGATTCCATGCCCTTATCGACAAGGATCCCCAGGTTTTTGAAACCGGAGAGCTCCTTAAATATTTTTAAATCCTCATTATAGGAAGCCGAGGAAACCAAAAAAGTAAAGTTCTCGATACCGGATTTTTGAATGTTATTATTGACTTGGGAGACATCTTTGTTTATTGCACCAAACAAAATGGTAGGTTTTTGGAACGTATCGATTTCTTCTAGAATCTTACTATTAATGGGACCAAAGGCCAAAATGATATCTGTATCATTATCAATTAGTTTTTGATAGTTAACCTTTGCCTTCTCCAAACTGGAATTATGTGAAAGGATACTTTGTGAAGGGAACTGAAGGTTGGCGTCCTCACCTACTACGGCAAAAATTTCGGACTTAAGATCATCGAGGGAGTTTAAAACTTCATCGGTTTGGTAATCAATAAGTACGCCAATCTTGTACGTTTTTTTTTCTTGGGCAAAGAAGGAAGTTGTACCAAAAAAAAGAAATAGGAATACCGCTTTAAAATTCATTGGCTGGTAGTTAGTTTAAAAATGAGAACCTAAAATTTTAGAGCTTTAAAGCTAAACGCCAGCAAGCAGAGTTTCGTTGAATTAATTCAAGATGTTAGGGGTTGTGAAAATAGCATTTGCCATTGTATACTGTTTATAGCGTACTTCTTTCGTTAAATCCTTGGCGTTTTAACCTTGGTTACGTCCTTTTTTCTTCTGGAGCTTACTAAACCATTCTGGGGATATGCCAATAAAATTTGCCATTTTGTTCGCAGGAATCCTATCGAATAGGGAGTTGTGACGGGTATTCAGATACGAAAAAAAATCCATCGGAGAATTGGCTAATCGATAGGCGTTAATTTCATAGATTAAGGTTAGATGTTGGGTAATATCCTTTCGATAGAACCTATTGAAGTTCAAATCGTTTTCTAACCAAGTATCAACTACTTCTTTCTTTTGAACAACTAAGGTCGTCTTTTCAAGGGCTTTAAATTGATACTTTGTGGGCTCATCCATAAAATAGGAATCCATAGCAACGGCGATATCGAAAAAGTTTTCAAAATAGAACCAAACAGAATGGAATTTTCCATCTGCCATTCTCAGGGAGGATTCAAGACATCCTGAAAGAATAATATAAACATTCTTATTACTATCTCCGTAAGGGATTAGAACTTCATTCTTCTTTAATTCAAGGATTGTTGAGTTGGCATTGATTTTACTCCAAAGTGCGTCATTGACCTTAATTACGCGTTGTATCCTTTCTTTTAGTTTTTCAATCATATATTTCATGATTACTTGGGATGATCCAATTAAAAATGAGTCCCGGTGTCGTCAAAAGTTTCAATAAGGCGCCCCATTTTTCCATTTTCATAATCCAATATTGCTTGTGCTATTTCGCTTTCTGAATTCAAGATATAAGGCCCGTAGGCTACGGTAGGTTCGTGTATGGGCATCCCTGATAAAAGAATACACCTTGTAGATCGTATAGCCTCAATAGATATTAGTGATCCATTATTCTCAAAAACAACTATTTGTCTGGGCATCACAACTTCATTATTAACCTTTAGACCTCCATCCAAAAGATAAACCAGACAGTTATAGTTTTTTGGAATATTTAGAACAAACCCCACCCTTTTTAAAATAGCGATTCGTAAGATAGTTTGAGGGGAAAATGTCTTAATGGGTCCTTGTGCTCCCATGTAATTTCCTGCAATCACCGAAATGGTAATTTTGTCCAATTCCACTTTTGGGGTCAAAATATTAGACAAGGGAAAATAATAGGGGTTGCTGCTCTTAAATGCAGCCGGTGTGTTTACCCAAAACTGGATAATTTCCTGTTTCCCCCCTTTTTGTGCAAATTCCTTGCTTAGGCGCTCACTATGGATAATACCATTTCCGGAATGGATCCATTGTGTACCACCATCAGACACCACGGAACTATTGCCCATGGAATCTCTGTGATGTATAGCTCCTTTGTAAATGAAGGTTACTGGTGAGAATCCCCTATGTGGATGAGGTCCAACCCCCGCAGTTCTGTAATTTGTACTTGGCGGTACATTTACATTAATATGGTGAATCAATAAAAAGGGGTTTACCGAATCCAGATCTTTTATTGGAAGTGCTTGATCTATTTCCACGCCACCCATGGATTTTTTCTCAGCGTTAAAAATGTTCTTAACTGACTTTTCCATACCAGTCTTTTGCTTTTTACCAGTTTTTGGGTTCTGAGGATCCCAAGAAATATTCAATTATGTATATGCAGTCATTAATAAGAAGCCCGAAATCTCACCCAATACGTTGTATTCTAACAAATTGATGTGTACGGCAGTTGAAAAATCGGTTTATATCTTTTGCTCATATGCATCGTCAAAATGAGGATAGACTACCTACCCCTATACTTGTAAAGAAAATTCAATTTCAATCGTATTTCCTATAATTAGGCTGGGTATCTTATCGCCTAACCTGTAGTCTTTTCTGTTAAGCTTAAGTGACCCTTTAAGTGTATTATCACCGTATCCATTGAAGTTAATGTCCACTGTTTTCTTGATATCCTTTATTTTAAGTTCTCCTACAGCGTAATATCCTTCCAGGGATTTTATAATCTTATTGGATTTGAAATCTATGAACCTGTGGTTGTCAAGATCAAAAAAATCAGATGTTTTTAGGTGTTCATCCCGCTTGCTATTCTTAGAGTTGATGGATGACACATCTACCTGTACATCAAAAAACGAGGCATTCAATTCCTTTTGGTTAAAATGAATTTCTCCACTGGCCTGCGTGAATTGTCCGGAGACTTTAATAAGCATTAGTTTCAAAACCTTAAAGTGTACCACCAGAGGTAAAGAATCACTTGCTACAGCATACAATTTCATACTACCATTTCAACTGTTAAAAAATGCCTAAGTGCAGATTGGTAAGCGCATCAGTTTCATTTTACAACCTCCTTCATAACAAAGGGTGCAATGGAATGAGCATTTGTTCCGCGATGACAGTTTGGCGAACAACCCTATCATCGTCAGCTACTTAGGTTTCGAAAAATAAAGACAAACTGGGTTTTAACTATTGAACTAATTCAATAAGTAGGACAATACTAATTTGGCGTATAGATAAAACTATTTTGAAAAGGTAAAAGCTTGGGTATACGATGGAGTAAAAATGAACTGCTAATGGGCAATCCGGAGTTCCTTTTCACCTGGCAGTCCCTACTCATTTTCTCTAAAACCATGCTGATTTGTTTTGAGGGTCCTTAACTGTGCCCCCTAACCTGGTGTTTTGCAAGCTTTGATACTCATTTTGGGGTACTACGCATCTCCGGCGAAGTATACAGCGAATGCTTTGGTACCAGTTTCCGGATTATAGTTGCTACGCTATTCGATACATCCTCTGGGAATAGGGCATACATTTGATCTTTACCTGCCCAATGTGGAGATTGGACGCCAAGTGGTCCAGCTATAGAAAGGGTTGAAATTCAAATGCGTTTCAAACGGATATGAGGTAGTTGCACTTATCTTTCTCGCAACTTCTTTCCCAAATTCGCTAATGGTTCAAACCGATGCTCTAAGTAGATCCAATCTCCTACTAGGCAATTAAGAGCATTACTTTTTTTTTAGTTTAGAATACCATTCCGGCGTTATTCCCATGAAATCGGCTAGATATTTATCGGGTACTTTTGCGATGATTTCGGGATAATAATTTTGGAGGTATCGTACAAATTCTGCGGGAGGGTGAGAGGAAAGATGATTTCTGATTTCTGTAGCCAAGAAGAAAGTATTGAGAATATCTTCCCTGTAGAACGTACTGAATTCCTTATACGTATGGCACCATTCTTCGATCTTTTCCCTCCGGATCTGAAAGACTTTAGATCGCTCAAGTGCCGTGATCTCATATTTGGTATATTCCTCAAAAATATAGCTATCCAAACAGACCGCTACATCAAAAATATGCTCAAAGAAAAACCAGGTTGTTGTTTTTTCTCCTGTGGCATCAATAATAGATTGCTTGAGCGATCCGCTAACTATGACGTAGGCAGTTTTTTTGAGACTGCTATAGGGAACCAATACCTCATTTTTTTCTACTACCAGCTCTTTTACGTTGGCCTTAATTTCCGACCAAAGTGGTGGGGTCATTATTAACCGCTGGTCCAGTTTATCCTTAAGTTTTTCTATCATTTTACAGTGCTTAGGTCCCTTTTTATTTAGATAACTCTTTTTTGAGTTTGGAATACCATTCGGGGGTAATGCCCATAAAATCGGCTAATGCATGGGAAGGTGTTCTCGCTACTATTATTGGAAAGTTTACCCGTAAATATTTCAGGAAATCCTTTTTGGAATAACAGATCAAATGTGTCCTTATTTCTTCGATCATTATAAAATCAGTAATCATGTCGTTTCTGAAAAACTCATTGAATTCAGGGAACTTTAGTAACCATGAATTTATAATACCCGTGTCTAATTCCAAAACTTTGGAATCCTCCAGTGCTTCTATTTCGTACTTGGTAGGTGTGCCGGACAAAAAACTATCCTTAATAGGGATGACGCTAAAAAGTTGGTCAAAATAGAACCAGGTTGTTTTGGAAATACCTTCAGGTGTTAAAAGCGACGATTTAAAACTTCCTTCACTAATAAAATATGCTTTTCTGTATATAGCACCGTGGGGCACTAGAATTTCATTTTTTTTTAGCTCCAATAACTTATAGGAGTGTTGTAATTCCGACAGGAACTCAGGACTTATTTTGACATAGGTTTCTATTTTTTTTTTGAATTCGTCTATCATGATAATTGAACAAAACTTAAATCGATACTTTCAGTGCCGGAAAGTATTAACAAAGCCAAAAAGCTAAATTGAATTAATTTAAGATGAATTTTGCCGTAAAATCATAAGAAGACTTTCCGCGATCGCACCACGGCTTGATATTGCGAAGAAAAATAAAGGAGTGCCCGGTTAGCCGGCAAATTGAAGTTGTCTTCTTTTTTTTAGTTTGCTCAACCACTCTGGGGTGATCCCCATGAAATGGGCTAGTTTATGGGAAGGGATCCGATTGGGAATACTTGGATAATTGGTTTCCAGATAATCTAAAAACGCAATAGGGGAAAGTGCCAATAAATTATTCCGTATTTCAAAATAGTTAAAAAACCAATCGATAATTTCATTCTTCTGAAACTCATCAAAAGCCTTATAAGAATTCTTTATGTGCTCTATTTGCTCAATTTCAAATTTGATTACTACCGAAGGTTCCAAGGCAATAACCTCGTACTTTGTTTTGTGATCCTTGCAATAACTATCCATACTTAGTATTACACTGAACGCGTTGTCAAAAAAAAACCAAACCAGGTTGTGGGTATTTTGTTCGGTCTTAAGAGTGCATTCAAAAATACCCTTTACCACCACATAGATGCATTTATTCAACTCAGAATGATTGATTAAGGTATCGCCGCGTTTGAGTTCTATTACTTCGGAATACTGCATCATCTCTTCCCAAAGACCATCCGATCTTTTTAGAAGGTCACGGAGTTTGGATTTTAATCTTGCGTATACCCAGGAATCGTTGTTCATAAATTGAATGTATCGTGGACAAACTTATAAGAATTGTTTAACGTTCTAGTTGAAATTATTCAATAAATGACAATAAACTTAAACAAAATTTAAATTTTTCGGACTCAGGCTAAACATTCTCACTTTGCAATTTATGCTGCTATAATCCGCTCAAGGAAACTATTGCTAAATGTTAAATGTAACGTTTCGTATTACAATCGTTACATTTCTAAAACCGTTGAATTAATTCAATTCAATACCCATTGCATTTAGCTAGGTTTAAGGTATGCAAAACAGGTAGGTATCACTGTTTTCCATTCATTTAGGTAGGGAGCAAGAAATACTAGAATTAGTAAGGTTGAAGCGTTACTTTTCGCACGCTTTGGGTTGCTGAGTACAATAGGAATAGAATCTACTAAAAATGCCTGATCAAAGCAGATACGAAAAACACGAGCTCATAGAGTTTATTAGAAATACCGGAAAACACAAAACCTTTAAAACTCATGAATGTGCAGTGCATCTTGGGGAAAAGAGTAACAAGGTATTTTTGATCCTCAAGGGAGGGTTTGTGTGCCAACAATACAATTTGAAAACTGAAAAGTTCCGAACCATAAATTTTTATCTGGAAAAATTTCATCCTATGATGACGGTACTGAGTAGCTATTTTAGTGATACCCCATCACAATGTCAACTAAAGGCTATTATGAAATCCGAAGTCACTATTGTTAAAAAGGAAACGCTACTAAAGGCTCTCCAAAACGATGAAAAATTACGAAAGGCGTATGAGGCCGAAAGGGAGTACATTATATTGATGTTGCATGAATTTCATACCAAACAAGTAACACTGAGCAGTAAAGATCTGTTTCGATACTTATTGGAAGACTGTAATGAAGTAGTACGTAAGATACCTGCAAAGTATATCGCAGAATTTATGGGAGTATCCGCAGAATGGTTAAGCAAGATCAGATAATAGTGTCTTATTGTTTAGGGCGCAAAACGAAGATCGGAAGAATTGACCAAAAGATCAGAATACACCAATAGAATGGCTCGGAGATAATACGAAACCAATTGGCCAACAACAGTCCCCCTACCATGAGTACATGCGCTAAAAATGCCCAGAGCAGCCCTCCAACTATCAACTTTTTACAGTTCATACGCAAGGCGCGACTTCTCCCAAGTATCTAGAGATAAAAAGGTAAAAAAATGACTAAAGCAGAGAGTAAGCCAGGATTGTAGGAAAACGTTACTACTGCCGCGATGCTATGTACTAACCCATTAATTACAATGATACCTGCCATTGCGAAAAACGGAAACAAATGTCTGGGGCTCTTCGCTATTGCCAAAAGTCCTGTTAACCAGACTAAAGAAGTATTGATCACAAACACACTCTCTTTGGTCAATGGTAGGATGATGGAATCCGGCTCACCCAATTTATCAAGGATAAAATTGTTGTTAAATGCGTAAAAAGCATAGGTATTACCGTAGAGATCAATCCAGTGTTCTTCAAACTGATGCACAATGTAAATGAGCAACATTAGCATTGCGAGAAATCTGGGCTCTTCGTTAAGTCTTTCTTTTTCCTGATTTCTCTTGAATGCGAAGATGCCAATTCCCAGAAAGGGTATGGCATATACCCCGATTTTCATCCAGTGATTGACTAAAAAGTCATATTGACCCATAGGCATCCAAAGTAGTAAGAAGAGTAGTCCTATGCTAGCAAACAAATAACTATTCCAGATGGTCCTCATTGTTTAATTTCCGCTCTTTTTTAATGTTTTCTCCAAGTAGGTTGGCTAAAAGCCTTGCTCTACAACTGTAAAAATAGTAGTAGTAACAAGGCGTTAAAATGAATTTATTCAAGAATTAAATTGAAAAGAATTAAAATCTTTAAACCAATTAAGTAGATACAATCCTAAAAACCAATAGCTATGGAATCTATATTCGCTATTACCATTAAAAGTACCTTTAAGTATTGGTATCTATTAACGCTTGTTGGTATTATTTTTATTCTGGTAGGGGTGTATACGCTCACCAGGCCATTGGCGTTTTTTTCAAACTTAATCGTAGTTTTTAGCTGGTCATTTCTTATTACCGGAATATTTGAAACCCTATTTTCCTTGGTGAATTGCAAAAATATAAGCAAATGGGGCTGGGCTTTGCTATCCGGGATTTTGAACGTTGCTCTTGGCCTATGGCTTATGATACATCCGGAAATATCGCTAAGAGTATTGCCCGTTTTTGTTGGTTTCCTTTTACTTTTTCGTTCTTTCAGTGCAATTAGGCATTCAATGGATCTGAGGCATCAAAGCATCAAGGATCGCCGGGGTTTGACCTTTACAGGGATTTTGGCATTTCTTTTTTCGTTCGTATTACTTTGGAATCCTATGATTTTAGGAATACCTATTGTCATTTGGACCAGTTTGGCGTTTATCTCCACCGGGGTATTCCAGATCTATTATTCGTTTAGGTTAAAAAGTTTAAAATCGCAGTGAGAAGAGGTGGGCTATTGAAGGGTACTACTGCTCCTCACAGCAGGGGTATAGTATCCTTTTTGGTTTACGGTTAAAAAGGGAACGAAAAAATATAAAGCCCCCTTGGGCAAATGCTATCGGTCATTTTTAAATTGTAGTTCGGAATACATTAAAACAAGATAATGGCTGATACAACAAATACTTTTTTTGACCGAGATAAAGTGGATGCTTTACTGGAATCTACGGTAGACTGGATTTTTGAGGTAGTACCTGAACTCTTTTTTAGTTTTTTACTCTTTATGCTTATCCGTTTTCTACTGAACAAAACCATAAAACGATTTGAAAAGAAAATAGAAGAGCGGCCTAACGAAGTAGCGGATGATGCTACTGAGGATAGAAAAAGAGCCTCAACGATGATAGGTGTGCTAAAAACCATTGCCAATTCTATACTCTGGACCCTATTCATTATCACTGCGCTTAAAATAATGGGATTCGATTTAACCACGGTAATCGCAAGTGCAGGCGTGTTGAGTCTGGCGATAAGTTTTGGAGCGCAAGAACTGGTTCGCGATGCTATTTCAGGATTCTTTCTCTTACTTGAGGATCGAATTAGGGTAGGTGATGTGGTCAGTATCAACGGGGTATCCGGAGGTATTGAAAACATCAATCTAAGAACTATTACCCTTCGTGATTTTTCGGGGGCGACACACATCTTCCAGAATGGAAAAATTGATACGTTATCCAATTTGACCAAAGAGTGGTCTGCAACCGTACATGATATTAGCATTGCCTACAAAGAAGATGTTACTAGAGTGCTTGGTATCGTAAAACAGGTTGGTGAGGAATTAGCAGAGCACGTCGATTTTAAAGATAAACTCCTTGGGCCACTAGAGATTTTTGGTGTGGATGCGTTTGGCGAGAACGCCGTTATTTTAAAGGTAAGGATGAAAACGCTTGCCGGTGAACAATGGACCATTAAGCGGGAATTCAATAAACGAATTAAATCAACTTTTGATCTGGAAAATATCGAAATTCCATTCCCACAACGTACCATTCATCTGGATGCGAATAGGCAATTGCAGCGGTATCCACCGCACCATGAATAGAGTATATTCCAAGTAGCTATCTGATTGAAGGCGCTTTGACGCTTTCGTCACTCAGAGGAAAAAACCAAATTTTAAATGGGAGTTCGCTTTTTTTGGGTAACAGGCCGCCACAATCCACCAGCAACATTTTAATGGCTTTTTTGCGGAAGCAATAGTAAACATCCTAACTTATTAGTATACCGGTTTTAGAGGGTTCGTATGGTCCTCCGCAACTGTAGTTCGTAACAAAAAGTAGGGATCATAGGTCCTGCGCTCTCTTTTTGTAAAAACGAAGAGGAAAAGATGAAGAATACGTTTCACTTCATTGCTAAAGTATTTTCTATTTATGATACTTTTGAAAGGAAGACAGTAGACGTAATGACCCTCACTATTTTAATCCTTTTGTTTCTGGTAGGTTTGGCAAACGGATTCTACTCAGGGCTAATGGGTACTGGCGGGAATATTATTTTGATCCCGGCTTTGGATTTGGTTTTGGTCCTTTTTGGTATTGAGGGGCAGGAATTGGTGAAATACATCATTGCGCATTCTCTTTTTATCACCGTATTCAATGGTTTTGCTGTGGTCCTCAAGCACTACAGGATAAAAAACCTATACCCAAAGCCGATCCTTTGGATCGGTATCCCTGCTGGATTTGCCGCCTATTTTGTTTCGGAATGGATAAAAGGATCCGAATGGTATTCCAAAACGTATTTTGACATTCTTTTTCTCTTTTTGGTATTGACCGTTTGTATTCGATTTCTATTTTTTAAACCTAAGGTAGCAACTACTAAAATGCAACAAAAAGTTCAAGACAGCTTATGGTGCCATATGGGTTTGGGAGGGTTTACAGGGGTCACCTCTGCACTTTCCGGATTTGGGGGAGGCATTGTGTTAATACCGGCTTTAACCGATCTATTTGGGATCCCTTTCAAAAAAACAGCTTCCATTTCTATCGGTGTGGTAATGGTACTGGCACTTGCCGTAAGTTTTAGTTATTTAACCATTGCCAATGATACAAGCGGGACAGTATTACTCCCCTATCAGGTAGGTTACATTTCCTTAGGTTTGGTGGGTCCTATACTTCTAGGGATTTTTGTGGCTGCACCCCTAGGGGTTAAAACAGGACAGCGAATGGCTCCAAAATGGCTACGACTTATCTTTGGGATGGTAATGGCAATATTGGTTGTGAAAACGTCGATTAGCTTTTTTTAAAAGGTGCAGATAGGTTAACAGTAATGCAAAGGGTTCTCCCTATATTTTATCGGAACCGTTGTTTTCAACGGTAATAGTCACCCGGATCCCTTCTCCCTTTGAAATTTCATCCTTATCTAACTGTAGGATACAAGGGGTGTTTCGCGTGGACTAAATCCCCTGGCCAACCGGATATCGTAAAAGAAACAGTAAAACGTAGGAATTTAACGTATCATAGATTATTAGGAATTACCCGATATTGCAAAGACACCAACAACTTGAGACGAAAACTATAAAATTCGTTTTTTATCCGCCAGAATATGATATACGTTGCCGGGATCAGTATCTCTTTATTTATTTCTGCCTTACTGTTGAACAAGAAGAACAAGTCCAAATTTGATCGTATTCTCTTGGTTTGGATGCTTCTGCTGGCAGTTCACTTGTTTTTGTTTTATGTGAATTTTACACCTCCTTTTTTCAGGACACCCTCTTTGTTGGGAATAGAAATCCCACTACCATTGATCCACGGGGTGCTCTTGTATTATTATGTAGCCGTAGTAACGCGACAGTTTCCAAAAAGAACTTGGTTAGCGCTATTACATTTAGCCCCCATAACTATAGGTTACCTCTTGCTTATTCCTATTTTTTCTACTACCTCATCACAAAAAGTGGTATTCTACCAAAATGGATTTGAAGGCTACGAGCTATTTATGAAGTTGGGTTTACACCTGATCTTTGTTTCCGGAATTATCTATGTACTATGGTGCAGTGTCTTACTTCAAAAGCATAAAAAAAATATTAGGAATCAGTTTTCTGATCTGGATGATATCAGTTTAAATTGGTTACAATTTCTTGTCTACAGCCTGGGCGTAATCTGGAGTATTGTCATTTTTACAAACAATGATGCTTATATATTTGCCGGGGTCAGCGTATTTGTAATCCTTATTGGCTTTTTTGGGGTGCAACAACGCACAATTTTTACCCGTCCCGTTCCTTCCACAGCAGCAGTGAACAAGGGTGTTGATGACAAAAAAAAATATGAAAGGTCCGGATTGAAAGATGAGGTAGCAGAAGCGATCTATACAAAAATGATGCACCTCTTTACAAAGGAAAGGTATTACAAGAAAAATGATCTTTCGTTGCTGGAGCTGGCCTCGGATTTAGAGATTCATCCCAATTACTTATCACAAATAATCAATGAAAGGGAAAAGAAAACCTTTTACGAATTGGTAAATTCCTTTCGATTGGAAGAATTTAAAAGAATGCTTTCGGAGGAAAAGCACAAGCAATTTACCTTGTTGGCTTTGGCTTACGAATGCGGCTTCAACTCCAAGTCTTCGTTCAACCGGTATTTTAAAAAGAATACGGGTAAAACGCCATCTCAATTTGTAAAAGCGTTGACGGCATCATCTTAATTATTTCGGATCGATTTGCCTTATTAAGAAAAGGTGTCAGATGGCAAGATGAAGCGTTTGGCACTTAATTCACTTCTAGGTTTGTTCCACATTTAATACCGAGCAAACATGAGTGATTTAAGGTTTTTTTATTGCATTACACTAGGTCTTGTTCTTTTTACTTCAAGAGCCGTACAAGGACAAAGCCGGGAGGATGAGGCAATTTCAGTAAGCGATTCGATGCAGTATGATTATTTCGCTACGCACCTTCGGTACTTAGCCAGTGATGCTCTGAAGGGACGTGGGGTGGGTACCCCGGAGTATGAAAGGGCAGGAAATTATCTGGCCTCAGAATTTAAAAAAAATGAGTTGCTCCCGTTTGGAGCAGCTAACAGCTACTTTCAACAGGTAGCACTATCTGAACTTTCGCTACAAGACGAGTCGTTTAGCCTTACTATCAACAATGGTTCAGCGGTAATTAACGGAAAGTATGGTACCGATGTTAGTGTGGTGCTTAATCCAAACTATCAAAAAGTAGATACGCAACAGCAATTGGTGTTTATTGGTTACGGCAATATTATCCCCGAGCAAAATATTGATGACTACGATGGGGTGGACGTAAAAGGGAAGACAGTTATCGTTGCCCTTGGGGGGCCAAATGGGATAAAACATCCCGATTTTGACGATCGGAACGCAAAGTTTAAAAATGCCGTTTTAAAGGGGGCGAGTGGTCTTATTCTTTTCTATCCTAAAGCCAGTTTTTTTCAAAATATCATCTTTAAAAGGGTCCATGCTTTTTTATCTGAGGGGATGCTAACACTCAGCGATACCTCGGTCAAAAGCCTGGTTACTGTAGATTTAGAAGTATTGCTCTTTGCCAAAAAAGGGTGGGTGAGGGATCTTTTTAGGATCAATGGCCTTAATCTTCGGCGGGAGCTGCGAAATATAGCCAGAGGACATCGTTCCAGCCAGAGGCTTACCGCTACCTTAGGTTGTTCGTACACCGTGCAGAACAAAGCGATACATAGCAAAAATATAATAGGGGTATTACCGGGAACAGATCCAAAACTAAAAAACGAATATGTGGTACTTGGAGCGCATCTGGATGGCTTAGGTATAGGAGAAACCGTAAAAGGGGATTCCATCTACAACGGGATGTTAGATAATGCCTCTGGTGTGGCCGCCCTTTTAAGTATCTCAAAAGCCTTTTCCGAACTGTCCGAGCCTCCTAAAAGAGCTATACTCTTTATCGGTTATACTGCCGAAGAAAGCGGTCTTTTAGGTTCCAGCTATTTTGCCGCTAAAAATGGCATAATCGATGGAAAGATCGTTGCGAAAATAAATATTGATATGCTGGCCCAGACCATAGAAACTAAGGATATGGCGCCATTGGGGTATGCCCATTCCAATCTTTCTGAGGGTGCCGACTTTGCCGCCAAGAATTTAAACTTAAAAATTGACAACAATGAAGCGGCAGAGATCCGATACATTGCGCGAAGTGATCAACTCTCTTTTATTAAAAAGGGCATCCCCTCACTTTTTATTAGCGCCGGTTTTACCGCCCTTGATCCCAAAAAAGACGGTGAAAAAGTATTTGCGAAGTGGATGAAAAAGAGGTATGACTCCCCTTTTGACGATCTGCATCAAAAGTATTCTGAAAAAGCCTTCTTAAAAGCAGTAAAGTTCAATTTTTTAACGGTTTTCTACATCGCAAATACACTGGAAAAGATTGAATGGAATACAAATGGATGGTTGTATAAAAAGTATGTGCAAACCGAAAGATAAAATACGTCAACGATAAAAATAGAATTCAATGAAAACAACTTTGGTACTAGTAGCAGTGCTTAGTCTAACCGTTCTAAGCTGTTCCGATCAAAAATGCGAAAATCGGTGTCCTGCTGAAATTGAAAAACGGAACGTAGCAAACGACAGCTTAAAAAATAGCCTTTCGCAGAACAAGAACACTGTGAAAGCCCCAATTATTACACGCCGAACCTTTCAGGACAATACTGCTTAAAATACAAATTTGTCAGTATCCCTTTTCGTAAAGAAAATTTGATCCCTTCGAGAAATGCCGGCGAGCAACTTGTGAATAAAGGCATTCCGGAGAACAGAATTAAAGGATGTATGCCACACCTGTCCCTTTTTTGGGATATTTAATTTCTCGCGAATTGCAGCATAGCGGGCAAATGGTCCTCACTTTACAACCAGCAGGTCGTCCGATATGTAAAAAGGCTGGATTTGGGCTATGGCAATGGGGGACAGGATAACCCTATCCTACTCTGGTAGATTTAACTTAAATTGCGATAAACATCACACCATGAAATTGACTACATTTCTAACCTTTGTTGGCAAGCAATGCGGCAAGGCCGAAGAAGCGATGCAGTATTACACTTCCGTTTTTCCGAATTCTGAAATTAAAAGCATAACAAAATATCCGGAAGGAGAGGCCGGAGGTACACCGGAACTTATCAAATATGGCGTTTTTACCTTGAATGGAACACAGTATATGGTTTCTGAAAGTAATTTTGATCACGCTTGGTCATTTTCTCCGGGGGTATCCCTTTTTATGGAGAGTGATGACGATGATGAGCTACAAAGGTTGTTCGAAACCCTTTCTTCGGATGGAGGTCAGATAATGGTTCCACTTGACCACTACGAAACAGGGGATTACGGTTTTGGGAAAAAGTTCGGTTGGTGCGAAGATAAATACGGCATCTCGTGGCAATTTTTGCTTTTGGATAAAGGTTAAAACAAAGAGGATAATTTCATTTTGATCTTTCAACCAACAGGAACGCTATTTTGGGAAATAAATACATAAGATCACAGGCATCTTTCGGGAACTAAGACGCTTGTCCCGGTTGTTATGAGCAAAGTTTACAATGAAGGGAATCCGTAGACAATTAACTTTATTCATCAAACCACCCGAAGGAACTATTGAAAAGATCCGAGCCAGGTATAATCCCAAACAATATCATCTGATTCCTGCGCATGTTACACTTTGCAAAGAAGATGAAATTGAACCGATCGTAAAGACTATTGAACGGCTCGCTACTATTACTTTGGAAGCGCCCCTGCGCATACGTTTTGTGCAAATTGAGCGATTTGCAGCAGGAAAAGGGGTTTTTATTCCGTCAACCGAGGAGTACAAGGCGTTCCAAGAATTAAGAA
This sequence comes from Bacteroidota bacterium, assembly GCA_038750505.1. GTDB lineage: Bacteria > Bacteroidota > Bacteroidia > Flavobacteriales > Flavobacteriaceae > Croceivirga. The sequence continues at coordinate 38,957 of JBCDHD010000003.1, read as the reverse complement.
AATTGGTTTTGGGCCAAACCGAATTGATCCGAGAACAAGTTCCGCATATTACGTTGATGCATCCCCGGAATTCAACCTGCGATGACAAGACTTTTGAACAGCTCAAACGCTACGATCTGCCTTCCGAATTAGAATTCGATACCATATGTCTAATAGAACAAATTGATGGTGGGGTATGGACGGTATTGCAGGAATTTAAGATTGTACGGAACAAAGCGGAATAACAAGTCCAAATCCCTTTGGTTTTCCTCTGTTTTCAGTAGTAGTGCACGTTAAAAAGCGGCCTCGGTATTTTATTTTAAGCTAATGGCTCTTTTTCAGAAGCAATAAACAAGATGACGAAGGTTATTATTAAATACAAGCGCTGTTTGGAGTTAGAATGATAACGACCAGTAGCAATTCGCCCAAATTTCAAATTTGGTATACCATCCTTGATCCATTTTCTCAATATAAGTTTTAAAATGCTTGGATCTTCGTATTTGCGGAGGCAGGAAAACCATAAGAAGGAAAGGCACAGGGGGTCATTTTTTGGCTAAAATTGCAATAGGGTCAATCCGCTATGTCCAATTTGTATCGTTTTAAGGCTGATTTCGACCTTTTGCAAAATAATTTTAACATTTAGTTTTGGTCCGCAAGTTGGTTTGAAGAACATCTCGAACTAATTCGGGTTATAAGTTCTTTACCTGTAGATATGGAAAACAACGATCATTTAAAGAAAGCTGGGGATCACGGGGGATCGATGCAAGAATTCGGTTTTCAATGGTTTAAAATTGAAGAGGTTTACTCCCGGAAAACCTCCTCTGGAGTTGACCTATTTGTATCGCATCGAATACACTATTTTACACTGCTCTTAGTAACGGAAGGAGAAACCAGCCACGAGGTAGATTTTATAACCTATACCTTGCAAAAGGGGTATTGCCTGTTTATTTCTCCGGAACAAATCCATAAATTCAATAAGTCATCCACTTGTAGCGGGTATGTGATGCATTTTACGGAGGATTTTATGATCCGGAATTTTTCACAGTCCGCTTTTTCCAAAATTAGTTTTTTGTCCAATTATGTTTTAAATCCTTCTATGTTTAAGGATTTCGGAGACATAGAGCTTTTTATTACTGCACTGGAAAGGGAGTTTGCCCTCGATCTTGGAATAGTTAAGGAAAATTTAGTGGCCGCAATGTTAACTGTTTTTTTGTTAAAAGCACAGCTGCACACCGGTCATTCCTTAAAATCGTATCATGGGGATTTTGGGACATTTTCAAAATTTCAATACCTGGTTTCCATGTACCATAAGGAATCAAGATCTGCAAAACACTATGCCAATCTTTTGAATATATCTTACAAAAAATTAAATAACCTTAGTAAGGCCCTAACGAAGAGAACCGCCAAAGATTATATAAACGATTACATGATACTGGAAGCCAAACGTCGTTTGGCAGCAACTAATATGTCTATTAAGGAGATTGCCTATGAATTTGGTTTTAAAGAAGCAACAAACTTTATAAAATTCTTTAAAAGGGCAACCGGGGATACACCTATGAAGTTCCGCGAAATCCGGTTTGGGAGTTCATAAAATTAGAAGATCGACAATGGAAGAAGAGCCAATTGAATTCTTTAAAAAGGAATTGGATAAATACGTAGAAAAACCGGTTGAAGAAGAATGGAGGGAATTTAAGCAACAGTTAAAAAGTGTAAGCTTTAAGAAGGGTAGCATTATTTTTCCCCATTCGAAGATCTGTGTGGACATGCTCTTCATCTCAAAAGGTATCGTAGTTACCGAGTATTTTAACGAAAATGAACAAACCATTACGCGGTTCTTTAGGTCAAAAAATCTGTGCAGTAATATATCAAGTTTTTTAACTCGGACCATTGTAAATGACGTGGTTTCTGCGGTAACCGATACCGAAGGTATATTTATCCCTCAGGCATTGTTCAGCAAAAGTTATCTTTATTCAGATGGTATTGGACTCTATTTCCGGAAAAGACTGCTGGAAAACTTACTGGAGGATAAAATGTTTATATCCATAAAGGCTATGGGGATCGATTCCAAGTTAGATTTCCTATATTCCGAATATCCCGAAATTATTAATGAAGTATCGTGGAGAAAAATTGCGAATTTCTTTGGGGTTACCCCCCAATGGCTAAGTAAAAAACTAAACAAAAGAAGATATCGATAACCTAAAGAGCTTTGATCTAAGTTTTTCTAAAAAACCTATATCAGGTTCATTTTAACCCCGAAAAGTACATTTTTCACCTTTATCAAAGTAGCTTTATAGCATAGCTTTAGCAAAGCCGTATTTTTAAAGATACACTATGTTCTGTTCAATTTATTTTTATTACTAAGCATGGAAAAGGAGGTGTTTATAGATTCTCGATTTGAATGCGACGACCCCAAAAAAGAATGTAGTTTCCAACTGTTGAAAATGGAAGACGTTTTCTCTTTTAACGCTTCTGCTCATAAAAACCCCTTTAAATCGCACCGTATAAATTTCTTTACGATACTACTGCTTACGGAAGGTGAAATGACCCATGAAGTGGATTTTATCTCCTATAAAATGGTCCAGGGGGACTGTCTTTTTATCTCTAAAGAACAGATCCATAAGTTTGATGATTCTCCCACTTATAAGGGCTATATACTGATCTTCTCGGAAGATTTTATGCTTAAACATCTATCGCTATCCGCCTTTTCTAAAATTAGTTTTTTATCCAATTATCTTTTGAATCCCTCCTTGTTTAAAGATTTCGGGGACATTGATGTATTTATTAGTGCTCTAAAAAGAGAGTTGTCTTTTGAGCTTGGTATAATCAAAGACGATATTGTTGCCTCTATGCTAACTGTATTTTTGTTAAAAGCTCAACTGCATACCAGCCATGCCTTAAAATCCTATTATGGGGATTATGGACAATTTTCAAAATTTCAAGAATTAGTTGCCTCAAAATACATGGAATCCCGATCCGCAAGACATTATGCCGCTCTTTTGAACGTGCCGTACAAACAGTTGAACAAACTAAGTAAGGTATTTACGGAAAAGACCGCCAAGGAATATATCAACAATTATATTATACTGGAAGCGAAGCGCAATCTGGTGGCTTCTACTACTCCGGTGAAAGAGATTGCCTATGCATGCGGTTTTAAAGAGGCGACAAATTTTATAAAGTTCTTTAAGAGGATAACAGGGGATACCCCGATGAAATTCAGAAAAATGAGGTTTGGTCATTCTTAATATAGAGAACCCAACCAAGAAATTGGATAGATACCCTTTAGAGCCTGTTATAGTCCAATGAAAATAGTCGGATAACGCAAAACAGCGTAGGCAGACAAATTTCAGCTTTTTTAAAGCATGGCTTACTACTTTATTTTAAAAGCGATTCCCTCCTTTGATCCGAATTTGTTCGATGGAATTTAGGTGTGTACCCATTAAAGTATAAGGTGCTTACCTTTTATTGTTAAATCCAAGCTTAGCAGTAAGAATAAGCCATCCCATCATTTCTTCAATTAATTTAATCGATAAGAAAGATTTAGAAAATAACTTGAACCATATAAACAACTTACATCACTATCAAAATGAAAACAATAATCAGATTGCATCATACAATGGAAAAAGCTTTTCTGCTTTTTTCCTTAAGTGTCCTACTAAGTCTTATGGTCACTGGCCAGGAACAAGATCAAGGTGACCTTCTTGCCACAATGCCAGATGAACTAATGAATGTGGGCACCGGACAACCTATAGACTACAAGCCATATAAGTATGCCAAGTTTACCCGCGATATGAATCGGTATCCCGGAGCTACGCCACCAAGTGGATCTTTTAATCGGCATGGCGAGCTGGAATTTTTAGGTAAAAATGTCTTCGGGATTCATTGGTTTGTAGAAGTAGAGGGCTCCGTTTGGCACTTTGTTACCGCTGGTTATCCGCACAAAACACCCATTTTAATGATCCATGGATTTCCTGAATCATGGTGGGGTTTTCACGACCAAATGATCGATTTAGCCAAGGACTATTACGTTATTTCCGTGGATCAATTGGGGTATGGACAATCTGATAAAAGCCTAAAGCAGGATTTGACACATCAAGGGGTGGCCAGGAACTTGGTAAAGTTAATGGATAAAATAGGTGTTAATAAATTTGACCTGGTATCGCATGACAGAGGCACTTGTATTGCAGATAATATGATGGCAGTTGCCGGGGTAAATAGCAGAGTTACCAATTGGATTAGGATGCAGCAGTCGTTCAACGAACCTCATGGCGAGCCAAGACCGTCTCATGAAAACTTAGCACATGCCGAGAATTACAGCGATGGGATCATGATAACAGCAACCTATAATTCTGCATGGGTATCCATGCAATTTACCCCCGAACATATGGATCGCATTTATAAAGAATTCGGGACTGAGGGAATAGCTGATGCCGTGGCCAAAACCTATGATACCAGTTTTGATATTGAGCTGGAGTATAGAATGAAAAACTTAATACAACATATGACTATGCCTATACTCTTCTTGCAGGCTACAGAGGACCCTGCCCAACGAGAAGAAGAATATGCACGATCTCCTGATTTTGTAAAAGAGGGTTATGTCCAGTTTGTTGAGGCCAATCACTTTTCGGCCACCGAAGCTGCCGATGAGGTCAGTGGGGCAATACGGGATTTTATAGAGGGTAAGCGTCCGCCCAAACTTATTGTTGATTAAAACAGATCATACACCTTATGGAGAGTAAAGAAAAGGCTTGTCATTGTATGGCGGCACGGATGCTAACGGCTGTATTTTTATTGCTGTGTGGTAGTGGTTTTAGCCAAGATCAGGAAAATGATCTATCGAAGGCTATTAGTTCTGGTGAGTTTGTATTTAACGGTAAATTACGGTTTTGGCACGCTAATGACGATGCAGCCAAAGCCTCTCAGGCCTATACCTTTGGTACAAACTTTGGCTATCTGACCAAATCATACAAGGGTTTTCAAATATATATTGAAGGCGAGAGCGTAGTGGCACTTACACCCGACCAATATTTTGATGGTTTGAATGGTCTAACGGACCTTACCAACGTAACTGATCCGGAAACACTTGAGTTAAATCAATTGCACATTGCGTATAATAATTCATTTAATGAAACCGTGGTAGAGGTTAAAGTAGGAAGGCAAGCCGCTATTGTTGAGGATGAGCGTTTTATCGGAAGGGTTTCCGCTAGGCAGGATGATCAAACCTTTGATGCTTTATATGGAAAGATACAAAATGACCAAAAAGGATTGGCTTTCGAATATGCCTATTTTTATCAGATTAACCGTTTGCTTGCGGAGGAAGTGGATTGGCGAAGTGATTCTCATATTGTAGTGCTACGCTATTATAAAAATCAAAAAATCCGGTTTGGCGTATTTACACATCTTCTGGATTTTCAGGAGGATGCCCCCTCAGTATCGAATCAGACCTTTGGTATTACCATTGATAGAGGTGCACTACCCGAAGATAAATTAGCGTTGACCTATAAGACGGCCTTCGCCTATCAAAGTAATTACGGTAGCAATCCTACGGACTATGATGCTTTTTTGATCAATGCCGAAGTGGGCATCTCTTTTCCAAGCTTAGGTATTTTCAATGTTGGCTACGAATTGGCAAGCTCGGATAATGGTATCGCGTCGTATCAATTTCCACTGTCTACCGGACAGCGTTTACATCGTATATCGGATGTGTTCATTGATCCCCCAGCCGATGGATTGCACAACCCATATTTTACAGGAGAGGCTAATAACTTGTTCTGGGGTATAGGAGGATGGTTAGGGTATCATGCCTATTTCTCAGATGAGGAAGGAGATTTCCTTGGGCAAGAAATAGATGTGGTGTTGTATCGGCAAATAGTTCCTGGTTTACTAAGGGCAGAGATCACATACGGGTCTTTTTTTGGGGAAGAACCGCGCTTTACAGATCTACATATTTTTGCCTTCGATCTGGTTCTTGAGTTTTAATGAGGTAGTAATAAAACTAAAGAAATGAATAACTTCTGGAACACATGGCATTCTAAGGTTTTGGCGTTGCTGAGAATTATAGTAGGGTTTCTTATATTTTGGCATGGGACACAAAAGCTTTTTGGATTTCCACCTACTGAGAATGAACAAGGAGAACTTTCTACGTTACTCTTGGTAGCGGGCATTTTGGAATTTTTTGGTGGGATACTTCTGTTATTCGGCCTTTTCACACGTTGGACAGCGTTTATTCTAAGTGGCATGATGGCAGTGGCGTATTGTATGGTTTTCATAAATATCTCCTTCTTGCCGCTTATAAACGGTGGAGAATTAGCCGTGCTGTATTGCTTTGTTTTTTTCTATCTGTTTTTCTCAGGTGGAGGTACCTGGAGCATGGATAATTACCTTACCACAAAAAGAATTAAGTATGCGGGATGAACCGATTGCCAAAAATTCTAAGAAGGAAAAGACAATTTCTGGTTGCCCCATATTCGTTGTTTAGATGACAACTAATGAACCGCTAGAAAGACTACCCGCTATTGGGAACTTAGAACAATACTCAAAGCGCTTTATGCTGAAAAATAGAAATGTGCAGTTCAATTGGCATAAAGTGTATTTTCTGGAGACGGTGAACTTGTAATTTGAAAAAAGGCAGAATGAAAAATGAAACAATAGTAACGGCAATCCTAGCACTTCTTTTCGTGATGCTCTGGCTACCCATGGGACAGCATGACTTTCTTATCGATCACTGGATGAAGATCGGCACCTACGCCATCCCATTCCTTGGTATTGGAATATTTGCTTTTAAAGAAGCAGGAAAAAGTCGGCCATTGCGTTCAGATCTTAGATTCTTGGCAGTGCTGCTGTTGATTGCTTACCTACTTCATCAATTTGAAGAGCATTGGATTGATCTTTTTGGGAATTATTATGCGTTTTATACCTTCAATAATACCCTCATTTTGGAAAACTTAAGCCAGCCCTCAGGGTCGAATGGACCACTAACAAAGGAATCTATTTTTGTTATCAATACGTCACTTGTATGGCTGGTAGGTTTACTAGCAATAGTACGTAGTCCAAGGCATTTGTTTCCCCTTTTCGCCATGGCGGGTATTGTGGTAGTAAACGGCCTGGTTCACCTTCTGGCGGGGATTGCTACATTTCGATATAATCCCGGTTTGCTAACATCAATTGTGCTATTCATTCCTCTTTACTTTTGGACCATAAAACAACTACACCATCGTATTGTACATTATAAAATTCACATTATTGCAGGATTACTATGGGCCTTTCTTGCACATGTAATAATGGTAGCCGGTCTTCTGGCCGCTAATTGGTTTAGGATATTGCCGGAATACCTCTTTTGGATAGTTTTGGTACTATGGTCAATGCTGCCGCTTGTGATCCTCAGAAAAACAACCTAGGCCCCTTACGTAACTCCTACGAACATAAACAAGCTATTGGTAAGAACAATGTTAGCAACCAGATCTTTACGGGTAGACACTTCAAATTCAAGGGTAAACTTTACCGTAAAAAACTTTGGAATACGCACCGTAAAGGGGACCGTTGCAGGATTTGACGGGGAAATATATCTAGACGATGAGCATATGGAAGCTTCCTATTTTGATATCTGTCTCACCCCTGTAACTATAAATACGCACAATTTAAAGCGAGATGAACATTTAAAGAGTATGGACTTTTTTTATGTAAAAAACTATCCAACGATTCGTTTTAAATCATCTATCGTTCGGAAAACAACTAGTGGCTATAATGTTGTAGGCACGCTTACACTACTAGAAATGGGAAAGGAAATTGTTATTCCAATAAAATATACCAAGGGTGTGTTTACCGGCGCGTTCTCCCTTAACCGAAAGGATTATGGCCTGGGAAAGAAATTCCCAAACTTTATAATCGGAAAGAATATTAAGGTGGTCATAAACTGTGTAGTACCCCAAAACTAAAACACCAAAGAGAAATCGAGTTCCATAGTTTTCAAAATGCGTAAGTTTTCGGTTTATCAACACCTATGTACAAAAAGGTCGCTGTTCCCTTAGAGCGTTTCTTTGAAATCTTCCTTTTAATTTGGGATCCGTTTTTTAATCGATCGGTTACTTCTAAAGGTAAGTTTTAAGATTTTGAAGCATTAAGAACTATAAATCTCATCGATATCGCCATTTTCTGACAGTAGAATAGCTACCGATCTGGTGCTATTGAATTGAGAAAAGATAATAACCATAACCACTGTGATTGGTGTACTTAACAACATTCCTGTGATACCCCATATTTGCCCCCATACTACCAAAGCGAGAATGGTTACCAATGGGCTTAGATTCAGGGATTTCCCCATGAGCTTTGGCTCCAAAACATTGCCAATAAACCACTCTATCACCCCAAGGCCGGCTAAGATAATGATAAAGGGCCTGATCTCTCCAAACTGGATGAGACTAAAGAAAGCAGGGAAAAGGGTGGCAATTAAAGAACCAATGGTGGGGATGTAATTAAGCGCAAACATCAGAAAAGCCCAGAAAAAAGCAGCATCGACACCCATAATGCTCAAAAAAACATATCCCACTGCACCTGTTAGAAGACTGAGATAGGTCTTTAGGCGAATATAATCACTGAAGGAGTCGTTGATACGGGACAATATTGTTGCTGCCTTATGATATTTTTCTTCGCTGTCAAATAGCTTCTTAATTTTTTCCGATAAACTAGCCTCCTCTGCTAAGATGAAAACCGCATACAACACGATCATGACCAAATCCCCTAATACACCCGAAAGCGCATCCGCTATGTTCCCTAAAATTGTAGTGTAATCAAAATCCGCTAAGGTTTTGGTTATCTCTTCACTCAGATTAATCTGAAAGGTCGTATTAAGTTGATTTAAGACGGTATCAAGATTGGCTTTATACGTTTCACTGTTCGCTAAAAGTGATGAAATGTTGTCTGCGATCAACTTTGAGATAGCGCTTATCCCTAAGACAATAATTACGAAAATAAAAGTATTGATAAGCCAATTGGGTACCCGCTTTTTAAGAAAGGGGACTTTGTGTAATAGATTTTTAAAAAATCGGCCTAAGAACCAAAGAATAATCCCATAAACAAACGGGATAAATATATTTTGAGCCAAAATGAGTATCGTAAGTATTCCCCCAATTCCAATTACTGAGTATGCTAATTTTTTCATTGATCGCAATTAAATAGAAACATAAGCTTTCGTGTACCTTTTTATGCTATTTATTTAAAATCTACCTTAACTCCTATGGAGGTGAATTGTTGATTGCTATCCAAACGCTCCAGGCTTACATTTTCATAGTTGAAACGATAATCCGTTGTTAGCGAAAATATCTTGGAAAGCTTCAATTCCAAACGTATATATAGTTTAAAAATAACATCCGCACTTTCTCTGGTGGATTGTAAAAACCATCCATTAGATGTAAATAGTAATTTATCCTTAAAAATTTGAGTACTCCAGTCATAGCGTAAAACCAACCGGAGCATGTTTCTTTGATTTCCAATGCGGTTGCTATTGACAAAAACGGATTCCGTATAGCGGTTTCTGTAGTATACAGCAGCCATGGCAAAGAGTAATTTACTATCATTTTTTAAGGCGGGGCGATAGGTTATGCCGCCGCCGTACCCAAGACGAAACTCCAATTCATATCCTAAGTTAGTTTGCAAATCCGTTACAAAAAAGGGATACCATTTTTTCTGTCCGTTAAAATAGAATTTATATAGCGATAAAGCATCCCAATTTCGGTTCAATACTTCATTATCAACATCATTAAATAAAAAGCGAAATTGGTTTTCGAAACTCCAAGAACGTTTCTCAAAAGTTGGATTGAACTCAAATTGAAAAGTGCGTTGAAATTCTCTTCCGCTTGTCAGGCTACCGGATAAATTAAAACTGCCTTTAAAGTGTAGCGTATCCTTAGGCACTGATTGTGAATAAATTGGTAGTGAAACAAGGAATAAGAGAAATAGGATTTTGAGCATTCACTTTCGTTTTAATTGGAACCCCGGGATCGTATCAATTCTAATTTGGGTAGGAAATGCTTACGGGTTGCAGGGCATTACCTATTGTACCATAGCAATAGCCTCGTTTTCAAAAGAGTATTCCACAAATTGCACGCTCAATTGGCCTCTCATAAAAAGTCCTGATTCCTGTACAATTACCTTGGTCCTTATTTTGAAAAGATGTTCCAATTTTTTAACAGGTATTATTTATCAGGAGCTGTATGCGAAATGCAGCGCCTTTTTAATTTCAGTTCTCTTGATCAAAAAATGATAAGGTTGCTTCTAATACTTCTTCTGGTTTTTCTGCTACAATAAAGTGCCCCGCATCCAATTCTAGAAAGGACACGTCAATCACTTCGTTCTTCCAGATAGCAGGGTAGTCGAAATTGCCCGTGTTCGATTGTTTTCCCCAAATAACCAGGGTAGGAACATCAATTTTTACGGCAGCATCTGCCTTATCGTGTTCAATGTCTACTCCCGCACTTGCCCGATAGTCTTCACACATGGCATGGAAGGCGTCCTCCGTGCCATTGGTTGCTGCATAGTCCTCCCCGGCTGCTTCATCTTCACCAGCACTCATTTTAACAAATGCCGCGGCTTGCGGCCCCATTAGTTTTTCCGGCAAAGGATAGGGCTGAGACCAAAAGGTCCAAGCCCAAAATCGCTTGGCTACAGCAGTATCCATATGTTCCCAAACATAGGTAGCAGGAATAATGTCCATAATGACCATTTTTTTAACGGCCTCAGGATAGTCTTTTGCTAGTCTTCTGGCCGTATGGGATCCTCTGTCATGGGAAGCAATTAAAAAGGTATTGTACCCCAGTTCTTTCATAAGTTCTATTTGATCTTTTGCCATCCGTCTTTTGGAGTAATCCCCTTTTCGAGGTTTGTCGCTTCGTCCATAACCGCGTAAATCCGGTACGATTACAGTAAAGTCTTTTGCAAGCTTTGGAGCCAGATTACGCCACATAACATGAGATTCAGGTGCCCCATGGAGCAACAGTAAAGGTTGGCCCGAACCCCCAACCACGGCGTGAATATGTATACTGTCTATAATGACATCAACATCTTGAAATCCGGGAAAAAATGTCTCCGTTGTTGATTTGAGTTTTTGCGTCTCGTTTTGCACAGTAGGCGCTTTAACTTCCGCTTGGTCTTCACGTATATGCTTTTGCTTGCATGCCATAACAATAAAAAAGGGTAGCACAACTGCTAATGGCCGAATAGTGTCGTTTAACCTCATGATTTATAATTTGATGGTTTAGGAGATTTTTTTGATCGCTGCTACCTTTTATCTTCCCATTTTTTTAGAAGTCAAATCCGGATAACCTTCCATTTGTTTTACCATATCATGGTATTGTTTGGTGCCAGCCTGTGCTTCAGGATATTGATAATCTGGAAAATCATATTCTGAAATAAAATCGCTTAGCCTTAAAAAGGTACCGGTCAATTCCGAAACCAAGTCAATATCTCCAGTTTCAATATTGCGGCGAACCATTCCCAACATCTGAGGATTCTGAATATCTACGTGCATTACGTTGGCTGTAGGAATCTGTTGAATACCTTCCAATCCTGATGCAAACATGGCCTGTTGCCCTGCCATTCCATTACCTTCAACACCTGCTACAACCGAATTTATGGGAATCATGGTCCCTCCTCTATTCTTGTTGGTAACTATTAGATTTTTGTTCATCGAACCGTCAAAGCTCTGCGTTGTTACCACTAACATATCTATTGGGGTATTTCCATACCCCAATTCGGCAATGGTCTTTCCCTTAATATCAGCTCCTTTTTCGATTTCATCCGCCGGAATACTCACCAAAGGGGTACAGGTATAACTTGCCAACAAGGTAGGGTTGCCATTTACTTCCTCAAACAACATCGTACGTATGGGTGCACGCGTTTCGTTTTGCGTATGAACAGCATGATAGATTTCGATACTATTCACCATTTCCTGGGCTTCTGAAAACGGATATTGTACTTTTCGCAATGTAGAGGCAAACTCACTATTGGTCAATCCAGCGATGTAGATATAACCGTTATTGTAGTCAATATCAGTAATACTAAGGCTACTTGCAGGTGTTTCCTTCCAAAACAATAAATCAGAGGATGCTGGATTTTTTATGGAAATGCTTTGGGAATTTTCTTCAGTAATTGCTAAAAACCGGATGTCGGTAGAAACAGGATTGACTACAGCAATTACTGATTTGGCATCCGGTTGATGACCTGATTTTATGGCCACATATGCTTCTTGACTCACAGGGTGAATTTTCATGTCGGAAATAATAATATCCCTGGGTTCGATGCCCATCTTTTTTGCTGCTAATACATCGAAACCTTCCATGTTGTAAGGGACTGCATCTTTTAGCTCCGTTGCTTCGGTTGAAACCGCATGTATTTTACCTCCCTTGCTATCTCCAATAAAGAGTACGTTATCTGGCCCAAAGGCCAGGACACTAGCGCCTTCAAGGAGCAAATTATCATGTAATGCCATTGAAGATTCCGCCTCCTGCTCAATGGGAAGATCATTGTTTGCTGTGTCTTTACAACCTAAGGATAAAAGTAAAGACATCATAAAAAGTGCTGTTGGTATTTTCATAGTCTTTGATAGTTTTAGTGTTAAACGCAAAAGATATTGAACAACGGACACTTGTTTATTAACTTAGATTAAGAAATAGGAATAAAGACTTATTATTTCTGTTTTTGACCTTTCTACGTAGGTCTAGGTTAACACCGGTGTAGGACACTATCCTTTTTTAAGGAGGCTTGGAAGGGAGTTTTGGTGATTTTTAGAATAGCTCTTTCCAGAACTTTTTTAAGAGTACTTTTTTCAAAGCGATAGATCTCGTCCTTTCTTGAGTTATCGTTAGTCCCGGAAGTTATTTCAACAGCTGATGTAATTGTAGAGTGCAGGGTAAATAAGAAATGCACTAATAAGTTTTAGCGTGTAAAACACTAGCGGGTCCCCATTTCGACACAAAAACTAGCCCTTGGAGCAGCATATCGTATAGCAAAAAGCCCCGAAGGTTTCTCCGAGGCTTTTTTAACTAACTCAAACACAAATTAATTGATTATCCAGGGGCCTTCAAATCTGTCCTGGCCAATAGTTGCTGAAGAAAACCATTCATTCAATTCGTCCCCAGACTCATTGATGAATAGGAACCGGCCACTACTTCCCCCGATGGTATAGGAAGATGCTGCTCCCACTTTTTCAAATAACCGTCCGTTTTCAAAGCTCTCGGGATCGCCAAACCATTCGTCGGAGGACATTAACGGTTCCCAGGAACCATTTCCGGAGGAATTATAGATCTGGTAACGATCCCCATTTTTACCGAAGAATGCCATTTTAGTGGCGCCTACCTGTACGGCAGCACCTATACCTTCACTTCCTAAAAAGAAGTTATTACTGTCACCAAAAATGACATTTACTAATTGCACGGACCCGGCAGTTCCAATAGGTCCGTCTGGTAATTGATTGGTCTCAACATAGTTGTTCAAACTAAAGATCTGAAGGCTGAAGCCATCACCACTAAAAATGTAGATCCTATCCGGTAGGTTATCTGCAAATTTCACCACACTACCAACATTCTCCAATCCCAGGTCGCCCAAAGGAGCCTCAGGGTCGGATATGTCAAAGATTCTTCGATCTCCATCACTTAAAATTCCTGGCGTATTTCCGTTATACCATGCGTATTTGGTGCCAGCGCTGTTAAATACTAAAATGTCGCTATTCCCCAGACGTCCAAAAGCCCCAATACCATCGTCAAATAGATCGACCAGATCGGAATAAGCCCCAGGAGGCAATATACCCTTAAGCTCACAATTCACTACATCATATTCTGTTGCTAATGCGGTGCCCACAATAATATCAGGACGCTCAACACTTCGCGCTACATAGGACAAAGGGAGACCCGACCGGATATCGGTGCTTTCCGCCAACTTGTTGGCGATATCGGGGATGTTTGTTTCTCCGGACAGTTCGAAGGTTCCCGCAGCATCACCGCCATAGGCCACTACTTTTATTTTAACTTCGTTCAATTCTTCCAATGCGCTTACGCCCAATTCACCTTCTGCCGTATTCCTAAACGCTCCGTAAGCAATGTTTAATTTTGCGGCCATCTCTTGCCTACTGGAAGTGGATTCCACCAGCATGTAAAAAATTCTTCCGTAGGTAACGGATGAAATAAAGGCTGCCGGATTATCCGCTTGTATATACGTATCCAATTGTTCAGGAGTAGTATTTTCGGAAAATACAGCATCCAGACTTGTGGGTAGATCAAAGCTCATCGTGTAGTAGCGCTGGGTTAATTTTACCAAGGTTCGGTTATACGTTTTGTCCGTGCTGAAAGAGAGGTCGGACGAGATTTTGGTGGTAAAGGTCTGCACATTTAACCCCATTTCCAGAGCCAATTGACTTTCAGATTCAATTTGAATAATATCCAAAGTAAAATTGGCAGGAACAACCGTACCTGCATTAGCAATAATGGTGTTCATTCCGTTTTGAATACTGCTTTTAGTTACCTGGTCTACGGTAAAACTGGATTGTAGATTACCATTGTTTAGATCATAGGATATTGTGCCACCTGCCCTTTCTACGGGTATTGGTGCCGGGGTGGCATCATTAAGGGTTTTACCTTGCAGGAGACTTCCCGGGTAGATCACATCTGCGCTGGTGTTAAAAAGTGGGAAGGTGCCATTCCCATCGGTGACGCTAACCCTTTTGGTAACGCATATAAATCGTTGTTCTACAGTATCCCCGTCTTCATCCTCAACTTCATAATCCTCATTTTCGGGGACAGATTCGGAAAGTTCGGTAGTGGTGCGGGAGTCCGGATATTCTTCAAAATCACCACCTTTGGCCACTACCTGGGCAAATGTTGTTCCGGTCTGCGTTTCTGGACAGCCATTATTGGAGGCGGGTCCTGCTGCATTCGGGCAATCATCGTCCGAATCGAAAATACCGTCCTGGTCGGTATCTACCATGGCAGTTGGCGCTGTAGTCTCGTCGGTACTACATGCTACTACCACCATAAGGAGCACTGTGCTAAATAGCGTGCTCAATGATCTGTTTGTTGTTTTCATCATTTTTTTGTTTTGTGGTTAAACTTCGATACCATTTTGTGTGACCTGTCCGGTAGCGGTCTGCAGCCCTTAGCCGGACAAGACCACAAAACGGGATGTCAATTAAATGACAACACAAACCTAAAGTGCTGATTTTGAGTAGTAAAAAAAGTAGGGTGGACAATTGGTGGACACCTTAAAAATTGTTGTGGGACAAAAGGTGGACAGCTTTGAAAGCTCCTGTATGTAAAGACGTTGAACCGGATCTTGTATGGCGTCGTACAAGTTAACTTCCAGCGAAAGACCAACCTGCTAAATTCCTCTAAGGTCGGTCGCTTTGTCATTTTGTGTGGCAACTGGTGCAATCCCATTAGCACTTTTACACCGAATCGCAAAAAAGTGTTGAGGAAAATACAATTCTTCAAATATTTTCCGATATTACAGGAAAATATCAAAATAAAAATATTTTCCGTGTCAGTCACTACCACTCCAAAACAGGAAATTATTGATACCGCCCTTACCGAATTCTTAAACAAGGGTATCAAGTCTTTTACCGTAAAAGACCTAACTGAGTTAATGGGAATTTCCACTAAAACCGTGTACAAAGTAGTTGGCGACAAGACGAATCTTCTTCGTACGTGCCTTCAGCAACACTATTCCATGTTGCATACTGAATTATCCGATTTGGCATCAACAAAAAAAAATGCCCTTGAGATCGTATTGGCTATGATGGATGTAATTGTAAAAAAAGAGTTTGAAGTGAATCCTCATTTTTATCGCGACCTAAATCGTTACTATCCCAATTTACAAGATGAAATACTGGACAATCATATGGAAATTCAGACGCTGTGTGTTGCCCTTATCCGTCAGGGGATCCAGGAAGGTCTGATCCGTCCGGACATCAATGAAAATTTAGCCTGGTTAAGCCTTCGCAGACTGTATAGTGGGATTACCCGTGACGGTATATATACCGCGTACGATTTCCCTATTACCGATCTTATCCGGAACACGATTATTATTTTTTTTAGGGGAATGTGCACTTCAAAAGGGATTCAAATGGTTCAAAAATTTGATATGATCTCGCAAAGCTCGCTGAGCAACGGAAATTAAAACATAAACAACAAAAAAATGAAAAAAGTTCTCAAAATACTTGGTTTTGTCCTACTGGGAATACTTCTTTTAACCAGCGGTATCCTGTGGTTTTTCAATACGCGATACCATACGGTAAATTCGGAAATCAAGGCGCAACAAAAGGTCCTGGATGGGGAGGCGACCTCATTTTATCGCTTTGATCTAAATCAGAACGCGATACCAGAATGGACCTTATTACCACTTCCAAAGCATATCTCCTATACCAAAGAGGAACAGTTTCAATGGCCTCTGGAATGGGAAGTAGTTAGCGAGTTACCGGATGCTGAACGTTGGGTAGACCGGTTACTTTCCAGTAGCGAAAAAGAAAAGAACAAGAAAGCACGTATCCTATTTAGTAAGGATCAGGAAGTGATCCCGCAAGGCTATAAGTTGGTCATTTCCCCTTCAGAAATTACCATTAGCTACGGAGATGCTCCTGGTGCCTACTATGCTTTGGTAACACTTCATCATCTCCGGCAACAATTTCCGGATACCGTGGAATGCGTCAGTATTGAGGACTATCCTGATATGGAAGTACGCGGTGTTATGTTGGATATAAGTAGGGATAAGGTGCCGAAATATGAAACGCTATTGGCGCTTGTGGAAAAGCTATCCTTACTAAAATACAACCATCTGCAATTATACGTAGAAGGATTTTCTTTTGCCTATCCAAGCTTTACCGGATTATGGGAAGGAAAAGAAACGCCTATTACTCCTGATGAAGTGCAACGATTAGATGCATTTTGCCAAGAACGTTTTATTGAATTGGTACCCAACCAAAACTCCCTGGGTCATATGCAGGCATGGTTAGAAACTCCCCCATATGCGCATCTTGCGGAATGCCCGGATGGCTATGAACTTTTGCCCTTAAGAAAGGTAAAAACAACCCTGGACCCTACGAACGCGGAAAGCATCGAACTGGTAGAAAAAATGATGAAAGATATGCTTCCCCACTTTAAGTCGGATAAGTTCAACGCAAACCTGGATGAACCTTTTGAGTTGGGCCATTGTAATAGTGCGGCTCTTGCAGAAGAAATTGGAGTGGGTCAACTTTATTTAGACTTTGTACTTAAGGTTTACGAACTGGCCAGTGCAGAGGGAAAATCACTTTGGATGTGGGCAGATATCATTGGAAAACATCCTGAGTTATTAGACCAGCTTCCAAAAGATATCACACTTTTGGAATGGGGCTACGAAACCGAACACCCTTTCGATGAAACTACCGAAAGGATACAAAGCCAAGGACTGGATTTTTTGGTCTGTCCGGGAACGAGTAGTTGGATGACACTAACGGGAAGGACGGATAATATGTTGGGAAACATTGAAAATGCAGTTATAAATGGCATCAAAAACAAAGCGAAAGGGATGTTATTAACGGATTGGGGGGATATGGGCCATTGGCAATATCTTCCGATTAGTTATCCGGGATTCACCTATGCAGGAGCAATTAGTTGGAACAGCAGTTCAACAAGGGACTTACCGCTGGAGCGGTATATGAATACCTATTGGTTTAACGATGAAAACCAAAAAATGGCCAAAATTGTAATGGACCTGGGACGGTCCTACCATTTTGAAGAGCGTCATTTACCCAATATGAGTCTGAACTTTATGGCCTACCAATTCGGTGTTTCCAATCCGGTTTTGGAAACGACCATTTACGATGCTATCCAAGCGAAACTACCTGAGTTAGTGGGCGATTCCATTTTCGAAAATCTGGAAACAAGGTTTACCAACCAAAAAGAGTTTCAGGTTGATGCGTTGTTCCAACATCTTACCGATCTGGAGACCGATTTGAATGCTTATATCGGGGAGCAAAACCTATTTCCGGATACAAATACCTTGAATGATGAGATTCAAAATGAACTTAGAAATGGCATTCAAATGGTTCGCTTGGGTGTGGAAATACGAAACTATGGGAAACAAAAAGAAAACTGGACAAGTGAGCAACGCCTGGCGTATTTAAATACTATGAGGGAGCGACTTGGAGAAATACAAGATGAACATCGTAGGCTTTGGCTGTTGAGAAACAAGGAAGGCGGACTTGAACGTAGTATGATGGCATTCAAAAAACTAGAAGACCGTCTGGAACAACTTATAACCGTAGAGGAAGGCGGTACTTTCGGAAGGAAAATAGAGAATTTTAAAGAGCGGATAATTAGCGGTGGCGCACATTGGTATCTTACGGATTGATTGTTTCGGTTGAAACGGTTGGAGGTTAAAAATTTTTAGGAACCCTTGAAGTGTTTATATTCACCAGCTATTGAGCGATGCCTTGACCTGGTTGAGGTAAGGTTTTGGAAAAGCAAACGCTTTTTTGGGAGTACAGATCCTTTTGTGATAGGATGCATTTAAAACGATCCTGGCGGGCAATTGTATCCCTAACGCTGACCGGGCCGAAATACCTGCATTGCTTCCGGGTTTGATTCCAGATAAGGGCCTCCTATGAGATCAATACAATAGGGGATAGCAGGAAAGACGACCTCCAGGCACTCCCGGATGGATTTTGGTTTTCCCGGTAGATTGACAATCAAGGTATTCCCACGGATTCCTGCGGTTTGGCGGGAGAGGATAGCCGTGGGTACATACTGTAAGCTCACCTGTCGCATTTGCTCTCCAAATCCGGGAAGAAGCTTTTCGCAAACGGCTATGGTAGCTTCTGGTGTTACATCGCGTACAGCAGGTCCCGTCCCCCCTGTAGTTATAATGAGACAACAGGCCTTATCATCAGCCATAGCGATCAATTCTTTTTCCAGCAGGTCCTGTTCATCGGGAATAACCGCATACTCCGCTTCCCAAGGACTGGACAACCACAATTTCAGCAGTCGCTTCACCTCCTTACCGGGGACATCTTCATATTCGCCACGACTTGCGCGATCTGATACGTTGACAATACCAATCTTTATTTTTTCCACGAATCTTCAACTTTAGAAGTTAACCAGCGTACTACCGTTGCAATGTAATGGTATCAAAACTAAAAACAAACCGGGAAGTAGTTTTTGTCGGATCGTATTTTCCAACATAAAGGATGTCCTAGTGACGGTTCACCGTAAAAATCAATGATGGTATGTTGAATTTTTATTCTAGCGGATAGGCTCTATCCATAGGCCATTCATCAGGATATCCCTCTAGCCAATTTTTTGACCCTAGTTCCCACTCTGTTGCCAGACAAGCATCGAGATCTGTCTTTATTTTTGCTTCATCCATATCCTGACCAATGAATACAATTTCATTTTTTCGGTCCCCAAAGGTTTTGTCCCATACGGATTCAATTTGTTCCTGATGCTCCAAAAAGCTTATGTATTGTTCACGCTTATGGTATGGCATGCTACTCCACCAAACTCCTGCACTATGCGTTTTTAAAGAACCTCCGGCTTGACCCCAAATCAACGCTTGTTTTGGCCTTGAAGCTAACCAAAATAATCCTTTGCTCCTTAGAATAGAATTGGGGAATCTATGCTGCGTGTAGTTCAAAAAACGTCTGGGGTCAAAAGGTTTTTTAGATCTAAAGACAAAGGATGATATTCCGTATTCCTCAGTTTCAGGCGTATGTTCATCCTTTTGTAGTTCTTCAATCCAACCGGCACTTTGTTCCGCTTCCTCATAATTGAAAAGTCCCGTATTAAGAATTGCTTCAGGCGCTACTTTGCTGTAGGAAGATTCAAGTATACGAGCAGAAGGGTTTAATTTTTGTATAGCACCCCTTAACGTTTTGAGTTCCCCAGCGGATACTAAGTCCGTTTTGTTTAAAATAATAACATTTGCAAACTCAACTTGGTCGGTTAACAAATCAGCAATAGATCTGTCGTCTCCGTCCATATCCGTAAGTGCTCTATCTACAAGTGTTTCCGGGCTACCAAAATCTTTGAAGAAATTAAAGGCGTCAACTACGGTAACCATTGTGTCCACATAGCTGAACCTTGAAAGGTCAATATTGTTCTCTTCATCAACAAAGGTAAAAGTCTGGGCAACTGGTATCGGTTCGCTTATTCCGGTACTTTCAATAAGGAGATAGTCGAACCGGTTTTCCTTGGCCAAACGTTCCACTTCTACCATCAAATCCTCCCGAAGTGTGCAGCAGATACAGCCGTTGCTCATTTCCACGAGTTTTTCTTCGGTACGCGAAAGGGTGTTTTCGCTCTTTACCAATTCCGCATCCACATTAACCTCGCTCATATCATTAACGATTACTGCTACTTTTAAACCCTCTTTATTGTGTAACACATGGTTGAGTAAGGTGGTTTTACCGGCGCCGAGGAATCCGCTTAAAACAGTTACAGGAAGTTTTTTTTCTGTTGCCATATCTCTCTTTTTTGGGATTGAATACATTATTTGTCATAGCATTGGTACTACATCAGAATACCCTTTTTAGGAGCAAACTGTCACGAACCTTCAGTTCATTTGCTCTTTATGATGATGCTGTCCTAACATTCAAGTTTTTACAGCCTAAGTAGATAGAATGTATCACAGCGATAGCTGTAAAGATTCATTGTTATCAATGCTAAGTAAAAGCCGTTCCTCTTCTTTTCCCTTAATGTTAGGACTTCTATGCAAAACGGGGGTTGCTCCAGGATACAGGGCACCTTTTAATATAACCACATCTCCGGTATCCGCTTGTTGAATACAACCTTCGTCAGGCAAAATGTTTTGATTGCCTTTTCCCCTATGATAAGCCTTTCTATCCACGGCATGGTCGGGCAACCATAGAGTACCTGGCCCCGAGTAAGTACAGAGCATTCGAAGCTCATTGTTATCAGCATGGAATCGGGGGCACATTGTGGTAGTGACCGTGGCAAGCACAATCCTAAAAGAAGATACCTTGGTAACTTGCTCGAATAGTTCTAAAAGATGTAAAATGTCCTCCAATAGGCGTACATATCCTAGAAGAACCCGGGCAAAATAATTGCTCAAAGAAAAAGTGATTTCTTCCACTGTTCCCGTTGTTCTAAATTCAATAGGCAGTTTAACGGCTTGCACCAACTCTCCTTCCAAGGCGGCTATCCCACGCTGGTAAACAACAACATTTTTGGTTTTCAAATGAATGTCTTGTATTCTTTTTACATCCTTGCAGATTATGGCATTATCTTGTAAAAGATGTGTTGTTTTCATTTTATGGTGCTTTCAGTGGTGACTTGTGTCCTAAGTCTTTTACAATAACGATGGTTGTACAAATGTGCTGCAACCAAGGCAATGGAACCCACATACATAAACCATATACCGTAGGAAAAATGGAAGACTTCGGATAATAGTCCAACTGCAAAAATGACCCATGCTGCCCACAATATCTTTTTAATTCCTTTATGAGTCGTATGTCGTGAGGAGTACCATACCGCAGCGAGACTTAAGACCAAAAACAGATAATCCAATAACGCCCAAAATCCCTCTCCGTGACTATGCTCTCCCATTGTACTTTCCAGTACGGGTCTTGCAGCAAAAAAGACCGGGGCCAGGGCACAATGAATAGCACAAAGGCCACTGGCAGCTGCTCCAAGCCAATCAGAATAACTTAATTTTTCCATTTGTCCCATACCATAGTTCATGTATTTTTGTAGTGTTCAATGCAACCCAGTCGCAAAAATAAACAAACAATTTGTTATTGCAACTCAGTTGCAATAAATTTGCCGTATGGGTATCATAAGAAAAACCAAATCGGTTAAAGCGTTGCTCAACGAATTCGAGCAGACCGAAACGGCCATCTCGGCGCTGGAGCTGGTAGAACGACTGCGTTACCAGATGAACAAGTCTACAGTGTACCGAATTCTTGAGCGTTTGGAAGATGACGGTATCGTACACTCTTTTACAGGACGAGACGGACTTACTTGGTATGCCTTATACCAAGATGGTGGCCCTCTTAACGCACAACACTTAAATACCCATCCCCATTTTCAGTGTCGAGAATGTGGCAAAACACAATGCTTACCTATCAATATTCCTATTCCGGAGGTTGAAAAACACAATGTAGAGTCGGTCTCCCTTTTGTTGGTAGGGAAATGTGAAGATTGTGTTTCCTAACCAAAACCCACCTAGGCCACTGTTTGCCGAAAGCAACCAAATCACATCTTTACAAATACTAAACTGATTTAAACAATGACGGATACGAGTAGTTTTGAAGTAATTATAGTCGGAGGAAGTTTTTCAGGGCTATCTGCGGGAATGGCCTTAGGCAGGGCATTAAGAAATGTTTTGGTCATAGACAGTGGAAGGCCCTGCAACAGGCCAACCCCGTATTCCCATAATTTCATTACCCAGGATGGCAAAACACCAAAGGAAATCGCTACGCTTGCCAGACAGCAAGTTAAAGCATACAAAACCATTAGCTTTTATGAGGGCCTTGCAAGCAGTGCTAAAAAGACTGCAAATGGATTTGAACTAATGACGGATAGCGGTGATATATTCACTGCCCGAAGACTCATTTTTGCTACGGGTGTAAAGGACATAATGCCTAACATTAAGGGATTTTCGGAATGTTGGGGGAGATCCGTTATTCATTGTCCGTATTGCCATGGGTATGAAGTACGAAATGAACGAACAGGTATTTTTGCCAATGGCGATTTTGCATTTCATTATGCCCAACTCCTCTATAATTGGACGAAAGAGCTGACCATCTTTACCAATGGTAAAAGCACGTTAAATCAGGAGCAGCTAGACAAAATAGAACACCATCAAATTCCGGTTGTAGAGAAGGAGATCGCTTCTTTTGAACACCATAACGGAAAGGTCAGCCAAATTGTTTTTGCTGATAATTCAACGTTTCAACTTAACGCCATTTATGCCAGACCTGACTTTGAACAGCATTGCAAAATCCCAATGGCGCTTGGGTGCGAACTAACAGAGCAAGGGCTTTTAAAAGTGGATATGTTCCAGGAAACCACAGTTGAGGGTATTTTTGCCTGTGGAGACAATGCAAACGCTTTTCGTGCAGTGTCTCATGCAGTTGCCGCCGGAACTACTGCCGGTGCTGCGCTAAACAATAAAATGACTGAGGAAGAATTTTAAAGAAAACGGATCTGAACAACACCATTTTAGATTGTACCGCGCTCGGAATATCGTTGGATAGCACTTCATACTTTTTTAATCCCTTACATGGACAATCAAAAGAATCATAGGTCACACACCATCTTTATTTCTTTAAATCAAACAGTAATAGGGTTTTTGCTTCTACCTTACTATGATTTTGCGTGTCTGAAGCGCCTTTCCATTTGAAATTTGGAGAAAGTATATGCCGGTATACAAGCCACTTACATTGAACTTAAGTTGAGTCTCACCTGCATCGTAAGACCTCTGCCTTACTTCGCGCCCGTTTGTTGTGTAGAGCGTAAGATGGATATTGTGAGATGCGTCACCAGAGAATAGAATAGTTAGCTCCTCTTCTTTGGAAACCGGATTGGGATAGATGGTTGCTTCATTTCCTAGTAGAAAGGTTTCTTCATGAATCCCTTGACATGCTTTATCCGTTTTTATTGATAAGGTATTTAAACTGGAGGCTAATGGCAAGTTAATTTGGGTAGCTGTAGTAGTATGTACTGTTCCATTAAACGTAATTTCATAGACTTTGCCTCCACGCATATTTAATATGATCGACATATTCGTTTTATTTACCGTTGTGCGGACGGCCAAAGGCTCAGGCTCTGTTATCGACAAGCTGAAACAATTCAGATATGAAGGTTGCTCCGGGATCGTAATACAGAGTTCATATATACCCGATTCCAAATTGGTAAATGCTACCTCCTCCGTAAAGGGTTGTGTTCTAATGACAACACCATCAAAGGATAATGAAGCTTCATATTCAAAGGTTTCTACTGCTACTACGGTAATACTTCCGTTGTTGCTAGTGGTACAAGACTCGCCAACCGTCTGAATGGAAAAGTTGGTAACTGGTAGGGAGAATACTTCGCATCCATTGCTACCGACAAGGGTTCCAGGTGGTGTATCCGGACAAAGATCCTCCGTGTCAATAACGCCATCATTATCGATATCATCATCGCAAACGTCTATTATGCCATCGTTATCGAAATCCGGTCCCGCCTGATTATCTATAATGACTTGTTCAGAAATTTCGCATCCATTAGCATCTTTTACTACAACGGTATATGCGCCAGCTTGCAAATTGCTAAAAGCACGCTCCGGAACGAAGTTAGAACTATCAATACTGTATTGATATGGGGAGGTACCCCCCACTACTTCAATTACAATACTTCCATTAGTATCGAAGGGACAACTTGTGGATTCTTTACTTATTTGGAAAAAAGCTAAGGGCTCCGGTTCCTCAATGGCTATTGTCGCTGTTTGTTCGCAGTTTGAAGCGTCAAATACGGTTAAAACATATACTCCCGAACCTAGGTCTGCAAAAGTATTAGCTGTTGTTAATGCACCGTTGTTTATTTGGTATTGATAAGGGGGTATGCCGCCAGAAAGTATAACTTCAATGGAACCATCTTGAACACCTTGGCAGGTCACATTCGTGTTAATTATGCTAGCAATTTCGAATGCTTCATCTGGTTCAACCAGGGACACATCTTTGGATACAACGCAACCATTGGTGTCTGTGACCTCAACAATATAAAATCCCGGAGTCAGTTTTGAGAACACGTTAGAACTTCCATAACCTCCTCCGTTAATCTGATAGGAATAAGGAGGCATCCCACCTGACGTCTCAACAGTTATGCTACCATTATTTGCACCTTTACAAGTAATAGCAGTGGTAACGGCTTGCACAAAAAGCGGTGGTGGTTCAACCAATGAAATTAGGTTTCCAAAGATCTCACTTCCCTTGCTATCTTGTACCCTAACCACATAACTACCCGCCGTTAAACTTTCGAAGATATTGCTGGTTTGTGAGGCTAGTATCAGATTGTTAGCACTATCCCTAAGCTCATATTGATAAGGTGCTATACCTCCAGTTACCATTATTTGTAAACTCCCGTCATTGTTACCTGAACAGGAAATCTTGGATAGTACCAAAGTGTTGATGGACAGTGGTTCGATTATGGTTATGGTAAAATCATCAGATCCGCTACATCCGTTGCCATCAAAATAGGTAATCGTTCCAGAATAGGTGCCCGTGTTTACGCTGGCAGGAATGGTGAAGTTGGCCCCAGCTATTGGAGTAGCTATAGCGATATCCATGAAACCTGCCAATTCTGCAGAAGAATTGTAATCTATAACGTATTCCAGCAGATTTGGGGAAGCAGTTGTAAATAATAGCTCGGCAGAGGTAGTACCTAACATAAGGATTGGATCGTTTACCGTAGCAATCGGTTTTGAAACGCAACTTGCTGTAGTCCATTTAGCAAGGGCGATGTTCTTTCGAGAATCTATGTATTGGTTATCTGTATTAGCGGTAAAATCAAGGTCTAGAATATTTGTGCTACCCGCGTCAATTTCCTGAAAGACGACCAATTCCCCGGCATTATTTATTTCCAGGTCTGTTGTATACGTGTTGCTATCAGTAAGGCCATAAGGTTGTGCCCATTGATAGGCTAAGTTTTCATCTAATTTGAGTATATAATAATTGTCATCGCCAATTGCTGTTCTTTCATCAGTACCTGTTGTTGGATCTAAATCTGCGGTCTGATTGAAAATACCTGAAAAGTAGACATTGTTTTCAGCATCAATTGAAATTGAACCAGGTCTACTCTCAACATCAACACCATCAATATTGGATGCCCAAACAAAATCCCCATTGGGTTCAAATTTGGCCATAAAAGCATTGTATAGCCCCTGAACCTGAAGCTCAAAAACATTAGTGCTCGGATCCACATCCGAATTATCCTCAATATATCCGCTGACATAAATCTTATTGTTGTTGTCGATGGCGATATCCTCAATCTGTTCACTAGCAATACCACCAGCAGTTTTACTCCAGATATAGTTACCACTGGTATCCAGCTTTAACAAAAAATAATCTCTTATTCCCGCAGCGGTATGGTTGTTTGTGGTCATCGAACTTGGATTAAAGTCGACGGTTAGGTAAAATTCTCCCCCGATAATCAGATTGTTATCATTGTCCACCGCTATTGCGGTGGCATACTCATTATTAATGCTACCCGTTAAAGACTTTGCCCAAATAAAGTTGCCATTGGCGTCAAGTTTAAGAATATAGACGTCTTCGTTTCCATTGCTAGTTAGATTAAATATTTCAGTATCAGAAGGGTTGAAATCTGCAGTTTCTCTAAATGCACCTACACAAATGAGGTTTGAATTAGCGTCTATGGCTAGCGTTGCAATTTGGGCAGGACTGGTTTGTTTGCCAAAGGATTTGGCCCAAACAAACTCGCCATCTGCATCTAACTTAAGGATAAAATTTGCCGAACGGTCAGTAGGAGCGGTAAGAATAAAGTCAGCACTGGGATCAGGATTAAAATCTAAACTGCCTTCAAATGAGCCCGAAACGTAAATATTTTCATTTTGATCAGCAACTATTGAGGTAGCACTTTCAAACGAACTATCCCCTATTGATTTTGCCCAGATGAAGTCTCCATTCGTATCATATTTGCAGATGTAAACGTCATAGTTATTGCTGGTCAACTTGTACTCCTCAATACCAAAATCAAAATCAATGGTACCGCGAAAATTTCCGGTGATATATATGTTATCGGAACTTACGATAACCATATCAGCGCCATTTACCGTCTTGGGAAAATTATTAACTCCTTGTGGATCACTACTATGAACCGTCCAAAGGTAGTCCTGCGAAAAGACATTAGAAATAACACTTATTAGGACAAAGACAAGTAAATACGTCTTCTTCATTAGATTCATGATAGTAAACCAACTACCCGCGATTACGAACTTTTCCGGGCTATAATATTCGGTTTGCAGGTTATTCGTCAGAAGTTATTTAAGTGTAGTTTATTTTTTGGGTCTGTTTTTAAACGGATTCATTTGAATTATATTTCTGGAGGGGAACGTTTTTCGATTAAAGTAGATTTTCAGATGGGAAGTACCTGAAACTGCATATGAATCCTTTTTAGAAGACCTAATTTTTCAAATAATAGGTACAATCAATACGATAATTAAAATCCTTTTTTGTTAACCATTAAGAACAGCAAATACCCTATCGGGGCTGAATGGAAGGTGTAGCAACCGTTTTCCTGTCAATTTTAAAAAGGCATTAGCGATAGCCCCAGCAACCATTGGGGTAGCGGTTTCACCAACTCCTTCTGGATGTTCGTTGGATGGGAGAATTGTAGTTTCTATTTTATCCGGGGTCCCTGTCATCCTAAGTAGTGGATAATCACGGAAATTAGATTGCTGCACCTTGCCGTCCACTTTGGTAATCTGTTCTTTCAACACACTGCTCATCCCCATAAGTATACCTCCTTCCATTTGCGCCCTCACATTATCGGGCTGCACCACGGTTCCGGCATCCAGGGCGATCCAAAAATTGTGCACCTTAATTACACTCGTATTCCGATTTACTGAAATTTCACAAATTCCTGTCCAGAGGGAACCATGTTCTACAAACACCACCCAAAAGACAAAAGATCGATTTTTACAGCGTTTATGGTATTGGTTATCTGTAATTGAAGAGAATTCTTCTGAGCTTTTCATCTCAACATCTACCTTTTGCGCGTATTTGAAGTTCCATAATTCACCGATTGCTACAAACTAGTTTTAAAAGGCTATATCTTATCGTGCCCGAGGTTATCTTTTATTTCAACAGGAGTTTCCGAAAGATCAAAATATGGAGAAAAATGATTGTAGCGGGTGCAAATACTGGGATCCAGCTAAAGGGAAATGTGCCAAATTCTGCTAAGCCCTCTTCACCCTTGTGCATTGCTTCTTGTGTTACCAGAAAAGCAGTGGTTAGCACAGACAGTATATCCGCTAAGCCGATCCAATTCCAGACCCATACCAGCGCTTTGGAAAAGGGGGCTTTCTTTCTAAGGAAATATAGCGTTGGGATGACTAGCACAGCGGTAAGAATATCTCCCGCACCTCCAATAAAAGCAAATGACCTTGGCAGTACATTGTAACCGTATAGGACAAAGAAAAATAGGCCAACAAACCGAAATAGGTGGATGAGAATGAGGTGTTCCAGCTGGATTTTTTGAAATACCGTTTTAAACCAGGACATGCGCTGCACAACAAACAGGTAAAAGAACAACAATGGGATCCCGACGAACACCAGTACGCGGGGTGGTAGCGTATTTACCGTAAAGAATCCGGTTATGGTGACAATACCGGTAAGGGTAAAGAACAGTAGATAAAAATTGAAAATGCGCTTTGCTATCCTGGAAGTACTGGTATTCTTCGGTAAGGCAGTTGTAGCCGCATTAGCAATTAGCCATGTGGGAACAAAGACCATCAACACGCCAAAAAGAACAGAAATCCAGTAAGGAACGGGAGTAATAGCTATATCCATAGTTTTTAATTTTCCACAAAGGAAAAAGGTGTATCCCGGATTTGAGTTGCCCTATGGTAACTTCTCAGGAGGCGGTATCTTTTGAGGCGATTTCTTTACGTATCCGGCTTAAAGAATGTTTTGTAATACCCAGGTAACTCGCTATATATTTTAAAGGGACATGTTGCAGTACTTTTGGGCGTTGCTGTAGTAATCTAAGGTAGCGCTGCTTCGCATCATACTTGTGAAAGGAGATCATTTGTTGATGCATTTTTACATAATTCATGGTAAGCATCATTCGGCCCCACTCCCGGAATTCCGGAATATTGTGAAAGCAGTACTGTACGTTTTTTAGATCTATAGTCCACACCCTACTATCCGTTAACGCTTCAAAGTTTTCCTCGCTGGGCTGTTGTTTAAAAAAGGAGTGAAAGTCATTCAGGAAATCAGGGGCCGAGTAAAATCGGGTTGTGATTTCTTCTCCTTCCTGATTGTACAGGTAGCATCGTACAATGCCTTGTTCCAGGAAATAGGATTTCTTACTAATACTACCTTCCCTGATCAAGAGGTGGCCTTTTGGGATAACTGCTTCTTCAAAATAGCTAGCGATTAGGTCTGCCTTGGCCTGAGGAATGGGAGTAAGTTCTATTAAGTACGCTTGTAGGTCCATTATAACTACAGATAGTATGGGTATTTAAGGGATCACTGTTTGCGTAATTGCCGTAAATCATTTAAAAACCCGCTCCACAAAAGTACTAGTAATGCAAAGGAGTGTTTATATTAGCGGTCTACCCCAAAAACGGATAGCGATATTCCTCCGGGCTAACAAACGTCTCTTTGATCAATCTTGGAGAGACCCATCGCAACAAATTCTGTGCGGAACCTGCTTTGTCATTGGTGCCGGATGCTCTTGCACCACCAAAGGGTTGCTGCCCTACAACCGCACCAGTAGGTTTATCATTAATGTAGAAATTACCTGCGCAGTTTTGTAGTGCTGTTGTGGCTTCGGCAATAGCATAGCGATCGGTAGCCATCACCGCTCCGGTTAAGGCGTATTCCGAAGTGCTGTCCACCAATTCCAGCGTTTTGGACCAATCCGTGTCTTCATAAACATACACGGTGACCACCGGGCCGAACAATTCCGTTTCCATGGTTACATAATGGGGGTCAGTAGTGAGAATTACGGTTGGAGCAATAAAAAATCCTTTAGACTTATCATAACTTCCCCCAACGATGATTTCTGCGTCAGTATCAGCTTTGGCTCGGTCAATATAACCAGCAAGCTTATCAAAAGCGCCTTCATGGATTACCGCAGTGATGAAGTTGGACATATCCTCCGGAGAACCTGGGGCGTTGAAGCTTTCAACATCTTGTTTAACCAATGCCAGAATTTCCTCGGCAGTAGATTTTGGCAGGTATATTCTGGAAGCAGCACTGCATTTTTGTCCCTGGAATTCAAAGGCCCCTCGGGTAATGGCAGTAGCTACTTGTTGCGGTTTGGCCGATGGATGTGCTACTATAAAGTCCTTACCCCCGGTTTCGCCCACAATACGAGGATAGGTCTTATAGGTGTGTATGTTATTCCCGATCTGCTGCCAAAGACTTTTAAATACATGTGTTGAGCCCGTAAAGTGAATCCCGGAAAAATCCGGACTGGCTAATACAGTTTCTGTGATCATCACGGGATCACCCATCACCATATTGATTACACCATCAGGTACGCCTGCTTCTTTAAAGACCTGCATGATCACATTAGCAGAGAACACCTGGCTGTCACTTGGTTTCCAGATCACTACGTTGCCCATCAAAGCCGCACTGGCCGGAAGATTACCCGCAATAGCGGTAAAATTAAACGGGGTAATGGCATAGACAAAGCCCTCCAAAGGACGATATTCTACCCGGTTCCAAATGCCTTCTGTAGAATCGGGCTGTTCTTCATAGATCTGGCTCATAAACGCTACGTTAAAGCGAAGGAAGTCGATTAGTTCGCAGGCAGCATCAATTTCAGCCTGATGTATCGTTTTGGATTGGGCGATCATAGTCGCCGCATTTATCTTAGCTCTGTAAGGGCCGGCAATAAGTTCAGCTGCTTTCAGAAAGATAGCAGCACGTTGCTCCCAAGTGAGTTGGGCCCAGGATTTTCGGGCTTCCAAGCAGTTGGCAATGGCCTGCTCTACATGGTTCTTGCTAGCGGTATGATAGTGTCCAACGCCGTGTTTATGGTCATGTGGAGGAGACATGGTTTGCGTAGCTCCCGACTTGATCTCGTCGCTACCGATATATAATGGCACTTCGGTTGTACTGTTAAAATAAGCTTTGTACTGCACCAATACAGCTTCGCGTTCCGGAGAACCGGGAACATAACTTTTTACGGGTTCATTAATCGCAGTAGGAACTTGAAAAAAACCTTTGCCCATGTTGGAAGAGTGTTTACAATTTATTCCAACAAAAGTACTAAAATGCGAAATGTTAAACGCAAGGGATTTTGCTATTATTCCATCCTGTTTTGGCCCTAGTTCAAAGCAAAAGGAGCGGAAAATTTGAAGGTGGGGATTTCCACTTCAAAAGTTTCAGCAGAAGACAGGTCTACCATATTGTAGTAGCCCTGCATTGCTCCTATAGGAGAGGCCAGAAGACATCCTGAACTGTAGGTGTGTGATTTTCCAGGGCGAATTACCGGCTTTTTCCCGATAATACCTTCGCCGTCTACAGTTTCCAGTTCTTTCAGGGAATCAAAAATTTCCCAATGTCTGGAAATTAACTGGACGGTTTCACGACTTTGGTTTTCGATGGTGATGGTATAACCAAATGCGTAATGCATTTTGTAATTCTTGAAGAAGGTACCTTCAAAAGTGGTTTGTACCGAAATTTTAATGCCTTTGGTAACCTGCGTAATCATAGTTCAGTAGGTAACAACAGTTCCCGTAAATAATAGCAACATGCTGAAAAGGGCTAAAAACATGAATGCCGAATTAAGGAAAACGTATTTTACAATTGTTTTAAAAATCCCCTGGCCGTAGAACTTTCGCATCGCCTGAAACAGATAGACGGAAAAAATCGTCAAAAAAATCCAAGCTGAGGCGGTATTGAAAATAGTGTCTACTAGCCAGCTTAGGATGAGCAAGATAAATAATAATGACTGGTTGTGGAAACTAAATATCAAATGATCGGTGTAGGTATATTTTTTTCGGATATATACCAGGGTTATGAAAACGGTGAACACCGGTAAAAAGAAAAAAATGACAAATGGCAATTTGGCCATTGTAGCATTTAGCCAACTTCCTGGCTGCGCAATTACCCTCATAATACTATTGGCCCCGTTAAATGCCATCGTATTAGACCAGCTATCGGCTACAGCATATTTTTGTTGGGCTTCCTCAAAAGTGGTTAACGAATCTTGCTGCAGATGTTTAAGAAAGAATTCCATTTTTTTAAAGAAGGGACTTTTAGACTGCTTTTCAATTCCCGCAAAGTATCCCGCAGGATCTGCAAAAATCAAAGAATCCTTTTCCCTTTCTTTTCGCATTGCTTCATCGATAATTTCAGAATTCAATACAACGCCCAATGTATCTAATTTTGACAGCTCCCTGGGTAGTCCGGGTATCCCATCGCCTAAGGAATCTAACTTTTCCAAGGCATTTATCGTTTCCTGGGGGATCTGGATGCTGTCTGCAGGATAATCATCCGTATCCAGATTAAATGACAGCGTACTGTTTTGCTTTATTTTGTCTTCCAGCCCCATATTGTCCAAAGCGCCAAGGTTACTGCTGTAGCTCACCATGAGAAAATAGAGGAAAGCCAGACTGAGCAAGAATCGGAAGGGATTGGTGTAGGCTACGCGCTTCCCTCGGATATAATCCCTAGTAATGGTACCTGGTTTTAAAAGAAGGGTATAGAACGTTTTGATCAGCTTGGAATCGTAATTGACCAGGCTGGAAAAGAATTCATCAAAAAAATCTTTGAGGACTAATTTCTTTGTACTGTTTGCTTGTCCGCAATTGGAGCAGTACTTATCGCTCATGTCAAGGATATGCCCACAATTTAAGCATTCCGTACCCCGGAATTTGAGTTCATACCTCCCTTTTGTAATTAGTTTATTCCCCTTACCCATGGCCCAACTATGGGCTTAAATATACTTAATTCGTGATAGTTCTGGAGTTGGCTGTGCCAATACCGATGATCCCATCAAACATTTCCCCAAAATCCCGGTAATACACGAGAATGAGGTATTGGTTTTCCGTAAAGTGAAAGTTCCCGCTTACGGTATTCAATTCAACGGTGCCGTCCTCCTGTTCTACCACATACTTATAGTTGTAGAAACCTTGTTTAAAAGGGTAAACCAACTCCATATTGGCAGTTTCTTCGTTGTAGGTCATTTTGTTCTCTTCATTCAGTGCATAGTTATTGAACTTGCCAAAAACATACACATTATCCAGGCCTAAACGGGGATCGTATGGCAAGCTAAAATGGACCTTGGTATATTCTGCTTCGCGGGCAACATCGGTTCCCTGAAGGGTGCGCACAATGAAATCGCCATTGATGTCAGGAAAAAAAGTGTACTGCTGATCTACTCTGAAAGGATTGGGAAAGAGATAATGGTGATAGATGTCCTTCAGTTCGATCCTGGATATGGCAAAGGTTGGTGAGCGAAGGTCCTTGGTATCAAAATTCAGGTATTCATTCCCTCCGTAAAAACTTGTTTCCTGGTCGTAACGATATACTAACTCATTGCCTAGTGTAAATTGTGGTTTGATATTGTACAAGGCTGTTGGCCAAAAATAGTTCTGTAAAATAGCGACTTTGATTTCCTGTTTTGGATTAACCACCGGAAAGCCTGCCGTATTAATATTGAACTGAACTACCTGCTTTTCATTCAAAAAATTGAAGTCCCTTGAGCGCCTGACAATACCGCCTACCTGGACCAAATCTTTATAAACAATAAACCGCCGGGAAAACTGAAGCTCACTATAGCTGTTGTAAATTTCCAAAAGGTAATTCCCCGTTACTTTTAGCGCTACCTGGGGGTTGGGTAGTGTAAGGCGATAATTAGAGTAGGATTGTAAGGTGGTTAGACTGTTACCATAATCAATAATACGTTGATTATCAATCCCGTCTAAATACTGCGATTTTAGTAGTTGCGAAGGGGTCCAATCATAATCGCAGTGCACTATTTTGTAGTAATAGTCCTGCTCACTGGCAGTAAGATCGTCAAAAGTAAGGGAAATCTGTTCGCCCAACTTGATAACCGGAAACTGGTCCTGGGTAGGCCCCAAAAAAATAATGGTCTTGATATTGGGGGGAGGATTTACTTCCTGCATCACCTGAGCAAAAAAAGGAATAGGGCATAGTAACAGCAAGAACTGTTTAAGAAAAAAACGCATTTCCTAGCAATTTTTGCGGTAAAGGTAAACAAAAACAAAACAGTTGCCCTGTGCGGCTATTTACCCTTAATACTTAGTTATTTAGAATAAATATAAATAAATTTAAAGCCGTTCTAATATGCACCAAAATTTGCTTTTTAAGCGTTAAATTTGCACGCAAAACAAATAAAAGTTGTACTCCATATGTCCAAAGACATTAGTATTAAAAAGGGGTTAAAGATCAACCTTGTTGGAGCAGCAGAACAAACCACTTCACAAGCAGTTTCCAGTAATGTCTACGCGATTAACCTGGACGATTTTCATGGGATTACGCCAAAAATGCTCTTTAAAGAAGGTGCTGAGGTTAAAGCAGGTGAACCGGTTTTTTACAACAAGAACAGGGAAGATATGCTTTTTGTTTCCCCGGTTAGTGGCGAGTTGGTTGAAATTGTTCGCGGCGCCCGACGTCGGATTATGAGTATTAAGATACTAGCGGATAAAGAGCAGACCTTTCATGAAACAGCACCGCTGGATCTTGAGAAGGCGGAACCTAATACTATTCTGGACACGCTTTTGAAATCAGGTTGCTGGCCGTTCATAAAACAACGCCCGTATGATATTATCGCGCATCCGGATAAAACGCCAAAGGCAATTTTTATATCAGGGTATGCTACTGCACCTCTGGCAGCAGATGTAGATTACGTCCTCAGGGGTAAAGAAACCGAAATCCAGGCGGCTATCACCGCTCTTGGAAAGCTAACTCCGGGAAAAATTCATGTTTCAGTAGGGAATACCGGAACATCCCCTTTTGCTACTATCCAGGGGGTAACATTACATAAAATAGCCGGCCCTCATCCGGCAGGCCTTGTTGGGACGCAAATCAATAAAATAGATCCTGTAAATAAAGGAGAAATTGTTTGGACAATAGCGCCTCAGGATCTTGTGATCATTGGAGAATTTCTGCTTTCCGGAAAGTTTATGGCGGAACGGGTTATTGCATTAGCAGGA
The DNA here is from genome assembly GCA_038750505.1 of Bacteroidota bacterium. Taxonomy (GTDB): domain Bacteria; phylum Bacteroidota; class Bacteroidia; order Flavobacteriales; family Flavobacteriaceae; genus Croceivirga. The sequence goes on along the minus strand of JBCDHD010000003.1, from coordinate 4,091 downwards.
TCATGTATTAAAACACCAAAATATTATAAGACCAAAATTGGGGCCGAGGTCTCAACGTTCTTATATGCCAGTGGTGTTACTGAAAAGAAGTTTCGATTGATCAATGGAGACGTACTAACAGGGTATCGCATCACTCCTGAATCCCATCTTGGATTCTACAATACCACGGTTACGGCCATACCGGAAGGAGATGATTATGAATTCTTTGGATGGAACAAACCGGTTTTCAATAAAATATCATCTACAAGAGCACTAACTTTTTCCTGGCTTAATAGCAAGAAAAAGTATGATCTGGATACCAATACTAATGGCGAGCATCGAGCGTTTGTAGTTACAGGCAGGTATGAGGAAGTTTTTCCTTTGGATATTTATCCGTTGCAATTGCTTAAGGCTTGTATGGTTAAGGACCTGGACGAGATGGAACAATTGGGGTTATATGAAGTGGCTCCGGAGGATTTCTCACTAACAGAGTTCATTTGTATTTCTAAACAACCACACCAGCAAATAATCAGAGAAGGACTGGATCTATTACATCAAGAAATCGGTTAAGTTATGGGTTTGAAAGAAAAAATGCACGTATTAAAACTGAAGTATCAGGGTAAAAAAGTGGCACCTGCTTTTAATGCCATTCATACCTTTTTATTTACCCCTGACGAAACCACGCATTCCGGGGGCCATATTCGTGCGGTGGATGATCTTAAGCGAACGATGAATACGGTAATTTTGGCGCTGCTGCCCTGTCTGCTCTTTGGGATTTTCAATGCCGGTTATCAGCACTATTCCGCAATAAACGGTTTTCCGGAAAACTTCTCACTTTTGGAGCACTTTATCACCTGGGACAACTTTATCCTTGGGGCAACTACTATTTTGCCTTTGGTAATTGTATCCTATGGGGTCGGACTGCTCGTTGAATTCATCTTTGCAGTAATTAAAGGGCATGAAGTAGAGGAAGGGTATCTGGTAACAGGGATGTTGGTGCCCTTAATCGTTCCTGTAGATACTCCGCTTTGGATGCTTTCTATAGCGGTGATCTTCGGCGTAGTAATAGGAAAAGAAGTTTTCGGAGGAACAGGGATGAATATTCTAAATCCGGCCTTAACGATTAGAGCATTTTTGTTTTTTGCTTATCCTACATGGATGAGCGGAGATAAAGTTTGGGTACATGGAGCAGTGGAACGCGCTGGTACGGCAGACGCCATTTCAGGGGAAACTATTTTAGGTTATCTGGCCCAGGGCAACACCCAGGAAATGTATGCCAAATACGATCTTTCAGAAATGTTTTTTGGTTTTATCCCTGGTTCGGTAGGCGAAACGTCTACTTTTTTGATCTTGCTTGGAGGACTGTTCCTTGTTTTCACAAAGATCGCCAGTTGGCGAATTATGCTTAGTGCTGTTTTAGGATCCCTAGCCATGGGTTTGATCTTTAATGCAGTGGTTGACTTTGAATGGATCCCGGAATACAGCAAGTTCTACGGATTAATGGGCTTTGAATTTTGGAAGCACCTTATTGTTGGTGGGTTGGCCTTTGGTATCGTATATATGGCTACAGATCCGGTTACCGGATCGCAAACCAATCGGGGGAAATGGATATATGGCTTTCTCATTGGATTCCTGTCCGTTATGATCCGGGTGTTCAACCCCGGCTATCCGGAAGGCGTATTCCTTGCCATATTACTAATGAACGTCTTTGCTCCTACCATAGATCACTACGTAGTACGAGGGAATGTAAAACGACGTTTAAAACGACTTAAAAATACAACCATCTTACCGGATAGGGTAGAGGGGGCTGCTGCTGAACTTAAAGCTGAAACGGTTTAATTATGGCACTCAATACTGAAAAAAACACATACACCGTCCTTTTTGCTGTGGTTATGGTTGCTGTAGTAGGGTCTATTCTGGCCTATCTGGCGTCTGCTTTGCGGTCACGGATCGATGAGAATGAGCGTTTTGAAAAGCAACAAAATATCTTGTATGCCATGGGCATTAATGAAAACACGCCTGACAGTGGTGTGAACTTTATCCCTACGGACGTGGTGGAAAACATGTTTACAGAACGGATTAAAAAGCAGTATGTCCTTGTAAATGGGGAATTGCAGGAAGATGATCAGGCTTATTTGATCAATGTCAAAAAGCAATTGGATGCCCTGAAAAACGGAGGCGATGCCCGTTTACCGGTTTTTATCGGGGAAAAAGACGGTGAAGAAATTTATGTATTGCCGATGCATGGGAAAGGGTTATGGGATGCGATCTGGGGTTTTATGGCGGTTGACACGGAAATGGTAGTGCAAGGTGTATATTTTGATCACAAAGGGGAAACCGCAGGTTTGGGTGCCAACATTAAGATGCGCTTTTTTATGGATGATTTTATAGGAGAATCGTTATTGGACGAAGGCAGCTATGCTGGTATTGCTGTATCAAAGACCAACAACGATCCGTTGAATCAAGACAAGGAAGATAACGAAGTGGATGCACTTGCAGGTGCTACAATTACAGGAAACGGAGTTTCAGCAATGATCAAAGAAACCCTGAAAGCTTACAGGCCCTACTTAGAAACAATACGAAACAACTAGAGCAATGGCATTACTTTCTAAAAAAGATGCAAATTTAATTTTGGATCCCCTTGCGGATAATAATCCAATCACCATTCAGGTATTGGGCATCTGTTCAGCATTGGCTATAACAGCCGAGCTTAAGGCTTCCCTGGTAATGTCTATTTCTGTTATTTTTGTAATGGGTATTGGTAATGTGGTTATTTCCTTAATGCGAAATATTATCCCTTCCAAAATCAGGATCATTGTACAGCTTGTAGTTATTGCAGCACTAGTAATCGTAGTGGATCAGGTCTTAAAAGCCTTCGCTTATGAACTAAGTAAAACACTATCCGTTTTTGTAGGATTGATCATTACTAACTGCATTATCATGGGCCGTTTTGAGGCCTTTGCCCTTGGGAATGGTATCTGGCGTTCCTTCCTGGATGGCATTGGAAATGCCTTGGGGTATGGGGTAATTCTCGTTCTTGTTGGTTTTTTTAGAGAGCTTTTGGGTTCTGGCACGCTGTTTGGGATTCCTGTTCTCGGAGACCCGATCGCCAAAACGGGTTTATATTCCATTGGTTATGAAAACAATGGATTTATGATCATTCCTCCGGCGGCGCTTATCGTTGTTGGGGTTATCATTTGGGTACAACGTTCAAGAAACCGGGCATTAATTGAAGAAGCTTAAAAAGAAGTACTATGGAACATGTAGAGTTGTTTTTTAAGTCTATATTCATTGATAACATGGTATTTGCCGTGTTTTTAGGAATGTGCTCCTACCTGGCGGTATCCAAAAAGGTAAGTACTGCGGTAGGCTTAGGGGCTGCCGTAATATTTGTGTTAGGGGTTACCGTTCCGTTAAATTGGTTATTGGACCAATACTTGTTGCGAGACGGCGCTTTAGCCTGGCTGGGCCCTGAATATGCGGATTACAATTTAAGCTTTCTTTCGTTTATCCTCTTTATTGCGACCATAGCAACTATGGTACAATTAGTAGAGATCGTGGTAGAGAAATTTTCCCCCGCACTTTATAATTCCTTAGGTATTTTTTTACCGCTGATTGCGGTAAACTGTGCTATTTTAGGAGGATCACTCTTTATGCAAGCTCGCGAAATTCCAAGTCTTGGATTGGCATTGAACTATGGTATTAGCTCCGGGATAGGCTGGTTTTTAGCTATTCTTGCTATTGCCGCAATTCGGGAAAAGATCCGATATTCTAATGTGCCTGCTCCGCTTCGTGGATTGGGAATTACCTTCATCATTACCGGCTTAATGGGGATTGGCTTTCAAAGCTTTGGGGGTATGCTTACCGGAGATAACGAACCTCCCGAAGGTACGGCGCCCACTACAGTAGAGAAGGCAATCGAAGAAAAAGATATTAAAAAGGAGATTGACGAAGACGAAAAAGCGGTCTCTTATAACGATATAACAAACGAATAAAATGATATTAGCTACCTCAACAGTCGGTACTATAGTAATTACCGTTGTCGCATTTTTGGTGTTGATTCTTCTTTTGGTGGCCTTACTTTTATTTACCAAAGAAAAATTATCACCTTC